>NZ_JOIU01000032.1 GCF_000720135.1 Streptomyces sp. NRRL S-1022 | reverse complement strand
ACTTCCTCCACACCTACAACCACCACCGCTGCCACACCGCACTCGGCGGACACCCGCCCATCAGCCGCGTCAACAACACTGCGGGTCAATACACCTAGGGCGCGCCGCGCGGGCCGTGGGCGGCGCCGCCGGGCGAACACTTGCCGCTGCGTGCACAGTTCGGGGCCGGTCAGCCGGTCAGCCCGTCCCCCTGCCGGGGGCGGGGGCGGCGGACGGCCGTAGCGGCCCGCGTCGCCGCCGGTCGCGGTGGGCGGGCGTATCAGGTTCATGGCCCCCTGGCCGAAGCGGTGGTCCGGGCGCCGGGACGGTCCGGCGGTGGGCGTCCGCCGAGGGAGCCCACGACGGCGGCCCGGAGGGCTCGGGGAGCGGCGGGGAGGGCGTCCGGCGTTCGGTGCGGACAGGGGGCGAGCCGTGCGCGGTGCGGCGCCGCGCCGGGGTTGCCGCGGCGGGAAGCGCGCGTCCGCCCCGCGCCGTGGCGGCACTTCTCCCGGCTGTTTCTGCCTGTCTTCTTCCTGGTCGGGAGCGGGCCCCGCTGCTTGGCTGGTGCGGACGGGACCGCGAGGAGGGCCCCGCCGACCGCAGGCCGAGGGAGTGCAGGGTGAGCGTGGTGCTGTCGACCGACGCGGTACCGGACCAGGACAAGGTCGCCTACTGGAGCGACGCGCTGGGCCGGGCGCTGGTGCCGGTCACCGTCACCCCGCGGGCCGGCAGGCCGTTCGGCGGCAGGATCGTCACCGACCGGCTCGGCTGTCTGCGGATCTCCCGCATGGAGGCCGACGCCAAGCGGGTCACCCGCACCCCGGCCCTGATCGGGCGGTCACCCGGGAACGAGGTGGCGGTCGGTCTCCAGCTGGCGGGTACGGCGACCTTCGTCCAGGACGGCCGGCGGGCCGAGCTGGGCATCGGCGACCTGGTGCTCTACGACACGGCACGGCCCTTCTCCGTCAGCTATCCGGAGCGGTTCGCCACCCATGTCTTCCAGGTCCCGCGCCATGCGCTGGGCGTCTCCGACAGCGACATCAGGCTGGTCACCGGTACCGCCATCGGTACGGGCAGCGGCTTCGGCGCGGTGCTGCGGCCCTTCCTCGCGACGCTGGCCGCCTCGGCCCCCTCCCACGCGCCGGAGGCCGCACAGCGGCTGGCGGGCCACGTCGTGGACCTGTTCGCCACGCTGATCGCCGACCAGGCCCACCGGGAGCCGGACGGCAGCCGCGACCACCTGGTACGGAGTGTCCGGGCCCACATCGACCGGCATCTCGGCGAGGCGTCCCTGTCACCGGAGTCCATCGCCCGGGCACACCACATGTCCGTCCGCTACCTGCACCGGCTCTTCGAGGGCGAGGGCATCACCGTGAGCCGTCTCGTCCAGCAGCGGCGGCTGGAGGCGTGCGGGCGTGAACTGGCCCGGCGCGGGCGGGTGACCCCGACCGTCTCGGCGGTGGCCCGGCGCTGGGGGTTCGTCAATCCGGCCCACTTCAGCCGGGCGTTCCGCGCCACCTACGGGATCTCCCCGCGGGAGTGGCGCGCCCTGCACCTGGAGCAGGGCACGGGCGGGCGGGCACACGACTGACGCCGTGGCGGGGCGCCTGTCAGCCGGTGTCCAGGCGGGCGAGCCGGGCGCGGGCCCGCGCGACCCGTTCCGCGTCCGCGTCGGGGCCGAGGGCGACGCACCGCGCGAACACCTCGCGTGCCTCGGCGGTGCGGCCGGCGCCGAGCAGGACGTCGCCGAGCGAGAGGAGGTAGCGGCTCTCCAGGGCGACGTTGCCGTCCGTCCGGGACAGCTCGACCGAGGCGCGCAGGTGTTCCACCGCTTCGTCCCAGCGGCCCATGCCGCCGTAGCCTGCTCCCAGGCCCGCCAGCACGCTGGCCCGGGTGAAGGCGGCGATGTGCGGTTCGACGCGGTCGCCGGCCTCGTCCAGCCGGGCGAGGGTCTGCCGGTAGACCTCGATCGACTCCTCGTGGTGGCCGGTTCTGCGCAGCTCCATGGCGCGTGAGATCAGGGCCTGGAGCATGCCGTGCAGGTCCCCTGCGGACCGGAACAGCGCGACGGCTTCGGCGGTGTGCCCGGCGGCCCGGTCGTGCGCGCCGAGCAGGCGGTGGGCCCACGAGGCGTACTGGTGCGCCCACGCCTGCTGCGCGGTGTCACCGGCCCGCCGGGCCGCGGCGAGGGCGCGGGCGGAGTACCGGAAACTGTCCTGCGGCCTGCCCTCGCACAGGATGAGGGCCCAGGCGTAGTAGTTGAGCTGGGTCGCTTCGAGGACCGGGTCGCCGAGGGCCTCGGCGGAGCGGGCGGCGGTGCCGAAGACCTCGGTCCAGTGGCCCCAGAAGATCCACTGGTCGGAGAACCAGTGCAGGGCCTCGGCCACCTCGACGACGGTGGCGTGGTCGCCGTCCGCCGCGGCGGCGTGCAGGGCCGCGAGCCAGTTGGCGGCCTCGGCCTGGAGCCAGTCGCGGGCCTTGTCGGCGCCGGAGAGGTCGACCGTGCCCTGCCAGGAGGGGGGCGGGGCGCCGTGGCCGGGCTCGTACCACCGGCCGGCCACGACGGCCGTCTCCAGCAGCCAGCGGTACATCGACCGGCGGGCCCGCTCGATGTCCGCCGCCTCCTCCTCGGCGAGGAGGCGGTCGCGGCCGTACAGGCACAGCAGGTCGTGCAGCCGGTAGCGGTCGTCGCCGGTGTCGAGCAGACCGGCCTCGACCAGTTCCTCCAGGGTGTCCTCGGTGTCGTAGAGGTCCTGGCCGGTGAGGCGGGCGGCGCAGGCGGCGCCCACGTCCGGGCCGGGGACCAGGGACAGGCGGCGGAACATGCGGGCGGCCGGGGGCGTCAGCTGCCGGTAGGAGAGGTCGAAGGCGCTCGCCACCCGGACGTCGCCGGCGGAGAGCGTCTCCAGGCGCCGTTCCTCGCGCGCCAGCCGGTCCGCGAGCCGGCGCACGCTCCAGCCGGTGCGGGTGGCCAGCCAGTTGCCCGCGACCCTGAGGGCGAGCGGCAGGTGGGCGCAGAGCCGGGCGACCTCCTCCAGGGCCTCCGGTTCGGCGGCGGCCCGGTCCTCGCCGACGAGGGAGGCCAGGAAGGCGGCCGACTCTGCGGGGCCGAGCCGGCCGAGCGGCAGCCGGTGCACGTCGTCCAGTCCGGTGAGCATACGGCGGCTGGTGACCAGGACCAGCGTCCCGCCGGCGCCCGGCAGCAGCGGGCGGACCTGCGTCTCGTCGCGGGCGTCGTCCAGCACCAGCAGGCAGCGGCGGTCGGCGAGGACCTGCCGGTACAGGGCGGGGTGGGCCTGCGATCCCGCCTGCGCCAGGTCCCGGTCGGGCACACCGGCGGCCTTGAGCACACGGACCATCAGCTCGGGCGGTGCGGGCGGGCTGTCGTCGGTCCCCCTGAGGTCCAGCAGGAGCTGGCCGTCCGGGTAGCGGTCGGCGAGCCGGCGGGCGGCGCGCAGCGCGAGGGTGGTCTTGCCGGTGCCGGGCGCGCCGTGGACGGCGACGACGACGGGCTGGGCCTGCGGGGCGGCGCCGTCGCCCTTCCCCGGTCGCGCGAGTTCCTCCAGGCGGCTCAGCTCGGCGGTGCGGCCGACGAAGTCGTCGGTGCCGCGCGGAAAGGAGCGGACGCCGACGGGACTGTAGATGGGGGTGCGTCCGGCGCGGGCGGCGGCGAGCAGCCGTTCCCGTTCGGTGTGGGTGAGACCGAGTCCGTCCGCGAGCGCGGCCACCGTCCGCCGCTGGGGTGCGGCCCGCCGGCCGCGCTCCAGGTCGCCGATGCCGCGCACGCTGACCCCGGACGCTTCGGCCAGCGCCTCCATGGTCAGCGACTTCGCCAGTCGCATCTGCCGTAGCAACGGCCCGAATGCCGCCTCCGGTGCGGACACGCCCATCCCCTCCCCCTGTGATTGAACATTCTAATACTCGGGCGGGTCGTTGATCACGATCCGCCCGCGGGGGCCGCGCCCGGACGGTCGGTCCGCCGCGGGGGCCGCGCCCGGACCCACCGGGCGCACGCGACGACCAGCCGCACGCATCGACCGGGCGCACGCGTCCACCGGCCGCCCGCATCCACCGGCCGTACGCGTCGACCGGCCGCACACGTCGACCGGTCACCCCTGCGGCACGAGCGCCACGGGGCACAGGGCGTGGTGCAGCAGGGCGTGCGCCACCCCGCCGAGCTGGTGTCCGGGACGGCCGTGCCGCGGGCGGACGCCGACGACGACCAGGTCGGCGGCGGCCGTGCGGTCCACCAGCACCTTCCGGGCGTGGCCCTCCAGCGTCGTGCGCTCCACCCGGACCCGCGGATGGTCCCCGGTCACCTCCCCCAGCAGGGTGTCCAGCAGCCCGGCCGCCTCCCGCTCGTGCCGGTGCGCGGAGTCCTTGCCGAGCAGCGGACGGCCGGCGCTCTCACGTGCGGGGCGGTGCCAGGCCCGTACGGCATCGAGGACGCAGCCGCGTGCCTCGGCCTCCTGGACGGCGAAGCGCACGGCGTCGCCGGCGGTGTCCGGATCGCCGGCGCCGAGCAGGACGCGCCGGTGGGTGCCGGCCAGACCGGCCCGGTCCCCGCGGACGACGACGACCGGGCAGCGGGCGCGGGCGGCCACGGCCTGGCCGACCGAGCCGGGCAGCAGCCCCTTCACCACGCCCCGGCCGCGCGCTCCGGTCACCACGGCGAACGCCTTGTCGCCTTCGCCCAGCAGAGCGGCCACCGCCTCCTGCGGGACGACATCGGTGACCGTCGGCACCTTCGGGGACCGCTGCCGGGCCCGGGCCGCCGCCGAGGCGACGATCTGCTCGGCCAGCGCCTGCTCCGAGAGGGGCTCCTGGCCGCCCGACGGTGCGGCGCCCTCGTAGCGCTCCCAGACACAGGCGTACACCAGCCGCAGCGGCAGGCCCCGGCGGGCCGCCTCGTCCGCCGCCCAGTCGACCGCCGTCAGACTGGACCCGGATCCGTCCACTCCCACGACCAGGGGCAGTTCCGTCATCGGGCTCACCGCCTTTCGCCGGGCCGCCGTGCCCGCGGCACAGGCCCTCGATGCCACCGTGACACGCCCCGGCGCCGGGCACGAACAGACCGCTGGGGCAGGATCACCGGCAGCCGCGGCCGTCGACGGCCGGCCCCGTGCTCACGGCGCCTCACCGGGGGGACGACCCCGCTGCCGTACGGCGCCTAGTCCTCGGCAGCCGCCGTCCCGTGCAGCGGCGCGTGCCAGACCAGCCGGGTGCCCCCGTCGTCGGGCCGGGCCAGTTCCAGGCCGCCGCCGAGGCCGCGCGCCCGTTCCGCCAGGTTGCGCAGTCCGCTGCGGCGGCCCTCGGGCGGGATACCGACACCGTCGTCGGTGACGGTGAGCCGCACCTCTGTCCCGTCGGTCTCCAGCACCACGGCGGCGCGGCGGGCGCGGGCGTGCCGGGCGATGTTGGTGAGGGCCTCGGACAGGACGGCCACGACATGGTCGGCGGTCTCCCGCGGCACATGGGTGTCGAGCAGGCCCTCCATCCGGAGGCCGGGCGCGAAGCCCAGCACCGGCGTGGCCTCGCCGGCCACCCGCACCGCGCGGGCCCGCAGCCCGGGTGCCCGGTCGCCGTCCGGGGCGCGCAGCCCGAAGATGGTCGACCTGATGATCTTGATGGTCTCGTCGAGGTCGTCCACGGCCCGCCGCACCCGCTCCGCGGCCTGCGGGTGCTCGATGAACCGGCCCGCGCTCTGCAGCGTCATGCCGGTGGCGAACAGCCGCTGGATGGCGAGGTCGTGCAGGTCGCGGGCGATGCGGTCGCGGTCCTCCAGCAGGGCGATCTGCTCGGCGTCCCGGCGCCGCTGCGCGAGTTCCATGGCGACGGCGGCCTGCGTGGCGAACCCCTTCAGCAGTTCCGTCTCGGTCGCGGAGAAGTCGCTCGCCCCCGTCTGCCGCGCCAGCAGGACCACGCCCCGGACGCGCTCCCGCCGGCCGATCGGTACGGCGACTGCCGGGCCCAGGCCGGCGAAGCGCGGCGGTCCGGCCGTGACCCGGTCGTCACAGGAGACGTCCGGGCTGCTCACCGGCGCGCCACGGGCGAAGGCCTGTCCGGTGAGGCTCCCCTCGACGGGCAGCACCAGCCCGCGGTGCGCCTCCGCCTCCCGGCCGATGGCCAGCTCCACCGCGAGGGTGCCGGTGTCCTGCACGGGGGTGGCCACCGTGGCGAGCGCCGCGCCGGTGATGTCCCGCGCCCGCTCGGCGATCAGCCCCAGCACCTCGTGCTGGCCCGTGCCGGACATCAGGCTCCTGCCGATCTCCGCGCTCGCCTCCAGCCAGCGCCCCCGCAGCCTGGACTCCTCGTACAGGCGGGCGTTGTCGATCGCCACGCCCGCCGCCACGGCCAGCGTGGACAGCACCGACTCGTCGTCCTCGTCGAACTGCAGCCCGCCCCGCTTCTCGGTCAGGTAGAGGTTGCCGAAGACCTGGTCGCGCACCCGGATGGGCACGCCGAGGAAGCTGTTCATCGGCGGATGGCCGGGCGGGAAGCCGTACGACGCCGCGTGCTCGGAGAGCTTGGCCAGCCGTAACGGCGCCGGGTGGCGGATGAGTTCGCCGAGGATGCCGCGGCCGTCCGGGTAGCGGCCGATGCGGGCGATCCGCTCCGCGTCGACGCCGGCCGTGACGAAGGCCGAGAGCCGCTCGCCGTCCGAGCCGATCACGCCGAGCGCCGCGTACTCGGCGTCGACCAGGGCCGCCGCGGCCTCCACGATGCCGCGCAGCACCTGCTCCAGGTCCAGTTCGCGGCCGACCGAGAGCACCGCCTCCAGCAGGCTGTGCACCCTGTTCTGGGTGCCGCGGGCCGCTTCCAGACGGGCCTGCAGTTCGTCCAGCAGCTCGTCGAGCCGGAACTGCGGCAGCCGCACGGCCCGCCCCTCGCGCACGTCCTCGGAGCCTTCCACCGCCGTTCCTCCAGCCCCGTCCCCGCGTACGCCCGTCCCCGCCGAGGTTCACCGTAGCGGGCCCCGGCGCGGGCGGACGACGCGGGACCACGACGCGGGCGTCCCCGGACCGGACCCCTTCGGGCAGGGCCGAACGGCCCTGTCCCCGCCGGGGTGCAGGCGTGGATGATGGCCTGGTGCCGCGGATCGGGGACGTCCGCGCGCTCGCCCGGCGGGCCTGCCTGCGCCTGCCGGGCGGGGCGCCGGCCGGCCGTGCCGTGCGCGCCCGGCAGGGCGGTGCCGACCCTGACGGACGTGGCCGCCTTCCGGACTGACGGACATGACCGCCCCCGGGACTGACGGACATGGCCACCTTCCGGGCTGACGGGCATGACCTCCTTCGGAGTTACGGGCATGACCCTGACGGACGTGGCCGCCTTCCGGACTGACGGACATGACCGCCCCCGGGACTGACGGACATGGCCACCTTCCGGGCTGACGGGCATGACCGCCTCCGGGACTGACGGGCATGGCCGCCTTCAAGGCGGACGGGTCCGAGGCGGTGACCCGCTCGGGCTGGAGGGCGGTCGTACCCGGCCGGGGCGTCCTCGTGGCGGGTACCGCCGAGCGGCGACGCCTGGCGCGGTGCGGGCTCCCTGCCGCCCCGGCGGCCGGTCGGGGGCGGGGTGTTCCCGCGGACGGCGACGGACCTGGCGCCGGCTGACCGGCACCCTGGCGGAGAGGCCGGGGCGCTCAGTGGCCGTCGGCGCGCTGCCGGTCCCGCGCACGGGTGGCGATGACGGCGGCCTGGACGCGGCGTTCGACACCGAGCTTGGCGAGCAACCGGGAGATGTGGTTCTTCACCGTCTTCTCGGCCAGGTACAGCCGCGCGCCGATCTGCCGGTTGGTCAGACCCTCGCCGATGAGGTCCAGGATCTGCCGTTCCCGCTCGGTCAGGCCGGGCAGGACGCCCGGCTCGGTCTCCCGCTGCCGGCCGGCGCGCAGCCCGGCCATGAGCCGGGCGGTGGCGCTCGGATCCAGCAGGGACTGCCCGCGGGCCACCGTGCGCACGGCCGAGACCAGGTCCGCGCCCTGGATCTGCTTGAGGACGTACCCGGAGGCGCCCGCCATGATCGAGTCGAGCAGGGCCTCCTCGTCGTCGAACGAGGTCAGCATCAGACAGGCCAGCCCGGGCAGGTGCGAGCGCAGTTCCCGGCAGGCGGTCACGCCGTCGCCGTCCGGCAGCCGGACGTCCAGCACCGCGACGTCGGGACGCAGGGCGGGGACGCGCACCAGCGCCTGTTCGACGGTGGCCGCCTCGCCGGCCACGGTGATGTCCGGCTCGTCGTCCAGCAGGTCGCGCACCCCGCGCCGTACCACCTCGTGGTCGTCGAGGAGGAAGACCCGGACCGGCCGGCCGGGTCCGGCCTGCTCGCGCTGCACCATCGTCGCTCCTTGTGGCGTGTTGGGTCCCGTCCCACGATCCTGCTCCACCCCGGGTCCGCGGACCAGGGCCGATCGGCCCTCCTCCGCACCGGGTGACACGGTTGCGCGCGTGGTTCCCGCGGCCCGCACCAGGTGATAGACACGGCGAGGTCACAGTTCCTGTCCGCCAGCAGGAAGGTTGCTGCCGCATGTCTGCAACACGCCGTCAGGTCCTGGCCAACGCAAGTGCCCTGGGAGCGGGCATCGCCTTCACCGGGGCCCTGTCCGAGCTCTTCGCGGGCACCGCCGCCGCGCACGACCTGGGCCACACCGGCTACGGCCCGCTCGTCCCCGACCCGAACGGGCTCCTCGACCTGCCGAAAGGTTTCCGCTACACCGTGCTCTCCCGCGAGGGCGACCGGCTCCGTTCGGGCGAGGGCCAAGTCCCCTCGAATCACGACGGCATGGCCGCGTTCGGCGGGCGAGGGGGCCGTACGCACCTCGTCCGCAACCACGAGAACCGGGTCACCGCACGCATCCCGGTACCGGCCGTGAGCGGTCTCACCTACGACCCGGCCGGCAAGGGCGGCTGTACGGCCCTGACGCTCGACGCGGACCACCGCGTGCTGTCCGAGCGGGTCGCCATCGCGGGGACGGCCGTCAACTGCGCGGGCGGCCGCACTCCTTGGGGCACCTGGCTGACCTGCGAGGAGACCGAGGACCGGGCGGGCACCAACGGCTACACCAAGGACCACGGCTTCGTCTTCGAGGTCCACCCCACCGACCCGCACCGCACCGGCGCGGTCCCGCTGACCGCGATGGGCCGCTTCCAGCACGAGGCGATCGCGGTCGACCCGCGCAACGGCACCGTCTACGAGACGGAGGACGCCTTCCTGAAGCCGTTCGGTCTCTTCTACCGCTTCCTGCCCGCCAAGCCGCTGGGCGGTGTCGGTTCGCTCCGCGCGGGCGGCCGGCTCCAGGCCATGCGGGTGCCCGGCGTACCGGACCTGTCCACCGTCCAGGAGACCGGAGCGCACTTCGACGGCATCGAGTGGGTGGACGTACCCGATCCGCTGGCCGCCTCCACCCCGACCCGGCTCCAGGACTACGGCCCCGGCGGCATCACCCACGCGCAGAAGCTGGAGGGCTGCTACTGGGGCGGCGGCCACGTGTACTTCGTGTCGTCGTTCGCCCGCAGCGCGGACGGCTCCGCGGCCGACCACTACGGCCAGATCTGGCGCTACGACCCGGCGCGCCGCCGGCTGACCCTCGTCGTCGTGTTCGGCCCGGACACCGACGTCCAGCTGCCCGGCGAGTCCCCCGACAACATCTGCCTCGCGCCCAGCGGCGGCCTGATGGTGTGCGAGGACGGCAACGGCGCCCAGCACGTGTTCGGCGTGACCCGCGCGGGCGAGGTGTACGCGTTGGCCCGGGGCCGGCAGGACATCGGGACGCCGGAGCAGCCCGAGTGGGGCGAGTTCGCCGGGGTCACCTTCTCCCCCGACGGCCGGACGATGTTCGTCAACTGCTACACGCCCGGCACGACGTTCGAGGTGACCGGTCCGTGGCGCAGGTGACCACCGCACGCCGGCGGCCCCCGGGGTTCCTCGGCACCGCGTCCGGCGGGCCGGTGGGTATGCTCACCGCCGTGCCGCCGGCGATCACCTCATGCGCCGCACGACGACCCAGAACAGCGAGAAGAGCACCGTGACCACCCACGTCTACGAGAAGGACGGCGCGGCCATCTACCGCCAGTCGTTCGCCACCATCCGTGCCGAAGCCGACCTCGCGGGCCTGCCCGCCGACGTCGGCCAGGTCGCGGTGCGCATGATCCACGCCTGCGGGATGGTCGACCTCGTCCGGGACCTGGTCTACACGCCGGGGGTGGTGGCCCGCGCCCGCGCGGCCCTGCGCGCCGGGGCGCCGGTCCTCTGCGACGTGCAGATGGTGGCCAGCGGGGTGACCCGCAGGCGGCTGCCGGCCGGCAACGACGTGCTCTGCACGCTGTCCGACCCGGCCGTCGCGGAGCTGGCCGCGCGGCTGGGCACCACGCGCAGCGCCGCGGCGGTGGAGCTGTGGCGGGACCGGCTGGAGGGCGCGGTGGTCGCCATCGGCAACGCGCCCACCGCGCTGTTCCACCTGCTGGAGATGATCGAGGCGGGCGGGCCCCGGCCCGCCGCCGTCATCGGTGTCCCGGTCGGGTTCGTCGGCGCCGCCGAGTCCAAGGACGCCCTGGCCGCGCACACCTCGGGGCTGGAGCACCTGGTGGTCCGCGGCCGTCGCGGCGGCAGCGCCATCGCCGCCGCCGCGGTCAACGCGATCGCCAGCGAGGAGGAGTGACGGGACGGGCGGCGGTACCGCTCAGGGGCTGAGGCGTTCGCGGACCCAGCGGGCCGCGCTCTCCGGGTCGGGTACGACGGGCACGCCCTCGGGAGCCGGTGGCCTGCGCACCACGACGACGGGCAGCCCGGCCTCCCGGGCGGCCGTCAGTTTCGGCGCGGTGGCCGCTCCGCCGCTGTCCTTCGTGACGACGACGTCGATGCGGTGGCGCCGCAGCAGTTCGCGTTCCCCGTCGAGGGTGAAGGGGCCGCGGTCCAGCAGCACCTCCGTGCGGACCGGCTGTGGAGGCTCGGGGGCGTCCACGGACCGGACGAGGAACCACAGGGCGTCCAGGTCCGCGAAGGCGGCCAGGCCCATGCGCCCGGTGGTGAGGAACACGCGCCGGCCGAGTGCGGGCAGTACCCGCGCGGCCCCCTCCAGCGAGTCCGTCTCGTACCACTGGTCGCCCGGGACGGGGACCCAGCCGGGCCGGCGCAGGGCGAGCAGCGGAACACGGGCGTCCGCAGCGGCCCGTGCCGCGTGGAAGCTGATCGTCCCGGCGAAGGGGTGGGTGGCGTCGACGACCGCGCCGACCGTGTGCTCGCGCAGCCACGCCGTCAGCCCCGCCGCCCCGCCGAAGCCTCCGACACGCGTCCCGCCGGGAAGCGCCCGGGGACCTGCGACCCGTCCGGCCAGAGAACTGGTCAGCCTCAACCCGGGTGCCCCGTCGAGCAGTTCGGCGAGGCGGCGGGCCTCCCCGGTGCCGCCGAGGATCAGTACGTGCATGGGGTCGGGGTCCGTTCACGAGGAGCCGCGGGGGTGGCCCGGGGCCACGACGGCGAGGCGGTCGGCGCGGCGCCGGTCGAAGCGGTCGCGGGCGTCTGCGGCCTGATCGTCAAGGTGCTCCTCCTGCTGCGTCCGCCCGGCTTCCCGCCCCCCGTAGCGCCTGCTCCGACGGGAGCAGACGCTACAGGAACGGTGACGCACAGGAAGCGGGCGAACGGGGTGGAGTCGCGGCACCCGGGACCGGCGTCGGCCGGAGCACGCGATCGGCGCGGACCCGCACGGCGCCTGGTACGCGCTGCCCGCCGCCTGCCCGACACGCTCACCCGGCCCTCGCACCCACGCGATAGGTGCGGTGTGCACTTTCTCACGCGGGGGACGCGCGGCGGTTGTCGATAGCGTGCGCGGAGGTGACGCGGCGACGGCTGCCACCGCCTCTCGCATCCTGCCACCGAACGGAGAAGCGACCCGTGCCCAGCTCCACCGCGCCCCGGGAGAGTTACTTCGAGCCCATGGACGACCGGCGCTACAAGACGAGCCCGGGATGAGGGGCGGCCCGCCCCGGCTTACCGTCGGAAGCGATGGAGGCATACGCGCGGTGCGGTTCGGGAGCGGCCCTGCACGACCTGTGGCACCGGCTGCCGGGCGGGGCCCGCGCGGAGCTGCTGCGCCGGAGCGCCGAGGCCGACTGGTGGGTCCTCGACGCCCTGCCGGGCAGCTGGGAGGCGCTGCGCCCGCTGGTGTTCTCCGAGGCGGCCTACCACCGGTTCGGCGCGCTGGCGGCAGGCGTGCTCCGCTGCGCCCTGCTCGCGTGCCGGCGGCGGGCCGGGACCGCCGGTGAGCTGTACCGGGCCCTGCACGACCACCGCGACCTGCGGCTCCTCGACCCGTCGCAGCGGCTGTCCGCCGCCGCCCTGCTGCGCCTGGCCCGTCCGGACGCGCTGCTGACCGGCGGTACGCCGTGGTTCGTCGAGCTGAACATCGGCCCCAACATCTACGGCGTCCCGGGCCTGGAGCAGCGCAGCGCGGCGTTCGCCCGCGGCTGGCGGGACGGCGCCCTGGCCGAGCCGCCGTCGACCCTGCGGGCGCGGGCGGCCTGCCTGGCCGGAGCCGCGCCGGCGGCCGGCGGCGGACGGAGCCGGGCGCTCGTCCCCACCTGGCGGGCGACCTCGGGCATCGCGGCGAAACTGGACGACACCCGCGCCCTGCGCCGCTATCTGCGGCCGGCCGCGGCGGCCGCCCGGGAGGCGGCCCTCGACGTGTGTGTCGCGGACCTGTCCGAGGTGCGCGGCGGCGCGGACGGGCTGTGGGTCGGCGACGACCGCATCGACGTGGTCTTCAACCAGTTCACCAGTGCGGTGCTGGCGGACGCCGGCTCCGTCGGCGTCCTGCGCGCCGCGGTCCTGGCCGGCAGCGTGCGGCTGTTCGTCCCCGAAGCGGCGTGCCTGCTGAGCGCCAAGCAGGTGCTGGCCTGGATGCACGAGGATCTGGACCTGTACGAGCCCGCGGACCGCGAGCTGATCCTCGCGCATGTGCCGTGGACGGCCTGGCTGGGCCCCGGGCAGTCTCCCGAGCTGCGGCGCGGTGTCCTGGAGCGCGCCGCGCGGGAGCAGACCGGACTCGTCGTCAAACCCTCGTGCGGCCGTGGCGGCGCCGGCTTCGTCGCCGGGCACCAGGTGACCGCACGGGAGTGGCTCGGCCTGCTGACGCGGCGGTCACGCGAGCACACGCTCGTCCTCCAGCGCCGGGTCGTGCCCGACCGCACCCGGATGCACTTCCGCGGCCGCGACGGCGCCCGGAAGGTGGCCCACGTACCCTCCGTCGTCTCCCCGTTCCTGCTGGACGGCCGGATCGCGGGCGCCTACGTCCGCCATCCCGGCCCGGAGGCGGACCCCGCCGTCGCGCCGGTGAACACCGCGGCGGGAGGCGTCTCCAACACCGTGCTGCTGCTCCCGGACACGCAGCGGTGACGCCTCGGTGCGGTCGGCGGGCGCCAGGCTGATCGTCGTCGACCCGCGCCGCACCGCCACCGCCGCCAAGACCGACCTGTTCCTGCAGATCAGGCCCGGTACCGATCTCGCGCTGCTGAACGGCCTGCTGCACCTGCTGGTCGTGAACGGCCACACCGACGAGGAGTTCGTCGCCGCCCGCGGCGGCGAACTCGCCTACGACGCCGGTGACGCACTCGATGTGTGGCCGGCCAACAGCGCCGGGCTGGTCGCCGAATGGCTCACGCTCACCGGACTCGGCGCCCCCCGGCGAGCTTGTGGACCTCGGCGACGGCACGCCGCTGCCGCTCGAAGAGGCCCTGCGCACCCGTCTGGACATCGCCCGCGTCACCACCGGCCTGCTCAGGTTCGTGGCAGAGCGCACCGGCAGCCACGACCTCAAGCGGCTGCTGCGCCCGGACAACAAGGACGCGCCGGCGCAGTGGAGCTGGGGCAAGCAGGCCGCCGACCTCGTCGCCGCGTATCCCGTCCGGGCCTCCGCCGCGGACTGGGCGGGGGTGCCGGGGCGCCTCCAGCCCCGGCTGTACTCCATCGCCTCCGGCCCGCTCGCGCATCCCGGCGGGGTCCGGCTCACCGTCTCGGTCGTCCGCTACACCAACGACCTGGGCCGGGACCGCAAGGGCGTCTGCTCCACCTACCTCGCCGACTGCGCCGACGACGGCCCGGTCCAGGTCTTCGTGCAGCGCGCCCCGCGCTTCCGCCCGCCCGCCGACCCCGCCACCCCATGATCATGGCCGGCCCCGGAACCGGCGTGGCCCCCTTCATCGGCTTCCTCGAAGACCGCCTGGCCCGCGGCCACACCGGACCCAACTGGCTCTTCTTCGGCGAACAGCGCCGGGCCACCGACTTCTACCACCGCGAGGAGCTGGAGGCGTACCGGGCGTCCGGCCACCTCGACCGTCTCGACCTCGCCTTCTCCCGCGACCAGCGCAACAAGATCTACGTCCGGGACCGGATGCGCGAGCACGGCCCCCGCCTGTGGCAGTGGCTCCGGGACGGCGCCCACTTCTACGTCTGCGGCGACGCGGGACGCATGGCCAAGGACGTCGGCCAGGCGCTGCGGGACAGCGTCGTCCACCACGGCGGCATGGACGCCGAGGAGGCCCGCCGCCTACGTCAGGCGTCTG
The DNA here is from genome assembly GCF_000720135.1 of Streptomyces sp. NRRL S-1022. Classification (GTDB taxonomy): domain Bacteria; phylum Actinomycetota; class Actinomycetes; order Streptomycetales; family Streptomycetaceae; genus Streptomyces. The sequence goes on along the minus strand of NZ_JOIU01000032.1, from coordinate 71,154 downwards.
TCCGCCGACAAACGCCAGGTCCGGAACGTGTACTGACGGCACGACAGGCCTGGAAGCGGTACCGCCGTCCGAAGATCACCGCGCGTACGCTCGGACACATGGTTGAACATCGCATGGTCGACGTGAACGGCATCCGGCTGCACATCGCCGAACAGGGCAGCGGCCCGCTGGTGGTGCTCCTGCACGGCTTCCCCGAGTCCTGGCACTCCTGGCAGCACCAGTTCGGCCCGCTGGCCGACGCCGGTTTCCGCGTGGTGGCCCCCGACCAGCGCGGCTACGGCCGCAGCGACCATCCCGAGAACGTCGACGCGTACACCATCCTGCACCTGGTCGGCGACGTCGTCGGACTGATCCACGCCCTCGGCGAGGAGAAGGCGTACGTCGTCGGACACGACTGGGGGGCGCCGGTCGCCTGGCACACCGCGCTGCTGCGCCCGGACGTGGTGCTCGGGGTGGCCGGCCTGAGCGTGCCGCCGCCCTTCCGCGGGACCCGCCCGCCGCTGGCCGCCATGGCCGAGAGGTTCGACGGCCGCTTCTACTGGAACTACTTCAGCCGCCCCGGTGTCGCCGACGCCGAGTTCGCCGAGGACCCGCGCACCACCCTGCGGAAGATCTTCTACTGGGGCTCAGGGGACTCACCCGACGCCGGCACGGGCAGGCAGCCGCTGGTCGACCCCGAGCGGGGCTGGCTCGCCACCATGCCGGAGCCGGAGGTGCTGCCGGACTGGTTCACCGAGGAGGACCTGGACGCGCTCACCGAGAGCTTCTCCCAGGGCTTCACCGGAGCACTCAACTGGTACCGCAACCTGGACCGCAACTGGGAACTGACCGCTGCCTGGCACGGAGCCGTCGTCACCCCGCCCGCCCTGTACGTCTACGGCGACCGCGACGTCGTCCCCGCGTTCCCCGGCACCCCCGAACTCATCGCGAAACTCCCCGACCTGATGCCCAGCCTGCGGCGTCCGCCCCTGAAGCTGGCGGGCTGCGGACACTGGACCCAGCAGGAACGACCCCACGAGGTGAACGCGGCGCTCGTCGACTTCCTGCACGCGTAGCCACGCGCCCCCGGGAGCCGGGGCCGGGGAAGACCCGGGTCGAGAGCTCCCCGCGCACAGCGGCCGTCCCCGCAGTTGCCGGGTGCAGATCTGGCCGATGGTGTAGCCGCCGTCCTGCACGAGCGTCTCCTCGATGGTGTCGACGGTCACCGCGCGCGGTGTGGGCAGCACGGCCGGGATGTGCTTCGTGGTGGGGCTGTCGACCGCCGTCGTGGCGAGGCCGCGCGGATCGCGGCCGCGTCCCAGGCTGACCGGCCGTCGCGGCGACCGCGTCGGCCTCCGCCCGGAACGGTTTGCAGGCGGTCATGTACTGCTCGCCCCTGAGGATGCGTCGTACGGCGTCGAGGTCGGCGTCCTGGCCGGTGACGGGAGGGAGCCTGCGGACGTGGGCGCCCTTGTAGGCGGAGATGACACCCGCGGCTATCGCGTCGTCGGCCGCCAGGACGCCGTCGATCCGTTCCGGGCACACGGCCGCGAGGGCCGCGGACATGTCGGCGTGGGCGATTGCCGTGCTCCAGCCCTGGACGTCGTACGACGTGGTAATCCTGACCCTGCCGGTGAGGACGGACAGCGCGCCCTTACTGAACCAGGCCGCGTTCGGGCTGGCCGGATCGCCGTTCAGCACGACCACGTTCCCGCCGTGCGCCCTGGTGCCCATGACCTGGAGCAGGGCCCCGCCTGGAGCCGGCCGACCTGCGCGCCGTCGAAGCTGACGAAACCCGAGACCGGCCCCTCGGCGAGCCGGTCGTACGCGACGACGGGGACGCCCGCCACGTGCGCCTCCCGGACGGAGGAGCGCAGCGCCCGGGTGTCGGCGGCGTCGAGGATCAGGACCCCGACCCCTTTCCGCAGTCCTCGTTGGTCATAGAGTCGGTCCGTGACTGACGAAGACTCCACGGACACGGAATTCACAGCCGAAGGCTCCACAACCGAAGACTCCACGTTCGACGTGCTGGGCATGCTGAGTGACCCCGTGCGCCGCAGGCTCTACCGCCATGTGGCCGCCGCACCGGAGGAGGTGGGCCGCGACGCGGCCGCGGAGGCGGCCGGGATCTCCCGGTCGCTGGCCGCCTTCCACCTGGACAAGCTGGTCGAGGCCGGGCTGCTGGCCGTGTCGTTCCGGCGGCTGTCCGGGCGCACCGGCCCCGGCGCGGGCCGGCCGGCGAAGCTGTACCGGCGCGCCGAGGGGGAGCATGCCGTCTCGGTGCCGCCGCGGTCGTACGGCGATGCCGGCCGGCTGCTGGCCGAGGTGGTGGAGAACGCCGGGCTGGACCGGGAACTCCAGGCCGCGGCGAGGTCGGCGGGCGCGGCGCAGCCTGCCGCGCGCGCCGGCGATGTGGTGGCGGCGCTGCGGGCCCGCGGCTACGAGCCGTTCCGGGACGGGGAGACGCTGCGGCTGCGCAACTGCCCCTTCCACGCTCTGGCGACGGAGTTCCCCGCCCTGATCTGCGGGATGAACCTGGCGCTCATCGAGGGTCTGACGCCCGAGCCGTGGTCACCGGCGATGGACCCGTGTCCCGGCGGCTGCTGCGTGAGCCTTTCTAAAAAGAAATCTGATTGACTATAGAGGTGCGGCCGGGTCATGCTTGCCCCATGACTGAGCATCACTTGGCGCAGGTCAACATCGGCCGCATCGTCGCCCCGCTGGACAGCCCCGAGTTGGCCGACTTCGTCGCCCAGCAGCCGGAGATCAACGCACTCGCCGACCGCAGCCCCGGCTTCGTCTGGCGCCTGGTCGACGGCGGCGGCGCGGACGCGACCGGCATCCGTCCCGACGGCAACGACGCGCTGCTGCTGTTCAACTGCTCGGTCTGGGAATCGATCGAAGCCCTGCGGAACTTCACGTACCACAGCGATCACCTGCGCGTGCTGAGCCGCCGCCGGGAGTGGTTCCGCCGCTCGGCCGAGGCGCACCAGGCCATGTGGTGGGTCCCGGCCGGCCACCGCCCGACCGTCGCCGAGGCGATGCAGCGGATCGCGATACTCCGCGAACACGGCCCGGGCCCCGAGGCCTTCACCTTCCGCGACCCGCACCCGGCACCGGTCCGGGCGCGGGCCTAGGCCCGCGCCCGGGCGCACGACCGGGCCGGGCCGGGTCAGCCGTCCGCCGTGAGGGCGGTGGGGGCCGGTGCCGGTGCCGGTACCGCCCCGGGGCGGCGGTAGACGTAGGGCGGCGGCTCGGCCCGGCCGGCGTCCGCCGGCTCGCGGACCAGGTGGTGGTCCGGGGAGAGCGCGCACGCCGGATCGGTGCGGGCGGCGTCGCCGGTGAGGGCGAACGCCTGGCAGCGGCAGCCGCCGAAGTCCTCCTCCCGGCGGGGGCAGCCGCCGCACGGTCCCGTCATCCAGTCGGTGCCGCGGAAGCGGTTGAAGGCCGCGGAGTGCTCCCAGATCCAGGCGAGCGGACGGTCGCGGACGGTGGGCGGGTCCAGGTCCGGCAGGGAGGCGGCCGCCGGGCACGGCAGGACGGTCCCGTCCGGGGCAACGGTGAGCGAGACCGCGCCCCAGCCGCCCATGCAGGGCTTGGCCACGCCGTCGAAGTAGTCGGGGACGACCCACACCAGGTCGATCCGGCCCGCGAGTTGCTCCTTGCGGCGCTCCACCGTCTCCCGGGCTGCGGCCAGTTGGTCCCGGGTGGGCAGCAGCGCGGCCCGGTTGAGCAGGCCCCAGCCGTAGAACTGCGCGTTGGCCAGCTCGACACGGTCCGCGCCCCAGGCCACGCCCAGGTCGATGAGCGCGTCGACGGCGTCGAGGTTGTCGCGGTGCAGCACGACGTTCAGACCGAGCGGCAGCCCGGCGCCGCGGACCAGTGCCGCGGCACGTTCCTTCGCGACGAAGGAGGACGGGCGTCCGGCGATGCGGTCACCGGCCCGCGGGTCGGCGTGCTGGACGGACAGCTGGACGCTGCGCAGCCCCGCCGCGGTGAGCGCGGCCAGCCGGGCCCCGTCCAGGCCGGTGCCGCTCGTGACCAGCTGGGTGTAGATCCCGGCGGCCTCGGCGGCGGCGACGATCCGCTCCAGGTCGGGGCGCAGCAGCGGCTCACCGCCGGAGAGATGGGTGTGCACGACGCCCAGCTCACCGGCTTGGCGCAGTACGTCCGCCCACTCCTCGGTGCTCAACTCCGCTGACCGGCGCGCCAGTTCCAGCGGGTTGGAGCAGTACGGGCAGTGCAGCGGGCAGGCGTGGGTGAGTTCGGCGAGCAGGGCCCACGGAGGTGCGGTCCTTCCGGCGGGCCCGGGGTTCACGGGGGCGGTCACTTCAGCCAGCCCTCCTGCCGCAGGCTGTCGAGGAAGGCGGGGACGGTGCCGGCCACCGGCGCGCCGGGGAAGCGCTCGGCCAGCTCGCCGACGATGCCGTGCACGGTGCGGGTGCCGTCGCACAGGCCGACCACCGTGCCGCCGTGTCCCTTGAGGACGACCACGCGTTCCGGCAGGACCAGCAGGTCCGTGCCGCGCACGGGGTCGTGCCGCAGCATCAGCGCGGGGGCGAGCGCGGGGCACCACTCGTCCGTGGACTGCGGCATCACACCCGCTCCCGCGCGCCGTGCTGCTGTACGGCGTCGAGCAGGGCCCACAGCACATCGCACTTGAAGGACAGCGCGGCCACGGCCCGTTCCTGCTCCTCGCGGGTGCGGGCCCACCGCAGTACGAGGTCCAGCGCCTCGGCGCTGTCGCGCCGGCCCTGGTCGACGCGGGTACGGAAGTAGGCGAGCCCGTCCGACGCGATCCAGGGGTAGTGGCGCTCGAACGCCTCGATGCGCAGGCGCATCAGGTCCGGGGCGGTCAGCTCGGTGAGCGAGGCGGCGACGGCCTCCAGGGGTGAGCGCAGGCGGCAGAAATTGACGTACCCCTCCACCGCCAGCCGGACGCCCGGCAGCACCGTCTCGCCCGACAGCAGGGTCCGGCGGTTTAGGCCGGCCGCCTCGCCCAGCCGCAGCCAGCGCTCGATGCCGCCCTCGCCCTCGCCGCGTCCGTCGTGGTCCTCGATCCGCCGCAGCCACATGCGCCGCAGCCGCGACGAGTCCAGCTTCGCGGTGATCAGCGCGTCCTTGACCGGGATGTGGCGCTGGTAGTGGAAGCGGTTGGTGATCCAGCAGCGCACCTCGTCCGGGTCGAGGTCGCCCTGGTGCATGCGGAGGTTGAAGGGGTGGCGGTCGTGGTACCGGTCCTGACCCACCGTGCGCAGGCGGTCCTCGAACTCGGCAGGGGTCCAGGGCTTCGCCGGCGGGGCGAGTGTCGTGGTCACAGCTCGATCACCATTCCGTCGTCGGCCACGCCGAGGCCCAGCCGGGCGAGCCGCTTGTGCTGCGGCGCGGCGGGGTCGACGAGGGGATTCGTGTTGTTGAGGTGGGTGTAGAGGCAGCGGGCGGACAGCGTGGCGAGGATGCCGGCGGTACCGTCCGGTCCGTCGATGGGCAGGTGGCCCATGCCGGTGGCGGTGCGGGAGGAGATGCCGGCGCGGCGGGGCTCCTCCTCGTCCCAGAAGGTGCCGTCCACGATGACGCAGTCGGCCTCGGCGGCGGCCCGGTGGAGCGCGTCCGACCAGGCGGCGACGGCCGGGGCGTACAGGACGGTCCGGCCGGTGGCCGGTTCGTACAGGCGCAGCGCGACGACCCACGCGTCGTCCTCGGGCGCGTCGGCGGCGTAGCGGGGCCGCTTGCCGGAGACGGGCACCGCGCTGATCCGCAGGCCGGATCCGGCCGGGTCGCCCGGGCTGGCGCCGAGCGGCTGCGTCCCCCGGCGCTCCAGCTCCCGCCAGGTGAGGGTGGTGTACGGGGTGAGCACCGTGCCGAGGCCCAGGCGGCCCTCGACGGCCCGGCGGACCGGGGCGGTGGCGAGGATCTCCACGGCGTCCGCCTCGCGCAGCCGCCAGATGCCCAGCGTGTGGTCGAGTTCGGCGTCGGTGAGGACGATCCCGGCGATCGGCGTCTGCCGGGGGCCGGGCCCGGGGTGGAGGACCGGGTGGGCCTCGATCTGGTCGCCGATGTCGGGGGTGGCGTTGACGAGGTACCAGCGGCCCTCGTCGGCACGGACGGCCAGCGAGGCGTGCCGGCGGCGCCGGCCGGGGTGGGCGCGTGCCCCGGAACACCCGGGGCACGCGCAGTTCCACTGGGGGACCCCGCCGCCGGCCGCGGTGCCGAGCACCTGCAGCAGCACGGCGGGGGTCAGCGGATGCTGAGGGAGTAGGCGGTGACCTCCAGCGCGGTGTCGACGATCGCGTACCCGGGGGTCTGCCAGGCGGTCGGGGCGGTCTCCTCGGCGGTGGTGCGGGCGGCCGGCTCGGCCTGGTCGACGGCTTCGTTCATGGTGCGTGCCTTCCTTTCGGCAAGGGGTGTTCACCTCCCGGTGCGGGAGGGGGCTTCACTTGATGGTCACCTTGAGGAGGAGGTCCTTGTCGACGCCGCGGTCGCTCGTGCCCAGCCAGAGCTGGTCGGCGCCGGGGACCTTGGCCAGCGCCCGGAGGCGGCCGTAGGTGCCGTTGTAGTAGGCCTTGGCGGGTCCGACGCCCTGGCCCGATGCGTCGATCGGCATCCGCCACAACCGGTGACCGCTCAGCGCGGAGGCGTAGATGACGTTGTCGACGACCGCGAGCTGGGCGGGCACGCCTCCCTCGTCGGGCTTCCAGACCATTTTGGGATTCGTCATTCCCGCGGCGGAGCAGGAGCCCTCGCAGGCCGGCCAGCCGTAGTTGCGCCCCGGCTTGACGAGGTTGAGTTCGTCCCAGGTCTCCTGGCCGATCTCGGTTTCCCACAACCGCCCGGCGCGGTCCCAGGCCAGCCCCTGGGGATTGCGGTGGCCATAGCTGTAGACGCGTGTTCCGAAGGGGTTTCCGGGTGCCGCGGCGCCGGATCTGGTGATGCGCAGGATCTTTCCGTTGAGGGATTTCCTGTCCTGTGCGAGTCTGCCCTTCTGGGCGTCGCCGGTGGTGACGTACAGATATCCGTCGGGGCCGAAGGCGAGCTGCCCGCCGTTGTGCTGGGTGTCCCTGACGATTCCGGTCAGGATGGGGGTGTAGCCGCTCAGTGCGGTGCCGTTGAAGCGCATCCTGACCACGCGGTTGTCCTTGGTCGTGGTCTCCATGAAGAACACGTCCTGATCGGTCGTCCCGTTCCAGGTCGGTGACACGGCGACACCCAGCAGGCCGCCCTTGTCCTGCGTCTCCTCGTGCCATACCGCGTTCGGCACCGTGCCGGCCTTCTTCTTGGTGCCGTCCAGGGAGACCTTCCAGACCTCGCCGGTGTCGCGTTCCGTCACCAGCGCCGCATTGCGGCCCCGGAGGAACGAAATCCCCCAGGGTGTCGTCAACTTGTCCGTGAGCGTGCTGATCCCTGACGGTGCGCCACCCGCGCGGGGAACGACGGGCGGTGCCGCGGCCGTCGCGGGGGGATCAGAAACGCCGACGGTCATGACGGCGGCGACAGCGGTGAGGGCGGCCATGCCCGGGCGGACCCGATGCAGTGCCGAATGCGCCAAGCGTGACATCCTGATGCCTTTCCTGTCGTGGCGCGGCCGCGTGATGACTCGACGGGAACGACGCGGCCGACTGATTACGAGGGGGGTCTCATTGCTGCGCCGCGTCGTGTGGGCCCGGTGGAAAAGACGAGGGCCGAAGCGTGGCAACGACTCCTTCCTGGAGTATCAGGCGCCCCCTGGAACAACGGCCACCGGTATCGGTCCATCCTGCTGACGGACCGATTTTCCGGGGTGGGAACCGCGGTTGTCAGTGAGCTTGCGGGCCGATCCGCCCGGCACCGGTTCACCGTCTCCGGGAAGTCCCTCCGACGAGTGACCCGCCGTGGTACGGGAGGACGAGGACGCGGTACGCCGTGTCAGGGCGGCTTCTGCTGCGGGGAGGAGCAGTCGGCCTGCGCGGTGTGGCGCGGTGCCGGGGCGTCCGTGGCGTGGGGAGTCGTCGCGGGGCTGGGTTCGGGCGTCATGGCGGGTGACGTGATGTCCGCCGGCCCGGATGTGGTGGCGGGCGTCGGCCCGGGTGGGGTGGCGGGCGCCGGCTCGGGGGCCGTGGCGGGGGCCGGGCTCGGGTCCGGGCTGGGGGTGAGGCACGGGGGCGGGGGCGGTGTGGCGGGCGAGGCCGGCCCGGGTGCGTCGCTCGTGGTGCCGGCGTCGACGCAGTCGACGAACTGGACGAAGGGGACCGGGTGCGTGCCGTCGGCGACCGCGAAGTCGTGTGCCGTGTGACTGCGGAGCAGGCACATGTCGTAGCGGGCGACGACCGGGAGGGCGTCCGCCGAGGCCGGCCGGTACAGGTGGCGGCCCACCAGCTGGCAGGAGTCGTAGCGGATCAGCGGCCCGCGCGGGCCCACCGTGTAGCGGTGCGGGCGGACTTCGGCGGAGAAGTCCTTGAAAGCGAGGCCGGTGTCGTCGCAGTCGTCGAAGTGGACGGTGCCGCTGTTCCACGCGCAGTCGATGACGACCACGTCGGGGTCGCGCACCTCGAACCGGATGTCCTGGGCGTGGAACCGCTGTACGGAGTCGTGGTGCCGGCTGACGGGGAAGCGGAAGAACGTGCTGGTGGTGCCGTATTCCGGGGTGCTCTGCGGACGCTTGTCCGTGATGATGTACGAGCCGCCCCGGCAGGCGACGGAACCGCCGTAGGGGAACTCCAGGAAGTTGCCCCACTCGTACTCGACCTTCATGTCGGTGAACCAGTAGTTGAGGAACTGGTCCTGGTCGTTGGGCTTCTGCTGCCCGTTCCGGGTCAGCCCCGAGTACAGGAACGCCCTGCGGTAGCGGCCACCGACCCGGCACGCCTCCCACCGCATCTCCGAGTTGGTGTCCGTGCCGCTCAGGACGAGCCCGTACTCCCACTCCCCCCTCCACTCGCACTCGGAGAACCGGTAGTCCTGCGCCTGCCCGGTCGAGTACGAGTCGAAGAAGGAGGCGCCCGGCGTGGCAGAGCGGAACTGCATGCGTTCGAAGGAGAGGTTCGACCACACGTCCTGGTTCCGGCACAGATAGGAGCCCGGACCGGTGCCGGGCCGGAAGACGAGGCTGGTCATGCGCTTGCCCGCGCCGGAGAAGCGCAGTCCGCTCGCGGGCCGCGGCGGGGCCGTACCGTTCAGCAGCGCGAGCGGCCGGGTGATGAGGAACTCGCCTGCGGGAATCTCGACCACCACGCGGCCGACCCCGTCGGAGACGCGGGCGGCGGCGGACGCGTAGGCGATCTCGAAGGCTCCGCTGTCGTCGGTCCGTCCGTCGCCCACCGCTCCGAGGTCGACCACGTTGACCACGGTCTCCGGCTTGTCCGAGGAACGCGGGACGGCGGACGCGCCACGGGTGGACAGGGCCGTCGCGGCCAGCGCCGAGACGCCGCCACGCAGGAGCAGCCGACGGCTGACACCGGACACCGATCCATCCCGTTCTGGCATACTTACCTTCTTCCCGATCTTTTACCGCTTTCCAGTACATTCCGGAACTTTCCCCGTAAGGAGGGGTATGGCCGGGTTCATCGCCACGCTCAGGCATATGACGGCGGCACAGAAGTCTTCGAACGGGGTGTCGGCGTACACCCTGTTCGTCAACCGCCCGGCCGGCCGTGTCCTGGCCGCGCTGGCCTACCGGGCCGGGGCGACCCCCAATCAGCTGACCGTGCTGGGCGCCCTGTTCACTTTCCCCGCCCTGGCCGCCGTCGCCCTGGTGCGGCCCGGCCCGGGGCTGTCGGTCTGTGTCTGCGCGGCTCTGGCCATGGGGTTCGCCCTCGACGCGGCGGACGGCCAGCTCGCCCGCGCGCAGCGCTCGGGAAGTCCGTCCGGCGAGTGGCTGGACCACGTGCTGGACTGCTTCAAGCTCGTCACGGTCCACCTGGTCGTGCTGGTGTCGTTCTACCGGTTCTTCTCGCTGCCGAGCCCGGCCTGGCTGCTGGCGCCGATGCTGTTCGAGATGGCCGCCGTGGTGATCTTCTTCGCCGGGATCCTGACGGAACAACTCAAGCGGCGTACGGCGGACCGCGCGCCGGCGGGGCCCACGCCGGCGCTGCGGTGCGTACTGCTGCTGCCGGTCGACTACGGCGTGACCTGCGTCAGCTTCCTATTCCTGGGCAGTCAGCACGTCTTCCTTTCCGTCTACGGCACGCTGCTGCTGGCCCACCTCCTGTTCATGGCCGCCTTCCTGGTCAAGTGGTACAGGGAGTTGCGCTGACGACGGCTGCGGCGGCTCGTGCGGGGAGAGCAGTTCCAGCGCGCCGCGCAGCAGTGTGCTGGAGGTGTGCACGGTGTAGGGGAAGTAGACGACTTCCACGCCGACCTCCGCGAAACGCCGCTCCAGCTCGTTCCACTTGGGCGTGCCCCGCCAGTCGTCGCCCTTGAAGATGGTGTGGAAGCCGACCCGCTCCCACGTCCGCAGCTTGTCCTCCTCCGACTCGACGACGGCGACGTCGACGCAGCGCAGGCTGCGGACGATGGCCAGGCGCTCGGCGAGCGGGATGACCGGCCGTCTGCCCTTGAGACGCATCGCCAGGTCGTCGGAGGTGACTCCCGCGACGAGGCGGTCGCAGTGCCGGCGCGCCTCGCGCAGGATGTTGAGGTGCCCGACGTGGAACAGGTCGTAGACGCCGGGCGCGAAGCCGATGCGGGTCACCTCGCCGTGTCCCCCGCCGTGACGGCCGTGGCCTTCGCGGGCACGGCCACCCTCAGCGCCGGTGACCGCGGCGAGGTGTTCGTCCCGTCCGTCACCGTGAGCCGGTACTCGTGACGCGTGCCCGCCCCGACGGAGTCCGTGTGGCTCATCCACGGGCGGTCCCAGTAGGTGGACGACTGCTGCTGACGGGAGACCGGCTTGCCGTCCCGGTAGAGGCGGTAGGTGAGCGAGGCGTCGTCCCGGTCCCAGGAGGCCCGCCAGCGCAGGGTGACGTGTCCGGGTGTCGCGGTGGAGAGCGAGAGAGCGGGAACCTGCGGCGCCCCGGTGTCGGGGCCGGCCCCGAAGCGGGTGAGGCCCTGCTGGGCTGTGCCGTTGACCCGGGTGAACTCGCCGCCCACCCAGAGGATGCCCCGGGCGACCGTCAGCGCCCGGGGTCCCACCTGCTCCCCCGTCCCCTCGTCGGTGTCGGGGAACCAGTGCAGGATCCTGCGGTCGCCGGGCGACTGGGCCAGCAGGTGCTGCCGGTCCTGCCGCTCGGGGAACCCGCCGGGCGTCTCACTGCAGTCGTGTGCGTGCGAGGCGCTGTAGAGGACGCCGTTGTAGGGCAGGACCGCCTGGGTGGCGCCGAAGCAGGTGTCCTTCCACACCATGCGGTCGTCGTCGAGCCGGCCGGCGATACGGCCGTCGAAGATGCCCCCGCCATGGCCTTCGGCGGCCACGTAGAAGCGGGTGCCGTCATGGGCGATCGACTTCACCACCGACCGGGGCGGCAGCCAGTCCGGGTAGGAGCGCATGGTCGCTCCGCTGGTCGCGTCCAGGGCGACCAGCGCGTGGGCCCACCGGCCGTTGACCGAGTCGAAGTCGCCGCCGGCGTAGACCTTTCCACGCGAGGGCACCACGGACAGCGCGCGCACCGGGGCGTCGACGTCCGCCCGGAACGGCAGCAGCTCGCCCTGGGGGGTGAAGGCGGCGACGTGCGTCCTGTTCCGGCCGTCGACCCGTCGGAAGTCGCCACCGAGATAGACCTTCCGGTCCGTGGTGTCGATCGCCCGTACGGTGGCGGACACCGTCGGCCGGAAGTCGCCGCGCAGGGTGCAGTCGGCCGTGTCCAGGGCGACGGCGCTGGCCGCGCCGGTGGACCCGACACGGCTGAAGGAGCCGCCCACGTACAGCACCCGGCCGTCCGGCGACGCCTTGAGCGCGCGGACGGTTCCCTGGCCCCCGGTGAACGACGGCGCGCACGGCAGCAGGGCACCGGTGACCGCGTCGAACGCGGCGAAGTTGCGGCGCGGTACCTCCCGGTCGCCGGGTTCCGCGCCCGCCGGCCGTACCGAGTCGAAGGTGCCGCCGACGTAGACGACACCGTGTGCGGAGGCCAGCGACCAGACGATGCCGTTGGTCTGCCATGTGGTCAGCGCGTCGGCGGTGAACGACGTCCTGGGCTCACCGGCGGCCGCGGCGGGCGCGGGACGCAGCAGTGCGGTGGAGCACAGGAGAGTGGCGGCGACAGCCCTGGTGGCCGCCCTCGACGGGAGATTTCTCAGGCGCAATGGACACCCCGGTTGGCAGTGGTGTGGGCGACACGCCGGGAATGACACGGGGCCTGCCGAACTGGGGCCGCACGCCCTCTCCTGGGCTCATGCCGTGCGACGGCGCAGGACTCCGAACAGCTCACTCACTCCCAGCGGCCTGCGATACCACCACAAAGTAGTACCAAATACACACATTCCCAAGGTCATTCCGGCGGCGAGTCCCGACAGCGTGTCACCTGTGAGGAAGCGGACGGCGGCGAGCACCGACGCGACGGCCAGCCCGGCACCGAGGGCGGTCCGGTAGCCGCGGTCCACGGTCGTGAAGCCGAGGCGCAGCCGGATGAGCACGGCGGCCGAGAGGTTCTCCACGACGATGGCCGCGCCCCAGGACAGCGCGGCACCGAGGACGCCCCACCGGGGCACGGTGAGCACCCCGACCGTCAGTTGCACCGTGAACGCCACGGCGGTGACGACGAGGTGCCAGGAGCTCTTGCCGGACATCAGCAGGACGGTCTGGGCGTTGCCGACCGCGACGTTGACCATCGCGGCCCCGCACAGCACCACCAGGGCGGGCGCTCCGTGGACGAACTCCGGGCCGAAGACCGACAGGACGGTCCGGGGGAATCCGGCGAGGAGGAGGAACACCGGCCAGGAGAAGAGCACGACCCAGCAGGTCGAGACGCGGTGCAGGTGGCGCGCCTCGGCGAGCTGGTCGACGGCGAGCAGCCGGCTGATCTGCGGTGCCACGGCGAGCCGGATGGCGAGTTGCAGCAGGGTGCCCGCGGTGACGACGCGGCCGATGGCCGTGTAGACGCCCGCCTCGGCGCCGGTGGCCAGTGCGGACAGCAGGATGACGCCGACCCAGACGGCGCTGTAGTCGAAGAGGGACGAGACCGCGCGGGGTGCCGCGAAGCCCCAGAAGTCACGCCAGGGGATGGTTCCGTGTGCGGCGGGGTGCGTGGTGCCGCGGGCGGCGCGGCACCGGCGCAGGGCCAGCCACGCGGCGACGGTGCCGGCCAGTGCGGGCAGCAGCCAGGCCGCCGCCAGGGGGAGCATGCCGGGCGCGTAGCAGGCCACCGGGACGGCGATGGCCACGCGCAGCAGGGGTTTGCCGATCTGTTCCACGCCGACGAACGGCACCACGGTGCCGTGGCCCTGGCCGGCGCCGAGCAGCACCAGCCCGACGGTGGCGACGGGCAGGAACGCCCCGAAGAGCCGCACCAGGGTGACGGCGTCGGCCGGCCGCAGGTGCGGCAGGAGCGCGGTGGCCACCGCGGGGCACAGCAGCAGGGGCAGGGCGGCCACCGTACTGGCCACGACCGCGGGTACGACGGCCGCGCGCAGCAGACCGCCCACGGACCGGCCCCCGCTCACGGCGATGTCGCGCGCGACGAAGCGGACGAGCCCGGTGTCGGAGCCGAGCTTGCAGGCGTTGCTGAGGATCGTGAACAGGGCCACCCCGGTGAAGACCGACCCGGCGCCCTGCGCGCCGAGGGCGCGGGTGATCAGGCCGACGAAGACGAAGGCGAGGACGGCGTTCGCCGCGGAACCCGCCACCCCCCACCAGCCGCCCCGCGCGGCGGCGGCGACGCTGCTCGGGGCGGCGGCCCCGGGGGTGGGGGCGGCCGCTTCCAGGGCGGTCATCCGCGCGAGGCCGTGAGGGTCTCGTCCTGGGCGGGGAGTTCCACGAGCGGCACGGCGGCCTCCGCCTCCCGGCGGCTCCTGGTGCGGCGGCGCAGGGCGGCGTGCAGCCGCCCGCCCCGGCGGCCGGCGTCGAGCACGGCACCGAGGAGGGTTCCGCCGGAGCAGTCGATCAGCTCGTACGCCCGCCGGAGGTCCTCCCGCCGGGTGGTGCCGAGGCCGGCGACGAGCAGGACGCCGTCGACGCGCTGGGCGAGGGCCAGTGCGTCGGCGTGTTCCAGCAGCGGCCGGGTGACGACGACCGCGGTACGGGAGTCGGGTCCGGACGGCATCCGGTGGGCGGCGGACCCGCCCGCCGGCGAACCGGTGCCGCAGCAGGCGAAGCGCCCGGCGGTGCCGGCGTCGACGAGGCGGCTGCCGTCGGGCAGGGCGGCGTCACCGGGCGTACGGGCGGTGTCCGGCAGCAGGGGCAGCCGGGCCGTGAGGGCGGGCGTGCCGGGGTCGGCGTCCACCAGCAGCACCTCGTCGCCGCACTCGGTGAGGGCCGCGGCCAGGTTCACGGCGACCTCCTCGGTGGCGGCGCCGCGCCGGGGGGCCACGACGAGGACCCGGCCGGTGCCGCCGGGCAGGCCGGTCCGGCGCAGGCGGTAGGCCAGGGCGCGGTACGTCTCCGCGCGGTCGCCGCCCAGGTGGCCGACGCGCAGCAGGACGTCCTCGCCGGGCTCGGGGGGCAGCAGGGCGAGCACCGGGGTGCGCAGCGCGGCCCGGGCCTCGCCGGCCGACCGGACCCGGGTGTCGAGGGCGGAGCGCAGCCAGGCCAGCAGGATGCCGAGGGCCAGTCCGCCCGCCAGTCCGAGCAGGAGCAGGGCCGGCCGGCCGGGTCCCGAGGGGCCGCCGGGTGCCTCGCCGCGGCGGACGATGTCGCCTCCGTCGGTGTCGCGTGAGTTGATCTCGACGATGCGCTTGTGCAGGGTGTCCAGTTCGCTCTGCACGGCCTTGTCGTCGGCGTCGTCCGCGTCCTTCTTCTTGGCCTGCACCGTCGTGATCTGCTGCTGCACGCTGCGGCCGGCCCGCTGCACGGCGGCTTGGTTACGGGCCTTGCGGTCGGCCAGGTAGGCCTCGGCGAAGGCGTTGGCGCCGCGTGCCGCGCGCCGCGGGGTGCGGGCGGTGAACTCGAAGCGCAGCACCTGGGACTTGGCCGGGTTGGTGATCCGCAGGTCGCTCTCCAGTGCTGCCGCGCCGCTGTCGGCCCGGCCCATGAGGCGTGCGGCGCGGATGGCGACCGCGGCGCTGGCGGCGACCTGCTGTTCGGTGCCCATGCTGACCTGGTTGTCGGCGGCCACGCTGACCGCGCCGAAGGGATCGGCGGTGGAGCGTACGAGGACCTCGCTGGTGGCGGTGTAGGTGTGGGCGCGGGAGAACGCCAGGGCGGCCCCGCCCAGCAGTCCCAGGACGATCCCCAGGGCGATGACGGCGCGATGGCGCAGGAGTCGGCGTAGTTGGTCGCGCAGCTGGTCCGGTTCGTCGTACCGGTCGGGGAAGTCGATGGGGCCGGTCACGGGTGCCCTCCTGTGGTGGGGATCGGTGCGGGACGGGTGGGTGCGGTCGGCTGCGCCGACGGGACGGTCCGGCCTGCGCGGGCGGTGGAGGTGGTGACGAGCAGCGGGACGGCCGTCAGCAGGGTGAGCGGGCCGACGATCCCGAGCAGGCTGCCGCGCAGGAAGACGATCTGGTAGAAGGCGAAGGCCGGGACCAGGAGGGTCGCGAGGGTGCCCGCCCGGCCGCGGAGCCGGTGGCGTACGTCGTCCATGCGGCGTCCGGCCGCGCCGAGCAGGAAGAACACGACGGCCACGGCGGGCGGGCCGGCCCACAGGTAGCTCTCGATCCACAACGGGGCGGAGAGGTTGAGGAAGTCGTAGCCCGCGTACCGGGCCAGGGTGATGCCCGTGTCCCCGGGCTTGTCCGGCCAGACCGAGCGCGGGACGGGGAACAGCGCGGGTCCCAGCACGTTCCGCGGTGCGAATCCCTTGTCCCGCGCGTAGTCGATGCCGGTCTGGACCTGCTGGAAGGCGTCGTAGTCGCCGTTGGCGGTGAACTGTGCGGACAGGGAGACGACGGTGAACCGCTCCCGGTCGCTGTAGCGGAAGTAGTCGCTGTACGGGAAGACCAGCAGCACGGTCGCCATGAGGGTGGCCGCGATGACGCGGAAGGCGCGCGGGCGGTTCAGCCTGGGCACGGTGAACAGCAGCGTCAGCAGGACCGTGCCGACCCAGAACCGCGGTTTGCTGACGGGGTTGTTGACGACGACGTTCAGCGCGAGGAGCAGCGGCAGCAGCAGCCGGCGGACGCCGCGCAACAGACGGTCGCCGGCCGGCGCGCACGGTACGCACAGCAGTCCCAGCAGCGCCCAGAAGGCCGGCACGGACAGGGACCAGTTGCGCAGCGACGACAGGAAGGCGCCGTCCGAGCCGTCCATGTCGCCCGCCTCGCGCAGCGCCTGACGGCTCGTGAAGTAGGCGGTGATCCCGCCCGGCTGGCCGGGGATGAGCAGCACGGCCAGGGCGAGGGCGAGTCCGCACAGCGACAGCAGGCGCCAGGGGGCGAGGCGGCGGGACAGGAGCCGTTCCGCCGGTCCCGGCGCGGGGGCGGCGGGACCGGCCGCGCGGGCGTGGTCCCGGCGGGCGGCGACGGCGGCCCCCGCGCTGTGGGCGAGCAGCCCGAGCTCGACGACGGCCACGGCCATGAGGGCGGTCCCCTCGCCGGTCCGGTAGGCCCACGGGTAGGTGTCGGTGGCGAGCTGCGCCAGGGGGGCGAGGCCGAGCCAGATGTAGGCGAAGACCCAGAAACCGAGGGCGACGAGCCGCACCGTCGTCGCGGTGAGCACCCGGACGAGGGCCACACCGGTGTGTGCCACCACCACGCCCTGCGCGACGAGTGCCGGCGACGGGCGTACGTCCCCCGACTGGAGGATCAGCCCGGGCAGCAGGGCCAGCAGGGCCACGGCCCAGAGGGAGACCGCGGCCGCGCTGCGCACGCGAGCCTCCTTCGGGGATCCTCCATCAATCGGATGTTTCACCTGAAAGCTCATCAAAGGGGTTATAACGCCTGCACTCCATGAAGCCGCACAGGCGCGCGCGAACCTGGGAGCTCCACGCAGCCGCCGGCGCGGCACGTCATCGGGTGACACCGGGGAACCGGGCGGCGTGCCATTTGCCGAAGATCAGGACAAACATGCATTGATGATTCGCATCAAATCATCACATCTCCGGACAGAGGAGTGGCCCATGGGCAAGCAGGTCGACGTCGTCGTCGCCGGTGGCGGGGGATTCATCGGGGGACATCTCGTGGGCACCCTCCTGGCCCAGGGGCTGACCGTCCGCTCCATCGACATCAAGCCCCGGCACGAGTGGTACCAGCTCCACGACGCCGCGGAGAACGTGATCGCCGACCTGTCGCTCCTGGAGAACGCGCGCGCGGGCGTCCGGGGCGCACGGCAGGTGTACATGCTGGCCGCCGACATGGGCGGCATGGGCTTCATCGAGAACAACAAGGCCGCCTGCATGATGTCGGTCCTGACCAGCACGCACATGCTGAAGGCCGCGCACGAGGCGGGCGTGGAACGCTACTTCTACTCCTCCTCCGCCTGCGTCTACGCCGCCGGCAAGCAGACCGACCCGGACGTCACCGCGCTGCGCGAGGAGGACGCCTACCCGGCGCAGCCGGAGGACGGCTACGGCTGGGAGAAGCTCTTCTCCGAGCGCATGTGCCGCCACTACGCGGAGGACTACGGGTTCACCACCCGTGTCGCCCGCTACCACAACGTGTACGGCCCGCACGGCACGTGGGAGGGCGGCCGGGAGAAGGCCCCCGCCGCGGTGTGCCGGAAGGTGGCCGAGGCGGTGCTCTCCGGTGACCACCGGATCGAGATCTGGGGCGACGGCCTGCAGACCCGTTCCTTCATGTACATCGACGACTGCCTGCACGGCAGCCAGATGATCATGCACGGGGACAGTGGCGTCCCGGTCAACCTCGGCTCCTCGGAGCTGGTGACCATCAACCAGCTCGTCGACATCGTCGAGCGGATCGCGGGCATCCGCTGCGAGCGCAGCTACCGCCTGGACGCCCCCCAGGGCGTACGCGGCCGCAACTCCGACAACACCCTCATCCGCGAGATCTACGGCTGGGAGCCCTCGGTCTCGCTGGCCGACGGGCTGGAGCAGACCTACGCCTGGGTCTACGACCAGGTCAAGCGGTCCCACCAGTGAGGGGCGGCCCGTTGCGAGGACGGAGGAGACGATGAGGATCCTCGTCCACGACTACAGCGGCCACCCGTTCCAGGCACAGCTGAGCCGGGAGCTGGCGCGCCGCGGCCACAAGGTCGTCCACTCGACGTGCACGGCCTACGTGTCCGGGAAGGGCAGGCTGGCCGGGGACGTCGCCGGCCTCCGCTTCGCCACCATCGGGGACGGCGTCAGGCTGCGCAAGGAGGCCTACTTCCGCCGGCTCGGCCAGGAGACCCGGCTCGGTCTCGAACTGGCCCGGCAGGTCCGGCGTGCGAAGCCCGACGTGGCGCTGCTGTCCAACCTGCCGATCCCGGTGCTGGTGGTGACCGCGGCCGTGCTGCGGAGGCTGGGCGTCCCCTGGGTGCTGTGGCACCAGGACGTGACCGCGGTCGCGCTCCAGAGCTTCGCCGCCGCCGATGTCGCCAAGTCGATGCGCCTGGCCGCGAAGGTCTTCGAGGCGGCCGAGAAGTGGTCGGCTCGGCAGGCCGCGGCCATCGTGGTGATCGCCGACTCGTTCGTGCGGGTCCACGAGCAGTGGGGCACCGCCGGCAAGGTCACCGTCATCCCCAACTGGGCGCCGCTGGACGAGATCGTCCCGGTGGAACGGGCCAACGCCTGGTCGGCGGAGCACGGCCTGGACGGTGTGCGGACCGTGCTGTACTCGGGCACGCTCGGGCTGAAGCACAACCCGGAGCTGCTGGTGCGGCTGGCCGAGCGGCTGCGGGACCAGGGCCGCCCGGTACGGCTCGTCGTCGTCAACGACGGTCCCGCCGTACCCGTCCTCAGGGAGGCGGCGGCGGCGCGGGGCGTCGAACTGGCCCTGCTGCCCTTCCAGCCCTACGAGCGGCTGCCCGAGGTGCTCGGCACCGGTGACGTCCTGGTCGTGCTGCTGGACCCGGACGCCGGGCAGTTCTCGGTCCCGTCCAAGACGCTGTCCTACCTGTGCGCCGGGCGGCCGGTGCTCGGCCTGATGCCCGCCGGCAACCTCGCCGCCCGGCTGCTCCGGCAGGCGGGCTCGGCGGTCTTCCCGCCGGAGGAGCCGGCCCTGGACGAAGCGGCCGCCTGGGTCCGCGAAGTCCTCTCCGACCCGGACCGGGCCGAGCGACTGGGCAAGGAGAGCCGCGCGCTGGCGGAGCGGGAGTTCGCCCTGGAAGGCTGCGCCTCCCGCTTCGAGGACATCCTCACCGGCGTGACCGGCACCCCCGGACACCGGCACCGCCCCTGACCCGACGCCGTCCCTGACCCGACGCCGCGTGGCCGGCCGCCGACCGCGGCCGGCCACGCGGCCGTCCGCGCCGGCCCTCCCCGGTACTGCACCGGGCGGGGCCGGGGGATCAGACGACCGGGGCCGGGGTGGCCGGCTTCCGGTCGGGGTGGTCGTCGGCCGGGCTCACCGGGCGGGCCGAGTACCCCGGGCCGGTGGGCTCGTCGGGGCCGCCGCCCTGGTAGATCTCCTCCAGCCGGTCCGCCACGGCACCGATGGAGTAGACGTCCTCGACCACACGGCGGCCGGCCCGTGCCATCCGGGCGCACAGGTCCGGGTCGCCGAGCAGCCGGCGCACCGCTGCCGCCATGGCGGCGGGGCTGCCGTCGGTGACGAGTGCGGCACCGCGGCGGGCCAGCTCGTCGGCGATGCCGCAGGTGTCGGTGCACACCACGGGCGTACCGGCGGCCAGCGCCTCGATCAGGGTCATGCCGAACGGCTCGTTCACGCTCGGCAGCACATGGACGGCCGCCGTCCGGTACGCCTCGTGCGCCTCGGCGGGAGCGAGCGCACCGCCGTAGCGGACCACGTCCGCGAGCCCGTCCCGGATGAGCCGGCGGACGGCGGTCAGCGATCCGTCGTCCGGGCCGAACAGGGTGAACCGGGCCTCGGGCATCTCCTCGTGGACCAGCGCGGCCATCTCCACGAACGCCTCCGGACGCTTGCGGGGATGCAGCCGGGCCAGGAACACCACGTGGGGGTCGCGCGGCTGCCGCGGCTCCGGCCCGGGCGGACCCGGCCGGATGCCGTTGGGCAGGATCCGCAGCGGCGGACCGGCGGGACCCAGCACCCGTGCCACCAGCCGGCGCTCCTGCTCGGTCAGGACGCAGCAGGCGCGGGCCCGGCGCAGCAACGGCAGGTAGAGCACGTCGAAGATCCGGACGGGGAGCGCGGTGCGCGGCTCGACCATGCCGTGCGTCTGGGCCACGCACGGCACCCGGCGCAGGGCGGCGACGGCGAGGGCGGCGAGGGAGACCAGGTCCCGTCCCGCGTGGACGTGCACGACGTCGGCGCCGCGCACGGCCCGCCACAGGTCGCGTACGAGGAGGGGGTGCAGCAGGCCGATGCAGCCTCGTCCGGGCAGCAGCGTACGGGCGGGGCGGGAGCGCAGCCGGACGGCGCCGGCACGGTCCGGCGCCGGGCCGCTGCCCCGCCACAGCGACAGCAGGGTGACGTCGTGACCGCGTGCGGCCAGCTCCTCCGACTGGGCGACCGCGACGCTCGGCGGACCGCCGAAGAGACCGTCGTCGCTGACGAGCGTGACCACGTGGAGCAGTCTCATGCCGTACGCCCCTTCATGCCGTACGTCCGTTCGTCGTCAGGATCGCGCCGGGCGCCACGTCCCGGTGGGCGACGGCGCCGGCGCCCACCACGCCGCCCCGGCCGACGGTGACCCCGCGCAGGACGACGGCACGGGCCGCGACCCAGCTGCCCGGCTCCAGCCGGATGGGGCCGTTGTCGAACTCGAACGTGGCGGACCGGGGACGGTGGCTGCCCGTGCACAGCAGCGCGCTCTGCGAGACACAGCAGTCGTGGGCGATCGTGACGGGTTCGAGATTGAGGATCCAGGCGCCCTCGCCGATCCACACGTCGTCGCCGATCTCCAGCTTCCACGGCCAGTGCACCCGCACCCCGTGCCGGATCAGCACCCGCTGCCCGACGCGGGCGCCGAAGGCCCGCAGCAGCGCGGGGCGCCAGCGGGCCGGGCACCACCATTTGACGAAGACCAGGTGGAGGACGGCGAACCAGGCGGCCTGCACGAGCACCGGGCGCCCCTTGTCGTATCCGGCACCGGTGAAGCCGCGCAGGGAGCGGTCCACGACGGGCCGGCGGGTCATGACCGGCCCGGGATCAGAGGGGTTCACGTGCGTGATCCTTCATGCCGCGGAGGGCGAAGCGCCCGCGATCGAGGCGTGTTGGCGGCAGGCTTGCCCGGATGGAGGACTCTCAGTACGCGCCTTGGCCGTTCAGCACCGCGCGTACGGTGCGGGCCACCACGTTCACGTCCATGGACGGCGACCAGTTGTCGACGTAGCGCAGGTCGAGCGAGACCGTCTCGTGCCAGGACAGGTCCGAGCGGCCGCTCACCTGCCACAGCCCGGTCAGACCCGGTTTGACGTCCAGCCGGCGCATCTCCACGGAGTCGTACTTGACGACCTCCTCCGGTACCGGGGGCCGCGGGCCGACCAGGGACATGTGGCCGAGGAGGACGTTGAACAGCTGGGGCAGCTCGTCGAGCGAGTAGCGGCGCAGGACACGGCCCAGGGGGGTGATCCGGGGGTCGCGGCGCATCTTGAACATGTGGCCGTCGTTCTCGTTCGCCGCCTCCAGTTCGTTCTTGAGGCGGTCCGCCCCGACGACCATCGTGCGGAACTTCCACATCGGGAACGGTGTGTTGTGCCGGCCGGCCCGGATCTGGCGGTAGAAGGCGGGACCGGGTGAACCGAGCCGCACGGCCAGCGCCAGCAGGAGCAGCAGCGGTGACAGCAGCACGATCAGCAGGAGAGCGCCCACCCGGTCCACGGCCTCCTTCAGCAGGGCCGGCATGCCGCGGCACAGCGGCGGCGAGATGTGCAGCAGGATGAGCCCGGACGCCGAGGTGAGGCGGACCCGCCGGCGGGCGACCTCGACGATGCCGGGCAGCACGACGATCGGGCGGCCCCGGTCGTGCACCGCCCAGGACAGCCGGCGCAACCGCTGTCCCGACAGATGGGGGCCCGACGCCACGAAGACGAGGTCGGCGGCGAGTGCGTCGGCCGCGCCGAGCACCGTCTCCGCATCTTCCCCGGACGTCTCGGGCTCCGCCCGGGGCAGCCGCACGTGCACGGGGACACCGGAGAGCACCTCGTCCTCGCCAACGGGGCAGCAGCCCACGATCACGTATTCGTGGTCGGTGCGCTGGGCCAGCTGTCCGACCACCGCGTCGATCGTCGCCCCCTCCCCGACCACCAGGACGTGGCGCAGCGCGCGGCCGTCGCGGCGGGCGGCCAGGAGGTGGCGGTGGATCGCCTTGTGGCACGCGGCGGTGAGGACGAGCGCCGGGAGCAGCGCCGTGAAGGCCTCGGCCGGCACGCTCTCCAGCCCGCACAGCACGCGCAGCGTGGCCAGCGCGCCGACCAGCAGCAGCCAGTCCCGCAGGACGGCCGCCAGACCACCGCCGTCGCCCCAGGCGGAGAGCGTGTACCGCTTGCCGGCCACTCTGATCAGCGGCCACATCAGGGCGGCGACGACCGCCAGACGCAGGGGATGGGGTTCGTGGACCTCCACGATCGCCGCCGCGACAGGCAGCGCCGCGCCCGCCAGGTCCACGCCGACGGACACGGGACCGTACCAGCGCGCCCGGGTGCCTTCCGGATGGGCCGGCCGACGCGGCACGGAGACCGGCGCCTGTCGGGATGCCGCGATTCTGAAGGGCCGCATGCTTCTCCTTAGCAGCTCCAACCCCAGCCAACCGGCGCGGCCGCACCGCCCTCCACATAGGTCGGTCACGCCTTCACGTGATCTTTATATCAAGTGATAGGCATGTATGTCGGACTTAACTACTCCCCTCCCCGGTACAGCAGTCGGGGCAGACACCCCAGAAGGTCACGGCGGCCCCCTGGACGTCGCACACCGCCGGCAGCCGCGGCTCCATGCGGGGGCCGCGCCCACCGTGCACTCGGCGTCACACTCGGCCTCGGACCTTTCCTCAGGGAACCAAGGCGTCGGCGGCCGGCTCGTCCGCGGGCCGGGCCGGTCCCGGGACGTTGCGGAAGCGGAACGGCTCCGGTTCGCGGCCGGCCTGCACGAACCAGCACTCCCCCGTGCCGTCGCCGGTGAGGATCCGCAGCACCGTGTCCGCGACGGCTTCGGCCGGGATGACGGGCAGCCCCTGCTCGGAGAGCAGGCCACGCAGGTGGTCGATGATGCGCGACTCGGCGAAGCCCGGGCAGACCGCGTTGAAGCGCACGTTCTCCGGTGCGAGCGCCGGACCGAGGGAGCGGGCGAGTCCGACGACCGCGTGCTTGTTGGCCGCGTACAGCGGATCGAGCGGCACCGCCGCCAGGCCCGCCAGGGAAGCGGTCGCCACGATGGATCCCCCGCCGCGCGCCCGCAGCGCGGGCAGTACCGCGTGGGTCCCGAAGACCACGCCGTCCAGATTGGCGCCCATCGCCCGGCGGTAGCGTGCGGGATCGAAGTCCTCGCCGACGCCGCAACCGGTCGCCACCCCCGCGTTCAGCAGCGCGATGTCCACACCGCCGTACCGCTCCTCGGTGAACCGCACCAGGGCGCGGTTGGCGTCGAGGTCGGAGACGTCACAGGCGCGGAATTCGCCGTCGACCATGTGGGCCACCTCCCGGCCGCCCTGCGCGTCGAGGTCGGCGACGACCACGCGCGCGCCCGCCCTCGCCAGGGCCAGTGCCGAGGCCCGGCCCAGTCCGCTGGCGGCGCCGGTGACGATCGCCACCTTGCCGGCCAGCGCGGCGCCCTCCGTCCGCCCCCGGCCGAGGGCCTCGCCGGCGCTCACACCAGCTCCAGCACGAGCTTGCCGACGTTCTCGCCGCGGAAGAGCATCTGCAAGGTGGCGGGGAAGTCGTCGACGGTGCCCTTCACCACGTGTTCCTTGACCTTGATGCGGCCGGCGCCGATCCAGGCGGAGATCTCCTGGGCGGCCTCGGCGTACTGCTTGGCGTAGTCGAAGACGACGAAGCCCTCCATGCGGGCCCGGCGCACCAGCAGCGAGAGGTAGTTGGAGGGGCCCTTGACCGGCGTGGCGTTGTTGTACTGGCTGATCGCGCCGCAGATCACGACGCGCGCGTGCATCGCCAGCCGGGTGAGGGCGGTGTCGAGGATGTCGCCTCCGACGTTGTCGAAGTAGACGTCGATGCCGTCGGGGGCGTGCTCGCGCAGCGCCTTCTTGACGTCGTCGGACCGGTAGTCGATCGCCGCGTCGAATCCCAGCTCGCCGGTGAGCATGGCGCACTTCTCCGGCCCGCCGGCGATGCCCACGACGCGACAGCCCTTGGCCTTGGCTATCTGACCCGCGATGGTGCCGACCGCGCCGGCCGCCCCGGACACCACGACGGTCTCGCCGTCCTGGAGCGCGCCGACGTCCAGCAGCCCGAAGTAGGCCGTCATGCCGGGCATGCCCAGCGCCCCCAGGTACGTCGAGGGCGGGGCGAGGGAGGTGTCGATCTTCATGGCGCCCCGGCCGTCGGAGACCACGTACTCCTGGACGCCGAAGGTGCCGACCACGTGGTCGCCGGGCTGGAAGCCGGGGTGGTTCGACGCGGTGACCTCGACGACCGAGCCGGCCCGCATCACCTCTCCGAGACCCACGGGCGGCAGGTAGGAAGGACGGTCGTCCAGCCAGCCCCGCATGGCCGGGTCCAGGGAGATCACGCGCGTACGGCCCGCGAACCGGCCCGGCCCCGGATCCGCGAGGGGTTCCGAGCGGTGCTCCCAGTCCTCGGGCTTCACTTCACCCACGGGGCGGGCTGCCAGACGGATCTGGCGGTTGGTCGCGGACATCACGCCTCCTGTTGGTACGGCCTGCCGCGACCATACCGACCAGTAGGTACGCCTGGCACGTGACATTCGCCACACGCATTCAGCGGTGACCTCGACAGGTCTATCAGGCATTCCAACCAGTCGGTATCGTGCGCCGCCGCACCGATGCTCCACCGCCACCTCCCACGGACCCGAGCAGCACCGGAAGGCCATGCGATGACACACCCCGACGACCGGTACCCGCCGACAGCACCGCCGGGACGGACGCAGCGCGATCCCTGGCGGTACGACGCCCCCGCGTACGCCCCCTACGACCCGTACGGCCAGGCCGGGCACCGCCCGCCGCACGTGCTCCAGCCCCAGCCGCCCGGCCCCGACCTCACCGCCCTCCGCTCGGCCTACCGGGGGCTGCGCCGGGTCTCGACGCTCGCCGCGCTCGGCTCGTTCGTGGCCTACGTGCTGCTGTCCTGCTGGGCGCCGGACCTGATGGGTTCCGAGATCGCCGGGGCGCTGAGCCTGGGCATGGGCATGGGGATCCTCCAGCTCCTCGTCACCTTCGCGGCCGTCTTCTGGTACGGGCGCAGCGCACGGCGCTCCGTGGACCCGCTGGCGCAGGCGGTCAGGGAGAGATCCGTCCGGCCTGCGCGGGATGCCGGGGTGGCGGGATGAACGACTACGGCTCGGGGACCCAGGCACTGGTCCTGGTCCTGTTCACCACCCTGGTGACGCTCACCCTGCTGATGTGCGTGATGGCGGGGCCGGACCGGGACGACCTGACGAACTTCTACACCGGCTACCGCTCACTCACCCCGCTCAAGAACGGCCTGGCGATCGCGGGGGACTACATCTCCGCGGCCACGGTGCTGAGCACCACCGGCATCATCGCGCTCGCCGGCTACGACGGCTACGTCCTCGCGGTCAGTACCGCTCTGTCCCTGGTGCTGCTGATGTTCCTGCTGGCCGAGCCGCTGCGCAACGCCGGCAGCTTCACCATGGGCGACGTACTGGCCCGCACCATGCCCGGGCGGGCCGTGCGCATCGCCTCCTGTGTGGTGACGCTCTCGGCGACCCTGCCCTTCCTGGTCGTCCAGCTCTCGGGGGCCGGGTCGCTGCTCACCTTCATCCTGGGCATGTCGCACGAATCCGGCGCCAGGACGATATGCATCGTCCTCGTCGGCACCCTGATGGTCATCTACGCGGCGATCGGCGGCATGCGGGGCACCGCACTGGTCCAGATGATCAAGATCGTGCTGCTGCTCGGCACCAGCCTCACCGTCGCCGCCCTGGTCCTCCACCGCTTCGACTGGAGCCCCGGCGAGGTGCTCCGGGCCGCCGAGCGGGGCACCGGCACGGGCCCGGCGTTCCTCCGCCAGGGCCTCCAGCTGGGCACCTCGGCGGCGCAGCGGCTGGACTTCGCCGGCCTGCAGATCACCGTGATCCTCGGCGCGGCCTGCCTGCCGCACATCACCATGCGGCTGTACTCCGCACGCGACGTGCCCGCCGTGCGCCGCTCCATGTCGTGGGCGGTCGCCACGGTCACCACGTTCTGCCTGCTCGTCATCGTCATGGGTACGGGCGCGGCGGCGCTGGTGGGATCGCAGTCCATCACGGCGGCCGATCCGCACGGCAGGACGTCGGTCCTCATGCTGTCCCGTGTGCTCGGCGGCGGCGCCGGCTCCGCGGGCACGACGGTGCTCTACGCGGCCGTGGCGGGCACGGTGTTCATCACCCTGCTGTCCTCCGTCGCGGGGATGACCCTGGCCGCGGCCTCGTCCCTCGCCCACGACCTGTTCGCCCACGCGCTGCGGCGGCAACGGGCGGCACCGCGCACGGAGATGACGGTGGCGGCGTGGACGAGCGTGGCGGTGGGCACCGTCGCCGTCCTGCTCTCCGTCCTGGTCGAGAACTGGGACGTCGGCGTGCTCACCACGCTGGCCATCTGCATCGGGGCGTCGGCCGTCGCCCCCGCGCTGACGTACTCGCTGTTCTGGCGCGGGTTCACGCGCACCGGTCTGCTCGCCAGCCTCTACGGGGGCACGGCGTGCGCGCTGGTGCTGATGGTCTTCTCCAAGGCGGTCTCGGGCGCGCCGTCCGCCGTCTTCCCGCACGCGGACTTCGGGTGGTTCCCGCTGCAGTCCGCCGGCCTGGTCTCCGTCCCGTTCGGCTATCTGGCGGGCTGGCTGGGCAGCCTGCTGGACCACCGGCGCCGCGCCGCCGAGAGCCGCGAGAACCGGCGGCTGTACGAGGAGAGCGAGGCGCGGCTGCTGGCCGCAGCCGAGTGAGCGGGGCGGCGGGGCGGGCTGCGGGGAGCGGACACGGCGCCGCTCCCGTGGTCCGCCCCGGCGCACGGCCGGAGGGTCAGACCAGTGTGCCGGTCAGGGGCTGTTCGGTCCAGACGGTCTTGCCCTCGCGGGTGTAGCGGGTACCCCAGCGTTCGGCCATCTGGGCCACCAGGAGCAGTCCGCGCCCGCCCTCGTCGGTGGTGCGGGCGCGGCGCAGGTGTGGTGAGGTGTGGCTGGTGTCGCCGACCTCGCACACCAGGGTCCGTTCCCGGATCAGCCGTAGGGTCGCGGGGCCACTGGCGTACCGGTAGACATTGGTGACCAGTTCGCTGGCGATCAACTCCGTCGTGAACGCCAGGTGCTCCAGGCCCCATTCGGTCAGCTTGGCCGAGGTCAGCTCCCGAGCCCGGGCGGCGCTGGCGGGCTCCAGCGGCAGCTGCCAGGAAGCGACGTCCTGCGGTGGCAGCATGCGGGTGCGGGCGATCACCAGCGCGACGTCGTCACCGGGTTGCGAGGGCACGAGCGCGTCGACCACCGCCTGGCACGTGCGTTCCAATGCGTCCGCAGGGCGGCTGAGCGTCGCACACAGCTTGGTCAGGGCGGTGTCGGCGTCGATGTGGCGTTCGCCGATGAGTCCGTTGGTGTACAGGCACAGCAGGCTTCCCTCGGCCAGGTCGATCTCCCGGGCCTCGAACGGCAGGCCGCCCAGTCCGAGGGGCGGGCCGGCGGGCAGGTCGAGCGGGGCCACCCGTCCGTCCGGAGCGGTCACCACCGGTGGCGGATGACCGGCGCGGGCCACGGAGCAGCGCCCGGCGACCGGGTCGTACACGACGTAGAGGCAGGTCGCGCCGACGACCTGCTCGCCCACCGGCCGTTCGCCGGCCGCTTCCTGTTCGGCCGCCAGCAGGTTGACCAGGTCGTCCAGCCGGGAGAGGACCTCGTCCGGTTCCAGGTCGAGGCTGGCGAGCGTGTGCACGGCGGTGCGCAGCCGGCCCATGGTGGCGGCAGCGTGGATTCCGCGTCCCACCACGTCCCCGACGACGAGGGCGACCCGGGCCCCGGACAGGGGGATGACGTCGAACCAGTCGCCGCCCAGACCCGGGGCCCCGCTGGCCGGAAGGTACCTCACGGCCGTCTCGACGGCCGACTGGGCCGGCAGGCCCCGGGGCAGCAGGCTGCTCTGCAGGGTGAACGCGGTCTGCTGCTGCTGGGTGAAGCGCCGGGCGTTGTCGATGGCGACGGCGGCGCGCGAGGCGAGTTCCTGGGCGAGGGTGAGATCGTCCGCCTCGAAGGGATCGGGGCGGCGCGAGCGCCACAGGGTCATCACGCCCAGCACCAGGCCGCGCGCGACGAGCGGGGCCACGATCAGCGAGTGGACGCCCAGGTCCGGAGCGTGGGTCCCCCGGCGGCCCGCCACCGAGAACCAGTCGGGCGGAAGAACCGGTTCCAGGACCGCCCGGCCCTCGGCCAGGCACCTGGCCTGGGGCGTGCCGGGACCGAACTCCACGGGCTCGCCCTGGGGGTGGGGCGGGTTCGGCTGCCCGGCACCGGTCCCGCAGGCTCCCAGGCGGACCATGGAGCCGGCCGGGGTGCGCAGCGGTTCCTCACCCCGCGTCACCTGCCACAGCAGGTCCACCGACGCGTGGTCGGCGAGGTGGGGCACCATCACCTCGGCGAGCTCCCGGGCCGTCTCGGCCACATCGAGGGTGGTTCCGATGCGGCTGCCGGCCTGGTCGAGGAGCGCGAGCCGACGCTGGGCCCGGTGACGTTCGGTGATGTCCTCGATCATCTCGGCCACACCCAGGATGCGGCCGGAGGTGTCCTCCAGCGGGAAGGACGAGACCATCGCGACCCGCTCGTGTGCCGGGTCCCACTCCAGGCGGACGAACTGCTCGGAGTAGACCGCCGGCCTGCCGGTGTCCATCACCTGGCGCACCCGGTCCACGGCCTCACGCGCGTCGTCGGGGATGAGGAGCGAACCGGTGGGCAGCCCCCGGAAGTCGGCCGCGGGCATACCGGTGAAGCGTTCGATGGCCCGGTTGACCCGGAGAATGGTCAGGTCGGGACCGTGGACGACCAGGCCGATCGGGCACCGGCGGTACAGGCCGCCGACGATCGCGCGGTCTCTCTGCCATTCCAGGACGTCGGCCGCGGGCGCGCCGGCGAGGACCCACTCACGGACCCCGTCCTCGCGTGGGAGCGCACGAGCCCGCAGCCCGATGTCCACGAGCCGCCCGTCGCGGTGCCGCAGGGGCAGCAGGCCCGCCCAGCCGCCGGCTCGTCTACACTTCGCCACGGCCTCCCTGGCAGCCGGCAGGTCCCGGGGGTCGACGAGGACCTCGAACGCCCGGCGACCGAGCACGGCGGTGCCCGGATGGCCGAGCAGTTCCTGCGCCCGCCGGTTCCACCCGACCACGACCCCCCGGTCGTCGAGCACCGCCAGGGCCGCGAGGTGCAGGGCGAACGGTTCCTCGTGGCCTTCGTTCAGCTCCGTCATCCGCTTCTCCACCGCTGGACACCACCTTGTACGAGGCCACCGCTCGCCTATTGAAACCCGGTGGAAGCCCGGCCCGGTGGAGGCGTCTTCAGCGCGCGTGCCGCCAGGGCCCAGCCGACCTCCACCGCGGTGTCGGGAGCATCCAGGCTGGTGCCGGTGAGCTCCTCGAAACGGCGCAGCCGGTAGCGGACGGTGTTGACATGGACGTGTGCGCTGCGGGCGACGTCGCGGACGCGCCGTCCCCCCTCCAGGTAGGCCCGCACCGACTCCTCGACGAGCGCGCCGAACTCCCCCTCCGCCTCCAGTGGGCGCAGGTAGCGGTCGACCAGCAGCTCGGCGAGTTCCGGTTCGGCGACGACCGCCACCCGCCAGGACAGGTCGCCCAGGTCGTACACGCCGCGCAGACCGTAGGCACGGGCGGCTTGCAGCAGCCTGCCGGCGGCGCGGAACGAGCGGTGCGCAGCGGCCAGGGCCGTCGGTGGGCCGAGCCCCGCCGTCACCTGCAGGTCACCGGTCTCCGGCCTGGCCTCGACGACCCCGGCGACGGCCTCGTCCAGCACGGTGAACAGCGCCCCCCGGCCGTTCCTGCGGCCGCGGGACTCCAGGGAGCGGTCCAGCGTGTCCGGCCCGGCGTCGCCGTACGGGACGGCTCGGACGGCCCGGTACGGGCGCGACGCGTCCAGTCCGTAGATCGCCGCGCCGCCGTGGATCTCCGCGGCGCTGAGCGTCCCGTGCAGCAGCCCGCGCAGGAAGTCGGCGCGGCGGCGGGCGTCGAACACGGCGGAGTCGGCCTCCGCCTGCCGGTGGACGGCGGCGATCTGCAGGCTCGCGACGTCCACCAGCTCCCACAGGCACCTGGTGCGGTCCACGACGAGGCCCGGGTCCAGTCCGCGTCCGGTCGCCTCGGCGATGAACAGATCCCGTATCGCGCCCAGCGCCCGGCGGAACGCGCGGAGCCCGTCGCCGAGCGGCACGCCCCGGGCGGCCCGGTCCCGGGCCACCTCGGCCTCGCGGAAGTCCTCCGGCGCGGGCACCGTCCCCTCCCGCAGCACCGTGAGGGCCCGCTGGAAGTGCCGCTGCCAGACGCGGTCCAGGAGTTCCCGCGGGACCGCGCGGTAGGACGGCACGTGGCCCACCAGATCCGCGTACAACCCGCCGCCCACCTGCGCCTGCTGTGCGGCCATCGCGGCGATGACCCGTTCCAGGGGTGCCGCCGCACCCGCCTGTCCGGGCATCGATCCCACCTCCGCACCGTCGGCACCGGCCGTTGTACACCTGCACAATATGCCGCCCCGCCGCCTTGGCCAGGGAGCCGTCGACAACCCCTGAGCACCGGAAGCACAGTGGCACGACAGCACCAGGTGCCCGCGTCGACGCGCACGCGGCGAGGTTCTCGGCCGGCCGTGCCCGGAGCCGCCCTGCTGCTGCGCCCTCCCGACGACCCGTACGGAGACCCGCATGACCGACGAGCACCATCACCGCCGCCGCCCCGCCGCCGGCACCGGTCCGCGCCTGGCGCCGCTGCCCGAGGACGGCTGGGACCCGCCCGCCCGGGAACTGCTCGCCCCGATCCCCCGGGACGCCGACGGCCGTGTGGCCAACGTCTTCACCACCCTGGTGCGCCACCCCGGCCTCTTCCGGCACTTCCTGCCGTTCGGCACCCATCTGCTGCGCCACGGCCGGCTCCCGGACCGGACCCGCGAACTGCTGATCCTGCGCACCGCCCGCAACACCCGGGCCGCGTACGAATGGGGGCGGCACGTTCCGCTGGCCAGGGCGGCCGGGGTCACCGACGAGGAGATCCGGCGGGTCGGTGCGGGCCCGGACGCCCACGGCTGGACGCCGGCCGACGCCTGCCTGCTGCGCGCCGCCGACGAACTGCACCGGGACGCACGCCTGTCCGCGGCCACCTGGTCGGCACTCGCCGCCGGCCACGACGAGGCACAGCTGATCGAGATCACCATGCTGGTCGGTCAGTACCACATGGTCGCCTTCCTCCTGAACTCCGCCGGTACCCCGCTCGAACCCGGCTTCGCGACGGAGACCCTGCCCGCCCCCACCACCGGGACAGCACATGACGACGCCTGAGCCGCGGCACACCACGACCCACCCGGCCGGCCTGCTGACCGGCCGGAACGTACTGGTCATCGGAGCGGGCACCCGTCCCGGCGACGATCCAGGGGCGCCGGTGGGCAACGGGCGGGCGGTGGCCGTGCTCGCCGCCCGCGAGGGGGCCTCCGTCGCCTGTGCGGACATCTCCGCCTCCGCGGCGGCGGTCACCGCCGCCCTGGTCGCCGAGGAAGGCGGCCATGGCCTCCCCCTGGTCGGCGACGCCACGGACCCCGACCGGTCCGCGGCCGTGGTCGCCGAGGCCGTCCGTGAACTCGGCACGCTGGACGCGCTGGTGGTCAACGTCGGCATCGGTCTCGGCGCGGGTCTGGCGGGCACCTCACCACAACAGTGGGAGCACGTGCTCTCGCTCAACCTGGGCGCCCCGTTCCTCGCCGCCAAGTACGCCCTGCCCGCGATCGCCGACGGGGGGTCGATCGTCTTCGTCGGTTCCGTGGCCGGGCTGCGCGCGGCCACGGATTCACCCGCGTACGACAGTTCGAAGGCGGGCCTGTTCGGTCTCACCCGGCATGTCGCCAAGGAGGGCGGGCCGCGCGGGATCCGCGCCAACCTGGTCGTCCCGGGGCTGATCGACACCCCGATGGGCCGGGCGGCCTCGGCCCGGCGGGCGTCCCGCACGACCTCGTTCGGCCGCATTCCGCTCGGCCGCCAGGGCACCGCCTGGGAGGTGGCCGAGGCCGTCACCTTCCTGCTCTCCAGCCGCGCCTCCTACATCACCGGGCAGAGCCTGGTGGTGGACGGAGGGCTGAACGCCGTCTGAGCACGTCGGACCGCTCACCGGCCGACGGGGCGGGGGCGGTCCCCGGGCCGGTGCCCAGACCGGGACCGCCTCCGCCCGCTCACTTCGTCAGCGGGCCGTCGGCAAGCCGAACACCACGCCCGGTGCGGCCTCGCTCAATTCCTGGGAGACGCTCGGCGCGTACCTCACGAACGCCGCGGCGGCGCGCCGGCCGGGTGCGGGTGAGCGTGCTGACCACCCTGATCGGCGGGGCGGCGCGACCGGCCCGGGGGTCAGCGGCCGGGCGACGCCGACGCGCTCGGTGAGCCGCTCCTGGTCGGAGAGGCACTGACGCTGCCCGAAGGACTGGCGGAGGGCCGCGGGGACGGGGGTGCCGTTCGCGGGGGCGGGCTGGGACGGCGGCTGCGGGAGGGGCGGGGGGTGGGCGTCTCCTTCACCGGTGCCGGTGCACTGGTGGTGGCGGTGGGAGGCCGGGAGACCGGTGACGTGCTGCGCGGTGGGGCCGGCACAGGACGCCGGCTGCCGCCGGCGTTCCGGTCCCGGACGCCTTTTCGCGCCGGATGCGTGGGCTCTCGCTCCGGAGAAGCCGGTGAATCCGGGGGAACCGGCGCATCGGTGACGCGGATCTCGGGTTCCGTGAGGGACGGATCCGGGGGTGAGGCCGCTCGTTCGGCTGTCGACGGGAAGAGCACCGACGCGGTGGCCAGGCCGCCGAGGAGGGTGAAGGCGGCTGCGGCGAGGGAGCGGACCGCGTACTTCCGCAGCCGCGACGGATGGTCGTACCGGTCTTCCGGCAGGTCCCGCGACGGGGTCGGTGGCCCGGGGAAGGCGGGCTCGGAGGAGTCCGGCGCCCCGTCGAGGCGGACGTCCGGCATCGCCGCGTCGACGGCCGGAGCACCGTCTCTCCGCTCGCTCGGCTGTGCCATGCCGAAGTCGTACGCCCCGCACTCGGGGCAGGTGACGGCACCGTTGAGCGTGCGGTTGCACGGAATGCAGTAGTCCATGAAGCGGCCGTTCTCACTTCTCGTGTCGACGGGGGAAGGCCCGGGCCGGGCAGCGGTCAGCGGTTACCGGGGTCAACGGGGCCCGTCGAACGCGTGCTCAATCGCCGGCCGACATGTGGGGTAGGTAACCCTGCCGACGGGGTCACCGATGAGCGGGCTTCGCGTGAGGCGTGGGTTACACACCGGCCGTGCGATGAGGGCGGAACCGCGCGGCCTGCGTATGGCCTTCCGGAGAAGAAGGGAAAGCCGCCGCCGGGGCGCCGCGTCCCGGGGCGCTGCCGGAGCCGAGACGAGCCGAGGAGGAACCGTGGGCGACGACGGCGACCAGGAACGGACTCCCGCCTCGGACCGCGACCTCGTGCGGGAGACCAGGGACTCCTTCCAGGCCGTACTGGACGCGCTGGACGCCGCACGCGCCGAGCTCCTGCGCGATGAGCGGCAGCCCCTCCGGCCGGCTGCCGCCGAAGCGCTGGAGCCCGGCAGCCTGCGCCCGGCCGGCGCCCCGAAGCCTGTCGTTGCGGAGCCACCGGGGTCGACCGGCAGCCTGCGCCCGGCAGGCAGCCCCAAGCCTGTCATCGCGCAACCACCGGGGTCGACCGGCAGCCTGCGCCCGGCAGGCAGCCCCAAGCCTGTCGTTGCGCAGCCACCGGGGTCGGCCGGCAGCCTGCGCCCGGCAGGCATCCCGAAGCCTGTCGTTGCGGAGCCACCGGGGTCGGCCGGCGGGCCGGAGACCGTCCCGCCGCCGGTGGGAAGGCCGCCGGCGGTCGGTGGACCGGGCCCGGAGGCCGCGGCACCCGCCGCGGCTCCCCCCGTCCGGTCTGCCGACGCGCCCTCGCGGGAATCGGCGCCCCCGGACCGCGCGCGCAGGAGGAGACCCGGTCACGCACGGCGGCGGTTCGCCCGTCACCGGGACTTGCGCGTCGCCGCAATCGTCGGGCTGGGCGCGGCGAGCGCACTGGTGCTCGCCGCGTGGCTGCTGGTCCACCACGACGCCGGGCCGGTGGCCTTGCCTGCGCCGTCCGGGCACCGGGCGGCTCCCGGGCCGGAGAGTCCCGCGCCCGAGAACCCGTCTCCCCCGGCTCCCGGACGGACGGACCGGCCCGGTCCCGGCGCGTCGGATCCACCGCTCCCCGAGATCCCGGGCACGGGCGTCCTGCGCCCGGGGGACAGCGGCCATGGCGTCTATGAACTGCAGGTACGCCTCCAGCAGATACCGGGGCTCTACGACGGCGGCGCGATCGACGGCCGCTACGACGCGGAGGTCCGCGCCGCCGTGACGCTCTTCCAGCGGCGGTACGGGATCCGTGGCGACGAGAGCGGGGTCTACGGCGCCCGTACGCGTTTCGCCCTCATGCTGCGGACCAAGTAGCCGCCGGCAGAGGCCTGTTCCCGTGTCCGCAGGGCTGCCGGGGGCCGGGTCCGTGCGGGCCCCGGCCCCCGTGCGCGGCGCGGCTACGGAGCCATCTCGTACGCGCCGGAGAGCGCCTCGACCCGCTGCCAGACCCGCTCCGTGCGGGCCGTGTCGACGACCGGCCGCCGGACCGCGCCGAGGGCCCACTCCTGCTGCTGCGCGGTGGCCGAGTCCTTGCCGTGCAGTTCGACGGCGTGCGCGGAGAAGTCCCGCACGAGGACGGCGAAGAGTTCGTCGAGCACGTCCTGGTCCGCTCCGGTCAGGGCGGCCTGCTCCAGGACGAGCTGCCCGTGCACGACGAGAGCGAAGAGCTGACCGACCGCGAGGAGGAGGTCGAGGTCGCGGCTCTGCTCCTCGTCGGGGGCGGCCGTGGCGACGAACTCGCAGAGGGCGTCGGCCTGTTCGCGGAAGCGGCTGACGTTGGGCAGGTGTGCGTACGCGTCGAAGGCGGGCCGCCAGTCGTGGAAGCGCACCGAGCCGAGGCCCCGGGCAGGGCCCTGCCGGAACAGGAAGTCGTCGTCGGCCGCGTCGAGGCGGGTCGGTACGTCCGGGTAGGCGACCGGGTCCAGGAGGTGGCTGTGCATGAACTTCAGGATCAGCGCCAGGTTGACGTGGACCGTGCCCTCCAGCTTCGGCAGGCCGCGGATCTCCACGGCCGCCTGGGCGAAGTAGTTGTCCTTCTCGAAGCCCTTGGCCGCGATGACGTCCCACATCAGGTCGATGACCTTCTCGCCCTCCGTGGTCACCTTCATCTTCGTCATCGGGTTGAAGAGCAGGTAGCGGCGGTCGTCCGGACCGGCGGAGCGGAAGTAGTCCACGGCGCGGTCGCTGAACAGCTTCATGCCGACGAGCCTGACGTACGCGTCGGTCAGCTCCCGGCGCACGTGCGGGAAGCCGGTGACGGGACGGCCGTAGAGGATGCGGTGGCGGGCGTGGGTGACGGCCTCGTACATCGCGTGCTCGCAGATGCCGATCGAGGCGGTGCACAGGTTGAACTTGCCCACGTTGACCGTGTTGAGGGCGGCGTCGAAGGCGGCACGGCCGGTGTGCAGGACGTCCTCGGCCGCCACCGGATAGTCCTCCAGGCGGAACTCGCTGACGAACTTCGAGGAGTCGACGACGTTCTTGACCAGGTGGTAGGCGGGGTGACGGCTGTCGGCGGCGAAGAACACGTAACCGTCGGGGCCTTCGACGTCGGTGCGGCGGCCGAAGACGGAGACGAGCCCGGCGGCGTTGCCGTTGCCGATGTAGTACTTGGAGCCGGTGGCGCGGAAACCGCCGTCGCCGTCGGGCTCCAGCAGCATGTCGGTGGAGTAGATGTCGGCGCCGTGGGCCTTCTCGGACAGGCCGAAGGCGAACACCTCTCCCTGGGCGAGGAGTTCGGCGGCGCGGGCGCGGGCGGCGGCGTTGCCGCTCTGCCAGACCGGTCCGAGGCCGAGGATCGTGACCTGCCAGGCGTACCAGTAGTCGAGGCCGTAGAAGCCCAGGATCTCGTTGAGCGCGGCTATCCGGGCGGTGTCCCAGCGCTTGTCGGCCTCGCCCTCGCCCGCGGCGGACGCCGGGGTCAGGAAGGTGGCGAACAGGTTCTCCTTCGCCGCGAAGGCGAGGAAGTCGCCGAGCCAGGCACGGTTGCGGTAGTCCTCGATCAGCCGCCCCTTGCCGCGCTCCTCGAACCAGTCGACGGTGGCACGCAGCAGGCGGCGCGTCTCGGGGTCGAAGTGCGCGGGGTCGTAGGTGCGCGGGTTGAACAGCAGCTGGTCAGCCATGGAGATGATGCCTTTCGGCTGGTGGACGGGGGGTGGGAGGTCCGGCGGCGGGGCGGACCGGGGTGGGCACGGCGGCGGTCAGCGGCCCGGGCCGAACCGGGCCAGGGTGGCCAGCACGTCGTCCAGCCAGTCGATCATCATCCGCTCGTAGGCGATGCCGCCGCGCAGGACGACGTGCTGGAGTTCGCGCTCCGGGTCGAGGGGCGTGCGGGGGCCGGTCTCGCCCGGCCCGGGTGCCGTGAAGTCGCGGGTCTCGCCCGCGAGATAGTGCGCCAGCCGGTCCCGGTGCGCCTGCCGGTGCCGCTCCACCTCGCGGATCAGGGCGGCCGGGTCGTCGTCGAAGGCGGCGCCCCGGATCTTCACGGCCAGATCGTGGCGGACGCTCTCCGGCTCGATCGGATCGTGCAGCCAGGAGGTCAGCGCGGCCCGGCCGAGGTCGGCGACGGAGTACTCCTTCTTGTCCGGCCGGCCCTGCTGCGGGACGTCCCGGACGTCGACCCAGCCGTCGTTCTCCATGCGCTTGAGCACGCGGTAGATCTGCTGGTGGGTGGCGGTCCAGAAGTAGCCGATGGACCGTTCGAAGCGCCGGGCCAGCTCGTAGCCGGAGCCCGGCTTCTCCAGCAGCGACACCAGGATCGCGTGTTCGAGCGCCATACCACCGATCTTGCTATGCAACTCGTTGCATAGCAAGGCTCTCCCGGCCGGTGCGACGCGGCTCACGCCGCGCAAGGGCGTGCGGTTGTCGTCCGTCACGCGGCACGGGATCCTGAGGGGGCACGGAGGGAAGCGGTGCCATGGATCGTTTTCCGAATGCCCCCCATGTCGATTTCCACAGTCCGCTGGACCTCTCCAAGGCCGCCGCCGCGGTGCTGGACGCCGAAGGCCGGGTTTCCGGCTGGGGATCCTCCGCCCAGCGTCTGCTCGGCCACGCACCCGAGGACGTGCTCGGGCAGCCCGCCGCCCGGCTGCTGGCGACGGCCCCGGGGCAGCGGCTGTCCACCCTCTGCAAGCTCTGCCGGGCGCACCGGCCCCGCAGCACGGTGCTGGACCTCTGCTGCCGGGACGGACGCACCCTGCGCGCGGCCGTGACGTTCAGCCCGCTCGCGCACCGGGGCGCCGCCGCCACCGTCGTGGTCGCCGCCGCCCTGGAGTCGCAGCGCGGCTGGGAGGCGCAGCTGGCCCTGCTCCAGGGGATGGCGACCGAGTCCGACGTGGGCCTGACGATCTTCGACACCGACCTGCGCGTCGTCTGGGCGAACGTCTCCACCGACCTGGAGCTGGCCGGCATCGCCCAGTACATCGGCCGGCCGGCCTCGGACCTCTTTCCCGAGGGCGAGTTCCTCTCCCGTCACCACCCTCCGGACGAGGACCAGATCATGGAGCACGTACTGACGACGGGCGAGCCGATCATGGGCATGCACTATCGCGGGCGGGCCCCCGCCGACCCGGTGCGCGAGCACGTGTGGTCCTGCTCGTACCACCGGCTGGTGGACGCCCGGGGCGAACTGCTGGGGCTCTTCGAGGAGTCGCTGGACATCACCGAGCGCTACCGCGCCCAGGAACGGCTGTCGCTGCTCGTCCGGGCGGGAAAGCGCATCGGTGCCTCGCTGGACGTGCGCCGTACGGCCGCGGAGCTGGCGGACGTGGCGGTGCCGCAGCTGGCCGACGAGGTGCTGGTGGACCTGCCGCCGGCGGTCATCGAGGGACGGCAGCCGCCCACGGGTTCGGCGCCGGGGCACAGTCTGCTGCGGATGCACGGCCGGACCCCGGAGGAGTTCCGGACCAGCCCCGTCTCCTACCCGCCCTGGTCACCGCAGGCGCAGAGCCTGGCCACCAGCCGTCCCGTCATCGACCCCTCGCCGCCCGAGCCGCCGGACGGATCGGGTGCGGCCGCCGCGCACTCCTGCCTGTTCGTGCCGCTGCTCACCCGCAACGCGGTCCTGGGCCTCGCCACCTTCCGGCGCAGCAGCAACCCAGACCGCTTCGGGCCCGAGGAGCAGACGCTCGCCGTGGAACTGGCCGAGCGGGCCGCCGTCGGCATCGACAACGCCCGCCGTTACGCCAGCCAGCACGCGGCCGCCCTGGTCCTGCAGCGCAGTCTGCTGCCGCAGCGCCTGCCCGAGCAGAGCGCGGTCGACGTCGCGTACCGCTACCTGCCGGCCGACAGCCGGGTGGGCGTGGGCGGCGACTGGTTCGACCTGATCCCGCTGTCCGGCGCCCGCGTGGGCCTGACGGTCGGCGACGTGGTGGGCCACGGCATGCACGCGGCCGCGACCATGGGCCGGCTGCGCGCCACCGTACGGACCCTGGCCCTGCTGGACCTGGACCCGGCCGAGCTGCTGACCCGGCTGGACGGCCTGGTCGCGCAGGACTCGGAACCCGGCGCCGGGGACGGGCTCGGCGACGAGACGCTGGGCGTGACCTGTCTGTACGCGATCTACGACCCGGTCAGCGGCCGGTGCGTCTGGGCGAGCGCGGGCCACCCCCCGCCGATCGTGGCCGACGCGAGCGGCTCGGTGGCCCTGTCCGCGCTGGCGCCGGGACCGCCGCTGGGGCTGGGCGGTCTGCCGTACGAGAACGTCGAGCTGAGCCTGTCCGGCGGCAGTGTGGTGGCGTTCTTCACCGACGGGGTCGTGGAGGACCGCAGCACCGACATCGACAGCGGGATCGACCGCCTGTCCCAGGTGCTCACCTGGCAGCGCTGCCCGCTGGAGGAACTGTGCGACCGCGCGGTGTCGGCCCGCCCGCCCGGCCCGCAGGCGGACGACGCCACGCTGCTGCTCGTCCGCACCCGGCGGCTCGGCCCCGACCACGTGGCGGACCTGGAGCTGCCGCCCGATCCCGCCGAGGTGGCGCACGCCCGCACGGACACCGAGCGCCAGTTGACGGCCTGGGGCCTGTCCGACCTGTCGTTCCCGGCCGCCCTCGTGGTGAGCGAGCTGGTCACCAACAGCATCCGGTACGCCTCCGGGCCCGTCATGCTGAGGCTGATCAGGGACCGCTGCCTGCTGTGCGAGGTCTCCGACAACGCGC
Source organism: Streptomyces sp. NRRL S-1022 (assembly GCF_000720135.1). GTDB lineage: Bacteria > Actinomycetota > Actinomycetes > Streptomycetales > Streptomycetaceae > Streptomyces. The sequence goes on along the minus strand of NZ_JOIU01000032.1, from coordinate 31,437 downwards.
ACACCGCACCCCACCTGCGGCGGGCACGCCGGGACGACGAGGGGGGCCGCGGCCTGTTCCTGGTCGCCCAGATGTCCCAGCGCTGGGGTACGCGCTACACCGCGTCCGGCAAGACCATCTGGGCCGAACTGGCCATCCCCTGAGTCAGCACTCCGGCGCCCCGGGCCGCCGGCAGCGTACGGCGACGGCCGCGATGTCGTCGTCGAGCCTGCCGCCGCTGTAGTGGAGCAGGTCCCGGTGCAGCCGGTCCAGCAGGTCCCGGGGCGCCGTCGGGCCGAGCCGCCGCATCCACTCGGGCAGCGGGAAGAACGTTCCGGTGCGGTCCCGGGTCTCGGTCACGCCGTCGGTGTACAGCAGCATCTGGTCGCCCGAGGAGAAGGCTAGTGTGTCGATGGTGTACTCGCCCCCGAGGAGCGAGGCGAGGTTGAGGGGCGGCGAGGGGACGGTGGGCTCAAGGACGCGGATCTCTCCCTTCCGCACCAGCAGCGGCGGCGGGTGTCCGCAGTTGAGGATCTTCACCCGGCCACCGCCGTACTCGATCTCGGCGATGAGCGCGGTGGCGAAGTGCTCGGGCTGGTCCGGGTCGAGCAGCGCGACGCTGTAGCGGCCGATGCTGGTCTCCAGGCGGTGGATGATGCCCCTCAGGTCGGGCTGGTCGTACGCGTTCTCCCGGAAGCAGTTGATCACCGCGGAGGCGGCCCCCACCGCCGACAGCCCCTTGCCGCGCACGTCACCGATGAGCAGCCGTACCCCGTACGGGGTGTCGGCCACCTCGTAGAAGTCGCCTCCGATCCGGGCCTGCTCCTGGGCCGCCAGGTACAGCGACTCGATCTCGACGTGCTGGACCCGGCGCGGCAGCGGGCGCAGCAGCACCTGCTGGACGGCGTCGGCGACCAGCCGGATCTGGAAGAGTGCCTCCTCCCGCTGGAGCCGGAGATGGCTCGTGTAGGCGGCCGCCAGAGTGACCGCGACGATCGCGGCCGCCGTGTAGGGCGTGCCCAGATCGGTGTAGACGAGACTGAGCCCGACCATGACCAGCAGGCAGAACGCCCCCAGCAGGATGGTCGGGACCACGGGCCACATCGCGGCGGCGAGGGCGGGTGCGGCGGGCAGGAGACGGCTGAAGGCGATCTCCCTGGGGGTGGCGAAGGCCAGGCCGGAGATGAGGACGGTGAGGAGCACCGGGGACAGCACCACGGTCTCGCGTCGGCCACCGTAGGGCGGGCGGTGACGCCGAGGCCGTCCAGTCCTGATCACAAAAGCATCTTATCGGTGCACAACGGACTTCACTGCCGGACGAGACGCCTCCTCCGGCCTCCCGCCAGTGCGGTTATCAGGTGTGTGACGGTGGTGTTATCAAGGGTGTATGGCGGTATTTTCCGGCCCCCGTCGCGCTTCCCTGCTGGACGTGCGCAGTGCGGCCGGTCAGGTGTTCCTTCTCCAGGTCGTCATCGTGGTCCTGCTGGTCCTGGCCGCGGTGGCCGGCATGGTGCTCCAGGGGGCGAATGACGCCCTGCAGCAGGGCCGGCGGGAGTCGGTCATCGCGGCCCACTCGTTCGCGAACGCCCCGGGCACGGCCGCGGCCCTGCGCAGCCCGGACCCCTCAGCGGTGCTCCAGCCCCGGGCCGAGGCGGCGCGCAAGCGCGCGGGCGTGGATTTCATCATCGCCATGAGCACGACGGGGATTCGTTACACCTACCCCTACCCCAAGGAGATCGGGAAGAAGTTCGTCGGCACCATCGGACCGGCACTGAAGGGCCGTACCGTCATCGAGCAGGCCGGCGGACCGCCCCTGCCCGCGGGCAGGGGGACGGACGTGCAGGCGGTGGTCCCGGTGACCGACTCGCGCGGCACGGTGGTCGGCCTGGTCTCCGCCGGGCTCACGGTCAGGAACGTGGCGGCCCTGTGGATGCCGCAGCTGCCGATCATCCTGGGCAGCGGCGCCGCCGCGGTGGCACTGGCCATGACGGGGACGATGCTGGTGTCCCGGCGGCTGCGGCGGCACACGCGCGGCCTCTCCCCGGTGGAGCTGGCGGAGTTGTACGAGCACCACGACGCGGTCCTGCACGCGGTGCGGGAAGGGGTGCTGATCACCGGCGCCGACGGACGGCTGCTGCTCGCGAACGACGAGGCGACGCGGCTGCTCGGGCTGCCACCGGACGCGCAGGGGCGGCCGGTGCGGGAGCTGGGACTGCCGGAGCCGGTCATGCGCCTGCTGTCGTCGCCGGAGGCGGTCACCGACGAGGTGTACCGCGTGGGGAACCGGCTGCTGGCGGTGAACAAGCGGCCGACGTACCCGCGGGCCGGCCAGGGCGGCAGCGTGCTGACCCTGCGGGACACCACGGAACTGGCAGCGGTCTCCGGACGCGCCGAGGTCGCCAGGGAGCGGCTGAAGCTGCTGTACGAGGCCGGGGTGAGGATCGGCACCACACTGGACGTGGGGCAGACCGCCCAGGAGCTGGCCGAGGTGGCGGCACCGCAGTTCGCCGACCTCGTGACGGTGGACCTGCTCGACGCGGTGCTGCGGGGCTGGGAGCCGACCGCGGGGGGCTGGCGGCACCTGCGCCGGGCGGCGATCGGCGGCGCCCAGCGGATGATGCCGGTGTACCCGCTGGGCGAAATGATCACGTTCTCGGCCCGGAGCCCGCAGATGCGGACGCTGCAGGAGGGGCGGGGCCTGCTGGAGGCGGACCTGCGGCAGGCCCTCGGCTGGCGGGAGCAGGACGCGGAGCGCGCCCGGAAGGCCCTGGAGAGCGGGCTGCGGTCGCTGGTGACCGTGCCGCTGCGGGCGCGGAACGTGGCGCTGGGCGTGGTGAACTTCTACCGGACGGCGGATTCCCCGGCGTTCGAACCGGAGGATCTCGCCTTCGCGGAGGAACTGGCCGTACGGGCGGCGGTGGCCATCGACAACGCCCGGAGGTTCACCCGGGAGCACGCGATGGCGGTGACGCTGCAGCGCAGTCTGCTGCCGCGGGGGCAGCCGGAGCAGGACGCGCTGGAGGTGGCCTGGCGGTACCTGCCGGCGGAGGCGGGGGTGGGCGGCGACTGGTTCGACGTCATCCCGCTCCCGGGGGCGCGCGTGGCCCTGGTGATGGGCGACGTCGTCGGGCGCGGCCTGCACGCGGCGGCGACGATGGGCCGGCTGCGTACCGCGGTGCACAACTTCGCCGTCCTGGACCTGCCCGTGGACGAGGTGCTCGGGAACCTGGACGACCTGGTCGTCCGCATGGACAACGAGGAGCACGCGGGTGACCACGAGGGCGCGGGCGTGACCGGGGCGACCTGTCTCTACGCGGTCTACGACCCGGTGGCGGGAGCCTGCACCATGGCCCGCGCGGGGCACCCGGAACCGGTGGTGGTGCGCCCGGACGGGACGGTCACCTGTGCCGGGGTGCCGGCCTCGGCACCCCTCGGTCTGGGCGGCTACCCGTTCGAGACCGCCGAGCTGTCCCTGCCGGAGGGTTCGCAACTGGTGCTGTACACCGACGGGCTGGTGGAGGACCGCGGCCAGGACGTCGACGCCGGGATGGAGAGGCTGCGCCGGGCGTTGGACGGGTCGGGGAGCCGTACCCCGGAGGAGACGTGCCAGGTGGTGATCGACGCGCTGGATCCGTCGCGCTCCTCCGACGACATCGCGCTGCTGACGGCACGCACCCGGACGTTCCCGCCCTCGCGGGTGGCCGAGTGGGACGTGCCGCCGGATCCCGCGCTGGTTCCCTCGGTGCGGGCGCGGTGCAGGGAGACGCTGCGGGAGTGGGGGCTGGAGGAGGCCGGATTCGCCGCGGAACTGATCGTCAGCGAACTGGTCACGAACGCGATCCGGTACGGCTCGCCGCCGGTGGTGGTGCGGCTGCTGCACGGACGCTGCCTGATCTGCGAGGTGGCGGACGGCAGCGGCACCTCGCCGCGGCTGCGGCGGGCGGCGAGCACGGACGAGGGCGGGCGGGGGCTGTTCCTGGTGGCGCAGTTCGCCCAGCGCTGGGGGACGCGGTACACACCCCGCGGCAAGGTCATCTGGGCGGAACTGGTGCTGCACGACGGCGGTTCGGCCGCCTCTCCCCTCCCACCGGTCGACTTCCTCCTCGACCGGTTCGACCTCGACCAGCCGGACGATCCCGCCCGGTGAGCCGAGACGGGACCCCGGGCCGCGTGCCCGTCGGCCGGACCACGACGGCGCCCCCGGAATTCCGTAACGCGCGCCGGATTCACCGGTCGTCCGACCGATGCCGCGGACCGCGGGCGGCGCCATCCTGACCCCATGACTGACACCCCCCACCCCCATTCCGCAGAACGCCGGCGCAACCCCGAGCAGGCCGACGGCCCGGGCGGCGCGAGCCGCCGGACCGTCATAGCCGCCCTGGGCGGTGCGACCCTCGGAGCGGCCGCCCTCGGGCTCACGGCCGGGCAGGCGACCGCGGCCGCGGACCGCAAGCACGCGGCCCAGGCCCCCGCCCGGGCGGCCGCCGACTGCGTACTCACCCCCGAGCAGACCGAGGGGCCCTACTACCTGGACCTGGAGACGGTCCGCAAGAACATCACCGAGGGCAAGGCCGGCGTACCGCTCACCCTGCGCGTCAAGGTGATCGACACGGCCACCTGCGCCGCGCTGCCCGGCACGGCGGTCGACATCTGGCACTGCGACGCCCTCGGCGTCTACTCGGGATACGCGGCCGGAGGCTCCACGCCGGACACGACGTTCCTGCGCGGCGTGCAACTGACCGACTCCGCCGGCGTCGCGGAGTTCACCACCGTCTACCCCGGCTGGTACGTCGGCCGCGCCCTCCACATCCACGTCAAGACGCACGCCGGCGGCACGGTCGCCGACGGCAGGTACCGGGGCGGCCACGTCTCCCACACCGGCCAGCTCTACTTCCCGGAGACGTATAACAGCAGGATCGCCACACTGGCCCCCTACCGGCGCAACACGGCCACCCGGACGCTCAACGCCAGGGACGGCATCTACCGCAACGGCGGATCCGCCACCTTGCTGACGCTCACGCAGAACGGGAGCGACCTCGGCACGGGAGTGACCGGCACCGTCGTGCTCGGCATCGACCCCGACGCCGTACCCTGACGCTCCCGCCGAGCGGTGGCCGGTCCACCGCACCGGGGCCGGCCGCCGCCGCGCGGCCGGCCGCCGGGAAGGCGCCGTCCGGAGAACCGGACGGGGGGCCGGAACGGGCGCACGGGAATGGGCGCACGGGAAGCGGGGATGACCGGAGCATGACATGCGAGTCGTGCGGTGCGCCGCTGCCCGGCCGGCCCCGCCGCGGCCGGCCGGCCCGCTACTGCTCCGGCGCGTGCCGCCAACGGGAGTTCAGGCGACGCTCGGCGCTCCGGGCGCGGACGCCCGCGTCACCGCCCGCGCCGGGCGCCGCCCCCTCGGCCGGCGGCCTGCCCCGGTCCCTCGACTCCTTCGTGGGCCGGCGGGCGGAGCTGTCGCGGCTGCGCGCCCTGTCGAGGACGTCGCGGCTCGTGACGCTGACCGGTGCCGGCGGCGTCGGCAAGACGCGGCTGGCGCTGGAGTTCGCCAGGGGTCTGCCCGCCCGCCACGGGCAGGTGGACCTGGTCGAACTCGACGCGCTGCCGGACGGCGCCGCGCTCGCCCGGTCCGTCGCCGCCGCGCTGGCCATCGGGGAACGGGCCGGGCGATCCGGTGTGGACGTGCTGGTCGACGCGATCGGTGACGCACACCGGCTGCTGGTCCTGGACAACTGCGAGCATCTGGCCGAGCCGTGCGCCCGGCTGATCGCGGCCCTGCTGAGCCGCTGCCCGCGCCTGCGGATCCTGGCCACCAGCCGGGAGGCCCTCCGGGTGCCCGGGGAGAGCGTGCTGCGGGTCGGCGAGCTGTCGCTGCCGCCGGCCGGCGCCGGGGACGACCCGGTGGCCCTGCTGCGGGCGGACGCCGTCCGGTTGTTCGTCGAGCGTGCCTCCAGCTGCTCGCCCGGGTTCACGCTGCACCGTGGGAACGGCCGGACGGTCGCCGAGATATGCCGCAGACTGGACGGCCTGACGCTCGCCGTCGAGCTGGCGGCCCGCCGGGCGGCGACCCTCACGCCGGGCGACATCCTGGCGGGACTGGACGACCAGATGTCCCAGCTGTCCCTGCTGGCGGGCGGACACCGGACCGGCCCCGGGCGGCACCGGGAGCTGGCCGCCGCGGTCGACTGGAGCCACCGCCTGCTCGACCCGGCCGAACAGGCGGTCTTCCGGCGCCTCGGGGTCCTCGTCGGCGGGTTCGACACGGCAGCGGCGCGGGCGGTCTGCGCCGGTGACGGCATCGCACCGGCGCGGTTACTCGGCATCCTGTGCGCCCTCGAAGCCAAGTCCCTGATCGTACGGCTCTCCGGGGACGCGGAGACGGCACGGTTCCGGCAGCTGGGCACCATCCGCGCCTACGCCCTGGAGCGCCTGCGCGCGTCCGGCGAGCTGCGTGTCACCAGGCGCCGGGTGGCCGAGTGGCTGACCGCGCTGGCGGACCGGGCCCGCGACGAGGTGTTCCCCGACCAGGCCGGCAGCCCGCTGGCCGGGGAACAGGACAACCTCGCGGCGGCGTTGGCCTGTGCCGGCCCTCAGGATGCCTCCCGGGCACGGCTCGCGCTCGAACTGGCGCGCGTGCACTACGAACGGGAACAGCCGTCGGCCGCCCAGGCCCTGCTGACGGGACTGCTGCGGGAGACCGGCGCCCGGGCGCTCGGCGGCGCGGTACCGGCGCTCGCCGCGCGCGTGGCCTGCCAGCAGGCCGACCTGGCACGGGCCCTGCGCCTCGGCGAGCAAGCGGTGGCCATGGAGCGCACGCGCCGTCACCCCGCCGCACTCGCCAACGCACTGGACGCCCGGGCCGCGGCGCGGCTGTGCCGCGGGGAGTGCGCCGCGGCCGTCGCGGACCTGCGCGAGTGCCTGGCCGTCCTCGCCGCGCTGGACCAGCCTCAGGACACCGCGTGGTGCACCCATCACCTGGCCTGGGCGCTGCTGCAGTCGGGCGGGGAACGGGAGGCCGACCTGCTCATGTCCCGCTGCCTGCCCGTGCTCAGGGCCCACGCCCCCTGGAGCCGGGTCGCTGCCGCCCTGCACACGGCGGGCGCCGTACGGCTGGCTCTGGGGCGACTGGCCAGTGCCGAGGCGCTGTTCACCGAGGTGCTGCGGATCGTCCCCGCCACCGGTTTCCACGCGCTGTACCCCGTGGAGGGCCTGGCCCTCGTGGCCGCCGAGAGCGGCGACATGCGGCGCGCCCTCCTGCTGTACGAGGCGAGCGCGCAGGCACGCCGCCGGCTCGACACCGTGTCCGAGGCCCCGTGGCGACTGCGGCTGGAACGCGCCGTGGCCCGTGCCAGGACGGGACTGCCGGCGGCCGCGCGGGAGGCGGCCGTCAGCGGCGGCCGCCGGCTGGGCGAGGACCGGCTCGTCGCGTACGCGTTACGGACGCGGAGCGACGGTCACCCGACGACGACGGAGGATGCGCGGAGCGACGCTGACCGGTGCCCGCTGACCGCACGGGAGTTCATGGTGGCCGCGCTCGTCGCCGACGGGCTGACCAACCGCCAGATCGCGGAGCGGCTGGGTCTGTCGGCCCGTACGGTCGCCACGCACCTGGACAAGGTGCGCGACAAACTGGGCATGCGGTCACGCACCCGGATCGCCCTGTGGGTGGCCGCACGGGCCGGGGCCGGTCGGCGCCCGTCCGGGTGACGCGTCCCCGCTCCCGGGTACGGTCCCCGAGCCGTCCCGGCGCGTCCGCTCGTGCACCGGGGCGACACGTGCCGGACCGGGTTCGTCAGAACTCGTCCTGCGGGAAGTCCTGCCCGCCGAGGTCGCTGCCGCCGAGCTCGGCGTCGCTCATCGCCGGGCCGGCGAACAGGCCGCCCATGACGTCCTTCAGGTCCAGCTTCGTGGCACCGGCCGGGGCGGTGGGCCTGGTGCCGTCGCTCACCTTCAGAGTCAGGCCCAGCTTCCTGACCTTGGCGTTCCGGGCCAGGGCCGCGAGGTCCACGTCCACCTCGGACAGCTCACCGTTCTTGAGCGTGAAGTCCGCCGTCACCTTGGTGTCGGGAGCGTCCTTCAGGTCCTTGTCCGTCGGCAGCTCCACGCCCTGCGGCAGGTCCTTCGCCAGCGGACGGATCTCGTGCAGCAGCTGGGTGATCAGCGTACGGAAAGGAGCCGTGGCGGTGATGTGCTCGGTGCCGTCCCCGCCGCCGGCCGTCCTGAGCCGCACCTCACGGGCGACGACCTCGCGCAGGGACTGCACGAGCTTCTTCTGCGTCCTGGCGTCGAGGGACCGGTCGCGCGCGGAACCGCCCCGGGCTCCCCGGCCCCCGCCGGCCGACTTCTCCATCTCCTTGACGCTGAACGTGACCCACTTGCCCTCGAAAGCGTCCTTGAGCGCCCCGGCCTGCGGGGGCAGGTCGTCGGCGGAGGGTACGGGGGTGCCCGTCATCCTGCCCAGGGCGCGGACGTCGGACCGGACGTAGACGGAGTCGCCGATCACCCGGTACTCGGCGAGGTCGCCGTCCTTGCTGCTGATCTTCATGGCCATGCCGACGAGGTCCTGCTGCCCGGACTCGTCCATCGGCTTCTTCGACTGCACGGTGAAGGTGACCGTCGCACCGCTCAGCATCCTGGCGACCTCATCCGGTATCTCCTCGCCGGGCGCGGGGTCGGACCCGGCGTCCAGCGCCTTCAGGGACGCGACGTCGGTGTCGAGGTCGAGCTGGAAGGAGAGCGTCTTCTTCTCGCCCAGCTTCTCGAAGGCGCGGTCGAGCTTCTTGCCGGCGGAGAGCTGCTCCACCGTTCCGCACGCGGCGGAGCCCGCGAGGACCGTGCCGACGACGGCGGTGGCGGTGAGGGTCTTGCGTATGGCGTTGATGATGTCTCCTCGTGGATCCGATCACGGTGTGATCGCACAGGAGACTCACCACCCGCCCACTAGGTTGCCCTGCCCGGGCTGACGACGAGTCAGACGTGAGCCGGTGCGGCGATGTGTGCCGTGTCACGCATCCCGAGTCTGCGTAAGTTGTCTGCATCACAGCGGAAATGTCCCTTTAGCGGCCATGCTCGAAGCGGATACCGAGCCACGAAGTGGTGCCCATCCGGTGTCCCCTCCCTCCCTATTTCCCCTGAAAAGGTGCCCCCTTATGGCCGCTTACCTGTGTCCTCCTGCCGTGATACACGGCGAGCACGCCGTGAAGACCAGCCAGATCGTGGCGGAGGTGCGCGGCCGCCACCCGCATGCCGCCTGGGCACCGCGGATCGACGGCATCGCGGCCGGTACGGGCATCGAGACCCGAGGGTGGATGCTGCCGCTGGAGAGCGCCGTGGCGCCCGGCGACGGCGGCGCCCTGCGCGCCGTCGGCGTCGAGCAGGCCCAACAGGCCCTGGCCGGCGAGGGGTTCACCCAGCAGGACGCGGACCGCGCGATCGCCGCCCTCGGGACCATACCCGCGCCGCAGACCGTCCAGGAGCGCACCGCGCCGGCCTGGGAGGCCGTGCAGTCCTACGGGGAGCACGCGGCGCGCGGCGCCCTGCAGATCGCCGGACTGGACGTCGCCGACGTCGACTGCCTGATCACGAGCAACTCCACCACCCCGGCGCTGCCGGGTCTGGACATAACCCTGGCCAACAGGCTGCGGCTCCGCAACGACGCGATGCTGCTGCCGGCCACGCAGTGGGCCTGCATCGCGGGGACCCGCTCCCTGGCGCTGGCGGCGGACCTGGTGGCCGCCGACCCCGACCGGGTGGTCCTGGTCGTCATCTCGGAGGCACTCAGCACCACCTACCAGCCCGCGGACGACACCCTGGAGTCGCTGATCGTCCGGTTGCTGTTCGCGGACACCGCGGTCGCCGCGGTGGTCACGGGCCGCCCGCGGCGCGAGTCGGTGCTGCGGCTGGACGCCGCCTGGCACCACACCCTGCCCGGCACCCAGGACCTGCACCGCCTGGAGACGCGGGCGGACGGCACCCACTTCGTGATGGACCGGCGCGGGCCGCGCGCCGTGCAGGAGACGGTCACCGCGATGTGGGAGTGGCTGCGCACCCGGTACCAGGACTCCCCCGACGCCTGGCACCCCGACGTCCTGCTCGCGCACCCCGGAGGGACGCGGGTGCTGGAGTACATGGAGCAGACGATGCCCGCCACCTGGCCGTCGGGGCTGCTGGACCACAGCCGGGACAGCTACACCAGCGGCAACCGCGGGGGCGCCGCCGTGTTCGACATCCTGCGGCGGGCGTACGACTCCGGGCGGCAGAAGCCGGGCGACCGCGCCGTGCTGTACGCGGCGGCACCGGGCCTCACCGCCACCGCCCTCGCGGGAGAGTGGCTGTAGCCCGCTCCCCGGCGCGTGACCGGGGTCACCTCGCGACCTCGGCCCAGACCACCTTGCCGGTGTCCGTCCACCGCACCCCCCACCGCGTGGTGAGCCGGTGCACGACGTGCAGGCCGCGCCCGGCGTCGTCCAACGGGCCGCCCCGCCGCAGCCGCGGCCTGCCGTTGCCGGTGTCGCCCACCTCGCACAGCAGGCCGTGACCGGCCCTGATCAGCCGTACGGTGACGGGGCCGGTGGCGAAGCACACCGCGTTCGTGACCAGCTCGCTGACCAGCACCAGCACGGCCTCCCGGGTGTCGTCCCGGGTGCGCCACTGCCGCAGCAGCGCCGAGACCTGCGCGCGGGCCCGCGCGGGGGCGTCGTAGCGGGCGGGCAGCCGCCAGGTCGCGGTGTCCCCCTTGCGGTAGCCGATCATCCGCGCGAGCAGCAGGGTGACGTCGTCGCGCTGGTGCGCGGGTGCCAGCGCGGCGACGACGTGCCGCGCGGCCTGCTGCAGCCTGTCCCAGGGGTGCACCGCGGACACGGCGTCCGCCAGCCTGCCGATGCCCTCGTCGATCGGCACGGCCGGATCCTCCACCAGGCCGTCGGTGTAGAGGGCGAGCAGGGAGCCCGGCGGTGCCTCGAAGGTGTGCACGTCGAACGGTTCCCGCAGCGCGAACTCGGCGCCCAGCCCGGGGTGCGGACGGACCGCGAGCGGGCCCGCCCGCCCGTCCGGGCGGATCAGGACCGGCGGGAGGTGGCCGGCGCTGGACAGGGTCACGTGGTGGCCGACCGGGTCGTAGAGGGCGATGCAGCAGGTCGACCCGAGCGCGCTGTAGCCGGCCGTCAGCCCGGACTCCGCGTCGTCCAGCAGCGACACGGTCTCGTCCAGGTGCTCCAGCACCTCGTCGGGCGCGAGCCCCGCGGACAGCAGCGCGCGGGCCTCCATGCTGAGCTGGCCCATGGTCGCCGCGGCTCCCAGGCCGTGCCCGACGACGTCACCGACCACCAGCGCGGTACGGCCGTCCGGCAGCGGGAAGCTGTTCACCCAGTCGCCGCCGACGCCCGCGCTGTCGGGGGTGGCGGGCTGGTAGATGCTGGCGATCTCGACGGTGTCGCCGCCGGTCCGGGGCAGGAGCCGGCGCTGCAGGGCCAGTACCTGCGTGTGCTCGCGCTGGTGCTGCCGCGCCAGGTCGACGTGGTGGGCGGTCCGGGCCACCAGTTCCTGCAGGTCGAACAGCTCGCCGTCGCGGAAGGGGTGGTCCGCCCGCCGCCAGACCTCCGCCACGCCCAGCACGACGGGCGGCGTGCCGTCCAGGACCAGCGGTATGCACGCCACACCCGCCGACCGGTCACCGGGCACCAGGGCACGCACCACCCGGGGACTGCCCAGGACCCGCTCGACCGCCTCCCGGTCGGGTATGACGATGGTCTGCGGGGCGTCGTCCCGCAGTACCGCCTGCGCCAGCAGCCGGCTCGCGTCGCCGGGAAGATCCTCGCCCGGCGTCACGTAGTCCTCGGGCCAGGCCCGGTCCGGCACCAGCGCCGCCCGCCGCAGCCGGATGCGCCCCTTCGCCTGCCCGGTGACCCCCTCGCCCGTCCACACCGCGAAGTCGAGGTCGACGGCGGCCACCTCCCCCCAGGCCAGCAGGGACTCCGCCAGCGACTGCGCGGTCTCGCAGATGTCCAGCGAGGTGCCGATCGCGGTCTCGGCGGCGTAGAGGTGCAGCCTCCTGGCCATCGCGATCACGGAGACGGTCAGGCCCTCCTCGGGCCCCGCGGCGGGCAGGATGCTCATCGAGACCACCAGCTCCGACCCGTCGCCGCGCCGCAGCCGCTGGATCCGGGCGACATGCGCCTCACCGGTCTCCAGGACCTGCCGCAGCCGCCGGGTGACCGTCGGTACGTCCCCGGGCGGCAGCAGCTCGACGAACGGCCTGCCGACCCTGGCGTCGAGACCCGCGAACACCGGGGCGTCCAGATTGCAGCGGGTGACGGTCAGCTCCCCGTCCAGGTTGACCGCGCCGAGGATCTGCTCCTGCCGGCCGCCCGCCGGATCACCGGGAGCGCGCGTGCCGCGGTCGCCCCGCGCGTCGGCGGAACGCGCGTCCCCGGCCGCTCCGCCGCGCGGGATGTACCGCCCCAGGGCGCTGCTGACCAGGTCGAACGCCGAAGCGGACGAGGAGGAGGGGGTGGCAGGGGTGGAGTCCATGCGGCTCTCTCAGCAATCCCCGGCGCGGCGCCGGGGCCGTACTCGGACCACACTTCATTGAATAACAGCGGGGGTCGCTTCGCCCACATCAGGGGCTCACGGCGCACACGGACGGTGCGCGGCCGGCGCCGGCAGGTCACTCGTGGCCATCGGCTGGGCCCGACCGTCGGTCGGGTCCCGGACGAGTCTCCGGGCCGCCCCCGGACAGGTCGGGGATGAAGCCGTTCACAGAGCTGGAACCCCCGGAAGCCGGCCGCGCGGTGGAGACGACGGCCGCAGCCGCTGACAACGGCCGCAGGACGGGGAGCGCGAGCGCGGAGCAAGCCGAGACGACACCGCCCAGGAGCAGCGTGGAACGGGCGCCGAAGGCGTCCGCCACCATGCCGGCCAGTGGGGCGCCCACCGGGGTGCCGCCCAGCAGGACCAGGAGGTAGACGGACAGGACGCGGCCCCGCAGGTGCGGGTCGGCGTGCAGCTGCGTCAGCGCGTTGGCGGTCGTGGTCACGGTCACCGCGGCGAAACCGGTGGGGATCAGCAGGGCCGCGAACGTGCCGTAGCCCGGCATCAGGCCCAGCGCGGCCTCCAGTGCCCCGAAGACGACCGTGGTGACGGCCAGCCGGCGTACCGTCGGCCGCCTGCCGCGGCTCGCCCCGTGGAGCGCGCCGGCGAGGCTGCCCAGGGCGTAGGCGGCGGAGAGCCAGCCGAAGGCGGCGGCGCCCGTGTGGAAGGCCGTGATCGCCACCAGCGAGAGGGTGACCTGGAAGTTGAGGCCGAAGGTGCCGACGAAGGCGATGAGGACGACCGGCACGAGCAGTTCGGGTGTGGTGGCGATGTGGCGGAAGGCGTCGCGTGGCCGGGTACGGCCGGGCCGGGGCCGGCCGCGCTCGCCCGGGGGGTCCGCGCCGTCCGTCCGGATGGTGATCAGGCCGTACAGGACGGCCAGGTACGAGGCCGCGTTCACGAGGAACACCGGGCCCGTGCCGACGGCGGCGACGGTCGGACCGGCGAGTGCGGGGCCGAGGCACCGGGCCACGTTGAACTGGGCGGAGTTGAGGCTGACCGCGGTGGCCACGCCCTCGCGCGCGACCAGCTCGCAGATGTAGGCGTTGCGGGCGGGACCGTCCACGGCGGTGGCGGTGCCGAGGGCGAAGGCCAGCGCGTGGACGGACCACAGGTTCCCTTGCCCGGTGACGGTCAGCACGCCGAGCAGGAGCGACTGCGCTCCCATGGCCGACTGGGTGAGCAGCAGGAGCCGCCGCCTGGGGTACCGGTCGGCGAGGACGCCTCCGGTCAGGCCGAACAGGGTCTGCGGCAGGAACTGCAGCGCGGTCACGGTGCCGACCGCGCTGCCGCTGCCGCCGGTGAGGTCCAGGACGAGCAGGTCCTGGGCGGCGCGCTGCATCCAGGTGCCGATGTTGGACGTCAGCTGTCCGAGCAGGTAGCGGCGGAAGCCCCGGCCGGTGAGCACGGCCCGCACCGGCAGGCGGGAGCCCGCGCTCATGACCGGCGGCGGGTGTACGCGCCCGGGCCGGGGGCCTCCGCTTCGTCGAGGTGGTGGAAGGCCGGGCGGGGGTGCATCAGGAAGGCGTGGTGGGAGATGTTCCAGGCGTAGGCGCCGGCCATGGCGAAGGCGACCCGGTCGCCGACGCGCAGCCGTTCGACCCTGACGCGGCGGGCCAGGACGTCCTTGGGGGTGCACAGCTGTCCGACCAGGGTCACCGGCTCGTCGCGGGCCTCCGGTCGGCCCCAGGGCCGCGGCCAGACGTCGTCGGGGATCACCTCGAACGGCTGGTCGTGCTGTTTCGCGGCCGGGGTGCGCAGGTGGTGGGTGCCGCCGCGCAGCACGGCGAACGCCTGGCCGCGGCTGCACTTGAGGTCCAGGACCTGGGTGACGTACCAGCCGCAGTACGCGGTGAGCGAGCGACCGGGTTCGATCCGCAGGGTGAGGCGGGGGTGGCGGGCCAGGCGCCTGCGCAGTCCGGCGCCGAAGGCGGGCCAGTCGAACCTCGTGTGCGGATGCGCGTAGTCGACGGCCATCCCCCCTCCGGCGTTCACCTCGGACAGGTCCACGCCGCGCCGGCGCGCCCAGTCCTCGGCCCAGGTCAGGATCTCGTCGATGAGCGCCAGCTGGGCCGGGGCCGTGAGGCCGCTGGCCAGGTGGAGGTGGAGGCCGCGCAGCCGGATGCCGGGGACGGCGGCGATCAGCTCCAGGCAGTGGTCCAGTTGGGCGGGGTCCATGCCGAAGGGACTGGGGTGTCCGCCCATGACCAGGGCGGCCCGGCCGGGATCGACGGGGAGGTTGACGCGGAGGAGGACGTCGGCCGTCCGGCCGGCCGACAGGGACGCGAGCAGTCGGAGTTCGTGCGCGCTCTCGACGTGCAGGCGCTCCACTCCGGCGTCGAGTGCCCGGGCCAGCTCCTGCGGGGTCTTGCCGGGGCCTCCGAAGGCGATCGGCGCGTCGGGAAACAGGGCGCGGACATGGCCGAGTTCGCCGCCGGAGGCCACCTCGAAACCGTCGACGTGACCGGCGAGTGCGCCGAGGATCCGGGGGTCGGCGTTGGCCTTGGCCGCGTACAGCAGCTCGACACGGTCCGGCAGCGCGGCCCGGACGGCCCGGACGTGCTCGCGCAGGTCCGGGAGGTCGTAGACGTACGCGGGCAGCTCGCCGTCGGTCAGCCGGCCGACGTGGTCGCGCAGGGCGGCCCTCACCGGACCGCCTCGCGGGGGAAGTCCGCGCCGAGGGGGCTGGGCAGGGGGACGTAGCCGGCGTGCCGGTCGGCCCCGCGGGACCAGCGCAGGAGCAGGTTGGCCTTCGCGGGCAGGGGCACCCCGGACAGCAGGGCGCGCAGCCGGGGCGGCTGGGCGGCGGTACGGGCGTAGGCGTGGAGGTGGTCGCGGACCAGGCCCCAGAGGGCGGGTTCCAGGGTCGGGTCGAGGTCGGCCAGGGCGCCGAGCACTTCGGCCGTGTGGTTGACCAGCAGGCAGTACGCGACCCGGTTCCAGCCGCGCTCCGGGTCGTAGGTGAGGGGGCCGCGGACGTCCTCGGGCAGGTCCGCGAGGGCGCTCCGGTGCGGCCCGGGCAGCAGCTTGGTGCCCTCCAGGTCGCGGAAGAGCATCTGCGCGGGAGTGCCGTCCGCGCGCACGCCCACGACGACGTTCTGCAGGTGGGGTTCGAGGACGACACCGTGTTCGAAGTAGGCGGCCAGCACCGGTGGCAGCAGCAGCCGCAGGTACGCGTCCCACCAGGCCAGTACGTCCCCGTCACCGCGGGCGAGCAGACGGGAGACGTGTGCCGCGCCGGACGGGTACTCGTCCGCCACCGCGGCGGCGAGCAGGGGCGTCACCCCGGGACGCAGGTGGTGGCGCAGGCCGGAACGGACGATGACGCCCAGGCCCTCCAGGAGAGCGGTGTCGCCGGTGTCGAGGGTGCGGTAGCCGGGCTCGGCCAGGAGCGCGCAGCCGGGGAAGCGGCCGGCGAGTGCGGTGAAGACGGGCTGGAGCAGGCGGTTGAGGGCGACGGCGCCGGACAGCTCGTAACGGGCGTGTCTGCGCACGCAGTTGGTGAGGCGGACGTTCAGACTGAACTTCAGGAAGGTGTCGCTCTCGGGGTCGTACAGGGTGCGCACCGACGCGGTCGGCACCAGTTCCGGTCCGCTCACCCCGGTGTCGGTCACGTCGCCGCGGGCCATGGCCGCGCGCAGCGCCTCGTCCTCCCCGAGCAGCCGGAACTGCCAGGGGTGCACCGGCAGCACGGCGAACCCCGGCTCGGCCGCCGCCGGGAGCAGCGCGTCCAGCTCGTGCAGCTCGCCCTCCTGCCGTACGAGGTGGCGGCGGACGGCCAGGTGGCGCAGGCGGAAACGCGCGCCGGTCTCGGGGCCGTAGGCCAGCCAGTCCGCCGGGTCGCCGGTGCGGGACTTGGGCGTGGGGTGGAAGCGGTGGCCGAACACCAGGGACTGCTCCGACGCCACGTACGGGTCGGTGTGCGGTGTCGCGGCCGCCCGCTCTTCGAGCGCGGTGCGGATCGTCTCGCGGCTGTCGGCGACCTGGGCGAGGAACTCCTCGTTGCCGACGCCCGTCCGCAGCTCCAGTTCGTCCTGGATGTAACCGGCCAGTTCCCGCCAGCTCACGGTCGTCCAGGAGTCGTCGTCGAGCCGCTGCACCGGGCCCCGGAAGCGGTGCGCCCCGATCAGCGAGACGCGGCGCAGCGGGGAGCGCAGCAGGATCCCGCGGCGCGGCAGCCGGAGCAGGAGGTGGTCGTCGTCGACCGTCACCTGGTGTTCGGGGGCGGAGACCTCGCGGAGCAGGCAGTTGAGCAGGGTGTGCGCGGTGACGGTGTCGGCTGTCGTGACGGGCGCGCTCGCGCCGACGGTGGTGGTGCCGGGGGCAGTGCCGGTGGTCATACGGTCGCTCCAGGGGACGGCGGTCGGTGTCGGAGGTCAACGGCGCGGTGCCAGGGGGTTGGGGACGCGCGTCCACTGGGCGCTGCCCGGGTTCCGGGCCAGGCGCATGGCGATGGTGGCCTTCAGCGGCATGGTGTCGCCGAAGAACGCGGCCTCGTCCTCCCGGTCCGGCAGGTCGGCGTACACCCGGCGGCCGGCCTCGGCCACCACGCCCCACAGCGCTCGTGGATCGGCCCCGTGCGTCCGGCCGAGGACGTCGACCAGCTCGCTGAAGACCCCGCTGACCAGGGCGCCGAACAGTTTGGTGTGCAGTCCTTCGGTGTCGTCGCCCGCGCGGGTGCCGAGCAGGTCGGGCAGGGTGAAGCCGCAGCGGGCCAGCCGGCGCGGGCTGACCCGTACGCCGTCCAGGTCCCGGTACAGCACCCGCACCGGCCGCCCGTCGCGCAGCACGACCAGGGTGTTCTGGCCGTGGGCCTCCAGTGCCACGCCCATGGACAGCAGCGTCAGCGCGGGCGGCAGGATCAGCCCGGCGAGGTCCGCCAGCCAGCGCACCGGGTCCCCCGGCACCACGGCGGCTCCGGTCGCGTGGACGGCGGTGAGCGGGACCGCGATCTCCCGTGCGCCGAGGTGGGACTCGGTCGACTCCCGGATCATCGCCGCGAGGCTCGCGGACGGCCGGCCGTCGACGCGCACCGCGCCACCGCCCAGCTCCCGGAGGATGCGCAGGCTGCCGCCGTGCCCGGCCTTGTCGACGACGGCCGAGACGAGGTCGGACAGCGGGGGCCCGTCGGCGACCTCGGCCGGGGAGATGGTGCGCCGGTAGTTGGTGACCTGGACGTCGAGCGCGGTCTTGATGTGGCAGCCCGGCAGGGTGCCCACGGGCATGAGGGTGCGCATCGACAGCAGCGGCCGGGCCGGGACCGTCTCCTCCACGACGGCCAGACCGGGGTGGCGCACGAGCACGTGGTCCCGCTGCCACGGGTGCAGCGGCAGGAGGAGCGTGCCGCCGTCCCGCAGCTGCCGCGGCCAGGTGCCGGCCCCCTGCCAGCGGTCGGCCGGGACCCGCAGCAGCGCCAGCCGGACGACCGGGTGGTGCTCGGGGGCGTAGGCGAGGACGTCGGCGACCGACATGCCGGTGCGGGTCCGGCAGCAGGGGTGCTGCGGGTGGCCGTCGACGACCGCCTGCTCGGCGTCCGCCGAGTCCGCGGGCGCGGCCCTTTCCCCGGCGTTCGCGGCCCGGGCCAGGGCCAGGTTGATCACGCTGTTGTCCAGCTCGGCCGCCAGCCGGTCCGCCGCGGGGGTCCGCAGGCCCAGCCGGTCCAGCAGCTCCGCCGGCCCGCTGATCGGCCCGTCCGGCCCCGTGACGGCGAAGTCGTCGGGCACCTCGGCGAACGGCCGCGCGCCGGACTCGGGCGCCGAGAGCGTGCCGCCTCGTCGCAGCTCGACCACGAGCGCGCCGGCGTCCCGGCGGTGCCCGAGGACACCGGGCAGTGGTTCCCGTACGAAGGCTCCCCACAGCCGGCCCAGTACGGTGGCGCGTGCTCCCGGGAGCGCGGCCGTGAAGGGCTCCACCAGGTCCGGGCGCGCGAGGCTCAGTTCATCAAGGGGCATGGGGCATCCCAGGTGCTCGTGAGGGGGCTTGGCGCGCGGTGCTCCGGTGGCACCGGCCGTGCGACCGACGCTACGGGAAGACGATCAAGCGGATTGCCAGAGCACGTACAGCGGGGATCCCCGGACTCCCAGCAGGCAGCGCTGCTCCTGCCCGACGCCGGGCGATTCCGCGCGCGGCGCCTGCTGTCCGCGCGGTCTGCTCCTGTCTCGGTTCACCGCTGCCACCTGGGCGGATGGACCCTCGACGCCCTCGGCCCTAACTTCCCGTTCACTCCGCGCTCTCCGTGTCCTGGATGTCGTCGTGACGGCCCGTTCCAGCGGTTACGCCGAGTGTGGCGGGATCACCGGCTCGGGGGAGGTTCCGGCGTTTGCTCCACACCATCCGGCGAAGGTCTGTGAGCCTTTCGGGATGCGTGTCTTGCTGATCGAGGACGACGACCGGGTGGCCGGACCGTTGGCGGAGGGACTGCGCCGTTTCGGATTCACCGTCGAACACGCCAGAACCGGGGCCGACGGCCTCGCCGCGCCGGAGGCGGCGATGGTGCTGCTGGACCTCGGGCTGCCCGACATGGACGGCCTGGACGTCTGCCGTGCGCTGCGGGCCCGCTCGTCCGTGCCGATCATCATGATCACTGCCCGGGACGACGAGGTGGACCGGGTGCTCGGTCTGGAGCTGGGCGCGGACGACTACGTCTCCAAACCCTTCGGCGTGCGGGAGCTCGTCGCCCGGATCCGGGCCGTCACCCGCCGCGCCCGGCCGGCCGGCGCCGACACCCGCCACACCGGACCGGGCCCCGCGGCCGGCCCGGCACCGGCCGGGACGCTCCACGTCCAGCGGATCGGCCCGCTGACCATCGACCGCCGCACCCGGCAGGTCCGTCTGCGCCAGGCACTCATCGCCCTGGCGCCCAAGGAGTTCGACCTGCTCGTCTGCCTCGCGGAGGACCCGGGAGCGGTCTGCTCCCGCCGGCAGATCCTCGACACGGCGTGGGAACCGAACTTCTTCGGCCCCACCAAGACCCTGGACGTCCACATCGCCGCGCTGCGCCGCAAACTCGGCGACTCCTCCTGGATCGAGAACATCCGCGGCATCGGCTTCCGCCTGGTCCCCCCGGCACACGCGGACGCCGGGCCCGCCGCGGTGCCGGCGCGCGGCGGAACACCCCGGTGACCCGTCGTCTGCTGCTCAGCCACCTGAGCCTCATGCTGTTCGTCCTGCTCGCCCTGGAGGTGCCGTTCGGCGTCTTCTACGCCCGCAGCGAGCTGTCCCGCTTCTCCCACGCGGCGCAGCAGGGGGCGATGACGCTCGCCGAGGTCTGCGAGGACAAGATGGAGCACGGGCTGGCGGCCGACCTGCCCGGACTCGCCCGCGCGTACGGGCGGCGCACCGGCAGCCGGGTACTCGTCGCCGATCGCCGGGGCATCGTCCTCACCGACACCGCTGCCCGGGCCCGGGCCGGCCGGGACGTGTCCGCCGAGCCGGGTGTCCCGGCCGCGTTGCGCGGCCGTCCCGCCGTCGGCACCGGCAGTGACCCGTCGGCGGGCGGCGCCGTCCTCTTCGTCGCCGTGCCGGGTGGCTCGGACGCCGCCGTCGCCTGTGTGGTGCGGACCACCTATCTCCTCCGGCCGCTCACGTCGAAGGTCCACGCCACCTGGCTGGTCCTCGCGGCCGCCGGGCTCGGGGTGCTGGCCGCCGTGTCCGTGATCGGCTTCGCTCTCGCCCGCTCCGTCACCCGCCCCCTCCAGGCGCTGGAGCGCGCCACCGCGCAGCTCGCCGAAGGCCGGCTCACCGATCCGCCGGCCGCCGACCAGGGCCCGCCGGAGCTGCGCCGCCTCGCCGTGTCGTTCACGAGGACCGCGACCCGGCTCCAGCACCTGCTCCAGGCCCAGCAGGCGTTCGCCTCCGAGGCGTCCCACCAGCTGAAGACTCCGCTGACCTCGCTGCGCCTGCGCCTGGAGAACTTCGAGCCGCACCTCGCTCCCTGCGCGCGGGACAGCCTGGACCAGGCGCTCGGGGAACTGGAGCGGCTCAGCCGTATGGTGCAGGGGCTGCTCGCGCTCGCCCGGCTGGAGAACTCCGCGATCAGGCCGGAGGCGGTCGATCTCCAGGCCGTCGTGGCCGATCGCGCGGCGATCTGGGCGGCCTTCGCCGACGAACAGGACGTCGGCCTCGTCGTCTCCGGGGCCGCGGCCGTCCGGGTGTGGGCGGTGCCGGGCGCCCTGGAGCAGATCGTCGACAACCTGCTCTCCAACGCGCTGCGCGTGTCCCCGCCGGGAACCGTCATCACGCTGGCCACCGTCGCTCCCGAGGAGGCCGGCCGCACCCCCGCCATGGCCGAGCTGCACGTGACCGACCAGGGCCCGGGCATGACCGAGGCCGAACGGCAGCGCGCCTTCGACCGGTTCTGGCGCGCCGCCGACGCCGACCACGACGGCACCGGCCTGGGCCTGCCCATGGTCCGGCACCTCACCCGGGCCGGCGGTGGCGAGGTCACCCTGGAGGCGGCTCCCGGCGGCGGGCTCGACGCCGTCGTCCTCCTGCGGCCCGCCGGGAACCGGGCCCACCGGGCACACGGCCCCGCGGACGTGGTCCCCGCGAGCCGTCCCACGCCCGCGCGCTGACTCGGCACCCCCGGGCCCGGGCGCCCTCCTGCCTCATCTCCACACGTGCCGGCCCGCTCGGTGTCCTCCTCCGACTCGACCACGGTGCCCGGAGGGGCGGCGAGCGCGGCGGCTTCGGCGTTCTGCCTGACCTCGCCGGTCGGCGGCGGTGCGGTGTCAGCTGCCCCGGGCGGCCACCGCCACCGCTGAGGTCAACGCACGGCCCACTCGTCCGCGGGAACGCAGTCGTGCAGCGTGTGTGCCCAGTCCTGGAAGCCGGCGGCGAAGAACGGCCGGGACAGGAGGATGTCGCCGGCTCGCTGGGCCCGTACCAGCAGTCCGAGTTGCTCCACCACGGCGTCGCCCTCCACGGAGACCGCGGGCTCCATGCCACGGTCCTCGGCATATCCATGGAGCCGTTCCGTCAGGTCGGACGGGACCCGGCCGACCAGGCGAAGTCGTTCGACGGAGACCTGCGGACCACACAGGGCGTCCACCACGACGGCGGCCAGTTCGCCGGACTTCCGGCAGTAGGCCGTCACGGCCTCCTCGTACAGTGGCGCGTTCTCGGAACGGAATCCAGCCTGCCGCACCAGAGCACCGTGCGGCCGGGTCATGGCCGAATGAGTGCCGGTGAAGCCCTGCGCACCCATCACGGTGGTCATCTCTTCGATGCTCATGCCGAACCGGAGCGGGCCGACGGTCTCGAACGGCACGAAGTTCCACCGCGCCCGCTCGGCGTCGTCGACGACGGACCACATGTGCGCATCCCCAAGGCGTCATGGAGCCGCGGCGCGCGGCAGCCTGATGGGCGACGACTGTACAACCGCACCGCGCCGGCTCGTCAGACCGGTGACCAGGCCAGCGCCCCCTGGAAGTACACGTCCCAGAGGCGGCCGGCGAAGAACTGGCCGAATCGGGCCAGTGCGGCCAGCCGGTCCCGGGGGGTGTCCGCACGTATCCGGAAGCTGGCCAGCTCGCGGACGAGGTCGGGGAGCCGGAGGCGTACGACTCCGGTGGCCACCACCTGGGCGTCCGCGTCCTCGCCGGGCGGCACCGTCCCGCGCAGGATGCGGGTGTGCAGGGTCGTGGTGTCGGCCCACAGGCCGTGGCCCGAGTCCTCGTCCACGGTCTTGCAGCCGCTGAGGGTGAGCGGATTGCCGGACCCGTCGGTGAAGAACAGGCGGTAGCGCATGCGCAGGTGTTCCGGGTCGCCCTCCTCCACGAAGAGGTTGAAGAAGCCCGACTCCACCGCGCACCGGCCGCCCAGCGCCTCGCAGTGGATCTGCCCTGTGATCGTGGCCTGGTGCTCGGGGTGGACGAGGAAGCGGTCCAGTTCGTCGATGTGCACGGTGAGGCGCACCGAGAGCGGTTCCCGGCCGGGTCCGCCGTCGTGCGGGGCGTGGGTGCCGGGCGCCGAGGAGCCGAAGGTGACCGCACCGGCCATGTGTTCGCTGAAGCGCAGCCGGCCGCCGTCGACCGCAGGGCAGGGCAGCGGGGCGGACAGCGGGATCCCCTGCTCCGCGCACCAGGCCCGGGCCCGGTGCACCCCGAGTTCGACAGCCTGCCGGAAGCGGTCCCGGCTGAAGTTGATCAGGTAGTTGAGCGGGACCTCGCACTGCAGCATCCTGACGGTGATCGGGCGGCCGAACTCGCCCGCGCCGCCTTCGCGGAGCGCGGTGTTGCTGGCGTCGATCCGCCGCTGCCACTCCTGGAGCCGGCTGTTGGCCGCCGTCTCGATGATCTGGAAGTAGTGCGCCACGAACCCGTCGCGCCAGCGGCGCCGTCCGCTGACCGTCCAGATGATCCACAGCTCGTCGCAGCCCCGGCGGATCGCCTCGCCGATGTTGGCGTCGGTGACGTAGACGGGGTCGATGTAGACCCTGCCGTCGAGGGTGACCGGCGGGAACCACATCGGCAGCGACACGGCGGCGGCGAGCCGGTCCTCGTCCATGCGGTCGGCGGTCAGCACCTCCAGCTCGTTGCGGGAGAAGTCGTAGAGGTTGAAGGTGGCGAGCCGGTCGGTCGCCCGGATCTTCTCCCAGTCGAGCCCCCAGCCGGGGAAGACGTGGCGCCGGTACCCGTCGAGGGTGAAGAGGGACGAGCCGTACGGGCCCTTCGGGTACTGCCGCCAGTTGGGACTGACACCCTTCAGCGGGCGTATCTCCCGCCAGTTGTCGGCGATCTGACGCCCGCTCATGCCCTGGCAGTACATGGCCAGGTTGAACGTGCCGCCGCTCGCGCCGTCCGCGTGGTCGAACCGCAGGCCCGCCTCGTCGAGCCACACCTGGAGCACGCCCGCCTGGAAGGCGACCTTGACCCCGCCGCCGGCCAGGATCAGCGCCCGGCGGGTGTCTTCGGTGCCATGACCGTCGTCCGTCATCCGTCCGTCACCGCCTTGTCCGGGATCGTCGCTTCCCCGCGTCGAGATCGTCGATGACGGCGTCGGCCGCACGGTCGGCGAGGGCCGCGATGGTGAG
Source organism: Streptomyces sp. NRRL S-1022 (assembly GCF_000720135.1). Lineage (GTDB taxonomy): Bacteria > Actinomycetota > Actinomycetes > Streptomycetales > Streptomycetaceae > Streptomyces. The sequence continues at coordinate 7,835 of NZ_JOIU01000032.1, read as the reverse complement.
CGAGGGATTGGCACCGACCGGACCGGGCATGATCGACCCGTCGACGATCGACAGGCCAGGGCAGCCGTACACCCGCCCGTAGGAATCGACCACGCCCTCCTGCCGGTTGCGGCCCATCGGGGCACCGCCGAGCGGGTGCACGGTGATGAGCCGGTTGAGGTACGACAGTGGGTCCGAGGCGTAGCAGCCGCCCAGCGCCGAGGACAGTGCGCGCATGGTCCCGTTCATCCGGTGGAGGTAGGCGTCCGAGGCGGCGGTGTCCCAGTCCAGGTCCAGGTATCCGTCGCGCAGCCGCATCCGGCCCGTCGGCATGTCCCGCCCCATGCCGAGCAGCGGGAGCGAGGTGGCCGTGAACAAGCCTTTGCTCAGGGCGCCGGACAGCTGACGTCCGACCTCGCTGCGGGGACTGTGGCTCAGCCGGGACCAGCCCCTGCGCAGCAGGAAGCGCAGCACGTGCCCGGAGGCGGTGAGGGCGTTCTGCTCCACCAGCCAGTTGATGAAGTCCGGGTATCCGGCGTCCTCGATGAAGAATCCGCGGCCGGTACCGCCGTCGAGGCGGTCCGGCGAGCGCATCGCGCTGGTGATGACCGGGCCGAAACTGGGGTGCAGCAGCCGGGGTGTGTCCTGGCCGCCGTGCCGGTCCCGGGCCTTGAAGACGAATCCCAGGAAGTCGCCGTTGCCGGAGAACCGGGTGCCGAGGGCCGGGCCGAGATCCGGGAGCTGGCTCCGGTTCCGCAGGAGCAGGTACGGCGTGCCGAGCGCCCCGGCGGCGAGGATCAGCCGGTGTGCCCGTACGACGTGCGGTACGGGCGTGTCCCGTTCCCCCTCCGCTCGGTCCCCCTCCGCCGGGTCAAGCCGCCGGTCCAGGTAGGAGATCAGGAACCCGTCGGACGTGGGCGTGAAGGACTTCACCTCGCAGCCGGTGCGGAGCACGGCTCCGTGCTTCATCTCGGCGGTGCTGAGATAGGTGAGGTCGAGGGTGTTCTTGCTGCCGAAATTGCAGCCGATGTCGCACTCGCCGACGAGCCGGCAGGTGTAGCGCGGAACCCCGTACCGGTTCTCCGCGCCACCCGCGACGGGCACCCCGGGCACCGGCGTCTCCCCCGGGTTGCCGAAGGTCACGGCCAGGTGGGGGAGTTCCCAGTCCAGGCCCAGCCGCCGCGCCGCCTCCTGCATCGCCAGGGTCTTCGGCGTGCTCCGGTAGGGCTCGTGGTCGGTGGGGTACCTCTGCACGCCCATCGCCCGCTCGACCTTCTCGTAGTGCCCGACCAGCTCCTTGTAGCCGATCGGCCAGTACTCACCGCAGCCCTCCGGGGCGTCGCCCTGGGGGAACCAGTTCTCGGGTTTGCGCAGCAGGACGTTGGCGTAGATCAGCGAACCGCCACCGAGTCCGCTGCACACGACGGCGTCGAGTTCCGAGAAGCTCCACACGTCGAACATGCCGTACAGCCCGTGGTCCGGGGCCCAGAAGTTCGACGCGGTCGCGTGCGGCCCGCGCGGAAAGGTACCCGGCGCGTACGCCCTGCCGCGTTCCAGCAGGCAAACGCGCTGGTGTGCCTCCGCCAGTCGTGCCGTCACGACCGAGCCGCCGAATCCCGACCCGATCACCACGGCGTCGAAGATTTCCATGCCGGCTGCCTCCGAGAAGCATCAAGCCCTCGCGCAGGACAGGCAAACGCTCGTGTCCTCCCATTGTGGCGCAGCCGGTCGCGCGGCGCATGCCGAGCGTGCCCTGGCCCCTCCCCGTTCCGGGGTCCGTCTCAGGGCAGGAAGGTCACCTCCGGGAACTCCCGGGACGGGCCGTCGAGCAGCTGCCGGCGCCGGTGCCGCAGGTGCACGTCGAAGAACGCGAGCGGGTACGCCTGCTGGATGCGTACCGCCCGCGCGGGGGCGAGGGTGCCGGTCCAGCCGCGCAGTTCCTCTTCGCTCATGCCCACCGCCACCGCCAGTTGCGGGATCAGCACCTGGTTGTCGCCGTAGGAGGCGTGGACGGCCCCCTCGGCCCGGATGTCGAGCCGCCATCCGCGCAGGTGCGTCCAGAACTCGGCGACGGCGGGCTCCGCGGCCCGGGTGAACTCGGCCGTCATCATCATGAACGGCCGGTCCAGCTCGCCGGCCATGGCCGGCAGCATCGGTCCGTCGAGGCTCAGCCCGGCCCGCAGCCGCGGATCGTCGAGCATGAGGCGCGCGGTCGCCGTCCCGCCCTTCGACCAGCCGAACATGCCGATGCGCCGCGGGTCGATCCCGCCGGCCAGGCCCGTCGGCAGGGCCCGGCCGTCGGCGTCGGGATTGCGCCCGGCGGCCAGGTCCCCGACACGGTCGAGGACGAACCGGATGTCCGCGGCGAAGTCCGCCGGGCCCATGGCGTACCGCGGGTCCGTCAGCGGGGTGAGGATCCGTCCGTCGGGGAACTCGGTGAAGGCGTCGTAGGTGTGGTCCGCCGTCACCACCACGTAGCCGTGGCTGGCGAGTTCCTGCACGATGACGGTGTGATCGGCCCGGTGGCTGTGCGCGCCGTGCGAGAAGACGACGACCGGCAGTTCCCGGCCGTCCCGTCGCACCGGGGCGCACCGGTGGCCGGACGTCAGCGGCACCTGTACGGCGTCGGCGGGAAACCCGGCGGACGCGAGCAGCTCCCGCAGCGCGCCGGCGGACATCCACGGCGCGAGCGGATGCCCCGGGACGTCCCGGGCGGGGTACCAGACGCTCGCCATCAGCTCGCGGTGGCGCCCGGGGCCGGCCACGGGGTCCGGGCGGGCGGTGTCGACGAGGCGCAGGGCCACCGTGCCCACCGGGTACGGCCCGGTCGGCGCGGGCAGGATGAGCCGTGCGGGGGCGGACGCGGCCGAGGCCCGGGCCGCCCCGACGGCGCCGAGCGGTACGGCGGCGCCGGCCGCCAGCGCGGCTCCCAGCAGGCGCCGGCGCGTCAAGGCCGTGTCGGACGTCGAACGTCGTTGTGGTGCGGAGAAGTTGACTGGCATGGGGGCAACGCTGGCATGCGCCGCGGCCGGGCCGCGTCCATCCACCGGATGCAATCCGGGGCCGTATCGGACCACCGGTCTACATCCGGATGCTGACGGCGGTCCGCTCACCGGCCCGCGGCCGGGCCCCCGGCGGGTGTCGCGGTGCCCTGTCAGAGGGTCAGCAGCCGGACGAGCAGGACCGTCACCGTGCCGGTGGCCAGCACCGAGCCCAGCACCGTGAACAGCAGGTCGAGCCTCGTCATGTCCCAGCCCTGGATCGCGAACCGGTGCGGGGCCCGCGGGTCGTACCGGACCAGGACGCGCGTCCCGGCTCCGAGGGTGTCGCGCATGGTTCCGCGGCCGTACCGGGACGCGTACTCGCATGCGGTTCCGTCCTGGGCCGTCCAGGCCGCGACCGGGTGGTAGAACGTGACGCCCTCGTCGTTCCGCCGGGCTTCGTGCCGGACGATCCGCGCCTCCGCGTCGACGCCCGTGCGGCGAAGCACCGCGGCGCGGCGGAGACCGTACGCACCGAAGGCGAGGAAGACCACGCCGATCGTCAGGGGGATCAGGGAGAAGAGCCACGCACGTTCCATGTGTCCTGCGACGCGTGTGCCGGCGTGTCGGTTGCGGGTGGCCGGGCGGAGTCCTCACGCAGGCGGCTGTGCCAGGTACCGTGCCGCCTGCCGGTCCGGGTCCGCCCGGCCCCGGGAGTGTGGGGTCACATCCCCGACGTCGAACGGCGGGTGCGCAGCTTGCCGATGAGCCGCTGGGCCTGGGCCCGGCGGCGCGGATCGGCCGCGGTACGGCGTACCTGCTCGATCGTGCGCTGCCCCTGCGGACTCCTCGCGAAGTCCTTGATGCGCTGGAAAACGCCTGCCATGACACTCCTTTCGCCAGGGCTGCCCTGTCGTTGTCGGGCCCCGTGGGGTTCGGCTACCCGGTGAAGGGCGGTCCAGCCTCCTTCCGCCGAGGACGGCCCGCCGGGTGCTTCGCGCACGGTCGGCGAGGGATACCTCGGTGAACACGGTCACCCCGGCCACCTCGACCGGTGCGAGACCTGCTGACAGCAGCGGGAAGCCGGTGGCCGACTACGCTGACCGGTGACTCATCGACAGCACACGGGGAGGTCCGAATGACCGCTGTCTCGCCTGGAGTCCAGGCACCGGTCGCCACCGAGCGGCTGGTCCTGCGGCTCTTCACCGCTGACGACGTCGAGGAACGGTACGCGTACCAGCGCCTGCCGGAGGTGGCCCGGTTCCTGTACCGGCCGCCGCTCACCCGCGAGGGCTGCGCCGAGTCCATCGCCGCGCGGGCGGCCGGGACGCCGTGGGAGGCGGACGGTGACGTACTGCTGCTGGCCGTGTGCCGGGCACAGGAGCCACGCGTCGTCATCGGCGAGGTGGTCCTGACGCTCACGAGCGCCCGCGCCCGGCAGGCGGAGATCGGCTGGGTCTTCAATCCCCGCTACGCCGGGCACGGTTACGCCACCGAGGCGGCGCGCGCCCTCGCTTCGTCGGCCTTCGGCCGGCTGGGCGTCCACCGCCTCTACGCCCGGCTCGACGTCCTCAACACCGCCTCGGTGCGCGTGTGCGAGCGTCTCGGCATGCGGCGGGAGGCGCACCTGGTCGACAACGACCTCGACGGTGATCGCTGGGGCAGCGAGTACGTGTACGCGGTCCTCGCCCACGAGTGGAAGGGCTGAGCCGGTGCGGGCCGGCCGGGGGCCGGTGCGGGCTCAGCCGATGGTGACGACACGCGCCCAGGGCGGCGGGCCGTCGGGGACGTGGTCGGGATCGTCCTCGTCCACGGCGCGCGCGGGGCGGGGGAAGAGCCCGACGACGGTGCGGCAGGGCGGCTGCGCGGAGGGCCACGGCGTCTGACCGTCGGTGAGAGCGACGATCACGTCCGGGCGGGGCCGGGAGCGCAGCGCGCGGGTGAAGCCGGAGCGCAGGTCGGTCCCCCCGCCGCCGAGCAGTTCGATGTTCTCGGCCCGGCAGAGCGGTACGGCGACCCCGGCCGCCGCGTCGCAGGAGATCACCGAGACGAGGTCGCGCCGCCCGCCCACCGCCCGCGAGATCGCCGCCACCTCCAGCAGTGCGCTGCCCAGTTCGGCGTCGCTCACCGACCCGGAGGTGTCGATCACCACGCAGACGTGGGGCGGTGTGCGGCGCAGGCTCGGCAGCAGGACTCCGGGGAGGCCGGCCGAGCGCCGGGAGGGACGCCGGTAGCTGTGGTTCTCTCCGACGCCCGGCGCGGCCGCCGCCGCCCGGACGGCCGCCCCGAGCAACTGCCGCCAGGGCTGCGGAGGATGGAACGCCTCGTCCGCCCACCGGCGCCATCCCTCCGGTGCGTCGCCCGGCCGTCCCTTGATGCCCTCGGCGACCCGGAAGCGCACCGCGTCCCGCTGCTGCCTGCTCAGCCCGCGGGCGCCGTCGGGACCCAGCTCCCACGGCCGGGCCTGCCCGTCGGCACCGCTGCCGCAGTCCAGCCAGGCCAGGTCGGCGGCGAGCCCGGACATCGACGCCGTCCGCAGGTACTCCTCCATCAACAGGCCCTCGGGCAACCGCAGCAGTGACGGCAGCACCGCTCCGGCGGGCCGGGGCAGACCGTCACCGTAGATGTCGTCGTTGATCTCGAAGTCGGCGGCGATGTTGCGGCGCAGCCTCTCCCAGCCCCCGGAAGCGGCCCCCGTGCCGGCGCCCCGGCCCGGCCCGTGCTCCTCGTGCTCCCGCGCGTACCGCTCGCCGCGTCCGTGGTGGTCCCTCAGCAGGTGGGACACCTCGTGCACCCAGACGCCCGCCAGCTCCTCCACCGGGGTGCGCGCGACGAAGCCGGGCGAGACGTAGCAGCGCCAGTGCGCGTCCACCGCCATCGTCGGCACCGAGCGGTCCTCCACGACGTGCAGCGCGAAGAGGGCGGCGGCCAGGTAGGGGCGCACCTTCACCGCGTGCAGCCGGGCGGCCAGCAGCTTCTCGGTGTCCAGGGGGAGCCGGCTCCGGTCGTACGGGGCACCGGTGCCGGCCGGCGGCCCGGGCACGGCGGCCCGCACCGGGCGTGGCGCCGGGGGCGGGGCCATGGGGTGCGGCAGCGGGACCGGGCGCTTCGCGGCCCCCTTCACCGGCGCGCCCCCGCCGCGCTCCCGCTGCCTGCCGTGGCCCGGACCACCGACCGGTCGGCGCGGCGGGCGAGACCGACCACCCCGGCCAGCCGGTCCAGCGTCTGTGGCAGCTGCCAGTCGTCGCGCCGCAGCGCGGCCAGCGTGGTCGCGGGGGCGACCAGCAGGTCAGGGGCGCCGGTCTCCAGGGCCCGGGCCAGCACCTTCCAGGCCGCCTCCCAGCGTTCCCGCTCGGGTCGCGCGCCGACGGCGGCCACCACCGCCTCCAGCGCCGCCTGCCGCAGGTCGCCGCGTTCCGGCAGCTCGGCGACGGGCGGATCGGCCAGCAGGGACTCGGGGTCCGGCAGGTCCATCCGGTCCAGGTGGGCGAGGAGTTCGAGTCCCGGGCCGTCCCCCACCGCGCCCCGTATAAGCAGCGCGAGCACCTCCCGGGAGACGGCGGCGGCCGTGCCGAAGGCCAGCAGCGTCAGCGCGGCTTCCCAGCTGCGGGGCGAGGGCCAGGCAGCGCCGCGCCGGCTCTCCGTGCCCGGCAGCCGGTGGATCAGTGTCGGCCGGGCCTGGAGGAACCCGCAGACGGCGCGCCGGGCGTACGCCACCGCCTCCGGCAACCGTTCCGGCTCCAGCCGGGGCAGTTCCGCGCGGGGCCAGACCCCGCCCAGTCCGCGCACCACCACGTCCCGGTCGTGCACCCAGTACAGGTGCACGAACCGGTTGGCGAGCGGCGGGCTCAGCTCCCAGCCGTCCGCCGCCGAGGCGCGCGGGTTGGCGGCGGCCACGATCCGTACGCCCGGCGGCAGTTGCAGGGCGCCGACCTTTCGTTCCAGGACGACGCGGAGCAGCGCGGCCTGGACGGCCGGGGTGGCGGTGGAGAGTTCGTCCAGGAAGAGCAGGCCCTTCCCGGCGCGTACCAGCTCGACGGCCCACTGCGGCGGCGCCATCGGCACGCCCTGCACCGCCGGGTCGTCGCCGACGATGGGCAGTCCGGAGAAGTCGGACGGCTCGTGGACGCTGGCGATCACGGTGGTCAGCGGCAGGTCGAGGGAGGTGGCGAGCTGGGTCAGGGCCGCGGTCTTGCCGATGCCCGGTTCTCCCCAGAGCAGCACGGGCAGGTCGGCCGCGACGGCCAGGGTGAGTGCTTCGAGCTGCTCGTCGGGGCGCGGCTCGGTGGTGGTCGTCCGCAGCCGCCGCAAGAGGTCGTCGGCGAGGGCGAGTTGGGCGCCGGTGGTGGGTGCGCCGGGTGCGGACGGGAGGGTGTTCGAGGTCATGGGTGTCACCTGGGGTGGAGTCGGGGGAACGGAAGGAGGCGTGCGGGGGCGCGGCGACGGACACGGCCGTGCCGTACAGGAATCGGAAGCCGGGAGCTGGAGGGCGGGGGGCGGGAGCTGGAAGCCGGGAGGCGGGAGCCGGGAGCTGGAAGGCGGGGGCGGGAGCCGGAGGCTGGAAGGGGGGGCGGGAGCCGGAAGGCGGAAGGCGGAAGGCGGAAGGCGGAAGGCGGGAGGCGGAAGCCGGGAGGCGGGAGCCGGAAGCCGGGAGCCGGAAGGCGGAAGGCGGGAGCCGGAAGGCGGAAGGCGGAAGCCGGAAGGCGGAAGCCGGAAGCCGGAAGGCGGAAGCCGGAAGGCGGAAGCCGGAAGGCGGAAGCCGGAAGCCGGAAGCCGGAAGCCGGAAGGCGAGGGCGGGAGCCGGAAGGCGGGAGGCGGAAGCTGGAAGGCGGGGGCGGGAGCCGGAAGCCGGAAGGCGAGGGCGGGGGCCGGGAG
>NZ_JOIU01000031.1 GCF_000720135.1 Streptomyces sp. NRRL S-1022 | reverse complement strand
GACATGCAGGGCGTCCCGGTCCGGGTCGGCGTAGACGGCCACGCTCGCGATCCCGGCGTCCCGACAGGCCCGGGCCACGCGGACAGCGATTTCGCCACGGTTGGCGATGAGCACCTTGCGCACGATTGAGGCTCCCTCCTTGAAACAAGCCGAGTTTAGGGACTGCCGACACGGCACTTCGACCCGTCCCCAGTGGTGAGCTTGCCCACACGGAGCGTGATACGAGGCGCGCTCGACCCGCGAAAGCCCTTGTCGCACCGCGGTACGCAGGACTCCTTCGGAAAACCCTAGCCCTGTCATGTGGCCAAGGTCTCTGTAAGGGCGTGCTGCGGCCCACTCTGATTCTTTGTCGAGTCCCTACGAATGGCCCAATGATTCTTTGCTGCGGCCCGAACCCTTGTCCCCCGGTTTACCCGTTAGTAGCGTTCGCGCTGTCTGGAACGAACCCGGGGTAACAGGCTGTCGGTGTGAGAGTGGGTGGGGCCTGGTGGTGCGCAGACCGGTGGCATGGGTCGTGGCGGTCGTCCTCCTGGCGGAGGCCGTCCTCATCGCCGCGCTGAACTGGTTCCTCGGAGTGGTCGTCGACCGGCAGGACATGTCGCTGGCCGGCCTCGACCCGGACGTCATGTCGACGTCCTCGAAGGCCGGCGGGGTGGTCTTCGGCCTCTACTTCGCCCTGTGCGCCCTGGTGGCGGTGCTCGTCGCGGTCCGCGACCGCGCCCCGGCCGGCGTCGGCCGCGTCCTGCTGATCAGCGCGGCCGTCGTGCACGGTCTGCTCGGCGCGTTCGCCTGGGGCCTGGTCGGCTGGACGGCGTTCCTGTTCATGGTGGTCGTACTCGGGCTGATCGTGCTGCTCCTGATGACGTACGACCGTACGGGTGGCCCGGAGAGCCCGGCGGCCGGTGACGGCGTGCCGGGGCGGGACGGGGCGCCGGCCGCGCGGGCGGAGCCGGGCGCGGCCCCGGCCGGCGCGGGCGCGCCGGTGAGCCGTACGGACGAACCGCAGGACGGGGACGAGGAGCCCCAGGACTCCGTCCCCGCCCGGATCACCGTTCCGGGGACCACAACTCCGTGATGCCCACGCCCAGTTCCGCGAGGAGCCTGCGGACCAGGGGCAGGCTGATGCCGATGACATTGCCGTGGTCGCCGTCGATGCCCTCGATGAACGGCGCCGAACGGCCGTCCAGGGTGAACGCGCCGGCGACGTGCAGCGGCTCCCCGGAGGCCACGTAGGCGGTGATCTCCTCGTCGCTGGGCTCGCCGAACCGGACGACGGTGGAGGCGGTCGCCGACACGTACCGCTTGGCCTCCGTGTCCCACACGCAGTGGCCCGTCTGGAGCACACCGGCCCGCCCGCGCATCGACTTCCAGCGGGCGGTGGCCTCCTCGGCGTCGGCCGGCTTGCCGAGCGCCTGCCCGTCCAGCTCCAGCACCGAGTCGCAGCCGATCACCAGGGCGCCCTGCACCTCCGGCTTCGCCGCCACGACCGACGCCTTCGCCTCGGCCAGGGCGAGCGCCAGCTCCGCCGGGGTGGGCGCGGTGACGGCGTCCTCGTCGACACCGCTGACGATCACCTCGGGGTCGAGGCCGGCCTGCCGGAGCAGGGCCAGCCGGGCGGGGGACTGGGAGGCGAGCACGAGTCGCCTGCGGTGTGTGGCAGTCATGCGGTCAGGTTAGTCAGGCCGGGCCGCCCGGCTCACCTCAGCCCGATCACGAGCATGATCAGGAACATGGCCAGAGCCATGAGGAGGCCGAGCCGCCGAAGCATGTTCTGCATGTCGCGCAGTTCTTTCGGCGGCTCGTCTTCGGGGTCTGACCACAGCACTCGTCCAGCGTGCGGCCGGTGCCGGGCCGGGCGCCTGAGTACTGCTACTCAAGTTGGCGCCCGGCGGGGACGGATTCCGTCAGCTCGGCCAGTACGTACGGGTCCAGGACACCGGACCCGGGCTGGGGACCCGGGCCGCCGCGATCCTCGACGGGTCGGACCACGCGTCCCTCGGGCCCGGTGCGCCGGACGGCGTCGCCGCTGCCGCCGCGGCGCGGGCGCGGACCACCGCCAGGGCGGCGGCCAGCTCCTCCGGGGTCGGATTGCCTCGTACGACCTTGATGTTCATGACCGCTCCCAGGGTCGGCAGGACTTGGGGACCTACAGGGGGATGTTGCCGTGCTTCTTCGGGGGCAGGGATTCCCGCTTGGTGCGCAGCTGACGCAGGCCGCGCACGATGTGGGCACGGGTGTCGGACGGCATGATCACGGCGTCGACGTAGCCGCGCTCGGCCGCGACGTAGGGGTTGAGGAGGGTGTCCTCGTACTCCCGGATCAGCCGCGCCCGGACCGCCTCGACGTCCTCGCCGCTCGCCTCCGCCTCGGCGATGGTCCGGCGGTGCAGGATGTTGACCGCGCCCTGGGCGCCCATGACGGCGATCTGGGCGGTGGGCCAGGCCAGGTTGAGGTCGGCGCCCAGGTGCTTGGAGCCCATGACGTCGTACGCGCCGCCGAAGGCCTTGCGGGTGATGACGGTGATGAGCGGGACGGTGGCCTCGGCGTAGGCGTAGATCAGCTTGGCGCCGCGCCGGATGATGCCGTCGTGCTCCTGGTCGACGCCGGGCAGGAAGCCGGGCACGTCCACGAAGGTCAGCACCGGGATGTTGAAGGCGTCGCAGGTCCGCACGAAGCGGGCGGCCTTCTCGCTCGCCGTGATGTCGAGGCAGCCGGCGAACTGCATCGGCTGGTTGGCGACCACGCCCACCGGGTGTCCTTCGACCCGCCCGAACCCGGTGAGGATGTTCGGCGCGAACAGGGCCTGCGTCTCGAAGAACTCGGCGTCGTCCAGGACGTGCTCGATCACCGTGTGCATGTCGTACGGCTGGTTGGCGCTGTCCGGTACGACGGTGTCCAGCTCGCGGTCCTCGTCGTTGACGGCGAGATCCGCCTCCTCCGGGAAGACCGGGGCCTCGGAGAGGTTGTTGGACGGCAGGTACGACAGCAGCTGCTTGACGTACTCGATGGCGTCCTTCTCGTCGCCGGCCATGTGGTGGGCCACGCCGGAGGCGGTGTTGTGGGTGCGGGCGCCGCCCAGCTCCTCGAAGCCGACGTCCTCGCCGGTGACGGTCTTGATGACGTCCGGGCCGGTGATGAACATGTGCGAGGTCTGGTCGACCATGACCGTGAAGTCGGTGATGGCCGGGGAGTAGACCGCGCCGCCCGCGCAGGGGCCGACGACCAGCGAGATCTGCGGGATCACTCCGCTGGCGTGGGTGTTGCGGCGGAAGATCTCGCCGTACGCGCCCAGGGAGGCGACGCCCTCCTGGATGCGGGCGCCGCCGGAGTCGTTGATGCCGACGACCGGACAGCCGGTCTTCAGCGCGAAGTCCATGACCTTGACGATCTTCTGGCCGTAGACCTCGCCCAGTGCCCCGCCGAAGACGGTGAAGTCCTGGGAGAACACGGCGACCGGTCGGCCGTCGACGGTTCCGTACCCGGTGACGACGCCGTCCCCGTAGGGCCGGTTGCTCTCCAGCCCGAAGTTGGTGGAACGGTGCCGGGCGAACTCGTCCAGCTCGACGAACGAGTCGTCGTCGAGCAGAAGTTCGATCCGCTCACGGGCTGTCAGCTTGCCCTTGGCGTGCTGTTTCTCGACGGCGCGTTCCGAGCCGGCGTGCGTCGCCTCGTGGATGCGGCGCTGGAGATCCGCCAGCTTGCCCGCGGTCGTGTGAATGTCGATCTCTTCCGGCTCGGACATCGGGATGCGGCTCCCTGCCTGCTCAAAAGGGGGGACGGTTACTCATCCGTAGAGTAGTGGCGGCCCTACGGATCAGCAGTGCGTCGTTTACCACACCTAGGGTGGCTTGCATGACGCCGCAGAATCCATCAGACGACAGCCGCTGGTCCGACCTGGACCGTCCGCCCCTGAACGCCGTGGCACTGCGGCGCGGGCTGGTCCGGGAGGGGAGCCTGTACCGGGAGATCGAGGTGGTGCAGCGGACCGGCTCCACCAACTCCGACCTCGCCGCGCGGGCCGCCGCGGGGAAGGCGGGCGAGGGGGCGGTGCTGGTGGCGGAGGAACAGACGGCCGGCCGGGGCCGGCTGGACCGCCGCTGGACCGCGCCGCCGCGCTCGGGTCTGTTCTTCTCCGTCGTGCTCAAGCCCGTCGAGGTGCCGGTGGCCCGCTGGGGGTGGCTGCCGCTGCTCACGGGGGTGGCGGTGGCGACCGGGCTGTCCCGGGCGGCGGGCGTCGACACGGCGCTCAAGTGGCCGAACGACCTGCTGGTGACCGTCGGCGGGGAGGAGCGCAAGGCCGGCGGGATCCTCGCCGAGCGGGCCGGGGAGGACGGGATCGTGGTCGGCGTGGGCATCAACGTCACCCTGCGCGCGGACGAACTCCCCGTCCCGCAGGCGGGTTCCCTCGCGCTGGCCGGGGCGCTGGGCACGGACCGGGATCCGCTGCTGCGCGCGGTGCTGCGGTCGCTGGAGGACTGGTACGGCCGGTGGCGGGCCGCGGGCGGCGACCCCTCGGTGAGCGGCCTCCAGGAGACCTACACGGCCGGCTGTGCCACGCTCGGCCGCGTGGTGCGGGCCGAGCTGCCGGGGGACCGGGCGGTGGTGGGCGAGGCCGTGGCCCTGGACGGTGACGGCCGCCTGATCATCGCCACGAAGGAGGGCGTACAGGAGCCGGTGGGCGCGGGCGACATCGTCCACTTGCGCCCGGCGTAACCCTGCGTCGGCGGCTGCGCCTGCGCTGCGTCGGGGGGCGTCGCCCGTCTGTGTCTGCGGCTGCGCTGCGTCGGGTGGGTGCATCGCCTGTCTGCGGCTGCGGCTGCGGCTGCGGCTGCGGCTGCGGATGTGCGGGCTGGGCGCGTCGTCCGTCTGCGGCCCGTGTGTGGGGATGCCTGCGGCGCCTCTCCGGCTGGGTGGGGGCGTGCGGAGCGCCGGGCGAGGGCTGGGGGTCGGGGCCGCGCCGGGGGGTGTCCGTCCTCGGAACGGCGCGGAATCGGTCGGCCGAGCAGTCCCGGCGTCGACGCGCCAACCGCTGCGGGCGGACACCCCCCGACCCGTCCCCTTCCCGCCGTCGGCGACCGCGGCGCCATACGCCCTAGGGGCGCGAGGCCGGTGCCGACGGCCAGGGCGTCCGGGTCTGCACCGGTGCTGTGTGGCGTGGCTGGGTGTAGTTCCTTGGGGGCGCGGGGGACTGCGCGAGTGGCCGCGGTGGGTCTGTGGTCGGTGTTGGTGGGTGGGGCCCGGGGCTTGGCCGGTGCGGCTGCGCCGGTGCTGTGTGTGGCGTGGCTGGGTGTAGATCCTTGGGGCGCGGGGGACTGCGCGAGTGGCCGCGGTGGGTCTGTGGTCGGTGTCGGAGGGTGGGAACCCTGGGCCTGGGCCGAGGGGCTTGGCCCCCGGGTGCCGCGGCGGCGACGCCGGTAAGTGACCGGTACCGGCGAGCACCCCCCCGGCCCAACCCAACGGAGTGAGCTGGCGCACACCTGCCGTAGAGTTGAGCGCGGTCGATACCTGACCGCGGCAGATCGGAAGGGCAGCAGGCGTGACCGTCGACGACACGGGCTCCGGCGCTGGCGGGGACCCCCACGCCGCCGACACCGGCGAGGACCCGCTGGCCCTGCGGCTCGAACAGCTCATCCTGGGCGCCGAGCGCCGCTACACCCCGTTCCAGGCCGCCCGCAGCGCCGGCGTCTCCATGGAGCTGGCGTCCCGCTTCTGGCGGGCGATGGGCTTCGCGGACATCGGCCAGGCCAAGGCCCTCACGGAGGCCGACGTCCTCGCCCTGCGCCGGCTCGCCGGCCTCGTGGAGGCGGGCCTGCTGAGCGAGGCGATGGCGGTGCAGGTGGCCCGGTCCACCGGGCAGACCACCGCCCGGTTGGCCGAGTGGCAGATCGACTCCTTTCTGGAGGGCTTGACCGAGCCCCCCGAGCCCGGGATGACCCGCACCGAGGTGACGTACCCGATCGTCGAGCTGCTCCTGCCCGAGCTTGAGGAGTTCCTCGTCTACGTCTGGCGCCGCCAGCTCGCCGCCTCCGCCGGCCGGGTCGTGCAGACGGGTGACGACGAGGAGATGGTCGACCGGCGCCTCGCCGTCGGCTTCGCCGACCTGGTCGGCTTCACCCGCCTCACCCGCCGTATGGAGGAAGAGGAGCTGGGCGAACTGGTCGAGGCGTTCGAGACGACCGCCGCCGACCTGGTCGCCGCGCGCGGCGGCCGGCTCATCAAGACCCTCGGCGACGAGGTGCTGTACGCCGCGGACGACGCGGGCACGGCCGCGGACATCGCGCTGCGGCTGGTGGAGACGCTGTCGAACGACGAGACGATGCCCGAGCTGCGGGTGGGCATGGCGTTCGGCACGGTGACCACCCGTATGGGCGATGTGTTCGGTACGACGGTGAACCTGGCCTCCCGGCTGACCTCGATAGCACCGCGCGACGCCGTCCTGGTGGACAGTGCCTTCGCCGAGGAGCTGATCCGTACCGGCGAGGCGCCCGCCTCGGAGGCGGAGGCGGCGGAGGCCGCGGCGGCCGCCGAGAAGGAGGGCGAGGAACCGCCGACGTACCGCTTCGCGCTCCAGCCGATGTGGCAGCGCCCGGTGCGCGGGCTCGGCGTGGTCGAGCCGTGGCTGCTCGCCCGCCGCGACAGCCGGCCGTAACCGCCGTCCGCTATCCCCCGTGGCCGCCGAGAACGTCCACGCACAGGCCGATCACCGGCACGCACACCCCGCCCGGACGGGGCTCCGCCGTGCTCCGGCTCGGCGTGGGGGCCGGGGTCGCACTGGGGCTCGTCGGTGCCGGACCCGGGGCTGACGCCGTCGGCGCGGGGCCTGTAGTACCGCCGGGTGTGCCCGGGGCGCCGGTCGCGTGAGCGGTCGGTACGGGGGTGGGGCCGGGCGGCGCCGTGGCCGTACCCGCTGCCGTAACCGGTGCGGTGGGGGCGGCGGACCCGGTGGGCGTCGGTGCGAGGCTGCGGCCGCCCATGACGGAGGTCGCCGACGGCAGCGCGGTGCGGGCGGCGGCGATGGTGGCCGAGGTGTGCGCGGAGCCGTCCGGGGCCCGGCCGCCGGGACCGAGCCGGGGCTCCGCCTCCGCGGTGCCGGACGCGCCGACCCCCGCGTCCGGGGCCACCCGCACCAGGCTGAGCACCCCCGCGGCCAGGGCGAGACCGCCGGCGGCGAGCAGCACCTTGCGGGAACGGGGCTTGCGGTGCCGACCGCGCCGCACGCCCGGCGCACTCCCCGGCGCGCGCTCCTGTGCCGCAGCGGACCGTCCAGGTATCGGTGGTGTCATGGGTTCCCTCCCCGCCGCGCGCCCGGGGCGCGCCGTGGCGCACGCTATGCGCTCGTGTGGGCGAACTGCGCCGAGACGGCCGGGATGTCACTCGAACGGGCGAACGGGCGGAGCGCCCCGGGCTTCCCGGAAGGGGCATCGGCTGCGATGATCGGGCCGACGGTCAGTTAACCCGCGTTAACCGGAGGGGTGTCATGAGCGAGGAGCGGTTCGGGGAGTTCGTGCTGGTGCGGCGGCACGGGCACGTCGCTGAGCTGGTGCTGGACCGGCCCAAGGCGATGAACGCCGTCTCCACGGAGATGGCCCGGTCCCTCGCGGGCGCGTGCGCCGCGCTCGCCGCCGACCGGGACGCCCGGGTGGTCGTGCTGACCTCGTCGCACGAGCGGGCGTTCTGCGTGGGCGCGGACCTGAAGGAGCGGAACTCCTTCACCGACGCCGACCTGGGGCGGCAGCGGCCGGTGGCGCGGGCCGCGTACACCGGGGTGCTGGAGCTGCCGATGCCGACCGTCGCGGCGGTGCACGGCTTCGCGCTGGGCGGCGGTTTCGAGCTGGCGCTGTCCTGCGACCTGATCGTGGCCGACGCCACGGCCGTGGTGGGGCTGCCGGAGGTGTCCGTGGGCGTGATCCCGGGCGGCGGCGGCACGCAGCTGCTGCCCCGGCGGGTCGGCGCGGCCCGCGCCGCCGAGCTGATCTTCTCGGCGCGGCGGGTGGAGGCGGCGGAGGCGGCCGGGCTCGGGCTGGTCGACCGGCTGGTGGAGGCCGGCCGGGACCGCGAGGAGGCGCTGGCGCTCGGGCAGCGCATCGCCGGGAACTCGCCGGTGGGCCTGCGGGCGGCGAAGCGGGCGCTGCGGCTGGGGCACGGGCTGGACCTGCGGGCCGGGCTGGAGGTCGAGGACGCGGCATGGCGCTCGGTGGCCTTCTCCGGCGACCGCGCGGAGGGCGTGGCGGCCTTCAACGAGAAGCGCAGGCCGGAGTGGCCGGGGGAGTAGCGGCGCCCAGGACGGGTGCGGGGAACGGCGCGACCAGCCCCGGTGCCCCCGTCCCGTGCGCTGGTCCGCGGGCCCGGCCACACAGCCGCTCGCGACCGGCCCCAGCGCCCCCGCACCCGGCGCTGGTCCGCGGCCCCGGCCACACAGCCGCACGCGACCGGCCCCAGCGCCCCCGCACCCGGCGCTGGTCCGCGGCCCCGGACACACAGCCGAGCCACAGCGCCCCGCACCCGGTAACGATCCCGGGCCGCCTACGCACCCACCCCCGCAACGCACCCGCTACCGCACTCACCCCCAGCCCCGCACCCGCACCCACCCCCGTACCGGCAACGGCCCCGAGCCACCCCCGCACCCGGCGGAGCACCGGGGTCCGCCACCTGATCGCCGCACCCACAGCCCCAAACAACCCATTCCTCCCTAATCTGGAGTAATGGGCGAGGACGAGCGGCTGACCGCGGTCGTGACGCTGGCGCAGGGCATGGCGGCGGCCCGCACCCCGCGGGAGTGCTGGCAGGCCGCCGCCCTCGGCGCCTGCCACGCGCTGGACGGCAGCTTCGCCGCGCTGTCGGTGTGGGAGCGGGAACTCGGCCGGCTGCGGGTCCTCGTGAACGTCGGGGACCGCGCCCCGGACGAGGAGGAGTTCCCGGACGCCGAGACCTACCCGGTGCACCAGTTCCCGGAGATCACCGAGTTCCTGCACGAGCGCTGGGCCGGCGGCGGCGGCCCCAACGCCTGGGTGGAGACGGCCGAGGGGACGGCCGCCGGCGACCCCGGTTACTTCCACCAGCGCGTCGCCGCCCTGCGCCGGCGGGGCCGTGGCTGCTGTGTCGTCGCCCCCGTCGTGCTGCACGGCCGCGCCTGGGGCGAGCTGTACGTGGCGCGCGCGGCCGGCGAGCCGCTCTTCGCGCGGGCCGACGCCGACTTCGCCACCGTGCTCGCGGCCGTGGTCGCCGCGGGCATCGCGCAGACCGAGCGGCTGGAGGAGGCCCGCCGGCTCGCGTTCACCGACGCCCTGACCGGCCTCGCCAACCGTCGGGCCGTGGACGTACGCCTGGAGGAGGCCGTCGAGCGGCACCGCGCGGAGGGCGTCGTCGTGAGTCTCGTGGTCTGCGACCTCAACGGGCTCAAGCGGGTCAACGACACCCTCGGGCACGCCGTCGGCGACCGCCTGCTGGAACGTTTCGGCTCGGTGCTGTCGCTGTGCGGCGCGATGGTGCCGGGCGCGCTGTCCGCGCGGCTCGGCGGGGACGAGTTCTGTCTGCTCGCGGTCGGGCCGGCCGCCGACGACGTGGTGAAGGCCGCGGACGAACTGTGCCGCCGGGCCGGGGAGTTGGAGCTGGGGGAGGGGGTGGCGTGCGGGGTCGCCTCGACCGAGGACCCGATCGGGGAGGTGCGGGACGCCCGGCGGCTGTTCCGGCTCGCGGACGCCGCCCAGTACCGGGCCAAGGCCACCCGGCTGGACCGGCCGGTGGTGGCCGGCCGGGAGGGGCCGGACGATCCGGTCGTGCGGCTGGCCGACCAGCCGCCGCCCTCGCGGGCGGAGCGGCGCCGGTTCCGCGGCCGCCGGCCGTGAGGCGAAGCCCACACCGCACGGTAAGGGTCACCCCCGGTTCCCACTAGTGACATCACCGCATTCAATGCGTACGCTCCTGAATATGGATATGCACACTGTGGTGGTGGGGACGTCCGGTGTCACGGCGTCCGACGTTCTCGCCGTGGCGCGCGGCGGTGCCCGCATCGAGCTGTCGGCCGAAGCCGTGGCGGCCCTCGCGGCGGCCCGGGAGATCGTGGACGCGCTGGCGGCCAAGCCGGACCCGGTCTACGGCGTCTCCACCGGCTTCGGCGCGCTGGCGACCCGGCACATCAGCCAGGAACTGCGCGCCCAGCTGCAGCGCAACATCGTCCGCTCGCACGCCGCCGGCATGGGGCCGCGGGTCGAGCGCGAAGTCGTACGGGCCCTGATGTTCCTCCGGCTCAAGACCGTCTGCTCCGGGCACACCGGTGTGCGGCCCGAGGTCGCGCAGACCATGGCCGACGTGCTGAACGCCGGGATCACCCCGGTCGTGCACGAGTACGGCTCCCTCGGCTGCTCCGGCGACCTGGCCCCGCTGTCCCACTGCGCCCTCACGCTGATGGGCGAGGGCGACGCCGAGGGCCCCGACGGCACCGTGCGGCCCGCCGGTGAGCTGCTCGCCGAACACGGGATCCAGCCCGTCGAACTGCGCGAGAAGGAGGGCCTCGCCCTCCTCAACGGCACCGACGGCATGCTCGGCATGCTGGTCATGGCCCTCGCCGACCTCGACACCCTCTACAAGTCCGCCGACGTCACCGCCGCCCTCAGCCTGGAGGCGCTGCTCGGCACGGACAAGGTGCTCGCGCCCGAGCTGCACGCCATCCGCCCGCACCCGGGCCAGGGCGCCTCCGCCGCCAACATGCTGGCGGTGCTGGAGGGTTCGCAGCTCACCGGCCACCACCAGGACGACGCCCCCCGGGTCCAGGACGCCTACTCGGTGCGCTGCGCCCCGCAGGTCGCCGGCGCCGGACGCGACACCCTCGCGCACGCCCGCCTGGTCGCCGAGCGGGAGCTGGCCTCCGCCGTCGACAACCCGGTCGTGCTGCCCGACGGCCGCGTGGAGTCCAACGGCAACTTCCACGGTGCGCCCGTGGCGTACGTCCTGGACTTCCTCGCCATCGCCGCCGCCGACCTCGGCTCCATCGCCGAGCGCCGCACCGACCGGCTGCTGGACAAGAACCGCAGCCACGGGCTCCCGCCCTTCCTCGCGGACGACGCCGGCGTCGACTCCGGGCTGATGATCGCCCAGTACACGCAGGCCGCGCTGGTCAGCGAGATGAAGCGGCTGGCCGTACCGGCCTCCGCGGACTCCATCCCGTCCTCCGCCATGCAGGAGGACCACGTCTCCATGGGCTGGTCGGCCGCGCGCAAGCTGCGCACCGCCGTCGACAACCTCACCCGGATCATCGCCATCGAGCTGTACGCGGCCACCCGCGCCGTCGAACTGCGCGAGGGCCTCACCCCGGCACCCGCCACCCGGGCCGTCATCGAGGCCGTACGGGCCGCGGGCGTGCAGGGCCCCGGTCCGGACCGTTTCCTGGCGCCCGACCTGGCCGCCGCCGACGCGTTCGTGCGCGGTGGCGACCTCGTGACGGCCGTGGAGAAGGTCACCGGCCCGCTCCGGTGAACGCGAAGGGGCCCCGGCACACCGGCCGGGGCCCCTCGACGCCGCGGACGTGACGTCACGTCGGACGGACGCCATACCGGACGAAACGTCACTTCAGCTTGGCGGCCTGCGCCTTCACGACCGGAGCGGAGACCGTGTAGGCCTTCTTGCTCATCATCGCGCCGATGTTGATCGTGGTGTACACGGCAAGGGTGCTGCCGTGCCGCACGACCTCGGCGTGCAGCGGCAGGGTGCCGTCCTTGCCCGCGTCGTTCGTCCCGGTGAAGGCCACCGACGCGTCACCGGTGCCGGAGGACTTCTCCTCGGCGACCTTGGTGAACTTGCCCTTCTCGCCCGCCTGCTCGCCGGAGAAGCCGCCCGCGCAGGCCTTGACCGCGTCCGAGACCGCCTTCAGGCCCTGCTCGGCGCCGTCCCCGTCGTACGAGGCCAGGGTGACGACGGTGACGTCCAGGTCCATGGACTTGCCCAGCGCGTCCTCGAACTTGCCGTTCTCCAGGTCCTCGGGAGACGTGGAGTCGCCCGTTGGGGCCTTCTTCTCCTCCGTCGCCATGCGGCTGGTGTGCGCCGCCGGGTCGCCGGGCGCGATGCCGGTGAACGCCCGGAGCACCGGCTCGCACCGGGTGTCGCCGGCCTTCACCTTGCTCTTGTCGGGAACACCGCCCTCGACGGCACCGACCTTGTGCCCGGGCACGTCGCCCTGGGCGATGATCAGCTTCTGCAACTCGGCGGCGCTCAGCGCCTTCGCGGCGGGCTTCGCCGCGTCCTTGCCCGAACCGTTCCCGGAGTCCTTCGCACCTTCGCCGCCACAACCCGTGACGAGGGCGAGCGACAACGCGCTCACAGCTGCGGTGGCGCACAGCCGCACGCCCGATGATCTCTTCATGGGCGAACTATGTGACCGCTGTCAAGGATTCGTCAAGAAAAATTAAAAGCCCAGGCGTTCCCGGCGCACCGAATACACCACGAAACCGGCACCCACGGCGAGGAAGAGGCTGCCGCCGACGACATACGGGGTGGTGTCGAAGCTTCCCGTGTCGGCCAGCTCGGCCTGTGCCGCCTCGTCCGCGGACTCCGCGGCCGTCGCCGTCACCACTCTGGCCTGCGTGACCTGTTCGGCCCGCGGCGAGCTGGAGGTGGCCGCCGTCCCTCTCGCCGGGGCGTCCTGCGAGGCGTTCGCGGACGGGACGAACCACAGCGCGCACAGCAGGGTGCCCGCGGCGGTGGCGGTCAGCAGCGGACGGCGAACGGATGACACGGAATATCGATCCCCTTGTGCAGCTGGCGAATTGGCCGTGTGGGGCGATGTTAGTGAAAGGCGCGGGTCACAGGAAAGTCACGGGAGGTTTCAGTCGTACGCTCCCGCCATGAGTACAGAAGAGACATCACGGTTTGTACGGCTTCGCGTGGAGCTGGTGCTGGAAGTGCACGACGACGACGCGGTGGCCAAGGCCGCGCTGCGCCGGATCGCCGAGGATCCGGAGTTGCCCGAGGACGAGCGGGCCCACGCCGAGGGTGCTGTGACGGAGGACACCGCCGAGGCCCTGGCCTACCTCGTGGACCCGTTCGACCTGGTCGGCGAGGTGCCCGGGGTGGAGCTCCAGCAGGCGTCCTGGTCCAGCGAACGCATCGACTACGACCCCGATTCGCCCGACTGGGACCTGGACGAGGATGATGGGGCGGACGACGAGGAAGAGGACGGCATCGGCTGAGCGTCCCGGGGCACCCGCGACCCCGGACGGCAACCGCCGTCCGGGGTTTCGTCGTCCCAGGGGGGACGCGCGGACCGGAGCCCGCGGCACCCGCGACCGCGTTCAGCGGACGTGGGATGCCCCACAGATGCACGGACTGTGGAACGGGGCGGCCCGGCCGTAGCGTTGAAGGTTCTCGACGGGGACTCTCGGGGTTATCGCGACTCGCAACGATGGAGAAGCTTGTGATGACGGACAGTAAGCGGCGCCGGCGCCTGACGGCCGCGTCCGCTCTGCTCGGCGGTGTGCTGGTGCTGACGGCCTGTTCCGGCGGTGACGCCGACGGCTCCGGCAGTGGCGGCGACACTTCGCAGGCCAAGGTCGACGAGGCGGCGGCCAAGAAGTCGTCGGAGGCGCAGATCACGATCACGCCGAAGGACGGCTCCAACAACGCCTCGATCAACAACTCCGCCGTCGTCGCGGTGAGCAAGGGCACGCTGACGGGCGTCACCATGACCACCCAGGACGGCAAGGCCGTCGCCGGTCAGCTGTCCGCCGACAAGAAGAGCTGGAAGCCCAGCGTCCAGCTGGAGCGCTCCACCACCTACAAGCTCGCCGCCGAGGCCAAGGACTCCGAGGGCCGGATAGCCCACGAGAACGCCTCCTTCACCACGGTCTCCCCGGCCAACAGCTTCATAGGCTCCTTCACCCCGGACAACGGCTCGACGGTCG
Source organism: Streptomyces sp. NRRL S-1022 (assembly GCF_000720135.1). Taxonomy (GTDB): domain Bacteria; phylum Actinomycetota; class Actinomycetes; order Streptomycetales; family Streptomycetaceae; genus Streptomyces. The sequence goes on along the minus strand of NZ_JOIU01000031.1, from coordinate 69,034 downwards.
GCGTCGGCATGCCGGTGTCGGTCAACTTCGACAAGGCGATCACCAACAAGGCGGCCGTGCAGAAGGGCATCACGGTCAGCTCCAGCAGCGGCCAGGAGGTCGCCTGCCACTGGTTCAACGCCAACCGCATGGACTGCCGGCCGGAGGAGTACTGGAAGGAAGGCTCCACCGTCACTCTGAAGCTGGCCCTCGACGGGGTCGAGGGCGCGGCGGGCGTCCACGGCGTCCAGCAGAAGACGGTCACCTTCCACATAGGCCGCAACCAGGTCTCCTACGTCGACGCGCAGACCCACCAGATGAAGGTCACGCAGGACGGCAAGGTCGTCAAGACCATCCCGATCTCCGCCGGCGCCCCCGACAAGAAGACGTACGAGGGCCGGATGGTGATATCGGAGAAGTTCAAGGAGACGCGCATGAACGGCGCCACCGTCGGTTTCAAGGACTCCGACGGCAAGGGCGAGTACGACATCAAGGACGTACCGCACGCCATGCGCCTGACCACCTCGGGCACCTTCATCCACGGCAACTACTGGGGCGCCTCCTCGGTGTTCGGCAACGAGAACACCAGCCACGGCTGCGTCGGCCTCCAGGACAAGAAGGGTGCCAACGACCCCGGCACGCCGGCGGCCTGGTTCTTCAACCACTCGCTGATCGGTGACGTCGTGGTCGTCCAGCACACCGGCGACAAGACCGTCTCGCCGGACAACGGCCTCAACGGCTGGAACATGGACTGGGCGCAGTGGAAGGCCGGTTCGGCCGTCTGACGAGCCCCCTCCCAGCTCTCTCCCGGTGCCGCCCCCAGGGGCGGCACCGGTGTTTTCCGGGCTGTCCCCGGGACTTTCCCCCGCGAGCCGAAGGCGTATAACACCGGTGGAACGCAAAGGACTTCGCGGTTCTGTAACGGTGTCCCGCCCGGCTCGTAACAGTTCCGGGATGCGCTTTCTCACCTTCTTCTCATCTATTGAGCCGTCTGATCACCCCCCGGCATACTGCGGGATCCGGGGGGTTGGCGTGCATGCGTGCGAGTCCACCCCCGACCGGGTGAACGGGGAATTCGCCCGGTACCTCATCTCCAGGGGGAGAACTTGCGCAGACAAGTGAAAAGAGCAGCTGCGGCCACCGTGGCAACGGCCGCAGCGGTCGCCCTCGCAGCGGGTATGACCAGCCCGGCGTCGGCGAAGACCGCGCGCACCTCGACGGCCGCCACCGCGGCCGCCAAGGTCACCGGCAAGCACCACGTCACGCTCATCACCGGTGACCGGGTCGCCCTCGACGCCAAGGGCCGTGTCGTCGGCCTGGAGCGGGCCAAGGGGCGCGAGCACATACCCTTCCAGGTCCGCAAGGCCGGCGGACACACGCTGGTCGTCCCGGCCGACGCGGCCCGCCTGGTCGCCTCCGGCACGCTGGACCAGCGCCTGTTCGACGTCACCGAGCTGAACAAGGCCGCCACCCGCAAGGCCCAGAAGAACGGCCTGAAGGTCATCGTCGGCTACCGCGGCACCGCCACCGCCGCCAAGGCCGACGTCCGGGACGCGGGCACCCTGCGCCGCAGCCTGAAGACGCTCAACGCGGACGCCGTGCAGACCCCGGTCGAGGCCACCGCCGAACTCTGGGACGCCGTCACCAACGGCGACCGCACCGCCTCCGGTATCGCGCACGTCTGGCTCGACGGGGTCCGCAAGGCCTCGCTCGACAAGTCCGTGCCGCAGATCGGCGCACCCACCGCCTGGAAGGCCGGCTACACCGGCAAGGGCGTGAAGGTCGCCGTGCTGGACACCGGTGTCGACACCAGCCACCCGGACCTGAAGGACCAGGTGGTCGAGTCCAAGAACTTCACCGCCGCCGCCGACGCCAAGGACCACTTCGGGCACGGCACGCACGTCGCCTCCATCGTCGCGGGCACCGGCGCCAAGTCGGGCGGCAAGTACAAGGGTGTGGCCCCGGACGCCAAGCTGCTCAACGGCAAGGTGCTGGACGACACCGGTTCCGGTGACGACTCCGGCATCCTCGCCGGCATGGAGTGGGCGGCCTCCCAGGGCGCCTCCGTCATCAACCTCAGCCTCGGTGGCTACGACACCCCCGAGGTCGACCCGCTCGAAGCCGAGGTCAACAAGCTCTCCGCCGAGAAGGGCGTCCTGTTCGCGATCGCCGCGGGCAACGAGGGACCCCAGTCGATCGGTTCGCCGGGCAGCGCGGACGCCGCGCTCACCGTCGGCGCCGTCGACAAGCAGGACAAGCTCGCCGACTTCTCCTCCACCGGCCCGCGCACCGGCGACGGCGCCATCAAGCCGGACGTCACCGCGCCCGGCGTGGACATCACCGCCGCCGCCGCCAAGGGCAGCGTCATCGACCAGGAGGTCGGCGAGAAGCCCGAGGGTTACCTGACCATCTCCGGCACCTCGATGGCCACCCCGCACGTCGCGGGCGCCGCCGCCATCCTGAAGCAGGAGCACCCCGACTGGGGCTACGCCGAGCTGAAGGGGGCCCTGACCGGCTCCACCAAGGGCGGCAAGTACACCCCGTTCCAGCAGGGCTCGGGCCGGATCCAGGTCGACAAGGCGATCAAGCAGTCGATCGTCGCCGACCCGGTGTCGGTGAGCTTCGGCGTGCAGCAGTGGCCGCACACCGACGACAAGCCGGTCACCAAGAAGGTGACGTACCGCAACCTGGGCGACAAGGACGTCACGCTCACCCTGTCCAGCACCGGCACCGGCCCCAAGGGCGCGGCGGCCCCGGCGGGCTTCTTCAAGCTCGGCGCGACGACGGTGACCGTACCGGCGCACGGCACGGCCTCGGCCGACCTCACCGTCGACACCAAGCTGGGCGGCACCCTGGACGGCGCCTACTCCGCGTACGTGACGGCGACGGGCGGCGGCCAGACGGTCCGCACGGCCGCCGCGGTGCAGCGCGAGGTGGAGTCCTACGACGTCACCCTGAAGTTCGTCGGCCGTGACGGCAAGCCGACCCCGAACTACGGCGCCGACCTCAGCGGCGTCGGGGGCCTGGCGGGCGGCCTGTGGCTGAACCCGTACGACAAGTCCGGCACGGTGAAGGTGCGCGCGCCCAAGGGCACGTACATCCTGAACAGCTCGGTCTACGCCGACCCGCAGGACGCCACCAAGGGCATCGACTGGATCGCGCAGCCGAAGCTGACCGTCGGCAAGAAGCAGACGATCACCATCGACGCGCGCAAGGCCAAGCCCGTGGACATCACCCTCCCGGCCTCGGGTGTGAAGTCCCGGTTCGCCTCGCCGGAGTTCGACGTCACGATCGGCGACGGCCAGTACGGCTACGGCTGGTTCCTCGACACGTACAAGGGCTTCCGCACCGCCCACCTGGGCCCGCAGCTGCCGGCCGGTTCGCTGAGCCAGCAGTGGGACGGCCACTGGAGCAAGGGCGCGACCGAGGAGTACGACGTCACCTCCGGCGGCCCGGTCAAGCAGCTCGCCACCGGCTACACCAAGCACTACAAGGCGGGCGACCTGGCCACGGTGAAGGTCCGCATGGGCGCGGCGGCCCACGGCAAGAAGGGCTCGGTCGACGCGGTGGGCTGGCTGCCCGGCAGCTCCGGCGCCTCCTCCATCACCATCCCGCAGAACCTGCCCGGCACCCGCACCCTGCACCTGTCCGCCACCGGCGGCGTGCAGTGGCAGCTGCAGTTCCAGCAGGACGGCGGGGTCGACCAGGACGGCTTCCCGGTCTACGACGCCGGTTACGCCCTCGGCCAGTTCGCCTTCAAGGCCGGCCGGACCTACACCAAGACGGTCAACACCGCGGTCTTCGGCCCGCACGTCGCCAAGGGCCTCGGCATCTTCCGCGACGGCGACGAGATCTTCGGTGCGCTGCCGCTGGTCGCCGACTCCGCCCGGCACAACGGGTACTCGCAGTTCACCTCGGTGAACACCACGCTGTACCGCAACGGCACCAAGGTCGGCTCCAGCACCGACCCGCTGTTCGGCGACAAGCCCTTCAAGGTGCCGGCCGGTGACGCCGCGTACAAGCTGACCACCTCGGTCAAGCGGTCCGCGAAGGTCGCGGAGGCCTCGACGCGCATCGACGCGGCCTGGACCTTCCGCTCCAAGAAGACCGCGGACTTCGTCCAGCTGCCCGCCTCGTCCCTGCGCTTCGGTGCCACCACCGGCCTGGACAGCCGGGTCGCGGCGGGCCGGACGGTCACCTTCCCGGTCACCGTCGAGGGCTCCGCCGCCGGCGGCAACCTGAAGTCCCTCGCCGTCTACGTCTCCTACGACGGCAAGAACTTCAAGAAGGTCACCGTCAAGAACGGCAGGATCACCGTGAAGAACCCGGCGAGGAACAAGGCGGTCTCGTTCCGCGCCAAGATCACCGACAAGAAGGGCAACACGTCGGAGATCACGATCCACAACGCGTACTTCGGCAAGTAGGCCGTAGCGCTCCCAGGTGAGGGGCACACCGGAGGACAGCCTCCGGTGTGCCCCTCACCGCGTGGCGGCGCGGTTCGCGTCCGTGCCCCAGCTGGCCAGCAGCCGCAGGGAGTCCGCGGAGGGGGAGCCCGGCTCGGCGTGGTACGTGAGCAGGGACTGGTCCGAGCCGTCCGTCAGCCGGAAGCTCTCGAAGTGCAGGGCCAGGTCGCCCACCAGGGGGTGGTGCAGCTCCTTGACGCCGTGGCTCTTCTCCTTGACGTCGTGCGTGGCCCACAGCCGGCGGAACTCCTCGCTCTTCACGGAGAGCTCGCCCACCAGCGCCGACAGCCGCGGATCGTCCGGATAGCAGCCCGCGTCCATCCGCAGCGCGCAGACGATGTCGATCGCCTTCTGCTCCCAGTCCACGAACAGCTCCCGGTAGTCCGGGCGCAGGAAGACCAGCCGCGACCAGTTCCGCTCGGCCGGCGCCAGCTCCGCCCAGTCACCGAAGACGGCCGCCGCCATCCGGTTCCAGGCCAGGATCTCCGTCCGCCGGCCCACGACGTACGCCGGCACCCCGTCCAGCGAGTCCAGCAGCTGCCGCAGCGCCCCCCGCACCTGCTGCTGCCGCGCCGCGGGCTTCTTCTTGTGCGCCTTCGGCTTCGCCAGATGCGTGAGGTGCGCGTGCTCGGCGTCCGTCAGCCGCAGCGCCCGCGCGATCGCGTCCAGCACCTCCGCCGACACGTTCCTGCCGTTGCCCTGCTCCAGCCGCGTGTAGTACGCCACCGACACCCCGGCCAGCTGCGCCAGCTCCTCGCGGCGCAGCCCCGGCACCCGGCGGTGCCGCCCGAACGGGGCCAGACCCACGTCCTCGGGCTGCAGCCGGGCCCGCCTGCTGCGCAGGAACTCGCTCAGCTCCGCCCGCCGGTCCAGGGGCCGGCCGGCGGCCAATGTCGCGTCCGGCTGCTCGTCCCTGTTGTCCATACGTCCAGTAAACCTGGTCGTACGCAGGCCAGCCTGACCCCGCCAGTGGTAGGCACGGCAGTCGTACGCAAAGGCGTGGTCTGGGTGAGCGGCCCTTCGCGGGGCACGCTGGATGCCGTGCCCGGCGGAAGGCAGCCGGGTGCGCGACCCCCCGCTAGGAGATTCACCGGCATGACCACTGTTGCTGCGTACGCCGCGCCCGCCGCGAAGGCCCCGCTGGAGCGGACGACCATCGAGCGACGCGCGGTCGGCGAGTTCGACGTCCTGATCGACATCAAGTTCGCCGGTATCTGTCACTCCGACATCCACCAGGCGCGCGAGGGCTGGGGCGAGGCGGTCTTCCCGATGGTCCCCGGCCACGAGATCGCCGGCGTCGTCTCCGAGGTCGGCTCCGGCGTGACGAAGTTCCAGGCCGGCGACCGGGTGGGCGTCGGCTGCATGGTCGACTCCTGCCGCGAGTGCGAGAACTGCCTGCGTGGCGAGGAGCAGTACTGCCTCAAGGGCATGGTGGGCACCTACAACGCCGTCGGCAAGGACGGCGAGCCCACCTACGGCGGTTACTCCGAGAAGATCGTCGTCGACGAGAACTACGTCCTGCGCATCCCCGACGGCCTCTCCCTGGACGTGGCCGCGCCGCTGCTGTGCGCGGGCATCACCACGTACTCCCCGCTGAACCACTGGAACGCGGGCCCCGGCAAGAAGGTCGCCGTCGTCGGCCTGGGCGGCCTCGGCCACATGGCCGTCAAGATCGCGCACGCCATGGGCGCCGAGGTGACGGTCCTGTCCCAGTCCCTGCGCAAGAAGGACGACGGCCTCAAGCTGGGCGCCGACCACTACCACGCCACCAGCGACCCGAAGACCTTCGAGGAGCTGGCCGGCACCTTCGACCTGATCGTCTCGACCGTGTCGGCGCCGATGGACTTCGGCGCGCTGCTGTCGCTGCTCAAGGTCGACGGCGCCCTGGTGAACGTGGGCGCGCCCGAGGAGCCCATCGCGCTCAACCTGTTCTCGGTGATCGGCGGCCGCAAGACGCTCGCCGGCTCCATGATCGGCGGCATCCGCGAGACCCAGGAGATGCTGGACTTCTGCGCCGAGCACGGCATCGGCGCCGAGATCGAGCTGATCAGCGCGGCCGAGGTCAACGAGGCGTACGAGCGGGTGCTGGCGAGCGACGTGCGCTACCGCTTCGTCATCGACACCGCCACGATCTGACCTGCGGTCCTGCCGGGCCGTAGCTCTGCGGGGGTACCTCTGCCGGGCCGTAGTGCTGCCGGGTCGCAGGGCCGTAGTGCTGCCGGGCCGTAGTGCTACGGGGCCGTCGTCCTGGCGGGCTACGGCCCGCGGCGGATCGTGTACCCGCGGCGGATCGTGTGTCTGCTGCGGGGCGTCTGCCCGGTGCGGGTGCGGGTGCGTCGTTGCCGTTCGCGCCGTTCCCCGCGCCCGTCCGGGGTGCTAGCCGAGACCGAAGCCCTCGCCGGCGCCGTACGCGCGCACCAGGACGGCCCCGTCCGGCGCGGGCCACACCACGTGCACCCGGCCGGAGCCGGCCACCCGGGCCTTGTCGCCGTCCACCGCGAGCAGTGTGTTCTCGTCCACGGCGGCCCCGTACGGCACCTCGCCCCGCGCGACCGCCGCCACCAGCCGTGGCAGCGTCCCCCACTGGGCCGCGTGCACGTCCACCGCGAACGGCACCAGCCCGAGCCCCGCCCGTACCTCGACCTCCGCCAGGTCCTCGCCGGTCTCCTCCGGGCACACCGGCACCCCGTCCACCAGCCACCCGCCGACCACGGCCCGCCGCGCGGCCATCGCGGCCCCGGCGGAGAACCCGGCGTACGGCAGGCCGCGCGCCGCCAGCAGCCCCGGCAGTCGCTCCAGGCAGTCCGCGAGCGCGTCCTGGTACGCGGGCGTGAGCCCGCCGCACACCAGCAGCCCGTCGATCCCGTCCAGCACGGCCTCCGGCTCGAACCGGCCGCCGAGCGGCACCAGCAGCGGCACCGGCACACACCCGGGGTCCGCCGCGCGCAGCGCCACCGCGTACCGCTCGGACTGCGCGGCGCCGTCCCCCTCGTCCAGCACCAGGCACCCGACCCGCCGCTCCCCGCGCACCTCGCGCAGGAACGGCTCGTACACCTCGGCGCGGTCCCAGCCGCCACCGATCAGAAACACCGGACTTCCCATGCCCTCCCCTTCAGCCTCCGCTTTCCGGCCGAAGGGCGAATCTACGGGGCGGCCACCGGCGCCGTCGCCCGAATTACCGGGTCAGACGGCCGCCGGCGCGGTCTGCGTCACCGTCCGGACCACGGTGTCGCGGACCTGGCAGTAGTACCCGGCGACGTCACCCCGGTAGCGCCACGGCAGCGCCTTCACATGCCCGTCGACCAGCTTGAACTGCTCCAGCGCCGCCTCGTTGCGGCCTTGCAGGTGCAGGTAGTACGCCAGCAGGTGGCGCAGTTCCGGCAGCCGTGGGTGGGACGGGTCGGCCGCCGCCGCGTCCGCGAGGGCCGCGTCGACCCGCGCCAGCATCTGCGGCGTGTTGTCGGCCTCGGTGTCGTCCGACTCGTCGTGCTCGAAGTGCGCGATCAGCGGCAGCGCCGTCAGCAGGCTGCCCAGCGGCGCGCCGGCCGCCGCCCGCTCGGCGAACTCGGTGGCCAGCCGCTCCGAACCGCGCCACTTGGCGCACCAGTACTGCAACGCGGAGAAGTGGGCCTCGTAGTGGTGCGGGGCACGGGCGGTGATCTCCTCCCACACCTTGTCCATCCGGGCGTTCGGGTAGCCGAGGCCCAGCGCCACCCAGATCTCCGCGACGTACGGCGTCGGGTCGTCCGGGTTCAGCGCCGCCGCCCGGGCGATCTCCTCTCGGGCACCGGCCAGCGTGCGGTGGAAGGCGTCGAACTGCTCCCTGGTCGTGTACTGGGCCTTCTTGCCGCCCCGCAGGTTCCAGGCCAGGATCACCGTGCTGCGGGCCCGGACCACGGCCGCGTCCGGGTCGTCCCGGCGTACGGCCTCCCACGCCAGCAGCCAGGAGTCCTCCTCGGCGGCGCACTCGGCCAGCAGGCAGGCGACCATGGACCGGCGCTCCCAGTCCCGGCCGACCGCGGCGAGCAGGTCGGCGGCCGGCTTCCAGTCGCCGCCGCGCACCGCGGCGAGCACGGTGGTCCACTCCGCGGGCAGGGGCGCGGCGAGGCCGGTGTCCTGCCGCTCGGCGGGCAGCAGACCGAGCTTCTCCGCGGCCCGCGCGGTCTCGGCGGCCTCCGCCGCCTCCGCGTCGTCGTCGGGGGTCGGGTGGAAGAGCTCCTTCAGGAACACCCAGGCCAGCCACAGCACGAAGATCAGCGTGGGGACGGCCAGGATGCCCAGGATCCAGAACAGGACGGTCATCGGGGTGGGTTCGTTTCCTTCTCGGGGGACGGCGGCGGGGCGTGGGGACCAGGAGCAGGGGCGGGGTGAGGAGCCGGCGGGGCTGCCCGGTGCGCGGGGCGGCGGGCGTCAGGCGGGCTGGGTCGCCGGTGGCAGCAGCGCCCGCAGCGCCGTGGTGTCGGGGTGGTCGGCGAGCGCCGCGTCCACCGCCTGCTCCAGCGCCGCCTCGGGACCGTCCTCCTCCGTCTCCGAGCCCCAGCCGGGCAGCCGCACGGTCGCCGGGCGGGTCCAGGAGAACTCCCAGTGCAGCAGCGAACGGGAGCTGAACTCGGCCAGCACCATGGTGCGCAGCGAGCGGCGCAGCACGGGCCGTACGAACTCGCGGAACGCCCGCCCCTTCGCGGCCGCCGCCTCCTCCGACAGCGGCAGCTGTTCCGCCAGCCGCCACAGCCGGCCGTCGTCGATGACGTCCAGCAGCGCCGACAGCGTCGCCGGCTGCCCGGTGTACCCGGCCAGCGCCTGGTGCAGCGGGGTCCGCGCCGCCGACAGGCCCGCGGACATCGAGGCGTCCAGCAGCTCCTGCCAGCCGGCGGCGCGCGGGTGGCGGAGCAGCTCGTCGAGGAGGACGGCGTCCTCCAGGGCACCCAGCGTGCGCGCCGGGTCGGCCAGCACGGCCAGCGCCGTTCCCTTGGCCTCGTCGGCGCGGCCGTCGGCGGGCAGCGCCTCGATCCGGCGTACCCGCTCGGCGATGGGCGGGTGGGAGTCGTACGGTCCCGCCGGCTCCTCCGGCAGCCCGGCGCGGAGGTCCACCAGTTCCAGCTCACGGGCCGTCAGCAGCCGGCCGAAGCCGCCGAAGAACTCGCCGCGCGGGGGCAGCAGCCGGGCCTGGAGCCCCAGGGTGGCGTAGTTGTCCAGGTAGAAGTCGTGGGAGGCGGACAGCACCGGGATCTCGCGCAGCGCCGACGCGGTCGCGTCCCGTCCGGCGATCCGGGCGGCGGTCAGGTCGGCGGCGAACTCCTGGCCGCGCGCGGTGGACAGCGAGGCGCGCAGGTAGAACTTGCCGTACGCGGTGTAGATCCGCGCCATCGCCCGGTACGTCGCCCCGACGCCGGTGGTGTCGACCTGCTTGGCCTTCTTGCCCTTGGCGACCCGCTTGGCCGACGCCTTCTCCTGCCGGGCCCGGTCGGCGGCCACCTTGTCGTCCGCCGCGGCGTGGAACTGGCCGATGACCCGGCCGATCTGCACGCGGCCGCGCACGACGAGCGCGGACAGCCGGGTGTCGCCGCCGGTGAAGTGCCCGAACTCGTGGGCGAGTACGGAGCGCAGCTGGGCCTCGGTCAGGCCGATCAGCAGCGGCACGCCGAGGTGGAGGCGGCGCGGGCCGGCGAACAGGCCCAGCAGCCGCGGGTTCTCGCTGACGGACGCGTTGACCTCGCCGGTGAGCAGGATCCGGTCGGGGGCGCGGGTGCCGGCCGCCGCGGCCAGCTCCCGGACCAGCGCCCACAGCCGGGGCTCGTCGGCCTCGGTGACCGGGATGCCGGGGCCGTCGTCGCCCTTGGGGGTGCGCAGCATGAGCATGCCGCGGACGACGGGGAGGGCCAGCAGCACCGTGATGAAGCCGACCTTCGCCGTGAGCGGTCCGTGGCCCCAGCCGAACACGAGGACGTCGACGCCGATCAGCGCGGCGAGCAGGACGAGGCTCAGCAGATAGAAGCCGAGCAACAGGACAAGGGCGCGCAGCGCGCGCAGAGTTGCGCCCATCGGGCAGATCCCCCCACAGGACCTCGGAAAAGGACATGACAGAGCGCCGGACCGGCGGGGGCCGGTCGGTGCGGATGGTGCCGGTGCGTGGTGTGCGGTGTGCGGTCGTTTGCGTGCGGTGGTGCTGGTCGTGCGAGGTGGTGGTGCTGTGATGCCGGTGGTGCCTGTGGTGCGGTGTGGGGGGATGCGGAGTATGCCCTACCGCAGGTCAGGAGGGCAATGCGGAAAGGGCGAGGGGCGGTTGGGGGCCGCCGGCCGGGGCGTCGGTCAGCCGGGGAGGCCCGCCGGGCTGCCGCCGTTGGCCTCGTAACCGGCCACGGCCAGCGCGCGGTGCAGGGCGAACGCGGCGGCCGGGTCGTCGGTCAGGGTCCACGGCAGGGCCCCGACATGGCCGTCGATGTGGATCAGCTGCTGCATGGCCTCCGCCCAGCGTTCGGCGGGGACCAGGAAGAACAGCAGCAGATGACGGACGTGCGGGAGCATCGGGTCGTCGGGACGGGCCGCGTGGACCGCGTGCAGCGCGCCGTGGATCGCCTTGGTGACGACCTCGCTCCGGTACAGGCTGCGGACCAGGTTCACCTCCGGGAGGTGCTCGAACACCGCGAACAGCGGCAGCGCGGCGAGCAGCGAGCCCTCCGGGGCGCGGGCCGCGGCGGCCTCGGCGAAGGAGTACGCCTGCTCGCGCGAGCCGTGCCACTTCTCGCACCAGTAGTGCAGCGCGGCCAGGTGCGCGCCCATGTGGTGCGGCGCACGGTCGAGGATCTTCAGCCACAGCTGGTCGAACTCGGCCGGCGGACAGGCCAGCGCGCGCGCGATGGACAGCTCTATGACGTACGGCACCGGGTCGCCGGGGGCCAGCAGGGCCGCCTGCGCACACGCGGACTGGGCCTCCTCCATGATGATCCGGAACTCCTCGGTGCCCGGGGTCGCCGTCCGCCAGGCCTGCTGCACCAGGAACTCCGCGTGGACGGCGGCGCCGCCCGCGTCCTTGGGCTGTTCGGCCCGCCACACCCGCAGCCACTGGCCGCCCGGCGTCTCGTGTATTCCGCCGGGCCGCTGCTGGAGCTCCAGCGCGGCGGCGCCCGCGAGGGACTGCACCCGCTGCCAGCGCAGCTCGCCCCCGGACTCGGTGCCGGCCAGCAGCTGGGCCGCGGCCCGGTAGTCCTGGGTGCGCTGGACCAGCTCCAGGACCGCCAGCAGGTCCTGGTCCGGGCCGGGCAGGCGCACGTCCAGCTCCTCCTGGCGCAGGAAGCCGTAGGCCGCCGGGTCGGCGGCGTCCGGGTGTCCCGGGGGAACCTGCTCGATCATCCCGCGCTTGCGCCGCATGAACGGGAGCAGCACGAAGCCCAGCATGACCAGTGCCATCAGCAGCCAGAGAATCGCCATGCCTCCCAGCGTTCCAGACGCCGCCGACAATTGGCGAACCCCACCGACCCGCCTGTGGAAAACCCCCGACCAGGGCATGACAGGGCGGGTCGGGGCCGCCCTGTCATGACGGCAGCATTGCAAGCAGGACGAATCCCTCTTGCCAGGCATCGGGAACGGGCCGGGCGCACTACGCTCGGTACACATGAGTGACAGCCACATCAGTCAGCACTTCGAGACTCTCGCGATCCACGCGGGCAACACCGCGGATCCCCTCACCGGCGCGGTCGTCCCGCCGATCTACCAGGTGTCGACCTACAAGCAGGACGGCGTCGGGGGGCTGCGGGGCGGCTACGAGTACAGCCGCAGCGCCAACCCGACCCGCACCGCCCTGGAGGAGAACCTCGCCGCGCTGGAGGGCGGCCGCCGCGGCCTCGCCTTCGCGTCCGGCCTGGCGGCCGAGGACACCCTGCTGCGTACGCTGCTCACCCCCGGCGACCACGTGGTGATCCCCAACGACGCCTACGGCGGCACCTTCCGGCTCTTCGCCAAGGTCGCCACCCGCTGGGGCGTGGAGTGGTCGGTCGCCGACACCAGCGACCCGGCCGCCGTCCGCGCCGCCATCACCCCCAAGACCAAGGCGGTCTGGGTGGAGACCCCCTCCAACCCGCTGCTCGGCATCACTGACATCGCCGCCGTCGCCCAGGTCGCCCACGACGCGGGCGCGAAGCTGGTCGTCGACAACACCTTCGCCACCCCCTACCTCCAGCAGCCGCTCACGCTCGGCGCCGACATCGTCGTGCACTCCCTGACCAAGTACATGGGCGGCCACTCGGACGTGGTCGGCGGTGCGCTGATCGTCTCCGACCCGGGCCTCGGCGAGGAGCTGGCCTACCACCAGAACGCGATGGGCGCCGTCGCCGGCCCCTTCGACTCCTGGCTGGTGCTGCGCGGCACCAAGACCCTCGCGGTGCGCATGGACCGGCACAGCGAGAACGCCACGAAGATCGCCGACATGCTGACCCGGCACCCGCGGGTGAGCGGCGTCTGCTACCCCGGGCTGCCCGAGCACCCCGGCCACGACATCGCCGTCAAGCAGATGAAGGCGTTCGGCGGCATGGTGTCCTTCCGGGTCGAGGGCGGCGAGGCGGCGGCGATCGACGTCTGCAACCGCGCCAAGATCTTCACCCTCGGCGAGTCCCTCGGCGGCGTCGAGTCCCTCATCGAGCACCCCGGCCGGATGACCCACGCCTCCGCGGCCGGCTCCCCGCTGGAGGTCCCGGCCGACCTGGTCCGCCTGTCCGTCGGCATCGAGAACGCCGACGACCTGCTGGAGGATCTGCGGCAGGCCCTCGCCTGACGGGCGCGGTCACCAGCCGGTGAGCGGTGGAGTCGTCTGCGAGGGCGGCTCCGCCCACGGGTGGGCGTCGGCCGCCCACACCGCGAACGCGACGGCCGCGGCACACGCCAGCAGCCACAGCACCCGGCGGACCGCTCGCCGCTGCCGCAGCAGACGGTCCCCGCGGCGCACCGCGTCCGCGTGCAGGTCCGGCGGCACCGGCGCGACGCCCTGCTCCATGATCCGCCGTACGGCGGACTCCCGCTGCCCTCGGTTCACCGCGGTCTCCCCTCCCGCCCACCGCACCCGTCGTGCCCTGCGCGCGCGGGGCGGCCGTACGGCGCGGCGGAGCTCATGACAGTGCCGTCTTCGCGTTCGCCGGGCGGGCGGCCGCAGGACCGCCCGGGTGGAGCACGGTGGCCGTGGCACGGTCGCAGATGGTGTGGACGCGCTCCGCGGGCAGGCCGAGCAGGGCCGCGGTCTGTTCCTCGGCCACCCCCTCGTACAGCCGCAGCACCAGGACCAGCCGTTCCCGCGGGGTGAGCGCGGCGAGCGGACTGCGCGGATCCGGCCGGGCACGGCCGAAGGCGCCGTACTGGTGCCAGGTGGTGCGCGCGAAGCGCGTGGCGAGGTACTGCCGGGCGCAGTCGTACGGGTCCTCGCCGCGCAGCCGGTCCCAGCGGGCGTACGTGTGGGCGAGCGCGAGTGTCAGCAGGCGCCGCGCGCGCGGGTTGGCCTCCGGAGCCTCCGCGGTGAGCAGCATGGCGGCGTGCAGCAGGCGCCCGGCCGCGCCCGCGGCGAACGCCTCGAAATCCCGGGCCCGGCGGGTGTCACGGGCCGCTCGCCGATCACGCACCACGCCTCCCCCCGACGGGGACCCTGTGCGGGCCCGGTCTCATATGAGGCCAGCGGCGGCCCCCGGGTCAAGAGGTGCGGACCCCTGCCGTGCGGTGCGCGGCTCAGGAGGCCGGCGGCTGCTCCACCGCCGGTACGCCCTGCACCGACATCCGCGCGGAGAGCGCGACATTGAAGCGGGTGAGGAGCGTGCAGAACTGCTCGCGCTCCTCCGGCGCCCAGTCGTGTGTCAGCTCGGCCATGAGCTGACGCCGGGACGAGCGCACCTCCTCCAGCCGGGCGGCACCGCGCGGGGAGAGCTGGAGCACCACGGCACGCCCGTCCTCCGGGTGCGAGGTGCGCTTGACGAGCCCGGTGTCGACCAGGGGCGCCACCTGCCGGGTGACCGTGGAGGAGTCGATCCCCATGCTCGCGGCCAGCGCCTTGACGCCCATCGGGCCTTCCTTGTCGAGGCGGTTGAGCAGCAGGTACGCGGCGCGGTCCATGGAGTTGCGCACCTGGCCCACGCCGCCGAGCCGGGTCTGTTCGGCACGGCGGGCGAACACCGCCACCTCGTGCTGGAGGGTGTCGAGGAGACCGGTGTCACCGACGGTCGTCATGTCCATCGACATTTCAGGTGTTGTGGGCATGGCCGGAGGCTCGCTTCATGAAGGCTGCTGGGTTGGGGGACAGGGTACGCGGCCCGGCGCCAAGCCGTACCGGCGCTGCGCAAACCGGTCTCGCAGCTTGGTCACACCCGTCGTGCGCAAACGTGAACTGCGATGCTGGAGCCATGAGCTACCGCACGGCCGACTCCTTGCGCTCCGTCACCCTCGACGACGTGCGAGGCGCCCAGAAGATGCTCTCCGGCGTCGCGCGCGCGACGGCGATGGAAGGCAGCCGGCACCTGTCCCAGCTGGTCGGCGCGCCGGTCCACCTCAAGTGCGAGAACCTCCAGCGGACCGGCTCCTTCAAGCTGCGCGGCGCCTACGTGCGGATCGCCGGACTGCTGCCGGAGGAGCGGGCCGCCGGTGTGGTGGCCGCGAGCGCCGGCAACCACGCGCAGGGCGTGGCACTGGCCTCCTCGCTGCTGGGCGTGCACTCCACGGTGTTCATGCCGAAGGGTGCGCCGCTGCCGAAGATCAGCGCCACCCGGGAGTACGGCGCCGAGGTGCGCCTGCACGGCCAGGTGGTCGACGAGACGCTGCACGCCGCCCAGGAGTACGCCGCCGAGACGGGCGCGGTGTTCATCCACCCCTTCGACCACCCCGACGTCATCGCCGGTCAGGGCACGGTCGGCCTGGAGATCCTGGAGCAGTGCCCGCAGGTGCGGACGATCGTCGTCGGCATGGGCGGCGGCGGGCTCGCGGCCGGTATCGCGGTGGCGGTGAAGGCGCTGCGGCCGGACGTCCGGATCGTCGGCGTCCAGGCGGAGGGGGCCGCCTGCTATCCGCCGTCGCTGGCCGCCGGGCGCCCGGTGTCGCTGGAGAACCCGGCGACGATGGCCGACGGCATCAAGGTGGGGAGGCCGGGCCTGGTGCCGTTCGGGATCGTCGGCGAGCTGGTCGACGAGGTGCGTACGGTCAGCGAGGACCAGCTGTCGGCGGCGCTGCTGCTCTGCCTGGAGCGGGCCAAGCTGGTCGTGGAACCGGCCGGGGCCAGCCCGGTGGCCGCGCTGCTGGGCGCGCCGGACGCCTTCGAGGGCCCGGTCGTCGCGGTGCTCTCCGGCGGCAACGTCGACCCGGTGCTGATGCAGCGGGTGCTGCGTCACGGCATGGCCGCGCAGGGCCGCTACCTGGCCGTACGGCTGCGGCTGACGGACCGGCCGGGGGCGCTCGCCACGCTCCTCGGGGTGCTGTCGGCCGTCGACGCCAACGTCCTCGACGTGAGCCACGTCCGTACCGACCCGCGGCTCGGGCTCACCGAGGCCGAGGTGGAGCTGCACCTGGAGACGAAGGGACCGGCGCACTGCGCCGAGGTCGGCCGGTCGCTGCGCGACGCCGGCTACACCGTCATCGCCTGACACGGACGCCGCGGGACCACGGCGATGCCGGGCCCACGGTGATGCCGGTCCACGGCGATGCCGCCACCCGTCCGGGTGAAGTGTATTGAGAGACGCGATACATCGCGTTATGGTTCTTGTGCGGTGAACCCGCTCCCCGGATCCCCGACGAGGTGGAGACAGACATATGCCAGGCGCCATCCATGCCGAAGGTCTGGTCAAGACCTTCGGCGACGTAAGGGCACTCGACGGCGTCGACCTCGACGTGCCCGAGGGCACGGTCCTCGGCCTGCTCGGGCCGAACGGTGCCGGCAAGACGACGACCGTCCGCTGCCTGACCACCCTGCTGCGTCCCGACAGCGGCAAGGCGGTCGTCGCGGGCGTCGACGTGCTGCGGCACCCCGACGCGGTGCGCCGCTCCATAGGTCTGTCCGGCCAGTTCGCGGCGGTCGACGAGTACCTGACCGGCCGGGAGAACCTGC
Source organism: Streptomyces sp. NRRL S-1022 (assembly GCF_000720135.1). Lineage (GTDB taxonomy): Bacteria > Actinomycetota > Actinomycetes > Streptomycetales > Streptomycetaceae > Streptomyces. Next base: position 52,528 of record NZ_JOIU01000031.1, on the reverse strand, counting down.
AGATGGTCGGACAGCTCTACCAGATGAGGGCGAAGGCGGCCCGGACCCGCGCGGCGGAGCTGCTGGACCAGTTCGACCTCGCCGACGCCGCCGACCGCCCCGCCAAGACCTACTCCGGGGGCATGCGCCGCCGGCTGGACCTCGCCGCGGCCCTCGTGGTCTCCCCGCCGGTGATGTTCATGGACGAACCCACGACGGGCCTCGACCCGCGCAACCGCCAGCAGCTGTGGGAGGTCATCAAGCAGCTCGTCTCCAGCGGCACGACGCTGCTGCTCACCACGCAGTACCTGGAGGAGGCCGACCACCTGGCCCACGACATCGCGGTCGTGGACCACGGCCGGGTCATCGCCCAGGGCACCTCCGACCAGCTCAAGACCCGCACCGGCGGCGAGCGCGTCGAGGTCGTGGTGCACGAGCGCGAGCACATCGCGACCGCCGTGCAGGTGCTGCGCGGCTTCGGCAAGGGCGAGACCACGGTCGAGGAGCACACCCGCAGGCTCACGGTGCCCGTCACCGGCGGCGCCAAGCTGCTCGCCGAGGTCATCCGCGAGCTGGACGCGCGGGGGATCGAGATGGACGACATCGGGCTGCGCCGCCCCACCCTCGACGACGTCTTCCTCTCCCTCACCGGTCACGCGGCCGAGACCGCCGGCCCGGACCGGCAGACCGCCGAGCAGAACGGCAAGCAGACCGCCGAACAGAACGGCAAGCAGACCGGCAAGGAGGCCGTGAAATGAGCGCCGTCACCCAGGCCGTGCCCGCCACGGCGCCCGGCAACCCCGTCGGCCGGTCCGTCCGCGACTCGCTGATCGTTGCCAAACGCAATCTGATCCGGATGTCCCGCATCCCCGAAATGCTGATCTTCGGGTTGATCCAGCCCATCATGTTCGTGGTGCTGTTCACCTACGTGTTCGGCGGTTCGATGAAGATCGGCGCCAGTACGAGCGCGCTCGACTACAAGAACTTCCTGATGGCCGGCATCTTCGCGCAGACCGTCACCTTCGCCACCGCCGGCTCCGGGGCCGGCATCGCCGACGACATGCACAAGGGCCTCATCGACCGCTTCCGCTCGCTGCCCATGGCGCGCGGTGCGGTGCTGACCGGCCGCACCCTCGCCGACCTGGTGCAGACGGCGCTCACCCTGCTGGTCCTGGCCGTGGTCGCGCTGCTCGTCGGCTGGCGGGCCGGCTCCGACGGCCCCACCAACGCCGGCAAGGTCCTCGCCGCCTTCGCCCTGCTGCTCCTGCTCGGGTACGCGTTCACCTGGATCGGCGCGCTGATCGGCCTCACCGTCCGCACCCCCGAGGCGGCCACCTCCGGCGGACTGGTCTGGCTGTTCCCGGTGACCTTCATATCCAACGCGTTCGTGGACACGGGCAACATGACGCCGTGGCTGCGGCACGTCGCGGAGTGGAACCCCTTCAGCGCCACCGTGCAGGCGACCCGCGTGCTGTTCGCCAACCCCGGGCAGTCCGCCTCGGGCGCCTGGCCGATGGAGCACCCGGTGTGGGCCTCGCTGATCTGGTCGGTCCTGATCATCGTGGTCTTCCGCACCCTCGCGGTGCGCAAGTACCGCTCCGCGACCGCCTGACCCGGGCGGCCGGGCGCCGGCCGCGACACGGCCCAGGGCATGACAAAGCCCCCGGCGGCCCTGAGGGCGCCGGGGGCCCGAAGTGAACCCGGGGCTCCGGTCAGCTCGTGTACGGCTCGGCCTTCAGGATCCGCACCGAGGCCTTCTTGCCGTTCGGCAGCTCGTACTCCGCGTCGTCGCCGACCTTGTGGCCGATGACTCCCGAGCCGAGCGGGGACTGCGGGGAGTACGTCTCGATGTCGGAGCTCGCGTACTCGCGCGAGGCGAGCAGGAACGTCAGGGTGTCGTCCTCGTCACCGTCGAAGGCGATCGTGACGACCATGCCGGGCGCGACGGCACCGTCCGCGGCCGGCGCCTCGCCGACCTTGGCGTTCTCCAGGAGCTGGGTCAGCTGGCGCACACGGAGCTCCTGCTTGCCCTGCTCCTCCTTGGCCGCGTGGTACCCGCCGTTCTCGCGCAGGTCGCCCTCCTCGCGCGCGGCCGCGATCTTGGCGGCGATCTCCGTGCGCGCAGGACCAGTAAGGTACTCAAGCTCGTCCTTGAGCTTGTTGTACGCCTCCTGGGTCAGCCAGGTGACGTTCTCGCTGGTCTGGGTCACAGGGTGCTCCTCGTCGGTACTGGGAATACAAAGCATCGCCCTACCCAGAAGCATGTTCCCTCTTGGATGGGCGAAACCACGAGCCTAACAATTCAATGGCTGAAGGGGGAGGACATAAGCCATCAGAATCGCATCAACGCAGGTCAGGGCCTGCGTATTCCGGATGAACCGGGCGGTGTCCCGGGCTGATCAGCCGGTGTGGCAGCCCAGCAGCTCGGCCGTCGTCCCCTGCGCCGTCGTACGCAGCGTGACGACCTTGTCGATCCGGGTGGCCGGTCCGGAGAAACGGAAGTCGGCGCGGCCCACCTCGGCGCCGTCGGCCGACTGGGAGCGCAGGGTGCAGTAGCCGGAGGCGCCGGCGTCCTTGCGGACCTCCAGATGCACCTTGACCGCGCCGTCGGAGGCGTCGAAGGCGATGACCTCGGCGCTGATCTCGTTCTGCGCGACGTAGTGGTAGGCGAAATAGCCGATCAGTGCGAGCAGGAACGCGCCCAGCACCGAACCGGCGATCTTGAGCTTGCGGTCGGCGCGCTGATCCGAGGGACGGCCGTAGCGGCCCTCGGGCAGCCGCGTGCTCGCGGTACTCATGATCGTCCTCTCCGCGGAATTATTCGCCCCCCGATTCGGTCACTATAGAAGCCGCCGATCGCACCCCAAGACGCGGGGCGCCGACTGACCAAGGATTGAGTCTTGACTGACCAGCTGCGACTGATGGCCGTTCACGCGCACCCCGACGACGAGTCGAGCAAGGGTGCGGCGACCATGGCGAAGTACGTGTCCGAGGGGGTGGACGTGCTGGTGGTGACCTGCACCGGTGGAGAGCGCGGGTCCATCCTCAATCCCAAGCTGCAGGGCGACACCTACATCGAGGAGCACATCCACGAGGTCCGCCGCAAGGAGATGGACGAGGCCCGGGAGATCCTCGGCGTCAAGCAGGAATGGCTCGGCTTCGTCGACTCCGGTCTGCCGGAGGGCGACCCGCTGCCGCCGCTGCCCGAGGGCTGCTTCGCGCTGGAGGACGTCGACAAGGCGGCCGGCGAGCTGGTGAGGCAGATCCGCTCCTTCCGCCCGCAGGTGATCACCACCTACGACGAGAACGGCGGCTACCCGCACCCCGACCACATCATGACCCACAAGATCTCCATGGTGGCCTTCGAGGGCGCGGCGGACACCGAGAAGTACCCCGAGGCCGAGTTCGGGCCCGCCTACCAGCCGCTGAAGCTCTACTACAACCAGGGCTTCAACCGCCCGCGCACCGAGGCCCTGCACCAGGCCATGCTCGACCGCGGCCTGGAGTCGCCCTACGGCGAGTGGCTCAAGCGGTGGAACGAGATGGAGCGCACCGAGCGCACCCTGACCACCCACGTCCCGTGCGCGGACTTCTTCGAGATCCGCGACAAGGCGCTGATCGCGCACGCCACGCAGATCGACCCGGACGGCGGCTGGTTCAAGGTGCCGCTGGAGCTCCAGAAGGAGGTCTGGCCGACGGAGGAGTACGAGCTGGCGAAGTCCCTCGTCGACACCGCCATCCCCGAGGACGACCTCTTCGCGGGCATCCGGGACAATGCCTGACATGAGCGCAAGCGTGAGCCTGGCAGTGACGCACCTCGTCCCCCTCGCCAAGGAGGTGGACGAGAACAAGGTCACCCCCGGTGTCCTCGGCTTCATCGTCTTCGCGGTGATGGCCCTGGCCGTGTGGGGTCTGATGAAGTCGATGAGCAAGCACATGCAGAAGGTCGACTTCAAGGAGGCTCCGGACGCCGCCGCGGAGGAGGCCCGGCAGAAGGCCGACTCCCCGGCCCAGCAGGGCTGACCGCACAGGTCAGCGCCCTGCCGGTACCGCCACTCCCATCACCTCCCGGGCGTGGCGGTCCGGAGTCATGCGCAGGCGCCACGCCTGCCAGCCGGCCTCCAGCTGCACGCCCCGCTCCAGCAGCAGGGCGTACGCCGGTACGTAGTCGTCCAGCTTCTCGTCCCGCAGCGGATGGGTGGCACGGGCCAGCTGGGCCAGCTCCTCCTGGGCGACCGCCGTGCCCACCTCCACCCCGCCCGGCGCCGCGTACGGCAGCAGGGTGCAGCGCAGGAAGCGGGCCCAGTCCTCGCCGCGCCGGTCGCCGTACGACGAGAACAGGGTGAGCGCCTCGTCGCACAACGCCAGCGCCTGCTGGGTGCGCGCGTTGCCCGCGTCCACCACCGCCAGCTCCAGACAGGTCCAGGCCTCGCCGTGGGCCACGCCGATCCGCTGGAAGTCGGCGCGCGCGTCCACCAGCAGCTGCCGGGCGAAACCGGAATTGCGCAGCGACCCGGTCTGCGCGGCCCGCTGGTCCCGGGTCGCCCGCGCCGAGTGGTGCCGGGCGCAGGCCAGGCCGTAGACGTCCCGCATCCGGGAGAACATCGTCCGGGACCGCTCCAGCTCGCGCACCGCCCGGTCCAGTTCGCCGGTCTCCTCCAGGGCCTGCCCCAGGTAGTACAGCGTCCACGCCTCGCCGCGCGCGTCCTCGTTGTCCCGGTGCCGGACGACCGCCCGGCGCAGGCCCTCCAGGGCGGCGGTGGCGTCGCCGTCCACCAGCCGGGCCCGGGCCAGCTGGGTCAGCGCCCACGCCTCCCCGCGGGCGTCGTGCGTCCGGCCGTACCGCTCCAGGGCCGCCCGCAGCTCCGTCTCCGCGCGCGGTACGTCCCCCAGCCGCAGCGCCAGCTGGCCCAGCTGGAAGTGCGCCCAGGCCTCGCCGTGCACCGAGCCGCCCTCGCGGTGCAGGACCAGGGAGCGGGTGAGCAGGTCCAGCGCCTGGGCCAGCCGGGCCCGGTCCCGCTGGACGGCCGCCAGCGCGTGCATCGTCCAGGCCCGGTCCGTCGCCAGTTCCGGCGCGGCCTGCAGGTCCAGCGCCTCCTGGAGCCTGGCGGCGGCCTCGGTGAGGTTGCCCTGGTGGTGCAGGGTGATTCCCAGCGAGGTCAGGGCGCGGGCCGCGCCCGCGTCGTGGTGGGCCTCCCGGTACAGGTCGACCACCGAGGCCAGCGTGGTGCGCGCCTTGTCCAGCTCGCCCAGATGCCGGGCCGCGATACCGGTACGCCACTGCACCGAGCGCACCAGCAGCCCCTGGTCCACCGACTGCGCCAGCTCGCTGATCTCACCGAGCCGGTACAGGTCGCCGCGCAGCAGGCAGTAGTCGCACAGCGCGCCGAGCAGGTTCAGCACCGCCGCCTGGTCCACGCCCTCCGCGTGCCGCAGGGCCGCCGTGATGAAGCTGGACTCGTCGTCCAGCCAGCGCAGCGCCTCGTCGAGGGAGGGGAAGCCGTGCGAGCCGAACTGGTTCGACCGCGTCGACATGTTCCCGTCGACCAGGCGCAGCACCGCGTCGGCCAGCTCCGCGTAGTTCACGATCAGCCGTTCCTGGGCCGCCGCCCGCTCGGCCGGGTCCTCCTCGTCCAGCAGCCGGGCGTGCGCGAAGGCCCGCACCAGGTCGTGCAGCCGGTACCGGCTGCCGCGCACGTGGTCGATCAGGCCGGCCCCGGCGAGCGCCACCAGATGCCGGGTGGCCTCGGCCTCGTCGGTGGCGAGCAGGGAGGCCGCCGCCGCCGCGCCCAGCGAGGCCCGGCCCGCCAGCGCCAGCCTCCTCAGCAGCCGGCGGGCGGGCTCCGGCTGGTCGCTGTAGCGCAGCCACAGCGCCCGCTCCACCGGATCCACCGGGCCGTACGCGCCCAGGTCCGCGGCCAGCTGCCGGGGTGAGCGCGGGCCCAGCGCGGAGCCCGCGGTCCGCAGCGCCAGCGGCAGCCCCCCGCACAGCTCGCGGATCCGGTCGGCGGACTCGGCGTCGTACGGCCCCGAGGGGTCCTGCGCCGCCGCGCTCAGCAGCTCCTCGGCGCCCGCCGCGTCCAGCGCCGGGACCGGCAGTTCGTGCACCCGGGCCGGCAGGTCGGCGGGCAGGTCGAGAGGCGTGCGGGCGGTGACCAGGACCAGGCTGTCGGAGTGCTCCGGCACCAGGGCGCGTACCTGCTCCGGGTCCGAGGCGTCGTCCAGCACGATCGTCACCGGCAGACCGGTCAGATGCCGGTGGTACAGCTCGCCGAGCCGCTTGACCTGCTGGTCGGGGGAGGACCGCTCCCGGAACAGCAACTGCTCACGGGGCGCGCCCAGCCGGTTGAGCAGGTGCAGCAGCGCCTCCCGCGTGGACAGCGGCGCCTCCTCCCGGCTGCCGCCGCGCAGGTCCACCACCACCGCGCCCCGGAAGTGGTCGCGCAGCTCGTGCGCAGCGCGCACCGCCAGCGTGGTCCGGCCGGAGCCGGGCTCGCCGTGCAGCACGACCACCGTCGGCCGGGTCTCGGTGGCGGCGCGGGCCGCCTGCGCCCACTGCCTGATGCGCCCCAGCTCCGTCCGACGTCCCGCGAAGACGCCGCCGGCCTCGGGGAGTTGTCCGAAGGACTGCTCCAGCACCGAGCGCCTGCGGGCCGCCGCGCTCTTGTCCGTGCCGCGCAGCGCCGGGCCGCCGCCGGTCTTCTTCGCGCCCGTGGAGGCGCTCAGCACCCGCTGCTGGTCGAGGAACGGGCGGATGCCCCGCACCTCCAGCGCGGTCAGCCACTGCAAGCGCAGCTGCTCCGGGCCGCCGGGCTGGCCGGCCGCGCCCGCGCGGTGGTGGGCGGCCGGCAGATGCGTACCGGCCACCTTCACCACCGTGGCCGCGGCGCCCGCCACGGCCGCGGTGGTACCCGCACCGAGGGCCGTGCCGGCGCCCGTGCCGAGGGACAGATCGGCGAGGGCGGCGGCCACGGCGGCAACGGCCGCCACCAGCAGCGCCGTTCCGGCGCCCGCCCGCGCGTACCGCTGCCCGAAGGTCAGCCGCCCGGCCTCCGCCTCGTCCAGCGCGCGCGTGTAGTCCGCGTACTCCTCGCCGGCCGCCCCCGCCATCGCGTCCAGCGCGCCGCGCGCCCGGGCCAGCAGCACCTGGCCGTCGACCCGCCCGCCCGACCGCCGCACCTCCTCCTCCACGGCCCGCACCAGCAACCGCTCGGCTTCCGCCCGATGACCGTCCCGCATGTCCCGTCCCCCTCCGGCGGCAACTCCTTCGCGTACGAGTGTCCTTCGGGGGAGACGGGATGGCGAGGGGGTGACGATCAGCGGGGTGCCGGGGCTCGCCTTCGACCGGCGCCGGCGAGCCGCCGCACGCGGTCCTGGTCGAAGCCGGCCGGTCGGGCCTGCCCGCTCCGGTCAGGGGCAGATCACCACTTGCGCCGCGTAACTCAGACCCGCGCCGAATCCGACGAGCAGCAGCACGTCCCCGGCGGCGATCCGCCCGGCCGCGCGCATGTGGTCCAGGGCGAGCGGGATCGACGCGGAGGAGGTGTTGCCCGACTCCGCGATGTCGTCGGCGACCACCAGGTCGGGGCGTGCGCCCTCCGCCTTCAGCTGCTTGGCGATGGAATCCACGATCCGCAGGTTGGCCTGGTGTGGCACCAGCGCGTCGATGTCGGACAGCCGCAGCCCGGCCCGCTCGACAGCGCGCGCGGCGACCGGGGCGGCCGTCTCCGTCGCCCACCGGTACACCGACAGCCCGTCCTGTTCGATGTACGCACGATCCCAGATGCCGACGGTCGAAACCCGGTCGCCCGCACTGCCCCACACGACGGGCCCGATCCGGGGTTCGTGCGACGGGCCGACGACGGCGGCCCCGGCCCCGTCACCGAAGATGATGGCGGTGTTGCGGTCGGACGGGTTCACCCAGTCGGTGAGCTTCTCCGCGCCGACCACCAGGACATGGCCCGCCGAACCCGACCGGACGAGGTCGGACGCGGTGTTGAGGGCGTAACAGAAGCCCGCGCAGGCCGCGTTGAGGTCGAACGCCCCACTGGCGCGGATACCGATCCGGTCGGCCACCTGTGCGGCGGCGTTGGGGATCGGGGCGGGCATCGTGCAGGTCGCCACGATCACGGTGTCCACCATGGACGGGTCGACCCCCGCGTCGGCCAGGGCCTTGCCGCCCGCCTCCACGGCGAGGTCCGCGACCGAGGTCTCGGGGCCCGCGAACCGGCGGTTGACGATGCCGACCCTGGTCCGGATCCACTCGTCGTTGGTGTCGAGCACGGCCGCCAGATCGTGGTTGGACACCACCCGTTCGGGCAGGGCGCTGCCCAGGCCGAGCAGCCGGGTGTGCGGGGAGCCGCTGACCGAGCGGAGCCTTGTGCCCGGGTTGTCCATGCCGTCCATGTCCCTCTCTCTTCGCGGGTTGAACCGAGTCGTTCGTCATATCGGCTCGCGGGGGCGCCGCGTGGCGTCCGGTGCCCGGAGCGACGTCCGGTCCAGGTCAGCCGCAGCCGCCTGCGGTGTCCCGGTCGTACGCACCGATCCGGCCGGCGAGCAGGGCCGGTACGCCGTCCAGCGGGTCGTTCTCGGCGGCCGGCGCGGCAGCGGGGGAGGAGTGCTCGCCGTAGACCTCCTCCAGGGCCGTGACGAAGTCGTCGAGCCGGTCGAGGCCCCAGAGCCGTTCCCGGCCGATGCGGAAGTAGGGGAATCCGAAGATGTCGTCCTCCCACGCCGCCTCAAGGACGTCCACCGCTTCGGTCCGGACCGCCGGATCGAACTCGGCGGCCCGCAGCGCGGCACCGTCGAGCCCGGCCGCGTCGGCGACCCTGATGAAGACGTCCTCGTCGTAGATGCGTTCCCCACGGTGCCAGCGCGCCTCGACGAGCGCCCGGTACAGGGTGTGTTCCTCGCCCCGCCGGCGGGCTGCCAGCCAGGCCAGGTGCGGCAGCTCCCACTCCTGCCCCTGCTGGTCGACCGGCCACACCAGCGGATGGCCGAACCGAGCCGCCGTCCGCTTGACGTCCCCCAGCATGTACAGGTGCTTCGCCTTGCTCATCGGCGTGTACAGCACCTCGGCGCCCCGGTCGTGGAGTGCCTGCCGGAGCCGGGGTTCGGGCTCCCAGAACGGGTAGTAGTCGATCAGCTCGGTGGCCCGCGGGAAGCGGCGTTCCAGCTGCTCCACCGCCATCCAGCTGTACGGGCTGCGGAGGCTGAAGTACAGCCGAGGACGCCTGCGCATGCTCATGCACCCCCTCGGGCACCGGTGAGGACGCCGGCACCGGCCGCCCCGGCCAGGAAACCGGTGAACTCGGCCGCGATCTCGGCCGCGTGACTGACGTGGAAACAGTGGCCGTAGCCAGGCCGGTGCGACACCGTCACCGCCCGTGCCGCCCCGGACAGCGCCGTAGCCCGTCGCTCGACCAGTGCCGGGTCGCTCTCGCCGACCAGCACCCGGGTCGGCGTGCGTATCGCGGCCACGGGGAAGGTGCCGGTGGCGGCGAACCGCAGGTACAGCGAGTGGATCCCGGCCGGACCGATCCGGTCGAGCGTGGTGTCCACGATCATCTCGAAGAGCGCCTCGTCCATGCCGTCGTAGCGGGTGCCCAGGGAGATGCGGATGCCGTCGGCGACCGCGAACCGGAAGGCCGCGCGGAACTCCCGTTCCAACGCGTCGTCCACCGTGTCCTCGACCGGGCGGTAGAAGGGTGCGAACAGCATGGCCGCCGCGAGGTCCGGGGCATCCGGTGCGCACAGCAGCTCCAGCACCGCGTTCCCGCCCAGCGAGTGGCCGAGCAGCGAGTGCACGGGACCGTCGAGCAGTTCCAGGGCGCCGCGCAGCCACGTCCCGGGAGTTCCCGCGTCACCCCAGCCGTAGTCGTTGCCCGCGCGCCACGGCAGGTCGAGCGCGACCAGCCGGTAGTCGCCCGCCAGCTCCCGGGCCAGCGGCTGCCATTCGCGCCAGCCGCCCTCGGCTCCGTGCACCGCGACCACCAGCGGCCCGCTGCCGTCGGCCAGGACACGGACGCCCACCCGGTGTCCGCCCGTCTCCCGGGCAGCCGTCTCGGGGACGTCCTGCGGACGCCTGCGCTCACCTGCCACCGTTGCTCCCCCTCCTGCTCCAGCCGCGCAGCACCACGGCGCCGACTGCGCCGTCCGGCGAAACGGACGTCACCAGGGACACCTCGTCGTCGTGCCGGGAGCCGGCGCGGTGCCGGGCGAGGACAGCGGCGATCTGGACCATGCCCGCGGCGCCGCCGCAGTCCCCGGCGGACTCCTTGACCCGCAGCCGCTCGGGGCCACCGGGGCCGAAGACCTCTCGCAGGGCCGCTTGTTCGGCCGTGTCGAGGCGGGTGGTGCCGCCCTCGCCGGTCGATGCGACGGCGACCTGGTCCGAGGTGACGCCCGCCGCGCCCAGTGCGGCCCGGATCCGTTCGGCCAGGGCCCGCGCGAGACCGGCGCCGTCCCCGTCGCAGTGGCCGGACTCGACGGACAGGATCTCCGCGTCCATCGGCCTGCCGGCCGCCCGGGCGGCCCTCGCGTCCTCGGTGACCAGCACCACCGCGGCCTCACCGAGCGGAGCCCGGGTCGGATCGCCGGCCCGGGTGTGGTGGTCGCCCCAGGCGCGGTGCGCGCCGAACTCCTCCGTCGCGCCGAGCAGCAGGGTGCCGGCATGCCCGCGGCTGATCAGGGTGCGGCCGTAGCGCAGTACCGACACGGCCGACAACTCGCCCGCCGGTACGGTGCAGTTGACACCACGGAGCTGGTACCAGATGGCGCAGCGACTCGCCGCGCAGTTCATCACGGCGTTGGGGAACAGCAGCGGCTCGACCATGTACGGGCGCTCGTTGACCAGCGTCTCCCGGTCGAACTCGGCGGTGGCGCGCAGACTGCCCAACGTGGTGCCCAGCACCACCCCGACCTCGTCGCGGTTGTCATCGTCCACGACCAGGCCCGCGTCGGCCAGCGCCATACCGGACGCCGTCACGGCGAACGCGGTGCTGCGGTCCAGGCTGGCGGTGCGCTTGCGGCCCAGGTGCTCCCGTACGTCGAAGTCCACGATCGCGCACGCCTTGTCCTGCGGCAGCGGCTCGTCGAACATGCCGCTCACGTCGGCGAGTGCGCTCCTGCCGGCGGCCAGCGCCCGGGAGAATTCGTCCGCGCCCGCCCCCAGCGGGGACAGCACCCCCCAGCCGGTGACGGCGAGTGTGGCCGGCATCAGGCAACCTCCCCGAACACGGTGACCGCGTTGTTCCCGCCGAAGGCGAACCCGTTGTTCTGCACGATCCGCAGCCGGGCCGGCCGCGCGGTGTTCGGCACCGGATCGATGCCCGCGAGCTTCGGGTCCGGGGTGGCGTAGTTGATGGTGGGCGGCATGAACCCTTCCTTGATGCCGAGTACGGACGCGATGGCACCCAGGCCGCTCGCCGCGCCCATGGTGTGTCCCAGCATCGACTTGATGGAGCTCATCGGCGGCGGGGTCGCACCGAACACGTCCCGCACCGCGGTGGTCTCCGTGAGGTCGTTGGCCGGGGTGCCCGTGCCGTGGGCGCAGATGTAGTCCACGTCGGACGGGGAGATCCCGGCGTTCTCGTGGGCCCTGCGGATGCAGCGGGCGATGCCCTCGGCGTCCGGTGCCACCGGGTGGCGGGCGTCGCAGCTGAGGCCGTAGCCGAGCACTTCGGCGTAGATCCTGGCGCCGCGCTCGCGTGCCGAGTCCAGGGTCTCCAGGAACAGCGCCGCCGCTCCTTCGCCGGCCAGTACTCCGGTGCGGTCCCGGTCGAAGGGGGAGCAGGCGTCCTGTGCCATCAGCCCGCAGCGGTAGAAGCCCGCGTGCCCCCACCGCACGATGGAGTCCGCGCCGCCCGCGATCATGTAGTCGAGCTCGCCGCCCGCGATCATGTCGTAGGCGTTGCCGATGGTGTAGTTGCTCGCCGAGCACGCCGCCGACAGCATCATGGAGTCACCGGTGAAGCCGAGCTCACGGTTGACCGCGGCGCCGATACGGGACGCCGGGGTCAGGGCGAACTCCGCGCCGGACAGGTCGTCGAAGCCGTCCCGCACCCAGTCCTCGGTCAGGTGCTGGACGTGCAGCGCCTCGCCCGTACAGGTGCCCACACTGGCGCCGGACCGGGGGCCCGTGATCAGCTCGGGGTCGATCCCCGCGTCCTCGACGGCGAGCCGTGCCGCGGCCGCCGCGAACAGGCTGGTGCGCCCCCACTCGGCGGGGTCGAGCCGCTTGAGGACCGACTCGGCGGCAAAACCCCGGACCTCGCCCGCCATGACGTGCGGGAAGCCGGTGGTGTCGAAGCTGGAAATGGGAGAGATTCCGCTGTGCCCGGCGCGCAGCCCGGCACCGAAGGCGGCGATCCCGATCCCGATACTGGTAACCGGTCCGAGCCCGGTGATGACGACGCGCCGGTCCACGGGCTCAGTCCTGCCAGTTCGCGACGCGGGCGACGACCTGGTAGACGGCGGTGAGGCTCGTCATGTTCGGCAGCTCCGACTGCGGCAGCTCGATCTTGTACTTCTTCTCGATGCGGGCCAGCAGTTCGATGGCGCGCAGCGAGTCGCCGTCATGGTCCTCGATGAACCGGTCGTCGTCGCCCAGTTCCTCGGGCTCTATCTCCAGGGCCGCCGCGGCGAGCTCCCGGAGTTCTTCGAGACGCTGCACCTGCAGGGTCTGGGACATGTCAGCCTCCGATGTACGTGGTCCTCGATGATTTGTCGGGTGACCGGAACAATATGTGAGAAGCAGCGTAACGGTATCCCGCTAATCACCCGCTAAAGCGCGACTTTCATGCGACCGGCAGCCGCCCTTAAGGCGGCTTGCGATTGCGCCCGGGACGAATCAGGATTCGCGACGAAAGCTCCTGCGGGGAGGCGAGCCGGCCCCCGCGTACTGACAGGAAGACAGGTGGTGCGCATGCTGTGGACGCTACTGAGGTGGATTTTCGTTGTTCCGCTGCGGGTCATTTTCCGCCCGCGTGTGGAAGGAATCGAGAATATACCCGAGGAGGGGCCGTTCATTGTCGCGGCTAATCATCTGTCGTTCTTCGACTCTATTTTCATCTCGCTGCTCGCGCCCCGGCGCATGTATTTCGTCGGCAAGCAGGGCTGGCTGGAACAGCCCGGTCTGAAGGGGAAGGTGCAGGGCCTGTTCTTCCGGGGCGTCGGAATGGTGTCCGTGGACAGCGGGAGCGGTTCGACGACGATGGCGGGTCTGGAGACCTCCCTGCGCCTGCTCGGCCGCGGCCACGGGCTGGGCATCCACATCGAGGGCACCCGGTCCCCCGACGGGCGTCTGTACAAGGGGAACACCGGTACCGCCTGGCTGGCGCTGCGCAGCGGCGTGCCGGTCGTCCCGTGCGGGGTGCGGGGCACGGAACGGGTCCATCCGAAGGGAGCCAGGCGGCTGTACGTCGCCCGGTTCGACGTCTGGTACGGCAAGCCCTTGCGCTTCACCGAGCACCACGGCCGCGAGTCCGACCGCAGGGTGCGGCGAGAGGTCACCGACCGGATCGTCCAGGAGATCGGGGCGCTCACCGGTCAGGAATACGCCGGCATGTACGCGGAGACCGCGAAGAGCCGGCTCGCCTGACGGGGTGAGGCTCCTCCTCGTGGAAGAGCCTCACCTCTCCCCGCCGCCGGCGGCCCGGACCCGACTCGGCTCAGCCGCTGATGCCACCGTCGATCTGGAGCACCTGGCCCGTGATGTACGCGGACCGCTCGGAGACGAGGAAGGCGACGGCGTCGGCCACCTCCGCGGCCGTACCCGCCCGGCCGAGCGGGATCTGCCGCAGCACCTTGGTCCGCGCCTTGTCGTTCATACCGTCGGTCATGTCCGTGGCGATCAGACCGGGCGCCACGACGTTGGCCCGGATACCGAACCGGGCCACCTCCTTGGCCAGCGACTTGGTGAAGCCGATGATCCCGGCCTTCGACGCCGCGTAGTTGGACTGCGTGGCGTTGCCGTGCACCCCCGTCACCGACGAGATGTTGACGATGGCACCGCCCTCCTGCTTGATCAGCGGGAAGACCGCCGCCCGGCACGCGTGGTAGGTGCCGGTGAGGTTGGTGTCGATGACGCTGTGCCAGGCGTCGGGGCTCATCGTTGCCAGCGGGGAGTCGCTGACGATGCCCGCGCTGGTCACCACCGCGCCCAGCGGGCCGAGCGCCTTCTCGGTCGCGGCCACGAAGTCCGCCATGGCCTGGGCGTCCGTCACGTCCACCGCCGCATCGAACACCCGGCGGCCGTGCTTCTCGGCGAGCCGCTCGATCAGGCCGGCGTCTGCCGGACGGCTGCGGTAGCAGTAGCCGACGTCGTACCCGTCGGTGAGCAGACGCTCCACCACCGCCCGGCCGATGCCGCGCGACCCGCCGGTGACGAGCGCGACCCGCGGGTCGTTCGCGGCGTTGCCGCCGGCCTCGGTCATCACACTGCCACCTTCGCGGCGAGGAGGTCGTGGACGGACTTCAGGGAGCGCACGTCCTGGAGGTTCGACTCGTTGACCGTCACCTGGTACTTGCGCTCCAGCGTCACCAGGATCTCCATGGCGAGGAGGGAGTCGACGTCGAGGTCCTCCTTGAAGTCGGCGGTGTCGGTCACTTCGGCGATGTCGATGTCGATGACCTCGGCGATGGTGCTGCGGAGGTCCTCCAGGTCCAGGACCGGTGCCGTCTGCGGCATGGGTTTCTCCTCGGTTGTGTCGGTGTGGTCGTGCGGATCAGACGAGGCCTTCGCCGCCGTCGACGGCGATGGTGTTGCCGGTCAGCCAGGACGATTCGCTGGCGGAGAGCATCACGATCGCCTCGGCGACGTCCTCGGGCGTCGTCGTACGGCCGTGCGGGTTCCCCTCGGCGGCACGCCGGGCGAGCTCGTCGCTGCCCGGGATGCGCCGCATGGCCGGGGTCGGGGTCATGCCGGCCCGCAGGGCGTTGACGGACACGCCCGCCGGGGCGAGTTCGACGGCCAGCTGGCGGACGTGGGCCCCCAGCGCGGCCTTCGCGGCGGCGACGGCGCCGTAGCTCGGCATGGCGTGCTCGTCACCGCGACTGGTCAGGGCGAACACACTGGCACCACGGGGGAGCAGACCCGCCACGTACAGGTCGCGGACCCAGTAGACGAGGCTGTGCCCCATCACGTCGGCGGTCATGTTCATCTGGCGCTGCGTGATCACGTCGGGTTCCCCGTCCCGCGGGATGAGCGGGAGCAGGCTGCCGAAGGCCAGCGAGTGGAGCAGCACCCGCACTCCCTGGCCACCGGTCAGCTCGGCGAGTTCGGCGACCAGTTCGGCGCGGTTCTGGGCGCTGGCCGCGTTGCGGTTGTGGAAGGACACCTGGACGCCGGTGTCACGGAGCTCCGCGACCAGCTCGTCGACGGCGTCCTCCTGGGCGGCGGTGCTGAAGTGGACGCCGCAGATGTTCGCGCCCTCGCGCGCCATGGCCAGGGCGGTGGCCCGGCCCATACCGCTGGAGGCGCCGAGGATCAGGCACCACGTTCCCTTGACAGATGACAGCATTTCCACCTCTTGGTCTGTGCACGTATGCCGTGCTCGGGGTCCGTCTGACGGGCGACGCACTCCGGTGCGGGCACGAGCTGTGCGCACACCGGTCGCGCCGTACGGCTCCAGGGGTTCAGGGCCGTGGGGCGGTGGGGTCCGCGGTGTCCGGTGTCCGGATCAGCGCGAGAGCGGCGTGGCCCGAGCGGCCGGCGACGACCACCACGTGGGTGCCGGGGCCGTCCGCGCGCAGCGCCCGGGCGAGCAGTGCCACCGGCGCCAGCGCCCCCGCCCGTGGTTCGGACACCTCCGTGGTCACGGCAACCCGGGAGCCGCACCAGGCGCGCACCGAGGTCTCGACGAGGGCGGCCACGGGCGAGGCGTCGGTGACCAGCCGCACGGAGGCCGGACCCGACGCGGTCGGGCCGACGGCGTGCAGCGCGTCCAAGGCCTCGCGCACCGCGTGGCGGGCGCGCTCACGGCCCGGTGCCCCCGCCAGCGCCGCGGGCGGCAGGAAGCACAGGGCGGTCCGCAGCGACACACCGTCCGCCGTGGCCCCGGCCCCCCGCGGGCGCAGCAGGAACAGCGCGGCGCCTTCCTCGGGAGCGGCCGTGCCGCACCAGGGGTCGGCCGCCTCGGTCGCTCCGGCGAGGACGACGTCACAGCGGCCACCCGACAGCTCCTGCGCCGCCACGTGGAGCGCCTCGAAACCGGCGACGCGCTCGGAGGTCAGCGTCAGGTTGAAGCCCTTGATCGCGTGCTCGGTGGACAGTTTCGCGGCGACCAGGTTGACCGAGAAGAACGGGGTGGTCATCGGGCTGAGCAGCCGGATCCCGTCCTGCCGTACCGTCTCCTCGATCTCGGCGTGCAGGGAGGCCACGGCACTGTTCGTGCCCACGACGGCCGCCCGCCGTTCCGCGGCGAAACGTTCCGTCCCGTCCTCGCACCCGGGGCTCGTCATGGCTTCGCGAGCGGCGGCCAGCAGGTACTGGCAGGCACCGGGAAGGTATTTGTAGCCGCGCGGCCCGAGCCGGGTGCGGTGGTCGAACCAGGGGGTGCCGGGCGTGGATCCGGCAGGCGGCACCACGAGCCCCACGCCTGCGACGACGGCCTCGGCCACCGTGGTCCGGCCTGTCACAGCGCGTCACCCCCGAACACCATTGAGAAGTTGGCCCCGCCGAATCCGTACGCGCTCAGCAGGGTGTTCGCTCCGGGCACCGGCGTCGGTCCCCGCTGCGGCAGCCAGACGTCACAGCCGGCGTCCTGCCGGTCGAGGGGCACGTTCGCCGGTGCCTGCCCGTGCCGGGCGATCAGCGCGGCGCAGACCGCGGCGAACGCCGCCGCGGCGCCCGCGCTGTGACCGATGAACGCCTTCAGGCTGAACAGAGGCACGCGGTCGAGGTGCTCCCGGAGCACCTCACGCAGGACCCGGGACTCCAGTGCGTCGTTCTGCTCGGTCCCGGTGCCGTGCGGGATGACCAGGCCGATGTCCTCGGGCCGGGTCCGGGCCTCGCGCAGCGCCTCCCGCGCCACCCGCACCAGTTGGCCGCCCTCGGGGTCCGGCGCGGTGGGGTGGTGGGCGTCGCAACTCCAGGCGCTGCCGCGCAGCCGGCCGTAGCGGCGGCGGCCACCGGCAACCCGCGCGGACTGGACCACGAGCATGGCCGCGCCCTCACCGAACACGGTGCCGCGGCGGTTCTCGTCGAACGGGCGGCAGGCCTTGGGGTCGTTGGCGCCGAGCCGGCTGAAACTGGACAGCGGCACCGTGCCCAGCGCGTCCGCCCCGCCGACCAGCACCGTGTCGGCCTCGCCCCGCCGCACCATGCCCATGGCGAGGGTCAGGGCGTAGCCGCTGGCCGCGCAGGCATTGCTCACGCTGAGGTTGGTGCCGAACGCGCCGAAGGCGTCGGCGACCGCGGAGGACAGCGTGAACAGGGGCTGCCAGTCGCCCGTCCGGCCAGCCGCGGTGTCCGGGCCGAAACCCAGGTCACGTTCCCCGGTCGCACCTCCTGCCGTACCGATCACCACGGCCATGTCGGTGATCTCGGCGTCGGTCAGGCCGGCGTCGGCCACCGCCTCCCTGGCGGCGTGCAGCGCGAACTCCGTGGCCCGGTCCCGTCGTCCGGCGGGGGCCGACGACCACGGACCCGCCGCGGTCACCTGGTAGGCGAGGGCATCGGGAACGCGTTCGGTCAGTCCGGGCACGGGGTGCGGACGGCTGTCGGCCGCCTTGAGCCCGGCCCAGAACTCCTCGGTGCCCGGCCCCAGGCAGCTCACGGCGCCGACTCCGGTCACCAGGACGTCCGGGGGGTCAGGGGAGTGCATGCTCGGCTCCCTCTCATGGGGCGGCTGTCGCAGGCGGAGACGATCGGCAGGGGCCGGCGCTCGGTCACCGCGAGAAGACGAATGTGGCCGGAGATTTCAATTCTCATGCGCCCCGCAATCGCGATACGCGCCATTCGACCAGGTCGACGTGAGCATACAGGGCGGCCGCTAAAACTCCGCTTAATACCCGGTAAGGAGCCGCTGGTCTGCGACTTGCCCACCCGGGAACGGCTCGCCAATCAGGCGGGAATGGCGATCTTTAAGTTCCGCTTTAGGGGCCCGCATTAGGGTTCCGAGTGACAACAGGAAGGCACCGTGGGGCGTTTCCGTAAAGCCACGGGACACATCCGGCAGGGGCGCATGATCCAGAGGAGTTACCGATGCTCGACAAGGTGATGGACCGACTGCACGACCCGGCGGTCTACGCCCTTCCCGCGATGGCACTGCTGATCGTCATCGAGCTGGTGGCGATGAAGTTCAGCGACGACGAGGAGCAGACCGGGTACGACCTGCGGGACCACCGGACGAGCATCCTCACCGGCCTGGGCTCGCTGATCTCCTCCACCCTGCTGCGCACCCTGGCCCTCGCTCTCTACCTGCTCGTCTACGAGTACCTCGCCCCGTGGCACCTGTCCTCGACGAACTGGATGACCCTGGTCCTCGTCTTCTTCGCCGTCGAGCTGCTGCTCTACGTCTACCACCGGGCCTCCCACGCCATCCGGCTGATCTGGGCGGGTCACCAGGTCCATCACTCCAGCCAGTACTTCAACCTCTCCACGGCGCTGCGCCGCAAGTGGGCGCAGTGGTTCGAGAAGGCGATCTGGTTCCCGCTGCCCCTCTTCGGCGTGCACCCCGCCCTCGTCTTCTCCATGCACTCGATCCACCTGCTGTACGGGCTGTTCTCCCACACGGAGAAGATCGGGAAGCTGCCCCGGTTCATCGAGTACGTCTTCGTCACGCCGTCCCACCACCGCGTGCACCACGGCACCGAACCCGAGTACATCGACAAGAACTTCGGCAGCATCCTGATCATCTGGGACCGCCTCTTCGGCACCTTCCAGCCCGAGGTGCAGCGCCCGACGTACGGTCTGACCAAGCAGATCGACAGCTACAGCATCTGGCACGTACAGGTGCACGAGTTCGCCACCATGTTCCGCGACGTGCGCCAGGCCCGCACCGTCAGGCACAAGCTCGCCTACGTCTTCGGACCGCCCGGCTGGAAGCCCGCCGAGGAACGGACCCCGGAGCAGGGCCACGGCGGGCCGGGCCAGGCCGACGCCGGCGCCGGGAGGACCAGTGAAGCTCTCGCATGACTGAGGACCTCCGCCCGAGGCCGCGCCCGGACGGGCCGGCCGAGCGGCAGCCTGCCCGGCCGGCCCGGCGAACTGTGCGCGGACACGCGTGGCTGACCCTGATCACGCTGTCGGTCGGCGCGATGATGGTCTCGCTGGACGGGATGATCGTCGCCGTCGCCCAGCCCGCGATGCAGGACGCCCTGGGGGCCGACCTGACCGGCATCCAGTGGGTGACCAACGGCTACCTCCTGACCGTCGCCGCGCTGCTCATCACCGCGGGAAGGCTCGGTGACCGCTTCGGCCACCGCAACGTCTTCCTCGCCGGAGTCGCGGGGTTCACCGCGACGTCGGTGGCCATCGGACTGTCCGGGAGCCTGGGCTGGGTCGTCGGTCTGCGCATCGCCCAGGGCGCCTTCGGCGCGCTGATGCAGCCGGCCACACTGGGGCTGCTGCGCAGCGCCTTCCCGGCCGAGCGGCTCAACATGCCGATCGCCGTGCGCAGCGCGGTCATCGCGGCGTCCACGGCGGCGGGCCCGGTCGTCGGCGGCCTGATCGTCGAACACGCCGACTGGAGCTGGGTGTTCTTCCTGAACGTGCCGCTCGGCGCGATCGCGTTGGTACTCGGGCTCACCGTGTTGCGCGACGTGCGCGCCGACGGCGCCGTCGGCAGGTTCGACGTCACCGGCACGGTGGTCCTCGCGGGCGCCCTCTGCTCGCTCGTCTGGGGGTTGGCCGAAGTCCCGCACCGCGGCTGGGCGGACACCGTCACCCTGCTCGCGCTGACGGCCGCCGCCGTACTCCTCACCGGATTCGTCTGGTGGCAGGGGCGTGCGGCCGACCCGCTGGTGCCCCTGCGGATCTTCCGGTCGGTACGGTTCTCCGTCGGCGTCTTCACCATGGTCGTCATGGGCTTCGTGATGGTCGCCGCCCCGTTCGTGCTGGTGTTCTACCTGCAGAACGTGCTCGGGCTGACCCCGGCCCAGTCGGGCGTACGGGTGCTGGCGCTGACCCTCCTGATGATCGTCGGTGCGCCCCCGGCCGCCCTGTGGATCAGCCGTTCGGGCCCGCGCACCCCCGTCGTCCTGGGGCTCGGTGCCATCGCTGCCGCCATGGCCGCGCTCGCCCAACTGGACGCCCACACCGGTACCGTGGAGATGACGCTCTACTTCTTCCTCCTGGGCGTCGGCTTCAGCCCGGTCATGGTGGGCGGCACCAAACTCGTCATGAGCAGCGCTCCGATGGAACTGTCGGGCGTCGCGGGCGGCATGCAACAGACCGCCATGCAGATCGGCGGCAGCCTGGGTGTCGCCACCGCGGGCACGGTCATCGCCGCGCACACCGCGTCGGTGCTGTCCGGACGGCTCGCCGCCAAGGGTCTCGCCCTGTCCCCGGAGCAAGCCGACGCGGCCGCCCGCAAGGCTGCCGTCGGGCTGTCCCCCGACCTCGGCCTGCCCGGCGCCGCGCAGGAACTCCTGGCCCGGGTCAGCCGGTCGGTCTTCCTGGAGGGCATGCAGTACGCGCTGCTGGCCACCGCGGCCGTGGCCGCCGCGGGAGCCCTGGCAGGTCTCGCCATCGGTCCGGGGAAGACCGCGAAGCACCAGTGACCGGGCGGCCCGCCCCCCGGGCCCTCCTCCCGTCAACCACACCGAAACCACACCCGGTGGGCTGCCCCAACGACGCTGCGCCGCCCCCTCACGCACTAGGAGAATCGGCATGAGTGCCGCGACGACAGAAGCAAGTCCGGTGAGCGTCCGCTCCGCGGCGGACCGTCTGCGCGAACTGTTCGCACGGCCCGGCGTGGTCCGTATCGCCGGCGCCCACAACCCGCTCGGAGCCCGGCTCGCCGAACGTGCCGGGTTCGACGGTGTCTGGTCCAGCGGCCTGGAGGTCTCCGCCTCGCAAGGCGTCCCCGACACCGACATCCTCACGATGAGCGAGTTGCTGGGCGTGGCCGCCTCGATGGCCGCCGCCGTCGACGTACCCGTCGTCGCCGACTGCGACGCCGGGTACGGCAACGCCCACAACGTGATGAACATGATCCGCCGCTACGAGGCGGCGGGCATCGCCGCGGTGTCCATCGAGGACAAACGCTTCCCCAAGGTCAACAGCTTCATACCGGGTCGGCAGGAACTCGCCCCCGTCGGCGAGTTCTGCGGCAAGCTCGCGGCGGCCAAGGAAGCCCAGCGCCACCCGGGCCTCATGGTCATCGCCCGCATCGAGGCGCTCATCGCGGGCTGGGGCATGGACGAGGCACTGCGCCGGGGCGAGGCCTACGCGAAGGCCGGAGCGGACGCCGTGCTCATCCACGCCAAGGGCGCCTCCCCGGAACCCGTCCTGCAGTTCCTGCGGGAGTGGCAGCTGCCCACCCCCGTGGTGGTCGTCCCCACGACGTACCACACGATCACCGCGACCGAACTCGGCGAGGCGGGCGCCAAACTGGTGATCTACGCCAACCACGGTCTGCGAGCCGGCATCACCGCCGTCGACGACACCTTCCGGACGATCCTGCGGCACGACCGCACCACCGGCGTCGAGGACCGCATCGCTCCGCTGGCCACCGTCTTCGACCTGCAGGGCATGGCGACGCAGAAGCGCCACGAGGCCGAGTTCATCACCCCCTTCGAGAGCCGGGCGCGCGCCGCCGTCGTACCGGGTGCCGAGGCGCCCTCCGCGCACACGGCGGTCCTCCTCGACCGGCAGACCGCGGAGCTGCGCCGCTCGGGCATCGAATCGGTGTCCCTCGCCACGTCCGGGGACCTGCCCGCGCAGCGTCCGCAGGACACGGCGGTGCTCGCCGGGCACACCGACGCGGCCGGTGCCGTCCTCGAACTGCCCGCCAGCCAGTCGAGTGCCACGCTGCTGCTCTCCTCCGACGCGTACGTCCAGAGCGAGCCGCTGACCCGGCTGCTCGCCGCCGGCGGCGATGTGACCGTCCTGGCGGACGTGGCCGTCGGACGACACCGCGCCGACGCCGTGCCGCTGCACCTCGACTCCCGCGCGCACGAGGGCCGCAGGCTGTCCACCGGTGACGGCAGCCGGGTCACCGGTGTCGGGGGGCAGGACGCCTGCGGCGAGTTCGCCGGTGCCGCGGTGTTCTCCCCGAAGGGCTTCGCCGCGCTGCGCGAGGCCGCGGACAAGCGCCGCGCCAACGGCAGCACCGCCACCCTCGCCGACCTGCTGATAGACCTCGTCGAGGGAGGCCACCAGGTGGGCGCCGTCGAGATCGGCTCCGGGTGGATGGAGCTGCGCACCGTGGCCGACGCCGAACACGCCGCCGGACTGCTCACCGGTCAGGAGGAGGTCCGTTGACCACCGCGACCACAGCCGGTCTCGCGCCCAGTGCCGTGGTGGACCTGCTCCGCGAGCGCGGCTTCGGCCCGTTCACCGGAGTGCCCTGCTCGTTCCTCGGGCCGGTCATCACCTGCCTGGAGGCCGAGCACCCGCAGGACTACGTCATCGCCGCCAACGAGGGCGAGGCCGTCGCCATCGCGGCCGGCGCGCACCTGGCCGGCCGCAGTCCCGTCGTCATCCTGCAGAACTCGGGGCTCGGCAACACGGTCAACCCGCTGACGTCGCTCTGCCACACCCTTCGCCTGCCCGTGCTGCTGTTCGTCACCTGGCGGGGCCGCCCCGGCAGTCCGGACGAGCCGCAGCACGAGCTGATGGGTGAGATCACCCCGGGCCTGCTCACCACCATGGGCATCCGCAACGAGCTTCTCCCCGACGACCCCGCCCGCTTCGCCGAGCGCCTCGACGCGGCGGCCGAGCACATGGCGGCGACCGGCCTGCCGTTCGCCTTCGTCGTTCCCAAGGGCGCCATCTCCCCCTACCCGCACCCCACCGCCGAACCCGCGGCCCGCCACCCCGGGCTCATGCTGCGGGCCGAGGCGATCGGCCAGGTCGTCGAGGCGATGGATCCGAGGACCCTGCTCGTCGCGACCACCGGCAAGACCGCCCGGGAACTGGAACGCGACTTCGACCGGCCCGAGAACCTCTACGTCGTCGGGTCGATGGGGTGCGCCTCCAGCGTCGCGCTCGGCGTCGCGCTGTACACCGAGGGACGCCCGGTCGCCGTCCTCGACGGGGACGGGGCCGCCCTCATGCGGCTGGAGGCGATGGCCGCCGTCGGCCGCCAGAAGCCCACCGGCCTCACCCACATCCTGCTCGACAACGAGGCGTACGAGTCCACCGGAGGTCAGCCCACCGCGTCGGCCGGAGTGGACTTCTGCGCGATCGCGACGGCCTGCGGCTACCGGGCGACGTACGACGTGTCCGATGCGCGCGGGCTGCGTGCCGCGGTGCGGCAGGCGCAGCAGGACGGTGGCCCACAGCTGATCCGGGTCCGCATCGCCTCCGGCTCCGACCCGCGCCTGGGCCGCCCGGCCCTGCGCCCACCACAGTCAGCGGCCCGGTTCATGGAGGCGGTCTCCCGGTGAACGACGTCAACGGCGCCCCGCACACCCGGCTGGTGCTGATGAACCCGGGGCCGGTCATCACCGACGACCGGGTCCGCGCGGCACTCGCCGGCCCCGACATGTGCCATCGCGAGCCGGAGTTCTCCGAACTCCTCACCCGGGTACGCCACAAGACCACGCTGGTCGCGGGCGGCGGCGAGCAGCACACCTCCGTCATCCTGACCGGGTCGGGTACGAGCGCGGTGGAGGCCGCCATCAGCTCGGCGGTACCCGCCGGCGGCGCGCTGCTCGTCCTCGACAACGGCCACTACGGCGAGCGCTTCAAGCACATCGCGGCCGCCCACGGCATCCGCACCCGTCGCCTCGCATTCGGCTGGGCCACCGCCCTCGACCTCGCACGGGTCGAGGCGGCGCTGGCCGCGGACCCGGAGCTCACCCATGTCGGCGTGGTGCACCACGAGACCAGCAGCGGCATGCTCAACGATGTCGCCGCGGTCGCCCGGATCGCCCACGCGTACGGCTGCCAGGTCATCGTCGACGCCGTCAGCACCATCGGTGCCGAACGCCTCTCCCTCGCCGGGGACGGCATCGACTGGCTCGCCGGATCCGCCAACAAGTGCCTGGAAGGCGCCCCCGGCCTCGCCTTCGTCAGCGCGGCGAGGAGTGCCTTCGAAGGGCTCGGCGGCGCCCAGGGACGCACGTACTACCTGGACCTTTACCGGCACTACACCGCCCAGGAAAAGGCCGCGGCCCCCGCCTTCACCCCCGGGATCCCCGCCTACTACGCCTTCGACACGGCGCTCGATCTCGCGCTCGCCGAAGGGTGGGAGGCACGCCACGCCCGCTACACCGCCCTCGCCGAGCGGCTGCGCACCGGCCTGGAGGCGCTCGGCCTGCAACTCCTGCTGCCGCCCGGGCAGCGCGCGGCAGGGCTCACCGCCGTGCGCATCCCCGCGGACAGCAGCTACGCCGAACTCCACCGGGCGCTGCGAGCGGCAGGGTTCGTCATCTACAGCGCCCAGGAGCGGCTGGCCCGGGACTTCTTCCGGCTGTCCACCATGGGCGGCATGACGGAGTCGGACATCGACCGCTTCCTCGTCGTGCTGGCCGCTCTCCTCCCGTCCCGAGTCTGAACCGATTCCGCCTGACTGAATGAGGTAACTGGTGACCACCCCTGACGTATCGGGCCGGGCCGCGCCGGCCGGGCGCCCTTATCGGCTCGCCCTCGTCGGCGGCGGCCCGCGGGCGACGTACGCCCTGGAGCGGCTGTCGGCGACGATCGGCAGGCTGGGCCCCGGACAGGGGCTGGAGGTAGCGGTTTTCGAACGGACCGGGGAGTTCGGCGCGGGGCTGGCGCACAGCCCCGCACAGGCCCGGACCAGTTACCTCAACCGGATCGGTTCCCAGGTGAGCTTCGCGGCCGACGAGACCGTCGCCGGGGCCGGGCCGCTGCGACCGGCGGCGGAGCGGCCCACCCTCCACGAGTGGTGCCGCAGCCGCTTCGAGGCCACCGGCGACCCGGACTTCGACCTGGCACCGGAGGACTGGCCCAGGCGGTACGTGCACGGGCTCGCCCTGCGCGACATGTTCGACACGTTCGCCGAGGACCTGCGCCGCCACCCCGCGGCCGGCCTCCGCCTGCACCAGGCGGAGGTCGTGGAGGTCGAGTCGTGCGAGGACGGGCTCACCGTCGTGACCGCCGACGGCGAGCGCCACCCCGCCGACGAGGTGCTGCTGCTCACCGGGCACTCCCACCACGACCCGGAGCGGAGCCCGACCGGACGGCGGCTCGCCAAGTGCGCCGCTTTCGGCGGCGCCCACCATGTCGCCCATCCGTATCCGATGGACCGGCGGCTCGGCCCCGACCGCTGCGGCCCCGAGAAGGTCGTGGGCTGCGTGGGCATGGGCCTCACCGCCATCGACGCCATCCTCCACCTGACCGAGGGACGCGGCGGCCGGTTCGAACCGGTGCCGGGCGATGGCCTGGTGTACCGGCCCAGTGGTGCCGAGCCGGCGGGCATCGTCGCCTTCAGCGGATCCGGCCTGTTCACCTTCGCCCGGCCCGACAACCACAAGCCGAGCGACGGTTCCGGTGACCACCAGGGCACCTTCCTCACGCACGAAGCCGTGCGCCAGCTCCGGGCCAACGTCGGCAGCCCCTACCCGGGCGGAGAAACCGAACGGCAGCCGCAGCTCGACTTCGAGAAGGACGTACTGCCGCTGGTGATCCTGGAGATGGCCCACCTGTACTACGTCACCCTGTTCGGTCCCGGGGCCACCATGCTCCTGACCCAGCGGGTCATGCCGGACTACCTCGCGTTCCTGTCCGGCACCCTGGCCTCCGGCACGGACCGCGACTGCCTGGTCGCGAGGCTGGAGACAGCGGTCGACCAGCTCACCGAGGTCCTGGACGCGGTGCTGCGCGGCACCCGCACGGCCGCCGAGGCCCAGTCCTCGGTGTCCTGGCCCGTGCGGGAGGTGCTGCTGCACTGGACCCGGGTGGTCTTCGGGGCGGACGCGGAGCTGGAGGTGCGGCACTGTCTGGACCAGGCACGGCCGCCGAAGCTCGCACTGGACGGTCGCACCTCGCCGTCCGCCCTCGACAGCGCCGTCACCGCCAACCGGTTCAGCTGGGACGACGCCGTCGCCCCGGTGAGCCCGCAGCCCGGTCCGCGGCGGTTCCGCGACGCCGTACGGCAGTTCATGGGCCGCGACCAGCGCTGGGCGCGCCAGGGAAACCGGCTGAACCCGCACAAGGCGGCTTCCGACGGAGTCTGGCGCGACCTGCGCTCGGTCATCTCGTACGCGGTGGACGACGCGGGGCTGACCGCCGTCTCCCAGCGGACGTTCCTCAACCGCTACGTACGCCACCACAATCGGCTGGCCAACGGAGCCGCCCCCGAGATCATGGCGAAGATCGTGGCGCTGATCGACCACGGCCTGCTCGACGTGGGAGCCGGCCCGGAGGCGCGCGTGCGCCCCGATGAGCCGACCGGGCGCGTCGTCGTGGACGGTCCGCACACCGGGTTCGTGCGGCCGGTCGACGTCCTGGTCGACGCCCGCATGCACCCGTTCGACCCGCGTGCGGACATCCTCCCCCTCTACCGCAACCTCCTGGCCAGCGGCACGGTCCGGCTGTGGCGCAACGCCTCGGCCGACGGGGAGGACTTCGTGCCCGGCGGCCTCGAACTCAGTGCGGACTTCCATCCGGTCCGCGCCGACGGCAGCGTCGAACCCCGCATCACCGTGCTGGGGCTCCCCTCCGAGGGAGCCCGCTCCTTCCTCCTGTCGGCGCTGCGCCCCAACGCCGGCCACTACGTCATGCGGGACACGCTGACCTGGCTCGACGGATTCTGGAAGACACTGGGAACCGCCGGCGGGTAGCGGCACGGCACGGTCGGGGGCGACCGGGGGACCGCGTGTCCTCCGCCGCCTCCTCGCCCTGCCACCACCGCGTCGTGCGAGGCGGCCTGCGCTCGTGCGCCGGGCTCGCAGGCACCGGACGAGGGCACGCGACGCCTCTTCTCCCTCACACCCGCGGGTCCGTGCGGCATGCCACCGCGGTGGCCGCGTAGTCCCGTGGGACGCCGCGCACCCCGTGGGCGAGCCAGGACGTGCCGAGCGCCGGCAGGTCGGCCGTGATGCCGCTCAGACCTGTGCCCCGCGCTTTCACATAGGCTTCCCGAGTGGTCCAGATCCGGTACCAGCGAGCCGGGTAAGCAGCCCTCGGCGTGCGCCTGAGCAGCTCTCGCTCCGCCACGGAGAACACCCGGTCCGCCACGTCGGCCGCACTGTCCCGCTCGACGACCCGCTCGATGTCGATCCCGACCCGCAGCCCGCGCGCCAGGACGACCGCGACCTGGTTCCCGGAGTGCGACACGTTGAAGTCGATTCGTTCCGATGCCTGTCCGTGGGCCGGTGACCGGCCCCCGCCGGCCAGTTCGGGCCGTCCGCCCGGACCGGTGACGATCGGAACCTCGGCGGGAAGGCAACCCAGGCGGACGGCGAGCACCCAGCGCGCGAGTGCCCGTCCCCCGGTGAACCGCGCCCGGCCGCCGGGGGCGGCGATCCGGGCCGCACGCTCCGCGTCCGCACGCGAGAGCAGTTCCCCCGACCGCAGGCGGCCGGCACCGGGCGGAGCGCCGATCTCCGCCACCCAGATGTCCACACGACGGCCGAAAGCCGTGAAGGAGTCGGCGCGTGGCGCGCCCAGCAGCACTTCCGGAGCTTTGGCCAGGGTTGTCGTGGGAGCACCGGGCGGCGCGGTCATGCGGCCGGCGCGATGTCGTTGTAACAGGCAATTGCCTCCTGGCCGGAGAGGGCCTGAATGGCACTCATGATCTCGTCGGTGGCCATTCGCCGGGCCTGCGCGGCAGGGACCGAAGGACCGGGGCTCGCGGGCCGCAATGGCTCACCGAATCGCACGGTGATTCGCCTGATACGAGGCAGCCGGGCCCCGACAGGTTGGATGCGGTCCGTGCCGACGAGGGCGACGGGTACGACTGGAGCACCTGTGGAAAAAGCGAGCCAGGCCACCCCCGTGCGCCCACGGTAAAGCCTTCCGTCACGCGACCTGCTGCCTTCCGGGTAGATTCCGAAGGCTTTTCCGTCGGACAGTATGCGGCGCGCCAACTCCAGGGAGTCCTTTGCGGCGCGGTGGGTTCCGCGTTCGACGGGGACCGCACCGAGGGCCGCGAACGCCGCCGCCGTCATGCGGCCTTTGACGCCTCTCTTCCGGAAGTATTCCGCCTTTGCCAGGAAGGCGACCGGACGCGGTGCCACCAAGGGAATGACGACACTGTCGATGAACGAGAGGTGATTGGCGGCGAGAATGACGGGTCCGCTGTGCGGGACGTTCTCCCTCCCCTCGACCACGGGCCGATAGACAAGGCGTACCAGCGGGGCAGCCACCAGTCTCACCACAGAGTGAAGCAGCACTGTTTTCCTTGATGTCGCTGACCGTCGGTTCTTGGGTTCCGGAACGATTCCGAACGCTTTCGGAGCGGCGGCGAGAGCATCCTCCAGCGGCCGGCGCGAACTCCACGTAGGCGAGCACCGCCGCGTGCAGCCGCTCCGTCGCGGTCGAGCCCGCTCCGCACGCGGCGACCGCGCGGTCGCGCCGGACCGTCAACGTGTGCGAAACCCCTGCCCGACGGCCGATGGCGCGCGGCGGGACCGATTCGACGCCGTCCTCCGACACGATCTGCAGGGCGCACGCCGGCAGCTGCTCCCCCAGGGCATCGCCCATGACACCTCCCGGTAGACAGTGTCTATCACGTGAGTGGACACTGTCTACCGGCGGTCCGTCACGAGGTGAGTCTCAGGTAGCCCGCGTCCTGGCCGAGGCCGAGCGTGGGGTCGTGGGAGAGGACGGCCTGGTGCAGACGCTGCACGCGGGGCCCCGGCTCCACCCCCAGGTCCTGGACCATCGCCTTGCGGATCCGTCCGTACGCGGCGAGGGCTTCCACCGTGCGGCCCGACCGGTAGAGCGCCACCATGAGGTACTCGTAGAGGCTCTCCCAGGTCGGATGCTCGGCTATCAGCGAGTGGATCTCACCGATGATCGCCTTGTGGTTGCCGAGTTCGAGTTCGATCTCGAAGCGCTGCGTGTGGGCGAAGGTCTGCCGCTCGTCCAGGCACTGTCCGACGGCATCGAATGCCGAGATGGAACGCAGGTCGTCGACGGCCCGCCCGCGCCACAGCGACATCGCGGAGTTCAGCGCGGCGGAGGCCTCTTCCTTGCAACCCAGGGCGTTCAGTTCCGTAGCCCGGGACACCATCTCCTCGAACTGCTTCAGGTCCAGGTCGTGGCCGTCCAGGTTGAATCGGTAACCGGGAGGCTGTGTCGTTATCACCGCGGCGGCATCCAGCCCGATCGACTGGAGATACTGCCGCAGCTTGGACACATAGACGTGCAGGGCGGTCAGCGCCGTTCTGGGCGGCGCGCCCGACCAGAGGGCTTCGGTGAGCCGGGTGGTCGATACGACTTCACCGCTGTGGGCGCACAAATAAGCGAGAAGCGCACGAAGCTTGAGTGCCCTCGGCGCTACCTGCCGACCGTCCTGAGTCTCTATCTCAACCGGTCCAAGAATAAGGAATTTCACGTCCCCCGACCCCCGTTCGGATTACCCATCCTCCCCCGTGGAGGTCCAGCGATCATGGTCTGCGCCGACGTGGAGGTCAAACCATGGACTGGAATTTGAGGAAGACCAGAGGTTGCCCTACAGGCCGGTCACAGGCTGCCGCCCGATTCGTCGGCCCGGGGTGATTCGCGTGGTTCCGGTCCCGCCTCCCGCCCCGCGCCCCGGAGGGCCGGACCGCCGCGCCCGCCGGTCGCGAAACGCGAGGTCGCCGTCCGGGCCTGACGTCCCCGGTGCGCCGGGCTGCGGCAGGATGGGGGTATGGCGAATCGACTGGCCCATGAGACGTCCCCGTACCTGCTCCAGCACGCCGACAACCCCGTCGACTGGTGGCCGTGGTCCGTCGAGGCCTTCGAGGAGGCCCGCAGGACCGGCAAACCCGTGCTGCTGAGCGTCGGGTACAGCAGCTGCCACTGGTGCCATGTCATGGCGCACGAGTCCTTCGAGGACCGGACCACCGCCGACTACCTCAACGAGCACTTCGTCAGCGTCAAGGTCGACCGCGAGGAGCGGCCCGACGTGGACGCCGTCTACATGGAGGCCGTACAGGCCGCCACCGGGCAGGGCGGGTGGCCCATGACCGTCTTCCTCACGCCCGACGCGGAACCGTTCTACTTCGGCACCTACTTCCCGCCCGCCCCGCGGCACGGCATGCCGTCCTTCCGGCAGGTGCTGGAGGGCGTCCAGCAGGCCTGGACCACCCGGCACGACGAGGTCAGCGAGGTCGCCGGGAAGATCGTCCGCGACCTGGCCCAGCGGGAGATCGTCCGGCAGGCCGCGGAGGCGCCCGGCGAGCAGGAACTCGCCCAGGCCCTCCTCGGCCTCACCCGCGAGTACGACCCGCAGCGCGGCGGATTCGGCGGCGCGCCCAAGTTCCCGCCGTCCATGGTGCTGGAGTTCCTGCTGCGGCACCATGCCCGCACCGGCGCCGAGGGCGCGCTGCAGATGGCCCAGGACACGTGCGAGCGGATGGCCCGGGGCGGTATCTACGACCAGCTCGGCGGCGGGTTCGCCCGGTACTCCGTCGACCGTGACTGGATCGTGCCGCACTTCGAGAAGATGCTGTACGACAACGCCCTGCTGTGCCGGGTGTACGCGCACCTGTGGCGGGCCACCGGATCGGATCTCGCCCGGCGCGTCGCGCTGGAGACCGCCGACTTCCTCGTCCGCGAACTGCGCACCCCGGAGGGAGGGTTCGCCTCCGCGCTCGACGCCGACAGCGACGACGGGACCGGACGGCACGTGGAAGGGGCGTACTACGCGTGGACGCCCGGACAGCTCCGCGAGGTCCTCGGCGAGGACGCCGAACTCGCCGCCCAGTACTTCGGGGTGACCGACGAGGGCACGTTCGAGCACGGGCAGTCCGTGCTCCAGCTCCCGCAGACGGAAGGCGTCTTCGAAGCCGACAAGGTCGAGTCCGTCAAGCGCAGGCTGCTCGACGCCCGGGCGCGGCGGGCCGCGCCCGGCCGGGACGACAAGGTCGTCGCCGCCTGGAACGGGCTCGCCGTCGCCGCGCTCGCCGAGACCGGCGCGTACTTCGGCCGGCCCGACCTGACCGAGGCCGCCGTCGGCGCCGCCGACCTGCTCGTCCGCGTCCACCTCGACGAACACGCCCGGCTCGCCCGCACCAGCAAGGACGGCCGGGTCGGCCCCAACGCCGGCGTGCTGGAGGACTACGCCGACGTCGCCGAGGGCTTCCTCGCACTCGCCTCCGTGACCGGTGAGGGCGTCTGGCTCGACTTCGCCGGGCTGCTCCTCGACCAGGTCCTCGCCCGCTTCACCGACCCGGAGACCGGTGCCCTGTTCGACACCGCCTCCGACGCCGAGCAGCTCATCCGCCGGCCCCAGGACCCCACCGACAACGCGGCGCCCTCCGGCTGGACCGCCGCGGCCGGCGCGCTGCTGGGCTACGCGGCCCACACCGGCTCCGAGGCGCACCGGAGCGCCGCCGAGCGGGCGCTGGGGATCGTGAAGACGCTCGGGCCGCGGGTGCCCCGGTTCATCGGGTGGGGGCTGGCCGCCGCGGAGGCGCTGCTCGACGGTCCGCGCGAGGTGGCGGTCGTCGGACCGGACCCGGCCGACGAGCGGACGGCGGCCCTGCACCGTACGGCGCTGCTGGGTGATGCCCCGGGTGCCGTCGTCGCCTGCGGCACCCCCGGCAGCGACGAGTTCCCGCTGCTCGCCGGCCGCACACTCGTCGGCGGTGCACCGACCGCGTACGTCTGCCGCGGCTTCGTCTGCGACCTGCCGGTGACGGACCCGTCGGCCCTCCGGGAGAAGCTGACCGCCCGCTGACGCGGGTCAGGCGCGGCCGAGGACCGGACCGGCGTGCTCAGCCGCTCCGGGTGCGCATGCTCAGGGCTCGTTCCACGACCGCCTCCAGCTGGTCGTGGTGCGCGCCCTTCCAGTACGCCCGGCCGCAGGCCGTGCACTGGGCGAAGACGTCGTACGACCGCTGGGTGCCGCCCTTGAGCTGGTCGGCGACCTCCTCCTTGGTGGCCTCCTTCAGCAGGCCGTTACAGGCGGTGCAGCGGGTCCAGGGGCGCAGTTCGGGGGCGAAGCGGTCGAGGACGTCGTGGAGCTGGTCGTCGGGGCGGGTGCTGTAGACGAACGCGCCGGCCCACAGTTCCCGGCGGCGCAGCAGGCCCCGGTCCCGGCTGAGCATGACCCGCTTCTCGGCCGCCGAGCGGGCGGCGAGCGCCGGGTCGCCGATGTCCGTCGACTCGTACGCCGTGTCCACGCCGAGCAGCCGCAGCCGGCGGGCCAGGGTGCCGAGGTGGACGTCGAGGAGGAAGCGGAGGGGCGCGCCGGGCACCCGCTGGGGCCGCTCCACCGGCCGGACGACGATCCGCTCGGCCGCCGCGGGGACGTGCGAGGGCGGGACCGCGCGGCCGTTCACGACCAGCGTGCCGACCTCGGTGAGCGGAACCCCGAGGGACTCGACGACGTGGCCGAGGGACGAGACGCCGTCCGTGACGAGTGTCCGGTGCGGCGCACGCGGGACGAACAGGGCCAGCTCGGGGGCGAACTCGACGTGGATCTCGGGACCGTTCACCCGGTCAGGATGTCACGGGAGCGGGCCGCGGCCTCAGGGTTTCCCGAGGGGGAGGCCGTGCTCCAGGACGTCCAGGGCGCGGTCCACCATGGCGCCGAGGTCGTCCTCGCAGCCGTTCTCCGCCCAGGTCAGGTTGGCCTCCATCAGTCCGCCGACGAGGGCCGTCACGTACACGCGCACGTCGAGGCCGTCGGGGGCCAGGCCGGAGCGCTCGGCGAGGGCCACGCGGAGCAGGCGCCCGGTCTCCGCCATGCTCTCGGCCATCCGGGAACGCACGGCGGGGACCTGGACGGCGAGGCGCGCCCGCACCCGGACCACCTCGGCGTCCTCGGCCGTCATCGCGTCGAGGGCCTTGTGCATCACGTACCGCACCGAGTCCGTCCACGACTCCTCCGCGGGCCGGGCGCGCAGCTCCTCCAGCATCAGCGGGTCGTACTCGTCCGTGAGGACGATGTCCTCCTTGGCCGGGAAGTAGCGGAAGACGGTCGACGGCGACACCTCGGCCCGGTCGGCGATCTGCTCGATCGTCGTGGCGTCGTAGCCCTGTTCCTTGATCAGCGCGTAGGTCGCGGCGCGGATCGCCTCACGGGTCTTGATCTTCTTGCGTTCCCGCAGGCCCAGCTGGGGGCGGCCGGCGGGGGAGAGGGGGGAACGTGCGGGCGTCATGCCGGTCATTGTCCGGCATCGGCCGTGGCGGCACCGGGCTGCTCCGACGCGGCGCCGGCCGCAGGAAACGGAAAACGGCCACGGCTCGGACGAGCCGTGGCCGCGGGGAGCCGATCGAGCGGGGTTACGCGTGCTGGTACGCCACCAGCGAGATGCCGACGTAGTGGACGACGAACGCGGCGAGCGTGAACGAGTGGAAGACCTCGTGGAAGCCGAACCAGCGCGGGGAGGGGTTCGGGCGCTTGATGCCGTAGATCACGCCGCCGGCGCTGTAGAGCAGCCCGCCGACGACCACCAGGACCAGGACGGCGACGCCGCCCGCGTGCAGGAAGTCGGGCAGGAAGAAGACGGCCGCCCAGCCCATCGCCAGGTAGCACGGCGTGTACAGCCAGCGCGGGGCGCCGACCCAGAAGACGCGGAACACTATGCCCGCCGCCGCGGCGGCCCAGATGCCCCACAGCAGCCACTGGCCCTTGGCGCCGGGCAGGAGCAGCATCGTCAGCGGCGTGTAGGTGCCCGCGATGATCAGGAAGATGTTGGCGTGGTCGAGGCGGCGCAGCACGCCGTCCATCCGGGGGCTCCAGTTACCGCGGTGGTACAGCGCGCTCACGCCGAACAGGAGACAGGCCGTCAGGGCGTAGACGCTGCAGGCGATGCGGCCTCTGGTCGAGTCGGCGAGGGCGGTGAGCACGAGGCCCGCGACGAGTACGGCCGGGAACATGCCGAGGTGCAGCCAGCCGCGCAGGTGCGGTTTGACCGGGTGCGGCAGGGGGAGCGCGACGGGACCGCGGCCGGCGGCCGGCGAGTCCGTGGGCGCGTCGGAGGCGGAGGCAGTCATGGGGGGCATGGTACCGAGACCGCCGTGTGCCGACCGTCAGCCCATGGTCATCCGCGTCCTACCGGGTGGTCCGGCAAAAAGTCCTTCAGCTGAACCCAACGTGGACGCAAAAAGTCGTGGAAATCGTGTGATTCCTCACGCTGCTCACCTGTGATGCCCCCTGGACAGATGGGCACTAGACTCGGATGATCAAATGAGTGCGGTCGGCACCGGATGAGCGGGCTACGAAGCATCCGGGTCGCGGCCCCCACGGGGCGGACAAACACAAAATCCCTCACTTAGGAGCAATCGTGGCGCGCGACATCGCGGCTCCCACCGTCGTCCCCACCAACCACCGGGAACTGATCTCGTGGGTCAACGAGATCGCCGAACTGACGCAGCCGGACAGCGTGGTCTGGTGTGACGGCTCCGAGGCCGAGTACGAGCGACTGTGCGAGGAACTGGTCGCCAAGGGAACGTTCAGGAAACTCGACCCGGTCAAGCGCCCGCACTCCTACTACGCGGCCTCCGACCCGACCGACGTCGCGCGCGTCGAGGACCGGACCTTCATCTGCTCCGAGAAGGAGGAGGACGCGGGCCCGACCAACCACTGGAAGGCCCCCGCCGAGATGCGGGAGATCTTCGCCGGTGACAAGGGCCTGTTCCGCGGCTCCATGCGCGGCCGGACGATGTACGTCGTCCCGTTCTGCATGGGCCCCCTCGGCTCCCCGCTGTCCGCGCTGGGCGTGGAGATCACGGACTCCGCCTACGTCGCCGTGTCGATGCGCACGATGACGCGCATGGGGCAGGCCGTCCTGGACGAGCTGGGCGACGAGGGCTTCTTCGTCAAGGCCGTCCACACCCTCGGCGCCCCGCTGGAGGAGGGCCAGGAGGACGTGCCGTGGCCGTGCAACTCCACCAAGTACATCTCGCACTTCCCCGAGGACCGCGAGATCTGGTCCTACGGCTCCGGCTACGGCGGCAACGCCCTGCTCGGCAAGAAGTGCTACGCCCTGCGCATCGCCTCCGTCATGGCCCGTGACGAGGGCTGGCTGGCCGAGCACATGCTCATCCTGAAGCTGACCCCGCCGCAGGGCGAGTCCAAGTACGTCGCCGCCGCCTTCCCCTCCGCCTGCGGCAAGACCAACCTCGCCATGCTGGAGCCCACGATCTCCGGCTGGACCGTGGAGACCATCGGCGACGACATCGCCTGGATGCGCTTCGGCGAGGACGGCCGCCTCTACGCGATCAACCCCGAGGCCGGCTTCTTCGGCGTCGCGCCCGGCACCGGCGAGCACACCAACGCCAACGCGATGAAGACCCTGTGGGGCAACGCGGTCTTCACCAACGTCGCCCTCACCGACGACGGCGACGTGTGGTGGGAGGGCATGACCGAGGAGGCCCCGGCCCACCTGACGGACTGGAAGGGCAACGACTGGACGCCGGCCTCCGAGACCCCGGCCGCCCACCCCAACGCCCGCTTCACCGTGCCGGCCTCGCAGTGCCCGATCATCGCGCCCGAGTGGGAGGACCCGAAGGGCGTGCCGATCTCGGCGATCCTCTTCGGTGGCCGCCGCGCCACCGCGGTGCCGCTGGTCACCGAGTCCTTCGACTGGAACCACGGCGTCTTCCTCGGCGCCAACGTCGCCTCCGAGAAGACCGCGGCGGCCGAGGGCAAGGTCGGCGAGCTGCGCCGCGACCCGTTCGCGATGCTGCCGTTCTGCGGCTACAACATGGGCGACTACATGGCCCACTGGGTCGACGTCGCCAAGGACAAGGACCAGTCCAAGCTGCCGAAGATCTACTACGTCAACTGGTTCCGCAAGAACGACCAGGGCAAGTTCGTCTGGCCGGGCTTCGGCGAGAACTCCCGCGTCCTGAAGTGGATCGTGGAGCGGCTGGAGGGCAAGGCCGAGGGCGTCGAGACGCCGATCGGCGTCCTGCCGGCCAGGGACGCCCTCGACACCAAGGGCCTGGAACTGTCCGCGTCCGACCTGGACTTCCTGCTCACGGTCGACAACGAGGTGTGGCGCGAGGAGGCCGCCCTGATCCCCGGGCACCTCGAAACCTTCGGCGACCACACCCCGAAGGAGCTGTGGGACCAGTACCGGGCGCTGGTGGAGCGCCTGGGCTGACCCGCCCCGCCCAAGACCCCACGGCCGGCCTGGATGTGCCCTGACCAGCGATCGTCACGACCGGCCGTGGCACAACCCCGAAGGGCCCCGCACAACGGCGTGCGGGGCCCTTCGCCTGCGCCCTGACGGGATCCCGGCGGGCGGGGGCCGGGTGCCGGCAGGGAGGACAGGCCCCGCGGTGGCGGACCCGAGGACCGCCCGCGCACCGGCCACCGGCATGGGTGGGTGGTGGCTGCTGGTGGCGATGGTGATCCTGATCCTGTTCTTCATGTTCATCCGAGCACCGTCGCCGTGGGACCGTCGAGGACCGTCGAGGGCGCCGGAGTGTGTGGCGCCCGGTCCGCGCGTCGCTGCGGGTGCGCGCGGACCGGGGCCGATCGGGGGACCCCGAGAGGGGTCAGCGGGTGGCCGTGAGGGGCTTCAGGGCGCTGGTGTGGGCGTCCATGCGTTCGGCCGCGAGGATCGCCGCGGAGGTGTCGGCGCGCGAGGCCGCGACCACGAGCGCGCGGCCGGCGAGGGCGTGCGCGCGACGGTGCAGGGCGGCGGGGTCGCCGGCCGCGGCCGGTGCCGCGCGCAGCGGCGCACGTCCGCCGCGCAGCCGGGCCACCTGTGCCGCGAGGAGCTCCGCCGCCGCGTCCAGGTCGGCGGACGGTGTCAGCGCGCGCAGTTCGTCGGTGACCGCGAGCAGCGCGGCGAGGTGCCCGGCGAGCTGGATGTCCAGCTCCTCCTCGCGCGAGCGGTGCGGGAAGTCGGAGGAGGTGCCGGCCATCGTGCTGTGGACCGACTTGGTGCGGATCGGTTCGTACATGGGGGATGGCCTCCTGTGCGCTGACAGGAAACCATCCTAGCTTGGATTTCGTCTAAAGTTGAGCCGGGTCACGGAATGAGATCCGTCGACTACCGCTGGCCGTAGCCGTCCAGGAAGTTCCCGATGCGCGTCACCGCGTCCCGGAGGTCCCCGACCGACGGCAGCGTCACCACCCGGAAGTGGTCCGGCTCCGGCCAGTTGAAGCCCGTGCCCTGGACGACCATGATCTTTTCCTGCCGCAGCAGGTCCAGGACCAGCTGCCGGTCGTCCTTGATCTTGAAGACCGCGGGGTCCAGCCGCGGGAACAGGTACAGCGCGCCCTTGGGGCGTACGCAGCTCACCCCGGGGATCTGCGTGAGCAGCTCGTACGCCGTGTCCAGCTGCTCCTTCAGCCGCCCGCCCGGCAGCACCAGGTCCTGGATGGTCTGGCGCCCGCTGAGCGCGGCGACCACCCCGTGCTGCCCGGGCATGTTGGCGCACAGCCGCATGTTCGCCAGGATCGTCAGACCCTCGATGTAGGAGTCGGCGTGCGCGCGCGGGCCGGAGACCGACATCCAGCCGACGCGGTAGCCGGCCACCCGGTAGGCCTTCGACATGCCGTTGAAGGTCAGCGTCAGCAGGTCAGGGGCGATCGCGGCCGTCGGGGTGTGCGTGGCGCCGTCGTACAGGATCTTGTCGTAGATCTCGTCCGAGCAGACCAGCAGGTTGTGCCGGCGGGCGATGTCGGTCAGCCCCTTGAGCATCGCCTCGTCGTAGACCGCGCCCGTGGGGTTGTTCGGATTGATGACGACGATCGCCTTGGTGCGGTCGGTCACCTTGCGCTCGATGTCGGCGAGGTCGGGCATCCAGTCGGACTGCTCGTCGCAGCGGTAGTGCACCGCCGTACCGCCGGAGAGGGAGACGGCCGCCGTCCACAGCGGGTAGTCCGGGGCCGGCACGAGGACCTCGTCGCCGTCGTCCAGCAGGCCCTGCATCGCCATCACGATCAGCTCGGAGACACCGTTGCCGATGAAGACGTGCTCGACGTCCGTCTCGATGCCGATGGTCTGGTTGTGCATCACGACCGCGCGGCGGGCGGCCAGCAGGCCCTTGGCGTCGCCGTAGCCGTGCGCCGTGGAGACGTTGCGGAGGATGTCCTCCAGGATCTCCGGGGGGCACTCGAAGCCGAAGGCGGCCGGGTTGCCGGTGTTCAGCTTGAGGATGCGGTGCCCCGCCGCCTCCAGCCGCATGGCCTCTTCGAGAACCGGGCCCCGGATCTCGTAACAGACGTTGGCGAGCTTGGTCGACTGGATCACCTGCATGTCCGTGAGCTTACGGCTCGGTAACGCCTCATGGGTCGTGTTTTCCGCCACGTGAGACACGGAGTTTTGCCCGGATATCGCCGTCAGCTGTCTCAGGAGTGTCTTGCGTCCCTACAATCCGCTGGCATGTCCACGGAACGGGAGTACGAGGCGGGGGTGTACGGCATGCACGAGGAGGGCGGTGCGCCCGGGGTGCGGCCGTACGTGTACCACCCGCAGCCGGCTCCGGCGCCCGCGTACGACGAGTACGCCGACCCCGCCGCCGCGCACGGCTGGCAGGACGCCTACGACGCCACGCGCGAGCTGCCCCCGCTGCCGGCCGGTCCGGCCGGTCCCGGGCCGCGCGAGCCCGGCGAGGGCCGGTCCGGCCGCCGGCGGGCCGCGCGGCGCGTGGGCGGCCGGCGCAGGGTGGCGGTCGCCGCCGGCGTCCTCGGCGTGGCCGGGACCGTCGCGGTGATCGCCGCCCTGGCCGGCTCGGGCTCCCCGGGCGGGTCCCGCCCGGCGGACGGCGGCCGGGTCGCCGGCGGTCCCGGCACCGGCAGCGCCGCCCCGGAGAGCGGCACCGCGAGCCCGGCCACGACCGCTCCGGCCACCGCCGCCGTACGCTCCGCCGCCGCAGCCCCGTCCAGCGCGGCCGCCCCGCCGTCCGGCGCCGCGCCCGCCGGCGCCGGCCCGTCCGAGCCGGGCGGCGGCCCGGCGGCCACGACCTCGGCCCCCGCCGAGCCCACGGCCTCGCCCTCGCCCACGCCCACGCCCGCGGCGTCGTCGGCCGGTCCGTCCGCGACCGGCGGCCCGCGCGGCCGGGGACACGGCCACGGCGCGACGAAGGGACCGCGCTGACCGGTCAACGCTCGTGTGCGTGCCTGGAGTCGAGGGGGCCGGGGTGCGGCGGGGACACCGGAACCGGGCCGGCCGGGTGCGGGGGCGCTGCCCTGACCGAACCCGTCCACGTCCGCGGCGCGACGAAGGGTCCGCGCTGACCGGCTTGACCGGCCGGACCGGCCAACGCCTGTGTGTTCTGCTGTAGTTGGCGGGGGCCGGCGTGCGAGAGTGCTGCCATGACCGAACTCGCCCGATCCCCCCGTGACCTCCTCGCCTCCGAAGAGGACCGGGAGCGGGTCGTCGAGCGCGTGCGGGCCGCCGTGGCCGACGGCAGCCTGCCGCTGGACGAGCTGGACGGCCGGCTCACCCGGGTCTACGACGCGCGGACACCGGGCGAGTTGCGGAGCGCGGCGCACGGTCTGCCCGAACTCGGACCCTGGGACCGGCTGGTGGTGGACCGTACGCCCGCCTCCCGTCTCGCGCTGGGCCTGTTCGGCGGGTTCCGGCGGGACGGCGCGTGGGTGGTGCCGCCCCGGTTCACCGCCTGGTCGATGTGGGGCGGCGGCCGGCTCGACCTGACCGAGGCCCGCTTCGCCGCCCAGGAGACGGTGATCCGGGCCGTGGCGCTGTGGGGCGGCACCGGGATCGTCGTGCCGGACGACATCGACGTCGAGGTGAGGGGCTTCGGCCTGTTCGGCGTGTTCGGCGGGGGCGGGGCGCACCGGACGCGTCGGCCGGGGGCGCCGCGCGTCGTCGTGAAGGGGGTCGCGCTGTTCGGTGCCGTCGTCGTCAAGTCGAAGCAGGGCAAGCGGTGATCCCGCCCGGCACAGGGAAACCCCTATGACCTGACGCGACTCCTTGTCCCCACCCCTCTGCGCTGCCGACAATGCGCATGACAACCGAACGGGCGGCCGGAACCACTCCGGTCGCCCAAGTCGTAAGAGGGGACCCCCACATGAAGAAGCCTCTCGTCGCCGCGCTCTCCTCCCTGGCCCTGGCCGGACTGGGCGCGACCCCGGCGATAGCCGCCCCGCACACCATCGCCCCGCACACCGCCTCCCCGCACACCACCAAGGCCGTCAAGGCGACCGTCGACTTCGCCGGCACCGTCTCGCTCAGCAACTGCTCCGGCTCCGTCATCCGCTTCCCCAACTCGGCCGACACCGACCCGGCGCTCGTGCTGACCAACGGCCACTGCCTGGAGACCGGCATGCCGAGCGCCGGCCAGGTCATCACCGGCCAGTCCTCCAGCCGCAGCTTCGGCCTGCTGAACTCCGCCGGCAGCAGGATCGGCACCCTCCGCGCCAACCAGGTCGTCTACTCGACCATGACGGACACCGACGTCACCATCTACCGCACCACCACCACGTACGCGGCGATCAAGAGCACGTACGGCATCAGCCCGCTCACCGTGCAGGACACCCACCCGGTCGCCGGCACCGGCATCAAGGTGGTCTCCGGCTACTGGAAGCGCATCTACAGCTGCAACATCGACGGCTTCGTGTACCGGCTGAAGGAGGGCGACTGGACCTTCAAGGACTCGGTCCGCTACACCTCCGCCTGCAACACCATCGGCGGCACGTCCGGCTCCCCGGTCGTCGACACCACCACGGGCAAGGTCGTCGCCGTCAACAACACCGGCAACGAGGACGGCGAGCGGTGCACGGTGAACAACCCGTGCGAGGTCGACGCGAACGGCAACGTCACCGTCCGCCAGGGCATCAACTACGCGCAGGAGATCTACAACATCCCGGCCTGCTTCACCACGGGCAACAAGCTCAACCTGAGCGCGTCCGGCTGCACCCTGCCCAAGCCGTAAGCGCGGTTCACAGCGGCGTACGGCGGACGGACCGGCCCGGCAGGGCGTCCGTCCGCCGGCCGTCCTCGATGACGAACCGGCCGTCGACCAGGACGTACGGGATGCCGGTCGGCAGCCGGCGCGGCTCGGCGAAGTCCGCGCCGGCCGCGACCGTCCGCGGGTCGAACAGGACCAGGTCGGCCCGGTAGCCCTCGCGCACCAGCCCGCGGTCCGGCAGCCGCAGCCGCGCCGCGGGCCGCGAGGTGAGGTGGACGACGCACTCCTCCAGCGTCAGCACCCCCGACTCCCGCACGTAGTGGCCGAGGTAGCGCGGGAAGGTGCCGTACGCGCGCGGGTGCGGCTTGGCGCCCTGGAGGATGCCGTCGGAACCGCCGGTGTGCGCGCGGTGCCGCATGATCGCGCGGACGTTCTCCTCGTGACCGACGTGCTGCAGGACCGTCGTACCGAGCCGGTCCGCGAGCAGCAGCCGGCGGGCCGTGGCCCAGGGCGTCTCGCCGGCCGCGCCGGCCGCCTCCCGGACGGTACGGCCCACCAGGCCGGCCAGGGCCGGGTCGGTGACGCCGGAGATCTCTACGGTGTCCCACTCCACCGGCACGCCGTGGCAGCCGTCCGAGCCGGTGACCTCCAGGTCGTGCCGGATCCGTTCGGCCGTCGCCGGGTCGGCGAGCCGGGCCAGGACCTGCTCCGGGCCGCCCTCGCTCGCCCAGCTCGGCAGCAGCGCGGCCAGCGTGGTGCAGCCGGGGGTGTAGGGATAGGTGTCCAGCGTGATGTCCGCGCCCGCGTCCAGGGCCCGGTCGAGCAGCGCGAGCAGCTCCGGCGCCCGCCCCTCGTTCACGCCGAAGTTCATCGTCGCGTGCGCCAGGTGCAGCGCGCAGCCCGCCTCCCCGGTCAGGGCGACCATCTCGGTGTAGGCCGCGAGGGCGCCGGCGCCGTAGGAGCGGTGGTGCGGGCAGTAGTAGCCGCCGTAGGACGCCACCACCCGGCACAGCTCGGTCAGTTCGGCGTCCCCGGCGTACATCCCGGGTGTGTACGTCAGCCCGGACGACAGCCCGACCGCGCCCTGCTCCAGCCCCTCGGCCACCAGCCGCCGCATCCGGCCCAGCTCCTCGGGGGTGGCCACACGGTCCTCCCAGCCGACGACGAGCGCCCGGACCGTGCCCTGCGGGATCAGGTAGGCCGCGTTCACCGCGATCCCGCGGTCGAGCCGGTCGAGGTACTCGCCGACGGTCCGCCAGTCGAAGTCGACGTCGTCGCCGTAGCCGTTCCAGCCGGTGATCGCCCGGCGCACCTCCTCCAGCGTGCGGTCGTCCACCGGCGCGTACGACAGCCCGTCCTGCCCGAGGACCTCCAGCGTGACCCCCTGCGCGGCCTTCGCGCCGTGGTCGGGATCGCGCAGCAGCGCCAGGTCGGAGTGGGCGTGCATGTCGATGAAACCGGGGGAGAGGACCAGGCCCTCGGCGTCGAGCTCCCGCATGGCGCGCGGCCGTTGGCAGCCGGCCGCGGCGGCCTCCTTGACGATGGAGACGATCCGCCCGCCGTCGACCACGACATCGGCGCGGTACGACGGCTCGCCGCTGCCGTCGACGACGTCGGCGTCCCGGATGACCAGGTCCTCCACACGGGCCCCCTAGAAGAACGTACGGATGTAGTCGACCACCGTGCCGTCCGCCTCGGCAACCGGGATCAGCTGCCACTTGTCGAAGGACGTGCACGGGTGGGAGAGGCCGAAACCGATCCAGTCGCCGACCTCGACGTCGGCGTCCGGCCCGGTGCGCAGCCACAGGTGCTGGTCGGACAGGGCGGTCACCTCGATCCCGGTCGCCGGACGCTCGCCGCCGTCCCGGCGTACCACGTGCGCCACCGGACGGTCCAGGTCGTAGGCGGCGTCCCGCTTGCCCGCGTTGACGAACGCCTCCGCCGGGGACGGCCGGGACACCACCTGCGCCCACAGCCGGAACGCCGGCTCCAGCGCGCCCTCCTCGGGCACCCGGTTGAACGGGGTCAGCCTGCTGTAGTGCACGTCGTCGTGCGAGACGTAGGCACCCGAGCGCAGCAGCCTCAGCACCGGCAGGGAGAGTTCGGGCAGGCCGGCGAAGACGTCGGCGACGGCGTCGAACCACTCGCTGCCGCCGGCGCTCACCACGATCTCGTCCGCCCCCGCGAAACGCCCGGCCCGGTCGCACTCCACGGCGAGCGCCACCAGCCGCTCCAGCCACTGCCGCACCCGCTCCGGGGAGGCGTCCGGCACCTGTGCCTCGTACCCCGCCACACCGACCAGCCGCAGCGCCCCGGCGGCGGCCACCGCGTCCGCGACGGCCAGCGCCTCGGTCTCCGTGCGCACCCCGGTGCGGGCGCCCTCGCCCGCGCCCAGCTCGATCACCACGTCCACCGGACGGGCGGCGCCCGTGAGCGCCGCGTCCATCAGCTCCACCCCGCGCACGGAGTCGACGTAGCAGACGAACCGGAACTCCGGGTCGGCGGCCAGCTCGCCGGCGATCCAGCGCAGGGCGGAGGCGTCCACCAGCTCGTTGGCGAGGAACACCCGCCGGATGCCGAACGCCCGGGCCACCCGCACCTGGTGGGGCAACGCCAGCGTGATCCCCCAGGCGCCGTGCTCCAGCTGGCGGTGGAAGAGCTGCGGGGCCATGGAGGTCTTGCCGTGCGGGGCGAAGGCCAGGCCGTGCCGGGAGGTGTACGCCTCCATCAGCGCGAGGTTGTGCTCCAGGCGCTCGGCGGACAGGGCGAGCACGGGGGTGGTGAAGCCGTCGCCGTCCCGGAAGAGGTTGCGCCGCTGGGCGGCCAGCTCGGCCACGGTGAGGCCGTCGGCGTCCGGCGGGAGGCCCTTGAAGCGGTGGTCGACGCGTTCCTCGGCGAGGCGGGCGAGGCGTTCCGCGGCCGGGCGGGCGAGCGGTTCGGTGCTCATGGAGCCCCTCTCTCGACCGTTGCATCCTCTGCA
This sequence comes from Streptomyces sp. NRRL S-1022, assembly GCF_000720135.1. Taxonomy (GTDB): domain Bacteria; phylum Actinomycetota; class Actinomycetes; order Streptomycetales; family Streptomycetaceae; genus Streptomyces. The sequence continues at coordinate 8,495 of NZ_JOIU01000031.1, read as the reverse complement.
ACGGTCATTGCATGCGTTGCTGACTGGTGTCTAGCATCTCGCCGAACACCGGGTCAATGAAGCGGACACCGGGGTACCGACAGGAGCCATCATCAACGACGCTGCTTACGCCCCGGCCGTTGCGCACCCGTGGGACGTCGTGGACGTGGCGACGCTCGGCGAGTCCATGGTCACCTTCCTCCCCGCCCGGCCCGGCCGCCTCGCCGACGTCCCCTCCTTCGACCGGACCATCGGCGGCGCCGAGTCCAACGTGGCCTGCGCACTGGCCGCCTTCGGACACACCGCCCGCTGGATCGGCCGGGTCGGCACGGACGGCTTCGGCGACCACCTGGTGGAACGGATCGCCGGGTACGGCGTCGACGTCACCGCCGTACGCCGGGACCCCGCCCGGCCCACCGGCGTGTACTTCCGCACCGCCGGCGACCGGGGTACGGGCGCTCACGAAGTGGCGTACTACCGGGCGGGCTCGGCGGCGTCGGCGATGTCCGTGACCGGCGTCGACCTCACGGCGGCCCGCGCGGCCCGCGTCCTCCACCTGACCGGCATCACGGCCGCGCTGTCGGCCGGGTGCCGCACCCTCCTGCACACCCTCACCGCCCCCGTCCCCGGACGCCCGCTGGTGTCCTTCGACGTCAACCACCGGCCGGCCCTGTGGGCCGATGACGAGGGCCCCCGGGTGCTGCTGGACCTGGCCCGCCGCGCGGACGTCGTGTTCGTGGGCGCCGACGAGGCGGAGCAGGCGTGGGGCGTCACGGGCGGCCCGGAAGCGGTCCGGCGACTGCTGCCGGAACCGAACGTGCTGGTGGTGAAAGAGGGAGCGCGGGGAGCGACGGCGTTCGCCGCCGGCAGCCGCGCCTCCGGGGCGGCGCCCGTCCCGGAGGGGGGCGGCACCCCGTCGGCGCCGGGCCGGGCGGCCGGCCCCCGGCCCACGGCAGCCCCCTCCGCCTTCGAACCGGCGCTGCACGCGGCCGTCGTGGCGACCACCGGCGCCGGGGACGCCTTCGCCGCGGGGTTCCTGTCGGCGACCCTGCGCGGGCTCCCCCTCAGGACACGGCTGCGCCACGGCCACCTCTTCGCCGCCGCCGCCCTCGCCACCCCCGGAGACCTCGCCCCGCCCCCGGCCCGCGACCACGCCGACCGCCTCGCCGCCCTCGGCGACGACGCATGGGGGAGACTTCGACTCGGCCCCGGCTGGACACAGGCCGAGCAGGCCCACGAGCAGGCCCACGAGGAGGCGAACACCCCATGAGTCAGACCGTCGACCGCGCCCTGAGCATCCTTCCGCTGCTCGCCGAGGGCCCCGCCGACCTCGGCCAGGTCGCCGACCGCCTCGGCGTGCACAAGTCCACGGCCCTCCGCCTCCTGCGCACCCTGAACGAACACGGCCTGGTCTACCGCCAGTCCGACCAGCGCTACCGGCTCGGCGCCCGCCTCTTCGCCCTCGCCCAGGAGGCGATGGAGAACCTCGACATCCGCGAGATCGCCCACCCCCACCTGGTACGGCTCAACGAAGACTGCGGACACACCGTCCACCTCGCCGTCCACGAGGAGGGCGAGGTCCTCTACATCGACAAGGTCGACAGCCGCTACCCGGTCCGCATGTACTCCCGGATCGGCAAACCCGTCGCGATCACCGTCGCCGCCGTGGCCAAGCTGCTCCTCGCCGACCTCCCCGAACCCGAGCGCCGCGCCCTCGCCGAGCGGCTCGACTACCCCCTCTACACGCCCCGCTCGACCCCGAACGCCGACGCCTTCCTGAAGGAACTGGCCACGGTGCGCGAACAGGGCTGGGCCGCCGACCTCGGTGGCCACGAGGAGTCCATCAACTGCGTCGCCGCCCCCGTCCGCGGCGCCGACGGCCGCGTGGTCGCCGCCATGTCGGTGTCCGCGCCGAACGTGGTCGTCACCGCCGAGGAACTCCTCAGCCTGCTCCCGCTGGTACGCCGCACGGCGGACGCGATCAGCGGCGAGTACTCCGGAAGAACTCCAGTGAAGGACCCCACCGTATGACCGACAAGATCGCCCTCACCCCGAAGACCCACACCACCCCGCCCGCGAAGTTCTCGCACGGCGTGAAGAAGGGCAACATCCTCCAGGTCGCCGGCCAGGTCGGCTTCCTGCCCGCCGAGGAGGGCAGGCCCCCGACGCCCGCCGGCCCCTCGCTGCGCGAGCAGACCCTCCAGACCCTCGCCAACGTCAAGGCGATCCTGGAGGAGGGCGGCGCCGGCTGGGACGACGTGATGATGATCCGCGTCTACCTCACCGACACGGCCCACTTCGCCGAGATGAACGAGATCTACAACGCCTACTTCGAGGAGCAGGGCCTCACCCAGCCGCCCGCCGCCCGCACGACGGTCTACGTCGGTCTGCCGGCCGGCCTCCTCGTCGAGATCGACGCCCTCGCCGTACTCGGCTGACGGCCCCTCACCCCCCGCACTCCCCGCACACCCTGTCCGGCACGGCACCCTCCGGGGCGCCGTGCCGCGCTCCCCCCTGCCCGAAAGCAGTATGCATTTACGTAGAGGACCCCCGTATGTCCTTCTCCGCACCGTCCTTCTCCGCACCGTCCTTCCCGGCGCCGTCCTTCCCGCTCGCCGCGACGGCCCCCGCTCCCGCCCCGCCCCCGCACACCGGAGGCCTGCTCCTCCTCCTCGACGGCACCGCCGGCCTCCTCACGGTCGCCGCCCTCGGCATAGCCCTGCTCCTCTTCCTGATCATCAAGGTGCGGCTCCAGCCGTTCGTCGCCCTGCTCGCCGTCTCCGTGGCCGTGGGCCTGCTGGCCGGCCTGTCGGTCACCGAACTCTTCGGCACCGTGCAGCGCTCCGACGCCGTCTCCACCATCGAGTCCGGCATGGGCGGCATCCTCGGCCACGTCGCGATCATCATCGGCCTCGGCACCATGCTCGGCGCGATCCTGGAGGTCAGCGGCGGCGCCGAAGTCCTGGCCTCGCGCCTGCTCGCCCTGTTCGGCGAGCGCCGGGCCCCCCTCGCGATGGGCCTGACCGGCCTGGTCTTCGGCATCCCCGTCTTCTTCGACGTCGGCATCTTCGTCCTGGCCCCGATCGTCTACGCGGCAGCCCGGCGCTCCGGCCGCTCGATCCTCCTGTACTGCCTCCCGCTCCTCGCCGGCCTCTCCATGACCCACGCCTTCCTGCCCCCGCACCCCGGCCCGGTCGCCGCCGCTGGACTGCTGCACGTCCAGCTCGGCTGGGTCATTCTCATGGGCGCCGTCTGCGGCCTGCCCGCCGTACTCGCCGCCTGGGCGTACGCCGCGTGGATCGGCCGGCGCGTCTTCGTCGCGGTACCGCAGGACATGGCCGAGGCGGCCCAGGAGGCGCGGCGCGCGGTGCTGGAGGAGCAGCGCGCCCAGGGCGTGGCACCGCAGGAGGAGCCGGTACCGCTCGGCACGGTCCTCGCCATCATCGGTACGCCCCTGCTGCTGATCCTCGCCGCGACCTTCTCCTCGATCGCCCTGAGCCCGTCCCCGGGCCGCTCGGTCCTGGAGTTCTTCGGCAGCCCCTTCGTCGCCCTGACCCTGGCCCTGCTCCTCGCCTACTACCTCCTCGGTATCCGGCGCGGCTGGTCCCGCGCCTCCCTGGAGGCGGTGTCGACCTCCTCGCTCAAGCCGGTCGGCAACATCCTGCTGGTGGTCGGCGCGGGCGGGGTCTTCGGTGCCGTGCTCAAGGCCGGCGGGGTCGCCCAGGCCCTGTCGGACACCTTGCACGACGTGGGCCTGCCGGTGATCGTCCTGTCGTACCTGATCTCGCTCGTGCTGCGGGTCGCCCAGGGCTCGGCGACGGTGGCGATCGTGACCACGGCGGGCATCGTGGCCCCGCTGCTGACGGAGGGCCACCACTCCCAGGCCTTCGCCGCCCTCGTCATCATGGCCATCTCGGCGGGTTCCATTTTCGCCTCGCACGTCAACGACGGCGGCTTCTGGATGGTGGCCAAGTACTTCGGCATCAGCGAGCGGGACACGCTGCGGACCTGGACGGTCCTCGAATCGGTGCTGTCACTGGCGGGGTTCGCGGTGGCGGCGGTGGCCGGCGTGTTCGTGAGCTGACTGGTTCCGGCACAGGGAAGTCGTCCATACTGCCGCCGTGGAGCAGCGCATAGGATCAGGCAGCAAGCCGTCGGAGGGCGAGCCGTTGAAGGCCGAGCCCGTGACGGGCGCCGGTTTCGACCCGGCCTTCATCCCGGGGATCACGGGGCCGGCGCCTTCGGGACCGACGCCCTCGGGTCCGGCGCCTTCGGGTGCGGTCACGAAGGAGCCGGGGGACGGGGCGCCGGAGCCGGCGGCCGAGGAGTCGGCACCCGAGGCGGCCGAGGAGCCGACGGCCGAAGAACCGGCGGACGACGAGGAACCCCCGGGCGACGGCCCGGTCTTCGAGGCGTCCGACCGCCGGGCGAGGATAGTGGCCGACCGCAGGGGCGTCCGCCTCAGCCTGGACGAGGAGGCCTGCGAGTTCCGCTGGGACGAGATCGCCGCCGTGGAGACGGAGTCGCCCCGCTTCGGCAAGCGCTACACGATCACCGTGCACACGCCTGACCGCCGCTGGTACCCGATCGAGATCGAGGCGGCGGCCAGGGCGCGCTTCAAGGAGTGGGACGAGCAGCTCGACGCGGTGCTCGACGCCTACTTCGAGGAGGCCTGACCGCTAACTGCAGTACTGGGCGGCCTTGCCGATCGACCGGTACATGCAGTCGGCGTTCTCCAGCAGCTGCAACACGGCGTCCTTGTTCCGGGAGGTCTCCCGCTCGATGACCTCGTCGGGCGGGTAGAACCCTCCGTCCCAACTGGACGTCGGATACATCTCGAACGTGTAGTCGAAGATCTTGTGCACGCCCCAGAGGTAGTCGTCGATGGACCCGTCGGTGATGTACAGGTCGCTCGACTGCTCCGCCGTGTACCCGTTGCTGGTGGCCATCTTCTGGCCCACGGCCTTGAAGGCGGCGGCATCGTCCGCGGTCATTCCGGTGGCGGTGTCGTTGTACGTCCACCCGAACGGCCACAGCACCAGCTCGCTGTAGGTGTGGAAGTCGATCCCGGCCTTGATCTGCTGCTTGCCCCCGACGACCCGGCTGCGCACGAAGTCGGAGACGACCTTCACCTCGGGCGCGGACTCGGCGGCGGCCCCGCGATAGGTCTCGGAGGACGTCGACCCCGACGACCCGCCGCAGCAGCCCCACTTGTAGTTCCAGTTCCGGTTGAGGTCCGTACCGACGTTCGAGGAGCCGGAGTTGGGCTGCCGGTTCTTGCGCCAGGACCGGTACGACCCGCTGGCGATGTCGTACTCGCCCCCGTCCGGGTTCAGATCGGGGAGGATCCAGATCTCGCGACTGTTGACGATGCTGGTGATCCGCGGGTCGGACCCGTACCCCGCGCCCAGTTCACGCAACAGATAGAGCGCCATCTCCACCGTCAGGTGCTCGCGTGCGTGCTGGTGAGCGGTGAACAGCACCTCGGGCTCGTCCTCGTCGGTGCCGACGTTGTCACTGACCTTGATGGCGACGATGTCCCGGCCCTGGTACGACTTCCCGATCACCCGCTTGCTCATGATGCCCGGGTAGGCGGCCAGCCGCTGGTCGATCTCGGCGTTCATCTCGGCGTAGTTGTGGTACTTCGAGTCGGCGCTGGGGAAGTCGTAGAGCCGCGCCCCGGACCGCTGCGGGGCGGCGCCCAACGGCTGGACGTCGTACCCCATGCGGCGCAGCCTGCGGATCTGCTCCGCCCGCCCGGACACGACGACGCTCTCCTCGTCGGCCTGGTCGACGGTGACGCCGGCCGCCTGGATGGCCGTACGCGTCACGGGAGTCGTGCTCCGCTGGATCTCGTACTGCCGGATGTCGTCATCGGTGGGTACGGCCTTCCGGACGCCGTCGGCACGGGCGGCCTGGCCGACGGTGGCCGACACGGGGGCGGCGAGGGCGAGGGCCAGCAGCGCGCCGAGAGCGGCGGTACGTCTGCTGCCACGCGCACCGGAGCCGCGGATGCGAAGTCGCATGAACTCTCCTTGTGGGGTGGAGGTGGGGTGTTCGCGTGCGACGTGCGAGTACGGTCCACCGGGGCCTTGGGTGGGGCTTCCTGTGGAACCGCTGTGCGGGTTGGCGCTCATGGTGAGTGCTTGACGTGATCAGGTCAAGCCTGAACCGCGTGAACGACCGGAATCGACGCGACGGCCCGACGACTCCCTCAGCCGGCGGAGGGGCGCGCCTTCAGAGCCTCGATGAAGGAGACGAAGGCAGGGGCCGGGAAGGTGAGGGTGGCCCGGGCGGGGGCTTTGGAGTCGCGGATGGATATGTGGGTGCCGAGGTGGGCGACTTCCACGCAGGTGTTGCCGTCGCCTCCGCCGGAGTACGACGACTTCTGCCAGCGGACGGCCTGGCTCATCGGGCGCCTCACAGTTCCTTGATCATGCGGTGGATGAAATCCCGCGACTCCACGGGCTGCAGCGCTGCCTTCGTCACCTTATTGAGCAGGTCCCGGAAGCGCGCCAGCTGGGATTCGGCATCGATGAAGGCGGTGCCGTGGGGCGCGTCGCGCAGCACCGTGTCCAACCGGGGCAGCGGCCCGCCCACGTACACCATCTCGATACCGGCTCCGGCGAACCCCTCCTTCGTGAAAGGGATGACCCGCACAGTGACATGCCCATGCTCGATGGCTCGCAACACTTCCTGGAGCTGGTGCCGAGCGGCTTGGCGGTCCGATACAAGGATGCGCAGCGCCGCCTCATGGACGACCGTCTCGTAGGGGACGGGAACGTCACGCTCCAGCACGGATTTGCGCCTCATCCGGTGCTCCACCCGAGGCTCCAGTTCGCTCTTCGGAAGCTCCGGGACCATGTAACCGAAGACGGCGCGGGCGTAGTCCGGAGTCTGGAGCAGGCCCGGGACGTGGCTGGTGACGACCTCCCGCAGGAACGTGGCGTGATGCTCGGTCTCGGCGACGTCCAGAAAGACCGGAGGGAGCACTCCCCGGTACTCCTCCCACCAGCCGTGTGTGCGATCGGTGGCCATCGCGACCAGCGCGTCGATCAACTCCTCATCCGCACAGGCGTAGTGGGCGGCGAGACGCCGTACCCGCTCCTCGCTGACGCCCGCCAGGCCCGCTTCGACCTGGCTCATCTGAGCCGAGGTCGAACTGAGCAACGCTGCCACTTCCCGGGCCTTCAAGCCGGCCGACTCCCGCAGCCTGCGCAGCTCTGTCCCCAGGCGCACCTGCCGTGCCGTGGGTTGGCTCCTCGGTGACACGTGCCCTCCACACTCAACGACTCTGACGCAGTGCCTCGTTGGGGCGACAGATTACGCGACGGCTTGCGTCAGCAAAAATTTATGCTCTACCGTCGGTGACAGATCGAATACGTACCGGAAGTGCACCGTGCCGTCCTGCCACGACGGCTACGGCAATGCCACCGCGCGCGGAAACCACACTCACCGACTGGAGTTACTGAGCCATGCCCGAGAACGAACCCTGGGACTACACGCTCTACATCCCCAACGACCTGAGAGCGGTGACCGTCTGCCGCCGCACCCTGCGCGCGATCCTGACGATGCACGACCTGGCGGGGTTGGTGGAGACGGCGGAACTCCTCGCCACGGAGTTGGTGTCGAACGCGGTGCGGCACACCAAGGGGCCGGCGGCGTTGCGGGTGAGGCGCTCCCGGGAGGGGGTGGTGTGGATCGGGGCGTGGGACACGGACCCGGAGCCGCCGGAGCCGCCGGTGCCGTTGGGGCAGGTGCTGGAGTCGGAGGCGGGGCGCGGGCTGGGCCTGGTGGTGGCGTGCGCCCGGGACTGGGGCTGGCAGCCGTCGGCGCGGCTCGGGGACCGGGGGAAGTACGTGTGGTGCGAGCTGGGGGTGGCGTGATGGTCGGCTCGTCGCATGAGGCGCTGCACCAGATCTTCCAGAAGGATCAGAAATCGCGGCGTTGAATGGACACGCTGTTGCGGGCGGAGACGGACGAGGGCGCCTACCTGTTCGTGGTGGAGTCGCAGGGCAGGGTGGACGACCGGAAGCGGGGCAGTTGGCCGTACTACCTGTCGTACCTGTACGAGAAGTACCGGTGTGAGCCGGTGCTGATCGTGATCACGCAGAGCAGTGCCACGGCGACGTGGGCCTCGCGTCCGATCCGGCTCGGTTTCCCGGGGGTGGGAGTCGCTGACGGTGCGTCCGCTGGTGCTGGGGCCGGACAACGTGCCGGTGATCGCGGACGAGCGGCAGGCCGAGCGGGATGTCCCTCTTGCGGTGCTGTCGGCGATGACACACGGGCGTGGGCCGCAGGCTCCGGCCATACTGGAATCCCTGGCCGCCGCGTTTGCGGACCATCGACCCCGACAGTGCCGCAGTCTTCGTGCAGTTCGTCGACTCCTGCCTGGCCGACCCCCAGGCGAAGCAGATGTGGAGGGAATTGATGACGGCGATCCAGTACTTCTGGCGACACCCGCTGGCCGAGCAGGTACGGGAAGAAGGGCGGGAGCAGGGCTTGGAGCAGGGTCT
>NZ_JOIU01000030.1 GCF_000720135.1 Streptomyces sp. NRRL S-1022 | reverse complement strand
ACTTCCTCCACACCTACAACCACCACCGCTGCCACACCGCACTCGGCGGACACCCGCCCATCAGCCGCGTCAACAACACTGCGGGTCAATACACCTAGGTACAGGCCGAGCAGGTAGCTGTACGCAGCCTCATCCAGCCTCCGTCCGTGGCAGCGCGGACAGGGCGGGTCGTGGCGGCCTGGGCACTCACCTCGCTTCCGCCCGGTCCTCATGCTTCCAGTAGCCGACCGTGCCCACGGGTACGTTCAGCTTGCGGGCCACGTCGGCGTTCCTCACATCGCCGCGCAGCAGGGTGAGCGCCTTTTGTCGCACCTCTGTGCCATGGAAGTTCATGCGACCACTCTGGGTCACCGAAGCCGGTCACATACAGCAAAAAGCGGAGGATCACGCGAACGTGATCCTCCGCTTTCGGCCGTGGTGTGCCCGGTGTGGGATTCGAACCCACATGCCCAAAGGGCACGGCATTTTGAGTGCCGCGAGTCTGACCAGTTCCTCCAACCGGGCAAGCTGGAAAGCCGTGGGAAGTGTACCGGTTCACCGCGCGTCCCTGCAGCTAGGTACCCTGCTGGAAGCAGAGCCCCTGCCCCGTACCGAGGAGCCTCAGTGACCGCCCCCGAGTCGCCCCAGCCCGTAGACGTGCCCGACGACGACAAGTCGCACGTACCTCCGCTGACGACCCGTGTCGTCATCGCCGAGGACGAGGCCCTGATCCGGCTCGACCTGAAGGAGATGCTGGAGGAGGAGGGGTACACCGTCGTCGGCGAGGCCGGGGACGGTGAGCGCGCCGTCGAGCTGGCCCGCGAGCACCGGCCGGACCTGGTCATCCTGGACGTGAAGATGCCCAAGCTGGACGGCATCTCCGCGGCCGAGAAGATCGCCGAGGAGTCCATCGCGCCGGTCCTGATGCTCACCGCCTTCTCGCAGCGCGACCTCGTCGAGCGCGCCCGGGACGCCGGTGCCATGGCGTACCTGGTCAAGCCGTTCAGCAAGAGCGACGTCGTCCCGGCGATCGAGATGGCCGTCTCCCGGTTCACCGAGCTGAAGCAGCTGGAGCAGGAGGTCGCCGACCTCACGCAGCGGCTGGAGACCCGCAAGCTGGTCGACCGTGCGAAGTCCATCCTGCAGACGGAGTACGGCCTGACCGAGCCGGCCGCCTTCCGCTGGATCCAGAAGACGTCGATGGACCGCCGCATGTCGATGCAGCAAGTCGCGGAGGCGGTCGTCGCGGACAGCGAGGAGAAGAAGGCGGCCAAGAAGAGCTGAGCGGCCCCCGCGTACGACGAGGCCCGCACCCCGGAGAAGAGGGTGCGGGCCTCGTCGTCGTATACGGACGGATCCGTGCGGCGGATCAGTCCTCGCCGAGGTAGGCCTTGCGGACGGACTCGTCGTGCAGCAGGTCCTGTCCCGTGCCGGACAGGACGATGTTGCCGACCTCCATGACATGACCCTGGTCGGCGAGGGAGAGCGCCGCCTGGGCGTTCTGCTCGACCAGCAGGATCGTGGTGCCCTGTGCCTTCAGCTCGGCGATGGTCGCCATGATCTTCTGCATCATGATCGGGGACAGACCCATCGAGGGTTCGTCCAGCATGAGCAGCTTCGGCTGGGACATCAGTGCCCTGCCCATGGCCAGCATCTGCTGCTCGCCGCCGGAGAGGGTGCCCGCGGCCTGCTTGCGCCGTTCCCCGAGGATGGGGAAGAGGTCGTAGGCGCGCTGGATGTCCTTCTCGATGCCCGGCTTGTCGTTGCGCAGGAACGCGCCGAGGCGCAGGTTGTCCTCGATGCTCATGCGCGGGAAGATGTGCCGCCCCTCGGGGGAGTGGGCGAGGCCCAGGGAGACCACTTGGTGGGCGGGGACCTTCTTCAGCGACCTGCCGTTGAACTTGATCTGGCCGCCGACCGGCTTGAGCAGTCCGGACAGGGTGCGCAGGGTGGTGGTCTTGCCGGCGCCGTTGGTGCCGATGAGGGTGACGACCTGACCGGCCTCGACCTTGAAGGAGATGCCCTTGACGGCTTCGATCTTGCCGTAGGCGACTTTCAGGTCCTCGACTTCCAGCATGGTGGTCATCGGTCGTTCTCCTTGCCGGGCGCGGCGTCCGTGGTGGTGTCGGCGTGTGCCTCGGCGGCCTCCACCTCGGCGGCCTCTTCGGCGCCGGGTGCGTTCTCGAAGGGTTCGCCGAGGTAGGCCGCGACGACCCGTTCGTCGCCCTGGACGGTCGCGCTGTCGCCTTCGATGAGCTTTTCGCCCTGGACGAGTACGGCGACGCGGTCGCACAGGTTGAAGATGAAGCGCATGTCGTGCTCGATGACGAGGACGGCGATGCCCATGTCGCGGATGGCGAAGACGAGTTCCTCGGTGGTCCGGGTCTCCTGGGGGTTCATGCCGGCGGTCGGTTCGTCGAGGAGCAGCAGTCCGGGTTCGCTGGCGAGGGCGCGGGCGATTTCCAGTTTGCGCTGTTCGCCGTAGGGCAGGTTGCGGGCGAGGTGTTCGGCCTTGTGGTCGAGGCCGACGAAGGCCAGCAGTTCCATGGCGCGGTCTCTGGAGGCTTTTTCGGCTTTGTGGAAGCCGGGGCCGCGCAGGATGGCGGACCAGAATCCTTCTTTGGTGCGGGTGTGCCGGCCGACGAGGACGTTTTCCAGGACGGTCATGTTGGCGAAGAGCCGGATGTTCTGGAAGGTGCGTGCGATGCCGGCCGCGGTGACCTTGAAGGATTTGGGCGGCAGGACGTTGCCTTTGTAGCGGACTTCGCCTTCGGTGGGGACGTAGAGGCCGGTCAGGCAGTTGAAGAAGGTGGTCTTGCCGGCGCCGTTGGGGCCGATGAGGCCGACGATCTCGCCGGCGCCGACGGTGAGGTCGACGCCGCGTACGGCGGTGAGGCCGCCGAAGCGCATGGTGACGCCGCGGGCGTCGAGGACGGTTTCGCCGGGCGTGGTGGCGCCGGGGGTGGTGTCCTTGGTGGTGGTGTCGGTGGTCATGGTGATCAGGCCCCCGCCTTCGTCAGGAGGGTGGGTGCGTCCGCGTCTTCGTGGAACTCGAGCTGGCGGCGCCGGTTGGGGATGAGGCCCTCGGGGCGGAACCGCATGAGGAGGATGAGCGCGAGGCCGAAGGCGAAGAGCTGGTAGTTGCCGAGGAACTGGAGCTTGTTGGGGATGAGGAAGAGCAGGGCGGCGCCGATGAGCGGGCCGCTGATGGTGCCCATGCCGCCGAGGACGACCGCGGCGAGGAGGAAGGCGGAGTTGGGCGGGATGGGGCCGGCGAACAGGTACTGCTCGGGGGTCACGGTGTAGGTGACGTGGGCCTGGACGGTGCCGGCGAGGCCGGCGAGGGAGGCGCCGACGGCGAAGGCGATGAGTTTGACGCGGAAGCCGTTGATGCCCATGGCGAGGGCCGCGGTCTCGTCCTCGCGGATGGCGACCCAGGCGCGTCCGATGCGGGAGTTGCCGCTGCGGCGGAAGACCAGCACCACGATGGCGGTGATGATCAGCATGAGGAAGAAGTAGTTGGCGAACCGGCCGATGCTGAAGCCGCCCATGTCGTGCTGGGCGCCGAAGTCGAAGCCGAGGACGTCGAGGTTGGGGATGGAGGAGATGCCGTTGGAGCCGTTGGTGAGGTCGGGTCCGGAGGTGCCGTCGAGGTTGTTGGCGGTGATGCGGAAGATCTCACCGAAGCCGAGGGTGACGATGGCGAGGTAGTCGCCGCGCAGCCGGAGTGTCGGGGCGCCGATGAGGACGCCGAAGACGAGGGAGGCGGCGGCGCCGACCAGGACGGCGGCCCAGAACGGGAAGTGGACGTGGAAGGGGGAGCTGGGGGAGCCGGAGACCAGGGCGGCCGCGTAGGCGCCGACGCCGAGGAAGGCGACGTATCCGAGGTCGAGGAGGCCGGCGAGGCCGACGACGATGTTCAGGCCGAGGGCGACGGTGGCGAAGATGAGGATGTAGACGCCGAGGGTCGCGTACTGGTCGTCGGTCTGGGTGAAGGGGAAGAGTGCCGCCGCGACGAAGGCGCCGCAGATGGTGATGTTCGTGTGCCGGGAGGCGATCTGGGAGGCGTGGGCGATGACGCCGGCCTTGTTGAGGGCGGCGAAGCCGAAGCCGGCGGTGACGAGGAAGCCGATGAACAGTTCGTCGTACTCGGTGCCGATGCCGTAGGTGAAGACGACGAGGCCGAGGGCGAGCATCGCGACGATGAGGAGGATCTCGGCGTACGAGGGGAGCGTGGCGACGGGCCGGGGGGAGCCGGCGGCGAAGGCGGCCTTGGTGATCTCCCACTTGTGTGCGGCGCCGTGCTTGAACTTCTCCCAGCCGGTGTCGTCGGGGTCGATCGGGTCGGGCTCGGGCCGCCGGAAGGGCAGGGCGAGGGCGCCGGCGAGGGCGGCGAGGCTGCTGACGGCGACGAGGTAGCCGCCGGGTTCGAGGTTGACGACTCCGCCGAGGTCGGTGCTGATCGCGATGACCGTGTACCAGGCGGTGGCGAAGGTGGCCAGGGTGGCGAACTTCAGGGCGGGGGCGGGGCCGGCGGGTACCAGCCAGGCCAGGCCGCGCAGGCCGTAGGAGGCGAGGGCGAAGAGGGTGGCGAGGGCCGCGCCGATGAGGACGAGGACCTGCAGGCCGCCCGGGTAGCCGTAGACGGTGAGGTCGCCGGGGAATTCGGAGGTCCAGGTCCAGGCGAGGAAGGTGGAGACGATGGTCAGGACGCTGCCGCCGAGGGCGAGGGCGCGGGCGGCGTTCTCCGGCAGGGGCAGCAGGCCGGTCGGGGTGTCGGCCTTGCGGGCGCCGGGGGTGTCGGGTGCGCTGGTCTGTGTGGTCATCGGTCTCACGCCCTGTCCGCGACGCGCTCGCCGAGCAGGCCCTGTGGCCTGAACAGCAGTACGAGGATGAGGAGTACGAAGGCCCAGACGTCGGCCCAGGACTGGCTGCCGAACTTGTCCATGCCGGGGATGTCGGCGATGTAGGCGGTGGCGAGGGTCTCGGCCACGCCGAGGACGATGCCGCCGATCATGGCTCCGTAGATGTTGCCGATGCCGCCGAGGACGGCGGCGGTGAACGCCTTCAGACCGAGGATGAAGCCCATGCGGAAGTTGATCTCGCCGTACTTCAGGCCGTAGGCGACGGCTCCGACGGCGGCGAACGCGGCGCCGAGGGCGAACGCGATCACGATGATGCGGTCGGTGTTGACGCCCATCAGCTTGGCGGTGTCGGGGTCCTGTGCGGTGGCCTGCATGCCGCGGCCGGTGCGGGTCTTCATCACGAAGTAGGCGAGGACGGCCATGCTGATGGGGGCGGCGACGACGAGGAAGACGTCGCCGGTCTGGATGGTGACGCTGCCGATCTCGAACGGGCCGCCCTCGATCTGCGGGAACGTGCGCGCGGACTTCGCCTCCGGGTACCAGGCCCATACCGCCTGCTGCAGGGCCAGGGAGAGGCCGATGGCGGTGATCAGGGGGGCGAGGCGGGGAGCGTTGCGGAGGGGCCGGTAGGCGAACCGTTCCGCCCCGACGGCGATGGCGACCGCGACGATCACGGCGCCGACGATCATCAGCGGCAGCGCGAGCCACATGCTGGTGCCGCCGGGAAGCCAGAGCCAGACCGTGAGGGCGCCGAACGCGCCCGTCATGAAAATCTCGCCGTGGGCGAAGTTGATGAGCTGGACGATGCCGTAGACCATTGTGTAGCCGATGGCGACCAGCCCGTACATGGATCCTAGTAGCAGGCCGTTGACCAGCTGCTGCGGCAGTTCGTTCACCGCATGTCCTCCGAGCGTTCGGAAAGTGCGAGGGATGTGGCCGGATGCGAGTCCGCGCGGGGCGCCAGTGGAACAGCGCCCCGCGCGGCTCTTGAGTGGGTCGGGTGTGGATCAGCCGGTGTAGGTACCGGACTTGACGGGGGCCCAGGCACCGTTCTTCACGGCGTAGACGGTCAGCTGCTTGTTGGTGGCGTCGCCGTACTCGTCGAAGGAGACCTTGCCGGTCACGCCGTCGAAGGACACGCTCTGCATCGCCTCGGTGATCTTGGCGCGGGCGTCGGAGGGGAGCTTGCCGCCGTTGGCGTCGACGACCTTCTTCACGGCCTCGATGATCGCCCAGGCGGAGTCGTAGGAGTAGCCGCCGTAGGCGGAGTACTCCTCCTTGTAGCCCGCGGCCTTGTAGTCGGCCACGTACTGCTTGGCGGAGGGCAGGTCCTCGACCGGGGCGCCGACGGAGGTGGCCAGGTCGCCGGTGGCCTCGGAGCCCGCCAGCTTCATGAAGGTGTCGTCCTTGATGCCGTCGCCGCCGACCAGCGGGATCTTGGCGCCGGCGGCCTTGATCTGCTTGCTGAGCGGGCCGGCCTGCGGGTACTCGCCGCCGTAGTAGACGACCTGGGCGCCGGAGTTCTTCACCTTGGTGGCGATGGCGGAGAAGTCCTTGGCGTCGGGGTTGATGTGCTCGGTGCCGACGACCTTGCCGCCGAGCTTCTTGAACTCCGTGGTGAAGGTGGCGGCGAGGCCGGAGCCGTAGGTCTTCTTGTCGTCGATGACGAAGACCTTCTGCTTCTTGGCGGTGTTGTAGACGTACTGGGCGGCGAACGGGCCCTGGATGGCGTCCGTGGTCGCGGTGCGGAAGTACGCCTTGTAGGGGCGGACCTTCTTGTTCTGCCAGTCCGGGCCCTGGGTCAGGGCCGGGCCGGTGTTGGCCGGGGACACCTGGACCAGCTTGGCGTCGTCGAAGACCTTCTGCATCGACTCGGAGACCGAGGAGTTGAGCGGGCCGACGACGCCGAGGACGCTCTTGTCCGAGACGAACGTGGAGGCGTTCTGCTGGCCGGCGGACGGCTGGGCCTGGTCGTCGCGGGCGTCGATCTTGAAGGTGATGCCCTTGACCAGGTTCTGCTTGTTGGCGTTCCTGGTGGCGAGGTCCGCCGAGTTCTTGATGCCGAGGCCCATGGCGGACAGGTCGCCGGTCAGGGGGGCGTCCACGCCGATGACGACGGTGGTGCCGCCGTTGCCCGAGTCGGAGCCCTTGTCGCCGCTGTCGCGCGAGCCGCAGGCGGTGAGGGTGAGCGCTCCCGCCGCCAGCGCGGCGGTGATGGCGATAAGCGAACGTTGACGCACGATCAGTCCTTTCCCCAGGCACAACCGCCTCCCCGTGGAAGCGGCCGAGTCGCGCGCCGCGCTGATTTTGGACAATCCGAAGGCGCGGTGACTGGCCGTGACTCTAAGCGTGTGTGGGGAACGTGGAGGAGTGTCTGACCCAGGCTGTGACGCTCTTGTTATGACACGACGTAATGCACAGCGGTACTGGGTGGGGTGGAAGGTGGAATTCAGGTGGATTCGCGCCGTCCACATTCTGAGAACCCGCAGGACTCGCCGTGATCATTCCAGGTGTCTCAGCTGTTTTGGTGATTACCGGGTTCTGTTGCTGCAGGCTACTTCCAGGGCGTGGGAGAGGTCCTGTGCGTAGCGGGGCCCCGGGATGAAGCTCTGCGTCTGTATTGCACGCGTATTACGCAGAGTTACGTCGAGGAAAGGGAGCCCGGCGTCCGTGGGGGCTTTTTCGCATTCCGTCACATGCATGGTTATTGTGATCTTGCGGGCCGTATGTGCCCGGATTCGCAGCGGTGCGGGTGGCTCCGTGGTCAGGGCGAGCCCCGCGTACGGCTGGCCCACCCGGGTCACGGTGACCGGCGGACCCGACGCCACGCTCACCAGGACGGCGAAGCCGAAGCTGCGCGGCGGGGCGCCCGGGGGAGGGGTCCGGGCGTCGAGGTAGGTCACGTCGACGACTTGGGCGGGGTACGGCGCCTGTGCGGGTCCGCGGGGCGGGTGCGGGGGCGGCTGCTGCGGCCGTGAGGCGTACAGGTATCCGCCGCCTCCCAGGAGGACGGCCGCGGCGGCCAGGGCGATGACGATCCGCCGGTGGCGGGCGTACCAGGCGGCCGGGGAGGGGCGCCCGCGGCCGGCCGGAGAGGCGGCCTCCGGGTGCCGGTCGTCCCGTGCGCGCGTGCCCTCGCCGGGCTCCGGAGGTCCGATGCCGCTCATGTCCACGGGCCCCCGCTCGGGGTCCCGTGCCGGTATCGCCCGGTACACGCCGCGCGTGCCTGACGGGCAATCAACTTGTCGGCTTCCAGCGCGCCTTGACGGTGCCTCAGTGAGCGTGCCGCGTCCACGACGTCGCGCAGGATCTCGTACTGGCCGTGGGACAGGCCCATCGACTGGTAGTCGCCGTAGGAGCCACCGTCGAGGACCTCGCGCGACCAGTAGGTGATGATCCGCGCGCACAACTCGGCGTCGGAGACGGGCCGGCCGGGGCCCGGGGAGCTGGCGGCCGCGGAACCCGGAGCGGGCGTGGAGGCGGTCGCGGAACCGGGGGCGGGCGTGGGGGCGGTCGCGGAACCGGGGGCGGGCGTGGGGGCGGCCGAGGAGTGCGGGGACGCGGGGGAGCCGCTCGGTCCGGCGCAGCCGGTCGCGCACAGCACCGCCGGCACCGCCAGCCCGAGCACCAGGAACCTCACCCCCGGCCGGGGGCCTCCTCGCCGTCCCATGTGCCGAAGCTAAGGGGAGGGAGGGCGAGAGGCAACGCTCCGGCGGAGCCTGGCTCAGCTTCCGGCGGGCTCCGTGGACCCGTCGCCCGGCCGCACGTCCCGCAGCAGGCAGGTCAGCCGGGCGGTGCACACCCGGCGGTCCGCCTCGTCGCTGATCACGATCTCGTACGTCGCCGTCGACCGGCCCCGGTGCACCGGCGTGGCCACGCCCGTCACCAGGCCCGAGCGGACCCCGCGGTGGTGCGTGCAGTTCAGGTCCACCCCGACCGCGATCTTCGAGGCGCCGCCGTGCAGCATCGAGCCGACCGAGCCCAGGGTCTCGGCGAGCACCGCGGAGGCGCCGCCGTGCAGCAGGCCGTACGGCTGGGTGTTGCCCTCCACCGGCATGGTCCCGACGACCTTGTCCGCCGAGGCCTCCAGGATCTGCACCCCCATGCGCGTGCCCAGATGGCCGGCGGAGAACAGGGCGGGCAGGTCCACACCGAGCGCCGCGTACTCGTCGATGACCTCCTGCGGGAACTTCACTCGCTGCTGCTCACCCATGGGCCCGGCTCCGTTCGTCGTCCAGTGACTGCTCGCTGAGCAAACGCTCAGTCGGTCGCCGATTGTTCCAGACGGCTCCCGGTGTCCCCGGTGTGGTCCTCCAGTCGTACGACGACGGACTTGCTGGCCGGGGTGTTGCTGGTGTCGGCGGTGGCGTCCAGCGGCACCAGCACGTTCGTCTCGGGGTAGTACGCGGCCGCACACCCGCGGGCCGTCGGATACAGCACCACCCGGAAGCCGGGCGCCCGCCGCTCCACCCCATCCCGCCACTCGCTCACCAGGTCGACGTACGACCCCTCGGCGACCCCGAGCGCGCGGGCGTCCTCGGGATGCACCAGCACCACCCGGCGCCCGCCGGTGATGCCCCGGTACCGGTCGTCCAGGCCGTAGATCGTGGTGTTGTACTGGTCGTGCGAACGCAGGGTCTGCAGCAGCAGCCGGCCTTCGGGCAGCGCCGGGTACTCCACCGGGGCCGCCGTGAAGTTCGCCTTGCCCGTGGCGGTCGGGAAGCGGCGCTCGTCGCGCGGGGCGTGCGGCAGCGCGAAGCCGCCGGGCCGCGCCACGCGCGCGTTGAAGTCCTCGAAACCGGGGATCACGCGCGCGATGCGGTCACGGATCGCCGCGTAGTCCCTCGCGAACTCCTCCCACGGCACGACACTGCGCTCGCCGAGCACCCGGCGCGCGAGCCCGCAGACGATGGCCGGCTCGGACCGCAGCCGCGGGCTCGCGGGCTTCAAGCGCCCGCGCGAGGCGTGCACCATGCCCATGGAGTCCTCGACCGTCACGAACTGCTCGCCGCCGTCCTGCACATCGCGCTCCGTGCGGCCCAGGGTGGGCAGGATCAGCGCCCGCGCGCCCGTGACCACGTGCGAGCGGTTCAGCTTGGTCGACACGTGCACCGTCAGCCGCGCGCGGCGCATCGCGGCCTCGGTGACCTCGGTGTCGGGCGAGGCGGAGACGAAGTTGCCGCCCATGGCGAAGAACACCTTCGCCTCGCCGTCGCGCAGCGCGCGGATGGCCCGTACGACGTCGAAGCCGTGTTCGCGCGGCGGCGCGAAACCGAACTCCTTCTCCAGGGCGTCCAGGAACGCGGGGGCGGGCCGCTCGAAGATGCCCATGGTGCGGTCGCCCTGCACGTTGCTGTGCCCGCGCACCGGGCACACGCCCGCGCCGGGGCGGCCGATGTTGCCGCGCAGCAGCAGGAAGTTGACCACCTCGCGGATGGTCGGGACGGCGTGCTTGTGCTGGGTGAGGCCCATGGCCCAGCAGACGATGGTCCGCTCGGAGGCGAGGACCATGCCGAGGGCCCGTTCGATCTCCGCGCGCGTGAGACCGGTCGCGGTCAGCGTCTCGTCCCAGTCGGCGGCACGCGCGGCCGCCGCGAACTCCTCGAAGCCGTGCGTGTGGTCACGGACGAACTCCTCGTCGACCGCGCCGTCCGTCTCCAGAATCAGCTTGTTGAGGAGCCGGAAGAGGGCCTGGTCGCCGCCGATGCGGATCTGCAGGAACAGGTCGGTGAGCGAGGCGCCCTTGAGGAGGCCCTGCGGGGTCTGGGGGTTCTTGAAACGCTCCAGGCCCGCCTCGGGCAGCGGATTGACGCTGATGACCCGCGCGCCGTTCGCCTTGGCCTTCTCCAGCGCGGAGAGCATCCGCGGATGGTTCGTGCCCGGGTTCTGGCCCGCGACGATGATCAGGTCGGCCTGGTACAGGTCCTCCAGCAGGACGCTGCCCTTGCCGATGCCGATGGTCTCGTTCAGCGCGGACCCCGACGACTCGTGGCACATGTTCGAGCAGTCCGGCAGGTTGTTCGTGCCCAGCTCGCGCGCGAAGAGCTGGTACAGGAACGCGGCCTCGTTGCTGGTGCGGCCCGAGGTGTAGAAGACGGCCTCGTCCGGGGAGCCGAGGGCGGCGATCTCCTCGGCGACGATGTCGAAGGCGCGCTCCCAGGAGACCGGCTCGTAGTGCGTGCCGCCCTCGGGGAGGTACATCGGGTGCGTGAGCCGGCCCTGCTGGCCCAGCCAGTAGCCGCTGCGGCCGGACAGGTCGGCGACGGAGTGCGCGGTGAAGAACTCGGGCGTGACCCGGCGCAGGGTGGCCTCCTCGGCCACCGCCTTGGCGCCGTTCTCGCAGAACTCCGCCGCGTGCCGGTGGTCCGGCTCCGGCCAGGCGCAGCCCGGGCAGTCGAAGCCGTCCTTCTGGTTCACGCGCAGCAGTGTCAGCGCCGTGCGCCGCACGCCCATCTGCTGCTGGGCGATGCGCAGCGTGTGCCCGATGGCCGGCAGTCCGGCCGCCGCGTGCTTCGGCTCCGCGACCTGCGGTGCGTCCTGAACCGGATCACCCTTGGGCGGCTTCGTCGCCATCGCACGGTCCCCTTCGACTGCCTGTGAGAAGTACGCGGACGATCCTCCCACGGCCCACCGACAGGGGAGGGGGCCGGTGGCCGCCGCCTCGCACGCGCACGGCCGCCGTCACGCCACGCGACCGGAACGCACCGGTCCGTACCGGGGACGGGCCGCCCGGGCCGGAGTGTCAGTGCGGCGTGGCAGGATCGGGGACGTGGCAGAGACAGCACCGAAGCAGACCGACAAGACCCCCGGCGGCACCCGTCCCCGGCTGATGCTCATGGACGGGCACTCGCTGGCCTACCGCGCGTTCTTCGCGCTGCCCGCGGAGAACTTCACCACCGCGACCGGCCAGCCGACGAACGCGATCTACGGCTTCGCGTCGATGCTGGCCAACACCCTGCGTGACGAGGCGCCCACGCACTTCGCGGTGGCCTTCGACGTCTCCCGCAAGACCTGGCGCTCCGAGCGGTTCACCGAGTACAAGGCGAACCGTTCCAAGACCCCGGACGAGTTCAAGGGCCAGGTCGAGCTGATCGGCGAGCTGCTCGACGCGATGCACGCCCCGCGCTTCGCCGTCGAGGGGTACGAGGCGGACGACGTCATCGCCACCCTCGCCACCCAGGCCGAGGCCGCGGGCTTCGAGGTGCTGATCGTCACCGGTGACCGCGACTCCTTCCAGCTGGTCACCGAGAACACCACCGTGCTCTACCCGACGAAGGGCGTCTCGGAGCTGACCCGGTTCACCCCGGAGAAGGTTTTCGAGAAGTACGGCTTGACGCCCGCCCAGTACCCGGACTTCGCGGCCCTGCGCGGCGACCCGTCGGACAACCTCCCCGGCATCCCCGGCGTCGGCGAGAAGACCGCCGCGAAGTGGATCAACCAGTTCGGCTCGTTCGCCGAGCTGGTCGAGCGGGTCGAGGAGGTCAAGGGCAAGGCCGGGCAGAACCTCCGCGACCACTTGGAGTCCGTCAAGCTCAACCGCGTCCTGACCGAGCTGGAGCGCGAGGTGGAGCTGCCCCGGACGGTCGCTGGCCTGGAGCGCGCCCCGTACGACCGCAAGGCCGTCGCGATGATCCTGGACACCCTGGAGATCCGCAACCCGTCCCTGCGCGAGCGCCTCTTCGCCGTCGACCCCGGCACCGAGGAGGCCGAGACCACCCCGGTCGCCACCGACGGCGTCGAGATCGACGGCCGCATCCTGCGCACCGGCGAGCTGGCACCCTGGCTCGCCGAGCACGGCACCGGGACCCTGGGCGTCGCCACCGTCGGCACCTGGGCGCTGGGCACCGGCTCGGTCGCCGAGGTCGCCCTCGCCGCGGCCGGGGGAGCGGCGGTCTGGTTCGACCCGGCCGAGCTGGACGAGGCCGACGAGAACGCCTTCGCGGCCTGGCTGGCCGACGCCGGCCGCCCCAAGGTGCTCCACAACGCCAAGGGCGCCATGCGCGTCTTCGCCGAGCACGGCTGGAGCGTCGAGGGTGTGACCATGGACACCGCGCTCGCCGCCTACCTGGTCAAGCCCGGCCGCCGCTCCTTCGACCTGGACGCGCTGTCCCTGGAGTACCTGCACCGCGAGCTGGCCCCCGCCGCCGCGGCCGACGGCCAGCTGGCCTTCGGCGCGGACGAGGGCGCCGAGGCCGAGGCCCTGATGGTCCAGGCCCGCGCCGTCCTGGACCTCGGCACGGCCTTCGAGGAGCGCCTGGCGGAGGTCGGCGCCGCGGATCTGCTCCGGGACATGGAGCTGCCCACCTCCGCGCTGCTGGCCCGCATGGAGCGCCACGGCATCGCGGCGGACCGCCCGCACCTCGAATCGATGGAACAGATGTTCGCGGGCGCGGTGCAGCAGGCCGTGAAGGAGGCGCACGCCGCGGCCGGCCACGAGTTCAACCTGGGCTCGCCCAAGCAGCTCCAGGAAGTCCTCTTCGGCGAGCTGGCGCTGCCCAGGACGAAGAAGACCAAGACCGGCTACACCACCGACGCCGACGCGCTGGCCTGGCTCGCCACCCAGACCGACAACGAACTGCCGGTGATCATGCTCCGGCACCGGGAGCAGGCGAAGCTCCGCGTCACCGTCGAGGGCCTGATCAAGACCATCGCGGGCGACGGCCGTATCCACACCACCTTCAACCAGACGGTGGCCGCGACCGGACGCCTGTCCTCCACGGACCCCAACCTCCAGAACATCCCCGTCCGCACGGACGAGGGCCGGGCGATCCGCCGGGGCTTCGTGGTCGGCGAGGGTTTCGAGTCCCTGATGACCGCGGACTACAGCCAGATCGAGCTGCGCGTGATGGCCCACCTCTCCGAGGACGAGGGCCTGATCCGGGCGTTCACCTCCGGCGAGGACCTGCACACCACCGCCGCCTCCCAGGTGTTCGGCGTCGAGCCCGGCGCGGTCGACGCGGAGATGCGGCGCAAGATCAAGGCGATGTCCTACGGACTGGCCTACGGCCTGTCCGCGTTCGGCCTCTCCCAGCAGCTGAACATCGAGGCGGCCGAGGCCCGCGCGCTGATGGACGCCTACTTCGAGCGTTTCGGCGGGGTGCGGGACTACCTGCGCCGGGCGGTCGACGAGGCCCGGGCGACGGGCTACACGGCGACGCTGTTCGGCCGCCGCCGCTACCTCCCCGACCTCAACAGCGACAACCGCCAGCGCCGGGAGGCGGCCGAGCGCATGGCCCTCAACGCGCCCATCCAGGGCACGGCGGCGGACATCGTGAAGATCGCCATGCTCAAGGTGGACAGCGCGCTGCGGGCGGCGGACCTGAAGTCCCGCATGCTCCTCCAGGTCCACGACGAAATCGTCCTGGAGATCGCCCCCGGCGAGCGGACGGCGGCCGAGGAACTCGTCCGCCGCGAGATGTCCGAGGCCGTCCACCTCAGGGCCCCGCTGGACGTCTCGGTGGGCGTGGGCCCGGACTGGGAATCGGCAGCCCACTAGCAGCCTGCGCCACACGGACGGGGGCGAGCGGGGGGCCGCACCCCGGGCGCGGGCTGCAACTCCGAGGGGGTCGCAGCTCCGAGGGGGGCGCTGCAACCCCGAGCGGGGGCCGCACCGCGAGCGGGGCTGCAACTCCGAGCGGGGGCCGCACCCGGAGGGGGCTGCAACTCCGAGAGGGGCGCTGCAACCCCGAGCGCCGGGGCTCTGCAAGCCGGGGGAGGCGGGCGTCGGCCGGACGAGGCCAACGCCCGCTCACGCCTGCCACCGCGCGCCACCGCTCGCCGCTTCCTTCCCCGCCCGGGCTTCCCCCATCCGGGCTTCCCTCACCCGGGCCAACGTTTCTCCGCCGCAACGGCGATCAACCGGGCCGGCGCATCCCGGCGGTGCCGGACTCACCACAGCCGGCACAGTTTCGTCCGGTGGGGCCCGGCGGTGCCGGACTCACCGCAGCCCCGCAGAGCCCCGGCGGGTGGGTCCCGCAGTACTGGACCCACCGCAACCGGCACAGCCCCTCCGGCGGCGCCCGGCGAAGCCGAACCCGCTCGGCACCCCCATGCCCCGCTCGGCACCCCGCCCCACCCCCACGGCACCCCGCCCCACCCTCCGCCAACCCGCCCGGCACCCCACGGCGCCCACCCCACCTCTCCCCGCCAACCCGCCGAACCCCCGGAGGGCCCGTCACTCTCGTGGACCCCGTCAGAACGCCCCCGCCCCCCCGCAGCCGCAACACTGCGAGCATGGGTATACGCATGCTTCACCGCCGGACGCCCGAGGCAGCCACCGCGGCCTGGGCGGACATCGTCTCGGCGCAGGCCGTGCCCGCCGCGCCCGTCCCGGCCCTCGCGGCCGACGCAAGCACCGCCCGCGTCCCGGCCGACCTGGCCACGACCGTCCGCCACGCCGGCCGGCGCCTGCGGCACGGACTCGCCGGCCGCCCGGCCCGCACTCCGGACTGGCGCCAGTGGACCGACCTGGCCCGCGGCTATCTCGCCCTCGTCCTCATCCTGGTCCCGAGATCCCGCCCCCGGCCCACGCTCACGGTCTTCGTCGCGCCCCTCACCGGGCGGCCGGGTGCTCCGGGCTCGCACCGACCACCTCGCCGGGACCCCCAGAGCCCGCACGGCCCCCAGGGCCCGCGGCCGGACGCCAGACCCTGACCGCGACGGCGTACAGCAGCAGCCCCAGGACCACCCCGGCGCCCACGCCGAAGCACAGAGTGGGCACCAGTTCCCACGGCCCCGCGGCCGTACCCCGCCGCTCCCGCCACCGTGCCGTCCGCTGCACCGCGCCCGCCAGCGCGCAGCCGCCGATCACCGCGAACGCGCACCACCGGTCCCGCGCGGACAGCTCCGGCACCCCCGCCGCCGCCCCGCCCGGCGCCCGCCGCACCGCGCGGACCACGAACACCGCGATCACCACGGCACCGGCCGCCGAGGACCCGTACTGCAGCCAGGTGAACAGCGGCATGCCCATCGGCCGGTCCCGGCCGATGGCCGGAATCAGCCGTGTGCCCCACCGGTCGTGGTGCGTGAACGCGTCCCACACCACATGGGTGAGCGCGCCGAGCACCGCGGAGACGTACCACCGGCCCACCGGCGCCGCCCGCACGCGCGCGCGTGGCGCACCGCAGCGCAGCAGCGCGGCCGGCCTCCCCTGCCAGGCCCGCGGCAGCAGCGCCGGCAACGGCTCGCGGACCAGCAGCCACAGCCCCACGAGGGCCCAGGCGATGAGGACGTCGACCGTGACGACCCCGGTGAACGCGTGCGTGACCGTGCCGAACTCCATGCCGCCCGGCAGGACACCGGCCGCGTAGTAGGGCATGTCGGGCGCGTAGGAGCCCGCGACGAGCACCGCCGGTACCAGCCGGCCCCGGCCGCTGCCGTCCCGGCGGACCGCGGGCAGCACGGCCGCCGCGTGACTGAGCGTGAACGGCAACAGAGCCCCCTAGAGCGTCCGACGGCCCCGGCCCCGGCACCGGTGATCGGCTGCGCCCAGTATGCGTGAGCACGGTCCGGGTCCCCGCCGGACGACGACAGTTGGCCAACCGGTGAATTCGGGGCGCGAACGGGTGCCCGCTCAAAGCAAGTTGTCGTAGGGTCACCTGCGTCGCCGTGCTGGGCGCACGGCCGCACACACATCACACAGAGGGAACGGCGGCACAGGGGCAACCAGATCACGGGGTCAACCGTCACACCAGAGCGAGGCAGACAGACGGAGACGGACGCACGGACGTCCATGGGAGGGGTTCACTCTATGGCGGCGCATTTCGGCAGGCGGCTGCGCAAGGGAGCGGCGACCACCGCCGTGGCCGCGGCGGCGGTCGCGGCTCTCTCCGCGTCCCAGGCTCCGGGAGTGACCGGCGAGGACCCCGGCAGACAGGCGGCGACCGGCGCCTCCGCCCCCGTACCCGACGGGTCCGCCGCCGGCAACGCCACCGGCAACTCGCCCTATTACACGGACCTGCCACCGCTGAAGAGCCCCAGCCCCAGCCCCTCGGCCGGCGTCGGCACCCCCGTCGCCCGGGGCGGGGCCGAGGCCGGCATCCCGGCGACGGTCCTCGACGCCTACAAGAAGGCCGAGGCCGAACTCCGCTCCGCCAAGCCCGGCTGCAACCTGCCCTGGCAACTGCTCGCCGCCATCGGCAAGGTCGAGTCGGGACACGCCCGCGGCGGCCGGGTCGACGCCGACGGCACCACCGTCGGCCGGATCCTCGGTCCGCAGCTCGACGGCAACGGCTTCGCGCTCATCCCGGACACCGACGACGGCGCGTACGACGGCAACAGCACCTACGACCAGGCCGTCGGCCCCATGCAGTTCATCCCGTCCACCTGGGCCTGGGCCGGCCGCGACGGCAACGGGGACGGCAAGAAGGACCCCAACAACGTCTACGACGCCGCCCTCGCCGCGGGCCACTACCTGTGCCGCAACGGCTGGGACCTGTCCACCGACGGCGGCCTGCGCAGCGCGATCCTCAGCTACAACAACTCGCAGGACTACCTCGCCCTGGTCCTGAACTGGCTGGAGTACTACCGCAAGGACAGCCACTCCATCCCCGACGGCACCGGCGGCGTGCCCGAGCACCGCAGCGACGGCGGCTCCCCGCGCACCACCTCCCCGGGCCCCGCGCAGCCGCCCACCACCAAGCCGCACCCGAAGCCCCACAAGCCCGGCGGCGACGGCGACGGCAAGGGCGGCCACGAGACCCCCGGCCCCAAGCCGCCGCAGCCGCCCACCCCGCCGACACCCCCGACGCCCACGCCCCCGACGCCCACCCCGCCCTCGCCCCCGCAGACGCCCACCGACCTCGTGGACCACCTGCAGGGCCTGGGCACCGGAAAGCTCACCGCGACGGCCGGCGACGCCTTCGCCGACCCGGTCGGCGTCCGCGCCGAGACCAAGGTCGGCAAGTCCGTCGCCAAGGTCAGGATCAGGTTCACCCTCACCGGCGACACGGACGCCACCTTCGCCGGCGGCGAGACCGTGGCCACGGTCGTCACCGACGCCAAGGGCCTCGCGGCCGCCCCGGCGCTCCAGGCCGGCGAGAAGACCGGCGACTTCAAGGTCACCGCGGCCGTCGTGGGACGCTCGGTCAAGGGGGTCGACTTCACCGCCACGGTCACCGCGCGCGCCGCCGACACCCTGGCCCGCACCGGCGACACCCCGCTGACCTGCACCGCCGGCGGCGAGTTCGCCGACCAGGTCCAGGTGAAGGCGACGTACAAGGGCGCCGTCGCCGGCAAGGTCGCGGCCACCGCCACGCTGATCAAGTCCGACACGGACGCCACGGAGAACGACAAGGGCCCCTACTTCAAGGACGCCGACGGCAAGGCCGTACGCACCCTCACCGGTCTCCAGACGGACGCCAAGGGCCTGCTCACCCTCCCGAAGCTGTACGCGGACGACACCACCGGCACCTTCCTGCTCCGCCTCACCACCACGGGCGGCGCCACGCTCACCGTGGAACTGAAGGTCACGGCCGGCACCGCGCAGAGCCCGGCCCCGAGCGAGTCCGCCTCCTGACGCACGGCGGCACCCAGGGCGCCCCTCCGCTCCGGCGGGAGGGCGCCCTCGTTCGTGCGCGCACCGCTGTTCTCATCTCGCCCGCCCGTTGCTACGGTGCCCGACCTGACGAACCATCAGCAAGCCGTCAGGCACCGACCGTCCGCCGGGAGGCCCCGCATGCGCGCCCTGATCGCCGCCGCGACCGGTCTCGCCCTCGCGTTCGCCCTGGTCCTCGCGATCAGCGCGCTGGGCACGCCGTCGGGCCGGACGTCCCCCAAGCCGCTGCTGACGACGGTGCCCGCGCACCCGTAGCCGCGCCCGTCCCGGAGGGAGGCCGCAATGCGCCGCACGGCAAGCCTGGTCCTGCTCGCCTGCGCCGTGTGCTGCGCGGCGCTGTCCCCGCTGCTGCGCTGGTACGCCTTCCCGCGCCTGGCCCGGATCCCCGCCGGGCAGTACCAGGAGATGGTCCTGGAGGCCCGGAACGCCACCCTCCTCGACTACGGCACCATGCGCGCCGAGAAGGTCCCGAAGATCACCATCGTGCAGACCCTCAAGGGCGACGTGGCGGCCGCGAAGAAGATCGGGAAGACGGCCGGACGGCCCGTCGTCGTCTGGGACGGCCTGTCCTACGTCCAGGGCCCCGACGGCAGGATGGTCTCCAAGGTGCCCGAACGCTACATCTTCGACGCCCACACCCAGGACCCCGTCCACGCCACCGGCGAGATGGTCGACGGCGACCCGGTCACCCGCGAGGGCATCGAGTTCAAGTGGCCCTTCCTGACCCGGAAACGGGACTACGAGTACTTCGACGCCCAGACCCGCACCACCAGCCCCATCCACTACGAGGGCACCCGCACCTTCCGCGGCCTGACCGTCTACTACTTCGAGCAGACCATCCCCTGGACCAGGGTTCCGATGCCGAGGACCATGCCCGTGCAGGGCATCACCCCCGAGTTGGTCGCCAGGACCGGCACCACCCGCTGGTACTCCACGGTCCGCAGGTTCTGGGTCGAACCGGTCACCGGGGCCCCCGTCTACGGTGAGGAGATCCACCGGGAGGAACTGCGCGGCGGCACCCTGCTCGGCGGCCGCGCCAAGGTCACCGCGTTCGCCGGGCACGTGAAGATGCGCGAGGACTACATCGCCCACACGGTCGCCCTGGTCAAGCACAACCGGATCCTCGTCCTCGCCCTCACCTCGTACGTCCCCTGGGGCTCCCTCGGCCTCGGCCTGCTGCTCCTCGCCCTCTCCCTCTGGCTGGAGGCCCGCGCCCGCCACCCCCGGGGACCCGCTCCCGCGCGGACGGAGGAGCCCGCACCGGTCAGCGCCTGAGCCGCGCGTTGGTGTGCCGCGTGGGCTCCGCCGCCGCCGGGTCCTCCGGCCACGGGTGCTTCGGGTACCGGCCGCGCAGCTCCGCCCGCACCGCCCGGTACCCGTCCCGCCAGAACGAGGCGAGATCGGCCGTGACGGCGGCGGGCCGCCCGGCCGGCGAGAGCAGATGCACGAGCAGCGGCACGCCCGCGACGGCCGGCGTCTGCCGCAGCCCGAACATCTCCTGCAGCTTGACGGCCAGCACCGGCCGCTCCGGATCCCGGTAGTCGATCCGGACCCTGGACCCGCTCGGCACGGTGATCCGCTCCGGCGCCAGCTCGTCCAGCCGGCCCGCCTCCCCGCCCGCCCAGGGCAGCAGCCGCGCGAGCGCCTGCCCGGCGTCGATCCGGCCCAGATCGGCCCGCCGCCGGGCCCGGCCCAGCTCCGGCTCCAGCCACTCGTCCACGCGCGCGTGCAGCGCCGCGTCCGACACGTCCGGCCAGGGCTCCCCGAGGTGAGCACGCAGGAACGCCAGCCGCTGCCGCAGCACCTCCGCCTCCGGCGACCAGTGCAGCAGGGCGAGCCCCTCCTGCCGGAGCCCGTCGAGCAGGGCGGCCCGCACGAGGGCGGGGCCCGGATCCTTCAGGGGCCGTACGGCCAGCTCGATCGCCCCGAGCCGCTCGACGTGCCGGGCCACCACGTCCCCGTCGGCCCAGTGCACCTCGTCCCGCTCGGCGAACAGCGCCCCGGCGGCGACGCGCGCCACGTCCTCCTGCACGGCCGCGCCGAGCCGCACCCGCGCGTGCCCCTGCCCCGTGGGCCGGTCGGCGACGGCCACGACGACCCACGGAGCACCGCGCAGCGCCGACCCCCCGGCCGGCTCCGCGCGCGTCCCGGACGCCATGAGGTACGACCCCCCGTCGAGCCTGGCGACCCGCTCGGGAAAAGCGAGGGCCGCGACGAGCCCGGCGAGCCTGTCGTCGCCGGTGTCCGGTCCGACCCGTAGGGCCTCTTCCCGCCGACCCGCACCGGCGGGCGGCCGCGAGGACTCCTCCGAGACGCCCCGCAGCCGCCGCACCTCCGCGGCCCACCGCGCGGCGTAGGCGTCACCCCCGCGCCGGGCCCGACGCAACGCACCGGCAAGATCGTCCCCGTAGTCCCGGGGCACTTCCTCGGACAGCAGAGCGACGACCTCGGCCCCTCGGCCGCCCGTGTCCAGCAACGCCCGCCCCAGCCGGGGATGCACCCCCAGCCGGGCCAACCGCGCCCCGAACTCCGTGGCCCGCCCGGCGGGGTCCACCGCTCCCACCGCCGCCAGCACGTCCCGTGCCGCCGCCATCGCCCCGCCCGGCGGCGGATCCAGCAACGCCAGCCCGGAGGCGTCCGGATCGCCCCAGCAGGCCGTCTGGAGGGCGAACGCGGTCAGATCGGCCACGTTGATCTCCGGCGCCGGAAAGGCCGGCAGACGGCCGTCCTCGGCCTCCGCCCAGCACCGGTACACCGCCCCCGGCGCCTCACGCCCGGCCCGCCCCGCCCGCTGCCGCCCGGCCGCCCGCGACGCCCGCACGGTCGTCAGCCCGCTCAGCCCGCGCGCATGGTCCACCCGCGGCTCCCGCGCCAGCCCCGAGTCGACCACCACCCGCACCCCGGGTACGGTCAGCGACGACTCGGCCACGGACGTCGCCAGCACCACCCGGCGCCGCGCCCCGGGCGCCAGCACCGCGTCCTGCACCGCGGCCGGCGCCCGCCCGTGCACCTGGAGCACCTCGACGTCGCCGAGGTCCCCGAGCAGAGCCGCCACGCGCGCGATCTCGCCCACGCCGGGCAGGAAGCACAGCACGTCCCCGGCCCGCTCGGCCAGCGCCCGCCGCACCACCGACGCCACGTGGGCCAGGAGCGCCGGATCCACCCGCATGCCGTGCGGCGGCGGCAGCGGACGCGCCGGGGGAGCCCACACGACCTCCACCGGATGCGCCACACCCGCCGCCTCGACCACCCGGGCCCCGCCGAGCAGCCGCGCCCAGCCCTCGGCGTCCGTGGTCGCCGACGCGGCTACCAGGCGCAGCTCCGGCCGCAGCGCCTGCCGCACGTCCCACAGGAACGCGGCCACCGTGTCGGCGTCCAGATGCCGCTCGTGGCACTCGTCGAGGACGACGGCGTCCACCCCGGCCAGCTCCTGGTCGCGCTGGAGCCGCTGCAGCAGGACACCGGTCGTCACGACCTCCACGCGCGTGTGCCGCCCCACCGTGCGCTCGCCGCGCACCGTGAAGCCGACGCTCTGCCCGGGCCGCTCGCCCAGCAGCCACGCCATGCGCCGGGCCGCCGCCCGCGCCGCGATCCGCCGCGGCTCGGCCACCACGACCCGCCGCGCGGGACCACCGCCGACCAGCCCTGCCAGCACCAGCGGCACCAGCGTCGTCTTGCCGGTGCCGGGCGGTGCCACGAGCACGGCGGTGCCGCCACCCTCCAGGGCGTCGGCCAGGGCGGGCAGGGCGGAGCGCACGGGCAGCGCGTCGAGAGCGTCGTAACGGATCACGCCCCCAGTGTCGTACGGCCTGGAAATCAGCCCGCCCGCGAATCAGCCCGCACGCGCGCGTGCACGTACGCGGGGGGTGAGGGGGGATACGGCGGCTCAGCCCCGGTCCGAACCCCCGGCCGGAGGCGCCTCCGGCCCGCTCCGCTCGCACACGAAGATCGCCGTGCCCGGGATCAGGTTTCCGCGCAGCGGCGACCAGCCGCCCCACTCGGCGGTGTTCCAGGCCGGCCACTCCGGCTCCACCAGGTCCACCAGCCGGAAACCGGAGGCCACGACGTCCCGCACTCGGTCGCCGAGCGTCCTGTGGTGCTCCACGTACACCGCGCGGCCCTGCTCGTCCTGCTCCACATAGGGCGTGCGGTCGAAGTACGACGAGGACACCGTCAGGCCCTCCGGGCCCGGCTCGTCCGCGAACGCCCAGCGGATCGGGTGCGTCACCGAGAACACGAACCGGCCGCCCGGCCGCAGCACCCGGCGCACCTCGCGCAGCACCAGCCGCGGATCGGCCACGAACGGCAGCGCACCGTACGCGGAGCACGCCAGGTCGAAGGACCCGTCCGCGAAGGGCAGCGCGCTGGCGTCGGCGCACACCAGCGGAAACGATCCGCCGATCCGCAGCGCGTGCTGCAACTGGCGGTGCGAGAGGTCCAGGGCCACCGGACGCGCGCCCTGGGCGGCCAGCCAGCGCGCGCACTGCGCCGCGCCCGCGCCGATCTCCAGGACCTCCTTGCCCTTCAGCTCCCCGGGCGGGCCCAGCAGCTCGGCCTCCACCTCGTCCAGCCCCTCCGGGCCCCACACGAAGCGGTCGTCGCCGAGGAAGGTGCCGTGCTCGGTCTGGTACTCGTCGGCGTTGCGGTCCCACCAGCCCCGGTTGGCTCGCGCGCTCTCCGTGACATCGGCGTCACGCCGGGTGGCCTCCGGCTCGAAACCCTCGGATCCCTCCGGGTCGTACGTTTCCGGCTCTTGGATGATCGGCTCCCTCGTCGTACTCTTCCGTCCAACCCGCGGGGGACCCGTACGAGGGGATCTCATGGGCCCGCGTGGCCTGTCGGGATGATTCTTCTGCCGGGAATGCGGCGATCCGCCCCCGGTGTGCGCCTTCGCGCATTGACCATGTCCGGCCGCCCCCGTATGCTACAAGTTGCGCTGCGGGCCTGCGCTCCTCAGACGTAGCAGGCTGCGCTCGCATCTGTTGTATGTCCCCTCGGTTGTCGAGGCGCCATCACCAGTTCCTGGTGGGGCGCTTCCTTGGCTGTCCGGCTTCTGCAGAGCGAAACGGGCTCCCGGCGTAAGCAGTACCTACGACTTCAATGTCCGTACCGGAGCCCTTTCCCACATGACGAGCAGCACCGAGACCACCGCCACCACCCCGCAGGTAGCGGTCAACGACATCGGTAACGAGGAAGCCTTCCTCGCCGCGATCGACGAGACGATCAAGTACTTCAACGACGGCGACATCGTCGACGGCGTCATCGTGAAGGTCGACCGGGACGAGGTCCTGCTCGACATCGGTTACAAGACCGAAGGCGTGATCCCGAGCCGCGAGCTCTCGATCAAGCACGACGTCGACCCCAACGAGGTCGTCGCCGTCGGTGACGAGATCGAGGCCCTGGTCCTCCAGAAGGAGGACAAGGAAGGCCGCCTGATCCTCTCGAAGAAGCGCGCCCAGTACGAGCGTGCCTGGGGCACCATCGAGAAGATCAAGGAAGAGGACGGGATCGTCACCGGTACCGTCATCGAGGTCGTCAAGGGTGGTCTCATCCTCGACATCGGCCTCCGTGGCTTCCTCCCGGCCTCGCTGGTCGAGATGCGCCGCGTCCGCGACCTCCAGCCCTACGTGGGCAAGGAGCTCGAGGCCAAGATCATCGAGCTGGACAAGAACCGCAACAACGTGGTCCTGTCCCGCCGTGCCTGGCTGGAGCAGACCCAGTCCGAGGTCCGCCAGACGTTCCTCACGACCCTCCAGAAGGGTCAGGTCCGCTCCGGTGTGGTCTCCTCGATCGTCAACTTCGGTGCCTTCGTGGACCTGGGTGGCGTCGACGGTCTGGTCCACGTCTCCGAGCTGTCCTGGAAGCACATCGACCACCCCTCCGAGGTCGTCGAGGTCGGCCAGGAGGTCACGGTCGAGGTCCTCGACGTCGACATGGACCGCGAGCGCGTCTCCCTGTCGCTGAAGGCGACCCAGGAAGACCCGTGGCAGCAGTTCGCCCGCACCCACCAGATCGGCCAGGTCGTGCCCGGCAAGGTCACGAAGCTGGTGCCGTTCGGTGCGTTCGTCCGCGTGGACGAGGGCATCGAGGGTCTGGTCCACATCTCCGAGCTGGCCGAGCGCCACGTGGAGATCCCGGAGCAGGTCGTCCAGGTCAACGACGAGATCTTCGTCAAGGTCATCGACATCGACCTCGAGCGTCGCCGCATCAGCCTCTCGCTGAAGCAGGCCAACGAGTCCTTCGGTGCCGACCCGGCCTCGGTCGAGTTCGACCCGACCCTGTACGGCATGGCCGCGTCCTACGACGACCAGGGCAACTACATCTACCCCGAGGGCTTCGACCCCGAGACCAACGACTGGCTCGAGGGCTACGAGAAGCAGCGCGAGGAGTGGGAGCGCCAGTACGCCGAGGCGCAGTCCCGCTTCGAGCAGCACCAGCAGCAGGTCATCAAGTCCCGCGAGGCCGACGCCGCTGCCGAGGCCGAGGGCGGCGAGGCTGCGGCTCCGGCCGCGACCGGCGGCTCGTACTCCTCCGAGGGCGCCGACACCTCCGGTGCGCTGGCCTCGGACGAGGCGCTTGCCGCGCTGCGCGAGAAGCTGGCCGGCGGCCAGAGCTGACCGCAGCAGCTGAGGCTTAGCCGATAGCCGGCTGAGGGGTCGTACCTTCCGGGGTACGGCCCCTCAGGCGTTCCCGGCCGGTGAAGCCGTGGCCCCCGCCGCCGTGCCGGAAGGAACGTGACACGCCGCAGGGCAATCGTCGCTCAGCGGCGTGTCGCGGGAATTCCGCTGTTCCAGGGCACGTTGTCCATGAGGAACACGAGGAGGAGCGGTCACAGTGCTTGATCCGCAGGGTTTGTACGCATGGGAGCCGAAGGGCCTCGCCGTGGTCGACATGGCGCTCGCCCAGGAGTCGGCCGGCCTTGTCATGCTCTACCACTTCGACGGATACATCGACGCGGGCGAGACCGGCGACCAGATCGTCGACCGGCTGCTCGACTCACTGCCCCACCAGGTCGTGGCCCGGTTCGACCACGACCGGCTCGTGGACTACCGGGCCCGGCGGCCCCTGCTGACCTTCAAGCGGGACCGCTGGACCGGATACGAGGTCCCGGCCATCGAGGTCCGCCTGGTCCAGGACGCCACCGGCGCCCCGTTCCTGCTGCTGTCCGGTCCCGAACCGGACGTGGAGTGGGAGCGGTTCGCGGCCGCCGTGCGCCAGATAGTGGAACGGCTCGGCGTGCGCCTGTCCGTGAACTTCCACGGCATCCCCATGGGCGTCCCGCACACCCGCCCGGTGGGCCTGACCCCGCACGGCAACCGCAGCGAGCTGGTCCCCGGTCACCGCAGCCCCTTCGAGGAGGCCCAGGTGCCCGGCAGCGCCGAGTCGCTCGTCGAGTACCGCCTCATGGAGGCCGGGCACGACGTCCTGGGCCTCGCCGCACACGTCCCGCACTACATCGCCCGTTCCGCGTACCCGGACGCGGCCCTGACCGTCCTGGAGGCCGTCACGGCCGCCACCGGCCTGGTCCTGCCGGGCGTCGCCCACGCCCTGCGGACGGACGCGCACCGCACGCAGACCGAGATCGACCGGCAGATCCAGGAGGGCGACGAGGAACTGACCTCGCTCGTCCAGGGCCTTGAGCACCAGTACGACGCCGCGGCCGGCGCCGAGACGCGGGGCAACATGCTCGCCGAACCCGTGGAGATCCCCTCGGCCGACGAGATCGGGCGCGAATTCGAGCGCTTCCTGGCGGAACGCGAGGGCGACAACTGACCCGCGCCCTGCGCGGCTCCGCCGCGCGGGCGCGGCCGGCCCCACCGGCCCCCACCTGCCGGACGGCCCACGCAGCGGAGCGTCTAGGCTTCCGCTCATGCTGACAGTGGGCCTGACCGGCGGAATCGGCGCCGGCAAGAGCGAGGTGTCGCGGCTGTTCGTGCAGCACGGGGCGGTGCTGATCGACGCGGACCGCATCGCGCGCGAGGTCGTGGCGCCCGGCACGCCCGGGCTCGCGGCCGTGGTCGACGCCTTCGGCGCGGACATCCTGGCCGCCGACGGCAGCCTGGACCGGCCCCGGCTCGGCTCGGTCGTCTTCGCCGACCCCGAGAAGCTCGCCGTCCTGAACGCGATCGTGCACCCCCTGGTTGGCGCCCGCTCCCGCGAGCTGGAGAGTGCCGCGGCCCCGGACGCCGTGGTGGTCCACGACGTGCCCCTGCTCACGGAGAACGGCCTCGCACCTCTCTACGACGTCGTGGTCGTCGTCGACGCGACCCCCGGGACCCAGCTCGACCGGCTCGTCCGGCTGCGCGGGATGACCGAGGAGGACGCACGCGCGCGCATGGCCGCGCAGGCGACCCGCGAACAGCGCCGGGA
The DNA here is from genome assembly GCF_000720135.1 of Streptomyces sp. NRRL S-1022. Taxonomy (GTDB): domain Bacteria; phylum Actinomycetota; class Actinomycetes; order Streptomycetales; family Streptomycetaceae; genus Streptomyces. The sequence continues at coordinate 102,654 of NZ_JOIU01000030.1, read as the reverse complement.
GATCGCGGACATCGTGATCGACAACGACGTACCCCTGGACGCCCTGGAGAAGCGCGTCGCCGAGGTGTGGGACGACCTCGCCCGCCGGGCCCGGGAGCGCGGCACGGGCGCGGAGGGCGCGGAATAGCGGTCCGGACCGGCGCGTTGAAACGCTGGAGTGAGGGAAGGACTCTGTCGTGCCCGAGACCAGCGGTTCCACCGGACGTACGCCGGAAACGCATGTCATCGACTTCCGTGCCGCCGAGCATCTGCTCAACGCGCGGGACCCCCGGGGCGCGGTGAAGCTGCTCGACGGAGTCATCGCCGCGCACCCCGAGAACACCGCCGCCCGGCTGCTCCGCGCACGTGCCTTCTTCGCCGCGGCACAACTGCGGCCCGCCGAACTGGAATTCACCATCGTGCTGGAGCGCGAGCCGGACAACGCGTTCGCGCACTTCGCCCTGGCCCGCACCTATGAGCGCCAGGGCCGTCCCGACCAGGCCAAGCGCCACTTCCGGCTGGCCGCGGCGCTCGATCCCAACCCGGAGTACCTGAGGGCGGCACGCTTCGACGACTGACCCGCCCGTTGATCCGGTCCGGCCGTCGCGGCCGGTCACGGACGCCGGTGCCCCCGTCGGCCGGGATACGGCGGTTGGCCGTCCGGCGGCTGGTACGGCGGGATGTCACGGCCCGGCTGGTAGTGCGGGCCCTGCCGGATGTGCCGCAGAATCATGGTCATGTCGAGGGTGACCAGCAGCAACAGCACCCCGCAGGCAACCGCCCAGCCCGGCCGTCCGACCAGTGCGAACGCCGCCGTACCGAAGGCCGCCCAGACCAGCCCCCACACGCTCAGCCAGAACCGCGCCCGCAGTGCACTGCGCGCAGTCACCGGTTCACTGCCCGTACGCATCGGATCACCACTCCTGCCTGCAACGTACTCCGCGCCGGCGACCAGCATCAACAGCCATGCCCGCCGCCTCCCGCCTCGCCCGCCGTACGTCCGTGGAGCGGGCGCGAGCAGGCCCGAGCGGGCCCGGGCGGCTTCGGGCGGGCCCGCGAGGACCATCCCCGGGCGGCCGGTCACCAGTGATATGTCGAGCGGGGATGGTTCCCGTCCCGGGCGGAATAGCTCGAAGGAGTGAACCGGGGGAGGGAGGGAACGGGCGTGCGGTCGCGGCCCGTTGTCCGGGCATGAGGATCGAGATGCGTGAGGGCTACGAGGGCACGGGACCCGGTGCGATCACCCCGGACGGCTGCGCGGTCGAGCTGTACGCACGGCTGCCGGTGGGCGACGAGCCGGACATCGTCGCCGCCGCGGCGCCGGCCGGGGCACACATCCTGGAACTGGGCAGCGGGGTGGGCCGGGTGACCCACCCCCTGCTGGAACGCGGCTTCAGGGTCACGGCGGTGGACGAGTCCGCCGACATGCTGGCCCGGATCCAAGGGGCGCGCACGATACGCAGCTCCATCGAAGACCTCGACCTGGGCGAGACGTTCGACGTGGTGATGCTCGCGTCGTTCCTGGTGCACGCCGGTGACGAGGAGGTGCGCAGGGGCCTGCTGCGCACCTGCGTCCGGCATGTCGCGGAGGGCGGCTGTGTGCTCCTCCAGCGGGAGGGCGCGGACTACCACACGAACGTGCCCAGAGAGCGGGTCGACCCGAGCGGTTTCACCGTGCGGATCGCCTCGGTGGAGCCGGCCGGGGACGGGGTGCATTCGGTCCACGCGGAGTACGTGTTCCCGGACGCGGTCTGGACCCAGACATTCCTGTCCAGACCGCTGACGGAGGAGCAGTTCGAGTCGGCGCTGGCGGAAGCGGGACTGGAGGTGGACTCCTGTCTGACACCCGACGGGATGTGGGTGAGGGCAGTACCCACGGGGTGAGACGGTCCCGGCCGTGCGATGAGTTCCCGGCTCCGCACCGGTCTACCCCGGTGAAAGCATCCGGCATCGCTGCACCAGGAGACTCCATGTCCGAGACCACCGTCACCGCCGGCTCCCCGACGACGTCCACGGCCCCCGCGGTTCCGCGCGCCGGCCGGGCACGTGCAGCTCGGATCGCCCTGCGCACGGTGCAGGTCCTGCTCGCCCTGTTCTACGGCCTCGCGAGCGCCCTGCCCAAGCTCATCGCGCACCCGACCGCCGTCGAGTCCTTCGACCGGATCGGCTGGGGCAGCGGGGCCATGTACACCATCGGCGCGCTCGAACTCGCCGGAGGTATCGCCCTGCTGGTACCGGTGCTGCAATCCGTGGCGGCGATAGCCCTGAGCGCGCTGATGGTGGGGGCGTTCATCGTCCAGCTCACCGCGTTCGACGGCCAGAACGCCGCGACCCCGCTGATCCTGATCGTCCCCCTCACCCTGATCGCCTGGGCCCGCCGGAGCCACAACACCGACCTGGTGCGTCTGTTGCGCCGACGGTGACACCGCCTCCCACGGACCTCCGGAGCGGCCCGCCCCGGCTCACTGCCCGCGGGACCGCCCGCCGGACCCGCCGCGTCCGGCGGAGGGGCCGGGATGGGCGAAACCGGGGACGCGCGGGGAGCTGACGGGGGTGCCGGAGGCGGCGAGCCCGCGGAGACGTTCGATCTCGCGCCGGTCCCGCTTGGTGGGGCGGCCGGCTCCGCGGTCGCGCAGGCCGGCGGGAGCGACGGCCTCGCGGGGCGGGGGCGGAGGGGAGTTGTCGATGTAGCACTGGACGGCCACGGGAGCGCCGACCCGCTTGCGGATCAGGCGCTTGACGATCACGACCCGTTCCCGGCCCTCGTTCCGCAGCCGCACCTCGTCGCCGACGCGTAGGGAGTAGGCGGGCTTCACCCGCTCGCCGTTCACGTGCACATGTCCGCCCCGGCAGGCGGCGGCGCCGAGGGAGCGGGTCTTGATCAGGCGGACGGCCCAGATCCAGCTGTCGATACGGACGGTCTCGCCGTTGCCGGGCCCGGCGGCCTCGGCGGCGGCCACCGCGGCAGCGATCTTGGGATCGAGCGGCTGATCGGAGGCGGTGGGGGAGGGGGTGGGGGCGGCGCTCACCCCGCCCGGCGCGTCCGTTCCCTCGCCGGTCCCACGGTCCACGTTCTCGTCCGCATCCTCGGAAGCCATGCCCCGACCTTAACTCGCGGGGCCCAGGTCACAGGAAGCCTTTTCCGGGGAGCCGGCACGGGGCAGGCGGGGCGCCCGGCATCCCTGGCATCACACTGGCCCGCCTGCGTGAGTAGCCGGGGTGTGGACCGGCCGGTCCCGGCGCCCGGGCAGGGAGCCCGGCATGGCCCTGCGCCCCAGGCCCTGCCATAAGCGGCAGGTCTGCGGGCATACGGTGGCGGTATGGACGACAGCAGTGCGCTCGCCCGGCTCGACCGGCGCGTCGCCGACTGCCGGGCCTGCCCCCGGCTGGTCGACTGGCGTGAGGAGGTGGCCCGCACGAAACGGGCCGCGTTCGCCGACTGGACGTACTGGGGGCGGCCGGTGCCCGGTTTCGGACCGGCCGACGCCCGGCTCCTGATCATCGGGCTGGCCCCGGCCGCGCACGGCGGCAACCGCACCGGCCGCATGTTCACCGGCGACCGTTCGGGAGACGTGCTGTACCAGGCGCTGTACGACGTGGGGCTGGCCTCGCAGCCCACCTCCGTCCACGCCGACGACGGACTGGAGCTGTACGGCGTGCGGGTCACGGCGCCCGTGCACTGCGCCCCGCCCGCCAACAAGCCGACCCCGGGTGAGCGGGACACCTGCCGGCCCTGGCTGGTCCAGGAGCTGACGCTGCTCCGGCCGACGGTGCGGGCCGCGGTCGTCCTCGGTGCCTTCGGCTGGCAGGCGGCGCTGCCCGCGTTCGCTGCGGCGGGCTGGACCGTGCCCCGCCCCCGCCCGGCGTTCGCGCACGGCGCCCGGGTCGCGCTCGACGGCCTGGACGTCTTCGGCTGCTTCCACGTCAGCCAGCGCAACACCTTCACCGGCCGGCTCACCGCAGGCATGCTCCGCGAGGTGCTGCGCACGGCGGCGGACGCGGCCGGGCTGCCGTAGAGCCGGCGCCGCAGCCGCGCCGGTCGTGGGCATCCCCGGGGCCGTCGCCCGCCTGGCCGTCTCCTGGGCGGTGCTACGGCGCCCCCACCACCCGGCCCCGGTCCGGCGGAATTCGAGGAGCGGACGCCGGCGTGGCTGCGCCAGGGTGGACGCATGCCTTCCTCCTCCGACGCCGGCTTCCTCGCCACCACGGCCGACCGGCTGGCCGCCCTCCCCGCCGTCCGGGCCGTGGCCCTCGGCGGCTCCCGCGCCGAGGGCACCCACGGCCCGGACAGCGACTGGGACCTGGCCGTCTACTACCGCGGCCCCTTCGACCCGGACGACCTGCGTGCCCTCGGCTGGCCCGGCGAGGTCTCCGACATCGGCGGCTGGGGCGGCGGTGTCTTCAACGGCGGGGCCTGGCTGACGATCGACGGGCGCCGGGTCGACGTGCACTACCGGGACCTGGACGCCGTCGAGCACGAGCTGGCGGAGGCGGAGCAGGGCCGCTTCCGTGTGGAGCCGCTGCTGTTCCACCTGGCCGGGATCCCCAGCTACCTGGTCGTCGCCGAACTGGCGCTCAACCGGGTGCTGCGCGGCGACCTCCCGCGCCCCGTCGGCTACCCGCCGGCACTGCGCCGCACCGCCTTCGACCGCTGGTCCGGCACCGCCCACGCCACCCTCTCGTATGCAGAGGCGAACCACGCCCCGCACGGCCGCCTCACCGAGACCGCCGGAGCCATCGCCACGGCCGCCGCCCAGGCCGCCCACGCCGTGCTCGCGGCCCGCGGCGAGTGGGTGACCAACGAGAAACGACTGCTGGAGCGGGCCGGGCTGCGGGACGTCGACCCGGTGGTGGGCGCCCTGCGCCCCGAGCCCGCGGCCCTCGCCGCCGCCGTCACCGCCGCCGGGAGGATCATCGCCGGGGCGGTGCGCGGATCGGCGGCGGTGCGCGGATCCGGGGGCTTGCGCGAATCCGCGGCACGGCGCGGGTCCGGGTGATTGCGTTCATAAAGAATGCGGCTGTCCCGGCAGCTTTCACACGGGCGAAACGTCATCGTCCCGTTTCCGGGGGGAACGCGCTCTACCGTGGGAGCACTCCACCGGCCGCCGTCGTCCGAAGGCCCACCCCTGCCCTCGTACGAACAGGAGCCCCGTGTCCCGGCCCGCCGTACCCCTCTGGCTCGCCCACGCCTTCCGCGCCCAGCGCGGACCCGTTCCCTGGAGCGCGGTCTGCCGGGGCGCGCTCTCCGCCGGGCCGCTGCTGGCCGCGGGGCTGCTCGCCGGGCAGACGGCGCTCGGTGTGATCGCCGCCATCGCCGCGATGCTCGTCGGCATCAACGACCGGCCCGGCAGCCGGCGGGCGTCGGTGAAGCGGCTCGGGGTGCCCGCGCTGGCCGGGGCGCTGGGGCTGCTCCTGGGGACGTATGCGGGGCAGGGCCTGGCCGCCGTACCGCTGACCTTGGCGCTCACCGCGCTGGGGCTGGTCGCCGGCGGTGTCAGCGCCGTCGGGCCCGTCGCCTCCGCCGCCGGTACGCAACTGCTGGTCGCCGCGTCCGTCGGCGCCGGGATGCCGGCCGCCGAGAGCGGCTGGTTGCGGGCCGTGGCCTTCCTGGCCGGCGCCGGCTGGCTGCTGGTGCTGCGGCTCGCCCTGCCCAGCCCCGGCTCGCTCGCCGGGGACTTCCGCTTCGACGGGGAGCGGCAGGCGGTCGCCGACGTGTACGACGCGATCGCCGCGCTCGTCGCCGCCGTGGGCGGGGAGCACGCCACCGCCCGTCGGGCCGCGCTCACCGCCGCGCTCGACCACGCCCAGGACGCCCTCGCCGGTCCCCGGCTGCGCCGGTACGCCGGCTCGGCCGCCGAGCGCCGGCTGCACGCCCGGTTCGCGGCCGCCCTGCCCCTCGCCGAGGCCGCCACCGCTCTGTACTGGGTGGGGGAGCCGGTTCCGGCGCGGGCGGCGGAGGGGCCCCGGCGGCTCGCCGCCGCCGTCCGCGGCGACACCGGCACCGGCCCGCTGCCCGCCCCGCACCGGTCGGCGCCGGCCCAGCGCGCCCTGGACGACGCCCTGCTGGGGGCCGCCGATGCCTTCGACCGGGGCGAGGGCGCCCACCGCGGACTGCTCGGCCGGCGCCGGGGTGCCCGGCACGCGCTGCGGGCCGCGCTCGGGGCCGGCGGGCGCGAGTACGGGCTGCGGGTCGCCCTGTGCTTCGGCGCGAGCGCGGCCATCGCCCAGGCCCTGCATCACAGCCGCTGGTACGGGCCGCACACGCACTGGTACTGGCTGCCCGCCACCGCCGTCTTCCTCGTCAAGCCCGACCTCGGCCCGCTCGCGTCGCGGGTGCTGTGCCGGGCCGCCGGAACCGTGCTCGGCGCCGTGGTGTTCGCCGGCTTCGCCGCGCTGCTGCCGCGCCCGGCCGGGCTGATCGTGCTGGTGGCGGTGTGCGGCGCCGTCATCCCGGTCGCCACCCGGAACTTCGCGGCGCTCACCGCCGTCGTCACCGTCCTGGTCCTCGCCCTGGTCATGGCCGGCGGGGAGCCGCAGGCCTCGGTCAGCAGGATCGGCGAGACCCTGCTGGCCTGCGTCCTCGTGCTGGTCGTGGGGCATCTGCCGATGCCGGGGGAGCGGGGCGGCGGGGTACGGGCCCGGCTCACGGCGGCCGGCGGCGCCGCGCACGCCTACCTCCTGCACGTCCTCGGCGAGTCGGGCGACCGCGCCGAGCGGTGGGCGCTGCGCCGGGAGGCCTACCGGACCCTCGCCGAGGCCCGGACCGCCATCGCGCTCGCCGCCGCGGAGCTGCCCGCCCTCGCCCGGCACACCGAGGGCACGGACGCCGTCGCCGAGGTGCTGGAACAGCTCGTGGACACCACCACGGCCTGCGCCGTCCACCTCGACGACACCGGCCGGCTCACCCCCCGGCACCTGCATCAACTGCGCGAGGCGCTCGGGGAGCTGGAGCAGCGGGGCATGCGGGTGCCGGTGCCCGCCGCCGCGTAGCCCTCCGGGCCGGCCGCACCGGCCTGCGCACCCGACCGGCCGGAAAACGACTCCGTGCCGGGCCGGCCGGAAAAAATATCCGTGCCCCGCGATGAGTTCCGCTCCCGCCGGCGGTCACCACCCCCGAACCGACCGTCGGACAGGAGGGCACATGTCGCTTCCCCGGATCGTCTCGCGCGAACAGTGGCGCGCGGCGCGCGAGGAGTTGCTGCGCAAGGAGGAGGCGGTCAGACGAGCGCGTGAGGTCCTGGGCGCCGAGCGCCGGGGGCTGCCCATGGTGGAGGTCGACCCGGAGTACGTCTTCGAGGGCGGCGACGGCAAGGCCACCCTGCTCGACCTCTTCGAGGATCGGGCCCAGCTCGTCGTCCACCACTTCATGTTCGCCCCCGAGTGGGACTCCGGCTGCCCGTGCTGCGCCGCCTTCCTGGACCAGGTCGGCCACCTCGCCCACCTGCGCGCCCGGAACACCGCCTTCGCCGCCGTCTCCCGGGCACCGTTCACCCGGATCCTGCCGTTCAAGGCGCGGATGGGCTGGGCGGTGCCCTGGTACTCCTCGGCGCACAGCGACTTCAACCGGGACTTCGAGGCCACCGTCGACTCGGACGGCGATCCGGTCGAACGGCCCGGCCTCAGCTGCTTCCTGCGTGACCACGACCGGGTCTTCCACACCTACTCGGTGTACGACGACGGGCTGGACGGACTGGGCACCACCGCGGCCCTGCTCGACCTGACCGCGCTCGGCCGCAGCCCCGCCGGCAGCGAACGGCTCCGCCTCCACGACGAGTACGACGACTGAAAGGTGCCGGAACACCGATACGGACGGTCCGCTTCGTGTCACAAGGTGAACGGATCCTCACGGTCCGCGCCGATCCGGTGTCGCCATTGTCTCAGTAGCGTCACTGAGCGAGCCGATTCCCCTCTCCAGGGCGTTAACTCCTACACGGACGACGCTTCCTGGAGGTGCGAGATGGTGAACGGGCGAACGGTGCTCGAACGCTTTCCCGCCGGTGGTCCGCGGGGATCTTGGCCCGCGGAGGAGTTCGCACACGCGCGGCGTCTGGAAGGCCTGCGCGCCGAGGTCGTCATGGACCTCGCGACGGACACGTTCCTGGTGATCGTCCGCGGCGCCGAGACCGCCGACTGAGCCTGTCCGGGAAAGCATGCCGGAAGAGTCGGCCGGGAGATTCGGCCAGGCGAGTTGACCAGGCGCGTCGGCCAGGCGAGTTGACCAGGCGCGTCGGCCAGGCGAGTCGGCCGGAGGACTCGCCCCAGCGACGTCAGCCCGGCCTCGGCGCCGGCACGCGCGCCGTGAACTGCTGCGCCTGGAGCGTGTACAGACCGGCGTAGACACCACCCCTGGCCAGCAGTTCCTCCGGAGTGCCGGATTCCACCAGGCGCCCGTGCTCCAGCACGTGCACCAGGTCGGCGTGCCGTACCGAGGCCAGCCGGTGAGTGATCAGGACCACCGTCTGCCCGCCCCGCGCCAGCGCCCGGATCTTCTCGAACACCTCCAGCTCGGCCCGCGCGTCCAGCGCCGCCGTCGGTTCGTCCACGATCAGGATGTTCCCGCGCCGGTAGGCCGCCCGGGCGATGCCCAGCCGCTGCCACTGGCCGCCGGACAACTCGTGCCCGCCGCTGAAGTTGCGGGCCAGCAGCGTGTCCAGGCCGCGCGGCAGATCCGCGACCACCTCCCCGGCTCCCGCCTCGGCGATCGACGCGGCCAGCCGCTCCTCGGTCATCGGGGCGGCGGAACGGCCGACGGCCACGTTCACCCGGGCGGTGAACGGCCAGCGCTTGAAGTCCTGGGCCACCATCGCGATGCGCTCGGCGAGCAGCCGCCGGTCGGCCCGCGCGGCATCGACGCCGTCCCACAGGATCCGGCCCCGGTCGGGGGTGTACAGCCCAGCGAGCAGCTTGACCAGCGTGGTCTTGCCCGAGCCGTTCTCCCCGACGAGCGCGATGATCCGGCCGAGCGGCAGGGTGAGGCTGACGTCGTCGAGGGCGGGGCGGGGCGGGGTGCCCGGACAGCCGCCGGATGGGTCCGCGTCATGCGGGTAACTGAACGTGACGTTCTCGAAGCGGACCTCCTTCGGTTCCTCCGGCAGCGGCTCCCCGCCCGCCGGGATGGCCCGCTCGGCCGCCGCGACGTACATCCGCTGCAGATCGCCCACGAACAGGGCCTCCTCGTGCAGCTGGTTGATCTCCAGCACCAGCGTGTCCAGGCTCGCCGCGCCCGTGCGGATCGCGATCACCGCCGTACCGGCCACCGACAGCGCCATCGCCCCGGCCAGCAGCAGCGCACCCAGCGTCGCGTACGTCGCGAGAGTCGCCAGGCCCGTCCAGGCCGCGGCGATCAGACCGGTCCGCGCGGCCAGCCGGGACAGCCGGGCCTGCTCCGCCTCCGCGGTCTCCGCCATGGCCCGGAAGTGGTGCAGCAGGAACGGGCCGACCCCGTGCACCCGGATCTCGGGAGCGGCGCCCGGCTCCGTGAGCAGGCTGCTGATCAGCTGGCCGGCCCGGGCGTGCTGCACCCAGGTGTGGAAGGACTCGTAGTGGCGCCGGGCGTTGGTCAGCGCGCTCCACGCGCTGGGCAGGGTCATGGTGACCAGCAGGGGCAGCAGTGCGGGATGCAGCACGGTGAGCACGCCCGCCGCGGCGACCAGCGAGATCATCGCGTTGATCACCTGGGCGCCGTAGCCGATCATGTGCCGGGCGGACCGCGCGCCGTACTGGGCGGTGTCCAGCAGCTTGTGGAAGGCGTGGTCCTCGATCGCGGCCAGCTCCACGTTCGCCGCCCGCTCCAGGTACAGCTCGGTCGCCAGTCGCTCCACCTTTGGCTCCAGGCGTCCGGTGGCGTAGGTGGAGGTGGCCCGCAGCAGCGCGGCGACCAGCAGCACGGCGGCCATCACCACGAGGGCCGGGGCGGCCGAGCGCAGCCGCTGCCCGATGTCGGGGCCGGTGAGCAGCTCGCCGAGCGCGCTGTTCACCGCCAGCAGGCTCACCGCCTGGGCCACGCCCCGGCCCAGCTCGGCGGCGAGCAGCATCCGGGCGGCCCGGGCGTCGGCCTGCCGGGCCAGCCGGAGACTGGACGCCAGCATGCCGGGCAGCCGGGTCAGCATCGCCCGGAAGCCGAGCGCCAGGAAGGCGTCCGCGTGCTGGTTCCAGCCCATGTCGTAGCGCAGCGGTCCGCCGAACAGCAGCCGCTCCGACGCGGACACCTCGGGCTCGGCCGCCTCCCGCCTCTTGCTCACCGTGACCTCCCGGACCCTGACGGAACGGCCACTATCCCGGCCGCAGCCGCCGCCCGGCAGGGCGCGAGAGACCGTACGCGGGGGCGTGGAAGGAGCGCGCCGGGCACGGGGCGCGCGACCTGGGGGGATGGCCCGGCGGTGGGCGGGCTGGCTGCGCCGGGACGGTCCGGACGGCTGGGACGGGTCGAGACGGGTCCGGGTGAGGGGGCTCCTGTCGAGTGGCGCGGGGCCAGGTGGCAGGGGGCCGCGTCCGGCGGGCGGTGCGGGGCCGTCGTGCCGCAGCGGCTCAGAGTCGGCCGGGACCCCGCGGGCGTACGGGAACGTGTCCTGCGGGCGTCCCGGTCACGCCGGGACGGCCCGGGACCAGTCCGGGGCGGTCCCCGTCGCCCGGCACAGGGCCAGGTACAAGGGGATCGGCGGGGTGTACGGGACCGTGCCCTCCGGGCGGTGGATCAGGCGGGCGGTACCCGTGCTCAGGGCGCCGGTGGCGTAGTGGGCCGGGGGCGGCCAGGGCAGGGCGTAGTCGGAGTCCGACGGAACGATCCACCACCAGCGGGAACCGTCGGCGTACACACACCCCACCCGCGGCAGCCGGGGTACGACGAGCGGACCGAGGCGATCGGGCACGGCCACGGCGTCGAAGCCGAGCGGAGCCGTCATGCCGTCGGGCAGCGTGAGGCGGCGGTCCGGTTCCGGGGCCGGCCGCCGGCGCTGCAGCCGTACCAGCGTGTTCAGGCCGATGGCCTGCTCCGCCCCGGCGCCGACGGCCCGTCCGGCGCCGGTCACGGCCACTCTCCGGGCAGCGGGCGCTCGGGTACGCGGTCCAGGGGCGCGGTGGGCCGGTGCCGGTCCGGTTGCGCCACAGGCCGGTGCTGAACCGGGTGGGCGGCGTGCTCGTGCGGGTCTCCGGCCCCGTGCCGGTGCTGCTCGGGCATCCGGCGCGGCGGCTGACCGGCGGGCACGTGCCGGTGGTGCTCCGCGTCCCCCTGCCCGAGCCGCCCCGGTCCCCCCTGCTGCTCCGTCTCTCCCCGTCCGTCCTGGTCCGGCGCCCGTCCGCTCGCCTCGGCCGGCCGGTCCTCGTCGGAGTCGTCCGGCCGGCCCGGCTTGGGGCGGGCACCCCAGCCCAGGTCACCGCGCGGTTCCGCGGTGTCCTGGGCGGCGTCGGCCTGGCGGGGCAGCTCCGCCCAGACCGACAGCCCGGGACCGTGCTCCTGGGCACCCCAGGCCCGGCACAGCGCGTCCACGAGAAGCAACCCCCTCCCGTGCTCCTCATCGGCTCGCTGCGGGGACGGGTGGGGTTCGCCAGGAGCACAGCCCTGGTCGTGCACGGCTATGCGCACCATGTCGTCGTGGTCCAGCAACTCGCACACGACTCGGCTGCTCGCGGTGTGCACGATCGCGTTGGTGACCAGCTCGGACATGACCAGAGCCGCGTTGTCGCAGGTGTCCGCGCAGACCGACCAGCCGGCCAGCCGGGCGCGCGTCAGGCGTCTGGCCTGGGCGACGGAACCCGGATGTGGGGCCAGCTCGAAGCGGAACCTGCGCTCGGCAGCACCCCGCTGGGGGGTTGCTCCCGCCGCGGCGCCCAGACCGGAAGGGTCTGCGGCCGCGTCTGTTCCTAAGGGCGCGGACGGAATCACGCCTGCCACTATCTCCCTGCCACGGACACTTGGCAAGAGTCACTCTGAAAATTGCAGAGTGCTGTGTGACTCGGTCAGAGGCCGTGGCACACTGCTCGCAACAGCACCTCGCGCGGCGCCAATTGGAGTCGTCGGAGATCCGACCCGGTCTTCGAATGAGCCTTCGAACGGCGCCGCAGGGCTGTCGGGAATCTTCAGGGCAAGAGGCTTCTGCAAGCAGCCTCGGTGAGAGGCGTTGGGTGGAGGTGGGAGCGTGAGCGAGCCGCGGTCCGCGCCGACGGTGGGCCAGGTGGTCCTCGGCCGGCGCCTGTTGGACCTGCGGGAACGCGCCGGACTGAAGCGCGAGGAGGCCGCCCGCGTGCTCCGCGTCGCCCCCGCCACCGTCCGCCGCATGGAGATGGCCGAGGTCTCCCTCAAAATCCCGTACCTGCAACTGCTGCTGAAGGCCTACGGCGTCCCCGACGACGAGGCCGAGGTCTTCGTCCAGCTGGCCGAGGAGGCGAACAGGCCCGGCTGGTGGCAGCGGTTCCACGACATCCTGCCGGGCTGGTTCTCGATGTACGTCAGCCTGGAGGGCGCGGCAGCCCTCATCCGCTCCTACGAACCGCACTTCGTCCCCGGCCTGCTGCAGACGGAGGACTACGCGCGCGCCGTGCTGAAGTCCGGCGCCGTCGGCCAGACCAGCCCGGACGACATCGAGCGGCACGTCGCCCTGCGCATGCAACGCCAGCAACTGCTCACCCGTCCCGACGCACCCCGATTCTGGGCGGTGATGGACGAGACCGCCCTGCGCCGCCCGGTCGGCGGACCGGAGGTGATGCGCGCGCAGATCGACAGGTTGCTTGAGGCCACGAAGCTGCCCCATGTGACCCTCCAGGTCGCCCCGTTCGCCAACGGGCCGCACCCGGGCACGTACGGGCCCTTCGTGCTGTTCCGATTTGCCATGTCGGAACTGCCGGACATGGTCTACAGCGAGTACCTGACCGGCGCCGTCTACCTGGACGCGCGCACCGAGGTGGCGACCCACCTGGAGGTCATGGACCGCATGGCGGCGCAGGCCGCTACGGCACAACGCACGAAGGAGATCCTCCGGGATCTCCGCAAGGAGCTGTGAATGGATCGAATCAAGCCGCGCGGACGCGTCTACAACGGCATGCCCGCGCGGGAGTTGGGCAGCGAGGGGTGGCACAAGCCCTGGAGCGGCGGCAACGGCGGCAACTGCCTGGAGGCGATGAAGCTGGCCGACGGCCGGATCGCGGTACGCCAGTCGACCGATCCGGACGGCCCGGCCCTGATCTACACCATGGACGAGATGACCGCGTTCATCGAGGGCGCCAAGGCGGGGGAGGCCGACTTTCTGCTGTCCTGATCATGGCGTGTGTTGTTTGTATGCGACTTCCTTGAGTTCCTTATGGTGTTGAGCAGTTGTGATGAGCAGTTGGTCACGGGTGGTGACCCTGGTGACCCTGTGACCCGCAAACGGGAGAGCCGGAAGCCGGGCCGTAGCCGGGCGAGGCCCTCCGCATCGGCCGTCGGCCCGCCTCACTCCGGGGGCAGCACCTCGCACAGGGCCTCCAGCGCCGCGCCGTAGGCGTGTTCGGCCGGGGCTGCGTATCCCACCACCAGGCCGTCGCCGCCCGCCGTCGGACTCTGCGGATGCCGGAACCCGGCCAGTCCGTCGAGGGCGATGCCCTGCCACGCCGCGGCCTTCACCGTCGACCGCTCCGTGCCGGGCGGCAGCCGCAGCACCGCGTGCAGCCCGGCCGCGATGCCCGTCACCTCGATGTGCGGCGCCTGCGCGGCGAGCGCGGCGACGAGCCGGTCACGCCGGTGCCGGTACCGCTGCCGCATGCGCCGCACATGACGGTCGTACGACCCGCAGCCCACGAAGTCCGCGAGCGCGAGCTGGTCCAGCACGCTCGACCACCCCTCCCGCTCGCCCTTCACCGCCAGCACCGGCTCCACATACCGCTCGGGCAGGACCATCCACCCCAGCCGCAGCGCCGGCGACAGACTCTTGCTGACCGACCCGATGTGGATCACCCGATCGGGATCGAGACCCTGGAGCGCGCCGACGGGCCGGCGGTCGTACCGGAACTCGCCGTCGTAGTCGTCCTCCAGCACCACTGCCTCCCGCGCGCGGGCCCAGTCGATCACCGCCGCCCGCCGCTCCGGGTGCAGCGGGCCTCCGGTCGGGAACTGGTGCGCGGGCGTCAGCAGCACGGCCCGCTCACGCCCCAGCGCGTCCACCCGCGCGCCGTGCTCGTCCAGCGGCAGCGGTACGGTGCGCACACCGGCCGCCGCGAGCAGCTCCCGGTGGAAGCCGAGACCGTACGCCTCCACGCCCAGCGGACCGCGCAGCACCCCGCCCGCCGCCGGGCCCTCCCGGGTGCCCCGGCCGAAGAGCAGTCGCAGCGCGTGCGCGAAGCCCGAGCAGATCACGATCCGGTCCGGCTGGGTACGCACCCCACGCGCGCGTGCCAGGTACTCCGTCAGCGTCTCCCGCAGCTCCCGGCGCCCGGCGGGATCGCCCGGCCCGAACGCCTCGCTCGGCGCCGCCTGCACCGCCCGGCGGTACGAAGCCGCCCAGGCCGCGCGCGGGAAGGCCGACGCGTCCGGCGTGCCCTGCCGCAGATCGTGCCGCGGCCCACGCGCGCGTGGGGGCGCCTTCACGGGCGTACGCAGGGCGCGGCGCAGCGGTTCGGTCCGCTCGGCGACCCGGGTCCCGGACCCCTGCCGGGCGGTCAGCCAGCCCTCCGCGACCAGCTCCGCGTACGCATCGGCCACCGTGTTGCGGGCCACGCCCAGGTCCGCGGCGAGCGACCGGTACGGCGGCAGCCGGGTACCCGGAGCCAGCCGGCCGCTGCGCACCGCCTCCCGCAGCGCCCGGGTCAGCGCCGCCCGCCGGCCGCCCGGTCCCGACAGCTCCAGATGCAGGTCCGCACCGATCCGCTCCGCGGAATTGACCCACGAATCCGTCATGGAAATGCACCCTACCGTCGGTCTTTCGGGGCTCTAAATTAGAGGACATGACGACGCACACGACTGCCGCAACCGCCACCACCGCCGACCTCACCACGGGGATCGCCGCGGCCGACGCCTCCCGCACCCGCCTGGACCTCGCGAAGGCCGCACCGAAGGTCTTCCGGGCGATCGTCGGCTTCGACGCCGCCGCCCGCGAGGGCCTCGACCCCGCCCTGGTCGAACTGATCCAGATCCGCGCCTCCCATCTCAACCACTGCGCCTACTGCCTGCACATGCACACCAACGACGCCCGCAAGGCCGGCGAGAACGAGGACCGGCTCCACATGGTCGCCGTCTGGCGTGAGGCCCGGCACTTCTTCACCCCGAAGGAACAGGCCGCCCTCGCCCTCACGGAGGCGGTGACCCTGGTCGCCGACGGCGGCGTCCCGGACACCGTCTACGCGGAGGCCGCCGCCCACTTCGACGACCGGGAACTGGCCCACGTGCTCTCGCTGATCCTCACGATCAACACCTGGAACCGCGTGGCCCTGGCCACCGGGAAGGTCGCCGGCACGGACGAACGCACCCGCTGACGCGCCGCCCGTCACCACGCGGGAGCCGCCCGGGGGTGACCGGGAGCCGACCGAGGATGCCGGCGGTGCCGCCGCTCAGACCACCATCGGCCGGTCCGTCGGCGCTATCGGAGCCGGGAGCCGGGAACTCCCCGTCAGATAACGGTCGACGGCCGACGCGACCGCCCGTCCCTCCGCTATCGCCCACACGATGAGCGACTGCCCGCGCGCCGCGTCTCCCGCGGCGAACACCCCGGGCACGTTGGTCGCGAAACCGTCGTCCCGGGCGATCGTGCCGCGCGGCTGCAGCGTCAGCCCCAACTGCTCGATCATCCCGTCCTCCTGGTCGGGTCCGGAGAACCCGAGGGCGAGCAGCACCAGATCGGCGGGGAGCGTCCGCTCGGTGCCCGGCACCGGAAGCCGCCGCTCGTCGACCTCCATCAGATGCAGTGACCGCACATCCCCCCTCCCGTCGCCGGTGAAGCGGAGTGTGGACGCCGCGAACAGCCGCGCGTCCGCATCCGCCGCCGGTGCCGTACGCAGGTCCCGAGCCTCCTCGTGCGCGGCCGACAGCCGGTAGATCTTCGGGTACGTCGGCCACGGCTCGGTGTCCTCGTCGCGCTCGGCACCCGGCTGTGCGTAGATGTCCAGCTGGGTCACGGACGCGGCCCCTTCGCGCACCGCGGTTCCCAGACAGTCCGCTCCGGTGTCCCCGCCGCCGACGATCACGACGTGCTTGCCGGCGGCCGACAGCGGCGAAACCTCCAGATCCCCCTCACACACCCGGTTGGCCAGCGGCAGATATTCCATCGCCTGGTGTATCCCGTTCAACGTCCGGCCCGGCACCGGAAGTTCCCGCCACGCCGTCGCTCCCGTGGCGATCACCACCGCGTCGTACCGGGTGCGCAGCTCGTCCGCCGGGATGTCCCGGCCGACCACCGTCGACGTGCGGAACTTCGTCCCTTCGGCGCGCATCTGCTCGATGCGCCGCTCCAGGTGCCGCTTCTCCATCTTGAACTCGGGGATGCCGTACCGCATCAGCCCGCCGATCCGGTCGTCCTTCTCGTACACCGCGACCGTGTGCCCGGCCCGGGTCAGCTGCTGCGCGGCGGCCAGCCCGGTGGGCCCCGAGCCGATGACGGCGACCGTCTTCCCGGACAGCCGCTCGGGCGGCCTGGGCGGGGTGAACCCCTCTTCCCATGCCCGGTCGGCGATCGCGCACTCGACGTTCTTGATGGTGACGGCCGGCTGGTTGATCGCCAGCACGCACCCGGCCTCGCACGGCGCCGGACACAGCCGGCCGGTGAACTCCGGGAAGTTGTTCGTGGCGTGCAGCCGGTCGCTCGCGGCCCGCCAGTCCTCTCGCGACACCAGGTCGTTCCACTCGGGGATGAGGTTGCCCAGCGGGCAGGCCTGGTGGCAGAACGGGATGCCGCAGTCCATGCAGCGGTCGGCCTGCTTGCTGATGATGGGCAGCAGCGCCCCCGGGACGTACACCTCGTCCCAGTCCCGCGCCCGCTGCTCGACGGGCCGCCGCGGCCACTCCTGGCGCGGCGTGGTCATGAACCCCTTGGGATCGGCCATGGGCGTCTTCCTCGCGTACGGGCACCGGAGGCACCGGGTGTACGAAGGGCCGTGCGTCATCGGGCGGCACTCTTCCGGCCACGATACGTCCCGTCCGACGCCCGCGCAGAGTGGCGGACAGCGCTTTCTGCCGTTGGCGTCAGGGCAGCACCGGACAAGCCAGGGCCACCATCGGATCAGGCGAGCGCCATCCTCGCCCCATCAGGCGAGGGCCACCATCCTCATCAGGCGAGGGCCGCCGTGTAGAGCAGGGCCGCCGTGGCCGAGGCGACGGTCCGTATGTGGTTCCAGAAGGTCCACTCGCGCACGTACGCCGGCCAGTACGCGGCGGCCTCGGGCGCCCCCGGGGTGAGCCTGGCCAGCCGGTCGTTGCGGGGCACGTTCGCGACGATCGTCAGCCCGAACGAGCCCGCCAGGTACAGCACGCTGCCCAGCAGCAGCTCCACCTTCCCCTCGCCCGGCCACACCACGAACGTCACCACCGCTATCACCACGCTCAGCGCCGCCGATCCGGCGAACACGGCCATGAAGGCCGGCCGCACCGCGGCGACGTTGATCGAGTTCATCGCCGCCACACCCTGCGCGGGCGGCAGCGCCGCCAGCCCCCGCATCACGAAGGCCGAGAACCCGTAGAAGACACCGGCCACCAGCCCGGCCCCGAGGATCCCCACCACGACCAGCACGAGGAACGGTCCCTCGATCATCCCCACACCCCCCTCCCGCTCCATTCGGATCAGCCGCCCCCCTTAGGGGCGGCACGGCCCCGGAAACCCGGCCGAGGCTGAGCGAGCCCCATGCCCACACGTCCCCCGGAACCGTACTCCGCACTTCCGCGCCCTCAGCACCTCCTTGCTTTCCCCGTCCTCACCCCGCGTCCTCCGCCCCGGCCCCCTGCCACGCACGCAGCACCCGCTCCACCGTCGGGGCGATCCGACGTCGAGCCTCGTTCCACGGCACCCCGCGCATCAGCAGCTCGTCGTACGGCGTGTCCACGTGTCGTACGCCCGCCACCACCGCCGATATCACCGCCCCCTCGGTCAGCGCCCGCCCGGCCGGGCTGCGCCCGACACGGCCACTGCCCCGCACCGAGGCGTGGGCCGCGACCGCCCGGGCCCGCTCGGCCGGACAACCGGGGAACAGCCGCAGGATCTCGGCCGCGAACGCCGCCACGAACCGCTCGTCCTCCACCGCCCTGCGTCGCGCGTCCCGCGCCCGCCGCCGACGCCGCGCCTCCGCGTCCGCCAGGCACCGGGCCTCGGCCCGGGCCAACGCGTCCTCCTCCACGAGCACGCCCTGGCGTTCGTAGCGGCTCTTGCGCCGGTTGAAGCGCACCACCACCGCCGACAGCGTGCTCTCCTCGCGCGACCTGCGAGTCAGGGCCGTGTCGCCGCGCGGCAGGAACACCAGGTGCCCGAGATCGGCACAGACCAGGCACCACGGTGCCCCGTCCGCCAGCACCAGCAGCGACAGCGGACCGCGCCGGCAGCGGGCGCACCGCTTGCGCTTGAGCGCCTGGACGACCACAAGCCGACCGGGAAAACGGGGAGTTGCGGAAAGCGCCATACGCGGTACTTTCCCCGTCACCGCCCCCGGCTCCCACGCCCGCCCCTGCTCGTCTCCGTCCGCCAGCACCCACCTCCCTCCTCCCGGAAACCCCGCCAGGAGCGAAGCCACCACCCCAGGCTGCCCGCGGCCCGCCGCACGGCCGACCACCTCTCCTGACCGACCTCGCAGCCCCGGCCCGGGAACGACCCCGCTCTCTCATGGCTCCCCGCACCGCCGTCTCCATCGCGGGCACCCCCGACGCTCCCCCCGGCCACCCGGCATCATGGGCCGTGTGCGACTCGAAGCGATCACCTGGGACCTGCTGGCCGAGCGGCTCGCCGACCGGCTGGCCGGTGCTGCGACGGCCGATGGAGGGGCCTGGCCGCGCGTCGGCTTCGACGGTGCCCCGGCCGCCCAGCCCGGAGACCTCGCCGAGCGTGTCGGGGAGGCGCTGCGGGTGCGCGGCCGGCCCGCGCTCGTGGTGGGCACCGAGGGCTTCCTGCGCCCCGCCTCGCTCCGCCTGGAGCACGGGCGGCGGGACGCGGAGTCGTACTACAGCGGCTGGTTCGACACGGGCGCCCTGTGGCGCGAAGTCTTCGGTCCGCTCGATCCCGGAGGCAACGGCCGGGTCCTGCCCGACCTGTGGGACCCGGCCACGGACCGGGCCACCCGCAGCGCGTACGTGCAACTCCGGCCCGGCGCAATCCTGTTGCTCCACGGCCCCCTCCTGCTGCGCCACTGGTTCCCCTTCGACCTGACCGTGCACCTCCTCCTCTCCCCGGGCGCCCTTCGACGCCGCACCCCCGAGTCCGGCCACTGGACCCTGCCCGCTTTCGAGCGCTACGAGGCCGAGACCGACCCGGCCGGCACGGCGGACGTCCTGGTGCGCGCCGACGACCCGCGCCACCCCGCCTGGAGCGGCTGATGCGCATGCGGCCGTCAGGGCATCCGGCCGGGCGATTCGGTGAAACCCCTTTACATGCGCGTGCATGTAACTAGGGTGGCTGTCATGACGATCTCACCGGCCACTTCTGTCACTTTCGACGACTCCCTCCGTGCCCTGCTGGACGGCAGGAACTTCGCCAGCGTCGCCACGCTCGGCCCCGACGGCGCTCCGCAGAATTCCGTGGTCTGGATCAAACGTGAGGGCGACAGCGTGCTCTTCTCGTCCGTCGACCGCCGCCAGAAGGTGCGCAACCTCCGTCGCGACCCGCGCATCAGCCTCTCCGTGTTCGACCTGGCGAACCCCTATCACTCGGCCGAGATCCGAGGCGTCGCCGAGATCCTGCCGGACGAGGGCAAGCGACTCCCTCACGACCTGTCCCACAAGTACCTCGGCATCGACCCGCCGGCCGAGAACGACGACGAGGTCCGCGTGATCGTCAGGATCGTCCCGCGGAAGGTCGTGGCCTTCTCGGTCTGACCGTGACCGGGCGTACCACCGGCCCCGCACCCCGCACCCCAGGCGCCGCGGCCCCGTCGCTCAGAGCCAGCCGTTGCGCCGGAAGCCCCGGTACAGCACCACACACGCCGTCGCCATCACGGACATGACCAGCGGGTACCCGAACGACCAGTGCAACTCAGGCATGTGGTCGAAGTTCATGCCGTACACCCCGCACACCATCGTGGGCACGGCGATCACCGCGGCCCAAGCCGTGATCTTCCGCATGTCCTCGTTCTGCGCGACCGTCACCTGCGCGAGATGTGCCTGCAGGATGGAGTTGAGCAGCTCGTCGAACGCGGCGATCTGTTCCTTGGCCCGGATCAGATGGTCGAGCACGTCCCGGAAATACGCCTGTATCTCCGGGGCGACGACCCGTATCGGCCGGGTGGCCAGGTCCTCCACCGGGCGGCCCAGCGGCACCACCGCCCGTTTCAGCTCCAGCAGTTCACGCTTCATCTGGTAGATGCGGCCCGGGTCCAGACGTGCGCCGTTCTCCGAGAACACATCCGTCTCCACCTGGTCCATGTCGGCCTGCACCGCGTCCGTGACGTGCAGGTAGTCGTCGACCACATGGTCCGCGATCGCGTGCAGCACCGCGGCCGGCCCCTTGGCGAGCTGCTGCGGGTCCGCCTCCAGTTCCTCGCGCAGCGGGCCCAGCGAGCCGTGCCGGCCGTGCCGCACCGTGATCACGAAGTCGGCGCCGACGAACAGCATGATCTCGCCGGTGTCCACCACTTCGCTGGTCGCCGTCAACTGCTCGTGCTCCACGTAGCAGACGGTCTTGAACACCGCGAAGAGCGTGTCCCCGTAGTGCTCCAGCTTCGGCCGCTGATGTGCCTCGACCGCGTCCTCCACCGCCAGCGGGTGCAGGTCGAACAACTCGGCGATGCCCGCGAACTCACGGTCCGTCGGCTCGTGCAGCCCGAGCCAGACGAAGCCCTCGCCGGTCTTGCGCACCAGCCGCACGGCATCCACCAGATCGGTACACCCCGGCACGCGCACGCCGTCCTGATACGTCACGCAGTTCACCACCGACGAGCCCAGCGGTGACCTGGCGGGGTGGCTCAGGTCCACGCGCGGCCGGCGCCGGGCCAGCCGCGCCACCTTGCGCAGGCCGCCGACCCTGCCCAGCCCCGTGACCTTCCGCAGATTCCCTGCCATGGACATCTGGATCTCCTCGCGTGGATCTCCTCGCTCAACGCTTTCGCGCTTTGCCCGGCAAGTCTGCCAGTCCCGGGCAAAGCGCGGGCAAGCCTGTGTGAACAGGGAGTTCCGCTTGGTTCCCGCCTGTGGACGACGGGGTGAGCGGCCGCGAGAGCCCGCTCACTGGGATGATCGGAGCATGACGCGCTCGGACGGGTACCTCCTCGGCAACCGGCAGAAAGAGGCGGGCGAACGCTTCGACGCCTTCACCGCGCTCTTCGACCCCACGACCTTCCGGCAACTCGAAGGACTCGGCATCGGTCCCGGCTGGCGCTGCTGGGAGGTCGGGGCAGGCGGAACCTCCGTCGTGTCCTGGCTGGCCGAAAAGGTGGGCCCCTGCGGCCAGGTCGTCGCCACCGACATCGACACCTCCCGGCTCACCGCCGCGGCCCGACCGCCGGTACAGATCCGCGTCCACGACGTGGGCGCCGAGGAGCCGCCGGGCGACGGGTTCGACCTGGTCCACGCCCGGCTGGTCCTCGTCCACGTACCCGACCGGGAACGGGCACTGCGATCCATGATCAAGGCCCTGCGCCCGGGCGGACGACTGCTGATCGAGGATGCCGACCCCGCCCTCCAGCCCCTGACCTGCCCCGACGAGTACGGCCCCGAGCAGCGGCTCGCCAACCGGCTGCGCCAGGGCTTCCGCAAGCTCCTCGCCGACCGCGGCGCCGACCTCTCCTACGGTCGCAAACTCCCGCGACTGCTCCGCGAGGCCGGCCTGCACGACGTCGAGGCCGACGCGTACTTCCCCGTGACCTCGCCCGCCTGCACCGCGCTGGAGACCGCGACCGTCCGGCAGATCCGTGCCCGGCTCGTCGCCGCCGGCCTGGCCACCGACGCGGAGATCGACCAGCACCTGGCCAATGTGGAGGCGGGCGCGATGGACCTGACCACCGCACCGATGATCTCGGCGTGGGGCCGCAAGGAGTAACCGGCGGTGCCGGGGCCCTCCGGGGTGGAGGATCCTTTCAGCGGGCAGCGGGCAGCGGGCAGCGGCGAGTGGCCGGCGATGGGCGGTGTGCAGCCGGGCGCGACCGGCAGCCGACTGCCGAGCGGGACCGCACCCGCCGCCGTCGGCCGCGCACGTGCACGGCGGGCGTCATCCGGGCGTGAGGCCCCCTAACCCCCGCTCCCCGAAGCCGGTGGTCTGCCCCCCACCCGCCGTACCGCTTCCGCGCCCGCCCGGCACCCCCGTGCCGCCGCGTCCTTCGGGCCCGCACCCGCCAGCAAGGCGGCGAGACACGCGCCGGTGAAGGCGTCGCCCGCGCCCGTGGTGTCCCGGGGCGTCGCCGGGACGGCCGGGACCCGCGCCACCACGGTTCCGGAACGGGCCACCAGCGCCCCGTCCGCACCCGCCTTGGCCACCACCAGCGGCACGACCCGGCTCAGTTTGGCCGCCGCGTCCGCAGGATCCGGCAGCCCGGTGAGCAGGCAGGCCTCGTCGCGGCTGGGCAGCAACAGGTCCAGCCGCTCCGCGAACGCCAAAAAGCGGTCCACTCCCAACTCGATCAGGAAGCCGGCCGACGCCGGGTCCAGGCTGACCGGCACACCCCGCGCGCGGGCCGCCGTGACCGCCGTCTCGGCGAGCGCCCGGCTGGCCTCCGTGAACAGCAGGTAGCCCGACAGGTGCAGCCGGGCCACCCCGTCGAGCAGGGCGTCCGACCAGTCGGCAGGGCTCAGCCGCAGGGACGCCCCGCTGTCCGTCAGGAACGTCCGCTCGGCCGCCGCACCCGCGTCGACGAGGCAGATCACCGTGCCCGTCGCCGCCTCCGCGTCCACCACGAGGGAGGGCCGCACCCCGGCCGCGACCAGCTCCCGCTCGTGCCACACGGCGGCGTCCGCGCCCACCCGCCCCAGCAGCCGTACGTCCGCGCAGCCCGCGTGGGCGGCCCAGCAGGCCACGTTGGCGCCCGCGCCGCCCGGCAGGGTCCGGATCACGGCGGCCGTGTCGGTGCCGGCCGCGAGCGGTCCCCGGTGCCGGGCGACCACGTCCGTGACCACGTCCCCGACGACCAGCAGCGCTCCGTTCCGGCCCGGGGTCACCCCCTGGCCCACGCCGTGGCGATCCGCGCCGCGAGCCGTACGTTGCCGCGCACCGCCGCCAGGTTGGCGCCGAGCGAGGCACCGTCGGTGTGCCGGACCAGGTAGTCCAGCAGGAACGGAGTCACCGCCTGCCCGGTGACCCCCTGCTCCCCACAGGCGCGCAGCGCGTCGGCGAGCACGCGCGCGTGCAGCCCGGGATCGAGTTGTTCCGCCTCCGGGACGGGGTTGGCGACGATCAGCGCCGACGCCGGCGCGTCCAGCGCGTCCTGGGCGCGCATCACGGCGGCGACCTGCTCCGGGGTGTCGAGCCGCCAGTCGACCGGATGCCCCGAGTCCGACAGATAGAAGCCGGGGAACCGGTCCGTGCCGTATCCGGCGACGGCCACCCCCAGTGTCTCCAGCCGCTGCAGCGTCGCAGGGACGTCCAGGATCGACTTCACGCCGGCGCACACCACCGTGATCCGGGTGCGCGCCAGCAGCCCCAGGTCGGCCGACTCGTCCTGGGTCACCGTCCACTCCCGGTGCACACCGCCCAGGCCGCCGGTGGCGAACACCCGGACCCCGGCCAGCGCCGCCAGCTGCGCCGTCGCCGACACGGTGGTCGCCCCGCTCGCCTCCGCCGCCACCGCGAGCGGCAGATCACGGTGTCCCAGCTTGCGGATGCCTTCCTCGTTCGCGACCCGCTCCAGTTCCTCCTTGTCCAGACCGACCCGGGGCCGCCCGTCGAGCACGGCGACGGTCGCCGGGACGGCACCCTCCCGCCGGACCGCCTCCTCCAGCTCCAGCGCCACCTGCAGGTTGCGCGGACGGGGCAGGCCGTGCGCGATGATCGTGGACTCCAGGGCCACCACCGGCCGTCGCGCGTCTATCGCCTCGCGGACTTCTTCCGACACCACCAGCACCACGTGCCCGCCTCCTGTCCGTCGTCCTTCCTCATCTCTGGCGGGCGCCGGCCCCGGCTAAACGCTTGTGGCCCGCGGGGGAGGCCACCAGCCTGGGTCACATGACGAACAACACCACGCGCCTCGACCACGTCGTCCTGTGGGTGGCCGACCCGGCCGCCGCGGCCGCCTTCTACGAGACGGCCGTAGGACTGGAGCCGATCAGGGTCGCCGAGTTCGTGCAGGGGAAGGTGTCCTTCCCCTCCGTCCGCGTCAACGAGGAGACCATCCTCGACCTCGCCCCGCACACTTTGGCCGACCGCATGAACATGCTGCCCGGGTCCGCCGACAGCGCGGGCCACCCCGTCAATCACGTCTGCCTGTCCCTGCCGGCCGACGCCTTCGACGCCCTGCGGGCCCGCCTCCAGGACCGCGGCGTCCCGGTCTCGGACATCGACCACGGGCTGTCCGGCGCCCGCGGCGACGCCAAGCGCAGCTTCTACTTCCGCGACCCCGACGGCAACGTCTTCGAGGCCCGGCACTACGACGACTAGCCGCGTCCCGGGCCGGTCAGAACAGCGGCTCGGGCAGCATGCCCTCCAGGGCGAGCAGCTTCCGCTTGGTCTCCAGCCCGCCCCCGAAACCGCCGATGCCGCCGCCGCTCTCCACCACCCGATGACACGGCACGACCACCGGCAGCGGATTCGCCCCCATCGCGGCCCCCACCGCCTGCGCCCCGCCGGGCTGCCCGACCCGCCCCGCCAGATCGCCGTACCCCACCACCGTGCCGTACGGCACACCGGAGGCCAGCTCGCGCAGGACCTGCCGGTTGAACCCGGAGATCAGCGACCAGTCCAGCGGCAGGTCGAAGTCGTGCCGATCGCCCGCGAAGTACGCCCGCAGCTGGCGTATCGGCTCCGCCAGCAACGGTGAGTCCGGATCCTCCACGGGTCGGCCGCCCAGCCGGGCGGCGAGCCGCTCCAGCGCCCGGTCGCGCACCGCGTCCGAGGCGTGGAAGACGACGTTGACCAGGCCGTCACGGGTCGCGGCCAGCATCAGCGGCCCGATGTCCGTCCCTACCACGGCCCACACGACCCGCTGTTCATCCTGCCCCTGGCTGTCCATGCGCCCACGGTACGACCCGCCACCGACAACGCCGGCCGGGCTCAGTGCGAACCGAGCGCCGCCCGCACCACGTCGGGCCGGTTGGTGATGAGCCCGTCGACCCCGTAGCCGGCCGCTCGGCGGGCGCCGGCCGCGTCGTCGACCGTCCAGGCGAACACCCCGAGCGGCCTGCCGTGCGGCCCGTCGAAGGCGTGCACGGCGGTGACGTAGCGGCGGGACAGCGACGCGTACGAGGGGTTGACCAGATCGGTGAAGCGGGCGAACCCGTGCAGCTGCGCCATGGTGGGGGTGCCGAGGTAAGCGGTGATCACCGCGGGCTTCAGCTCGTGCACGGTGCGCACGCTGTCGGCGCTGAAGCTCTGCACGATCAGCCGCCCCAGGTGCCGGTGGTCCAGCCAGCCCTCGTTGCCGAGGAGCTTCAGCGTCTGCTGCTCGATGCCCGGGTACAGCTCGGGGTTCTTGATCTCCAGGAGCAGCTTCTCGTGGTTGTGCTCCACCCGGCGCATGTACTGCTGCAGCGTCGGCACGCGCACGCCCGCGTAGGCGGGGGAGAACCAGCTCCCCGCGTCCAGCCGGGCGATCTCGGCGGCGGTGAAGTCCTGCACCTTCCAGGGCGCCCGGCCGGGAAAGACCTCCTCGACGTTCGTGGTGCGCCGCAGGCTGTCGTCGTGCAGGACGACCAGTTCGCCGTCCTTGGTGCGCTGGACGTCGTTCTCCACCCAGGTGAAGCCCAGCTGGGCGGCCTTGTCGATGGCGGCCAGCGTGTTCTCGGGCGCGTAGGCGGAGGCGCCCCGATGG
Source organism: Streptomyces sp. NRRL S-1022 (assembly GCF_000720135.1). Lineage (GTDB taxonomy): Bacteria > Actinomycetota > Actinomycetes > Streptomycetales > Streptomycetaceae > Streptomyces. The sequence continues at coordinate 76,632 of NZ_JOIU01000030.1, read as the reverse complement.
GCGATCACCGTGGGCACGCGGATCTCGCGTGCCCGGGCTTCGGAGGTGGGGCTCAGCAGAGCCGCCGCCGTTCCCAGGGCTACGGCGACGGTGGCGGCGACTACGCGCGCGTACATGCGTCCTCCTCGCATCGAGCAATACCGACAGCATCAGACTGACAGCAGCGGGTCAACGGCACCCGGGCGCACTATGACCACAGATTGAATGGTGCTGTCCAAGTCCGCTCACCAGTGCCGCACAAGTGGGGCAAGGCCGTGTTTCTTTGCCGGAAAATCGTTCGACCATTCCGGTGGGGGTCATACTCTCTGCGACAACCCTGACCGCCGACGCGGTCCTGGGACGGGGGCATATTCGAGTATTCCGGGACGCAAGAAGGCGGAAGGGCAGCCGCGGATGCAAGGCACGGTCGACGGATTCAGCTACGGGGCCGTCACCCCGTTGGTGGCCTACCTGATGGCGTGCCTGGGCGGCGCCCTCGGCCTGCGCTGCACCACCCGGTCCCTGCTGGTCACGCACTCCTGGCGGCCCGCCTGGCTGGCCCTCGGCTCGGCGGCGATCGGCTCGGGCATCTGGACCATGCACTTCGTCGCCATGATGGGCTTCACCATCGCGGACACGCCGATCCACTACGACAAGCCGATCACCTACGCGAGCCTCGGCCTCGCCATCGTCATGGTCGGCGTCGGGGTCTTCATCGTCGGCTACCGCGGCGCCACCGGGATCCCCCTGTTCACCGGCGGCACGATCACCGGTCTGGGTGTCGCCTCCATGCACTACCTCGGGATGGCCGGCGTCCGCTTCCACGGGCGGTTCACCTACAACACGCTCACCGTCGCGGTCTCCGTCGTCATAGCGGTCGTCGCCGCCACCGCCGCCCTGTGGGCCGCCGGACAGGTGCGGGGCTTCCTGTGGAGCGTGGGAGCGAGCCTCGTCATGGGGCTCGCGGTCAGCGGCATGCACTACACCGGCATGGCCGCCCTCGGCGTCCACCTCGACGGGGCCGCCCACGGCGGCGGGAGCGGGCCCGAGGCGTCGGTGCTCGCGCCGATGCTGATCGGCCCGCTCGCCTTCCTGCTCCTCGCCGGCGTCCTCGTGATCTTCGACCCGTTCGTGATCATGGGCCGGCCGCAGCGGACACCCGTCGAGCACAAACCGGGTGTCCCGGCCGCCGCCGTCGCCGCGCACACCGACCGCCGCCCCACTCTCCACGAGGGCCGCCAGCCGGCTCGCCGGCCCGAGGACCACCGTTCCCGCACCCCGCAGAACCGCTGATCGGAACCCGTTGTCAGTGCGGGGTCGTACGGTGGATGTCATGCGGCCCGTTTCCCACATCGAACGCACGGTGGCGCCTTTCGAGGTCGTCAGCCCCTACCAGCCCAACGGCGACCAGCCGGCGGCCATCGCCGAGCTGGCCAAGCGCATCGAGGCCGGTGAGAAGGACGTCGTCCTCCTGGGCGCGACCGGCACCGGCAAGTCCGCCACCACCGCGTGGATGATCGAGAAGCTCCAGCGACCCACCCTCGTGATGGCGCCGAACAAGACGCTGGCCGCCCAGCTGGCCAACGAGTTCCGCGAGCTGCTGCCGAACAACGCGGTCGAGTACTTCGTCTCGTACTACGACTACTACCAGCCCGAGGCCTACGTCCCGCAGTCGGACACCTACATCGAGAAGGACTCCTCGATCAACGAGGAGGTCGAGCGCCTGCGCCACTCGGCGACGAACTCGCTGCTCACCCGCCGCGACGTCATCGTGGTGGCCTCGGTGTCCTGCATCTACGGCCTGGGTACCCCGCAGGAGTACGTGGACCGGATGGTCCCCCTGAGGGTCGGCGACGAGATCGACCGGGACGAGCTGCTGCGCCGCTTCGTCGACATCCAGTACCAGCGCAATGACATGGCCTTCAGCCGCGGCACCTTCCGGGTCCGCGGCGACACCATCGAGATCTTCCCGGTCTACGAGGAGCTGGCCGTCCGCATCGAGATGTTCGGCGACGAGATCGAGGCGCTCTCCACGCTCCACCCGGTCACCGGCGAGATCATCAGCGACGACCGGCAGCTCTACGTCTTCCCCGCCTCCCACTACGTCGCCGGCCCCGAGCGCATGGAGCGGGCCGTCAACGACATCGAGAAGGAGCTGGTGGAGCGGCTGGCCGAGCTGGAGAAGCAGGGCAAGCTCCTGGAGGCCCAGCGGCTGCGGATGCGCACCACGTACGACATCGAGATGCTCCGCCAGATCGGCACCTGCTCCGGTGTCGAGAACTACTCGATGCACTTCGACGGCCGTCTGCCCGGCTCCCCGCCCAACACCCTGCTGGACTACTTCCCGGACGACTTCCTGCTCGTCATCGACGAGTCGCACGTCACCGTCCCGCAGATCGGCGCGATGTACGAGGGTGACGCCTCCCGCAAGCGCACCCTGGTGGACCACGGGTTCCGCCTGCCCTCCGCCCTGGACAACCGCCCCCTGAAGTGGGAGGAGTTCCAGGAGCGCATCGGGCAGACCGTCTACCTGTCGGCCACTCCGGGCACCTACGAACTGTCCCGCTCGGACGGCGTCGTCGAGCAGATCATCCGCCCGACCGGCCTGGTCGACCCGGAGGTCGTGGTCAAGCCCACCGAGGGGCAGATCGACGACCTGGTGCACGAGATCCGCAAGCGCACCGAGAAGGACGAGCGGGTCCTCGTCACCACCCTGACCAAGAAGATGGCCGAGGACCTCACCGACTACTTCCTGGAACTCGGCATCCAGGTGCGCTACCTGCACAGCGACGTCGACACCCTGCGCCGCGTCGAGCTGCTGCGCGAGCTGCGCTCCGGTGAGTACGACGTCCTGGTCGGCATCAACCTCCTCCGCGAGGGCCTCGACCTGCCCGAGGTGTCCCTGGTGGCGATCCTCGACGCCGACAAGGAGGGCTTCCTCCGCTCGGGCACCTCGCTGATCCAGACCATCGGCCGTGCGGCGCGCAACGTCTCCGGCCAGGTCCACATGTACGCCGACAAGATCACCCCGGCGATGGAGAGGGCCATCGACGAGACCAACCGCCGCCGGGAGAAGCAGGTCGCCTACAACAAGGCGAACGGCATCGACCCCCAGCCCCTGCGCAAGAAGATCAACGACATCGTCGCGCAGATCGCCCGGGAGGAGATCGACACCGAACAGCTTCTGGGCTCCGGTTACCGCAGGACGAAGGACGGCAAGGCCGCGAAGGCCCCCGTCCCGGCGCTCGGCGAGAAGGCGGCCAAGGGCGCGAAGGCCGGCAAGGCGGCCAAGGGCAAGACCGTGCCCACGGACCGTCCGGCGGCCGAACTGGCCGAGCAGATCGAGGAGATGACCGAACGCATGCGCGCCGCCGCCGCGGAGCTGCAGTTCGAGATCGCGGCCCGGCTGCGCGACGAGGTCTCCGAGATGAAGAAGGAGCTGCGACAGATGCGGGAGGCAGGCATCGCCTGAGCCTCCGCCCCGCTGCCGGACCTCGGCATAAGCGCCAAGTGTTGCAACACCGACACAAAGCGCGAGCCGAGGGTCGGCACGGTCGGCGGCCCTGCGTAGGGTGCTGAGCAACCGCGCGGTGCGCAGCGACAGCCCGGCGCGGCAACAGGGGACCTTCGAGAGGGGATTCAGTCGTGTCCGTCAACTTGTCCAAGGGCCAGGCCATCAGCCTGGAGAAGAAGGACGGGGCCACCCTGACCGCGGTCCGCATGGGGCTCGGCTGGCAGGCGGCGAAGCGGCGCGGCCTGTTCGGCTCCCGCACCCGCGAGATCGACCTGGACGCCTCGGCGGTCCTGTTCGCCGGTGCGGAGCCCAAGGACGTCGTCTTCTTCCGCCACCTGGTGAGCGACGACGGTTCCGTGCGCCACACCGGTGACAACCTCGTCGGCGGCGCCGGCCAGGGCGGGGACGACGAGGCGATCCTGGTGGACCTCCAGCGCGTTCCGGTCCACATCGACCAGATCGTCTTCACGGTGAACTCCTTCACCGGACAGACCTTCCACGAGGTGCAGAACGCGTTCTGCCGGCTCGTCGACGAGACCAACGGGCAGGAACTCGCCCGCTACACCCTGGCCGGCGGCGGCGAGTACACCGCCCAGATCATGGCCAAGGTGCACCGGTCGGGCTCCGGCTGGACGATGACGGCCATCGGTGCCCCGGCCAACGGACGCACCTTCCAGGACCTGATGCCGGCGATCGTTTCGCACCTCTAGGACCGGACCGTCCGCCGAGGACGGGCCCTCCGCTCGCACCCGGCGAGGCAGGCACGGCAGAACGACACAGGGGGGCGACGGCGATGGCGGCCGAGCTGGTGCGGGGACAGAACCACCCTCTGGCCCAGGTACGGCTGGAGATCCGGATATCGGCCGGGGTGCCCGTCCTGGCCGGGGTCACACTCGGCGACGAGCACGGCACGGTGCCCGGCCGCCAGTGGGTGGCCCACCCCGGCGTCCCCGCACCGCCCGGTGTCGAGGCGCCCGGGCAGGCCGCCGCCGAGCACCTCCTGGCCGTCGACCTCGCCGCCCTGCCCGAGGCCGTACACCGTGTCGAGGTGTTCCTGGCCCTGCCCGCCGGCACCGCGGTCGCGTCCCGCTTCGGAGCCGTCCCGGCCCCGCACACCACGGTCAACGGCATGGACGGCACCGAACTCGCCTCCTACACCCTCACCGGTCTGGACGCCGAGACGGCCGTCATCGCCCTGGAGCTGTACCGCAGACAGGGCGCCTGGAAAGTGCGGGCAAGGGGCCAGGGCTACGCGGGCGGTCTCCCCGCCCTCCTCGCCGACAAGGGTCTGAGCGACCCCGGCGGCCTCGCCACGGTCATCCAGGAGGCGGCTGCCTCCGGCCGGGCCGGCGCGGCCACCGTGCCGACGGCCCGTCCCGAGCCGCGCACCACCGCGTCCCCTTCCCGGGCCGACTCCACCGCCGAGCCGGTGCAGCCGCCCCGACCGTCCGGCCCGCAGAACGCGGGCGGTCCCGCTCTCCGGACTTCCGGCGGCCCTGTCGACTACACGCATCCCCACCGCACCCCCAGCGTCCCTTCCTCGCCCCCGTCGGCCGCCGGCGGGCAGCCCGCGCGGCCCGTCGCCGGAGACGCCGTGGGCTGGTCGATGGAGGAGCGGCTGTACAACCAGGTCTGGGGCATGTTCGAGGACCTGGCCCGCGCCACGGCCGCCTACCGCGGTGCCGTCGAGTTCGCCGACTCCCGCCTGGAGAAGGAGCTGGACCAGGTACTCGCCGATCCGCGGCAGCGGCTCGGCTCGGCGGGCGACGCCGCCCGGGAGGCGGCCCGCGCTCGCCGGACCCTCCTGGCCGGCCAGGCGCGTGCGGCCCTCGACCGAGACCTGGCCCAGCTCACCGCCGAGGCCGAGGTGGTCGAACCGGCGCTCCCGGCCGCCTACGCCCGCTGGGACAGCCCCGTCTGGCACACCTACCGCGCCCCCGCCGAACCGCCCATGGCCCTGCGGCTCGGCGACCTCCACCTCCCCGAGAGCGCGCCGCTGCGCATCCCCCTGCTGGTCAGGATGCCGCTGGAACGAGGACTGTGGATCGACAGCGGTCCGGCACCGGCTGCCGACGGGCGTGTACCGGACCCCGCCGGGCTGCGGGAGCCGGCCATGGCGGCGGCGGTCGCCCTCGCGGCGCGCCTGCTCGCCGTACACCCGCCCGGGGAGTTCGCCGTGCAGGTCGTCGACCCGGCCGGCACCGCCACCCAGGCGCTGCTGCCGCTCACGGAGACCGGAGTCCTCGCGGAGCCGCCCGCGACGGGGGCAGCGGGCATCTCGCAGACGCTGGAGCGGTTCACCCGGCGGGTCGACCTGGCGCAGATGGCGGTGCGCGGCGGCGTGGCCGAGTCGCTGCCGGCCGACATGGGCACCGGTCGGCAGCTCCTGATCGTCAACGACTTCCCGCACGGCTTCGACGACCGGGCGGTGGCCCGGCTCCGCTTCCTCGCCGACGACGGGCCGGCCGTCGGCGTGCACCTCCTGCTGGTCGCCGACCGCGCGGACGCCGCCGCCCACGGCCCCTTGCTCGATTCGCTGTGGCGTTCGCTGCTGCGACTCACCCCGCTCCCCGACGACCACCTCGCCGATCCGTGGGTCGGTCACGCCTGGACGTACGAGCCCTCGCTCGCTCCGCACGGCAGCCGACTCCTGCAGCAGGTGCTCACCGAGGTGGCCAGGGCACGTGCCAAGCACTGGTAAAAGGGCTGCGAGCAGCAAGTTTGGTGATTCTTTTACTTTTCGCTTTACCTTCCCTTGGTGATTGGGGTACTGTTTTCCGTACGGAGGGGAGTACTCCCTGACTGCGGCGCACCCGTCAGTACGGACCGGTTCCGGTCCCGGGACGTCGGCCCATCGCGGGTGGAAGAGACCTCCGGCAGCGACAAAGCTGATGTGTTTGCCGTCTCGTCATGCCGGAGGTGCAGTGGAAGTCTCCATGGGCCTGTGGGTCCTCACCATCGTGGGCCTCGCCGCCCTGATCGCAGTCGACTTCTTCATCGGTCGCAAGCCGCATGAAGTGTCGATCAAGGAAGCGGGTGCCTGGACGGTCGTCTGGGTCGCCCTGGCCGGCCTCTTCGGCCTCGGCCTCCTCGTCTTCGGCGGTGGACAGCCGGCCGGCGAGTTCTTCGCCGGCTTCATCACCGAAAAGTCGCTGAGTGTCGACAACCTCTTCGTCTTCGTCCTGATCATGGCGAAGTTCGCGGTGCCCACCCAGTACCAGCAGCGCGTCCTGCTCGTCGGCGTCCTCATAGCCCTGGTCCTGCGGGCCGTCTTCATCGCCGCCGGGGCCGCCATCATCGCCAGCTTCTCCTGGGTGTTCTACCTCTTCGGTGCCTTCCTGATCTGGACCGCCTGGAAGCTCGTCCAGGAGGCCCGCGCGGACGAGGACGACGAGGAGTACGAGGAGAACAAGCTGCTGAAGGCAGTGGAGCGCAAGTTCGGCGTGGCCGACCGGTACCACGGCACCAAGCTGTGGATCCAGCAGAACGGCAAGCGCGTCATGACCCCGATGCTGGTCGTGATGCTCGCCATCGGCACCACGGACGTGCTGTTCGCCCTGGACTCCATCCCCGCGATCTTCGGACTGACCCAGGACCCGTACATCGTCTTCACCGCCAACGCCTTCGCCCTGATGGGCCTGCGCCAGCTGTACTTCCTCATCGGCGGGCTGCTCAGGAAGCTGGTCCACCTCTCGTACGGGCTGTCGATCATCCTCGGCTTCATCGGCGTGAAGCTGGTGCTGCACGCCCTGCACGAGTCCGGTGTCCACGTGCCCGAGATCAGCATCCCGGTCTCCCTCGGGGTGATCTGCGCGGTCCTGGCCGTCACCACGGTCACCAGCCTGCTGGCCTCCAGAAAGCAGGCCGCCGCCGAAGCAGAGCGCGCTGGCGGCGAGGGTCCCCGGAAGGACAGCGTCGATGCCTGACGGCGGCGGCCTCGCGGGAGCCCGCCATCCCGCATAGCCCCTCAGCGGGGGCTCCGTCCCGACGCGGGGCCCGGTCCCACCGGCACCGGGCCCCGCACCGGAAAGGATGAGAGGTATCCGAAAGACACGGAATGCGAACCCTGTAGGCCTCTGCGACCATCGCCGCATGATCACTCGGCTCCGGTCGCTCACCCGTTCATGGACGATCCTCGTGCCGGTGCTCGCGGTCGTCCTGCTGGCCCTGACCTGGGGCCGGCACCTGCCCGGCGTGATCGTCGGCCTGGTGACGGTGGTACTCGCCGGTTCCGTCCTGGCGGCGGTGCACCACGCCGAGGTGATCGCCCATCGGGTCGGCGAGCCCTTCGGCTCCCTGGTGCTCGCCATCGCTGTCACGATCATCGAAGTGGCCCTCATCGTCACCCTCATGGCCGACGGCGGCGACAAGAGTTCCACCCTGGCCCGGGACACCGTCTTCGCCGCCGTGATGATCACCTGCAACGGTGTCGTCGGAATCAGCCTGCTGGTCGCCTCCCTGCGGCACGGCACGGCGGTCTTCAACCCCGAGGGCACCGGCGCGGCGCTGGCGACCGTGGCGACGCTGGCCACCCTCAGCCTGGTGCTGCCGACGTTCACCACGAGCAAGCCCGGACCGGAGTTCTCCACCGTCCAGCTGACCTTCGCCGCGCTGTCCTCACTGGTCCTCTACGCGCTGTTCGTGGCCACCCAGACCGTGCGCCACCGGGATTACTTCCTGCCCATCACCCGGCAGGGCGAGGTCATCACCGTCGACGACCACGCCCAGCCTCCGTCCGTGCGTACCGCCTGGACCAGTCTCGGCTTGCTCGCACTCGCCCTGATCGGCGTGGTCGGCCTGGCCAAAGGCGTGTCGCCCACGATCGAGTCGGGCGTGGCCGCGGCGGGTCTGCATCAGGCCGTCGTCGGTGTGATCATCGCCTTGCTCGTCCTGCTGCCCGAGACGATCGCCGCGGTGCGCTCCGCCCGCCGCGACCGGGTGCAGACCAGTCTCAACCTCGCGCTCGGCTCCGCGATGGCCAGCATCGGCCTGACCATCCCGGCCGTCGCACTCGCCTCCGTGTGGCTGCCCGGGCCGCTCGTCCTCGGCCTCGGCTCCACCCACATGCTGCTGCTTGCGCTGACCGTGGTGGTCAGCTCCCTGACCGTGGTGCCGGGCCGGGCCACCCCGCTGCAGGGCGGCGTCCACCTGGTGCTGTTCGCGGCCTACCTGGAGCTGGCGATCAACCCCTAGCCGGCGGTCGTGCCCGGCGCGTTCGGGCGGCCGGCTCCCGGGGCGTCCGGTCAGCTCCCGGCCGGCTCCCTCAGCTCCCGGCCGGTTCCACGGCCGGTACGGGCACCGGCCGCGTCTCCGGCAGCAGCGCGAAACACACCAGGCTGATCAGCGCGATGCAGGTCAGATACACGCCGACGCCCCACGGGACACGCCCGCCCCGCTCGGCGAGTGCCGTGGCCACGATCGGGGTGAGGGCGCCGCCGAGGACACCACCGAGGTTGTAGCCCACGGCGGCGCCGGTGCAGCGGACCCGGGGCTCGTACAGCTCGGGCAGGTAGGCGGCGATCACCGCGAACATGAGGACGAAGGCGAGCAGGGCGCCCTGGATGCCGAGGAACATCAGCAGCGGCTCCCCGGTCGACAGCAGCGCCACCATCGGCAGCATCCACAGGACGCACGCCGCGCACCCCGTCAGACACATCGGCCGACGCCCGTAGCGGTCGCCGAGCATTGCCACCAGGGGCGTCAGCGCGCCCTTCACGACCACCGCACCCATGACGCACACCAGCATGACCGTACGGCTCACACCGAGCCGTTCCGTCGCATACGCCAGCGACCAGGTCGTCACCGCGTAGAACACCGCGTAGCCGACCGCCAGCGCCCCGGCCGTCAGCAGCACCAGCCGCCCGTGGTGCCGTACGACCTCCACGATCGGCACGCGCGCGTGGTCGTCGATCTCCAGGAACCGGGGGCTCTCCACGAGGGACGAACGCAGCCACAGTCCGGCCAGCGCCAGCGCGCCGGCCGCCCAGAACGGCACCCGCCAGCCCCAGCGCGCGAACTCCGCGTCCGACAGGGCCGCCGACAGGGCGAGCACCACCCCGTTGGCCAGGACGAACCCAAGCGCCGGCCCCACCTGGGGAAAGCTCGCCCACAGGGCGCGCCGCTGTGCGGGGGCGTGTTCGGCGGTCAGCAGCACCGCCCCGCCCCACTCCCCGCCGAGCCCCAGCCCCTGCAGGAAACGCAGCACGAGCAGCAGCACGGGCGCGGCCGTGCCGATGGTGCCGTAGGACGGCACGCAGCCGACCGCGACCGTCGAGGCGCCGGTCAGCAGCAGGGAGACGACGAGCACCGGACGCCGCCCGCGCCGGTCCCCGAGATGCCCGAACAGCACCGAGCCCAGCGGCCGGGCCACGAACCCCACGCCGAACGTCGCGAACGCCGCCAGCGTCCCCGCGAGCGGCGAGAACGTCGGGAAGAACAGTGGTCCCAGGACCAGGGCCGCCGCGGTGCCGTACACGAAGAAGTCGTAGAACTCGATCGCTGTGCCGACCAGGGAGGCCGCGGCGAGCCGCGGCATCGAAGGGGTTACGGTGCGTACACGGTGCATGTGGCGTCAACTACCCCTGGTGATCACGGGTTACGGGGGCGTGCGGTGGCGATCATGAAGGCCGGAGCGCACGCCCGGGCGACCGGCGCGCACGGCCCGCTGTCCGCCCTGGCGGGCGTGATACACCGGGTGCGAGCAGCGGTCGCAGACCCACCGCCCCGAACCGACCGGAGGAACCGTGCCCCGCACCCTGGCCAACGCCCCGATCATGATCCTCAACGGGCCCAACCTGAATCTGCTCGGCCAGCGCCAGCCCGAGATCTACGGCAAGGACACGCTGGCCGACGTGGAGGCGCTGTGCGTGAAGGCGGCGGGCGCGCACGGCGGCACGGTGGACTTCCGGCAGTCCAACCACGAGGGCGTACTGGTCGACTGGATCCACGAGGCGCGGCTGAACCACTGCGGGATCGTCATCAACCCCGGGGCCTACTCGCACACCTCGGTCGCCATCCTGGACGCGCTCAACACCTGTGACGGCATGCCCGTGCTGGAGGTGCACATCTCCAACATCCACCAGCGCGAGTCGTTCCGGCACCACTCCTACGTCTCGCTGCGCGCCGACGGCGTGATCGCCGGGTGCGGTGTGCAGGGCTACGTGTTCGGTGTGGAGCGGGTCGCGGCGCTGGCCGGGGCGGCGCAGACGGAAGCCTGACCTCCCGCGCGCGGGCCTACAGCCGGCCCGCCTCCACGAGCCGCCGCAGGAAGCGCCGGGTGCGCTCCTGCCGCGGCTCGCCGAAGATCTGCTCGGCGCTTCCGCGTTCCAGCACGACCCCGCCGTCCAGGAAGCACACCTGGTCGGCGACGTCCCGGGCGAAGCCCATCTCGTGCGTCGCCAGCACCATGGTCATGCCCTCGTCCTTCAGGCCGCGCACCACGTCCAGCACCTCGCCGACGAGTTCCGGGTCGAGCGCGGCCGTGATCTCGTCCAGCAGCAACAGCCGGGGCCGTACCGCGAGGGCCCGTACGATCGCCACCCGCTGCTGCTGACCGCCGCTCAGCCGGTCGGGGTAGGCGTCCGCCTTGTCCGCCAGTCCGAGGCGTTCCAGCAGCTCCCTGGCCCGTTCCTCGGCCTCCGCACGGGAGGCGCCGTGGACGCGGCGAGGCGCGAGCGTGATGTTGTCGAGCACGGTCATGTGAGGGAAGAGGTTGTACGCCTGGAAGACGACGCCGATCCGGCGCCGTACCGCGTCCTGGTCCGTACGCGGATCGGTGATCTCCTCGCCGTCCAGCCAGATGGCGCCGTCGTCGATCTCCTCCAGCAGGTTGGCGCAGCGCAGCAGCGTCGACTTGCCCGACCCGGAGGCGCCGATCAGCGCGGTCACCGTGTGCGGGGCGACCTCCAGATCGACGTCCCGCAGGACGACCGAGCCGCCGAAGGTCTTGCGGACCGACTCCATCCGCAGGACGGGCGCGTTGCTCACGGATGTGCTCTCCGTCGTGCTCACAGGGCTCCTCCCCGAACGCTCACAGGGACCCTCCCTGGGCCCGCCGCCGGTCCATCCGGGCCGTCACCCAGTCGGTGAACCGGGTCATCGGGATGGTCAGCGCGACGAACACCAGCCCCGCGACGATGTACGGCGTGTAGTTCAGACTGCGGCCCACGATGATGTCGGCCGCCCGTACGGCGTCCACCGCGCCCCCGATGGACACCAGACCGGTGTCCTTCTGCAGCGACACCAGGTCGTTGAGCAGCGGCGGCACCTGACGGCGCACCGCCTGCGGCAGGACGACGTAGCGTAGGGCCTGCCGGTTGGTCAGGCCCAGCGAGCGGGCCGCCGCGCGCTGCGAGGGGTGGATGGACTCGATGCCGGCGCGGAACACCTCCGCCACGTACGCCGAATACGTCAGCGTCAGCGCCGTACCGCCGAGCAGCACCGGATCGACCGTGACACCCTGCAGCCGCAGCGCCGGCACACCGAGGACCACGATCATGAGGTTGATGATCAGCGGCAGCCCGCGGAAGAAGTCGGTGTACGCCGCGGCCAGGACCCGCAGCGGGAAGAAGACCGGGCCGCGCAGGGTCCGCGCCACGGCGATCAGCATGCCGAGGACCAGGACGGCGGCACCGCAGATCAGCAGCAGGCGGACGTTCAGCCACAGTCCTTCGAGGACCTTCGGGAACGCCTCGCGCGCATAGTGCGCGCTGAAGAACGTTTCCTTGGTGCGCGGCCAGCCTGGTGCGTTGACGACGACGAGGTAGAGCACGGCGGCCGTGACGAGGGTCGACAGGGCCGCGATGGCCGTGGCGCGACGGGTCCGCGCGCGTCGGTAGCGCTCGCGCGCCAGCCGGCGTTCGGACGGTACGTAGCCGTCGGCGGACAGGCCGGCGCCCTCGGGCATGTCGCCCTTGCCGTCCGCCCCCTCGCGGGCCGGCTCTCCCTTGGTGACCGTCACTTGAGCACCGGGGCGTCGACGGCGTCGGAGAGCCACTGCTTCTCGATGCGGGCCAGCGTGCCGTCCTTGCGCAGGGCGTCGACGGCGGTGGTCAGGCACGGGGTCAGCGCGCTGCCCTTGTCCAGCACCAGCCCGAACTGCTCGGGCGTGCCGCCCTGGTTCTCGAACTGGCCGACGATCTTCGCCTCCGTCACCTCGGCCGCGGTGATGTAGAACGCGGTCGGCAGGTCGGTGACGATGGCGTCGACCTGCCCGTTCTTCAGGGCCGACTTGGCCTGGTCGTTCTTGGCGTAGACGGCCGCCTGCGCGGCCGGCTTCACGACGTCGCTGATGTAGTCGAGGCTCGTGGTGCCGACCTGGGCGCCCAGCTTCAGCTTCTTCAGATCCGCGATGCCCGTCGCCTCGGCGGCCTTGCTGCCCTTCAGCGCGACGACTGCCTGGCGCACGTCGTAGTAGCCGGAGGAGAAGTCCACGGCCTTCTTGCGCTCGGCGCTGATCGACACCTGGTTGATGTCGAAGTCGAAGGTCTTCACCCCCGGCGCGAACGCCTTGTTGAACGGCACGCTCTGCCAGACGACCGCACTCTTGTCGTATCCCAGCTGCTCGGCCACGGCATAGGCGACCGCCGACTCGAAGCCCTTGCCATTGGCGGGCTTGTCGTCCTTGAACCAGGGCTCGTACGCCGGTTCGTCCGTCGCGATCGTCAGCTTCCCGGAGGTCTTGGTGGCGAGCTTGCCCTTGGCGCAGCTCTTCGCGGCCGAACCAGACGGGGCGGCCGACGCGTTCTCCTCGGGCTGCGGAGCACAGCCGACAGCGGTGGCGAGCAGGGCTACGGTGACAGCGGCGAGGGCGCGGCGCAGGGCGCGAGGGGCAGCATGCATGGCGGGAGAGTGGCAGCGAACTCCGCGTTTGTCCAGGTCACAGCGCTAGTTGTCCGCATACTGGGAACGGGTGTTGCGGCCGTGTGAACGCGCCTTGCGCGCGGCCCACAAGCGCGTGTGCGTGGGCCTGGGCCGCCGGCCGAGGGCGGGGTTGGAGACCGGCGGCCCCTACCGCTCAGGAACCGTCGTCCTGTGCGGTGCTGTTACCAGTTGACCGCGGCCGACGGCTCTCCGGGAGTGCGCACGGGGGCCCGTTGCATGCGAAAGGTTCACACGGGGCGCGCAGGGGTGGTGCACGCCGGGCGTGCGGATGAGGAGTGCGACCGGCGCGTACGCAACTTGCCTACGAGGGGCGCGCGTACGACCTGTGCGCCGGAGCACGAGGCGCTTCCTGCGGCCGGGTGCGTGCGCGAGATTCGCGCCGACGCCTGCCACCCTTCCCACGCGCCCGGGCGTCCCTCCGGATGGGCAGCCCCCGCTCACCACCCGCGCGCGTGCCACTCCGGCAGATGCGGCCGTTCCGTGCCCAGCGTGGTGTCGTTGCCGTGCCCCGGGTAGACCCACGTCTCGTCCGGCAGCACGGCGAAGAGCTTCGTCTCCACGTCGTGGATCAGGCTGGCGAACGCCTTCGGGTCCTTGCGCGTGTTGCCGACACCGCCCGGGAACAGGCAGTCACCGGTGAAGAGGTGCGGGTGGCCGTGCGGGTCGTCGTAGACCAGCGCGATCGAGCCGGGCGTGTGCCCGACCAGATGCCGGGCGGTGAGCTCCACGCGGCCCACCCTGATGACGTCGCCGTCGTCCACGAGGACATCGGTGGGCACCGGGATGCCGGAGGCGTCGTCGCGGCCGGCGTACGTACGCGCGCCCGTGGCCGCGACCACGTCGGCGAGCGCCTGCCAGTGGTCGCCGTGCTGATGCGTGGTGACGACGGACGCGATGCCGTCGTCACCGATCATGCCGAGGAGCGTCTCCGCCTCGTTGGCGGCGTCGATCAGGAGCTGCTCGTCGGTGGCCCGGCAGCGCAGCAGATAGGCGTTGTTGTCCATCGGGCCGACCGCGATCTTGGTGATCATCAGGTCTTTCAGCTCGTGCACATCCGCCGGTCCGCCGACCTTGACCTCTCCGGAGTACGTCATGACGGCCAGCCTATAGCCGGGAAGCCCCGGTCGGCGGCCGTCCGCACGCGCCTGCGGACGGTCGTCGTCCTGCACGGAGGCGGCTGCGGCGATCTACAGCGGAGGCAGCTTCGGCAGGGCTCCGCCCCGCACCTCCAGCGCCGCCCCGTCCCGGCGACCGGCGAGCCAGCCCACCAGGTCCGCCGGCCGGCCGGTGACCGTGATCTCCGGCACGTCCGCCGCACGCCCCGTGCTCCACGCCCGCGTGCCGTCCGTGAGGCGGGTCGCCGGGACGTCGGCGTGCCCGGAGAACCGGTCGGCGAGGAAGCCGGTCTCCCGCTCCAGGAACTCCGCGGGGAGATCCTCCAGCTCGTACCCGGTACCGAGGTCGACGTGGTGCAGCTCCACCTCGGCCCACCGGCGGAACGGCACCCGGGACGCGGAGTCGGTGACCCCGTTGCGCAGCTCCACCGTCCGCGTCCAGTCCGCGGGCTCGTCCCCGGTCGCCTGGAAGCGGGCCGCGCTCTCCCGGAGGTCGGCGGCCTGGACCTCCACGGGCCGCGAAGCGTCCCGCTCGATGTCGGCGTCCCGTGCCTCGGCGCTGACGTACATGGGGCGGCCCCGCAGAACGTTCACCAGCGCGTCCGCGTTCCGGGCGAGGTGGGCGAGGACGTGTCCGCGGCTCCAGCCCGGAAGCCGTGACGGCTCGGCGAGCGAGGCGTTGTCCATTTTCGCGACCGCGTTGAGCAGTCGCTCGGTCGCTTCACGTACACGGGCCAGGTCATGAGCGTGATCAATCATGGTGCTGACCCTAGCCGTGTCACACCTTCGGGTGAAGGTGATGAACCTCGACCGCAAATCGAATGCACGTGCTATATGGTCGAAGGCGGCGTCGGGCATGCTGGAGGGTCGGGGGTTGTTATGCAACCGGGCAATCCGACCGGCGTTGTCAGTGGCTCCCCCTAGTCTGAAGAAGCACGGGGGCCCCGCCCCTGTCACTTCTCTCAAGAAAGGTGCGGACCGGCGTGGCCGACCGTCTCATCGTCCGTGGCGCGCGCGAGCACAACCTGAAGAATGTCTCGCTCGACCTGCCTCGTGACTCGCTCATCGTCTTCACGGGCCTGTCCGGGTCGGGCAAGTCCTCCCTGGCCTTCGACACGATCTTCGCGGAGGGCCAGCGCCGCTACGTGGAGTCGCTCTCCTCGTACGCACGGCAGTTCCTCGGCCAGATGGACAAGCCCGACGTCGACTTCATCGAGGGCCTCTCCCCAGCGGTCTCCATCGACCAGAAGTCGACCTCGCGCAACCCGCGCTCGACGGTCGGCACGATCACCGAGGTCTACGACTACCTGCGTCTGCTCTTCGCGCGCATCGGCAAGCCGCACTGCCCCGAGTGCGGCCGCCCGATCTCGCGCCAGTCGCCGCAGGCCATCGTGGACAGGGTCCTGGAGCTGCCGGAGGGCAGCCGCTTCCAGGTGCTGTCCCCGCTGGTCCGCGAGCGCAAGGGCGAGTTCGTCGACCTCTTCGCCGACCTCCAGACCAAGGGCTACTCCCGGGCGCGCGTGGACGGCCAGACCGTCCAGCTGTCCGAACCGCCGGTCCTGAAGAAGCAGGAGAAGCACACCATCGAGGTGGTCGTGGACCGCCTCACGGTGAAGGACTCCGCCAAGCGCCGCCTCACCGACTCGGTGGAGACGGCCCTCGGCCTGTCCGGCGGCATGGTCGTGCTCGACTTCGTCGACCTCCCCGAGGACGACCCCGAGCGCGAGCGCATGTACTCGGAGCACCTGTACTGCCCGTACGACGACCTGTCCTTCGAGGAGCTGGAGCCGCGCTCCTTCTCCTTCAACTCGCCCTTCGGCGCCTGCCCCGAGTGCACCGGCATCGGCACGCGCATGGAGGTCGACCCGGAACTGATCGTCCCGGACGAGGACAAGTCCCTGGACGAGGGCGCCATCCACCCCTGGTCCCACGGGCACACCAAGGACTACTTCAGCCGTCTGATCGGCGCCCTCGCGGACGCCCTCGGCTTCCGCACGGACATCCCCTTCGCGGGGCTGCCGCAGCGCGCCAGGAAGGCCCTGCTGTACGGCCACAAGACCCAGATCGAGGTGCGCTACCGCAACCGGTACGGCCGGGAGCGCGTCTACACCACCCCGTTCGAGGGCGCGGTGCCCTTCGTCAAGCGCCGGCACAGCGAGGCCGAGAGCGACGCCAGTCGCGAGCGCTTCGAGGGCTACATGCGCGAGGTGCCCTGCCCCTCCTGCCAGGGCACGCGCCTGAAGCCGATCGTCCTCGCGGTGACGATCATGGACAAGTCGATCGCCGAGGTCGCCGCGATGTCGATCAGTGACTGCGCGGACTTCCTGGGCGAACTGAAGCTGAACGCCCGCGACAAGAAGATCGCCGAGCGGGTCCTGAAGGAGGTCAACGAGCGGCTGCGCTTCCTGGTCGACGTCGGCCTGGACTACCTCTCGCTCAACCGCGCGGCGGGCACCCTCTCCGGCGGCGAGGCCCAGCGCATCCGCCTGGCCACCCAGATCGGCTCCGGCCTCGTCGGCGTCCTGTACGTCCTGGACGAGCCGTCCATCGGCCTGCACCAGCGGGACAACCACCGCCTGATCGAGACCCTGGTCCGGCTACGCGACATGGGCAACACGCTCATCGTCGTGGAGCACGACGAGGACACCATCAAGGTCGCCGACTGGATCGTGGACATCGGCCCCGGCGCGGGCGAGCACGGCGGCAAGGTCGTGCACAGCGGCTCCGTGAAGGAGCTGCTGGCCAACACCGAGTCGCAGACCGGCGCCTACCTCGCGGGCCGCAAGTCGATCCCGCTCCCGGACGTGCGCCGGCCCCGTGACCTGTCCCGGCAGCTCACCGTGCACGGCGCCCGGGAGAACAACCTGCAGGACATCGACGTGTCCTTCCCGCTGGGCGTGTTCACGGCCGTCACCGGTGTCTCCGGCTCCGGCAAGTCGACCCTGGTCAACGACATCCTGTACACGCACCTGGCCCGTGAGCTGAACGGCGCCCGGACCGTTCCCGGACGGCACACGCGCGTGGAGGGCGACGACCTGGTCGACAAGGTCGTGCACGTCGACCAGTCGCCGATCGGCCGTACCCCCCGGTCCAACCCGGCCACGTACACCGGTGTCTTCGACCACATCCGCAAGCTGTTCGCCGAGACCACCGAGGCGAAGGTCCGGGGCTACCTGCCCGGCCGCTTCTCCTTCAACGTCAAGGGCGGTCGCTGCGAGAACTGCGCGGGCGACGGCACGATCAAGATCGAGATGAACTTCCTCCCGGACGTCTACGTCCCGTGCGAGGTCTGCCATGGCGCCCGGTACAACCGGGAGACCCTGGAGGTCCACTACAAGGGCAAGTCCATCGCCGAGGTCCTGAACATGCCGATCGAGGAGGCCATGCACTTCTTCGAGGCGGTGCCGGCGATCTCCCGCCACCTGAGGACGCTGCACGACGTCGGCCTCGGCTACGTCCGCCTCGGCCAGTCCGCCACCACCCTCTCCGGTGGTGAGGCGCAGCGCGTCAAGCTCGCCAGCGAACTGCAGAAGCGGTCCACCGGGCGCACGGTCTACGTCCTGGACGAGCCGACCACCGGTCTGCACTTCGAGGACATCAGCAAGCTGCTCAAGGTCCTCGGCGGGCTCGTCGACAAGGGCAACACGGTCATCGTCATCGAGCACAACCTCGACGTGATCAAGACCGCCGACTGGATCGTGGACATGGGCCCCGAGGGCGGCGCTGGCGGTGGCCTGGTGGTCGCCGAGGGCACGCCGGAGGAGGTCGCCGGGGTTCCGGCGAGCCACACGGGCAAGTTCCTGCGCGAGATCCTCGGCGCCGACCGCATCAGCGACGCCGAGCCGGTCCCGGCACAGCGCGGTGGTACGGCCCGGAAGACGGCCGCGGCCAAGTCGTCGGCGAGGAAGACGGTGACGGCCAAGGCCAACAGCACGTCGACCAAGAAGGCGGCGACGGTGACGAAGAAGGCAGCGACGGCCACGAAGAAGGCGACGCCCGCGAAGAAGACGACGCGGGCCCGCAAGGCCTGACATCGCTCCGAAAGCCCGGACATCGCCTAGGACGTCCTGACGAAATATCAAAAAGCCGGCGCCCCGCGGGAACTTCCCGCGGGGCGCCGCTCGTTCCACTGTCAGCCAGCCCGGTCCAGCGGTCCGACAGGCTCCCGCACACCGCCGGCCCGGTCGCACCTTGTCAACAGCACAGGGAAATCAGCCGCTCACCAAGCGGTCGGCCCAGCCAGCTCCGCCGCGTACGGCGGCTCGGCCCCCGCCCGCGAGCAGGTGATCGCCGCCGCCCGTGCCGCGAAGCGCAGCAGCCGCGTCCAGCCCTCCGTGCCGAGGGCGGCGAGCGCTTCCGGTGACAGCGCGTCCCGGGCGGCCAGCCCGTGCAGCAGGGCCGCGTTCACCGTGTCACCGGCGCCGATGGTGTCCACGACATCGACCTTCTCACCCGGCACGGAAAGCTCCCCGCCGTCCCGGGTGAACACGGTCAGACCGTCGCCGCCCCGCGTGACCACCACGGCCGCCGGTCCCGCGGCCAGCCACTCGCGCGGGCTGCCGCCGAGCCACGCCGCATCCTCCGCGGACAGCTTCAGCAGCGTCACCGAGGGCAGCCAGCTCTTGAAACGCGCCCGGTAGGCGTCCGCGTCCGGGATCAGCCCCGCCCGGATGTTGGGATCCAGCGCGGTGAACAGGCCCTGCCCGGCTGCCGCGCGCATCAGTTCCTCGTAGGCGCTCGCCCCCGGTTCCAGGACGAGCGAACAGGTGCCGAACGACACCGCGCGCGTACCGATGGGGAGCGCGGCAGGGGCGGTGAACAGACGGTCGGCGGTGCCGTCGACGTAGAAGGAGTAGGCGGCCGAGCCGGCGGCGTCGATCGTGGCGACGGCGAGGGTCGTCGGCTCCGGCCCCCGCTGCACGCCCGACACGTCGACGCCGTCCCGTCGCAGCCCGTCGAGCAGGGCCTCGCCGAAGGCGTCGTCCGACGTCCGGGAGCAGAAGGCGGTGGGGGAGCCGAGCCGGCCGAGGGCCACGGCGGTGTTGTACGGGCCGCCGCCGAGCGCCGGTTTCAGGTCCGCGAGGGCACCAGGGCCCTGCGGTACCAGGTCGATCAGTGCCTCACCGGCGACGACGATCACGTGGCGGTTCCCTTCTCGGACAGCGTGGATGACGCGGTGGGTCCGCCCGCCCCGGCGGGGCCCGGCTCCTCCGGGCAGCCGCAGGACGTGCGGTGGACGAAGGTGCACTGCAGCCGGAGCGTGCGGACCGGACGGTCCGGCTCGGCCAGCCGGTCCAGGAGCACCCGGACCGCCTGGGCGCCCAGCTCCCGGCTGGGCTGGGCGATGGCGGTCAGCCGGGGCGAGAACAGGTCGGCCCAGGCGAAGTCGTCGAAGCAGCACAGGGCGATGTCGTCCGGCACGGACCGGCCGTGCCGGCGCAGTGCGCGCAGGGCGCCGATGGTCATCGCGTTGTTGGCGGTGACGAGCGCCGTGGGCGGATCGGGCAGGGCGAGCAGGGCGGACGTGGCCCGCTCTGCCCCGGCGGACTCGGAGTTGCCGCAGACGAGGAGACGTCCGTCGTACGCCAGACCGGCGGCGGCGAGTCCCTCCCGGTAACCGGAGACGCGCTCGCTGGTGGTGCTGAGCCCGGGCAGGCCGGCGACCAGGGCGATCCGGCGGTGCCCCAGTTCGGCGAGGTGGGCGACGAGCAGGGCCGTCGGCGCGGTGCCCTCGGCACAGACCTGGTCGAAACGCGGTCCGCCGAGGACGGAGGCGGCGCCGGCACCCTCGCCCGGCGAAACGTCCTCCGGCGCGCTCGCGTCGACCAGCCGGTCCAGGAACACCGTCGGCACCGCGTGGCGGCGCAGATAGCCGACGAGGTCACCGGGGTCCGCGGACGCGGCGACGATCATGCCGTCCACCCGGCGCTCGTGGAGGAGCTGGACGACCTTGCGCTCGTGCCGGGGGTCGTCGTGCGGATCGGCGATGAGCAGGCTGTAGCCCGCCTCCAGGGCAGCGGACTCGACACCCTGCAGGATCTCGGTGAAGTACGGATTGCTGATGGCCGACACCGCGAGGCCGATGGAGCGGGTGCGCGAGGTGACCAGGGAGCGGGCCAGGGTGTTGGGGGTGTAGCCCAGGGCGTCGACGGCGTCGAGTACGGCCTGGCGGGTGTGGGGTCGCACCGGACGCGTGTCGTTGAGGACATGGGAGACGGTCGCCACGGAGACCCCGGCGCGCCGGGCGACATCTGCCATGGTGGCCATTGCGCTCCCTTTCTGAGTCGACATAACGACAAGTCGACGAATCGCATGCTCGAAACCGCTCCGGAGCTGCGGGTCCACCGAACCGCCGGCCCCTCGAATCGCCGGTCGCCGAACCCCGCCATCCGGCCGGGACGCTATCCCATCCTCCCGCCTCGCGTAAACGCTTACGCAAACGTTTACGTCACGCCCTATGCTCGCTCCCCGTCGAACACGGCCGGACCTCGCCCCCTGCGGCGCACGTGGCGCACCCGGCGCACACCGCCCCGTGCCCATCGCCCCCGCCCGCCCCGGCCTCCACCGGCCCCCGCTCCCATCCCGACCCCTCTGTCCGGGTATCGTCGCCCTGCACGCCCCTTGACCAGTGGAGTACCAGATGCCCGCCCGATCCTCCGCGAGCCGCCGTACCGTCCTTCGAGGGGCCGCTGTCGCCCCGGTCGCCGGGCTCGGCCTGGCCGCGTGCTCGGCTCCCGGCGGGAATGGCGCGGCCGCGGCCACCCCGACCGCGCCGGTCGACCTCGGTGCCGAGACCGAGGTCGCCAAGGGCGGGGCGAAGCTCTACCGGGACCACAACGTGGTCGTCAGCCGCGACGAGGACGGCGCGTTGAGGGCGTACAGCACGATCTGCACGCACGCGGGGTGCCCCATCAACAAGCTGCAGGGGACGACCTTGATCTGCCCTTGTCACGGCAGCCAGTTCGACGCCGTGACGGGCAAGGTGGTCCAGGCGCCGGCCACCGTGCCCCTGAACGAGCTGTCGGTGAAGGCCACGAACGGCAGGATCGTCGCCGGCCCGGCGGCGGACTGACCGGAGGGCCGCGAGGTCAGGGATTCCGGTCTCAGCGCCGGGAGCCACCCTTCGGCGGGCGGGGGTGCGAGGGACCGCTCACTCCCAGTCCCAGGCGATTCCCACGATGCCCGGCCGGATCCGCGGCTCGACCACGTGGGCCGAGTGGTGCGGGCCGGTCACGGGCAGTCCCTGCCGGCCGCTGCGCGGGGCCGCCGCCGAGTGCTGGGTGAAGCGGTGGCAGCGCACCGGCAGGACGGCCGTGTCGAAGCGCACCTGGAGCGCGTACTGGCCACCGGGGCAGCCGAACCGCTGGAGATACTCGTGGGAAGGCCCGGCCGTGCCGTCCTCGATGCCGTACCGGAAGAGGAAGGTGTCGCCGGAGCCCAGTCGCGTGCCGAAGAGCAGCTCGGCCACCAGGACCCCGGTGCCCTGGTCCCAGTGGAGGCGACCGGTGCGGCAGTTCTCCAGGGCGTGCACAGTGATGCGGCGCGGGTCGCAGCCCGGGTCGCCGTGGTGGACGGCGAGGAAGCGGTCGACGCCGTCGCGGTGGGCGCGCACGATGTGGTGGGCCTCGCGGCTCGCCAGCTCGCGCCGGGCGCCGATCCGGACGCACTCGTGGTGGCCCAGGGTGTGCAGCCCGCCGTCCACGGGCCGGCCGAGGTCGGCGGTGAGCCGGTCCACGACATCGGAGGCCTCGACCAGGGAGCGGTAGGAGCGGCCCGCGGGACGGCCGGCCGCCGTGTGCTCGTCCGACTCGGCGAGCAGGCGGATCAGGGACTCGTCCGGCAACTGGAGGATCTCCTCCAGTGCCCGTACGGCCCGCAGCGACTCGGGGCGCTGCGGGCGGCGGGCGCCCTGTTGCCAGTAACTGAGGCTGGTGACGCCCACCTTGACCCCGTGGCGCGACAGGTGGTGCTGCACGCGCTGGAGCGGCAGTCCGCGTGCGGCGATCGCGGCGCGCAGCGCCACGTGGAAGGGGCCGCCGCGCAGGGCCGTGTCCAGTTCCGCGGTGGGGGCGTCCGCGTGCTCTGTGGCATGCCGCATGCCGAGAGGCCTTTCTGTGAAGTGTCGCTACGGCTGGTCAGACCGCCTGTGCGGGTGTGCGGGGCCACCCCCCCCGTGGGCACTGCGGACGCCCATGGCCGGGCATGCCGCGCGCCCGTACGCATGTGTGCGCGGGCCCCGAGTTCCCCCGCATTGAAGCGTGTTGACCAGAACCCGACAACACCTCGGACCCGGCTGTTCCGGAGGACTGGCCGGACCCTGCCGTTCCCCGGACGGGGGAAGGGGTTGCGCGGGGGGCGCCCCGGGCCTGATCAAGGGGCTCGCCGGGGAGACGGTGATACGCGACACGTCCCCGGCATGGCCGGAAGGCGTCCGTCGTATGCGCCCGGAGCGCGGCTCGGCGCGCCGGGGAGGGGAATGCCGCCCGTCCTGGACCGTCCCGCCTGTCCGGAGAGCCCCCGGGGAGTGCCCGGAGAGTCCTCGGGGAGTGCCCGGGGACGCCCGGGGGATGTCCGGGGAAGGCCCGGGGAGGGGGACACCTCCCGCCCGGCGACCGAGGTGCCGTCCGTCCGGGACCGTCCACAGGCCCGACGCGGTGTCGGTGCTCGTTAGTAGGGTGTGAGACATGGCCGACCCTTCCAGCTACCGCCCCAGGCCGGGAGACATCCCGGACTCTCCCGGGGTGTACAGGTTCCGCGACGAGCACCGCCGGGTGATCTACGTCGGAAAGGCGAAGAGCCTGCGCCAGCGCCTGGCGAACTACTTCCAGGACCTGGCGAACCTGCACCCGCGCACCCGGACCATGGTGACCACCGCCGCGTCCGTGGAGTGGACCGTGGTGTCCACGGAGGTGGAGGCGCTGCAGCTGGAGTACTCCTGGATCAAGGAGTACGACCCCCGGTTCAACGTCAAGTACCGCGACGACAAGAGCTACCCGTACCTCGCGGTCACGATGAGCGAGCAGTTCCCGCGGGTGCAGGTGATGCGGGGTCACAAGAAGAAGGGCGTGCGTTACTTCGGGCCGTACGCGCACGCGTGGGCCATCCGGGACACCGTCGACCTGCTGCTGCGGGTGTTCCCGGTGCGCACCTGCTCGGCGGGCGTCTTCAAGAACGCCGCCCGCACCGGCCGCCCCTGCCTGCTCGGCTACATCGGCAAGTGCTCCGCCCCGTGCGTCGGCCGGATCACTCCCGAGGAGCACCGGGAGCTGGCCGAGGACTTCTGCGACTTCATGGCCGGCCGCACCGGCACCTACCTCCGCCGTCTGGAGAGGCAGATGATGGAGGCGGCCGAGGAGATGGAGTACGAGCGGGCGGCCCGTCTGCGCGACGACATCGAGGCCCTGAAGAAGGCCATGGAGAAGAACGCGGTCGTGCTCGCCGACGCGACCGACGCCGACCTGATCGCCGTCGCCGAGGACGAGCTGGAGGCGGCCGTGCAGATCTTCCACGTGCGCGGCGGCCGGGTCCGGGGCCAGCGCGGCTGGGTGACCGACAAGGTCGAGGAGGTCACCACCGGCGCCCTGGTCGAGCACGCGCTGCAGCAGCTGTACGGCGAGGAGACCGGCGACGCGGTCCCCAAGGAGGTGCTGGTCCCGGCGCTGCCCGAGCCGGTCGAGCCGGTCCAGGAGTGGCTGACCGGCCGCCGCGGGTCCAACGTGTCACTGCGCATCCCGCAGCGCGGCGACAAGAAGGCGCTGATGGAGACCGTGCAGCGCAACGCCCAGCAGGCCCTCGCGCTGCACAAGACCAAGCGCGCCTCCGACCTGACCACGCGCTCGCGGGCGCTGGAGGAGATCGCCGAGGCCCTCGACCTGGACAGCGCCCCGCTGCGCATCGAGTGCTACGACATCTCGCACCTCCAGGGCGACGACGTGGTGGCCTCCATGGTCGTCTTCGAGGACGGTCTGCAGCGCAAGGGCGAGTACCGCCGCTTCCAGATCAAGGGCTTCGCCGGCCAGGACGACGTCCGTTCCATGCACGAGGTGATCACCCGCCGGTTCAGGCGCTACCTCGCCGAGAAGGAGCGGACCGGGGAGTGGGCCGACGGCACCTCCGCCGATGTCTCCGCCGCCACTGGCCCCGGAACGCACGGCTCCGGCGCGGCGGGCCCGGCCGTCGACGGCTCCGGTACCCCGGCTCCCGTTGCTGACGGCTCCGGTACCCCGGAGCCCCTCGTCGACGGCGACGCCGCGCTCACCGGCACGGACGTGATCACCGACTCCCTCAAGGACGACGACGGCCGCCCCAGGAAGTTCGCCTACCCGCCCCAGCTGGTCGTGGTCGACGGCGGGCAGCCGCAGGTCGCGGCGGCCCGGCGCGCGCTGGACGAGCTGGGTATCGACGACATCGCCGTCTGCGGCCTCGCCAAGCGCCTGGAGGAGGTCTGGGTGCCCGGCGAGGACGACCCGGTGGTCCTGCCCCGCACCAGCGAGGGTCTCTACCTGCTCCAGCGCGTGCGTGACGAGGCCCACCGGTTCGCGATCACCTACCAGCGCACCAAGCGGGCCAAACGGTTCCGCGCGGGCCCGCTGGACGACGTCCCCGGCCTCGGCGAGACCCGCAAACAGGCGCTCATCAAGCATTTCGGCTCGGTGAAGAAGCTGCGGTCCGCCACAATCGAGCAGATCCAGGAAGTGCCCGGGATAGGCCGCAAGACGGCCGAGACCATCGCCGTGGCCCTCGCCCAGGCGGCCCCGGCCGCACCCGCCGTGAACACGGCGACCGGAGAGATCATTGAGGACGAGGAACCCGACACGACGGGGGGTTCCTCGGGGGAGCCCGTGACCGCGGGTGCCCCGGACGAACGACGGGGGCAGGAGACATGACCGAGCACGAGGCACAGCCCACAGCACGACGAGATCAGGCGCACGGCGCCACGGACGACGACGTCGTCCGGCAGGACACCGGCCAGGACGCCGGCCGGCAGGACACCGGCCGGTCCACGGGCCAGGACAACGGAGCACAGGTGAGTACGGGCAGCGAGACAGCCGGGGCCCCCGAGGCGGCCATCCCCGAGCTGGTGATCATCTCCGGCATGTCCGGGGCCGGCCGGTCCACGGCCGCGAAGTGTCTGGAGGACCTCGGCTGGTTCGTCGTGGACAACCTGCCGCCCGCCCTCATCCCCACCATGGTGGAGCTGGGTGCCCGCTCGCAGGGCAACGTGGCGCGGATCGCGGTCGTCGTCGACGTGCGCGGCCGGCGCTTCTTCGACAACCTGCGCGAGTCCCTGGCCGACCTGGACACCCGGGGCGTCACCCGGCGGATCGTCTTCCTGGAGTCCTCCGACGAGGCCCTGGTCCGCCGCTTCGAGTCGGTGCGCCGTCCGCACCCGCTCCAGGGCGACGGGCGCATCGTGGACGGCATCGCCGCCGAGCGGGAGCTGCTGCGCGAACTGCGCGGTGACGCCGACCTGGTGATCGACACCTCCAGCCTCAACGTGCACGAGCTGCGCGCCAAGATGGACGCCCAGTTCGCCGGCGAGGAGGAGCCCGAGCTGCGGGCCACCGTGATGTCGTTCGGCTTCAAGTACGGCCTGCCGGTCGACGCCGACCTGGTCGCGGACATGCGGTTCCTGCCCAACCCGCACTGGGTCCCGGAGCTGCGCCCCTACACCGGCCTCAACGAGGAGGTCGCCGCCTATGTCTTCAACCAGCCCGGCGCGAAGGACTTCCTCGACCGGTACGCCGAACTGCTGCGGCTCATCGCGGCCGGCTACCGGCGCGAGGGCAAGCGCTACGTGACCATCGCCATCGGCTGCACGGGCGGCAAGCACCGCTCGGTCGCGATGTCGGAGAAGCTCGCCGCGCGCCTCGCGGCCGAGGGCGTGGAGACGGTGGTCGTGCACCGGGACATGGGACGGGAATGACGGGACGTACACCGCGGCTGGGCAGGCTGCGCCGGATGGTGCCCGACGCGCGCGCCGGCCGCCCGGCCGAGGCCCGCGGAGGCCGGCCGCGCCGCCGCGGCACCCAGCCCAAGGTGGTCGCGCTCGGTGGCGGCATGGGCCTGTCCGCGTCGCTCGCCGCGCTGCGCCGGATCACCGGCGATCTCACCGCCGTCGTCACCGTGGCCGACGACGGAGGTTCCAGCGGACGCCTGCGCGACGAGCTGGGCGTGCTGCCGCCCGGCGACCTGCGCAAGGCGCTGGCCGCGCTGTGCGGCGACGACGACTGGGGCCAGACCTGGGCCCGGGTCATCCAGCACCGCTTCCAGTCCCAGGGCGACCTGCACGACCACGCGGTCGGCAACCTGCTGATCGTCGCCCTGTGGGAGCAGCTCGGCGACCATGTGCAGGCCCTGGACCTGGTCGGCAAGCTGCTCGGCGCGCACGGGCGGGTGCTGCCCATGTCGGCCGTGCCGCTGGAGCTGCAGGCCCTGGTCAAGGGGCACGACCCGGACCGCCCGGAGGACGTGGACACGGTGCGCGGGCAGGCGACCGTGGCCCTGACGCCCGGCGAGGTGCAGTCGGTGCACCTCGTGCCGCACGACCCGCCCGCCGTCCCCGAGGCGGTGGCCGCGGTGCTGGACGCGGACTGGGTGGTGCTCGGTCCGGGCTCCTGGTTCTCCTCGGTCATCCCGCACCTGCTGGTCCCGCAGCTGCTGGACGCCCTCACCGAGACCAAGGCACGCCGTGTGCTCTCCCTCAACCTGGCGCCGCAGCCCGGAGAAACCGAGGGCTTCTCCCCGCAGCGTCATTTGGAGGTTTTGGGGCGACACGCCCCTAAACTCGCCCTGGACGTGGTGCTGGCTGACGAGGCCGCCGTGCCCGACCGCGACTCGCTCACCGAGGCCGCCAAGCGGCTGGGAGCGGCGGTGGAGCTGGCGCCGGTGGCCAGGCCCGACGGTTCCCCCCGGCACGACCCGGAGCTGTTGGCCGCCGCGTACGACCGTATTTTTCGGATGCATGGAAGGATCGGCCCATGGCGATGACGGCAGCGGTGAAGGACGAGATCTCCCGGCTCCCCGTCACCCGGACCTGCTGCAGGAAGGCGGAGGTCTCCGCCATTCTGCGGTTCGCCGGCGGCCTCCACCTGGTGAGCGGGCGCATCGTGATCGAGGCGGAGCTGGACACCGCGATGGCGGCGCGCCGGCTCAAGCGGGACATCCTGGAGATCTTCGGGCACAGTTCCGAGCTGATCGTGATGGCGCCCGGCGGACTGCGCCGCGGTTCGCGGTACGTCGTGCGGGTCGTGGCGGGCGGTGACCAGCTGGCCCGGCAGACGGGTCTGGTCGACGGGCGGGGCCGGCCGATCCGCGGGCTGCCCCCGCAGGTGGTCTCGGGGGCCACCTGTGACGCGGAGGCGGCCTGGCGCGGGGCCTTCCTGGCGCACGGTTCGCTCACCGAGCCCGGCCGCTCCTCCTCCCTGGAGGTGACCTGCCCGGGCCCGGAGGCGGCGCTCGCACTGGTCGGGGCCGCCCGCAGACTGTCGATCGCCGCGAAGGCCCGCGAGGTGCGCGGGGTGGACCGGGTGGTCGTCCGGGACGGTGACGCGATCGGCGCCCTGCTCACCCGGCTGGGCGCCCACGAGTCGGTGCTGGCCTGGGAGGAGCGCCGGATGCGCCGCGAGGTGCGGGCCACCGCCAACCGGCTCGCCAACTTCGACGACGCCAACCTGCGCCGCTCGGCCCGTGCCGCCGTGGCCGCCGGGGCCCGGGTGCAGCGCGCCCTGGAGATCCTGGGCGACGAGGTGCCCGAGCACCTCGCGGCGGCCGGCCGGCTGCGCATGGAGCACAAGCAGGCCTCCCTGGAGGAGCTGGGCGCGCTCGCCGACCCGCCGCTGACGAAGGACGCGGTCGCGGGCCGTATCCGCCGGCTGCTGGCGATGGCCGACAAGCGCGCCTCCGACCTGGGCATCCCGGGCACGGAGGCGAACCTCAGCGAGGAGCTCGCGGACAACCTCGTCGGCTGACCGGACGGGGCGTCAACTCGCCGGTGCCGTCCTCCGATCGGGTGGTCGGCACCGGCGTTCGCGTGTCTGTGAGGCGCTCTTGACTCGATCATGATGTGACATGAGCCTGGCAACCTGTTCGCCGCTGTGGCGGACCACCGCTAGGGGGGTTCATGAGACACAGAGCGAGATCGATCCTCGCTGTCGGCGCGCTTCTGATCGGCGGAGCGAGCCTCGCACCCACGGCACAGGCACAGAGCGCGAGCCCGGCACCCTCCGGACCGGACGAGGTCAAGGTCTTCCGCGCCGAGGTCACCCAGAAGCAGGTACCCCTCCTGCTCAAGGCCGGCCAGGACGGACACGAACTCGGTGAGCAGGCCGCCGCGGGGGGCAGGACCCGGGTGGAGGTCTACCTCACCGAAAAGCAGGCCGCGCAGCTGCGCAAGCAGGGCGTCACCCTCACCGAGCACACCCTGTCCGCCCGGGCGGAGGCCCGGGTCGAGGACGCCGCGCAGGGCGTGTTCCGCCCGTACAGCGGCAGCGGCGGACTCAGGGAGGAGATCCTGCGGACCGCCCGGGCCCACCCCGGCCTCACGAAGGTCGAGTCCATCGGCAGGACCGTCAGGGGCCAGGACATCCTCGCGCTCAAACTGACCAGGGACGCGAAGAAGTCGAAGGACGGCTCCAAGCCCTCCGTGCTGTACATGTCCAACCAGCACGCGCGCGAGTGGATCACGCCGGAGATGACCCGGCGGCTGATGCACTACTACCTGGACCGCTACCGGACCGACAAGCGCGTCAAGAAGATCGTCGACTCGACGGAGCTGTGGTTCGTCCTCTCGGCCAACCCCGACGGCTACGACTACACCTTCAAGGACTCCGGCACCCGCCTGTGGCGCAAGAACCTGCGCGACGTCAACGGCGACGGCGTCATCAGCACGGGTGACGGCGTCGACCTGAACCGCAACTTCGCCTACAAGTGGGGCTACGACGACGAGGGTTCGTCCCCCAACCCCACCAGCCAGACCTACCGCGGCGCGAGCCCCGGCTCCGAGCCCGAGACCAAGGCGCTGGACGGCTTCGAGAAGCGCGTCGGCTTCCGGTACGCCATCAACTACCACTCCGCCGCCGAACTCCTCCTCTACGGCGTCGGCTGGCAGGTGGCCACGCCCACCCCCGACGACGTCCTCTACAAGGCGCTGGCCGGCACCCCGGGCAACTCCGCCGTCCCCGGCTACCACCCGCAGGTCTCCTCGGAGCTGTACACCACCAACGGCGAGGCGGACGGCCACGCGTCGAACGTCAACGGGATGGCGATGTTCACCCCGGAGATGTCGACCTGCCAGACCGCGTCGGACCTCGATCCCGACGACGCCTGGAAGAGCCAGGACTGCCAGTCGGTCTTCAACTTTCCCGACGACGAGAAGCTGATCCAGCAGGAGTTCGCCAAGAACGTCCCGTTCGCGCTCTCCGTCGCCGAGACCGCCGTACACCCCGACAAGCCGGCCTCCTCGGTCGGCCTGAGCGCCGCCGACTTCACCCCGGCCGCGCTCTCCACGTCGTACGCCCGCGGTGCCGGCCAGGAGGTCTCCGTCGTCGTCCGCAAGGCGGTCCGGCACAAGGAGCTCAAGTACCGCGTCGACGGCGGCCGTACGCGCGTGCGGGCACTGAAGTCCTGGAAGGGCGGCGAGACCTACGGCGGCGAGGACGACCTCTACTTCGACGAGTACCGCGCCGAGGTGAAGGGCGGCGAGCCGGGTGACAAGGTCGAGGTGTGGTTCACCGGCGAGACCGGCAAGGGGAAGAAGGTCTCCAGCACCCACTTCACCTACACCGTCGCCGAACGGCCGCGGGCGGACACCCTCGTGGTGGCCGAGGAGGGCACGGCTGCCACGCAGGCGCGGACGTACGTGGACGCGCTGAAGGCCGCGGGGCACCGGGCCCTCGTCTGGGACGTGGCCACGCAGGGCGCCCCGGACGCGCTCGGCGTGCTGAAGCACTTCCGGACGGTCGTGCACTACTCCGGCGCGAACGGCCCCGCCAACGCCACCCAGCTCCAGCTGCGCGCCTACCTCAACGAGGGCGGCAGGCTGATCGAGGCCGGCGAGCTGGCCGGCGGCAGCGTCGACCTCGGCGACGGCACCCTGTCGGACGACTTCAGCCAGTACTACCTGGGCGCCTACAGCCGTACGTCGACCAAGGGGGCCACCGGTTTCACCGGCTCCGGTGCGCTCGGCGGCTTCACCGGCGCCCTCGGCGACGCGCCCGGCAACCCGCTGGACAAGGCCGGCACCTACGGCGTCACCTCCGACGAGCTGCCGGTCGCCGCGTACCCCCAGTTCAAGAGCGCGGGCGCGGGCACCTTCGCGGGGACCGTCAACCCGTACGGGCCGTACGCGGGCTCCGCCATGGCGGCCGCCGTGCACACCGACGACGCCTACAAGCGCCTCACCCGCACCATCGACCTCACCGGTGTCACCGCGGCCGACAAGCCGGCCCTGAGCACCCGTCTGCTGTGGGACACCGAGCCGGGCTACGACCACGCGGTGGTCGAGGCGCACACCGTGGGCGCCGACGACTGGACGACCCTGCCGGAGGCCGGAGGGGCCACGGCGACGACCGTGCCGGAGGACTGCGGGGCCGGGTTCCTGATCAACGAGCACCCCTGGCTGAAGCACTACTTGACGCTCACGGGCAACGCCTGCACCGCGACCGGAACCACCGGGTCCTGGCACAGCCTCACCGGCAGCTCCGCCGGCTGGCAGCAGGTGAGCTTCGACCTGAGCGCGTACGCGGGCAAGTCCGTCGAGGTCTCGCTCGGCTACATCACCGACCCCGGCACCGGCGGGCACGGCGTCCTCGCCGACGACGCCTCGCTGGTCGTGCGCGGCGCGGCGCGGGAGACCGAGGGCTTCGAGTCGTCGCTGGGCGCATGGAGGACGGCCGGCCCGCCCGCCGGCAGCCCGGCGGTGCTGAAGGACTGGGCGCGCACCGGAACTTTGTTCCAGACCTATGGAGCGGTCACCACGGACGACACGGTGCTGCTCGGTTTCGGCCTGGAGCAGGTGTCGTCGGCGGCCGGCCGGGCGGCTCTGCTGCGGAAGGCGTACGACGCGCTCGACAGGTGAGCGGAACCCCCTCTCAACGGTGCGGAAACGGGGTACTCATCAACTGAGCCGACCCGCTCACGAACGAGTGAAAAAAGCGTCAGAAGTGCCCCGCATTCCGTAATGAATACGGATGAAACCGCTGTCGATCCGAGGCGGTCCGTACCCCTACTGACGGGTACGGACCGCCTGCCCGTGTATGGGACATCTCGATGTCACCTCGGGGCCCTCAGAGAGGTAGGGTCGGTGGTGGTCGGGGACATCCCAAACAGAGCTCGCCGGCACCGCATGGCCGGCGTACCAACGAGGAGATCGGTTCGTGACGATCCGCGTAGGCATCAACGGCTTCGGCCGCATCGGGCGTAACTACTTCCGCGCACTGCTGGAGCAGGGCGCGGACATCGAGGTCGTGGCTGTCAACGACCTGGGTGACACCGCGACCACCGCTCACCTGCTCAAGTACGACACGATCCTGGGCCGCCTCAAGCAGGAGGTCTCCCACACCGCCGACACCATCACGGTCGACGGTCACACCATCAAGGTGCTGTCCGAGCGCAACCCGGCGGACATCCCCTGGGGCGAGCTGGGTGTCGACATCGTCATCGAGTCCACCGGCATCTTCACCAAGAAGGAAGACGCCGCGAAGCACATCGCCGGCGGCGCCAAGAAGGTCCTCATCTCGGCTCCGGCCAAGGACGAGGACATCACCATCGTGATGGGCGTCAACCAGGACAAGTACGACCCGGCGAACCACCACGTCATCTCCAACGCCTCCTGCACCACCAACTGTGTGGCGCCGATGGCGAAGGTCCTCGACGAGAACTTCGGCATCGTCAAGGGTCTGATGACCACGGTGCACGCGTACACGAACGACCAGCGCATCCTGGACTTCCCGCACAAGGACCTGCGCCGCGCCCGTGCCGCCGCCGAGAACATCATCCCGACCACCACGGGTGCCGCGAAGGCCACCGCGCTGGTCCTCCCGCAGCTGAAGGGCAAGCTGGACGGCATCGCCATGCGCGTCCCGGTCCCCACCGGCTCCGTCACCGACCTGGTCGTGGAGCTCGGCCGCGAGGTCACCAAGGAAGAGGTCAACGCCGCCTTCCAGAAGGCCGCCGAGGGCGAGCTGAAGGGCCTCCTGGAGTACACGGAGGACGCGATCGTCTCCTCCGACATCGTCAACGAGCCGGCCTCCTGCACCTTCGACTCCTCCCTGACCATGGTCCAGGAGGGCAAGAACGTGAAGGTCATCGGCTGGTACGACAACGAGTGGGGCTACTCCAACCGCCTCGTCGACCTCACGGTCTTCGTCGGCAACCAGCTCTGATCGCCAGCAGGACCCCGAAGTGAGAGCAGGGCCCGTGCAGCGCACCGCCGCGCTGTCCGGGCCCTGTCCCACGTACTGACCACGTCCTTTTACGATCAGGTGCACCACGAGCCCTCCTGTAGGAGTCCACTCAATGAAGACGATCGACGAACTTCTCGCCGACGGCGTGAGCGGCAAGCGGGTCTTCGTCCGCGCCGACCTCAACGTGCCGCTGGCCGACGGGACGATCACCGATGACGGCCGCATCCGCGCCGTCCTGCCGACCATCAAGGCCCTCGCCGACGCCGGCGCCAAGGTGGTCGTCGCCTCGCACCTGGGCCGCCCCAAGGGCGCCCCGGACCCCGCCTTCTCGCTGCTGCCCGCCGCCGAGCGCCTCGGCGAACTCCTCGGCGCCCCGGTCGCCTTCGCCCAGGACACCGTCGGTCCGGCCGCCCACGACGCCGTCGACGGCCTCCAGCCCGGCCAGGTCGCGGTCATCGAGAACCTGCGCTTCAACCCCGGCGAGACCGCCAAGGACGACTCCGAGCGTGGCGAGTTCGCCGACCGGCTGGCCGCCCTCGCCGACGTCTACGTCGGTGACGGCTTCGGCGCGGTCCACCGTAAGCACGCCTCCGTCTACGACCTCCCGGCCCGGCTGCCGCACTACGCCGGCTACCTGATCGCCACCGAGGTCGGTGTCCTCAAGAAGCTCACCGAGGACGTCAAGCGCCCCTACGTGGTCGCGCTCGGCGGCGCCAAGGTCTCCGACAAGCTCGCCGTCATCGACCAGCTGCTCGGCAAGGCCGACCGGCTGCTCATCGGCGGCGGCATGGCCTACACCTTCCTCAAGGCCAAGGGCTACGAGGTCGGCATCTCCCTCCTGCAGGAGGACCAGATCCCGGCCGTCACCGAGTACCTGGAGCGCGCCGAGAAGCAGGGTGTGGAGCTCGTGCTCCCCGTCGACGTCGTGGTCTCCCGGGAGTTCCCGGACCTGAAGACGAAGGCGCCCACCGAGAACACCGTGGTCGACGCGGACAAGATCCCCGCCGACCAGGAGGGCCTGGACATCGGCCCGAAGACCCGAGAGCTCTACGCCTCGAAGCTCGTCGACGCCGCGACCGTCTTCTGGAACGGTCCCATGGGCGTCTTCGAGCACCCCGACTACGCCGAGGGCACCAAGGCGGTCGCCCAGGCACTCGTCGAATCGGACGGCTTCAGCGTCGTCGGCGGCGGTGACTCCGCCGCGGCCGTGCGTACGCTCGGCTTCGACGAGAACGCGTTCGGCCACATCTCGACCGGTGGCGGCGCCTCCCTCGAATACCTTGAGGGCAAGACGCTCCCCGGCCTCGCCGCACTGGAGGACTGACCCCGCATGACGACCCGCACGCCGCTGATGGCGGGCAACTGGAAGATGAACCTCAACCACCTTGAGGCCATCGCACACGTCCAGAAGCTCGCCTTCGCCCTGGCCGACAAGGACTACGAGGCCGTCGAGGTCGCCGTCCTGCCCCCCTTCACCGATCTGCGTTCGGTGCAGACCCTGGTCGACGGCGACAAGCTCAAGATCAAGTACGGCGCCCAGGACATCTCCCAGCACGACTCCGGCGCCTACACGGGCGAGATCTCCGGCCCGATGCTGGCCAAGCTCAAGTGCACCTACGTGGTCATCGGCCACTCGGAGCGCCGCCAGTACCACCAGGAGACCGACGAGACCGTCAACGCCAAGGTCAAGGCGGCCTACAGGCACGGCCTGACCCCGATCCTGTGCGTCGGCGAGGAACTCGACGTCCGCCAGGCCGGCAACCACGTCACCCACACCCTCGCCCAGATTGAGGGCGGTCTGAAGGACCTGCCGGCCGAGCAGGCCGAGACGATCGTGGTCGCCTACGAGCCCGTCTGGGCCATCGGCACCGGCCAGGTCTGCGGCGCCGACGACGCCCAGGAGGTCTGCGCCGCCATCCGCGCCAAGCTCGCCGAGCTGTACTCGCAGGACGTCGCCGACAAGATCCGCATCCAGTACGGCGGCTCCGTGAAGTCCGGCAACGTCGCCGAGATCATGGCCAAGGCCGACATCGACGGCGCCCTGGTCGGCGGTGCCTCGCTGGACGCCGACGAGTTCGTCAAGATCGTGCGCTTCCGCGACCAGTGATCCTGGTTGTGAGTAGGCGGTAGCCGCGATACGTCGTACTCTTGCGGGGGCACGGCCGGCGTGCTGTGCCCCCGTCGTCCATCCGATTCCGAGGAAGTTGGTCCAGCCGTGGTTTTGGGGTTCTCGATCGCCCTGATCGTCTTCAGCCTGCTGCTGATGCTGCTGGTGCTGATGCACAAGGGGAAGGGCGGCGGCCTCTCCGACATGTTCGGAGGCGGCATGCAGTCCTCCGTCGGCGGTTCCTCGGTCGCCGAGCGCAACCTCGACCGGATCACCATCGTGGTGGGCCTGCTGTGGTTCGCGTGCATCATCGTCCTCGGCATGCTGATGAAGACGACCAGCTGACACGCGAACAGCACAATCCGCTCGTAAAGCCCCATGTTCGGCACGCGCCCCCGAGCGCGGCCTATCATGGGGCTTGCGTCTGGATATGGGGGGCCGGTAACTCCAATCACTGGACGCGCGTTGGGCCTTACGTAGACTGAGGCGCTCGCAGCGAAGCGAAACGCCGACTCACTTCGCGGCACCATCACGCAGGGAGTTACGACCGTGGCAAGTGGCAACGCGATCCGAGGAAGCCGGGTCGGGGCGGGGCCGATGGGCGAGGCCGAGCGCGGCGAGTCCGCGCCGCGTCTGCGCATCTCCTTCTGGTGCTCCAACGGGCACGAGACGCAGCCCAGCTTCGCCAGCGACGCGCAGGTTCCCGAGACCTGGGACTGCCCGCGCTGCGGCTTCCCGGCCGGCCAGGACCGGGACAACCCGCCGGACCCGCCGCGCACCGAGCCGTACAAGACGCACCTCGCGTACGTGCGGGAGCGGCGCAGCGACGCGGACGGCGAGGCGATCCTCGCCGAGGCGCTCGCCAAACTGCGCGGCGAGATCTAGGACTTTCACCGGCCGGGTGCCCGCGGGCGCCCGGCCGGAGCCGCATCACCGCCCGGCGCCGGCCGATTGTCAGTGGTGCCCTCTACGGTTCTCGTGAAGGCGGGAACCGTCAGGGGGAGTTGTGACAGGGATCGGGACAGCTGTGACAGCCGGGGCGGCGCAGAGGCGTGCGCTCGCGTGGCGCGGAGGTTTCGGACGGCTGTGGAGCGCCGCCGTGCTCTCCAGCTTCGGTGACGCGCTGCGTACGGCCGCGCTGCCGCTGCTCGCCGCCTCGCTGACCGACCGGCCCCTGCTGATCGCCGCCGTGACCGCCTGCGGCTACCTGCCGTGGATCGTCTTCGGACTGCTCGGCGGGGCGGTCGCCGACCGGGTGGACCAGCGGCGGGCGATGTGGACGGTGGACGCGGTACGCGGACTGCTCGTCGCCTCCTTCGCGGTGGTCGTCGCCCTGGGGCACGCCTCGATCACCCTGCTCGTCGCGCTCGCCTTCACCCTGACCACCCTTCAGACGCTCTTCGACAACGCCGCCACGGCCCTGCTGCCGGCGCTGGTGGACCGGGAGGCACTCGGCGGCGCCAACGCCCGGCTGCTGACCGGACAGAAGATCACCGGTGGGCTGCTCGGGGCACCCGCCGTGCCGGTCCTGATCGCCGCGGGGGCGGCCGTGCCCTTCGCGGCCGACGCGGCCACCTTCCTCGTGGCCGCCGCGCTGGTCGGGTTCCTCAGGACCAACGCGGTCGAACGCGCGCCGAGACCGGCGGGCGGCACCCTGCGCCGGGACATCGCCGAGGGACTGCGCACCCTGTGGCACGACCGGGCCCTGCGCGGACTGTGCGCCTCCACGGCCCTGTGCAACGTCGGCATGGGCGCCCTGATCGCCACCCTGGTCGTCCTCGTGACCGGCTGGCTGGGCGCGGGCAGCGGCGGATACGCGGCCGCGGCCACCGCGTACACCGTCGGCGGGCTGGCCGGGGGAGTCGCGCACCGGTGGGTCACGGCCCGGACCGGCGCCCTGCGGGCCGTGCTGCTCGCCGGCACCGTGCAGACCGGCGCCCTCGTCGTCATGGGCACCGTGCGCAGCCTGGCCGCCCTGACGGTGGCCCTCGCGGTCTTCGGGTTCATGGGCATGCTGTGGAACGTCAACTCCACCACCCTGATGCAGCAACGCACCCCCGCCGACCTGCTCGGCCGGGTCGGCTCGGCGTTCCGCACCCTGGCCGTCGCGGGAGCGCCGCTGGGCGCGCTCCTCGGCGGTGCCGTGGCCACGGCGTGGGGGCCCGGCACGCCGGCCCTGCTCACGGCCGTCTTCTTCGTCCTGTCCGTCCTGTCGCTGATACCGGTCCGCACGGCGGACGTACCTGTTGTCGCGCCGGACGACGGCGTCACGACGGCTCACACCGTGCGGTGATCAATTAGGTTGGAACAGCTGGGACAGGCACGAAAGAAGGCTGAAGTCGGATATGAACGCAGACGGCCGTACCAGGCTCAACCAGACGCCCGAATGGGCCGCGCTCGCCAAGCACCGGGAGGAGCTGGCGGACACCCACCTGAGGGACCTGTTCGCCGCCGATCCCGCGCGGGGCAGCGGGTACACGCTCCAGGTCGGCGACCTGTACATCGACTACTCGAAGCACCTGGTCACCGACGAGACGCTGCGGCTGCTGCGCGAGCTGGCCGCGGCGACGGACGTCTTCGGCCTCAGGGACGCCATGTTCCGCGGCGAGAAGATCAACGTCACCGAGAACCGGGCCGTGCTGCACACCGCGCTGCGCGCCCCGCGCGACGCCGTCGTCGAGGTCGACGGCGAGAACGTGGTTCCGGCCGTGCACGCCGTGCTCGACAGGATGAGCGACTTCGCCGAGCGGGTCCGCTCCGGCGCGTGGACCGGCCACACCGGCGAGCGCATCAGGAACGTCGTCAACATCGGCATCGGCGGTTCCGACCTCGGCCCCGCGATGGCCTACGAGGTGCTGCGCAGCTTCACCGACCGCGATCTCACGGTCCGCTTCGTCTCCAACGTGGACGGCGCCGACCTGCACGAGGCCACCCGGGACCTGGACCCGGCTCAGACGCTGTTCATCATCGCCTCCAAGACCTTCACCACCATCGAGACCAGCTGCTGGGCATCTGGTACGGCAACTTCCACGACGCCCAGACCCACGCGGTGCTGCCGTACAGCCACTACCTCTCCAAGTTCACCGCCTACCTCCAGCAACTCGACATGGAGTCCAACGGCAAGTCGGTGCACTACGAGCACAAGGTGTTCGTGCAGGGCGCGGTGTGGAACATCGACTCCTTCGACCAGTGGGGCGTGGAGCTGGGCAAGGTCCTCGCCAAGCGCGTCGAGCCCGCGCTCACCGAGGGCGCCGAGGTCCCGGGCCTGGACGCGTCGACCAAGGCGCTGGTCGCCACGTACCGGGAGCTGCGCGGCCGGAGCTGAACCGTCCGCGGGCCACCGCCGCAGCGGCCCCGGCCGGTTTCGTCCGCCCGCTCGGGCTCCCGCTCAGCCCACCGCGCTCAACGTGTCCGCGAGGCGGCGGCGGGCCGAGCGGGCCGCCGGCAGCGTGGCCAGGGCCGCCGCGCCCAGCACGGCGGCCGTGCCCAGCAGGAGCAGCAGACCGGGGGAGGGGGACTGGGCGATGCCGGCCCCGATGCCGCTGGAGCCGCCCTGGGCGTCGATCAGCCGGCGGGCCAGCGGCAGCCCCAGCGCCGTCCCGGCGACGACCGCCGCCAGGGCCGTACAGCTCGTCGCCGTCACGGTGATCGCGGTGATCTGCCGGGGGGACATGCCGATCGCCCGCAGCGCCAGCACGTCCCGCTCGCCCTCGCGGACGCTGCCGCCGATCGCGGTGAGCAGCTCGACCAGTCCGATGAGGGCCAGGACGGCGATCAGCCCGGCGACGACACCGCGCAGCGGGGACAGCCCGTCGGCGGGGTTCGTCACGGGATGCACCTCCAGGTGGCCGCGGCCGGCCGAGACGAGCGCGGCGGCCACCCGGTGCGGGTCGGCGTCGGCGCGCAGCCGCAGTTCGTAGAAGGCGGGGACCAGCCCGGGGTCGTTCTCGCGGAGGGTGTCCAGGGAGGTGGTCACGACCCGGCCGGCGTTGCGCGGTTCGAGGACGCGGCCCACGATGTGCAGGATCTGCGGCCGGTCGCCCACCGTCATCCGCACCCAGTCGCCGACCCGCGCGTGCAGCAGGTCGAGCAGGCCCTGGCCGGCCACCGCCTCGTCCGGTCCGCGGGCGGCGCGGCCCTCGGCGAGGGCGTACGGGTAGGGCTCGGCGCGGGTGCCGACGCCGCGCAGGGCGATGGTGCCGGTCTGGCCGGGGACCAGCGCGGCCACCTCGACGCCCGGGTAGGCGGCGCGGACCCGGGTGTCGCGCGTGAGCACGGCCCGTACGCCGGACGCGTCCAGGGCGCCGTCCGAGCGGACCGTGAGCGTCGTCGGCAGCCCGACCCGCTCGGGGCTGCTGTGGAAGCGGTCGAGCGTGGTCCAGGAGCTGAGCGCCACCACGATGAGCAGCAGCGGAAGGGTCAGCCGGGCCACGGTGGCCAGGGACCGGCCGCGCCCGGCGAACGCCTTGTGGCAGCCGAGGACCAGCGCGGCCGGCAGCCGCAGACCGAGCGCCCGCCGGGCCGGTCCGCTCAGCCCGCCGCCCTTCGGGGCGGCCGGACGCGGCACCGGAACCGGCGGCACCCGGCCCGCCCGCCAGGCCGCGAGCCCGGTGGTCAGGCCGATGAACAGCACCGCGCCCGCCGGGACCGCGCACAGCGCCAGACTGTGCCCGGGCAGCCCCTGCCACACCCCCACCGCGTCCCCGAGCCGCCCCGGGACCAGGCTGCCCAGCCCCTCGGTGAGCGCCGCCGCGGCGACGGCCCCGAGCACGGCGTACGCCAGGTGCTGGAGCAGGTAGATCCGGACGACCTGGCCGGGTGTGAAACCGATCGCCTTGAGGACCGACAGGTCGCGCAGGTGTCCGCGGATGCGGGTGGCGATCGCGCCGTGCACGGCGAACCCGGCGGCGACCAGGGCGCCCAGGCCGAACAGCCCGAGCACCTGGCCGAGCAGCCGGCCCGTGCCCTGGGCCTCGGCGCGGGCCTGCTGCCAGGTGGAGACCTCCCCGACCGCGCCGGCGCCCAGCACGGTGACGGCGCGCTGGACGGCGTAGTCGGTGTCGGCGGGGTCGTCGAGCCGCAGCCCGATGACCTGGCCGGCCGGGGCGCGCACCGCGGAGGGCGGCGCCCACACCAGGCCCGGCTGCTCACCGGGGCGGTAGGGGGGTTCGGCGCTCTCCGCGATGCCCTCGACGGTGAGGGTGCGGGCCGTGCCGGGCAGCGTCAGGGTGTCGCCCGGCTCGGCCAGCAGGGCGCGGGCGAGGCTGCTCTCCAGCACCACCCCGTCCGGCAAGGCCGGGTCCAGCCAGCGTCCGGCGGTGAGCAGGGGCCGGCCGATGGCGGGCGGGCGCGGGGTGCCGCGCAGTTCCACCAGGGCGCGGGTGCCGCGGGCGGCGACGGTGGCGGACTCGGTGCGGTAGGGGCCGGCGACGGAGGTCACGCCGTCGAGCCGGGCCAGCTCCCGGGCGTCGGCGGACGGCGCGGTGTGCAGCCACACGTGCGCCCCGCGCGCCTCGGCGAAGGTCCGCTGCCAGGGGTTGGTGGCGTACCCGAACAGGGCGGTGGCGAGCAGCAGGGAGGCCACGATGCCGGCGGTGGCCAGCACCAGGAACAACGCCTCGCCGCGGTGCGTCCGCAGGTCGGAGTGCGCCCAGCGCAACGTGGCCCGCACGTCCCTCAGGTCCGGCACGGTCAGTCCCTCAGCTCCAGCACCCCGGAGATACCGCCCCGCCGGGGCGACGGCGTGGCGTCCAGGGTCGCGTCGTCGGCGATGCGGCCGTCGAAGAAGCTGATCACCCGGTCCGCCGCGCTGGCCAGCCGGGCGTCGTGGGTGACCAGGACGATGCTCTGGCCGCGCGCGTGGAAGCGCGACAGCAGCCGCATCACCTCGCGGGTGCCCTTGCTGTCCAGGCTGCCGGCCGGTTCGTCGGCGAGCAGCAGCGGCGGATGGTTGACCAGCGCCCGGGCCAGCGCGACCCGCTGCTGCTCGCCGCCGGACAGCTCGCCCGGCATGCTGCGCTCCTTGCCCTCCAGGCCCAGCTCGGCCAGGAGCGCCTCGCGCTCGGCGCGGGCCTTCTTCTGCGGGACGCCGGCCAGCAGCGCGGGCAGCTCGACGTTGTCGGCGACGGACAGGTTCGACACCAGGTTGAAGAACTGGAAGACGATCCCGATGGCCTTGCGGCGCTCCACCGCCCAGCGGGCCTCGCCGAAGGCGTCCGTGCACCGGCCGTCGAGCCAGACGCTGCCGGCGTCCGGCCGCTGCAGCCCGCCGAGCAGGTGCAGCAGCGTGGACTTGCCGGCCCCGGACGGCCCGGTGATCGCCACGAACTCGCCGCGGGCCACGCTCAGGTCCACCCCGCGCACGGCGTGCGCGGGCGCGCCCTCGCCGTGGTGGGTCTTCACCAGACCCTCGGCGCGCAGCACCGGAGCGGGGTGCTCGGTCATTCCAGTTCCTCCTGGCACCGCTCCAGCCAGTCGAGGTCGGCCTGCAGGTGCAGCATCGCGCCCTCGATCAGCAGCTGGGCGATTCGGTTGTCCCGGTTCTCGGCCGCGGCCAGTTTCGACAGGTCGCGCATGGTGTTGAGGTACTGGCGCCGCTGGCGGTTGATGAGGGCGAT
Source organism: Streptomyces sp. NRRL S-1022 (assembly GCF_000720135.1). Taxonomy (GTDB): domain Bacteria; phylum Actinomycetota; class Actinomycetes; order Streptomycetales; family Streptomycetaceae; genus Streptomyces. The sequence goes on along the minus strand of NZ_JOIU01000030.1, from coordinate 35,014 downwards.
CTGGTCGGCGATACCGGTCTGCGGGGCCAGGGCGAGCTTCATGAAGAACTCGTCCCGCACCCGCGGCTCGTCCTCGGTCTCCTCGAACCAGACGCGCAGCGCCTCACGCCCGGCCTCGGTGAGGTGGTAGACCTTCTTGTTGGGCCGGCTGGACTGCTCGACGTCCTCGCCCGCGATCAGCCCGGACTTCTCCAGGCGGCCGAGGGTGACGTAGATCTGGCCGACGTTCGGCTGAGGGTACGCGGAGCCCAGCAGTTGCTCAAGGTCCTGTTTCAGCTCGTAGCCGTGGGCCGGGCCGCGGGCCAGGAGTGCCAGGAGGGGCAGGCGCACTCGTGCTGTCCTCCTGTCTGCTCCATGTGCTCCAGGCCCTAGTATCGCGCATACCTAACGGGTATACATGGCCTCGGTCCTCGGACGAGGGTGGGCAAGGGTGCCCGTGGTGCCGGTGTACAGGGAGGAACCTATGCGGTGGATACGCGCCGCCGGTAGGGGCCTGCTGGTTCTCGTGGTGATCATGACCGGGTACGTCACCTCCGGCGCCCGCGCCGACGAGGCGGCCGGCGGCGGGCGCGGCCCGCTCACCCTGGCCACCGCGGGTGACCTCACCGGCTATCTGGGCCCGCTGCTCCAGGGCTGGAACCGCACGCATCCCGGTGAGAAGGTCACCCTGGTCGAGCTGCCGGACTCCGCCGACGAGACGCACGCGCAGATGACGACCGACCTGCGCGGCGGCGACCGGGGCCGGTTCGACGTGCTGAACATCGACGTCGACTGGACCCCGGAGTTCGCGGCGGCCGGCTGGATCCGCCCGCTGCCGCGCGACCGCTTCCCGCTGGACAGCTTCCTGCCGCCGGTGGTGGACACGGCCACGTACGACGGTCGGCTGTACGCGGTCCCGTATGTGACGAATGCCGGACTCCTCCTGTATCGCAAGGACATTCTCGCCAAGGAGGGCGTGTCCCCGCCGCACACCTGGGGCGAGCTGGAGCGCGACGCGAGGACCATCGCGCCGAAGTACGGGCTCGACGGCTACGCGGGCCAGTTCCTGCCCTACGAGGGCCTGACCGTGAACGCGGCCGAGGCGGTGTACTCGGCGGGCGGCACGATCCTCGGCGGCGAGGGCACCCGGGTCACGGTCGACTCGGCCGCCGCCCGCGAGGGCATCGGCTTCCTCGCCCGCGGCCTGCGCGAGGGCTGGATCCCGAAGCGGGCGCTGACCTACAAGGAGGAGGAGTCCAAACAGGCCTTCCAGGACGGCAGGCTGCTCTTCCTGCGCAACTGGCCCTACGCCTACGCCGTCGCCTCGGAGCGGGGCTCGAAGGTCGCCGGCCGGATCGGCGCCGTACCGCTGCCAGGCCCCGACGGCCCGGGGACCAGCGTGCTCGGCGGCTCCAACCTCGCGGTCAACTCCCACGCCCGGCACCCGGACTCCGCCGCGCGCCTGATCGCCTACCTCACCAGCGCGCCCGTGCAGCGCCAGGTGCTCACCCGGGGCGCGCTGCCGCCCGTACGCGCGGGGCTCTACGAGGAGCCCGCGCTCGCCAGGCGGTTCCCCTATCTGCCGACCCTGCGCACCGCCGTGCTCACCGCCCGGCCGCGCCCCAAGAGCCCGCACTACGACCAGGTGAGCCTGGCCGTGCAGGCGGTCGTGCAGGACGCGCTCACCGGACGCCAGACGCCCGGGCAGGCCGTGCGCCGGCTGGCGCGCGAACTCGACGCCATCGCCCGACGCTAGTTACTTGTTAGGTAACGCCACCATCACGACTGCTGTCGCCTTGGGGTGATTTGTTGGCGTTTGCGAGCCCAACCGGCCAGTATCTTCCGTTCACTTCGTTGACACCTGAGTGCGCCGCCTACCTAACATGCATGCATAACAGCCCCCCTTTCAGAGACAGGTTCCACAGGGTTGAACAGGCATCATTGGTGGCGGGACGCCGTGATCTACCAGGTGTACGTCCGCAGCTTCCTGGACAGCACCGGCGACGGCATCGGCGACCTCTCGGGCGTCCGGGCCGGGCTGCCGTACCTGAAGAAGCTCGGCGTCGACGGGATCTGGCTCAGCCCGTTCTACCCCTCGCCGCAGCACGACCACGGCTACGACGTCGCCGACTACCGTGACGTCGACCCGGTCTTCGGCGACCTCGCCGAGTTCGACCTGCTGATGGCGGCGGCCCGGCGCCTCGGCATCAAGGTGCTCCTCGACATCGTCCCCAACCACTGCTCCAGCGAGCACCCCTGGTTCCGCGAGGCCCTCGACAGCGCCCCGGGCAGCCCGGCCCGCGCCCGCTTCCACTTCGCCGACGGCCGCGGCCCCGACGGCAGCGAGCCGCCCAACAACTGGCACGCCATGTTCGGCGGCCCGGCCTGGACCCGCGTCGCCGACGGCCAGTGGTACCTGCACATGTTCACGCCCGAGCAGCCCGACTGGAACTGGCGCAACCCCGAGATCCCCGCCGAGTTCGACCGCACCCTGCGGTTCTGGCTCGACCGGGGCGTGGACGGCTTCCGCATCGACGTCGCCGCCGGCCTGTTCAAGCACCCGGACCTGCCCGACTCCGACGACCCGGAGGCCGACGCCCGCACCCGCGACTCGGTCAACCCGCTCGCCTGGAACCAGCCCGAGGTGCACGAGGTGTGGCGCCGCTGGCGCGCCACCTGCGAGGAGTACGGCGCCCGGGACGGCCGCGAACGCCTGCTGGTCGGCGAGGTCTCCGTCCCCACCGCCCGCGAACACGCCCTGTACGTGCGCCCCGACGAACTCCACCAGGCCTTCTTCTTCGACCTGCTCGGCGCCGCCTGGGACGCCGACGCCTTCCGCAAGGTCATCTCCGAGGCGATGCAGGACATCGCCGGCACCGGCTCCACGGTCACCTGGGTCCTCAACAACCACGACCAGGTCCGCACCGTCACCCGCTACGGCGAACCCGCCCCCGAGGGCAGCGGACTCGGCACCGCCCGCGCCCGCGCCGCCGCCCTGCTGATGCTGGCGCTGCCCGGAGCCGCGTACATCTACCAGGGCGAGGAACTCGGCCTGCCCGAGGTCGTCGACCTGCCCGACGACGTGCTCACCGACCCGATCTTCCGGCGCACCGGCAGCCGCGCCCGGATCCGCGACGGATGCCGGGTGCCGCTGCCCTGGTCCGGGCAGGCCTCCCCGTTCGGCTTCACCTCCGGCGCCGAGGGCGCCAAGCCCTGGCTGCCCCAGCCGGAGTACTTCGCCGAGTACGCCACCGACCGCGCCCTCGCCGACACCCGCTCCTTCTGGCACCTGTACCGGGAGGGTCTGCACCTGCGCAAGACCCTGCCCCAGCTGGGCGACGGCCCGCTGGACTGGCTGGACACCCCGCCGGGCGTCCTCGCCTTCGTCCGCGGCGACGGCCTGGTCTGTGCCGTCAACTTCGGTACCGCCCCCACGCCCGCGCCGGTCTCCGGCACCCCCCTGCTGTCCAGCGGCCCCTGTGCACCGGGCGTCCTGCCCGGCGCCACGGCGGCCTGGTGGCTGAACGACCTCTGATCCACCGCCTCTTGAAGGGACATCAACGATGATGCGACGCCGCACCACCCTGCTCACCAGCTGCATCGCCCTCACGCTCGCCCTCGGTGCCACCGCCTGCGGCGGCGGGGACGTCTCCGCCGGCGGCGGCGACAAGGCCCTGAGCGGCCAGACCGTCACCGTGGCCGGCGTCTGGTCCGGCAGCGAGCAGAAGAACTTCCAGAAGGTGCTGGACGCGTTCACGGAGAAGACCGGCGCGAAGACCCAGTTCGTGTCGACCGGCGACAACGTCTCCACCGTCGTCGGCAGCAAGATCGAGGGCGGCAACGCACCCGACGTCGTGATGGTCCCCCAGGTCGGCGTGCTGCAACAGTTCGCCAAGAAGGGCTGGCTGAAGCCGCTCTCGCCGACCGCGCAGCAGACCATCGACGCCGACTACGCCCCCGTGTGGAAGAAGTACGGCAGCGTCGACGGCACCCTCTACGGCCTCTACTTCAAGGCCGCCCACAAGTCGACGGTCTGGTACAGCCCCGACGCCCTCACCCAGGCCGGTGTCAAGCCCCCGAAGACGTACGCCGACCTGCTCAAGGCCGGGCACACCGTCTCCGACTCCGGACTCGCCGCCTTCGCCGTCGCCGGACAGGACGGCTGGACCCTCACCGACTGGTTCGAGAACGTCTACCTCTCCCAGGCCGGCCCCGAGAAGTACGACGCCCTCGCCGCCCACAAGCTCAAGTGGACCGACCCGACCGTGGTCGAGGCGCTCACCACCCTCGGCAAGCTGTTCAAGGACAAGCAGCTGATCGCGGGCGGCCAGAAGGGGGCCCTGAACACCGACTTCCCCGGCTCCGTGGAGAAGGTCTTCGGGCCCAAGCCCGAGGCCGGCATGGTCTACGAGGGCGACTTCGTGGCCGGGGTCGCCCACGACCAGTACGGCAAGGCCATCGGCAAGGACGCCGGCTTCTTCCCCTTCCCCGCGGTCGACGGCGGCACCGCCCCGGTGGTCAGCGGCGGTGACGCGGCCGTCGTCCTCAAGGACGCCAAGAACGCCAAGGCCGGCATGAAGCTGCTGGAGTACCTCGCCACCCCCGAGGCCGCGGCCGTCTGGGCGAAGGCCGGCGGCTTCCTGTCCCCGAACAAGAAGCTGGACCCCGCCGCGTACGGCGACGACGTCACCCGTGCCACCGCCAAGTCCCTGGTCGGTGCCGGCGACTCGGTCCGCTTCGACATGTCCGACCAGGCCCCGGCGGCCTTCGGCGGCACCAAGGGGGCCGGCGAGTGGAAGCTGCTCCAGGACTTCCTGCGCGACCCGTCGGACCCGAAGGGCACCGCGGCGAAGCTGGAAGCCGCGGCGGCCAAGGCCTACCAGGACTGAACGGCAGCACCATGACCGCCACCACTGCTCTGAAGCGGCAGGCGGCCCCGCGGGCCGCCGGCCCGGCGCCCGCGCGCCGCGGCCGGCGGCGCGGCCGGCTCATCGCCCTGCTCTTCGTCCTCCCCGCGCTGCTCCTGCTCGGCGCCCTCGTCGTCTACCCGGTGCTGTTCTCCGTCGGCCGCAGCTTCTTCGACGCCTCCGGCACCCGGTTCGTCGGCGGCGCCAACTACACCGAGATGTTCCGCGACCCGGCCACCCTGAAGGCCATCCGGAACACCACCATCTGGGTCGTCGTCGCCCCCGCCCTGCTCACCGGCCTCGGCCTGATCCTGGCCGTCCTGGTGGAGAAGGTCCGCTGGGCGACCGCCTTCAAACTCCTGCTGTTCATGCCGATGGCGGTGTCCTTCCTCGCCGCCGGCATCATCTTCCGGCTCGCCTACGACGAGGACCCGGACAAGGGCGTGCTGAACGCGGCCGTCGTCTCCGTCCACGACGCCTTCCAGGGCACGTCGACCTACCCGACCGCCCGCGGCCGCACCGGCCTGCTCACCCAGGACCCGGACGGCTCCTACCGGACGACCGCCTCGGCGGGTGACACCGTGACCCTCCCGATGGTCGGCGTCCTGCCCAAGGACCTGCCCCGGGACGCCGCACCCGCCCGCACGGCGGCCGGCCGCAAGGCCGCGCCCGGCGAGCTGCGCGGAGTCGTCTACCTGGACTTCACCCCCGGCGGCGGCGGGAAGCAGGGCGCGGTCGACCCCGAGGAGAGCGGTCTGCCCGGCATGACGGTCCAGGCGGTGCGGGACGGCAGGACGGTCGCGAGCACCACGACCGCCGCCGACGGCTCCTTCCGCTTCCCGGGGCTGGAGCGCGGCTCCTACACGGTGAAACTGCCCGAGTCGAACTTCGCCCCGCCCTACCAGGGCATCTCCTGGCTCGGCCCGACCCTGGTCACCCCGGCGATCATCGGCGCCTACCTGTGGATCTGGACCGGCTTCGCGATGGTCCTGATCGGCGCCGGCCTGTCCACGCTGCCCCGGGACGCGCTGGAGGCGGCCCGCATGGACGGCGCGAACGAGTGGCAGATCTTCCGCCGGATCACCGTGCCGCTGCTCGCACCCGTCCTCACCGTGGTCTTCGTGACCCTCGTCATCAACGTGATGAAGGTCTTCGACCTCGTCTACATCATCGCGCCCGGCCCGGTGCAGGAGGACGCCACCGTCCTCGCCACCCAGATGTGGCTGGTCTCCTTCGGCGGCGGCAACGACCAGGGCCTCGGCAGCGCCCTCGGCGTCCTGCTCCTGCTCCTGGTGATCCCCGCGATGGTCTTCAACGTCCGCCGTTTCCGACAGAGTCAGCGATGAGGAGTCAGCGATGAACGCGATCAGGCGCGGCCTGGGCAGCGGCCTGGTGCAGGCCTTCCTGGTGGTCATCGGGCTGGTCTGGCTGACCCCGCTGGCCGGACTGTTCGTGTCCTCCCTGCGCTCGGCCCAGGACACCGCGAAGGGCGGCTGGTGGACGGCGCTGGCCGCGCCCGGCCGGCTGTCCTTCGACAACTACTCGGCGCTGCTGAAGAACTCCGGCATGACGCAGGCCTTCTGGAACACGGTGCTGATCTCGGTACCGGCCACCACCCTGGTCGTCGTCATCGCCGCCCTCGCCGGATACGCCTTCGCCTGGCTGGACTTCCCGCTGCGGGAGCCGCTGTTCCTGCTGGTGGTGGCCCTGCTGGTGGTGCCGGTGCAGATCGGCCTGCTGCCCGTCGCCAAACTCTTCGGCGCGCTGGGCCTGTTCGGCACGATCCCCGGGGTCGTCCTCTTCCACGTCGCCTACGGCCTGCCCTTCGCCGTCTTCCTGCTCCGCAACTACTTCGCGGACATCCCGAAGGAGATGCTGGAGGCGGCCCGGATGGACGGCGGCACCGAGTGGCGCATCTTCACCCGGCTGGTGCTGCCGGTGGGCCGCCCGGCGCTCGCCTCGCTCGCCATCTTCCAGTTCCTGTGGGTCTGGAACGACATGCTGGTCGCCCTGCTCTTCGCGGACAGCTCCGCCCAGCCCCTGACCGTGGAACTCCAGTCGCAGATCCGCCAGTTCGGCAGCAACATCGACGTCCTCGCGCCGGGCGCGTTCCTGTCCCTGATCGTGCCGGTCGTGGTGTTCTTCGCCTTCCAGCGGCACTTCGTGCAGGGCGTGATGGCGGGGTCGGTGAAATAGCGGCGGCGGGGGCCGGAGCCCCCGCCGCGGCTACACCCCCGCGGGCGTCACGGAGACGCCGGCGGATACAGCGACCTGGGCAGCCGGGAGGCCGCCGCCGAGTCCAGGAGCCACAGGGTGCGCGAGCGGCCGTACGCGCCCGCCGCCGGGGCCTGGATCTCGCCCGCGCCCGACAGGGCGATGGCCGCGGCCTCCGCCTTGTCCTCGCCGGCCGCGAGGAGCCAGACCTCGCGGGCCGCGCGGATCGCCGGAAGGGTCAGCGAGATCCGGGTGGGCGGCGGCTTCGGGGCACCGTGCACGCCGACCACCGTGCGCTCGGTCTCCCGTACGGCCGGCAGCTCCGGGAAGAGCGAGGCCACGTGGGTGTCCGGGCCGAGGCCCAGCAGCAGGACGTCGAAGGCCGGCACCGCACCGTGGTTCTCCGGTCCGGCCGCCTTCGCCAGCTCCGCCGCGTACGCCTCCGCGGCGGCCTCGACGTCCGAGCCGTACGGGCCGTCGGAGGCGGGCATGGCGTGCACGCGCTCCGGGTCCAGCGGCACCGAGTCCAGCAGGGCCTCGCGGGCCTGCGTGACATTGCGCTCGGGGTCGCCCTCGGGAAGGTAGCGCTCGTCGCCCCACCACAGGTCCAGGCGGCCCCAGTCGACGGCGTCCCGGGCGGGGGCCGCCGCCAGCGCGGCCAGCAGGCCGTTGCCGTTGCGACCGCCCGTGAGGACCACGGACGCGGTGCCCCGGGAGGCCTGCGCGTCCACGATCTTCGTGATCAGGCGGGCCGCGGCGGCCTGCGCCATCAGCTCCTTGTCGTGGTGGACGACCAGCTGCGGAGTGCTCACTTCGCCGTCGCCTTCCTCGCCGGTGCCTTCTTCGCGGTCTTGGCCGCCGCCTTCTTCGCGGGGGCCTTGGCCGCATCCTCGACCGGTTCCGGTTCCGCGGCCGGCTCGGCCGTGGTCCCGGTCTCGGAGGTCTGCTGCGCGACCGTGTCCAGCCGGTCCACGCCGTAGCGCAGCGCCGACGCGTAGGTGTCGTCCGGGTCCAGCCGGCGCAGCTCCTCCGCGATCAGCTCGGCGGTGTCCCGCCGCTTCAGCGCCACCGCGCGGGCCGGCTGGCCCTCGATGGACAGCGTGGCCAGCGAGCCGTCGGCCCGGTCCAGCACGATCGGGCCCTGGCTGGTGTCCATGCGAACCGCGGTCAGACCGGGACCGGAGGACAGCGAACGCCTCACGGGCAGGTCCAGCCGGTCCGCGAGCCACATCGCCAGCAGCTCACAGCTCGGGTTGAACTCCTCGCCCTCCACCTCGACGGCCTTCACCTCGCAGGTGACCTGGTCCAGGGCCGCCGCCAGCATCGAGCGCCACGGCGTGATCCGGGTCCAGGACAGGTCGGTGTCGCCGGGCGTGTAGGCCGAGGCACGGGCGGACAGCTCCCGCACCGGCTCCTCGGCGGCGTAGGTGTCGGTGACCCGGCGCTGGGCGAGCGCGCCCAGCGGGTCCTTCGCCGGGTCCAGCGGGGCGTTCACCGGCCACCACACGACCACCGGGGCGTCCGGCAGCAGCAGCGGCAGGACCACCGAGTCGGCGTGGTCGGCGGCCTCGCCGTACAGCCGCAGGACGACCGTCTCGCCGGTGCCCGCGTCCGCGCCCACCCGCACCTCGGCGTCCAGCCGCGAGGACGTACGGTCGCGCGGCGAACGCGAGACCCGCTTGATGACCACCAGCGTGCGCGAGGGGTGCTCGCGCGAGGCGTCGTTGGCGGCCTTCAGCGAGTCGTAGGCGTTCTCCTCGTCGGTGACGATGACGAGGGTGAGGACCATGCCGACGGCGGGCGTGCCGATGGCGCGGCGGCCCCGCACGAGCGCCTTGTTGATCTCTCCGGCGGTGGTGTCGGTCAGGTCTATCTTCATGGCCGCCGCCAGCTCCGTCCGTCTCGTGCGAGCATCTCGTCCGCCTCCACGGGACCCCAGGTGCCCGACTTGTACTGTGCGGGCCTGCCGTGCTTGTCCCAGTACTCCTCGATCGGGTCGAGGATCTTCCAGGACAGCTCGACCTCCTCCGTGCGCGGGAAGAGGTTGGCGTCGCCGAGCAGCACGTCCAGGATGAGCCGCTCGTACGCCTCCGGGCTGGACTCCGTGAACGACTCGCCGTAGGCGAAGTCCATGGAGACGTCCCGGATCTCCATCGAGGTGCCCGGCACCTTCGAGCCGAAGCGGACCGTGATGCCCTCGTCCGGCTGGACGCGGATGACGATCGCGTTCTGGCCCAGTTCCTCCGTCGCCGTGTGGTCGAAGGGGGAGTGCGGGGCCCGCTGGAAGACGACCGCGATCTCCGTCACCCGGCGGCCGAGGCGCTTGCCGGTGCGCAGGTAGAAGGGGACGCCCGCCCAGCGGCGGTTGTCCACCTCCAGCTTGACCGCGGCGTAGGTGTCGGTCTTCGACTTCGGGTCGATGCCGTCCTCTTCGAGGTAGCCGATGACCTTCTGGCCGCCCTGCCAGCCCGCCGCGTACTGCCCGCGCACCGTGTTGGCGCCCAGGTCCTTCGGCAGCCGGACGGCGCCGAGCACCTTCTCCTTCTCCGCGGCCAGCGCGTCCGCGTCGAAGGAGGCGGGCTCCTCCATGGCGGTGAGGGCCATGAGCTGGAGCAGGTGGTTCTGGATGACGTCGCGGGCGGCGCCGATGCCGTCGTAGTAGCCGGCCCGGCCGCCGATGCCGATGTCCTCGGCCATCGTGATCTGTACGTGGTCCACGAAGGACCGGTTCCAGATCGGCTCGAACATCGTGTTGGCGAAGCGCAGCGCCAGGATGTTCTGGACGGTCTCCTTGCCGAGGTAGTGGTCGATCCGGAACACCTGGTCCGGCTCGAACACCTCGTGCACGACCTTGTTGAGCTGCTCGGCCGACGCCAGGTCGTGCCCGAACGGCTTCTCGATGACCGCACGCCGCCAGGAACCGCCGGTCTGGTCGGCCAGACCGTGCTTCTTCAGCTGCTGGATGACCACCGGGAAGGAGCGGGGCGGCACCGACAGGTAGAAGGCGAAGTTCCCGCCCGTGCCCTGTGCCTTGTCCAGCTCCTCGATGGTGGCGCGCAGCCGCTCGAACGCCTCGTCGTCGTCGAAGGTGCCCTGGACGAAGCGCATCCCCTGGATGAGCTGCTGCCAGACCTCCTCGCGGAAGGGGGTGCGCGAGTGTTCCTTGACCGCGTCGTGGACGACCTCGGCGAAGTCCTCGTGCTCCCAGTCGCGGCGGGCGAAGCCCACCAGCGAGAAGCCCGGCGGCAGCAGACCCCGGTTGGCGAGGTCGTACACCGCGGGCATCAGCTTCTTGCGCGACAGGTCGCCCGTGACGCCGAAGATGACCAGGCCCGACGGCCCCGCGATACGCGGGAGCCGCCGGTCGGCCGGGTCACGAAGCGGGTTCGCTCCGGAACCGGAAACGGGTGACAACTCAGCCCTCCGAAGGGGCGAGGCGCTCAAGCTCCGCCTGGGTCGACTTGAGCAGGTCGTTCCAGGACGCCTCGAACTTCTCGACGCCCTCTTCCTCCAGCACCCGCACGACGTCGTCGTACGCGATGCCGAGGTTCTCCAGCGCGTCGAGGTCGGCGCGCGCCTGCTCGTAGGTGCCGGCGATGGTGTTGCCGGTGATCTCGCCGTGGTCCTCGGTGGCCTCCAGCGTGGCCTCCGGCATGGTGTTGACGGTGTTCGGGGCGACCAGCTCGGTCACGTACATCGTGTCCGGGTAGGCCGGGTCCTTCACACCGGTCGACGCCCACAGCGGACGCTGCTTGTTGGCGCCCGCCTTCTCCAGCGCGTTCCAGCGGTCGGAGGAGAAGACCTCCTCGTACGCCTGGTAAGCGAGCCGGGCGTTGGCGATGGCGGCCTTGCCGCGCAGCGCCTTGGCCTCGTCGGTGCCGATCGAGTCCAGGCGCTTGTCGATCTCGGTGTCCACGCGGGACACGAAGAAGGACGCCACCGAGTGGATCTTGGACAGGTCCAGGCCGCGTTCCCTGGCCTTCTCCAGACCGGTCAGGTAGGCGTCCATGACCGCGCGGTAGCGCTCCAGCGAGAAGATCAGCGTGACGTTGACGCTGATGCCGAGGCCGATGACCTCGCTGATCGCCGGGATGCCCGCCATGGTGGCCGGGATCTTGATGAGGGTGTTCGGGCGGTCCACCAGCCAGGCCAGCTGCTTGGCCTCGGCGACGGTGGCGTGCTCGTTGTGCGCCAGACGGGGGTCGACCTCGATGGAGACCCGGCCGTCCTGGCCGTTCGTGGCGTCGAAGACCGGGCGCAGGATGTCGGCGGCGTCGCGGACGTCCGCCGTGGTGATCATGCGGATGGCCTCTTCGACCGTGACCTTGCGGGCGGCCAGGTCGGACAGCTGCTGGTCGTAGCCGTCGCCCTGCGAGATCGCCTTCTGGAAGATCGTCGGGTTGGTGGTGACGCCCACGACGTGCTGCTGGTCGATCAGCTCGGCGAGGTTGCCGGACGTGATCCGCTTGCGCGACAGGTCGTCCAGCCAGATCGCGACGCCCTCCTCGGAGAGGCGCTTGAGTGCGTCTGTCATGGAATTACATCTCCTACGTGTCGTATATGAGCGTCAGCGCTGAGCGTCGGCGAGGGATTCCCGCGCCTTCGCGGCCACGTTCTCCGCGGTGAAGCCGAATTCCTTGAAGAGCACCTTGGCATCGGCGGAAGCACCGAAGTGCTCCAGGGAAACGATGCGGCCGGCGTCCCCCACGTACTTGTGCCAGGTCAGGCCGACGCCCGCCTCCACGGCGACTCGGGCCTTCACGGACGGCGGCAACACGGAGTCCCGGTACCCCTGGTCCTGCTGCTCGAACCACTCCACGCACGGCATCGAGACGACCCGGGTCGCGATGCCCTCGGCCTGGAGCTGCTCACGCGCCTCCACGGCCACGTGCACCTCGGACCCGGTGGCGATCAGGACGACCTGCGCCTCGCCGCCCTCGGCCTCGAACAGCACGTAGCCGCCCCGGGCGGCGTCCTCGTTCGGCTCGTACGCCGGCACACCCTGGCGGGTGAGCGCCAGGCCGTGCGGCTGGCCCTTGCCGAACTCCTTCGTCCAGCGCCCGAGGATCTCGCGCCAGGCGATCGCGGTCTCGTTGGCGTCCGCCGGGCGCACGATGTTCAGACCCGGGATCGCGCGCAGCGAGGCCAGGTGCTCGACCGGCTGGTGGGTGGGGCCGTCCTCGCCGAGGCCGATGGAGTCGTGCGTCCACACGTACGTCACCGGCAGGTGCATCAGGGCCGACAGGCGCACCGCGTTGCGCATGTAGTCGGAGAAGACGAGGAAGGTACCGCCGTAGACGCGGGTGTTGCCGTGCAGGGTGATGCCGTTCAGCTCCGCGCCCATGGAGTGCTCGCGGATACCGAAGTGGATCGTGCGGCCGTAGGGGTTGGCCTCCGGCAGCGGGTTGCCCTCGGGCAGGAAGGAGCTGTTCTTGTCGATCGTGGTGTTGTTCGAGCCGGCGAGGTCGGCGGAGCCGCCCCACAGCTCGGGGATCACCGCGCCGAGCGCCTGCAGGACCTTGCCGGACGCGGCACGCGTGGCGACGGCCTTGCCGGGCTCGAAGACCGGGAGCTTCTCCTCCCAGCCGGTGGGCAGCTCGCCCTTGCTGATCCGGTCGAACTCGGCGGCCCGCTCCGGGTGGGCGTCCCGCCACACCTGGAAGGACTTCTCCCACTCGGCCTTCGCCTCGGCACCCCGCTCCAGCGCCTTGCGGGTGTGCTCGATGACCTCGTCGGCGACCTCGAAGCTCCGCTCCGGGTCGAAGCCGAGGACGCGCTTGGTGGCGGCGACCTCCTCCTCGCCCAGCGCCGAGCCGTGCGCGGCCTCGGTGTTCTGCGCGTTCGGGGCCGGCCAGGCGATGATCGAGCGCATCGCGATGAAGGACGGCCTGTCCGTGACCTTCTTCGCCTCCTGGATCGCGGCGAAGATCGCCTGCGGGTCCAGGTCGCCGTCGGCCTTGGCCTCCACCCGCTGCACGTGCCAGCCGTAGGCCTCGTACCGCTTGACGGTGTCCTCGGAGACGGCGGTCTCGGTGTCGCCCTCGATCGAGATGTGGTTGTCGTCCCACAGCAGGATCAGGTTGCCCAGCTTCTGGTGGCCGGCCAGCGAGGACGCCTCGGCGGAGATGCCCTCCTGGAGGCAGCCGTCACCGGCGATGCAGTAGACGAAGTGGTCGAAGGGGGACTCGCCCTGCGGGGCCGCCGGGTCGAACAGACCGCGCTCGTAGCGGGCGGCCATCGCCATGCCCACCGCGTTGGCCACACCCTGGCCCAGCGGGCCCGTGGTGGTCTCGACACCCCTGGTGTGCCCGTACTCCGGGTGACCGGGGGTCTTCGAACCCCACGTGCGGAACGCCTTGAGGTCGTCCAGCTCCAGACCGAAGCCGGCCAGGTAGAGCTGGGTGTAGAGGGTCAGGGACGAGTGGCCGGCGGACAGCACGAAACGGTCGCGCCCCACCCACTCGGGGTCGGCCGGGTCGTGCCGCATCACCTTCTGGAAGAGGGTGTAGGCGGCCGGGGCCAGGCTCATCGCCGTACCGGGATGGCCGTTGCCGACCTTCTGTACGGCGTCTGCGGCCAGGACACGGGCGGTGTCCACGGCCCGCTGGTCCAGCTCGGTCCACTCAAGGTCTGTGGTGGTCGGCTTGGTGCTCACCCTGGGTCAGGGCTCCTCTCCACATGTCGGTCGCCGGTCGTCGGGGCATGGGCCCACCCGGCCGCCGGGGGGCGTGGCGCCCACCGGCCGTTGTCGAGCCTACCCCCGTGAGGACGTGCGTTTTTTCGAGTGTTTACAGACTGCCGGGACTCGGTGCGATCCGCCTCCCGACTGGCCGACGAGCCGTTCGGCACATGAATACGGAGGCGGTCATCTGAGCGCTCAATCGAGTACCCGCTCCCCTCTTATGGGGCGCGCTCCAACACGACCCCACCCCCGCGGAGGCCGGGGTATGGGCAACGTCTAAAGTGGCGTGGTACGCGCGAGCCTTTACCGGGTCCTCACACCGGGAGGCTCGCTGGGATGTCTCTGTCAGGGGTGTGCGTGACGGCCGTCGAATCCCGGCCTGGGGGCACCTCCCAGGCCGTCAAGGCACTGGGGGAGGGTGCGCTCGGTGCGAGCCAAAGCCCGGTTCACCGGCCGTTCGGGGCCCGTGTCAAGGCGTTCGTGGCGCTGACCAAGCCGCGGATCATCGAGCTGCTGCTCATCACCACCGTTCCGGTGATGTTCCTGGCGCAGCAGGGCGTGCCCGACCTCGTGCTGGTCCTGCTCACCTGCGTCGGCGGCTATCTGTCCGCGGGCGGCGCCAACGCGCTCAACATGTACATCGACCGGGACATCGACGCGCTCATGGACCGCACCTCGCAGCGGCCCCTGGTGACCGGCATGGTCAGCCCGCGCGAGTGCCTGGCCTTCGGCATCTCCCTGGCCGTCGTCTCGACGCTGCTGTTCGGGCTCACCGTCAACTGGCTGAGCGCCTGGCTCTCGCTCGGGGCTCTCCTCTTCTACGTCGTCGTCTACACGATGATCCTCAAGCGGCGTACGTCGCAGAACATCGTGTGGGGCGGCATCGCGGGCTGCATGCCGGTGCTCATCGGCTGGTCGGCCGTGACGAACTCGCTCTCCTGGGCGCCGCTCATCCTCTTCATGGTGATCTTCTTCTGGACGCCGCCGCACTACTGGCCGCTGTCCATGAAGGTCAAGGAGGACTACGCGCGCGTGGGCGTGCCGATGCTGCCGGTCATCGCGTCCAACAAGGTCGTCGCCCGGCAGATCGTGATCTACAGCTGGGTGATGGTCGCCGTCTCCCTGCTGCTCACCCCGCTCGGCTACACCGGCTGGTTCTACACGGCCGTCGCGCTGGCCTCGGGCGGCTGGTGGCTGTGGGAGGCGCACGCCCTGCAGAACCGGGCCAAGGCCGAGGTCACGGGCGGGAAGCTGAAGGAGATGCGGCTCTTCCACTGGTCCATCACCTACGTGTCCCTGCTGTTCGTGGCGATCGCGGTGGACCCGTTCCTGCGCTGACGCGCGGCGGGCGTATGTCACAGGGCCCTGATCTCGCCAGCCGATCTACCCGTCGGTAGCATCCTGGGCATGGCAGACACGCAGCAGGTTGACGCGCGGGCCGAGCGCAAGGTGTCCCGGCTCGCCCACCGGATCACCGCCTTCGCGAAGGCGCACGGCGGCGCGGAGGGCCAGGTCGCCCACATCGGCGAACGCGGCGCCCGCATCGTCCTCGTCGGCGAGGACGGCGGCTGGGGCGACCTGGTGGCGCCCAGCACCGACATCGCCCGGCAGGCGGTGGAGAAGGCCGGCATCACGGTCCACGAGTCCTTCGACGGCGAGTTCGCGGCCAAGGTGCGGACGGGCGCGTACGAGTGGAAGCGGATGGCCGGCATCCAGGTGGGCGGCTGAACCACGCGGCGCCCGGGCGGCCGGCCCGGGACGGCCCGCGGCCGGCGGACCGCGAACAGTCCCGGTCCCATCCGCGACCTCACGCCCCGTTCACCCGTTAGGCCGGTCAAAGCCGACGGACGCGGGGAGGCCCGGGATGATCGAGACACCGTCCCTCGTGGACCAGTACTGCCACGGCGTACTGCGGACGGAACTGGGCCTCGGCACCTTCGAGGCCCAGCTGGCCCGCACCGAGGGACCACCGGCCCCGGGCACCACCCTCTTCGACACCCAGACCGGCTTCGCCGTACGGCGCTGGTGCCCGCCCCTGCTCGGCCTGGAACCGCACTGCCCGCCGGCCCGCTATCTGGCCCGGCGCCGGGAACTGGGCGCTCTGGAGGCGGGCCGTCGGCTGCTGCGCGGCAGCGGCATCACGATGTACCTGGTCGACTCGGGCCTGCCGGGCGACCTCACCGGTCCCGCCGAACTGGCCTCCGCGGCGGCGGCCCGGGCCCAGGAGATCATCCGGCTGGAGCCGCTCGCCGAGCAGGTCGCCGACACCTCCGGCACCGTCGAGTCCTTCCTGGCCAACCTCGCCGAGTCGGTGCACGGCGCCGCGGCGACCGCCGTCGCCTTCACCTCCGTCGCGGGCCTGCGGCACGGCCTGGCCCTCGCGCCCGAGCCGCCGGGGCCGGGGGAGGTGCGGGGCGCGGCGGGCCGCTGGCTGGCCGGGCGGCGGGTCGGGGGGGCGCTCACCGACCCGGTGCTGCTGCGCCACCTGCTGTGGATCGCGGTCGCCTCGGGCCTGCCCCTGCAACTGCACGCCGGCCTCGGCGAGCCCGGCTCCCGCATCGACCGCACGGACCCGGTGCTGCTCACCGACTTCGTCCGGGCCACCGCCGGCCTCGGCACCGACCTGATCCTGCTGCACGGCTATCCGTACCACCGCCACGCCGCCCACCTGGCCGGGGCCTTCCCGCACGTCTACGCCGACTCGGGCGCCGCGCTCGTGCGCACCGGCGCCCGGGCGGCCACGGTCCTCGCCGAGATCATGGAACTGGCCCCCTTCGGCAAGATCCTCTTCTCCACCGGCGCCCAGGGCCTGCCCGAACTGCACCTCGTCGGCGCCCGCCTCTTCCGGGAGGCCCTGGGCCGGGTGCTGGGCGGCTGGGTCGCGGAGGGCGCCTGGTGTCTGGAGGACGCCCAGCGGGTGGCCCGGCTGATCGCCGCGGACAACGCGCACCGGGTGTACGGGCTGGAGTGAGGGATGTACAGCGCGGGCGGCGCTGTACAGACTGGGGCGATGCCGACCGACACGCTGCTCGACGCCTTCCTGCGCGGCCTCGCGCCCTTACATCCCCTCGCCCTCTGGGCCCACGGCTCCCTGGCCGGCGGCGACTACCAGGAGGGGCGCAGCGACCTGGACCTCATCGCCGTCCTGCCCGGGCCGCTCGGGCCGGGGCGGGCCTGGCGGGTGGCGGCCCTGCACGCCCGGCTGCGCGCCGCCGGACCGCTCGCCGCGAAGCTGCACTGCAGCTACCTGACCCCGAAGACGCTGGCCGACCCCGGGCGGCGGCACCTGACCTGGGCGCACAACGGGCTGCGGCGCCGCAGCGTCACCCCCGTCACCCGGCGCGAGCTGCACGACTTCGGGCGCGTGCTGCACGGTCGGGCACCGGGCGAGCTGCTGCCGCCGGTACCGGACCTCCAGCTCGACGACTTCGTCGTACGCGACCAGCGGGACTTCTGGCGGCCGGCGGTGGACAGGGCCCGGCTGTGGCGGCAGGACATCTGGGTGGACCTGGGGCTGCTGACCTTCGCCCGGGCCACCGTGACCCTCCGCGACGGCCGGCTGATCACCAAGCGGGAGGCCCTCGCCGAACTCCCGTCCCTCGGCGCACCGTCCGAGGTCGTCGACGACATCGCCCGGCGCCGTTACGACGCCCCGGCCCCGCCCACCCGGGACTGGCTCGCCCACCGCGCCGACACGACCCGGGCGTTCCTGGGGCCGGCGATCGATGCGCTGATCACCACGTACGGGTGAGTCAGGCGCGCGTGCCGACGGTCACCCCGGCCGAGGGGCCCGGCACGTCCAGGACGGCCTCCGGGCGCTCACGCAGCGAGAGCAGCACGCGGAGGGCGGCGATCCAGATCAGGCACGAGCCGAGCATGTGCAGGCCGACCAGCAGCTCGGGCAGGTGCGTGAAGTACTGCACGTACCCGATCACGCCCTGCGCGAGCAGGACCACGAACAGCTCCCGCGTCCGGGCCAGGGGGCCGGGCGGGGCGTCGACCGCCTTCAGGACGAACCACAGGGCGAACGTCAGCGTCACGACGATCCAGGCGAGCACCGCGTGCAGCTTGGAGACCGTCTCCCAGTCGATCGGGATGCGCTCGACCTCGCTGGAGTCGCCGGCGTGCGGTCCGGACCCGGTCACCACCGTGCCGACCGCGATGAGCAGCACGGTGGCACCCACCAGGAACCACACCAGCTGCTGCACCGCCGCGCCGACCAGCGGACGCGGCGCCCCGTCACCCTCCCGGGTGCGCTGCCACATCACGGTCGCGATGGCGATCAGCGCCGAGGAGAGCAGGAAGTGCGCGGCCACCGTGTACGGGTTGAGGCCGACCAGGACGACGATGCCGCCGAGCACCGCGTTGCCCATGACCACCCAGAACTGGGCCCAGCCCAGCCGGGTCAGGCTCCGCCGCCACGGCTTCGCGGCGCGGGCCGCGACGATCGCCCAGCCGACGGCCGCGCACAGCACGTACGTCAGCATGCGGTTGCCGAACTCGACGACCCCGTGGAAGCCCATGGCCCGGGTGGTGGTCAGCGAGTCGTCGGTGCAGGTGGGCCAGGTCGGGCAGCCGAGGCCCGAGCCGGTGAGGCGGACGGCGCCGCCGGTGACGACGATGACGACCGACATCACGAGCGCGGCGAGCGCGGCCCGCCGGACGGTCCGGGGGTCCGGGGTCCAGCGGTCGGCGATGAAGGCGAGCGGGTTGCGCAGGGCGGCTTCGGCGTCGGCGCGGTTCAGCTTGGGCACGCCCACCATCGTAGGCCGCCGCTTGTGCACGCGTTCACGAGGGTGGCCCTCCGGGGGTGCGGCGCTGGTCACTCCCAGCGGAAGAACCTCCCGGCGGCGGCCAGCGCGGCCACCGCCCAGACGGCCAGGATCCCCAGGTCCGCCCACGGCGTGCCGGAGCCGTGCTGGAGCACGTCCCGCAGGCCGTCCGACAGGGCGGAGATCGGCAGCAGACCGAGCACGTGCTGCCCCGTGGAGCCGAACTTCTCCAGCGGCACGACGACCCCGCCGCCCACGAGGAGCAACAGGAAGACCAGGTTGGCCGCGGCCAGCGTGGCCTCGGCCCTGAGCGTGCCCGCCATCAGCAGGCCGAGCCCGGAGAAGGCGGCCGTGCCGAGCAGCAGCAGGAGCAGGACGGCCGCCGGGTTGCCGTGCGGGGACCAGCCCAGCGCGAACGCGATGACGGTCAGCAGGGCGACTTGGAGAACCTCCGTGACCAGCACGGACACCGTCTTGGCGGTCATCAGGCCCCAGCGGGGCAGCGGCGAGGAGGCGAGCCGCTTCAGCACGCCGTAGCGGCGTTCGAAGCCGGTGGCGATGGCCTGGCCGGTGAACGCCGTCGACATCACGGCCAGCGCCAGGATGCCGGGGGCCAGGAAGTCGACGGCCTCGCCCTTGCCGGTGTCCACGATGTCGACCGAGCTGAAGAGGACCAGCAGAAGGGTCGGGATGAACACCGTCAGCAGCAGCTGCTCGCCGTTGCGCAGCAGCATCCTGGTCTCCAGCGCCGCCTGCGCCGCGATCATGCGGGGGAGCGGTGCGGCACCCGGCTTCGGGGTGTACGTACCAACGGTCACGAGCGCAGCTCCTTGCCGGTCAGCTCCAGAAAGACGTCCTCCAGGGTGTGCCGCTCCACCGAGATCCGGTCCGGCATCACCCCGTGCTGGGCGCACCAGGAGGTGACCGTGGCCAGCAGCTGGGGGTCGACCTTGCCGACGACCCGGTAGGAGCCCGGGGTCAGCTCGGCGGCCGTGCAGTCGGCGGGGAGGGCCTTGAGCAGGGAGCCGACGTCGAGGCCGGGGCGGCCGGTGAAGCGCAGGGTGTTCTCGGCGCCGCCCTTGCACAGCTCCTCCGGGGAGCCCTGGGCGATGACCCGGCCGCCGTCGATGATCGCGACGTCGTCGGCGAGCTGCTCGGCCTCGTCCATGTGGTGCGTGGTCAGGATCACCGAGACGCCGTCGGCGCGCAGGTCCCGGACCAGGTCCCAGGTGGCGCGGCGGGCCTGCGGGTCGAGTCCGGCGGTCGGCTCGTCCAGGAAGACCAGTTCCGGGCGGCCCACGACGGCCATGGCGAGCGCGAGCCGCTGCTGCTGGCCGCCGGAGAGCCGCCGGTAGCCGGTCCGCCCGCAGGAGCCGAGGCCGAGGCGCTCGATCAGGGCGTCCACGTCCAGCGGGTGCGCGTGCAGCTTCGCCACGTGCCGGAGCATCTCGTCGGCGCGGGCACCGGAGTAGACACCGCCGGACTGGAGCATCACGCCGATGCGGGGCCGCAGCTCGGCGGAGTCCCGGACGGGGTCGAGGCCGAGGACGCGCACCGTGCCGGAATCAGGCTTCCGGTACCCCTCGCAGGTCTCGACCGTGGTCGTCTTCCCCGCCCCGTTGGGGCCGAGTACGGCGGTCACGCCCGCTTCGGCCACCAGGTCGAGGCCGTCCACCGCGGTCTTCGGGCCGTACCGCTTCACCAGGGCCTGGACCTGGACCACCGACTGACTTCCCATGGCATCAGAGTCTAGGGAGACCGCTTGCCCCTCAGGCGCGGGGGTGGGAGAAGTCCTCCGCACGGGGCCGGTGCAGCGGCAGCCACCGCTCGGCGTAGGCCACGGCGTCCGCCAGCGGGAACAGCCGGACCTGCGCCGCGCCCACCGTGCCGCGTACGACGGGCCGGTCCCGTTCGTAGTCGTGCCCCAGCTCGTCGAACCGGTCGGAGGTGATCGAGACCTCGACCACGGTCTCCCAGCCGCCCCCGGGAGCGGGCCGGCCGACCTCGACGGGGGGTGCGGGTATCCGGTACTCGGCGAGGTGGAAGGCGGTGCAGGCGTCGTAGCCCGCGCCGAGCAGCAGCACCCGGGCGCCCAGCTTCTCCAGCCGGGCCAGCGGGCTCTGCTCGCCGAGCCGGCAGTCGCAGGCGTGGCCGTCGGTGATCTCCCGCGCGCGCGGGCCGAGCGCGGCGAAGGAGGTCTGCGGGTGCGCGCTGCGCAGGGCGCCGGGCCAGGTGCGTACGGTCTCGGGGACGACGCCGACCCCGCGCGAGGGGGTGATCAGGGGGTCGTACGGGGGCATGGTGGCGCGGATCCGGTCCCACCACTCCGCGGGGACGGGCGGATTCCCCCATACGGCCGGATCGGACTGGTCGCCGGTCTGGGCCGGGACGACGAGCGTCCCGGAGGGCCCGAGGGTGTCGAGGAGGGCCTGGACGACGGCGACCGCGCCGCCGTTCACCCAGCCGAGGGAGCTGAGCGATGAGTGCACGAGGAGGGTCTCGCCGGTTTCGACACCGAGCAGGCGCAGACCTGCCGCGAGTGAGTCGCGGGTGACAAGAGGGCCGGTCGGCGGGGGTGCGGACATGGTGGGGAGTCTTCCCGACAGGGCGTGGAACCGCTACCCGTCCGGCCGGCGGGCAGGCACGAAGAGGCAGGAAGGCAGGCTGCGCGGAGCGCGAGCAATGATCGATCAGAAGATCGTTTCCCCAGGTCGGATTAGGTTTGCCTAAGTGACGCAGGGCACCGTGCGGTGATCCGAACGGCGCTTGTCAGTCTCCGCGGAATTACGCAACAATGGCGTTGTGAAAAACGTCGGCGAGGCTCGGGAGACCCCCACGGGTGCCCCCCAGGAGGAGCTAGCGACCGGTGAGCGCTCCACGCGCAACCGGGTCGCGCGGTCCATCCTGGACCACGGTCCGTCGACCGTCGCCGAACTCGCCGGCCGGCTGGGACTGACCCAGGCGGCCGTCCGGCGTCACCTGGACGCGCTGGTCGCCGACGACGTCGTGGAGTCCCGCGAACAGCGGGTGTACGGCACGCGCACGCGCGGGCGCCCCGCCAAGGTCTTCGCGCTCACGGACTGCGGCCGGGACGCCTTCGACCAGTCGTACGACAAGCTCGCCGCGGACGCGCTGCGCTGGATCGCCGAGCGGGAGGGCGGCCCCGAGGCGGTCGCCGCCTTCGCCCGGGCCCGGATCGCCGCCCAGGCGGGCGCGTACCGCGAGGCGATCGAGGCCGTGACGCCCGACAAACGCGCCGAAGCGCTGGCCAGGGCCTTGAGCGCCGACGGGTACGCTGCTACGGCGCGCAGCGCACCGGTCGGCGAGCAGCTCTGCCAGCACCACTGCCCGGTCGCCCACGTCGCGGAACAGTTCCCGCAGCTGTGCGAGGCGGAGACGGAGATCTTCGCCGAGCTGCTGGGAACCCACGTCCAGCGACTGGCGACCATCGCGCACGGCGACGGCGTCTGCACGACGTTCATCCCCAAGATTTCCACTGACGCACCTGCAAGCACGGCCGGGAGGAACCCCGCATGACTCTCCCCACGGAGACTGCCCACCCCGAACTTGAGGGCCTGGGCAAGTACGAATACGGCTGGGCCGACTCCGACGTGGCCGGTGCCTCCGCCAGGCGCGGCCTGAACGAGGACGTCGTCCGCGACATCTCGGGCAAGAAGTCCGAGCCGGAGTGGATGACGAAGCTGCGCCTGAAGGGCCTGAAGCTCTTCGAGAAGAAGCCGATGCCGAACTGGGGATCCGACCTCTCGGGCATCGACTTCGACAACATCAAGTACTTCGTGCGCTCCACGGAGAAGCAGGCGGAGTCCTGGGAGGACCTGCCCGAGGACATCAAGAACACCTACGACAAGCTGGGCATCCCGGAGGCCGAGAAGCAGCGCCTCGTCGCCGGTGTCGCCGCCCAGTACGAGTCGGAGGTCGTCTACCACCAGATCCGCGAGGACCTGGAGGAGCAGGGCGTCATCTTCCTCGACACCGACACCGCCCTGAAGGAGCACCCGGAGCTCTTCAAGGAGTACTTCGGCACGGTCATCCCGGCCGGTGACAACAAGTTCGCCGCGCTGAACACGGCCGTGTGGTCCGGCGGCTCCTTCATCTACGTGCCCAAGGGCGTCCACGTCGAGATCCCGCTCCAGGCCTACTTCCGTATCAACACGGAGAACATGGGCCAGTTCGAGCGGACCCTGATCATCGTCGACGAGGGTGCCTACGTGCACTACGTCGAGGGTTGTACGGCCCCGATCTACAAGTCGGACTCGCTGCACTCCGCGGTCGTCGAGATCATCGTCAAGAAGAACGCCCGCTGCCGCTACACGACCATCCAGAACTGGTCGAACAACGTCTACAACCTGGTCACCAAGCGCGCCGTGGCCTACGAGGGCGCGACCATGGAGTGGGTCGACGGCAACATCGGCTCCAAGGTGACGATGAAGTACCCGGCCGTCTACCTGATGGGCGAGCACGCCAAGGGCGAGACCCTGTCCATCGCCTTCGCGGGCGAGGGCCAGCACCAGGACGCCGGCGCCAAGATGGTCCACATGGCGCCGAACACCTCGTCCAACATCGTCTCCAAGTCGGTCGCGCGCGGTGGCGGTCGTACGTCCTACCGCGGTCTGATCGAGATCGGCGAGGGCGCCGCCGGGTCGAAGTCCAACGTG
This sequence comes from Streptomyces sp. NRRL S-1022, assembly GCF_000720135.1. Lineage (GTDB taxonomy): Bacteria > Actinomycetota > Actinomycetes > Streptomycetales > Streptomycetaceae > Streptomyces. Next base: position 11,784 of record NZ_JOIU01000030.1, on the reverse strand, counting down.
CTGTGCGACGCGCTGCTGGTGGACACCATCTCCCGGTCGGACACGTACCCGTACGTCGACGTCCGCGAGGACGACGTGTCCATGGGCCACGAGGCCACCGTCTCCAAGGTCTCCGAGGACCAGCTCTTCTACCTGATGAGCCGCGGCCTGTCCGAGGACGAGGCCATGGCGATGATCGTGCGCGGCTTCGTCGAGCCGATCGCCAAGGAGCTGCCCATGGAGTACGCGCTGGAGCTCAACCGGCTGATCGAACTGCAGATGGAGGGCTCGGTCGGTTAGGACCGTCCCCATCGCCAGCAGACGTCTTACTCAGGAAAGAGAGCACTACGACAGCCATGGCTGAGGCCCAGAACATCCCCGTGGGGTCGACCACCGCGGGCTCGATCGCGGTCGCCGCGGAGTCGACCGTCGTCTCGCGCATGAGCGCGCCCCCGTCCTTCGACGTCGCGGACTTCCCGGTCCCGCACGGCCGTGAGGAGGAGTGGCGGTTCACCCCGCTGGAGCGCCTGCGCGGTCTGCACGACGGCACCGCCGTCGCGAACGGCGACGGAGTGAAGGTCGACATCCAGGCCCCCGAGGGCGTCACCGTCGAGACCGTCGGCCGCGACGACGCGCGCCTCGGCAAGGCGGGCACCCCCGTGGACCGCGTCGCCGCGCAGGCGTACTCCGCCTTCGAGAAGGCCTCGGTCGTGACCGTCCCCAAGGAGACCGTCCTCACCGAGCCGATCCGCGTCGCGGTGCACGGCCGGGGCGGCACCGCCTTCGGCCACCACGTGATCGAGCTGGGTGCCTTCGCCGAGGCCGTCGTGGTCATCGACCACACCGGTGACGCGGTGCTCGCCGCCAACGTCGACTACGTCCTCGGGGACGGCGCCAAGCTGACCGTCGTCTCCGTCCAGGACTGGGACGACAAGGCCGTCCACGTCGCCCAGCACAACGCGCTGATCGGCCGGGACGCCGCCTTCAAGTCCGTGGTCGTCACCTTCGGCGGTGACGTGGTGCGCCTGCACCCGCGTGTGGAGTACGCCGGCCCCGGCGGCGAGGCCGAGCTGTTCGGCCTGTACTTCACCGACGCCGGGCAGCACCAGGAGCACCGCCTGCTGGTCACCCACAACACCCCGCACTGCAAGTCGAACGTCGTCTACAAGGGCGCGCTCCAGGGCGACGACGCGCACGCGGTCTGGATCGGTGACGTGCTCATCGAGGCCAAGGCCGAGGGCACGGACACCTACGAGATGAACCGCAACCTGGTCCTCACGGACGGCTCGCGCGTCGACTCGGTGCCGAACCTGGAGATCGAGACCGGCGAGATCGTCGGCGCCGGCCACGCCTCCGCCACCGGCCGCTTCGACGACGAGCAGCTCTTCTACCTGATGGCCCGCGGCATCCCGGAGCACGAGGCCCGCCGCCTGGTGGTCCGCGGCTTCTTCGCCGAGCTGGTCCAGCAGATCGGTGTCGCCGACATCGAGGAGCGCCTGCTCGCCAAGATCGAGGAAGAGCTGGAGGCTTCGGTCGCATGACCCAGTTCGACCGTGCCCGTTTCGTTCGGGCCTGTGGGCTGAGCGAGCTGGAGGAGGACACCCCGAAGCGGGTGGAACTCGACGGCACGCCGGTCTCGGTCGTGAAGACCGAGGGCGAGGTGTTCGCGATCCACGACATCTGCTCGCACGCGAACGTCTCCCTCTCCGAGGGCGAGGTGGAGGACTGCCAGATCGAGTGCTGGCTGCACGGCTCCAGCTTCGACCTGCGGACCGGCAAGCCGTCCGGCCTCCCCGCGACGCGCCCCGTCCCCGTATACCCCGTAAAGATCGAAGGGGACGACGTTCTCGTCTCCCTCACCCAGGAGTCCTGAGGCACCCATGGCAACGCTTGAAATCCGAGACCTGCACGTCACCGTCGAGGCCGACAACGCCACGAAGGAGATCCTCAAGGGCGTCGACCTCACCGTGAAGCAGGGCGAGACGCACGCCATCATGGGCCCCAACGGCTCCGGCAAGTCGACCCTCGCCTACTCGCTCGCGGGTCACCCGAAGTACACGATCACCAGCGGCACCGTGCTGCTCGACGGCGAGGACGTCCTGGAGATGTCCGTCGACGAGCGCGCCCGCGCGGGCCTGTTCCTGGCGATGCAGTACCCGGTCGAGGTCCCCGGCGTCTCGGTCTCCAACTTCCTGCGCACCTCCGCCACCGCCATCCGCGGCGAGGCCCCCAAGCTGCGCACCTGGGTGAAGGAGGTCAAGGAGGCCATGGCGCGCCTCAACATGGACCCGTCCTTCGCCGAGCGCAACGTGAACGAGGGCTTCTCCGGCGGTGAGAAGAAGCGCCACGAGATCCTTCAGCTGGAGCTGCTCAAGCCGAAGGTCGCGATCCTGGACGAGACCGACTCCGGCCTGGACGTCGACGCGCTCCGCATCGTCTCCGAGGGCGTCAACCGCGTCCGTGAGACCGGCGAGGTCGGCACCCTGCTGATCACGCACTACACGCGCATCCTGCGCTACATCAAGCCCGACTTCGTCCACGTCTTCTCCGCCGGCCGGATCGTGGAGTCCGGCGGCGCCGAGCTCGCCGACAAGCTGGAGGACGAGGGCTACGAGGCATACACGAAGGGTGGCGTATCCGCGTGACACAGCTGCCGGGCCTCCTCGACACCGAGGCGATCCGCAAGGACTTCCCCGTCCTGGACCGGCTGGTCCACGACGGCAAGAAGCTCGTGTACCTGGACAACGCGGCGACCTCGCAGAAGCCGCGCCAGGTACTGGACGCCCTGAGCGAGTACTACGAGCGCTACAACGCCAACGTCCACCGCGGTGTGCATGTGCTCGCCGAGGAGGCCACGGCGCTGTACGAGGGCGCGCGCGACAAGGTCGCCGCGTTCGTCAACGCGCCGAGCCGCGACGAGGTGATCTTCACCAAGAACGCCTCCGAGTCGCTGAACCTCGTGGCGAACATGCTGGGCTGGGCCGACGAGCCCTACCGGGTGGACCATGAGACCGAGATCGTCATCACGGAGATGGAGCACCACTCCAACATCGTGCCGTGGCAGCTGCTGGCGCAGCGCACGGGCGCGAAGCTGAAGTGGTTCGGCCTCACCGACGACGGCCGGCTGGACCTGTCCAACATCGACGAGGTCATCACGGAGAAGACGAAGATCGTCTCCTTCGTGCTGGTGTCGAACATCCTGGGCACGGTCAACCCGGTCGAGACGATCATCCGCCGTGCCCAGGAGGTCGGCGCCCTCGTCTGCATCGACGCCTCCCAGGCCGCCCCGCACATGCCGCTGGACGTGCAGGCCCTGCAGGCCGACTTCGTGGCCTTCACCGGTCACAAGATGTGCGGCCCGACCGGCATCGGCGTCCTGTGGGGACGCCAGGAGCTGCTGGAGGACCTGCCCCCGTTCCTCGGCGGCGGCGAGATGATCGAGACCGTCTCGATGCACTCGTCCACCTACGCCCCGGCACCGCACAAGTTCGAGGCGGGCACGCCCCCGATCGCCCAGGCGGTCGGCCTCGGCGCGGCGATCGACTACCTCCAGTCGATCGGCATGGACAAGATCCTCGCCCATGAGCACGCACTGACCGAGTACGCGGTGCAGCGCCTGGCCGAGGTCCCCGACCTGCGGATCATCGGTCCCACGACGGCCGAGGACCGCGGTGCGGCGATCTCCTTCACGCTCGGGGACATCCACCCGCACGACGTGGGCCAGGTCCTCGACGAGCAGGGCATCGCGGTCCGGGTCGGCCACCACTGCGCCCGTCCGGTCTGCCTCCGCTACGGAATTCCTGCGACCACGCGAGCGTCGTTCTATCTGTACTCCACGCCGGCCGAGATCGACGCACTGGTCGAGGGGCTGGAGCACGTACGGAACTTCTTCGGCTGAGAGGCGTGAGCTGAGACCGTGAAGCTGGACTCGATGTACCAGGACGTCATCCTGGACCACTACAAGAACCCGCACGGGCGGGGCTTGCGGGATGGCGACGCCGAGGTGCACCACGTGAACCCGACGTGCGGCGACGAGATCACGCTGCGCGTGAAGTACGACGGCACGACGATCGAGGACGTCTCCTACGAGGGCCAGGGCTGCTCCATCAGCCAGGCCTCCGCCTCCGTGCTGAACGAGCTGCTGGTCGGCAAGGACCTCGACGAGGCGCGGAAGATCCAGGAGACCTTCCTGGAGCTGATGCAGTCCAAGGGCAGGATCGAGCCCGACGACACGATGGAGGAGGTCCTGGAGGACGCGGTCGCGTTCGCCGGTGTCTCCAAGTACCCCGCGCGGGTCAAGTGCGCCCTCCTGAGCTGGATGGCGTGGAAGGACGCGACGGCCCAGGCGCTGGGTGGCGCCGAAGCCGAAAGGAATACCGCATGAGCGACACCGTCGAGATGAAGCCGGCCTCGGAAGAGGAACTCCGCGAAGCCCTGATGGACGTCGTCGACCCGGAACTGGGCATCGACGTCGTCAACCTCGGCCTGATCTACGGCATCCACGTCGACGACTCCAATATCGCGACCGTGGACATGACCCTCACCTCGGCGGCCTGCCCGCTGACGGACGTCATCGAGGACCAGGCCAAGTCCGCCACCGACGGGCTGGTCAGCGAGCTGCGCATCAACTGGGTCTGGATGCCGCCGTGGGGCCCGGACAAGATCACGGACGACGGCCGCGAGCAGCTGCGGGCGCTCGGGTTCAACGTCTGATCCCACCGTGCGCGGGAAGCGGCGGCACCCTGTCGGGTGCCGCCGCTTCCGTGTGTTCAGGCCAGCCCGTCCACCAGCAGGAACGCCGAGTCGGACCGGTAGAGGCCGGTGTTCTGGTAGGGGTCCAGCCGCAGCTGGAAGTTCTGATGGCGCAGGAAGCGGCCGGGGTAGTTGACCGACTCCAGCATGACGGCACCGGGGGAGGCGGAGGCCCGGGGGCAGAACGTGGCGTCCTGCGCGAACAGGGGGGAGCCGTCGGCGGGTTCGGCGCGGAGCAGGAAGTCGCGGTGGCGCAGGTAGCTGCCGTCGGCCGTGGTGAAGGAGGAACAGCGGGCGTCGGCAAGGCCCTTGACGCGCGTGAAGGTGGCGGCGCGGCGGTCCGCGGCCGAGCCGACGGGGCCGAGCTTCACCAGGCCGCCGCTGACGTGCCAGTAGCGGTCGGGGTAGTTGAGGGAGCGGACGGACGTCCCGTGTTCCGCCGGGCGGGGTGAACCGGCCGTGGGCGTCGGGGACTTCGCGGGCGTGCGCCGCGGGTGGGCGGGGGAACCGGGGGCGGAGGACGCGGGAGCCGGCGGGGCCGTGCGGTTCCTCGCGGGAGCCGGTGCGGGCGTCGGCGGGGCGGACGGGGAGGCGAAGGAGAGCAGGCCGGGGCCGGTGTCGGGCGGCGTCGCCGGTGCGGTGGCCTTCGTCCCGTGGGGCCGGTCGTTCATGGCGGTCACGGTCACGCAGGCGGCGGCGACCGCCAGCGCCAGTGCGGCGGCCGGCCAGAGTCTTCGGGTGCGGGGGGTGTTTTCGGGCACGGGCCCGCACAGTAGTGGAGGCGGGGACGGCTGCGAGCGGTTTCTATGAAAGTGGAACTTTCTCGTTGCGTACGCTCGTACACATGGGATATCTGCTGCTCGCCGGCGCCATCGCCACCGAGGTCGCCGCCACGACGGCGATGAAGTACAGCGCGGGGTTCAGCCGGCTGGGGCCCTCGCTCGTGACGGCACTCGGCTACGTCGTGTCCTTCGCGCTGCTCGCCAGGACGCTCAGGACCGTGCAGATCGGCACGGCCTACGCCATCTGGTCCGGCGTGGGAACCGCCGCCGTCGCCGTCCTCGGCCTGCTGCTGTTCGGCGAGGGGCTGAACCCGACGAAGGTCGCCGGGATCCTGCTGATCATCGGCGGGGTCGTGGTGCTGAACCTCGGCGGGGCGCACTGATGCCCCGACGGTACGACCCCGGGCGCCGGCAGCGGATCATCGACGCGGCGATCCGCGTGGTCGGCCGGGACGGCATCGCCGGGCTGAGCCACCGCACGGTCGCCGCCGAGGCGGACGTACCGCTCGGCTCCACGACGTACCACTTCGCCACCTTGGAGGAACTGCTGGTGGCGGCGCTGCGGCAGTCGAACGAAGGGTTCGCCGGGGTGCTGGCCGAGCTGCTGCCGGAGGGCGGCGGCGACGGCGGCCTGGCAGCGGATCTCGCCCGGGCGCACGGGCAGTGGCTGGCCGGCGAGCGCACCGGCGTGGAGCTGGAGTACGAGCTGTACCTGGCCGCGCTGCGCCGCCCCGCGCTGCGTCCCGTCGCCGCCGAGTGGACCGAGCAGGGGGCCGCGCTGCTGGCCCGCCGCACCGACCCGGTCACCGCGCGGGCCCTGCTCGCGCTGATGGACGGCATCTGCCTCCAGGTGCTGCTGACGGGCGGTTCCTACGACGAGGAGTACGCGCGCGCCGCGCTGGCTCGGCTGATCCCCTGAAACCGCCGCCCGGCACGTGAGACGCGGTTCGCCCTCACCACCCCGCCCACGTTAGGTTTTCCTCCATGACCGAGTCTGCAACCCGTACCACCGGCGCCGTCGCCGCCGGCCTCGCCACGATCGCCTCCGACGGCACCGTTCTCGACACCTGGTTCCCGGCCCCCGAGCTGGTCGAGGAGCCGGGCCCGGCCGGCACCGAGCGGCTGGCCGCCGAGCAGGCGGCCCAGCTGCTGGGCGGCGGCGCGACCGCGGCGATCGGCCCGGACGCCCGCCGGGGCGTCGAGGTGGTCGCGGTCCGCACGGTCATCGCCTCGCTGGACGAGAAGCCGGTCGACGCGCACGACGTCTACCTGCGCCTGCACCTGCTCTCGCACCGCCTGGTCAAGCCGCACGGCCAGAACCTGGACGGCATCTTCGGCCACCTCGCCAACGTCGCCTGGACCTCGCTCGGCCCGGTCGCCGTCGACGACATCGAGAAGGTGCGCCTGAACGCCCGCGCCGAGGGCCTGCACCTCCAGGTGACCTCGATCGACAAGTTCCCGCGCATGACGGACTACGTCGCCCCCAAGGGCGTGCGCATCGCCGACGCCGACCGGGTCCGCCTCGGCGCGCACCTCGCGGCCGGCACCACGGTCATGCACGAGGGCTTCGTCAACTTCAACGCCGGCACGCTCGGCACCTCCATGGTCGAGGGCCGCATCTCCGCGGGTGTCGTCGTCGGCGACGGCTCCGACATCGGCGGCGGCGCTTCCACCATGGGCACCCTGTCCGGCGGCGGCAACGTGATCATCTCCATCGGCGAGCGCTGCCTGGTCGGCGCCGAGGCCGGCGTCGGCATCGCGCTCGGCGACGAGTGCGTGGTCGAGGCGGGCCTGTACATCACCGCGGGCACCCGCGTCACCATGCCCGACGGCCAGATCGTCAAGGCCCGCGAGCTGAACGGCGCCTCCAACATCCTCTTCCGCCGCAACTCGGTCACCGGCACGGTCGAGGCCCGCCCGAACAACGCGGTCTGGGGTGGCCTGAACGACATCCTGCACAGCCACAACTGATCACGGGCGGCCGTGACCTTCGGCCGCCACCTCGCCCAACGCTGTGACCTGCTGCCGAGCTGTCGGCACCTGTCGACGTTGGTCACCATTGAGCGCCCTTCCACGGCCCCAGGACGGCCCGGGAGGGCGCTTTGTTGTCCGGTGGCAGGCCCCTGGACACGCCCGGCGAGTGATGCACTCCATTTGGCTAGTCACGGAACGTAGCAATTTCACTTCCCGCGCCGTGTCGTACCCTCGATGTACCGGCAGGGTGTGATCTCGAACACGGTGGAGGCTTCAATGACTTAGAGCTAAAAATCTCCCCCCTTACCTGCTGTTCTCCATTCAACCTTGTAGGAGTTTCCCTATGAAGCTTTACGTTTCGTTTACCTTGGTTATGCTGGGCCTGCTGGTGGCCTTTGGATGTCTGCTTACTGTCGGTTACCTGGATGTCTCGGAGGCCACCGCGGTCCTTCTGCCCGCCTCTGCACCGCTGATCATCTTCTGGTGCCAGACGTGGACGGACGTCGCCGGGTCGCCTCGCGTCGCTCATGTTGTGTTTGCGATTTGGATGTTGATCATGTACACGGTTGCGGTACTGCTGGTGACCGTGGTCATGTGCTCGGTTCCCGAGGCGACGGACACGGTTAGTGCCTTGTCCGTGATGACGATCATCCCGCTCTTTAGCTGGCCGCAGGGTCCGCAGCCGGTACTTGCTGGAGGGGGCGTGGGTCCGGCTGCCCCCGATGCGCGGGTCGGTGGGGACCGAGACACCTTCCGTGGGCTCTGTCAGGGCTTCGCCGTGGCAGTGCTCTCCAAGGCGGCGGAGAGGATGAAGTCGGACTAACCTTCGTGCACCCTGCCGGTGCTTACTGTGGACCTGCCCGGTAAAGCACGACGTTGGGGCCATGATCTTCGAGGCTCGCGCCAAAGTGGCTGCCTAAAGCCGTGGAGCCGACCGCCCCAGCCACAGAGGGTTTTCCTACCTCTGCCCGCATGCACGTAGCGCGCCGCCGGGCGGGGCCGCCGCTGGCGAAGACAGGGCGGCGGCCCCGCCGACAAGGCGGCGCGCGCCCGCGCCGTGCGCGGGCCTTGATGGAGTAGGGAAAGTTGTACCGCACCCATGATCAGCATCGCTCGATCGTGGCCCTGTTGGCTCACCACGCGTCTCGACTACCGTTCCGGGTATGCCTTCTGCACTGGACACGCCTCAGGGAGCTTCTGCAGTCGCCGAGTCTCTGCTTCCTCAGCTCGGGAACCGCTGGCTGCACACTCAGGCGGTGGCTGCTCGTGCTCAAGAGGCTGCCGCGGCTGTGCGTGAGACTGATCGGGACCTCCTCGTCGCCGCAGCCTGGCTGCATGACATCGGTTACGCCCCCGAACTGCGTGACACCGGGTTCCATCCCCTCGATGGTGCCCGTCACCTGGAAGCGCTGGGTGCGCCGGCGCGCCTGGTGCGGTTGGTCGCCCATCACTCCGGAGCTGTGTACGAGGCAGAGCAACGAGGGCTGTCGACAGAGCTGGCCGTCTACGAGCGGGAAGACTCTCCGGTCCTCGACGCGCTCATCTTTGCTGACATGACGACCGGTCCCGCCGGGCAGTCCTTCGACTTCGACACCCGCATTGACGAGATCCTGGTCCGCTACGAACCGGGCAGTGAAGTGCACAACGCGATCAGCAAAGCGCGCCCCTACCTCGGTGCTGCGGTGGAGCGCACCCAGCGACGGATCGCAGCGTTCACGTCACTGCCGCCGAGTCAACGGGCGGTCATCGACGGGAGCGGTTGGTGGCCTCCGACGCTCTTCGCGGTGGAGCACCAGGACGTGGAACTACTGGCTCGACTGCTCGATGCCGGCGCAGACCCTGACGAAGGCAACGGTGCGACTCCGCTGACGCACGCGATTGGGACGGAAGGCGACGTCGCGCTGCAGAGTGGTAATCCGCTCACCGTGGCAACGACGGCAGTACTCCTCGCATACGGAGCAGACCCGGAGCTGCCGGATGCGACTGGCGAGACGCCGCTCCAGGTAGCCGAGCACTACGACCACGCCCCTGCGATCCGGTTGCTGCGCCAGCATCTGTCGGGCGATCGCTGAGGGCAGCCTCAGCCGATGTAAGGCTCGGTCCGGCCGGCCAACCCGTGCTCGATCCGCATGCGCATCGACGGGTGGATGGTCAGCTCATCCAGCCTGCTCGGATCGACGAACGCGACCTCCTTGCTCTCGCTGCTCGTCCGCAGCTGGCCGCCGACGATGCGGGCGTGGAAGCAGATGGAGAACTGCTGGCGGACCTCCCCGTCGTCGTACGCCATGACGTGTCCGGGGTTCGTGTAGATCCCGACCAGGCCAGTGACCTCGACGTCGAACCCGGTCTCCTCCTTGGTCTCGCGTACAGCCGCGTCGGGAGCTGACTCGCCCAGGTCGATGCCGCCTCCAGGGAGGGCCCACAGGTCGTTGTCGGTCTTGTGGATCAGCAGGACCTCCCCGGCCTCGTTGCGGGCCACGGCGGTCACAGACGGGACGAGGCTGTTCGCCTTCGGGGCGTTTGGATCGTTGAAGTAGTCGACGCGTGCCATGTGTTCAGCGTCGCACGCTGGGAGCCGGTTATGCCTTCCGGCCCTGCTCCCACGCGTAGTCGAAGCTCCGCATGTAGTGCCGGAACGTCCGTGCTCCCGGCAGGTACTTGAAGTGCATCACCGGGTTCTGCCCTGCGGGAGCTCCCAGCACGTGGGGGTTCACCAGTACGTCGTCGTCGAACCGGTAGATCGAGTTGTAGAGGATCGTGTCGTGTAGCCGGATCTCGACGCCGGGTGTCGACATGGCGGGCTGCAAGTACCGGCGAGTGATCCGCGCTCGCGCCGCCAGGTCGTCGCCGATGCCCTCCTCCTCGCCGCGCTGCCGCACAGCCGCGGACTCCGGGTCGCCCAGCAGGATGCGGACCTGCGCGCCGGCCTTCGCCTTCTCGGCCAACTGGTCCGGCAGGTCCGGGTGGCTGTCGAAGAGGAACAGCCCCGCGTACACCAGGATGTCGACCTGGTCCGTCGCCTTCTCGATCAGGGAAGACCATAGTGGGGCAGGGACCGCACCGCGGTGCGGGTAGTACGTGATCAGCTCGGATGCGCTCGCCTTCTCGGCCTGCTTCTCGGCTGACGGCCAGAGATAGACCTCGTCGGCCCCGAGAAAGCTCGCGGCCTTCCAACGGTGCCCCCGGTGGGGAGTCCGGTTGGTGGTGATCCAGCGCTCGACGCTCTTGGGGTCCACTCCGACGTGCTCGGCAACGGATTGGATCGTCTCGCCCTTCGCTGAAATCGCTGCGCGCAGACGCTCGTTCGCCATGACGTGTCCTCCCTCAGGACCCGTAGGGACGTTTTGACGGTACCTCAGACGTCCCTGAACGTCCATACGGACCGTGATGCGTCCACCCCTCCTCACGGTCTCCTGGTCTCACCGACGGGACGTCGGCCAAACACCCACCACAGCACTCCAAGGCGGCCTGATCATGACCGCGTTAACGGTCGCTGTGGTGCTGGTCGTCGCCGCTGCGGGTCTCCTGCGGTGGCGGCGCCCCGCCTGGTACTGGATGACCTTCGGTGTCACCCTGACGAGCCTGCGGGTCCTGGTCTGCTACGCCTCCGTCATGGACGCGTGCGGGCTGACGGTCCCGCCCTCGCGCTGGCGTCTGGCTCTCGCCCGGGTCACCGACCGGCCCGTGCCGGAGTCCCGGCCGCCGCGCATCCTGCGCTTCCGTCCGACCCGGACCGGACTGGTCCTGCGGCTGGGACTGCGCCCCGGCCAGGACGCCTTCGACGTCGCCGCCGCCTCGGACCGGCTTCGGCATTCGTTCTCGATGTACGGCGTCACCTCGCGTGAGGTGCGTTCGGGGGTCGTGGAGGTGCGGATGACCGGCTACGACGTCCTCAAGCGGGTGCAGATGCCCGCCAAGGTCGACACCCGGCCGATGCGGGTGCCGGTCGCCCTGCGCGAGGACGGCTCGGTGCACTACCGCGACTACCGCGCCGTCCCACACGCTCTCACCCTCGGCGCCACCGAGTCCGGCAAGTCCGTCTACCAGCGCAACCTGGTCGCCGGACTCGCTCCGATGGACGTCGCCCTGGTAGGCATCGACTGCAAACAAGGGGTCGAGCTGTTCCCGCTGGCCCGCCGGTTCTCCGCCCTCGCCGACAACCCCGATACCGCCGCCGACCTGCTGGACGCGCTCGTGACCCGCATGGAAGGGATCTACCAGCTCATCCGTGCCGAACAGCGCATCACCGCCGCGGTGCCGGACGCGGAGATAGCCGCCGACATCTGGGACCTGCCCG
>NZ_JOIU01000029.1 GCF_000720135.1 Streptomyces sp. NRRL S-1022 | reverse complement strand
GACGGGTTCCGCCGGGAGGTACGACGTCCTACGTCCTACGTTGCCGTAGCGCGACCATAGGAGGGGTCCAGGGGGCGGTCAAGACGGCGTACACGAATGGCCGACCCCGCCGCCGCACCACGTGCGTACGCAAAGTAGCGGTGCCCGCCGTGCGCCGCGCCGCGGTACCCCGGCATTCCGGCCGAGTGTAGACGCGCAGCGTCACTCTGGGTGTGCGAAGCGTGAAATCCGGAGCGGAAGGGGAGCACAGTGGGCGTGGGCGCAGAGGCGGAGGAAAGGGTGGCGTGGTGAAGCCTGCCGTCGGCAGTCATGTAGTGGACACCCGTACCGGCAAGGTCGGCATCGTCATGGGGCACGAGGGGCCGTACGTACAGCTCAGACCCTACGGCGGCGGACGGGAGTGGGACGCGGAGCCGGGGGCGCTGCGCACCGCGAGCCCGGCGGAACGGCTGAGCGCGGCGACCGCGCACGCCAACGCCCGCAGCCGCGGCGAGGCGCTCTGAGCCGCCGCGCACCGCTCCCGGCCGCTCCGGGCCGCTCCCGGCATGGGCGAGAATGGTGCCATGAGTCTGTTCCGCGACGACGGCATCGTGCTGCGCACCCAGAAGCTGGGTGAGGCGGACCGGATCATCACGCTGCTCACCCGGAGCCACGGCCGGGTGCGGGCCGTGGCGCGCGGGGTGCGGCGCACCAAGTCCAAGTTCGGCGCCCGGCTGGAGCCGTTCTCCCACGTCGACGTGCAGTTCTTCGCGCGCGGCAGCGAGCTGATCGGGCGCGGCCTGCCGCTGTGCACGCAGAGCGAGACGATCGCCCCGTACGGCGGCGGGATCGTCACCGACTACGCCCGGTACACCGCCGGGACCGCCATGCTGGAGACCGCCGAGCGGTTCACCGACCACGAGGGCGAGCCGGCCGTGCAGCAGTACCTGCTGCTCGTCGGGGCGCTGCGGACGCTCGCCCGGGGCGAGCACGCGCCGCACCTGGTCCTCGACGCCTTCCTGCTGCGCTCCCTCGCCGTGAACGGGTACGCGCCCAGCTTCGACGCCTGCGCGAAGTGCGGGATGCCCGGCCCCAACCGGTTCTTCTCGGTGGCCTCCGGCGGTTCCGTCTGCGTCGACTGCCGGGTGCCCGGCAGCGTCGTACCGTCCCCGCAGGCCCTGGTACTGCTCGGGGCGCTGCTTACGGGAGACTGGGAGACGGCGGACGCGTGCGAGGCGCGGTACGTCCGCGAGGGCAGCGGGCTGGTGTCCGCCTACCTGCACTGGCATCTGGAGCGCGGGCTGCGTTCGCTCAGGTACGTCGAGAAGTAAGAGGGAGACGAGAAGCACATGGTCGTTCGCGGGATCCTGGGGCGCCAGCGGCGCGAGTACAAGGCGCCGGAACCGCACCCGTCCGGTGCCCGCGCGCCCAAGCTCCCGGGTGAGCTGGTCCCGAACCACGTCGCGATCGTCATGGACGGCAACGGGCGGTGGGCCAAGGAGCGGGGGCTGCCCCGCACCGAGGGGCACAAGGTCGGTGCCGAGCGGGTGCTGGACGTGCTCCAGGGCTCCATCGAGATCGGCGTGCGCAACATCTCCCTGTACGCCTTCTCCACCGAGAACTGGAAGCGCTCGCCCGACGAGGTCCGCTTCCTGATGAACTTCAACCGCGACTTCATCCGCCGCACCCGCGACCAGCTCGACGAACTCGGCATCCGGGTGCGCTGGGTCGGCCGGATGCCCAGGCTGTGGAAGTCGGTCGCCAAGGAGCTGCAGGTCGCCCAGGAACAGACGAAGGGCAACGACCTGCTCACCCTGTACTTCTGCATGAACTACGGCGGCCGCGCCGAACTCGCCGACGCCGCGCAGGCCCTCGCCGAGGACGTGAAGGCGGGCCGGCTCGACCCGTCGAAGGTCAACGAGAAGACCATCCAGAAGTACCTGTACTACCCGGACATGCCGGACGTCGACCTGTTCCTGCGTCCCAGCGGCGAGCAGCGCACCTCCAACTACCTGCTCTGGCAGAGCGCGTACGCCGAGATGGTCTTCCAGGACGTCCTGTGGCCCGACTTCGACCGCCGTGACCTCTGGCGGGCGTGCATGGAGTTCGCCTCCCGCGACCGCCGCTTCGGCGGGGCCGTGCCGAACGAGGAACTGCTCGCCATGGAAGCCGCCATGAAGGGTGATTCCACCTCCTAGCCACCCGTCGTTCAGCCGGGCCGCCGAGGATGCGGATCATGAGACGTCTCACCCCCGTCGTCGCCCTCGGGGCCCTGCTGCTCACCGCCCTGCCCGCACACGCCTCCGGCGGACCCGCGCACCGCGAGGGCTACGGCACGAAGGCGGCCTACTCGCCGCGGCAGAACCCGCACACCTACCAGCGGCCCCCGGCCGGTTTCGCGCCCGTCTTCACCGAGAACGTGTCCCGGCACGGCTCCCGGGCCGCGAGCGACAGCGCGGACGGCGACCTGGTCCTCGCGCTGTGGGAGCAGGCCGAGGCGGAGGGGCGGCTCACCGGCACGGGGGAGGAGTTCGGGCCCGTCGTCCGCGCACTCCAGGCCGCCATGGCGAAGACCGGCTACGGCAACCTCAGCGGGCGCGGCCGGCAGGAGATGGCGGACACGGCCGTCCGGCTCCAGCGACGGCTGCCGTCCCTGTTCAGGAAGATCGCCGACGACGGGGAGAAGATCGACGTCGTCAGCTCCGGGCAGGGGCGGGCCGTGGCCAGCGGCACCGCCTTCACCGACGCCCTCGCCGGCGCCGAGCCCGCGCTGAAGCCGCTGATCGGTCCGGTGCGCACCGACAAGGACCTGCTGTACTTCCACAAGGCGGCGGGCGGTGCCGCCTACCGCGACTACATCGAGAACGACCAGCGCCTGAAGGACACCCTCCACGGCATCACCGACCAGCCGAAGACCCGCAAGACCGCGAACAGCGTCCTGCGGAAGCTGTTCGAGGAGCCCTTCGTCGAGCGGATCGGCGACCCGGTGGGCGCTGCCCAGGCCGTCTACAACCTGTACGCCATCGCCCCCGCGATGAGCGCGGAGAGCCCCGAGGGCAGGGGCTGGGGCATGGAGCGCTTCGTCTCCCGCAAGGACGCGGCCTGGTTCGGCTACGTCTCCGACGCCGAGGACTTCTACGAGAAGGGGCCCGGCTTCACCGGCAGCGACATCACCTACAGGATGGCGGACGTCCTGCTGGACGACTTCTTCCGGCAGGCCGAGGCCAAGCGGGCCGGCACCAGCGGCCTCGGGGCCGAACTGCGGTTCAGCCACGCCGAGGAGATCATCCCGCTGGCCGCGCTGATGAGGCTGCCGGGCAGCACGCGGCCGGCGGAGCCGGGCACGGCGTACACGTACGCCGACAACCCCTGGCGCGGGGCGGACGTGTCCCCGCTGGGAGCCAACATCCAGTGGGACGTCTTCGCCAAGGGCGACCGGTACCTGGTCCGGATGCTCTACAACGAGAAGGAGACGGCCTTCAAGGCCGGATGCCGTCCGATCGCCGAGGGCAGCGCCTTCTACGACCTCGACGAGCTGGAGCGCTGCTTCGGGCGGAGCTGAGCCCGGCTTCCCGCGCCCTCGGAGGGCGCGGGGAACCGCGCGAGGGGACGGCCGTTCAGCTCGCCGCGCAGTCGGCACACGTGCCGAAGATCTCCACGGTGTGCGCCACGTTGACGTAGCCGTGCTCCGCGGCGATGGCCTCCGCCCACTTCTCGACGGCCGGGCCCTCCACCTCCACCGCCTTGCCGCAGGCGCGGCAGACCAGGTGGTGGTGGTGTTCGCCCATGGAACAGCGCCGGTAGACGGACTCGCCGTCGGAGGTGCGCAGGACGTCGACCTCGCCGGCCTCGGCGAGGGACTGCAGCGTGCGGTAGACCGTGGTGAGCCCGACCGAGTCGCCCTTGTGCTTGAGCATGTCGTGCAGTTCCTGCGCGCTGCGGAACTCGTCGACCTCGTCCAGGGCCGCCGCCACGGCTGCCCGCTGGCGGGTCGCGCGGCCCTTCACGGGCGGTCCAGCGGTCGTCACCGGTTGCCTCCTCCACGTCTGGCGTCTGCCCGGGCCATTGTGCCAGCCCGGGCTGTCGGCGGTCAGACGCCGATCTCCTCGCCGGCCCCGCGCGCGGCCGGGATCGAGCACTCCGCCGGGTCGCCGGCGGGCTGGGCGGCGGCCGCCGCGCGGGCGCGTCGCCGGGCCAGCGGGGCGGCCAGCACGGTCAGCGCGAGGAACGCGGCGATGGTCAGCAGGACGATCGTGGCGCCGGGCGGGACGTCCTGGTAGTACGACGTGATCGTGCCGCTGACGGTCACGGCCACGCCGATCGCCACCGCGATCACGAAGGTGACGGCGAAGCTGCGGCTGAGCTGCTGCGCCGCCGCCACGGGGACGACCATCAGCGCCGACACCAGCAGCAGGCCGACGACCCGCATGGCGACCGAGACGGTGACGGCCGCGGTGACCGCCGTCAGCAGGTTCAGGGCCCGCACCGGCAGCCCCGTGACCCGCGCGAACTCCTCGTCCTGGCTGACCGCGAACAGCTGGCGGCGCAGGCCCAGGGCGACCAGCAGGACGAACGCGGCGAGCACGCAGATCGCGGTCACGTCGGACGGGGACACCGTCGAAAGGGAGCCGAACAGGTACGACACCAGGTTGGCGTTGGAGCCGCCCGGCGCGAGGTTGATCAGCATCACACCGCCGGCCATACCGCCGTAGAACAGCATGGCCAGCGCGATGTCGCCGCGGGTCCGGCCGTACCAGCGGATCAGCTCCATCAGGACCGCGCCGAGGACGGAGACGGCCGTCGCCATCCACACGGGGGACGTGGACAGCAGGAAGCCGAGGCCGACGCCGGTCATGGCCACGTGTCCGATGCCGTCGCCCATCAGGGCCTGGCGGCGCTGGACCAGGTAGATGCCGATCGCGGGCGCGGTGATGCCGACCAGCACGGCGGCCAGCAGCGCCCGCTGCATGAAGGCGTAGTTCAGGAAGTACATCAGCTCAGCAGTCCCGTGCGGATCGGTTCGGCGCCCGCCGGTGCGTGCGGGTGTACGTGGTCGTGGCCGGGCAGCGCGTGCTGGCCGACCGCGCGCGGCGGCGGCCCGTCGTGCAGCACGCAGCCGTCGCGCAGGACGACCGCCCGGTCGATCAGGGGCTCCAGCGGGCCCAGTTCGTGCAGCACGAGCAGGACCGTCGCACCGGCCTCGACCTGCTGCTCCAGCGTCCGCGCCAGCACCTCCTGGCTGGCCAGGTCGACCCCGGCCATCGGCTCGTCCATGATCAGCAGCTCGGGTTCGGCGACGAGCGCGCGGGCGATCAGCACCCGCTGGTGCTGGCCGCCGGAGAGGGCGTCCACCGGGTCCTTGGCGCGGTCCGCCATGCCGACCAGCTCCAACGCCCGGCGCACGGCCTCCCGGTCGCTCCTGCGGAAGACGCCGAAGCGGGTGCGGGACAGCCGGCCCGCGGAGACGATCTCGGTGACCGTCGCCGGGACCCCGCCCGCAGCCGTCGTGCGCTGCGGTACGTAGCCCACGCGCGCCCAGTCCCGGAAGGACCGGCGCGGGGTGCCGAACAGCTCGACGGTGCCGCCGCTGACCGGCACCTGGCCGATGACCGTGCGGATCGCCGTGGACTTGCCGGAGCCGTTCGCGCCGAGCAGCGCGACGACCTCGCCGCGGCCGACGGTGAGGTCGATGCCGCGCAGGACGGGACGCGCGCCGAGTTCGGCGGTCACCCCCCGCAGGGCTATGACAGGCGGGCTGGTCATGTCGTCTCCCGTCACTTGGCGCCCAGTGCCTTCCGGAGCGCCTTGAGGTTGGCCTGCTGGACCGCGAGGTAGTCGCGGCCGCGGGACTGGTCGGTGATGCCCTCGATCGGGTCCAGGACGTCGGTCCTCAGGCCCGTGTCGTGCGCGAGGGTCCGGGCGGTCTTGTCGCTGACGAGCGTCTCGTAGAACACGGTGGAGACGCCGTCCGCCTCGGCCATCCGCTCCAGGTCCCGGACCCGGGCGGCGCTCGGCTCGGACTCGGGGTCGAGGCCGTTGACGGCCTCCTCGGTGAGGCCGTAGCGCTCGGCGAGGTAGCCGAAGGCGGCGTGCGTGGTGAGGAAGACCTTGCTCCGGGTGTGGGCGAGGCCCTGCCGGAACGCGGAGTCGAGGGCGTCCAGCCTCCCGACCAGCTTCACGGTGTTCTTCCGGTAGTCGGCCGCGTGCTCGGGGTCGGCCTTCTCGAAGGCTTTGCCGACGCCCTCGGCGACCTGGGCGTAGCGCTCGGGGTCGAGCCAGATGTGCGGGTCCTTGCCGGCGGACCCCTCGCCCTGGTGGGTGTCGTGCCCCGCCGCGTGGCCGCCGACCTCGTTGCCGTGCTCCTCCAGCGTCGTGAAGGAGCCCGCCTCGATCTTGGTCCCGACCGGCGACTGGGCCACCGCGTCGTCGACGGACGGCTGGAGGTTCTTCAGGTACAGCACCGCGTCGGACTCCTCCAGCGCGGCGATCTGCTGCGGGCTGATCTCCAGGTCGTGCGGTTCCTGGCCGGGGGAGGTGAGGGTGGTGACGTGGACGTGCCGGCCGCCGATCTGCTCGGCGAGGAACTGCATCGGGTAGAACGACGCGACGACGTCGAACTTGGAGGTGCTGACCGCTGCCGCGCTGTCGGAGCAGCCGGTGAGGGTGCCGGCCGCGAGGGCGGTGACCGCGGCGACCGCGGCGGCGAGTATGAGGCGCCGCGCGCCGGCGCGGGTGCGTCGTCGTACGTTCATGACAGTCATTTTCAACAAACATGGAAACCGTTGTCAACAACGCTCACCAGGTGGTCTCGGGCGGGGGCCGATTT
The DNA here is from genome assembly GCF_000720135.1 of Streptomyces sp. NRRL S-1022. GTDB lineage: Bacteria > Actinomycetota > Actinomycetes > Streptomycetales > Streptomycetaceae > Streptomyces. The sequence goes on along the minus strand of NZ_JOIU01000029.1, from coordinate 85,938 downwards.
GGTTGTGGGGGAGCCTGCGCCGGTAACCTGAATCATTCGCTGGAAGCATCTCGCTTCAACGCCCGTCGTCGTAATGAAGAGAGCACCGTGGCCGCCGACAAGATCGACACCATCGTCAGCCTGAGCAAGCGCCGTGGCTTCGTTTTCCCCTGCAGTGAGATCTACGGCGGACAGCGTGCCGCCTGGGACTACGGACCGCTGGGTGTCGAGCTCAAGGAGAACATCAAGCGCCAGTGGTGGCGCTACATGGTGACGTCGCGCGAGGACGTCGTCGGTATCGACTCGTCCGTGATCCTGGCTCCCGAGGTCTGGGTCGCCTCCGGCCACGTCGCCACCTTCACGGACCCGCTGACCGAGTGCACCTCGTGTCACAAGCGGTTCCGTGCCGACCACCTGGAAGAGGCGTACGAGGAGAAGAAGGGCCACGCCCCGGCGAACGGCCTGGCGGACGTCAACTGCCCGAACTGCGGCAACAAGGGCCAGTTCACCGAGCCCAAGCAGTTCTCCGGTCTGCTCTCCACCCACCTCGGCCCCACCCAGGACTCCGGCTCGGTCGCCTACCTGCGCCCCGAGACCGCCCAGGGCATCTTCACCAACTTCGCCCAGGTGCAGACCACCTCGCGCCGCAAGCCGCCGTTCGGCATCGCCCAGATGGGCAAGTCGTTCCGCAACGAGATCACGCCGGGCAACTTCATCTTCCGCACCCGCGAGTTCGAGCAGATGGAGATGGAGTTCTTCGTCAAGCCCGGCGAGGACGAGCAGTGGCAGGAATACTGGATGGAGCAGCGCTGGAACTGGTACACCGGCCTGGGTCTCCGTGAGGAGAACATGCGCTGGTACGAGCACCCGAAGGAGAAGCTCTCCCACTACTCCAAGCGCACCGCCGACATCGAGTACCGCTTCCAGTTCGGCGGTTCGGAGTGGGGCGAGCTGGAGGGCGTCGCGAACCGCACCGACTACGACCTCTCCGCGCACTCCAAGGCCTCCGGCCAGGACCTCTCCTTCTACGACCAGGACGCCGGCGAGCGCTGGACGCCGTACGTCATCGAGCCCGCGGCCGGTGTCGGACGCACCATGCTGGCCTTCCTGCTCGACGCCTACGTCGAGGACGAGGCGCCCAACGCCAAGGGCAAGATGGAGAAGCGGACGGTGCTGCGCCTCGACCACCGCCTCGCCCCGGTGAAGGTCGCCGTGCTCCCGCTCTCCCGCAACCCGGAGCTGTCCCCCAAGGCCAAGGGCCTCGCCCAGGCGCTGCGCCAGCACTGGAACATCGAGTTCGACGACGCCGGCGCCATCGGCCGGCGCTACCGCCGCCAGGACGAGATCGGTACGCCGTTCTGCGTGACCGTCGACTTCGACACCCTTGAGGACAACGCCGTCACGGTGCGCGAGCGCGACTCCATGAAGCAGGAGCGCGTGTCGCTGGACCAGATCGAGGGCTACCTGGCCAGCCGCCTGATCGGCGCCTAGTCACACCCTCGTATGCCGGACGGGCCGAGCGGCCGGGCCCGTCCGGCATACGCATGTCCGCGCCCGGTCAGCGCCCCTGGAGCGCCTTGACGTTGTCGCCGAAGGTCCAGTTCTTCGCGCCGTCCCAGTTGACCGACCACGTCATCAGGCCCTTGAGCGACGTGCCGTAGTGCCTCCAGGCCTGGGAGACCAGTGACGGTGCCAGGTAGCCGCCGCCGGCGCCGGGCTGGGCGGGCAGGCCCGGGACCTGCTTGTCGTACGGCACCCTGATCGTCGTGCCCTGGACCACCAGGCCCTTGTCGAGGCAGTCGGTCTGGGCGGTGAAGCCCTGTACGGTGCCGGCCGCGTAGGAGTCGCCGGAGCAGCCGTACATGCTGCCGTTGTAGTACTGCATGTTCAGCCACCACAGGCGGCCGTTGTCCGCGTACTTCTTGACGACCGGCAGGTACGCGCCCCAGATCGAGCCGTAGGTGACGCTGCCGCCGGTGACGTACGCCGTCTCCGGTGCCATCGTCAGGCCGAAGCCCGCCGGCATCCGCGCCAGGATCCCGTCGATGATGCGGATCAGATTCGCCTGGGACGTGGAGAGCCGGCCGATGCTGCCGCTGCCGACCAGGCCCGTCTCGATGTCGATGTCGATGCCGTCGAAGTTGTACTTCTGCAGGATCGGGACGATCGTCGCCACGAACCGGTCGGCCACGGCGGAGGACGACAGGTCGATGCCGGCCGCCGCCCCGCCGATGGAGAGCAGGATCGTCTGGCCGGACGCCTTGGCCGCGCACATCTCGGCGGGCGTGGCCACCTTCACGCCGGCGTCCATGCCGTCCTCCCACAGCGCCGTGCCGTCGGAGCGGATGACGGGGAAGGCCGCGTTGATCACGTTGTAGCCGTGGGCGGGGATGCGGGAGTCGGTGATCGGGGTCCAGCCGAACGGCGGGTGGACCCCGTTGGCGGAGCCGTCCCAGTTCTCCCAGTAGCCCTGAAGCACCTTGCCGGCCGGCCTCGGCTTCACCGCACAGGTGTCGGCGGCGGCGGAGGCGGCGGGCGCGGTGGCGATGCCCAGGGGGGCGAGGAACGCCGCGGTGAGCGCGGCGGCGAGCAGACGTCGGATCATGCGAGGCCTCCCGGTGGGGGTGCGGCGAGGTGTCGTAGGCATGACAGTGCGCGTGGTCCAGACCTCCCGTCAATAGGTCTGGACCAATCCATCCGAGCGAGGTGGTCGACGGCATGGGTGACAAGATTGGAGTGACAGATATTGAAATCTGTCAGCTGTCATGCCAAGGTGGAGCCATGACGATGCGAACCCGAACCCTCGGCACCACCGGCCCCCAGGTCTCCGCCCTCGGCCTCGGCTGCATGGGCATGTCCGGCATGTACGGCGAGGCGGACCGCGCCGAGTCGGTCGCCACCCTGCACGCGGCCCTGGACGCCGGCATCACCCTGCTCGACACCGGCGACTTCTACGGCATGGGCCACAACGAACTGCTGATCGCCGAGGCGCTGCGCACCGCCCCGGCCGCCCTGCGCGAGAACGCGCTGCTGAGCGTCAAGTTCGGCGCCCTGCGCGACCCGGACGGCGGCTGGTCCGGCTTCGACGGGCGCCCCGCGGCCGTGAAGAACTCCGCCGCCTACTCCCTGCAGCGCCTCGGCGTCGACCACATCGACGTCTACCGCCCGGCCCGGCTCGACCCGGACGTGCCGATCGAGGAGACCGTCGGCGCGATCGCCGAACTGGTCGAGAAGGGCTGGGTCCGGCACATCGGACTGAGCGAGGTCGGCGCCGACACCATCCGCCGGGCCGCCGCCACCGCCCCGATCGCCGACCTCCAGATCGAGTACGCGCTCATCTCCCGCGGTCCCGAGCGGGAGATCCTGCCCACGCTCCGGGAACTGGGCATCGCCGTCACCGCGTACGGCGTGCTCTCGCGCGGACTGCTCTCCGGCCACGTCACGGCCGGCCGGCAGTTCGCCGCGAACGACTTCCGCGCCCACTCGCCCCGCTTCCAGGGCGACAACCTCCGGCACAACCTCACGCTCGTCGAGTCCCTGCGCGAGATCGCCGGACGGAAGGGCGTCACGGTCGCGCAGGTCGCCATCGCCTGGGTGCTCTCCCGGGGCGAGGACATCGTGCCGCTGATCGGCGCCCGCACCCGCGAGCGGCTCGGCGAGGCGCTCGGCGCCCTGGACGTGACGCTGGACGCGGACGACCTCGCCGCCATCGAGAGCGCCGTACCGGCGGACGCGGCGGCCGGCGAGCGGTACGCCTCGGAACAGATGGCCCTGCTCGACAGCGAGCGGTGACCGGCGCGCCGGGTACCGTCTAGGCATGCCACCGACCAGCGAGACCCTGACCGCCGAGCGCATCCTCGAAGCCACCGAGGAGGTGCTGCGCCGCCACGGCCCGGCCAAGGCCACCGTGGTCGACGTGGCCCGCGCGCTCGGCGTCAGCCACGGCAGTGTCTACCGGCACTTCCGTACCAAGGCGGCGCTGCGCGAGGCGGTCACCAAGCGCTGGCTGGACCGGACCTCGCAGCGCCTCGCCGGGATCGCCGGCGCCGGCGACCGGTCGCCGGAGCAGCGGCTGCGGGACTGGCTCGCCGCCCTGTTCGCCGCCAAGCGGCACAAGGCGGGCGACGATCCCGAACTGTTCGCCACCTACACCGTGCTGGCCGGGGAACTCGGCGGCGTGGTCCGCGAGCACGTGGCCGACCTCACCGGCCAGCTCACCCGGATCATCGCCGCCGGCGCGGAGACCGGCGCCTTCCGGGTCACCGACCCGGCCACCGCCGCCCGGGCCGTCTTCCAGGCCACCGGCCGCTTCCACGACCCCTGTTACGCCCGGGACTGGGAAAGCCCCGGAATCGAGGAGGAGTTCACCGCGGTGGTGGACCTGCTGACCCGGGGCCTCGGCACACCGGCCGGGTGAGGGCGGCCGGCACCGGCGGGGTGAGGACGGCCGGCACCGGTGGGGTCACGGCGGTCGGCACCGGCGGGGCTCGACCGGGCGGCGGACCGTCCGGGCCGGGCCTTGCGCTCAGCGGATCGTCCGGGGTAGCTGTGGCTCAGCGGATCGTCCGCGCCGGGCCCCGCGTTCAGCGGATCGTCCGGGGCAGCTGTGGCTCAGCGGATCGTCCGCGCCGGGCCCCGCGCTCAGCGGATCGTCCGGGGTAGCTGTGGCTCAGCGGATCGTCCGCGCCGGGCCCCGCGCTCAGCCGACCGTCCGAGGCAGCTGTGGCTCAGCCGACCGTCCGGGGCAGCCGCAGGCTCAGCAGGCCGGTCAGTACCGGACCGGCCAGCTGCACCAGCAGCGTGGCGACCAGCGCGTCCCGCATGCCGAGGTGCGGCACCAGGGTCAGGAACAGGGTGCCCAGCGTGGCCACGCCCAGGGCCAGCGCCGACTGCTGCGTGGTGACCATCACACCGCTGCCGACACCCGCCCGGGCGGCCGGCACCTCGGACATCACGATCCGCATCACATTGGGCAGCTGGAGCGCCTGACCGGCCCCGGCCACCGCCGCACCCGGCAGCAGGGAGGCGATGCCCAGGTGCGGCCAGTCCCGCCACGCGGCCGCCAGGATCAGCAGCAGGCCCACGCCCTGCACCACGGCACCGGCCGTGACCACCCGGGTGCCGTGGCGGGCGATCAGCCGGGGTCCGGCGAGGGAGACGAGCAGGTAGGCCGCGGCCATCGGCGCGAGCGCGAGCCCGGCCCGCACCGGACCGAGCCCGGCGCCCTGCTGCAACGCCAGCGCGATCACGAACATGAACCCGCTGAAGCCGATGGAGAACGGCAGCAGCAGCTCCAGACCGTGCCGCATGGACGGCACCCGGAACAGGCTCGGCGGCACCAACGGCGTCCGCCCCGACCGGTCCGCCCGCCGCTCCACCGCCCAGAACGCGCCCGCCGCGAACGGGAACGCGGCCAGCGACAGCCAGGTCCACAGCGGCCAGCCGGCGGCCCGGCCCTCGGTGAGCGGCGCGAGCAGCGTCAGCAGGGACACCGCGAGCAGCACGGTGCCGGGGCCGTCCACCGGCTCCGGGCGCGGCGACCGGGTCTCCGGCACGTGCCGGGCGGCGAGGACGAGTCCCAGCACGGCCACCGGGACGTTGACGAGGAAGATCGCCCGCCAGCCGGTGCCGGCTACATCGGCGGCGACCAGCACCCCGCCGAGGATCTGCCCGGCCACCATGGACAGGCCGGCCGTGGCGCCGTACAGGCTCATGGCCTTCGCGCGGCGCGCGCCGCTCGTGGTGGCCTGGATGGTCGCGAGCACCTGCGGCAGCATCGCGGCGGCCGAGGCGCCCTGCGCGACCCGGGCCGCCACCAGGCTCCAGGCGCCGGGTGCGAGCCCGCAGGCCAGCGAGGTGAGCCCGAACGCGGCCATGCCGCCCAGGAACAGCCGCCGGCGCCCGAACAGGTCCCCGAGCCGGCCGCCGAGCACGAGCAGCACGGCGTACGCGACTCCGTACCCGGCGACCACCAGTTCCAGCACGGCCTCGCCCGCGGCGAGGTCGGCGCCGATGGCCGGCAGGGCCACGTTGACGATGAAGAAGTCGACCAGCGGCAGTGCGGCGCCGAGCAGGACGGTGAACAGCCCGAGCGCGCCGAGCGCGGGCGGCGCGGCCGTCGGCCGGGCGGCGGGGGCGGTGACGGTTTCACTCATGCCCCGAGCCTGCGGCACCGCTCAGACGGGTACCAGAGTCTTCTGATCCTGGTAGCGGAAGTACCTGGAAACACGCTGACCGAACCGGCACCCTGGATCCATGACGACCATGGCCCAGGAGACCGCCCTGCCGCAGCCGGCCCGGGGAGCGGAGATCCGCCGGCACGAGCTGGCCGCGTTCCTGCGCAGCAGAAGGGAGCGCATCACACCGGAGCAGGTGGGCCTGCCGCGCGGCGCCCGCCGCCGCACCCCCGGGCTGCGCCGCGAGGAGGTCGCCCAGCTCTCCGCGGTCGGCGTCACCTGGTACACCTGGCTCGAACAGGCCCGCGACATCCAGGTCTCCGTGCAGGTCCTGGACGCCCTCGCCCGCGCCCTGCGCCTCGACGCCGGCGAACGCGCCCACCTCTTCCAGCTGGCCGGCCAGACCGACCCCACCCCGGCCGCGAACTGCCCGGGCGTCACGCCCGCCCTGCGCGAGATGCTCACCCGGCTGGAGCCGATCCCGGCCTGCATCCAGAACAGCCGGTACGACATCCTCGCCTACAACCGCACCTACGGCCGCCTCCTCGGCGACCTGGACGCGGTCCCGGCCGAGGACCGCAACTGCATGCTCCTCGTCCACACCAGCAAGGAGTGGCAGGCGGCGGTCGTCCACCTGGAGGAGACCCAGCGCCTGATGGCCGCCCGGCTGCGCGCCGCCATGGCCGGCCATCTCGGCGAGCCCGCCTGGAAGATGCTCCTGAAACGGCTGGAGCAGTCCCCGGCGTTCCGCGAGAACTGGCAGCGCTACGAGGTGGTCGCCACCCGCTCCAGGATCAAGCAGTTCCTCAACCCCCACGTCGGCCTGCTCACCCTGGAACACACGGACCTGTGGCTGCTCCCCGAGGCCGGCGCCCGGATGGTGACCTACACCCCGCGGAACGAGGAGACCCGCGAACGCCTGGACCGGCTGTACGAGCTGACGCGCGCGACACCCCGCCCCTGACGCTCCACGCGACCGGCGGCTCTCCCTGTCATGACCTGCTCTTGCAGGGGTCCTGCTCCTCCAGGGACCGGGTGCACCCCTGAATCAACTCCTTCATGGCCGCTTCGTTCGCCCGCCCCGGCGTGAGGACCTTGACGAGCGTGCTGATGTCCTCGTCCGGTGAACCGGCACCCCGGCAGGCGATCAGCGACACGGCGGCGTGATCGGCGTACGCGATCGAACCGTTCGCCGCGGACTTCTGCTCCTGGATCGAGAGCCGGCCGTTCAGGATGTTCCGCGCGGAGTCACCGGCATCGATCCGCTCCCCGCTCACGTCCAGCACCGTGTCCCCGTCCACCTTGACGGTGCACACCCCGGCCCCGTCCTCCAGAGCGCCGCTCTGTCCGACGGCGAGACTGCTCTCCGCTCTCCACTGGGCGCCGTCCGAACGACTGTGACCGGGCGTTGGGCCCTATGCCCGCTCGGCGGTTTCCACGGGGTGGCGGGGTTCTGTGGGTTCCAGGGCGGCGGCTGTGCGTTCGGCGGTGCGGTGGGCCCAGTGGCCGCTGGTGAGGAGGCCCAGGAGGAGGACTGCGAGGCCGCAGGCGGTGAGGATCCACCAGCCGGGGCGGGCGGCCGTGACGAAGGTCCGGCGGTAGGAGGCGGAGCCTATGCCGGAGGCCAGGACCGCGCCGACCACCGCGACGCCGAGGGTCTGGCCCAGCTGGCGGCTGGTGGAGGCGACGGCGGCGGCGACGCCCGCCTGGGCGCGGGGCATGCCCGAGACCGCGGTGTTGGTGATCGGCGCGTTCACGAAGCCGAAGCCGATGCCGAAGAGGACGTAGCCGAGCAGGAGGGTGGCGTTCGCCGTCTCCGCTTCGAACGCGGCGAACAGGATGCCGCTCGCGGTCATCGCCGTACCCGCCACCAGGAGCGGCAGACGGGGACCGCGGCTGCCGACCAGGCGGCCGGAGAGCGGGGCGCACAGGAAGGTCGGCGCGGCCATCGGCAGCATCCACAGGCCCGCGTGCAGGGCGTCGAGACCGCGCACGTTCTGCAGGTACAGGGTGGACAGGAACAGGAAGCCGCCCAGCGCCGCGAACGCGCTGATCGCGATCACCGTGGCACCGCTGAACGGGGCCGAGCGGAAGAACCGCAGGTCGATGAGGGGTTCCTCGCGCCGGGGCTCGTACCAGAGCAGGGCCAGCAGGGCGGCCACTGCGACCGCGGCGAACGGCGCGACCGGGCCGGCGCCCGACGCCGGCGCCTCGATGATCGCGTACGTCAGCGCGCCGAACAGGGCGATCACCAGCAGCTGGCCCACCGGATCGGGACGGCGGGCCCGGGGCGCGCGGGACTCGGGGACGAAGCGGAGGGTGAGCAGGAGGGCCGCCAGGCCGACCGGCAGGTTCACCCAGAAGATCGCGCGCCAGCTCACCGACTGCACCAGCAGCCCGCCGACCAGCGGACCCGCCGCCATGGAGATGCCGACCACCGCGCCCCACACGCCGATCGCGCGGGCGCGTTCCCGGGGATCGGTGAAGGTGTTGGTGATGATCGACATGGCGACCGGGTTGAGCATCGAGCCGCCCACCGCCTGGACCATGCGGAACACGATCAGCAGTTCCAGGTTCGGGGCTAGGGAGCAGAGCGCGGAGCCGACGGTGAACACCACCAGCCCCGTCATGAAGACGCGTTTGCGTCCGATCCGGTCGGCCGTGGAGCCCGCGAGCATCAGCAGCGACGCCAGCACGAGCGTGTAGGCGTCGATCGTCCACTGCAGTCCCGAGGTGCTGGCGTGCAGGTCGCGCTGCATCGAGGGCAGGGCCACGTTCAGCGCGGTGTTGTCGAGGCTCACGATCAGCAGGCTCATGCAGCAGATCGCGAGCACGAGCAGGCGTCGGCGAGGGCTCAGCTCTGGCATGCGGCCCATCGTACGCCCGAATCAATAGTGCGTCTAACTAATGAGTCATACATGATCTCTGCTCGGGCGGCCGGCCGGGTGAGGGACAATGGGACCTTGTTCCGTGTCCCTGTGCCGTCCATCCGCTCCGGAGCCCTGACGATGACCCACCCGCTCTCCATCGGCCCGCACGCCGTGACACCGCCCGTCGTGCTCGCACCCATGGCGGGCATCACCAATGCGCCCTTCCGCACGCTGTGCCGGGAGTTCAGTGGCGGCAAGGGGCTGTTCGTCAGCGAGATGATCACCACCCGGGCGCTGGTCGAACGCAACGACAAGACCATGCAGCTGATCAAGTTCGACGCGAGCGAGCAGCCGCGCTCGATCCAGCTGTACGGCGTCGACCCCGCCACCGTCGGCAAGGCCGTCCGCATGATCGCGGAGGAGGGCCTGGCCGACCACATCGACCTGAACTTCGGCTGCCCGGTGCCGAAGGTGACGCGCAAGGGCGGCGGGTCGGCGCTGCCGTACAAGCGGAACCTGCTGCGGGCGATCCTGCGCGAGGCGGTGTCCGGGGCCGGTGACCTGCCGGTGACCATGAAGATGCGCAAGGGCATCGACGACGACCACATCACCTTCCTCGACGCCGGCCGCATCGCCGTCGAGGAAGGGGTGACGGCCATCGCCCTGCACGGCCGCACGGCCGCCCAGCACTACGGCGGCACCGCCGACTGGGACGCCATCGCCCGGCTGAAGGAGCACGTGCCGGAGATCCCCGTGCTCGGCAACGGCGACATCTGGTCGGCCGAGGACGCGCTGCGGATGGTGCGGGAGACCGGCTGTGACGGGGTCGTGGTGGGGCGTGGCTGCCTGGGGCGGCCGTGGCTGTTCGCGGACCTGGTGGCGGCGTTCGAGGGGCGGCTGGAGGATGCCGTACGGCCTTCCCTGCGGGAGGTCGCCGACGTGATGGTGCGGCACGCCACGCTGCTGGGGGAGTGGATCGGCGACGAGTCCAAGGGCGTGGTCGACTTCCGCAAGCACGTCGCCTGGTACCTGAAGGGCTTCGCGGTCGGGTCCGAGATGCGCAAGCGGCTCGCGATCACGTCGTCCCTGGAGGAGCTGCGGGCCGGGCTGGACGAGCTGGACCTGGAGCAGGGGTGGCCGGTCGGGGCGGAGGGGCCGCGGGGGCGGACGTCCGGGAACAACCGGGTGGTGCTGCCGGACGGGTGGCTGAAGGATCCGTACGACTGTGCGGGTGTGAGTGAGGACGCGGAGCTGGACACGTCCGGCGGTTGAGCGGCCCTGGGCTCGCCCCCGACCTCGCCTCGGGCGCCGGGGCGGGCCTCCCCGGGGCTCCGCCCCAGACCCCGCCAGGGGCTCCGCCCCTGGACCCCGGCCTCGCCCACCCACCACCCGACTCGGTCGGCTGGAAAGGGGCCGCGTACGCCCGGCTCGGTCGGCTGGCAGGGGACCGTCCCCGCCCGGCTCGGTCGGCTGGGAAGGTGTCGCCCCCCGTTCGGCTCGGTCGGCTGGTTGGGGGCGGGGTCAGCTGGTGCTTGGGTGGGGGGTTGAGCCGTAGGCCGTCAGGAAGCGGTCCCGGAAGGAGCTCATCTTCCAGACGGGGGCGTCGTGGGCCGGGCGGAGACCGTCCGTCCAGTTCCAGTCGGCGATCTTGTCGAGCATCCGGGGATCCTTGGCGACGACCGACACCGGCACGTCACGGCTGGCGTGGTCGCCGCTGACCCGGGAGATGGGCTGGTGGTCGCCGAGGAAGACCAGCACGGTGTCCTTCGTGCCGTAGCGCTCCAGCCACTCGGTCAGCGCGGTCACCGAGTACTGGATCGACTTGCCGTACTCCTCGCGGGACCTGGTGCTGTCGGCGATGACGTCGGCCGCCTTGTTGCCCGCCGCCTCGATGCCCTTGAAGACGGAGCCGTCACCGAGCCGGTCCCAGTCCACCATCTTCGGGATGGGCGCCCACGGCTGATGGCTGGAGGTCAGGATCAGCAACGACATCCGCGTCTTCCCGGCGGGCGCCGGCTTGCTGTGCACCCGCTCCTGGTACTGCTGGAGCGCGTACTGGTCGGGCATGGTCGACCAGCTGAACTTCGGCCCCCGGTAGCCGAGCTGGAAGGCGTTGTAGACCTTGTCCAGGCCGTACCACTTCTGCTCCGGCCACCCCTTCTGCACGCCCGGCATGACACCGACCGTGTCGAACGCGCCGGTCTTGCGGAACGCCTCCGTCAGGCTGAGGTGGTCGCTGGCCATGACCGTCCGGTAGCGCTGCTGGTTGCTGATCCACAGGCCCGACATGGTGGTGGAGTGGCCGAGCCAGCTGCTGCCGCCGTAGGTCGCCGAGGTCAGCCATCCGCTCCTGGCGTGGAAACCTGCCTCGGCCAGGGCCTTGGTGCGGACGTCGAGCGTCCGGTCCACGCCGGGCGCCATGATCGGGTCCTCGATCGCGCTGCGGCCGTAGCTCTCGATGAAGGTGAAGATCACGTCCTTGCCGCGCAGGTCGGGCACCAGCTGACCGCCCGGCGTGTTCCCGAACGCGTCGACCCGGGCCACCTTCCGGAACTCCGCCTCGTCCTTCAGCGTGTCCGAGACCCGGCGGGCCTGGATCTTCAGCGCGTTCGCGGTCCGGTCGGAGGCGATCGGCACGCCGGATATCTGCAGGCCGAGGGAGGAGCAGGTGATCCAGACGACCCCGGCGACCAGGGTGCCGCGGGTCGCGGTGGCGGGGTGCCGGCCCAGCAGGTTGCCCAGCCGGACCATGGCCAGGGCGAGCAGCACGAAGAGCAGCAGCACGAGGACGATCACCCCGCCCACGGCCGCGAGGGTCGCCGTGCGGCCGAGGGAGTCCTCCAGGTACGACTCAGCGTCGCCGAACAGGCTCCAGTCCAGGACGACGTTGAAGTTGCGGCCCAGGTACTGGTTGAACCCCATGTCGAGCGCGTTCAGCACGGTCATGGCCCCGAGCAGCACCCCGGACAGCGCCGCCACCACGACCCGGGGCCGCCGCGGCAGCGCGAGCAGCACCGCGGCCCCGATGACCGCCTCGGCCGGTATCCGCAGGAACTTGGCGGGCCCGAGCCGGACCACGGTGTTGGGCATCACCAGCGCGGCGACGACGAGCAGGGCGGCCAGCACGGTCACGGACACGGACAGGGTCCGCGCGGCGGCGGGATGCCGTTCGCGCCAGCGCCGCCGCCACGCGGACCAGACGGTCCAGGGGCGGCGGGACGGGCGTGGGGCGGGTTGGGTGATCTCTTCGGCCACGTCCTCGGCTGACTGGAGCGCACTCATGCCCTCCCGTACGACGCCCCGGCAGCCCTCGTTCACCCGGCCGGGCAAACACCTGGTCAACCCGGCCGGCGGTACGGCTCAGGCGCCCCCGACCGCCGTCAGCAGGGCGAGCGGCGCCGCTGCGGACCGGGCCTCCCGCCCGCACGCGTGCGGGTACGGCACCGGTGTGGTGTGCGGGGCGCGGGCGTACCCCGCCAGGGCCTCCGGCAGCCGGTGCCCGCCCGCCGTCGCCGCGTCGACCAGCGCGTGGGCGACCGCGCGGGCCTCGTCGTGCAGCCCGTACCGGGCGAGCCCGAGTGTGATCAGCGCGTTGTCGTGCGGCCAGACCGAGCCCCGGTGGTAGGACAGCGGGTGGTACGCCGCCTGGCCGGAGGCCACCGTGCGGACGCCCCACCCGGAGAAGAAGTCCGGCTCCAGCAGCCGCCGGCCCACCACCTCGCCGTACTCCTTGTCCAGCAGCCCCGACCACAGCAGGTGCCCGGCGTCGGAGGCCAGCGCGTCGATCTGCCGGCCCCGGCCGTCCAGCGCCAGCGCCGGGAAGGACTGCTCCCGCATCCAGAAGTCCCGCTGGAAACGGTCCCGGAGGTCGGCCGCGGCCTGCTCCAGCAGCGCGGCGTACGTCTCGTCGGCCCACACCGCCCGCGCCACCCCCGCCGTGCGGCGCAGCGCGTCGTACGCGTAGCCCTGGGCGCCCGCCGCCATCACCGCGCCGGTGGGCCGGGTGCCGTCGGCGCAGCAGATCGCGCCGGGGGAGTCCTTCCAGTTCTGGTTGGCGAGGCCGCCCTCGTCGGCGCGGTAGACGAGGTAGCCGCGGGAGGTCAGGCCGCCGTGGTCGAGCATCCAGCCGATCGCGGCCCGGGCGTTCGGCTCCAGCCGGCGGGCCAGCTCCGTGTCCCCGGTCCGCTCGACGTACGCGCCGAGCAGGATCAGGAACAGCGGGGTGGCGTCGACCGAGCCGTAGTAGCGGGCGAACGGCACCTGGCCGAAGTGGGCCAGTTCGCCGTGCCGCACCTCGTGCACGATCTTGCCGGGCTGGGCGACCGGACGTCCGCCGGTGTCCGTGGCCTGGGTGGCGGCCAGGGCGAGGAGGGTGGCGGCGGCCGGCTGCGGGCGGTAGGGCAGGGCGAACAGGGAGGTGAGCAGGGCGTCGCGGCCGAGCAGGGTGAGGAACCAGGGGGCGCCGGCCGCCGGTACGCGCACGTCCTCGCCGTCCGGTCCGGTGGCCGGGACCTGGAGCGCCGCCAGGTCGGCCAGGCCCCGGGCGCAGGCCGCGGCCAGCTCGGGCCAGCCGGTCGGGAAGGCCACGCCCTCCATGAACTCGGCTTCCCGGGCGAGGACCTGCTCGTGGACGGCGGCGGGGTCGCGGGGTACGCGGACGGCGCGCCTCTCGCCGTGCGGGCGGGCGATCACCCGCAGCAGCAGTTCGGTCGTCTCGTGCGGGGCCAGGTCGAGGGTCCACACCAGGCGGCGGGCGCCGGTGCCGGTCTCCTCGACGGCGTCGGGGGGCGGGTCGGCGCTGATCGTCGTACAGGACCGCCATTCGGCGCGCCGGTAGGTGAACTCGATGCCGTCGTCGAGGACTTCGCGGGAGCGTACGGCGCCGGACTTGACGTAGGTGCGGTGGTCGGAGCGGAGTTCGAACTGGTCGGTGAAGTCGGCGTCGACGGTGAGCGCGAGCCGGACGGTGGTGGGCACCGGCCGGTTGCTGGTCACCTTGACGGACTCCACGAACGAGCTGTCCCCGACTGCCTGTTCACGGAACAGGGTGTGCGCCGGGGGCTCCTGCCGGCCGCAGCGCGGGACCAGCACACAGCGGGCCTCGTCCCCGTCCGTCACCGGGGTGAGCACCTCGGGCACGGCGCCGTCGACGGTGAGCTGCCAGCGGCTGAGGTGCCGGGCGTCCCGGACGAACAACCCGTCCGGGGGGCTGCCGCCCCGCACCCCGCTGATGTCGCCACCGTCGCCCACGGCGGCGAAGGTGGCGCCGTGCACGAGCAGATGATGCCGGTCCGTCATCCCCGGTCCCCTCCTCTGTCACTCCTGTCGAACGGTGCAGTGCGCGTGGGGGGTGCGCCATTTTGTGGGCTCTTGTCCAGCTTTTGACGCTCGTGCGGTGTGGGCCGCCGGTGCAGCAGGTCGAGCGCCAGGGCCGCCGTCCAGCTGAAGCCGGCGGCGCCGCAGGCCTCGCCGGTGTACGGGTCGACGTACTCGGCGAAACCGCTGGCGGCGGCGAGCTCCAGCACCGCATCGCGCAGGGCGTCGGCCCGCTCCCGCTCGCCGTGCGTGCGCAGCCCGCGCTCCAGCAGCCAGCTCGTGTTGAACCAGGCCGGCCCGCGCCAGTAGCGGTGCGGGTCGAAGGCCTCGCCGAGCAGGTCGTAGCTCGGCACCAGCCGGGTGCGGTCCCCGACCGAGAAGTGCGGCCCGCCCACGGTGCGGACCAGCGCGGCGACGACGTCCCGCGGCAGCCCGGGCACCAGCAGCGGAACCAGCCCGGAGACACTGCGCTCGGGAACGAGACCGGGGCCCGGGTCGAGGCCGCGGGTGCCGGGGCCGGGGCTGCGGGTGCCGGGTTCGGGGCCGGGACCAGGGCTGCGGGTGCCGGGTTGGGGGGCGGAGGCCGTGTGGTCGGCGGGCGCGGTGCCGCCCCGCAGGTCGCGGCACAGGAACATGCCGGACCGCTCGTCCCACAGGCGCTCCACCAGTGCCGCCGTCAGGCGTTCGGCGCGGGCCCGGCGGGCGGAGCCGGTCGCGCCCAGTTCCCCGGCGATGCGGGCGAGGGCGTGCTCGGAGGCGATGAGCAGTGCGTTGAACGCCGGGTCCTCCACGGCGAACTCCGCCTGCCCGTCGGCGTACCCCGCGTCCCGGTAGTCCGTGGCCAGCCGCACGTACCGCCCGT
Organism: Streptomyces sp. NRRL S-1022; assembly: GCF_000720135.1. GTDB lineage: Bacteria > Actinomycetota > Actinomycetes > Streptomycetales > Streptomycetaceae > Streptomyces. The sequence continues at coordinate 70,735 of NZ_JOIU01000029.1, read as the reverse complement.
AGTCCAGGTCCGTCGGCCGGTCCTCGGCCGCCCCGTGGTCGAGGTCGGCGCGGCGGAAGGAGCGGGCCGGGGCCGGGGTGATCCGGGCGAGCGGGGCGTCCCAGCAGGGGCTGTTGTCCATGCCCTGCTCCCAAGGGTGGACCACGGACACCAGGCCGCCGCCGCCGAGGTCCCGCCGGTGCAGCAGATACCGGTGCCAGGCGGCCAGCCGCGGGTACACCCGGGCCAGGAAGCCGCGGGCCGCGGACAGGCCGGGGTCGGCGCGGTGCACCAGCCAGGCCGCCAGCGCGTGCACCGGTGGCTGCACGATGCCGGACGTCTGTACGGTGCGCGGGGCGCCCGCGCCGCGCCCTGCGGTGGCGGAGCGCCAGAAGTCGGGGCTCGGGAAGTACGCGTCGAGCGGTACGGAGGGGTTGAACACGATGTGCGGGACGCGACCGTCACCCCACTGCGCGGCCAGCAGCGTCTCCAGCTCGGTCTGGGCCCGCAGCGGCGACAGGTGCCGCAGCCCGATGGCGATGAACGCCGAGTCCCAGGACCATTGGTGGGGGTACAGGTGCCGGGACGGCACGGTGGAGCCGCCCGTCCAGTTCGCCTCCAGCACCTCGGCCGCTCCGGCGTGCAGCGACGCGGTGGCCGTGGGCGCGGCCGGCGGATCGTACGCGGTCTCTCGCTCGGCGGGACGGGCTGTGAGCTGGGCGGTGCGGTCCACTCGGGGCTCCCCGAAGACGTCCGGCCGCGCGGGTTCGGCTGCGGCCACCGTAGAGTTACGTCTATTTAACACGCAGAACTTACTATGTAATGCAAGTTTGGGGAGCACAAGGGGGTGCACATGACGGGGCGTTCGGGAAGGACCGGCAAGAGCGGAAGCCAGGCGGGAGCCGGCGATCTGCTCGAACTGGTGCGCAGTGGACGGGCCGTGACGCGGGGCGCGCTCCAGCAGGCCACCGGGCTGTCCCGGGCCACCGTCGGCCAGCGCCTGGACCGGCTGTTCCGGGCCGGCTGGCTGCGCGAGGGCGCCGGCGGCCCGGTCGACTCGCCGCTGGGCGGGCGCCCCTCCATCACCCTGGAGTTCGACGGCTCCCACGCGGTGGTCCTGGCCGCCGACCTGGACACCCGGCACGCCCGCGCGGCCGTGCTCTCGCTGACCGGCGAGATCCTCGCCGAGCACGCCGGCCCGCTGGCGGTGGAGGACGGCCCGCAGGTGGTCCTGGCCGAACTGGGCCGCTGGTTCGGCGAGCTGCTGACGAAGGCCGGGCACACGGGCGAGGAGGTGTGCGGGATCGGGCTCGCGGTGCCGGGCCCGGTGGACAGCGAGACCGGTCTGGTGGTGCAGCCGCCGATCATGCCGGGCTGGGACGGCCACGACCTGCGCGGCAGCCTCTCCCGCGCCTTCACCGAGCACACCGGCGCCCCGGCGGTGCCGGTCCTGGTCGACAACGACGCCAACCTCATGGCCTACGGCGAACAGCGCACCGGACACCCCGACTGCACGGCCTTCGTGCTGGTCAAGGTGTCCACGGGCATCGGCGCCGGGGTGATCGTGGACGGCGCGGTCTACCGGGGCGCCGACGGCGGCGCCGGCGACATCGGGCACATCCGGGTGGGTGCCGACGCGTTGTGCCGGTGCGGGGCGTACGGCTGTCTCGCGGCCGTCGCGAGCGGCGGTGCCGTGGCCCGGAGGCTGACCGCGTCCGGGGTGCCGGCCGCCTCCGGGTCGGACGTGCGGGACCTGCTGGCCGCCGGGCACCCGGAGGCCGCCGCACTGGCCCGGGAGGCCGGGCGCCAGGTCGGGGACGTGCTGGCGACGGTCGTGACGCTGCTCAACCCGGGGGTGCTGATGATCGCCGGAGACCTGGCCGGGACGCCCTTCCTCACGGGGGTGCGCGAGCTGCTCTACCAGCGGGCGCTGCCCCGGTCCACCGCTCACCTGGAGGTCGTCACCTCCCGGCTCGGCGACCGGGCGGGGCTCGTCGGCGCCGCGGCGCTGGTGGTGGAGCACCTGTACGCGCCGGAGCGGGCGGAGGAGCGGCTCTCCCGGATGGGCGTGTGACAGGGCCGTTTCCGCTGCTGACCGGCGTTCGCCGGAGGGTCCGCATGGTGAAACGAGGCACTCTGTGGCAGCGTGATTCTCGCCACCCTTGATAAGGGTTCCGCTCAGATGAGCGGATCAAGCGCGACTGCACTTCTCCAAGGGGTGGCACTGGGTGCCACCCCTTGATCGTTCATCGATCGAAATCAATCGTGCTGGAGGCCGCTCATCCGAGCAGTAAACCGCACCGGTGGGCGCGGTTGCCTTCAAGAAGTGAAAACATTCGGCCCGCTTCGCTTGCCAAGCCTTGACTTTCGATCCGCTGGCGGACGGGTGGTTACAAGCGCATGACGGGCAAGTGGACGTACCCAGGGACCTTCGATCTGGGTATGTTCCTGGCCGTCAGGGCAGCCACCGTGGCCTCAAGGAGTCGAGACCCGTGTCGGAAAACAAAGAACCCCACGTAGCGAAGTTCGTTTACGACTTCACCGAGGGCAACAAGGACCTCAAGGACCTTCTCGGTGGCAAGGGTGCCAATCTCGCCGAGATGACCAACCTGGGTCTCCCGGTCCCTCCCGGCTTCACGATCACCACGGAGGCCTGCAAGGTCTACCTGGAGAGCGGCGAGGAGCCCGCGGCACTGCGTGACGAGGTGAGTGCGCACCTCGACGCCCTCGAAGCGAAGATGGGCAAGAAGCTGGGCCAGGCCGACGACCCGCTGCTGGTCTCCGTCCGCTCCGGCGCCAAGTTCTCCATGCCCGGCATGATGGACACGGTCCTCAACATCGGCCTGTCGGACAAGTCGGTGCAGGGCCTGGCCGCCCAGGCCGGCGACGAGCGGTTCGCCTGGGACTCCTACCGCCGCCTCATCCAGATGTTCGGCAAGACCGTCCTCGGCGTCGACGGCGAGCTGTTCGAGGAGGCCCTCGACAAGGCCAAGGCCGCCAAGAAGGTCACGGTCGACACCGACCTGGAGGCCGCGGACCTGAAGAAGCTGGTCGCCACCTTCAAGAAGATCGTCAAGAAGGAGGCCGGCCGGGACTTCCCACAGGACCCGCGTGAGCAGATGGACCTCGCCATCAAGGCGGTCTTCGACTCCTGGAACGGCGACCGCGCCAAGCTGTACCGCCGCCAGGAGCGCATCCCGCACGACCTCGGCACGGCCGTCAACGTCTGCTCGATGGTCTTCGGCAACCTCGGCCCCGACTCCGGCACCGGCGTCGCGTTCACCCGCGACCCCGCCTCGGGCCACCAGGGCGTCTACGGCGACTACCTGCAGAACGCCCAGGGCGAGGACGTCGTCGCGGGCATCCGCAACACCGTCCCGCTCGCCGAGCTGGAGCAGATCGACAAGAAGTCGTACGACCAGCTCATGCAGATCATGGAGACGCTGGAGACCCACTACAAGGACCTCTGCGACATCGAGTTCACGATCGAGCGCGGTCAGCTGTGGATGCTCCAGACCCGCGTCGGCAAGCGCACCGCCGGTGCCGCCTTCCGCATCGCCACCCAGCTGGTGGACCAGGGCCTGATCGACGAGACGGAGGCGCTCCAGCGCGTCACCGGCGCCCAGCTGGCCCAGCTGATGTTCCCGCGCTTCGACGAGCAGGCGAAGGTCGAGCAGGTGGCGCGCGGTATCGCCGCGTCCCCGGGTGCGGCGGTCGGCAAGGCGGTCTTCGACTCGTACACGGCGGTGAAGTGGTCCCGCTCCGGCGAGAAGGTGATCCTGGTCCGCCGGGAGACCAACCCCGACGACCTGGACGGCATGATCGCGGCGGAAGGCATCCTCACCTCGCGCGGCGGCAAGACCTCGCACGCGGCCGTCGTCGCCCGCGGCATGGGCAAGACCTGTGTCTGCGGCGCGGAGGAGCTGGAGGTCGACACCAAGCGGCGCCGGATGACGGTCCCCGGCGGGCACATCGTGGAGGAGGGCGACCTCATCTCCATCGACGGCTCGTCCGGCAAGGTCTACCTCGGCGAGGTCCCGGTCGTCCCGTCCCCCGTGGTGGAGTACTTCGAGGGCCGGATGCACCCCGGGGCCGACGACGCCGACGAGCTGGTCGAGGCCGTCCACCGCATGATGGCCTTCGCCGACCGCAAGCGCCGCCTGCGGGTGCGCGCCAACGCCGACAACGCCGAGGACGCGCTGCGCGCCCGCCGTTTCGGCGCCCAGGGCATCGGCCTGTGCCGCACCGAGCACATGTTCCTCGGTGAGCGCCGGGAGATGGTCGAGAAGCTGATCCTCGCCGACACGGGGGAGGAGCGCGAGGCCGCCCTGCGGGAGCTGCTGCCCCTGCAGAAGAAGGACTTCGTCGAACTCTTCGAGGCGATGGACGGCCTGCCCGTCACCGTCCGCCTGCTCGACCCGCCGCTGCACGAGTTCCTCCCGGACATCACGGAGCTCTCGGTCCGGGTGGCCCTGGCGGAGTCCCGGCAGGAGCCGCACGAGAACGACCTGCGCCTGCTCCAGGCGGTGCACCGCCTGCACGAGCAGAACCCGATGCTGGGCCTGCGCGGTGTGCGCCTCGGCCTGGTCATCCCCGGCCTGTTCACCATGCAGGTCCGCGCGATCGCGGAGGCTGCGGCCGAGCGCAAGGCGGCCAAGGGCGACCCGCGCGCCGAGATCATGATCCCGCTCGTCGGCACGGTCCAGGAGCTGGAGATCGTCCGCGAGGAGGCCGACCAGGTCATCGCCGAGGTCGAGGCGGCGACCGGTACGCGGCTCAAGCTGGCGATCGGCACCATGATCGAGCTGCCGCGCGCCGCCCTCACGGCCGGCCAGATCGCGGAGGCCGCGGAGTTCTTCTCCTTCGGCACGAACGACCTGACCCAGACGGTGTGGGGCTTCAGCCGGGACGACGTGGAGGCCTCGTTCTTCACGGCGTACCTGGAGAAGGGCATCTTCGGCGTCAGCCCGTTCGAGACGATCGACAAGGACGGCGTCGGCTCCCTGGTGAAGGCGGCCGCGGAGGCCGGCCGGCGCACCCGTCCCGACCTCAAGCTCGGCGTCTGCGGCGAGCACGGCGGTGACCCGGAGTCGGTCCACTTCTTCCACGAGGCCGGCCTGGACTACGTCTCCTGCTCCCCGTTCCGCATCCCGGTCGCCCGCCTGGAGGCCGGCCGCGCGGCCACCCAGTCGGCGGGCAGCGACCACCGCTGACCCACCCGGTCCCCGGAGCCGCCGTCGGTCCCCGACCCTCACCGATCGGCGACGGCTCCGGCGCACGAAAGAGGAGGGGCGGCACCCCGGTGCGGGGGGTGCCGCCCCTTCGGCCTGTCCGCGGCCGGGACGGGTCACAGACCGCCGGTGTTCAGCAGCCGGTTCGGAGTGTCGGAGCGGATGCCGTGCAGGACACCGCGGGTGGCCGTGCGGTCGAGCCAGACGTGGACCTCGCGGGCCGTGGCCCGGGGGTGCGCCGACAGGTACAGCGCGATCACGCCGGTCGCGTGCGGCGCGGCCCAGGACGTCGCGCCGTAGTCCTCCGTGGTGGTCCCGCCGCCGGCGAGGGCGGCGGTCACCTGCTGGCCGGGGGCGTACAGGTCCACGCACCGCCCGTAGCCGGATCCGTACGAGCCGCCCTCGTCCCACGCGCGGTCCTTCGGGGTGGAGGCCGCGACGACGATCGTGCCGGGGACGCCGGCCGGGGAGTGCTTGCAGGCGTCGTCACGGAAGTTGCCGGCCGACACCACCGTCGGGATCCCCGCGTCGACCATCTTCTTGACGGCGGACTCCAGGGCCGCCGACCGGTGGTCGAGGTTGAGCGACATGTTCACCACCGCGGGCTTCTGCGCGTGTGCGGTCACCCACTTGACCGACTTCACCAGGGCCGCCTCGGCCGCCGACGGGGAGCCGCCGCCCTCGCTCTCGCACAGGATGCCCTGGACCCGTACGAGCTGCGCCTGGGGCGCCACCCCGTACTTCGCCCCGCCGATGACACCCGCGACGAACGTGCCGTGGCCGCCGCCGTCCTCGCTGAAGCAGTCACCGGAGTCCTTCGGGCCCACGAAGTCGGCGCCGAGGCGGGCGCGTCCGCCGAACTCCTCGTGGGTGACGTCCAGCCCCGTGTCGATCACGTAGACGTGCACGCCCTTGCCCGTGGCGGTGGTGGTGAACCTCCCGTTCAGCGGCCGTGACCGCTGGTCCAGGATGTCCAGGTTCCACGGCACGTGCCGGGTGAGGGACGGCACCCCGGTCCGCGCGGCCGCGGACAGCTTGCCCACGGCCGCGGGAGACACCGGCCCCGGACCGGACGCCGCCGGCCCCGCCTTCCCGTGCGCGGACGGCTTCCCACCGTTCCCTCCGGCTTCCCCGCCACAGGCCGAGGCCCCGAACACCGTCGCCACGGCGACCACCACCAGCCCGGCCTTCGCCACGTTCCGCATCACAACGCCCCCCGCATTCCCGCTCGGTGCACAGCCAGCGCACAAGACGACGACGGGGGGACGTGCGGTTCCGCCGCCGGACACGATCCGGGTTCGGGTCCGCCGTCCTGCGGGGTCAGCCGGCGGTCAGCAGACCGTCCACCAGGGCGCGCAGGCCCTGCTCGTACGTGTTCTCCGACGTCAGCGCCGCCCAGCGGTCCGCGACCCGGGACAGGTGGGGCAGTTCGGTCGGGTCGAGCTCCGCGAAGACCTGCTCGCGGTAGGTCGGGCGGTCGTCGGTCGTGCGGCGGCGGGCCGCCGTGGCGCGGACCAGGATCTCGCCGGCCGTGTAGTACCAGATCGAACGGTAGCCGTGGACGGCCTGGTCGAGGGTGAGGCCGGCATCCGTCAGGCCCGCGACGATCTGTTCCACGAACCAGAGGGCGGAGGTGGACATCAGGTCGTCCGCCGTCAGCACCTCGACGATCCACGGGCAGGCGGCCAGGACGTCGTGGATCGCCCGGGCCGCGGTGAGGACGCGGTCGAGCGGGTCGGCGGGCGCGGGCCCGGGGCGGTGCAGGGAGCCGGCCGCGTAGTCGTCCAGCAGGAGGAGGAGCAGCTCCTCCTTGTCGCGGACGTGGTGGTACAGGGCCATCGGCGTGCTGCCGATCTCCGTGGCGAGGCGGCGCATGGTCAGGCGGGCGACGCCCTCCTCCGTCACGATCCGGCGCGCCGTCCGGATGATCTCCTCGCGGGAGATACGGGCAGGCCGGCCGGTGGTCTTGCGGAGGGCGGGCGGTTGCGGCATGGGGTCATCATCCCCCAGGCAGCGGGGACTTCGGGGTGCGGGTGTCGACATCGGGACGGTCCGCGCGCTACTTTTCTTACATGTATAGAAATTTACGTGACCGCCCGTCGGGCGTACTGGCGGCAGCTGCCGTCGCCCAGTTCGTCGTCGCCCTGGACATGGCCGTCGTCAACGTCGCCCTCCCGGCGATCCGCTCCGCGCTCGGCTTCGCCCCGCTCGACCTGTCGTGGGTCGTGCACGTGTATGCGCTCACCTTCGGCGGGTTCCTGCTGCTCGGCGGCAGGGCCTGCGATCTGTTCGGCCGGCGCCGGCTGTTCGTGGCGGGACTGGTCGTCTTCGGGCTCTGCTCGCTCGCGGGCGGACTCGCCCGGGAACCGTGGCAGTTGATCGCCGCCCGCGCCGGGCAGGGGGCCGGCGCGGCAGCCGTCGCGCCAGCCGCGCTGGCGTTGCTGACCACCACCTTCACCGAGGGGCCGCGGCGCGTGCGCGCCCTCGGCGTGTGGAGCGGGGTCAACGCCGTGGGCGGCGCGCTGGGTGTGCTGGCCGGCGGAGTGCTGACCGAGTACGCGGGCTGGCGCTGGGTGATGCTGGTCAACCTGCCCATCGTGGCGGCGGCACTCGTCCTCGTGCACGCCGCCGTCGCCCCCGATCCCCGGCCGGTACGGCGTGAACGGCTGGACGTGCTCGGCGCCGCGCTGGCGACCGGCGGTATCGGGCTGCTGGTGTTCGGGGTCGTCCGGACCGACGTCAGGGGGTGGGCGTCCACCGCGACCTGGGGGACGCTCGCCGGTGCCGGGGTGCTGCTCGGCGCCTTCGTCGCCGTCGAGTCCCGGTCCGCCGCCCCGCTGCTGCGGCTCGGCCTGCTGCGCAGCCGCTGGGTCGCCGGGGCGAACCTGCTGGTGTTCCTGGCGGCGGCCGGGCAGTTCACCGCGTTCTACTTCGTGTCCCTCTACCTCCAGCAGGTGCTGGGCCTGGGTGCCGCCGCGACCGGTGCCGCGTTCCTGCCGTTCTGCGCGGGTTCGGTGGCGGCCACCGTCGTGGCGACCCGCATCACCGCGCACCGGTCGCCGCGCGCCTCGCTGGTGCCCGGCACGCTGTTCGCCGCCACCGGCATGGCCTGGTTCGCCGGTATCAGCCCGCACGGCGGCTTCCTCGCCGACGTGCTCGGCCCGTCCGTCCTCACGAGTATCGGCATCGGGCTGATCTTCGCGCCGGTGGCCACCGCCGCGACCACCGGGATCCGCCCCGGTGAGGCCGGTATGGCCTCCGGCGTCCTCAACAGCGCGCGCCAGCTCGGCGGTTGCGTCGGCCTGGCAACTGTGGCCACGGTCGCCGCCCACCGCACCGGCACGGCCGCCGATCCCGCCGCGCTCACCGACGGCTACGCGCTGGGTCTGGCCGTCACCGCCGCGCTCTTCCTGCTCGCGACGGTGGTCGCGGTCGGCGTCCTGCCCCGTCGCCGGTCCGCCGCCGGTCCGGCACCCATCCCTGTCGAGGAACCACGACTGGAAGGAACCCCGTCATGATCACCACCGCCATCGACCTGTTCTCCTCGGCGCTCCAGTTCCGCCCCGACGGTGACGTCCACGCCGCCGCCCGGCGGATGACGGACGGCGACCCCGGCGTCTGGCAGCTCGCCACCTTCCATGTGGAGACGGACGCCGACGTCCACGCCGACCACTGGGAGGTCCACCCCGACTGCGAGGAGGCCGTCTGCTGCCTGTCCGGCGGCGTACGGCTGTACCTCCGGCCGCTCGACGCGGACGCCCCGGAGGAGATGGTGCGACTGCGGCCGGGCACCGCCGTCGTCGTGCCCCGCAACCGCTGGCACCGACTCGAAGTGGACGCCCCCGGCGACCTGATGTCCATCACCCGCCGCACCGGCTCCCGCGTGGAGCGGCGCGACGACACCCGCTGACCCCCGGCCCCTCCGTCGGCGGGGACACACGGCTGCCGGTGTTCCCGTGCTTCCGGCGGTGGACCGAGGCGGGCGTCGAGCGGTCCCGGTTCGACTGACGGGGCGCGGGGCTCAGGCCGTGGAGCCGCCGTCGATGACCAGGTCCGTGCCGACCACCGGGGCCGCGTCGTCGGAGGCCAGGTAGAGGACGGCGGCGGCGACCTCCCGGGTGGCGGCGATCCGGCCGAGCGGGAGGGTGGCCCGGGCCCGCTCGGCCCGCTCCTGCTCCGTCTCGTCGCCGCGCAGGGACATGGGGGTGTCGGTGGCGCCGGGGCTGACCACGTTGATCCGGACGCCGTCCCGGATGTGGTCCAGGGCGGCGCCCCGGCTCAGGGCGGTCACCGCGGCCTTGGTCGCCGCGTAGGCGGCGGCCCCGGGGGAGGAGGCGTGCCGGCCGAGGCTGGAGGAGACGTTCACGATCGCGCCGCCCGCCGGCTGGGTGCGCATCTGCCGGATCTGGGCCTGGAGGGCCAGGTGGACGCCGGTGACGTTGATCGCCAGCTGCTCGTGCCAGTCCTCCTCGGGCAGGTCCGCGAGCGGCCGGCCGCCACGGAAGACGCCCGCGTTGTTGACGGCGACGTCCAGCGAGCCGAAGTGCTCCACGGCGGCCCGGACCAGCGCCCCGGCATCGGCCGCCCGGGCGACGTCGGCGGACACCGCGAGGGCCTTGCCGCCCCGTTCCCCGATCAGCCGGACGGTCTCCGCCAGGGGCTCCGGCCGCCGCCCCGCGACGACGACCCGGGCGTCCTCCGCGGCGAACGCCAGGGCGACGGCCCGGCCGATACCGGAGCCGGCCCCGGTGACGAGGACGGTGCGGCCGGCGAAGCGGTGCGACATCATGGCTCCTTGTTTTTTGACCGTTCGGTTCAGTATCGAGGCAGGAGAAAAGCCCTCCGTGGAGGGGGTTTCTCAGGCCAGCAGCGCCAGGGCCTGCTCGGCGGCGTCCCGCACCCGGGCCGGGTCCGCGCAGGCCTTGCCGACCACCCGCAGGCCCTGGAGCAGCACCAGCAGCAGCCGGGCGAGGGCCAGCGGATCGCGGTCCCCGGCCAGCTCGCCCTGCGCCCGGGCGCGGACCAGGGCGGAGTGCAGCAGGGTCTCCAGGGTGTCCCAGCTGTGCTCGACCCGGCGGGCGGCCTCCCGGTCGTGCGGGGCGAGTTCGACCGCCGTGTTGGTGACCAGGCACCCCTGCTCCCGGGTCGCCTCGGCGGCGGCCTCGGCGGCGAACCGCCGGACCAGCGCGCGCACGGCCGGCAGCACCGGGCCGGGCGGGGACAGCTCCCGCGTCAGCCGCGGGTCCTGCGCCTGCCCGTACCGGTCCAGCGCCCTCAGGTACAGCTCGTGCTTGCTGCCGAAGGTGGCGTACAGGCTCGCCTTGCCGATGCCCAGGTGCTCGACCAGATCGGCCATCGACGTCGCCTCGTAGCCGCGCCGCCAGAACAGCTCCAGGGCCGACTGCAGCGCGGCGTCGGGGTCGAATTCCTTGGTCCTGGCCACGGTTCCGCAGCCTAGACGTACTGGAACGGTCGGTCAAGAAACCTGGAGGGCGCGCACCTCGTAGGCGGCCACCCGCACCGACGCGTCGTCCAGGCACTCCCCGGTGGCCAGGTCGAAGCGCTGCTTCAGCAGCGGGGACGCCACGAACGGGCGGCCCCGGTGGGTGCCGGTCAGGCCGCGGGACAGCACGGCCGCGCCGGTGAACGGGTCGCGGTTGTCGACGGCGTACAGCCGGCCGGCGCGGTCGCGGAACAGCGCCACCTGGCGGCCGTCCGGCAGCAGGGCCGCCACCCCGCGGCCGGGGACCAGCGTGCTCAGGTCGCAGACCGTGAACCACTCGTCGGCCAGCTGGAGCTGGACCTTCAGTTCGGTCGTCTCAACTGCCAGGGTCATCGCTGGGCGCTTCCTTCCAGGACGTCGTCGGCGGGCCGCAGGCCGATGTTCAGCAGCGGCAGGTCGGGCTTGATCTGGTCGCGCTCGGGGACGAAGGAGACGACCGGGTCCGGGGTGTCCGGCGCGTTCACGAAGGACACGAACCGGGCCAGCCTCTCGGGGTCGCCCACGGTCTCCGCCCACTCGTCGCGGTAGTGGGCGACGTGCGCCCGCATGAGCTTCTCCAGCTCGTCGCAGATGCCGAGCGAGTCGTGCACCACCACGTCCCGTACGTGCTCCAGGCCGCCCGGGATGCGCTCCAGCCAGGTGCTGGTCCGCTCCAGACGGTCCGCCGTACGGATGTAGAACATCAGGAACCGGTCGATCAGCCGCACCAGTTCGGCGTCGGACAGGTCCTGGGCCAGCAGGTCGGCGTGGCGCGGGGTCGCGCCGCCGTTGCCGCCGACGTACAGGTTCCAGCCGTTCGCGGTGGCGATCACACCGAAGTCCTTCGACTGGGCCTCCGCGCACTCGCGGGCGCACCCGGACACGGCCGACTTCAGCTTGTGCGGGGACCTCAGGCCCCGGTAGCGCAGCTCCAGGTCGATCGCCATCCGCACCGAGTCCTGCACGCCGTACCGGCACCAGGTGGAACCCACACAGGACTTCACCGTGCGCAGCGACTTGCCGTACGCGTGCCCCGACTCGAAGCCGGCGTCCACCAGGCGTGCCCAGATCAGCGGCAGCTGCTCCACGCGGGCGCCGAACATGTCGATCCGCTGACCGCCGGTGATCTTCGTGTAGAGGCCGAAGTCCCGCGCGATCTCACCGATCACGATCAGCTTCTCGGGCGCGATCTCCCCGCCGGGGATCCGCGGCACCACCGAGTACGAGCCGTTCTTCTGCAGGTTGGCGAGGAAGTGGTCGTTGGTGTCCTGCAGCGCGGCCTGCTCGCCGTCCAGGACGTAGCCGCTCGCGCCGATCGCCGGGGCGAGGGAGGCGATGACCGAGCCGACCGCCGGCTTGCACACCTCGCAGCCGTCACCGCCCCGGGCGTCCTCGCGGCCGTAACGGTCCAGCAGCTCCTGGTACGAGGTGATCCGCAGCGCCCGGACGATCTCGTACAGCTCCTCGCGGGTCCGGGCGAAGCAGCCGCACAGGCCCTTGTCGACCTCGACGCCGGACGCCTCCAGCTCGGCGCCGACCAGCTGGCCCAGCACCTTCACACAACTGCCGCAGCCGGTACCCGCCTTGGTGCACTTCTTCACCTCGGGAACGCTGGTGCACCTGTGCTCGGTGACCGCGCCGCGGATCGTGCCCTTGCTGACGTTGTGGCAGGAGCAGATGATCGCCTCGTCCGGCAGCGCGGACGGGCCGAGCCGGGCCCCCTCGTCGGCTCCGGCCGGCAGGACGAGCGACTCGGGGGCGACGGGCGGCACCGAACCGGTGAGCGCGCGCAGGGTGCCGTACGCCTCCGCGTCGCCGACCAGGATGCCGCCGAGCAGCGTGCCGTCCCGGCCGACGACCAGCTTCTTGTACAGACCGGCGCGGGAGTCGGAGTAGACGACGTCCAGGCAGCCCTCGGTGGTGCCGTGGGCGTCGCCGAAGGAGGCCACGTCCACGCCGAGCAGCTTCAGCTTGGTGGACAGGTCGGCCCCGGTGAAGGAGGCCTCGTCCTCGGCGATCGTCGCCGCCACCGTCTCGGCCTGGTCGTAGCCCGGCGCCACCAGGCCGTACACCCGGCCGTCCGCGGCCAGCGCGCACTCGCCGATCGCGAACACGTGCGGGTCGGAGACGGTCCGGCACTGCTCGTCCACCGCGATGCCGCCGCGCTCGCCGACCGTGAGGCCCGCGGCGCGGGCCAGCTGGTCGCGGGGGCGGACACCGGCGCTGAACACCACCATGTCGGTGGCGAGTTGGGAGCCGTCGGACAGCTTCATGCCGGTGACGGCACCGGCCCCGTCGACGACGATCTCCTGCGTGCCCACGCCGGTGTGCACGGTCAGGCCCATGCCCTCGATGGTCCGCAGCAGCGCCGTGCCGCCGCCGTCGTCCACCTGCACCGGCATCAGCCGCGGCGCGAACTCCACGATGTGCGCCTCGACCCCGAGGCCCTTGAGGGCGCCGGCCGCCTCCAGGCCGAGCAGGCCGCCGCCGACGACGGCGCCCGTGACGGCCTTCGTCCTCGCGTACTCCTCGATGGCCAGCAGGTCCTCGATGGTCCGGTAGACGAAGCAGCCGGTGGCGTCCTTGTGGGGGACCGGCGGGACGAACGGGTAGGAGCCGGTGGCCAGGACGAGGACGTCGTAGCCGACGGTGAGCCCCGAGCGGGCGGTCACCTTCCTCGTCTCGCGGTCGATCGTCTCGGCCGGGTCGCCGATGTGCAGCTCGATGCCGTGGTCCTCGATGAACCCCATGTCGGTCAGGGAGAGGTCCTCCGGCGTCCTGCCGGAGAAGTACGAGGTGAGCTGCACGCGGTCGTAGGCCGGACGCGGTTCCTCGCACAGCACGACCACGCGGTGCGTGGCGGTCAGGCCGCGCTCGGCCAGCGCTTCGAGGAAGCGCTGGCCGACCATGCCGTGGCCGACGAGCACGATCGTGGGGGTGGCCCCCGGGGTGGCGGACATTCAGGAGCCTCCATCGTTGGTGAGCAGGTGGAGCAGGGGGCCGTCGCCGGGGAGCGGCTCGGCCCCCTCCCAGGCGCGGGCGAGCGCGCCGACGGTGCCGAGTTCGCCGACGAGGACCCCGCCGACCAGGCGGTCGTCGCGGACGACGACCTTGCGGTAGGTGCCGCGGGTGGCGTCGGCCAGCCGTACGACGTCGTCGCCGGGCCGGGCCTCCGTCTCGCCGAACGCGGCGAGATCGAAGGGGGATTCGGGGCCGGTCAGGGTCAGCCGGGTCAGCGAACGGGTGCCGGTGTAGCGGGCACCGGTGTCGCCCGCCAGCAGTGCGGCGAGCGCGTCGGCCTGTTCGAGGGCCGGGGCGGCCAGGCCGTAGACCGTGCCGTCGTGCTGGGCGCAGTCGCCGATGGCGTGGATGTGCGGGTCGGAGGTGCGCAGTTCGTCGTCCACGAGGACGCCCTTGCGCACGGCCAGGCCCGCCTGTTCGGCGAGGCCGGTGCGCGGCCGCACCCCGCAGGCCAGGACGACGAGGTCGGCGTCGAGGGCGTAGCCGTCGGCCAGTTCCACCGAGCGGACCGCGCCGGCGACGCAGCGCACGTCCCGGACCCGGCACTCGGTGTGCACCTCGACGCCCAGGCCGGTCAGGTGCCTCAGCACCAGCCGGGAGGCGTCCGGGTCGAGCTGGCGCTCCATGAGCCGCTCGGCCTGCTGGGCGAGCACCACCTGGGCGCCGCGGACGGCGAGCGCGCGGGCCGCGGAGACCCCGAGCAGCCCGCCGCCGATGACGACCGCCCGTACGCCGGGCCGCACCGCCTCGGCCAGGCCCAGGCAGTCGTCCATGGTGCGGAACGCGTGGACGCCCTCGGGGAGTCGGTGGCCGGGGGTGAACAGGCCGCGCAGCGGGGGCAGTACGGGGTTGGAGCCGGTGGCCAGGACCAGCGTGTCGTACGCGATCGACATGCCGTCGGCGCAGTCGACGGTCCGGGCGGCCCGGTCGATGCCGGTGACCCGGGTGCGCAGCAGACCCGCGGGCGGCGGGAGGGTGATCACCTCCGGCGCGTACCGGCCGGCCAGCACCTCGGCCAGCAGCACCCGGTTGTACGGGGCGTGCTCCTCGTCGCCGACGAGCAGCGCGGGCGTGCCCAGGTCGCCGAGCCGCCGGGCGAGCCGTACGCCCGCGAGGCCGGCGCCGATCACCACCACACGCGTATTCGAGGTCATGCCACGAGCGTGCGGTCCGGACGTTACCCGGTGGGATCACGTCTGTTTCCTGGGGGGAACGCTGCCCTCAGCGAAATAGGGCGGCGGGTGTGAGGAGGCGCCGTGACGCCTGTTCCCCGGGCGGGACGCGGCACACGAGCGAGGGTCCGGCGCCGGCGGGTGCACCGGTGCCGGACCCGGCGCGTGTCAGTACGCGCGCGACACGAGGGCGACGTTCCCCGGCTGGTCGTCGGCGTCGGGGACCGAGCCGTCCGCGGCGACGAGGCACCGCACGGACACGCCCTGTTCGGCGAGGGCCGCCTCGCCCTCCGGGCCCAGCGTGGCCCAGGGGATGCGCGCCCAGCCGGTGGCCGCGGCCTCCGCGGCCTCCTCGATCGTGGCCGCGTCGACCGTGCGGTCCCTGCGGCGCTCGCGGGACTGCGCGAGCAGCAGTGCCTGGTCCTCCTCCAGGACCTTGGGGAGCAGCGCTTCGAGTTCCCCGGTCCGCACGGGCTCCTTGCCGCCGGGGATACGGCGGGCCAGCATCGCGGTGCCGTTCTCCAGGTCGCGCGGGCCCACCTCGATGCGGACCGGCACACCCTTGAGTTCCCAGTCGACGGCGCGCCGGCCGAAGGGGATGTCGGTGCGGTCGTCGACCTGGACGCGCACACCCGCGGCCCTGAGCCTGTCACTGATCTCACGGACCTTGGCGATCACCGTGTCGTCGCCCTTGATCGCGAGCACGACGGCCTGGACCGGCGCCAGCCGCGGCGGCACGCGAAGTCCGCTGTCGTCGCCGTGCGACATGATCAGACCGCCGACCATCCGGGTCGACACACCCCAGGAGGTCTGCCACACCAGCTCCTGCCTGCCCTCCTTGGACAGGTACTGGGTGTGGAAGGCCCTGGCGAAGTTCTGGCCCAGCTCATGGCTGGTGCCCATCTGCAGCGCCTTGCCGTCGCCCATCATGCCCTCGAGGGTGAGGGTGTTGATCGCGCCGGCGAAGCGCTCCCTGGCGGTCTTGCGGCCGAGGACCACGTCGATGCCCAGGACGTTGACCATGAAGTCGTAGTAGACGTCCCGGTGGATGCGGGAGGCGTAGGCGCGGGCGTCCTCATAGGTGGCGTGGGCGGTGTGCCCCTCCTGCCAGAGGAACTCGGTCGTACGGAGGAAGACCCGCGGACGCATCTCCCAACGCACGACGTTCGCCCACTGGTTGATGAGCAGGGGCAGGTCCCGGTAGCTCTGCACCCACTTCGAGAAGTACTCGTTGACGATCGTCTCGGAGGTGGGCCGGACGACGATCGGCTCCTCCAGTTCCTTGCCCCCGCCGTGCGTGACGACCGCGAGTTCGGGGGCGAAGCCCTCGACGTGCTCGGCTTCCCTGGTCAGGTAGGACTGCGGGATGAAGAGCGGGAAGTAGGCGTTGGAGGCACCCGCGGCCTTGATGCGGGAGTCCATCTCCTGCTGCATCCGCTCCCACAGCCCGTACCCGTACGGTCGGATGACCATGGTGCCGCGCACCGGGCCGTTGTCTGCCAGCTCGGCCTTGCCGATCAGTTCCTGGTACCAGCGGGGGAAGTCTTCCGCCCGGGGCGTGAGAACGGGTGCCTTTGCCATAGCGCGCATGCTAGAGCGCGCCTCCGACCGTGCGCGAATCACTTCTTCCGCGAGCGGGACCCGGCCGGCCCGGCGGTCAGCGGGTGCGCAGGAGGTCCACCAGGCCGGTGGTGTCCTCCCCGGCGTGGCCGTCGGCCAGCCTGCGGCGCATCAGCTCCAGGAACGGGGTGATCAGCTCCGGGCTCACGCCCTGTTCCGCGGCCGTGCGCAGCAGCGTCCCGCTGCCGGCGACCTGCATCGCCAGGTTGGAGACGACTCCGGTGGTGTAGTCGCCGGAGACCAGCCGTTCGGCCGTCTCCCGCGCCATGCCGGACATCGCGTCCAGCCACGGCACGAGCAGCGCGGCGAAGTCCTGGGGCGCCACGTCCGTCCCGCGCAGCAGCGCGAACGCGTGGGTGATCCCGGCGAACATGCCGTACATCCCGCTCAGCAGCGCCACGTCGTGCAGCGCGGCGAGACCGGGGTCGGCGCCGACGTACTCGGTGCCGGCCGGGACGGCGAGGGTGTCCCGGTGCTCCTCGAACAGCTCCTGGTGGCCGCTGTAGAGCACGAAGGCGCCGGGCACACCGATCATCGGCGGTACGGCCATGATCCCGCCGTCCAGGAACCGGGCGCCCCGCTTCTCGGCCCAGGCGGCGCGCTCCCGGGCTTCGGCCGGAGTGCCGGTGGTGAGGTTCACCAGGTCCCGGCCGCCCAGCTCCGCGGAGTCCAGGGCGGTGCCCACCGAGGCGTCGTCCAGCAGACAGGCCACGACGAGCCGGTTCGCGGCCACCGCCTCCGCCGCGCTCCCCGCCGCCACCGCGCCCTCGGCGGTCAGCGCGGCCGTCCGGCCGGGCGTGCGGTTCCACACGGTCAGCGGATGCCCGGCGGCGAGCCAGGCCCGCCCGAGCGCGGTGCCCATCGCACCGGTGCCGAGCAGGGTCAGAGGAGTACGGGGCGCGGAGGAAGAGGAGGTGTCGGTCATGGCGACTAGGCTCACCCGTGGAACCGCCGCGCAGAAGTACGTACTTGTAAGTAGGTGGTTACCAGCGGGAAAGGGTGCAGGTCGGAAGGGGGAGGACCATGCCGGTGGGACGGCGGCCGGGGGCCCGCATGTGCGGGACCGACGCGGCGATGGACATCATCGACGGCAAGTGGAAGGTGTCGATCCTGTGGGTGCTGGGCGAATGCGGCACATGCCGCTTCGGTGAACTGCGCCGGCGGCTGCCCGGTGTCACGGAGAAGGTGCTCGCCGCGCAGCTGCGCGAGCTGGAGGCCGACGGTGTCGTGCACCGCGAGGAGTACGACGAGGTGCCGCCCCGCGTCGAGTACACGCTGACCCAGAGCGGCCGGCAGCTGAACGAGGCGCTGGAGCCGCTCGCCGGCTGGGGGATGCGGCACGTCCTGAGCCGGATACCGGAGCCGCGCTGAGCCTGCCGGGGCCGCACCGGGCCTTCAGCGGCTGCCCGTCAGATGGGCGAACACCACCACGTTGCCCTGGTAGCCGGTGGTCCGGGAGTAGCCCCCGCCGCAGGTGATGACGCGCAGTTCGGGGCGGGGGGCCGCGCCGTACACCTTGTCGTCGGGGAAGTCGTGCGCCGAGTACACCTCCACCGCGTCCACGGTGAACACGGCCACCGAGCCGTCCCGGCGGTCGACCTCGATGCGGGCGCCCCGCTTCAGCGCGCCCAGGTCGTAGAAGACGGCGGGGCCCTCGGTGTTGTCGACGTGCCCGGCGACGATCGCGGTGCCCGTCTCGCCGGGGGTGGTGCCGGCCTCGTACCAGCCGGCGAGGTTCTTCTCCTTGGCGGGCGGCGCGTCCAGGCTGCCGGAGCGGGTGAGGGCCAGGCCCGTCAGCGGGGCGTTCACCCGGATCGCGGGGATGCGGATGCGCAGCGGCGGGGAGGGGGCGAGCGCGGGGGCGCCGGCATGTTCACCGGCCGGGTCCGGGCGGCCCTCGGCGACTGACGGCTGTGGGGGCGTGCCGGGGCGGGTGCCGCCGCCCAGCAGCCACACCCCGGAGCCGAGGGCCACGACGGTGACGGCGGCTATGGCGGTGTCGCCGAGCCGGGCGGCCCTGCCCCGCCCGCCGCCGCGGCCCCGCCGGCGGCCCCTGCTCCCGCTGCCGCTGCCGCTGCCGCTGCCGCCGCTGCCGGACCCGGCGCCGCTGCCGGACCCGGCGCCGGTGGCGCACTCTGCGCAGGAGCCGCACGCGGCACCACCGCCGCACCCCGCGCCGCCGTACCGGCCGCTCACGCCGCTCCCGGCGTTCCTGCGCATGGCAAACCCCTCTCCCGGGGGGCGGCCCCCCGAAGCACCCTCCCCCTCCGGGCCGCGAGGGGCGTCGGACCCGGAGGGGGCGGGATGTGCGGTACCGCGGACGGACAGCGGAGGGTGTCCGTCAGATCCCGTCGCCTCTCGCCCGGCGATGCAGGAGCCAGGTACCGCCCGCGGCGGCGACGGCCAGTGCCGCCACACCCGCCGCGGTCTGTACGGGGTCGGGGCCCAGTCCGCCGCCGACCCCCGTCTTCACGCTTCCCCGCGGCTGCACCTGCTCGTGCGCCGCGCTCAACGCCACCACCAGATCGCCCGTCACCTGCCGGTCGCCCACGGCACACCGGGCGACGATCTCGTACGTCCCCGGCTGCGCGCTCGGCGGCACCCGGAACTGGCCGATCGCCTCGCCGTCGTGCGCGCTGGGCGCCAGCATGAACGTGCCGGCACCGACCGCGCCCGCGTCCCCGGTCGCGGCGCCCGCGTCCCCGCACGCGGCCGTGTTCACCGAGACCTGGCCACCGGGCGCCACGGTGGACGGGTACACATCCAGACGGCCGGTCCCCACGGCGTGGGCCGGTGCCGCGGCGGCCACGGCGAGCGCGGTACCGGCCAGCACACGGGCAGTGCGTCGCATGGTGCTCCCCAGAGCTCGTCCGACTCGTCCAGGGGTGCGCCCCTGCCCTTCCGAGGTAAGTCGCAGTCGGGGAGATCCGCTTGCCGAGGCGGGCCGGCGATGCGGTGAACGGGTGGCGCGAACGGCCCCCCACACGGCCCAGCCGGGAAGTGTTCCGGCAGGTCAGGGCCGTGTGAGGGGCCGGGTGCGAAGAGCACACGATTGGCCTCCACCCGCCGGCCGCACCCCGTGCGCGGGGCGGCGGCCGGCCGTGGTGCCGCTCGCGTCAGGTGACGTTGACCGCGCTCCAGGCGGCGGCCACCGCGTTGTACTCCGCGCTGCTCGCGCCGTAGAGGTCCTTGGCGGCGTTCAGCGTGGCCGTACGGGCGCCCTTGTAGTTCGTCGACGAGGTCATGTAGACCGTCAGCGCCCGGTACCAGATTCTGCCGGCCTTGTCCCGGCCGATGCCGGTGACCGCCGAGCCGTTGTACGTCGGCGAGTCGTAGCCGACGCCGTTGATGGTCTTCGCCCCGCTGCCCTCGGCGAGCAGGTAGGCGAAGTGGTTGGCGACGCCGGAGGAGTAGTGGACGTCGAGGTTGCCGACCGAGGAGCTCCAGTAGTCGGCGGAACTGCCGTCCTTGGACGGCTTGTCCATGAAGCGCAGGGCCGCCTTGCCGAAGCCGGGCTTCACGATCTTCTCGCCGATGAGGTAGTCACCGGTGTCGGAGGAGTTGTTCGCGTACCACTCCACCATCGTGCCGAGGATGTCGGAGGTGGCCTCGTTCAGGCCGCCGGACTCGCCGGAGTAGGTCAGCGCGGCGGTCTTGGACGTGACGCCGTGCGTCATCTCGTGCCCGGCGACGTCGAGGGCGACCAGCGGACCGAAGGTGGTCCCGTCACCGTCGCCGTAGGTCATGCAGAAGCAACTGTCGTCCCAGAAGGCGTTGTTGTAGTTGCTGCCGTAGTGGACGCGGTTGTACGAGCCCTTGCCGTCGCCGGCGATGCCGTTGCGGCCGTGGATGTTCTTGTAGTAGTCCCAGGTCTCGTCGGTGCCGTACTGGGCGTCGACGGCGGCCGAGGCGCGGTCCGCCGTGGTGCCCGTGCCCCAGTGGTTGTCGGCGTCGGTGAACAGGGTCGCCGGGGCCCGGCTGAAGCAGATGCCGAAGAAGCACAGGTCGGTCTTGCCCTCGGCGTCACCGGTGTAGGTGTTGCCGCGGGTCGGGTCCTTCAGCTGGTACGACGACCCGGACTGGGTCGACTCCAGCGGGACCGTCCCGCTGTACAGGGACGCGCCGTCGCCGGTGGCCGTCTCGATGCTGTCCCAGGCGTCGATCTGCGCGCCGGTGCGGGCGTCGGTCAGCACGGTGCGGGCGACGGGGTTGCCGAGCGAGTCCAGGCCGGCGGCGTTGGTCCGCCAGGCGAGCCGGGGGCTGCCGTGCAGGGCGTCGACCACCAGCTCCGGTTTGGCCTTGACCTGCTTCAGCTTCTCCCCGAGGTTGGCCGCGCGCAGGGCGTTCACGGCGAGGCCGGCGGCCTGCGGGCCGGAGACCTCCGGGGTGACGGAGGGCACGGAGACGGCCTGCCGGGTGGCGCGGTCGGCGCTGCGGTAGGCGCCGTCCGGGGCCAGGTGGACGACGAAGTCGCCGCCCAGCACCGGCAGGTGCCGGTAGGTGCGGTCGTAGCGGACGTGCTGGGTGCCGTCCTTGTCCACGATCACGTCCCGGACACTGGTGTCCTGGGCGGAGGTGAGGCCCAGGGACGAGGCGTGGGCCAGCAGGGCCGACGCCGCGTTCTCGATCGCGGTGGCCCGGGTCGGTCTGCCGTCGGCGTGGGCGGCGGGGGAGAGGCTGACGGCCAGCAGGGTCGCGGTGGCGAAGGCGACACCGGCGGTGGCCGTGCGACGGGTTCCTCGGACGTGCTGCCGTATCCGGCTCATCTGTCTCCTCGGGGAGGCGCCAGGCTAGGCGTGGGGGTGGCGCTCGTGTCCCCGAGATTTAAGTGGCCATGACATGTCATGTCCATAGCCTCTTCATGGAGATGTGTGGGGAGCCGGCGGGGGTACAGAATCGTTTCCGTGACCGCCGAGGACCCCCGCGAGGACTTCCGCCCCCTGCCCTTCTTCGTCTACGGCACCCTCCGCCCCGGCGAGGCCAACCACGACCTCCTGCTGCGCGGCCGCACCCTCGCCGAGGAACCGGGGCACCTCACCGGCGCCGTGCTGTACGACGGCCCGGGCTACCCCTACGCCGTCGAGGAACCCGGCGCAGCCGTGCGCGGGGAACTGGTGACCGCCCGGCCGGAGGCGTACGGGGAACTGCTCGCCGCGCTGGACCGGCTGGAGGAGTACGTGCCGGGCGACCCCCGCAACCTCTACGTCCGCGCGGCCCGGGACGTCGTACGCCCCGCCGGCGGCACCGTCCGGGCCTGGGTGTACCTCGCCGCCCCGCCTGTCGCCGCCCGGCTGCGGGCCACCGGCACCCGGATCGCGGACGGCGACTGGCTCTCCCGCCGCTGACTCAGCCCAGCAGGGCCAGCCCCCCGGGCACCTCGATGCCGAACTCCTGCGCGACCAGGCGCCGCGCCTCCGACTCGTCCGTCAGCGTCCGCTCGGTCACCGTGCCGTCGGCGAGGGTCTCGGTGAACCGGGCGCCGTCCAGGGCGAGATGGCGGTCCGCGGTGGTCCGCTGGAGGTAGGGGCGGCGGGTGAAGGGGGAGCGCGGGTGGGTGCCGACGAACCAGTTGAACACCTCGAAGTCGGCCGGGGCGAACGGCTCCTGCGTGAACGCGTACTGACCGGACCAGCCGCCGCGCGCCGCGTGCGCCTGCAACTCCCACAGCTCCAGCGGCCCTTCGTGCGGCAGCCGCACCAGCCGGTGCCGGCGCCCGGCGCCCTCGAACTCGGTGCCGGTCACCAGCGGCACCGGCAGCAGCAGCGCGCCGACCGCGCCGAAGCCGACGTCCGCCAGCCACGGCTGCGGTTCGCCCGCCACCTCGACCCGGAGCATCGCGTGTGTCCGGGGCCGGCTCTCGGGGGTCTCGGCGCCCACCACCACCCGGCCGGCCAGCGGGGTCACCCGGAAGCCGAGCGCCTCCAGCGCCAGCCGCAGGAGGGTGTTGTGCTCGTAGCAGTAGCCGCCGCGCCGGCCGTGGACCAGCTTGGCCATCAGGTCGGCGGGCGCCAGGGAGGGGGCCGCGCCCCGCACCGGGTCCAGGTTCTCGAACGGCAGCGACAGCGCGTGCGCCAGGTGCACGCCGCGCAGGGTGGCCAGGTCGGCCCGCCGCCCGCCCTTCCAGCCGATGCGGTCGAGGTAGGCGTCCAGGTCGTACGGCTCGCTCCGTCCGTCCTGTCCGTTCCGTGCGGTCTGCTCGATGTCGGCCATGTACCGAACCTATGCGAGTCCCGCCGGCCGTGCGGCATCCGGCGGACCGGACCGCGCTACCTCCCTGGCCCCAGGACCTCCACCCGCACCGCGCACGACTTGAACTCCGGCATCCGGGACGTCGGGTCCAGGGCCGGGTTGGTGAGCGTGTTCGCGCGGCCCTCGCCCGGCCAGTGGAACGGCATGAAGACGGTGTCCGGCCGGATGGCGCTGGTGATCCGCGCCGGCGCCACGGCCCGGCCGCGCCGGGACACGACGGCCACGCGGTCGCCCTCCGCCGCGCCCAGCCGGGCCGCGAGCCGCGGATGCAGCTCCACGAACGGCCCGGGCGCCGCCGCGTTCAGCTCCGCCACCCGCCGGGTCTGCGCCCCCGACTGGTACTGCGCCACCACCCGCCCGGTGGTCAGCAGCAACGGGTACTCACCGTCCGGCTCCTCCGCCGTCCCCCGGTACACCACCGGCACGAACCGGGCCCGCCCGTCGGCCGTGGCGAACGCGTCGAGGAAGAGCCGGGGAGTACCGGGATGAACGGGCGGCACGACGGGGGCGCGCCCGGCATCCACCGGCGAACGGCCGTCCAGCGCGCCGGTGTCAGCCGCCGGGCCGTCGGGCAGCGCGGCCGGCGTCGCGTCCTCGCCGTCACCGACGGCGGAGCCCCCGGCCCCGGCCCCCGCCGGGGCCGCGCCCCCGGCGCCGCCCCCCGTCCCCGCCGCCTCCTGCGGACAGGGCCAGAAGACGCCGTTCTCCTCGGTCAGGCGGCGGTAGGTGATGCCGGAGTAGTCGGCGGGTCCGCCCGCGCTGGCGCGGCGGAGTTCCTCGAAGACTTCCTCGGGGTCGGTCGGGAAACCCTTCTCCACGCCGAGGCGGTCGGCCAGCTCGTGCAGGACGTGGAGGTCGCTGTGGACACCGGGCGGCGGAGCGACCGCCCGGCGGCGCAGCAGCACGCGGCCCTCCAGGCTGGTCGTCGTGCCCGTCTCCTCCGCCCACTGGGTGACCGGCAGCACCACGTCCGCCAGCTCCGCCGTCTCGGACAGCACGACGTCGGCCACCGCGAGGAAGTCCAGCGAGCGCAGGCGCTCCTCGACGTGGGCGGCGCGCGGGGCCGACACCACCGGGTTGGAGCCCATCAGCAGCAGCGCCCGGATGTCCGTACCGAGGGCGTCGAGGAGTTCGTACGCGCTGCGCCCGGGCCCGGGCAGGCTGTCCGGGTCCACCCCCCACACACCGGCCACGTGCGCCCGCGCCGCCGGGTCGTCCAGCTTGCGGTACCCGGGCAACTGGTCGGCCTTCTGGCCGTGTTCGCGTCCGCCCTGCCCGTTGCCCTGCCCGGTCAGGCAGCCGTACCCGGACAGCGGGCGGCCCGCCCGGCCGGTGGCCAGGCACAGGTTGATCCAGGCGCCCACCGTGTCCGTGCCCTGCGACTGCTGCTCCGGCCCGCGCGCGGTGAGCACCATCGCCGCCTCCGGCTCGCAGAACATCCGTACCGCCTCGCGCAGGTGCGGCACCGGCACCCCGGTGATCCGCTCCACGTGCTCCGGCCAGTGCGCCATCGCCGCGGCCCGGGCCTCCGCCCAGCCGGTGGTCCGTTCCCGGATGTACTCCTCGTCCGTCCGCCCCTCGGCCACCACCAGGTGCAGCAGGCCGAGGGCGAGCGCGAGATCGGTGCCGGGCCGGGGCGCGAGGTGCAGGTCGGCCTGCTCGGCGGTCCTGGTCCGGCGCGGGTCGACGACGATCAGCGTGCCGCCGTTCTCCCGCAGTTCCGTGAAGAAGCGCAGCGACGGGGGCATGGTCTCGGCCGGGTTGGACCCGACGAGGATCACGCACCCGGTCTTCGGGACGTCCTCCAGCGGGAACGGCAGCCCCCGGTCCAGACCGAACGCCTTCGTGCCGGCCGCCGCGGCCGACGACATGCAGAACCGGCCGTTGTAGTCGATCTGCGAGGTGCCCAGCACCACCCGCGCGAACTTGCCGAGCGTGTACGCCTTCTCGTTGGTCAGCCCGCCCCCGCCGAACACCCCGACCGCGTCCGCGCCGTACCGCTCCCGGGTCGCCGAGAGCCGCTCGGCGATCCGGTCCAGCGCCTCGGGCCAGCCCGCCTCCACCAGCCGGCCGCCCTCCCGCACCAGCGGCGCGGTCAGCCGTACCGCCGGGGACAGCACCTGTGCCGCCGTACGGCCCTTGCCGCACAGCGCGCCCCGGTTGACGGGGAAGTCCGGGCGCTCGGTGACCTCGACGCCCCCCTGGGGCAGGGGCGTGATGTTCATCCCGCACTGCAAGGCGCAGTACGGGCAGTGGGTGGGCGTCGAGGTGTTCTCCATACCGCCCAGCGTGCGTCCGGTGTGTTACGGCCCCGTGCCGCATCCGGTTACGCCCCCGGCACGGCGACCTCCCCGCGCCGCCCCGCCCGCCGTGAGGCCACGGTCGGCGCACACCGCCGGCGCACGCCGTCTCCGCACGCCGTCACCGTCCGGCGGCCAGCGCCCGTGCCACCCCCGGCTCCTTCGGCCCCAGGAACCGCGGGTCCGGCCGGAACACCGCGTCCAGTGCCGCCTTGCCCGCCGCGAACACCTCGCGCGTCCCGCCGTAGTACCAGGTCACGTCGCGTTTCGCGGCCACCCCGACGCCGTACGAGTCCACCCCCGCCGCCTCGCACAGCGCCACCGCCCGCCGGATGTGGAAGTCCTGGCTGATCAGCACCGCCCGGTCCACACCGAAGATCTTCCTGGCCCGGACGCAGGAGTCCCAGGTGTCGAACCCGGCGTAGTCGCTGACGATCCGCGCGTCCGGCACCCCGTGCCGGGTGAGGTACGCGCGCATGGCGTCCGGCTCGTCGTAGTCCTCGCGGCTGTTGTCCCCGGTGACCAGGACCACCTTGATCCGCCCCGCCCGGTACAGCTTCGCCGCCGCGTCCAGCCGGTGCGCGAGGTACGGCGACGGCTCGCCCTGCCACAGCCCGGCCCCGAACACCACCGCGACATCGGCGCGCGGGACGTCCGCCGTCGTCCGCAGCCGGTCCGCCGTGGACACGTACAGCCAGGTCACCGGCAGCAGCGCCAGCACACACCCGGCCATCACGGCCTGTACCAGCCGCCGCTGCCCGGCCCGCGTGCGCGGCCACCGCGGTCGACGGATCCTCATACGGTCCCTCCTGATCGCCTCCGGTCATGGAGGACGCCGAACGAGGGCGGTCCGGTTCGCCTCACACCGTGCATCCGTACGCGGTGAACCCACGGAAAATACCCGTGACGGCCGCGCAACGGGCCCGCAACGTCTTCCGGTCAGGATCCTTCCATGACGGCGTCCACCCCACCCCGCACCAGTGGCCGGCCCCTCTCCCCGCCCGGCCGCCGCCGCCCGGCCCCGCCCGCCCTCGTGCTGGTCGCCCACGGCAGCCGCGACCCGCGGGCGCTCACCACCGTGCGGGCCCTCATGGCCCGGGTCCGCGGGCTGCGTCCCGGCCTCCCCGTGCACCTGGGGCACATCGAGCTGAACGAACCCCTGCTCCCGGACACCCTCGCCGCGCTCGGTGACACCCCCGCCGTCCTCGTCCCGCTGCTCCTCAGCCGCGGCTACCACGTCAAGCAGGACATCCCGGAGATGGCCGGCGCCGCACGCGCGCGCACCCGCCTGGCCGCCCCGCTGGGCCCGCACCCCCTGCTCGCCGAGGCCCTGCACGCCCGCCTGGCCGAGGCCGGCTGGCCGTCCGGGACGGACGACACCGCCCGCCGCTCGACGGCGGTCGTCCTCGCCGCGGCCGGTTCCCGCGACCCCGACTCGGCCGCCGACACCCGTCGCACGGCCCGCCTGCTGTCCGCCCGGCTGGGCGTCCCGGTGCTCCCCGCGTACGCCTCGGCGGCGACGCCGACGGTGGCGACGGCGCTGCGCGTCCTGGCGGCGCGGGGACGCCACACCGTGGCAGTTGCTTCCTGTTTCACGGCTCCCGGCCGCTTCGCGACCCGGTGCGCCGCGGAGGCGCCGTGGATCGCCTCGGCCCCCCTGGGGGCCCACGACACGATGGCCCGCCTGGTTCTGCACCGCTACGACCAGAGCCTGGGGGCGACGGCGGCCGAAGCCGCCTGAGGGATGCGGGGTGCCTTAGTGTCGACCCATGGAAGGCACCGCACTCGCCACGGCATACGACCCGGCGTCACTCGACCGCTGGGTCCCCGAACCCGACAAACGCCCCGGCCGTACCGCCTTCCAGCGCGACCGCGCCCGCATCCTGCACTCGGGCGCCCTGCGCCGCCTCGCGGGCAAGACGCAGGTGGTCACCCCGGGGACGCACCCCCAGGCCTGGGACCCCAGCCCCCGCACCCGCCTCACCCACTCCCTGGAATGCGCCCAGGTCGGCCGTGAGCTGGGCGCCGCCCTCGGCTGTGACCCGGACCTGGTCGAGGCGGCCTGCCTCGCCCACGACCTCGGTCATCCCCCCTTCGGCCACAACGGCGAGACCGCGCTGAACGAGTTCGCCGACGACTGCGGCGGCTTCGAGGGCAACGCCCAGTCCCTCAGGCTCCTCACCCGCATCGAGCCCAAACGGTTCACCGACGACGGCTCAGTCGGCCTGAACCTCACCCGCGCCACCCTCGACGCCGCCACCAAGTACCCGTGGCCGCGCGGCGCGCACCCCGCCGACCCGGACTCGCGGAAGTTCGGCGTGTACGAGGACGACCGCCCGGTGTTCGACTGGGTCCGCGCCCACGCCCCCGGCACCCGCACCTGCTTCGAGGCACAGGTCATGGACTGGTCCGACGACGTCGCCTACTCGGTGCACGACGTCGAGGACGGCCTGCACGCCGGGCACATCGACCCCGACTGCCTGCACGCCGAGCCGGAACGGCAGGCGGTGTTCCAGGTCGCCGTCGGCCGGTACGTCCCCGCGGACACCGACCCGGCCGAACTCGCCGCCGCGCTGGACCGCCTCCAGGAGGAGGAGTGGTGGCCGCACGGCTACGACGGCAGCGCGGCCGCCCAGGCCCGGCTGAAGGACGCCACCAGCCAGCTCATCGGACGCTTCTGCCTGGCCGCCGAGGCCGCCACGCGCACGGTGTGGGGGACCGGCCGGCTCACGCGCTACGCCGCCGGACTCGTCGTACCCCGTGAGACCCGCATGGAGTGCGCGGTGCTCAAGGCGGTCGCGGACCGCTACGTGATGCAGCGGGACGAGCAGGAGCGGCTGCGCGCCGACCAGCGGGTGATCGTCGCCGAGCTGGCCGAGGCGCTGACCGCCCGCGCGCCCGACGGCCTCGACCCCCAGTTCCGGGCGCTGTTCGACGCGGCCGGTGACGACCGGGCGCGCAAGCGGGTGATCGTGGACCAGATCGCCTCCCTCACCGACGCCTCCGCGCTCACGCTGCACGCGAGACTTACGGGGCATATGTGAGAGGAACATGACCCTCCGTGGCCTGATCGGGTCACACCCTCTTCCCGCATCACGCTGCGTGCGGGACGCTCGCATGTGGCGGCACCCTTAGAGGAGGCATCAAGTGGTCGACGCGGATCAGACATTCGTCATCGTCGGAGGCGGTCTCGCCGGTGCGAAGGCGGCCGAGACGCTCCGGGCGGAGGGCTTCAGCGGCCGGGTGATACTGATCTGCGACGAACGCGACCACCCCTACGAGCGCCCGCCGCTGTCCAAGGGCTATCTGCTCGGCAAGGAGGAGCGCGACAGCGTCTTCGTGCACGAGCCGGCCTGGTACGCGCGCAACGACGTCGAGCTGCACCTCGGCCAGACCGTGGACCGCATCGACCGCGCGGCGAAGACGGTCCGCTTCGGCGACGACGGCACGCTCGTCCGCTACGACAAGCTGCTGCTGGTCACCGGCGCCGAGCCGCGCCGCCTGGACATCCCCGGCACCGACCTGGCGGGCGTCCACCACCTGCGCCGCCTCGCGCACGCCGAGCGCCTCAAGGGCGTCCTGCACCACCTCGGCCGGGACAACGGGCACCTGGTGATCGCGGGCGCCGGCTGGATCGGCCTGGAGGTCGCGGCGGCGGCCCGCGAGTACGGCGCCGAGGTCACGGTGATCGAACCGGCGCCGACCCCGCTGTACGGCGTCCTCGGCCCCGAGCTGGGCAACGTCTTCGCCGAACTGCACCGCGAGCACGGCGTCCGCTTCCGCTTCGGGGTGCGGCTCACCGAGATCGTCGGCCAGGACGGCATGGTCCTCGCGGCCCGCACGGACGACGGCGAGGAGCACCCGGCGCACGACGTCCTCGCGGCGATCGGCGCCGCCCCGCGGATCGCCCTCGCCGAGGCGGCGGGGCTGGAGACCGCCGACCGGGCGCACGGCGGCGGCATCGTCGTCGACGAACGGCTGCGCACCTCCGACCCCGACATCCACGCGGCCGGCGACGTGGCGTCCTTCCCGCTGGGCCTCTTCGACACCCGGCTGCGGGTGGAGCACTGGGCGAACGCCCTGAACGGCGGCCCGGCGGCGGCGCGCGCGATGCTCGGCCAGGAGGTCGTCTACGACCGCGTGCCGTACTTCTTCACCGACCAGTACGACCTGGGCATGGAGTACAGCGGATGGGCGCCCCCGGGGTCGTACGACGAGGTGGTGATCCGCGGCGACGCGGGGAAGCGGGAGTTCATCGCGTTCTGGGTGCGGGAAGGACGCGTGCTGGCCGGGATGAACGTGAACGTGTGGGATGTCACAGAGCACATCCAGAATCTGATCCGTTCCCGGGCCCGGGTGAACGTCGAGGCGCTCTCCGACCCGCACGTCCCCCTCGGCAGCCTCACCTCTTGACCTCCGCGGGCACCGGGACTGTCACCGCGCCCCCGTAGAATTCACGCGTGGCAGGACGGATCAACGACGAGGACGTGAAGGCGGTACGGGACGCGGTCCCGATCGACGCCGTGGTCTCCGAGTACCTCCAGCTGCGCAACGCGGGCGGCGGCAACCTCAAGGGGCTGTGCCCGTTCCACGACGAGAAGTCGCCGTCCTTCCAGGTCAGCCCGAGCAAGGGACTCTTCCACTGCTTCGGCTGCCAGGAGGGCGGCGACACCATCACCTTCGTGATGAAGGTGGACCACCTCTCCTTCTCGGAGGCGGTCGAGCGGCTGGCAGCCCAGGCCGGCATCACGCTGCGGTACGAGGAGGGCGGGTACAACCCGGCGCACCAGCGCGGCGAACGCATCCGCCTGGTCGAGGCCCACAAGATCGCCGCGCAGTGGTACGCCGAGCAGCTGGCCACCAGCCCCGAGGCCGAGACCGGCCGGATCTTCCTCGCCGAGCGCGGCTTCGACCAGGCCGCCGCCGTCCACTTCGGCGTCGGCTACAGCCCCCAGGGCTGGGACCACCTCACCCGCTACCTGCGCGGCAAGGGCTTCACCGACAAGGAGCTGGTCCTCTCCGGCCTGTCCCAGGAGGGCCGCCGGGGACCCATCGACCGGTTCCGGGGCCGCCTGATGTGGCCCATCCGGGACATCGGCGGCGAGGTCGTCGGCTTCGGCGCCCGCAAGCTGTACGAGGCGGACAACGGCCCCAAGTACCTCAACACGCCCGACACGGCGATCTACAAGAAGAGCCAGGTGCTGTACGGCATCGACCTGGCGAAGAAGGAGATCGCCAAGTCCAGCCGCGCGGTGGTGGTCGAGGGCTACACGGACGTCATGGCCTGCCACCTCGCCGGGGTGACCACCGCCATCGCCACCTGCGGTACGGCCTTCGGCGGCGAGCACATCAAGATCCTCCGCCGCCTCCTGATGGACAACGGCTCGGCCCGCGTGATCTTCACCTTCGACGGTGACTCGGCCGGGCAGAAGGCCGCGCTGCGCGCCTTCGAGGACGACCAGAAGTTCGCCGCCGAGACCTACATCGCGATCGCGCCCGACGGCATGGACCCCTGCGACCTGCGGCTGGCCAAGGGCGACGAGGCGGTCGCCGACCTGGCCGAACCCCGCACCCCGCTCTTCGAGTTCGCGCTCCGCCAGATCGTGGGCCGGTACGACCTGGACACCCCGGCCGGCCGGGCCGCCGCCCTCGACGAGGCCGCCCCGGTCGTCGCCAAGATCAAGAACAGCGGCGCCCAGCACGAGGTCGCCGTCGAACTGGCCGGCATGCTCGGCATCCTCGACACCCAGTTCGTCGTCCGCCGGGTCGCCCAGCTGGCCCGCTGGAACCGCGAGGGCAAGGGCCCGCAGCAGCAGGGCCGCTCCCGGCAGGCCCAGCACCAGTGGACCGAGGCGCCGCGCCCCGCCGGCTCCGGCCCGGCACTGACCCTGCGCAACCCCGTCTTCGCCGCCGAACGCGAACTGCTCAAACTCGCCCTCCAGCGCCCCGAGCTGGTCTCCCCGGCCTTCGACGCCTACGGCGTGGACGAGTTCACGGCCCCGCCCTACGCGGCCGTACGCCGGGCCGTCGCGGAGGCGGGCGGCGCCGAGTACGGCGTCCCGGACCCGCAGGAGTACCTGGTCCGCGTCCGCGAGGCCGCACCGGACGACACGGTCCGCGCGATGGTCACCGAGCTGGCCGTCGAACCGATCCTGCGCCGCACGGTGGACGAGACCTACGCCGGTACGGTCCTCGTCCAGATCCGCCGCCGCGCCGTCGAGCGCCGCATCCGCGACATCCAGTCCCAGATGACCCGCCTGGCCACCACCGGCGACCCCGCCCAGCTGGCCGCCGTACAGAACGAACTGTGGGTCCTCCAGCAGTACGACCAGGCCCTGCGCGTACGGGGCGCGGAGGCGCTGTAGCGGGGCCGGCGGGCGGTGATCGCCTGAAGCCGCGACCTCGTCGCCCGGACCGGACGGCCCGCAGTTGCCCGTCGCATAGTCCACCGGGACGCATCACCGGCCGGTGACGGAACGGACGCAAAAAGTCACCGCACGACCCTCGTGGCGGAGTTGTGTCGTACTCCACACTGGGGGCGGTGCCCGAGCCTCGGAGCGCACGCTGCCGCTCACCTTCAGCAGCGATCATCCTGGAGGTCGCCCCCGTGCAGACCCGGACCCTCACCCAGAACGCCGACAGCACCAGCGCCACCAGCACCACCGCGGACGAGCCGGACGCGGAGACGGACGTCCTCGTGGCCGTGCCCCCGCAGAGCCGTGCCGCCCTGCATCCCGAGGCGGAACCGCCCGCCGACGCGCTCGTGGACGAACCCGCGGAACCCGTCGAGGTGCCGGTCCCCGCCCGGGCCGAGTCCGGCGGCCCCTCCGCCGACCTGTTCCGCCAGTACCTGCGCGAGATCGGCCGTATCCCGCTGCTCACCGCCGCCGAGGAGGTGGAACTCGCCCGCCGCGTGGAGGCCGGCCTGTTCGCGGAGGAGAAGCTGGGCAGCACCCCCGACCTGGACAGCGAGCTGGCGCTCGACCTGGACCGGCTCGTCGTCATGGGCCGCGTCGCCAAGCGCCGGCTCATCGAGGCCAACCTGCGGCTGGTCGTCTCCGTGGCCAAACGGTACGTCGGCCGCGGGCTGACCATGCTCGACCTGGTCCAGGAGGGAAACCTCGGGCTCATCCGGGCCGTGGAGAAGTTCGACTACGCGCGCGGCTACAAGTTCTCCACCTACGCCACCTGGTGGATCCGGCAGGCCATGAGCCGGGCGCTGGCCGACCAGGCCCGCACCATCCGCGTCCCCGTCCACGTCGTGGAGCTGATCAACCGGGTCGTCCGCGTCCAGCGCCGGATGCTCCAGGAGCGCGGCTACGAGCCGACCGCCGAGGAGGTCGGCGCCCACCTGGACCTGCCGCCCGAGCGGGTCGGCGAGGTGCTGCGCCTCGCCCAGGAACCGGTGTCGCTGCACGCCCCGGTCGGCGAGGAGGACGACGTCGCCCTCGGTGACCTCATCGAGGACGGCGACGCCGCGAGCCCCGTGGAGTCGGCCGCGTTCCTGCTGCTGCGCGAGCACCTGGAAGCCGTGCTGTCCACGCTGGGGGAGCGCGAGCGGAAGGTCGTCCAGCTCCGGTACGGCCTGGCCGACGGCCGCCCGCGCACACTGGAGGAGATCGGCCGCATCTTCGGCGTGACCCGGGAGCGGATACGGCAGATCGAGTCCAAGACCCTCAACAAGCTCCGCGACCACGCGTTCGCGGACCAGCTGAGGGGTTACCTGGACTGAGGGGCCGCCGCCGTGCGGCGGCCCCCGGCGTTCAGTCCACCTCGGCCACGGCCTGGGCGAACTGCGCCTTGTACAGCCGGGCGTAGGCTCCGTCCGCCGCCAACAGCTCGGCGTGCGCGCCCTGTTCCACGATGGAGCCGTTCTCCATCACGAGGATGGTGTCGGCGTCGCGGATGGTCGACAGCCGGTGCGCGATCACGAACGACGTGCGGCCCGCGGCCAGTTTGGCCATCGCCTTCTGGATCAGCACCTCGGTACGGGTGTCGACCGAGCTCGTCGCCTCGTCCAGCACCAGGATCACCGGGTCGGACAGGAACGCCCGCGCGATGGTGATCAGCTGCTTCTCACCGGCGCTGACGCCCGTGCCCTCGTCGTCGATCACGGTGTCGTACCCGTCGGGCAGCGTACGGATGAAGCGGTCCGCGTGCGCCGCCCGTGCCGCCTCCTCGATCTCGCCGCGCGTGACCTCGCGCGAGGCGCCGTACGCGATGTTCTCCGCGATGGTGCCGCCGAACAGCCAGGTGTCCTGGAGCACCATGCCGATCCCGGACCGGAGTTCGTCCCGGGTCATGCCGCGGATGTCGACCCCGTCGAGGGTGATCCGGCCGCCCGACACGTCGTAGAACCGCATCAACAGGTTGACCAGCGTGGTCTTGCCCGCGCCGGTCGGGCCGACGATCGCCACCGTGTGCCCCGGTTCCACCGTGAGCGACAGATCCTCGATCAGCGGCTTCTCCGGCTCGTACCGGAACGACACGTGCTCCAGCCGCACCCGGCCGCGCAGTTCCTCCGGCCGCTCGCCCGGCACCGGATCCGCCTCCTGCTCCTCCGCGTCCAGGAGTTCGAAGATCCGCTCGGCCGAGGCGACACCGGACTGCACCAGGTTGGCCATCGACGCGATCTGGGTCAGCGGCGTCGAGAACTGCCGCGAGTACTGGATGAAGGCCTGCACGTCACCGATGGACAGCGCGCCGGACGCGACCCGCAGTCCGCCGACGACCGCCACCAGCACGTAGTTCAGGTTCGACACGAACATCATCAGCGGCTGCATGACACCGCTGTTGAACTGCGCCTTGAACGCGGCCTCGTACAGCGCCTGGTTCTGC
The DNA here is from genome assembly GCF_000720135.1 of Streptomyces sp. NRRL S-1022. Taxonomy (GTDB): domain Bacteria; phylum Actinomycetota; class Actinomycetes; order Streptomycetales; family Streptomycetaceae; genus Streptomyces. The sequence goes on along the minus strand of NZ_JOIU01000029.1, from coordinate 36,843 downwards.
TCGGCGAACTGCTGCGCCGACTCCTGCTGCCGGCCGAACACCTTCACCAGGGTGTGCCCGGTGTACATCTCCTCGATGTGCGCGTTCAGCTTGCCGGTGGAGCGCCACTGCTGCACGAAGTGCGGCTGCGACCGCTTGCCGACCCGGGTGGCCACCACGAACGACAGCGGCACGGTCACGAGCGCGACCAGCGCCAGCAGCCAGGACACCCAGAACATCATCGCCAGCACGCCGATGACGGTCAGCACCGAGTTGATCAGCTGGCCCATCGACTGCTGGAGCGTCTGCCCGACGTTGTCGATGTCGTTCGTCGCCCGGGACAGCACCTCACCGCGCTGGCGCTTGTCGAAGTACGACAGCGGCAGCCGCGACAGCTTCGTCTGCACGTCCTCCCGCAGCCGGTACATCGTGCGGTTCACGGCCCGGTTCACCAGCCGGGTCGCGATCGCCATCAGCAGACCGGCGACCAGGAACGTGCCGAGCGCCAGCAGCAGGACGCTGCCGACGGCATCGAAGTCGATGCCCTTGCCCGGCGTGAAGTCGGTGCCCTTCAGCATGTCCGCGATCCGGCCCTGGCCGCGCTCGCGCATGGAGTCGAGCACCTGCTGCTTGGTGGCGCCGTCCGGCATCCGCCGGCCGATGATGCCGGCGAACACCAGGTCGGTGGCCCGGCCGAGGATCTTCGGGCCGATCACGTTGAGGCCCACGCTGACGAGCACGCAGAGCAGCAGGCCGTAGATCGTGAGCCGTTCCGGTTTGAACTGGGTGACGAGCCGTTTGCCCGACCCCTTGAAGTCCATCGAGCGCTGGTCGGGGCCGCCCCCGGCCATCATGCGTCCCATGGGCCCGGCCATCAGGCGGCCTCCGCTTCCGTCAGCTGGGAGAGCACGATCTCCCGGTAGGTCTCGTTGGACGCCATCAGCTCGGCGTGCCGGCCGGAGCCGACCACGCGGCCCTCGTCGAGCACGATGATCCGGTCCGCGTCCCGGATGGTCGCCACCCGCTGGGCGACGATGACGACGGTCGCCTCGGCGGTCTCCCGGCCGAGCGCGGCGCGCAGGGCCGCGTCGGTGGCGTAGTCCAGCGCGGAGAAGGAGTCGTCGAAGAGGTAGATCTCCGGGCGCTGCACCAGGGTGCGGGCGATGGCGAGCCGCTGCCGCTGACCGCCGGAGACGTTGGTGCCGCCCTGCGCGATCGGCGCGTCCAGGCCGCCCTCCAGCCCGCTCACGAAGTTCCTGGCCTGCGCCACCTCCAGCGCGTGCCACAGCTCCTCGTCGGTGGCGTCCGGGTTGCCGTAGCGCAGGTTGGTGGCGACGGTGCCGGCGAACAGGTACGGCTTCTGCGGCACCAGGCCCACCGTGGCGGCCAGCAGCTCCGGGTCGACCTCGCGGACGTCCACGCCGTTCACCAGGACCTCGCCCTCGGTGGCGTCGAACAGCCGGGGGACGAGTCCGAGCAGCGTCGACTTGCCGCTGCCGGTGGAGCCGATCACGGCCGTGGTCTCGCCCGGCCGGGCCACCAGGCCGATGGACTTCAGCACCGGCTCCTCGGCACCCGGATAGCGGAAGCCCGCGCCCCGGATCTCCAGGTGCCCGTGCGCGCGCAGCTCGGTGACGGGGGCCGCGGGCGGTACGACGCTGGAATCGGTGTCCATGACCTCCTGGATGCGCTCGGCGCACACCTCCGCGCGCGGCACCATCATGAACATGAAGGTGGCCATCATCACGGACATGACGATCTGCATCAGGTAGGCGAGGAACGCGGTGAGGTCGCCGATGGCCATCTGGCCGCTGTCGATCCGGTGGGCGCCGAACCACACCACCGCGATGGACGACACGTTCACCACCGTCATGACGATCGGGAACATCAGGGCGAGCATCCGGCCGGTGGCCAGCTGCATCTCGGTCAGCTCGGCGTTGGCGCCGCCGAACCGGCCCTGCTCGTACTCGTCCCGGACGAAGGCGCGGATCACCCGGTTGCCGGTGATCTGCTCGCGCAGCACCCGGTTCACCGTGTCCAGCCGCACCTGCATCGACCGGAACAGCGGCCGCAGCCGGCGCACGATCAGCGTGACGGAGATGCCGAGCACCGGCACCACCGCGACCAGCACCCCCGACAGCGGTACGTCCAGACCGAGCGCCAGCACGATCCCGCCGACACACATGATGGGCGCCGACACCATCAGGGTGAACGTCAGCAGGGCCAGCATCTGGACCTGCTGCACGTCGTTCGTCGTACGGGTGATGAGCGAGGGCGCCCCGAAGTGACCCACCTCACGCGCGGAGAAGGACTGGACCCGGTCGAAGACGGCCCCGCGCACGTCCCGGCCGAGCGCGGAGGCGGTCCGGGCGCCGTAGTAGACGGCACCGATGCTGCACACCACCTGGGCCAGCGAGATGCCGATCATCAGGGCGCCGGAGGTCAGGATGTAACCCGTGTCACCCTTCACGACACCGTTGTCGATGATGTCCGCGTTCAGAGTGGGCAGGTAGAGGGTGGCGCAGGTCTGCAGGAACTGCAGCGCCACCAGGAGAGCGATGGGTTTCTTGTAGGGCCTGAGATAGGTCCGCAGAAGTCGTATGAGCACGCTACGTCTCTCGGAGTCGGCGACAGGGGCTGGTCGGTTGCCCTTGGCCCCTATCGTCGTGCACTCCACCGGCGTTACCCCAACCGATTAACCTCACCGGGTTCAGGGGCGGAACGCGCCCGGATGGGTCTGCTCGCGCACCGCGGTGAACTGCTGCCGCACCGCCTGTCCCACGGCAAGCTCCTCACCCGGCTCCAGCACCTGTGCCGCCGCGCCCTGCCACGCCGGCGGGTTGCGCGGATCGAGTGTGCCCTGCGACACACCGAGCGCCCAGGCCGCCTGCCGGGCCGCGCCGATCGCCGTGTAGTCCGCGGGCTGCGGTACGACGACCTGCGCGCCGAACAGGGAGGGCGCCGAGGCCTGCACGGCGGACAGTTCGGCGGCCGGGCCGAGCAGGAAGATCCGGCGCACCTCCACGCCCCGCCCGCGCAGCACGTCCAGCGCGTCGGCGAGCCCGCACAGCATGCCCTCGAACGCGGCCCGCGCCAGGTGCTCGGGCTTCATCGACTCCCGCCGCAGTCCGGCGAGGGTCCCCGCGGTGTGCGGCAGGTTCGGCGTCCGCTCACCCTCCAGATAGGGCAGCAGCACCAGCCCGTGCGCCCCCGGCGTGGACTTCATCGCCAGGTCCGACAGGCTCTCCAGGTCCGGCAGCCCGAGCAGTTCGGCGGTGCCGCGCAGGGCGCGTACGGCGTTCAGGGTGGTGACGACCGGCAGGTGCATGCCGGTGGCGTCGGCGAGCGAGGTGATCATCCCGGACTGGTCGGCGAGCGCCTCCGGGTGCACGGCCATCACGGAGCCGGACGCGCCGAGGGACACCACCGCGTCCCCGAGCCCGATCCCGAGCCCGAACGCGGCGGCCATGGTCTCCCCGGTGCCGGCGGAGATCAGCAGGCCCTCCGGGGTGGTACCGGCCGCGTCCGACGGGCCGATCACCTCCGGGAGCACCGCCTGGTGGCCGAGCGCCAGCTCGACCAGGTCGGGCCGGTAGCCGCCGGTGGCGGCTGACCAGTACCCGGTGCCGGAGGCCCCGCCGCGGTCGGTGGTCCTGCGCAGCGGGCGGCCGAGCAGCTGCCAGACCAGCCAGTCGTGGGCCTGCAGCAGGACGGCCGTGCGCAGCGCGTTCTCCGGCTCGTTCTTCGCGAGCCAGCGCAGCTTGGTGACCGGCTGGGCCGCCTGCGGGACGCAGCCGACCGCCTGCGCCCAGGCCTCCCTGCCGCCGAGCGCGTCCACGAGGTCGGCCGCCGCGACCTGGGCGCGCTTGTCGCCGCCGACCAGGGCGGGGCGGACGGTGTTGCCCTGGGCGTCCAGCGGGACCACCGCGTTCTGCTGCGCCGACACCCCGATGGCCTGGACGCCCTCCAGCAGGCCGCCGCCGGCGGCCTCGCCGAGCGAGAGCAGCCACGCCTGGGGGTCGACATCGCTCGGGCGCCCCTCCACCGGGTGCGGGGCATACCCCTGCCGTATGACGGCACCGGTGTCTGCGTCACAGACCACGATGCGCGTGAACTCCGGTGAGCTGTCCAAGCCGGCGACTATCCCCATGCCTGAGGATTTTGCCGTATCGGCGGGGGTGGCTGTGCTGCCCCGGGCGCGGGTGCGTGACCCTTACGTGTTGCTCGTGCCCCAGTCGTCCCCGCCCGTGCCGTCGACATTGCGTTCCCGCAGGGAGCGGACCCGCTGGGCGACGGACTCGGGCACCCGGTCGCCGACCTTGTCGCTGACCGTGTGGAAGGCCTTGCCGGCGTAGGAGCGGCCCTGCTGGGCGGCGGTCTCGGCGGTGTTGCGGACCGCGGGGTTCCGCGCGATCTGCCGGGCCGACTTCTTCAGCTGCTCGTAGCGCTCGCGTCCGGCCCTCGTGCCGAATACGTAACCGAGGGCCAGTCCGGCGAGGAACGTGAGCCGGTAGCGCATGGCTGCCACCCTTCCCGTGTGTAGGTCTCTGGTGCGGCGCTGGCGCCGAGGGATACCGATTGGCGGAGCACCCCCCTGCTTGCGCTAATGTATGTGTCGCAGCGAGCGCCCGCCCCCTGGCGAATACCCAGGTAGGTACGTTCGATGCAACGAGGCGATCCTCCGTAGCTCAATTGGCAGAGCAGCCGGCTGTTAACCGGCAGGTTACTGGTTCGAGTCCAGTCGGGGGAGCTTCGATCCTCCGTAGCTCAATTGGCAGAGCAGCCGGCTGTTAACCGGCAGGTTACTGGTTCGAGTCCAGTCGGGGGAGCGCTGAACGAGGACCCCTCAGGGGTCCTTTTTCATGTTCCCGGGAACCGCCGCGCCCGCGGTGCTGTCCTCAAGGCCATGAGCAGCGCAGGAAGCCGACCATCCGAGGCAGGAGATCGTATGAGCGGCTATGCTGCGGCAGACGGCGCGCACACTTGTACGCGACACGCCGCTATGGGGCGGTAGCTCAGCCGGTTAGAGCAGCGGACTCATAATCCGTCGGCCGTGGGTTCGAGTCCCACCCGCCCCACCGGAGACTGCAGACGCAGAATCGATGCGACCTGCGGGAACGGAATCACGGTGGCCGCCACGCCGAGGCGGCGGCCACCGTTCATCCTTTCGAGACCGGGCACCGCCAATACCCGTTGGTCCGCGGAGAGTCGACCCGTGGCCGGGACGCGGAGTCCGCCGTCCTGTCCGCAGCCCGCCGTGTCCGGATCCCACGCACCCGGGCCGCCCCGGACTGTCCGGCACCGCCCTGCCGTCCTTACGGTGAGGGGTGCAGCACCTCAAGGGCCGCACGGCGACGGGGTGCCGCCGCTGCGGGCCGTGCCGCCGAGGGCCGGGCCCGGGAAGGAGAACGGCCGCATGACACCTCCGCCCCGGGCCGCGCACGGCACCCCGGACACCGGCCCTGCCCTGCTCGACGAGGCCCGCCGGCTGGCCCCCGGGGCGGTCGCGCTGCGCCGTGCCCTGCACCGCGGACCGGAGCAGGGCCTCGACCTGCCCGCCACCCAGCGCCTCGTCCTCGACGCGCTCGACGGCCTCGGCCTGCGGATCCGTACCGGGCGCGCCCTGTCCTCCGTCACCGCGACCCTCGACGGCGCGGCCGGCGGTCCGACGGTCCTGCTGCGCGCCGACATGGACGCGCTGCCGGTCACCGAGGCCACCGGGCTGCCGTTCGCCTCGGGCAACCCCGGTCTGATGCACGCCTGCGGGCACGACGCCCACATGGCGATGCTGGTGGGCGCCGCGCGGCTGCTCGCCGGGCGGCGCGACACGCTCGCCGGGCGGGTGGTGTTCATGTTCCAGCCCGGCGAGGAGGGCGAGCACGGGGCCCGGCACATGATCGAGGAAGGGGTGCTGGAGGCGTCCGGGGCCCGCGCGGACGCCGCCTTCGCACTGCATGTCCACCCGAACCTGCCGGCGGGCGCGGTGCGGCTGCGGCCGGGGCCGCAGATGGCGGCCTCCGACCGGTTCCGGGTCGTGGTCCGGGGCCGCGGCGGGCACGCCTCCGCCCCGCACACCGCCTGCGACCCGGTCCCCGTGGCCTGCGAGATCGTGCTGGCCCTGCAGACGGCGGTGACCCGGGGCGTGGCCGCCGACGACAGTGCCGTGCTGAGCGTGACCCGGCTGACCGCGGGCACCGCCCCCGGCGTCATCCCGGACACCGCCGAACTCGCGGGGACCCTGCGCACGTTGGCCGAACCGACCCGGCGGCGGCTGCACGAGGTGATCGCCCGGGTCGCCCGGGGCGTGGCCGCCGCGCACGGGGCGACGGCGGAGGCGACCGTCGAGACCGGCTATCCGGTCACCGTCAACGACGCCGACTTCACCCGCTTCGTCCTGCGGACCGCCGCCGGCACGCTCGGTCCCGACGCGGCCGGCGTCCTGCCGGCCCCGTACATGACGGCGGAGGACTTCTCCTACGTGCTGCGGGCGGTGCCCGGTGCCCTGGCCTTCCTCGGCGCCTGCCCGCCGGGCCGGACACCGGACGAGGCCCCCGCGCTGCACTCGTCCCGCATGGAGATCGACGAGGACGTGATCTCGACGGGCATCGCCTGCGAGGCCGCCGTGGCGCTGGCCTTCCTCGCCGGCGGCGGCCCGGAGCCCGGCCGGTGACCGCTGCGGACCTACGGGTCACCCGGCCGGCCGGAGCAGGGCACGAGCCGGGCCGCCGGGTCCGGGCCGGCCCGCCGGGTGGGTTGGGCCGCCGGGTCCGGACTGGGCATGGACGGGTCGGGTCCGGCGGCCGTGCCGGTCGGCATGGGACGCATCGGGGATACCCCGTCGAGCGCCGGCTCGGCGAGGGCGGCATGCGCACGGTCCCTCTCGCACGCACGCGCGGCGGACGGGCCGTCACCCTGACGGTGGCCGAGCCGAACCGACCGCCGACGCCGTGTTCCGGGCCCGCCCCGGTAGCGGGCGCCGTGCCGACGGGCCGTCAACCGTCCGGGTGACCGCAGGACTTGGCCCGGTCAGGCTTGAACCGGCCGACTCCTGGGCACGGACCTCCTACCGGCGTCCAGCCGGGGGGTGTCGGCAGCAGGAGGGCGTCATGGACCGTCGGATCAGGGTACGGGTCAGCCGGCGCCCCGCCGCGCCGCGCGGGCAGGAGATCGACCGCAGGACTCCCTCCGGGCGCATCCTGCCGTACTGACCCGGCGGGCCGCGCGCGAGTCCCTCGCCCGGCGCGGCTGCCAGGTCACCGGGCGCGGCAGGCCCCGTCGCCCGGCACGCTCCCGCGGCCACCGCGGACACCGTACGGGCGGGCAGGCCCACGGGCGGGGCGGCGCCCAGCGGGTCGCGAGCGGCGCCCAGCGGGTCCCGAGCGGGGCCGCCGGCGTCCCGGTGAGGGTGTCCGTGCGGCCACGGGCCGGCTCACCGCGCGCCGTCAGGACGGCCCGTCGCCCTCCGTGCGGCCGTCGACGGCCAAGCGCCCGGCCGCCGCTCGTCGTCCGGTTCTCGTCCGGCCCCCGTCCGTCCACCGTGCCCGGCCCACACCCCGGCCGGTCGCGGGAAGGCGCATACTGGGCACTCATGTATCTGTGCGGGTGGGAGACGACGTGAGCGGACCCGACCCGGCGCGACCCGAACCGGTCGCCGCCGAGCCGATGCCCGTGGCACCGCGGCTCGACGTGCACCCGCTGCCCGGGAGGAGCGGGTTCCGGGCGGCGGGCGAGGTGAGCCTGCCGACGCGCGGTATCTGGGAGCGCGCGCTGGAGCGGGCCGTACGCGAGGGCGAGGATGTGTACCACTTGGAGCTTTCCGCGCTGACCTTCGTCGACGTCGCGGGCGTCGGGGCGCTGGCGGACGCCGCCCGCAGCCTCGGCGGCGGGCGCCGACTGGTCCTGGACCGGCCACCGGACGCCGTACCGCGGATACTGGAGCTGTTGTGGCCCGGTCTGCCGGGGATCGAGGTGTCGGCGTGCTGACCGGGACGTCCGAATCCCTGGACCACACCGACCCGTTCGTGCACCCCGCGCTGTTCTACGGCGACCCCGGGGAGTACCTGGCCGGGACCGTGCCCTTCGTCCGCGCGGCGCTCGCGGCGGACGCGCCCGTCGCGGTCGCCGTCCCCGGCGAGAACCTGCGGCTGATCCAGGACGAGTTGGGGGCCGACGGCGCCGCCGTCCGCTTCCTGGACATGCGCGAGGCCGGACGCAACCCCGGCCGGATCATCCCCGGCGTGCTGCGCGCCTTCGCCGACACCCAGCCGCCCGGCCGGCGCGTCCACATCATCGGCGAGCCCGTCTGGGCGGGCCGCAGCCCGGCCGAGTACCCGGCCTGCGCCCAGCACGAGGCACTGATCAACACGGCGTTCCGGGGCCGCGAGGTCACCATCCTGTGCCCGTACGACACCTCCCGGCTGGACGAGCGGGCGCTCGCCGACGCGCACGCCACCCACCCCGTCGTCATCCCCGCCGGCTCCGCGGCCGGCCGGCCCAGCGCGGCCTACGACCCCGACGGCGTGGTCGCCCGCTACAACGAGCCGCTGCCGGCCGCCCCCGGCGCCGGTCCGGGCGTGCTCGCGGTCCCCTTCGACGAGGACTCCCTGTCCGCCGTCCGGCACCTGGCCACCGACCACGGCGCCGGGCTGGGCCTGACCGGCCTGGCCCTGGAGAACCTGGCGCTGGTCACCGCCGAGCTGACCACGAACAGCGTGGTCCACGGCGGCGGCACGGGCGTCCTCACGGTGTGGTCCGACGACGGGTACGTGCTGTGCGAGGTCCGCGACGGGGGCCGCCTCACCGACCCGCTGGCCGGCCGCCGCCCCGCCTCCCGCGACCAGCGCGGCGGACGCGGACTGCTCCTCGTCAACCTGCTGTCCGACCTGGTGCGCGCCCACACCGGCCCGGAGGGCACGACGATCCGCTCCTACCTGGGCCGCTGACGGCGCCGCCCGAGCGGCCTCAGGCGGCGAGCGGGTTCAGGGCCAGCGGTTCGATCCGGCCCTCCAGCATGGCGCCCAGGCCCTGCGCCGCGCACACGTCGGGCCGCTCCGCGATGTGCACCGGCATCCCCGTGGCCTGCCGCAGCATCTGGTCGAACCCGGGCAGCAGCGCCGAACCGCCGACCATCATGATCCCCCGGTCGGCGAGGTCGGCCACCAGATCGGGCGGGCAGTCGCGCAGCACCTTGCCGATGGCGTCCAGGACGGCCGTCAGCGGGGTCTGGATCGCGTCGCGCACGGCGGCGGTGTCCACCCGCACACTGCGTGCGAGCCCCGTCGCCACGTCCCGGCCGTGGATCTCCGTCGACGCCGGGCCGTGCGGGGTGAGGCCGTTGCCGGACAGGGCCAGCGTCAGCGGCCGTACCGACTGGCTGGGCAGCATCAGCTCGTGCTCGTGCCGCAGGTGCTGCACGATCGCGTAATCCACCGCCTCGCCGCCCACCGGGATCCGCTCGGCGGTCACGATCGACCCCAGCGAGAGCACCGCGACCTGGGTCGCCGCCGCCCCGCACACCAGGACCATGGTGGCCTCGGGCCGCTCCACCGGCAGCCCGCACCCCACCGCGGCGGCGATCAGCGTGTCGACCAGCTCCACCCGCCGGGCCCCCAGCCCGACCAGCGTCTCTATCGTGGCGCGCTGGGCCAGCGGATCGGCGTCGTGCGGCGCGCAGGCCGCCGCGCGCAGCCGGGGCTTGCGGCGCAGCGCCCGGCGCATCTTGTCGCCGAGCAGGTGGCGCAGCATCCGCTGGGCCATCTCGATGTCCACCACCGTGCCGCCGGCGACGGGCCGTACGACCCTGATGTAGTCCGGGGTGCGCCCCGTCATCTTCTCCGCGAGCTCGCCCACGGCGATGAGTCCGCCGGTACGGGTGTTCACGGCCGCGACCGAGGGCTGGTCGACGACCAGGCCGGTGCCCTTCACGTACACCCGGGTGCGCGCCGCACCCAGGTCGACGGCGAAATGGCAGCGGCGCAACTGCTCCAGGCTGACGGTCACGGCGGATCCTCCCGAGTGCGCGGGCCTTCAGGCGCCGTCCGGTCGGCGGGCCTCTGACAGCATCCTGTGCGGCGCCCGGTGGCGGGCGCCCGCTGGAGAGGGCCGGGCGGGGCGCCGCCGAACGGGCGGTTCCCGGGGGAACACCGGCGTGTCGCATGGTCGGACACGGGTCCGCTGGAAGACGACGGGGCGTCAGGCGGGCGGGGGAGGGTCGTCACCGCGGGCGCCGGGGTCGTCGTCCGCCTCCACCGCCTCGTCCTCGTCCCCCGTCCCCAGGAGCGAGGGCAGCCACTCCTCGGTGGGGAAGCTGCCCGGCGGCAGCTCGTCCGGCGGCGGGACGGGGTGCTGCGAGAGCTGCGGGCCGTGGGCGGTACGGTCGTCGGGTTCGGTGCCGGTGTCGTCCCAGGGCGCGTCGTGGTCCGCGCGGAGCTCGTGTCCGAGGGCGAGCAGTTCCGGGTCCCGGCCGCCGGAGAGGGTGTACTCCTCGAACACCTCCAGCGCCTCGTCGAGCCGGCCCAGGTGCCGCAGTGCCGTCAGCAGCAGACGGCGGTAGTCCTCGCGGGCCGGGTACGCCCGCAAGAGCTCCGAGAGGTCCTGCGCCGCGCGCTCGTACCGGCCCCGGTCGAGGTCGAGTTCGGCGCGCTTGCGGTACAGGGCGTGCCGCAGCCGGAGCAGGCGGTTCCGGGCGGTACGGGCGGCGGGGCCGGGCACGCCGGCGAGCGGGCCGGGGTCGCGCCAGAGGCCCAGTGCCTCGTCCAGCAGGCGGCGTGCCTCGTCCAGCCGGGCTCCGGCTTCGCGTTGCGGGTACTGCCGGGCGGCCAGCTCGGTCGCCCGGCGCTCCCGGTCCTGGCAGCGGAGCAGGTCCACGCGGTCCGCGCTGGTGTGCAGGGCGTAGCCGTCGGGGAGCGTGGCCAGGACACCGGGTCCCAGGGCCGCGCGCAGCCCGGACGCGAGCCGCCCCAGTACGGCCAGCGCGTCCCCCGGTTCCTCGGCGGCGCCCCACAGGCCGGCCCGCAGCTCGTCGTGGGTCACCCCGCGGCCGTGCCGGAGCAGCAGCATGGCGAGCAGCGCGCCCGCGAGCGGCTCCAACTCCACGGAACGCCCGCCCACTCGGACGGTCAACGGCCCCAGGACGGTGTAGCTGCGCCGCTGGTCGTACGCCTCCCGGGCGCGGGCCAGCAGGCGGTCGTCGCAGAGCCGAAGCGCACCGCCGTACCGGTACAGCGACGTCGACATCAGGGTGAGCGCCCGCGCGTACGGGGGGCGCAACCGCTCGGGGAGATGGGGCAGCGGGCCTTCCGGGCCCTCCCGCGTGCTCCCGGCGGCCAGCTGGAGCATCAGCTCGCCCAGCGCCCGCAGGTCCTCGTCCCTCGGCACCTTGGCGGACTGGCCCGGCTCGAACGAGGTGAGCTTCACCGTTCCGTCGGGCAGCAGGACGACCCGGGACATGCCGACTGCGCCGTGCCGTACCCAGTGGCTGTGTGCCTCCTCCAGGGCGCGCACGAGCTGCGCCCCGACGGACACCGTCAGGGGTGCCGGCAGTCGGTAGCCGCCGGGTGCCGCCAGGGCGTTCAGCGGGATGCCGTCCAGGTGCTCCATGACGACGTACGGGACGTCTCCCTCGATGCCGGCGTCGTGGACGCTCACCACGTTCCGGTGGCGCAGCTCCTTCAGTGCGTTCGCCTCCCGCAGGAAGGCCGCGCGCCGCCACCGGTCGGTGAGCGGCCGGTGCAGCCGCAGGACCACCGTCCGGGCCGTCTCCGGGTCCTCGGCCAGCCAGGTGGACCCGCCCGGGCTCATCCGGCGCAGCAGCCGGTAACGGCTCTCCAGGGCCGGTGGCACCGTCCGCGGCCCGTCTCCGGTCAGCCGGCGCACGCTGTCCGGCCGTACCGTCGCGAACGCCTCCCCTTCCGCGGCCGGACCCGCCGCCCCCGTGCCGACCGCCACCGGTGCCACCGCCCGGAACTCCCCGGGGGCCGACCCCGCGCGCTCGTCGATCAGCGCGCCCACCCGGGCGAGCAGTTCCGCCGTACGGCCCCGGGACGACCGGGGCAGGCCGCGCAGCAGCAGCTCGCGGACGCCGGGGCGGAAGGCGTACGAGCCCGGCGGCCCGTCCGTCACGGTCAGCAGCCCGCCGACGATGACCTCGGCCAGGTGCTGCGGACGCGGATCGGGCTCGACCGCCCGCTGGACCAGGCGCATCACCGGCAGGTCCGGGCGGCCCAGGGAGAGGTGGCCGGCCAGGCGGTAGGCCTCCGGCGAGGCGGTCGCGCGGAACCGCAGGACCAGTTCCTCGGGGGTCAGCCGGGTCAGGTCCGTCCGGGTCGCGGCGTCCGGCACCCGTCCCAGCGGTGCCGCCGACGCGGGCCGGGCCGTCCCGTCCGCCGACGCCAGCAGTCCCGCCCAGTTGGCCACCCAGCGGGGTTCCGGCTCCAGGACGGGCAGCGGGACGACGTCCGGCGCGCGGTACGGCGTGGGGTCGGCGTCGTACGGGACGAAGGACAGCGCCGCCGTCGGGGCGGCCGGGAACGGCGCCCGCAGCAGGCCCGGTTCGGCCGGCAGCGCGGTGTCGCGCCACAGGTACTCGGGGAGGGGCTGGACGACGGCCACGGGGAGCCGGCGCGTCCAGCGGCGCAGGGTCGCCTGCCACCGGTCGCCCGCGGGGCCCGGCCGCCACTGCGGCCCCATGCAGTCGCTGACGATCAGGGTGACGGTGCGGCCGTCGGCCGGGTCGGGCACGCGGTGGCCGGGGACCCGGCCGTCGGGTGTGGCGGGGACCGCGGTCACCGTGCGGAAGACGCCCGACTGGCTCAGCACCGCGTGAAGTTCGCGGATCAGGGGGCGCCAGACGGGCATCGTGGGGCCGGTGTCGTGGACCAGGTTCAGCCGCAGCCAGCGTTCCCGGGCGGGCCGCAGGACCGGCAGCCAGTGTTCCGGTGCCGCGCCGAGCCGGGCGGCGCGGTCGGCCGTCGCCTCTTCGTCCAGCCGGTGACCGGCCGGTGCGTCGGTACGGCGGTGGACGGGGCGGAGCGCGCGTTGCAGCGCCAGCGGGTGGCGGATCATCGCGGGGGCGGGCGCCCGCAGGGGGGCGTACCGGCCGGTCCCGGTGTCCGGGGCGGGCAGGTGGAGCGGTGTGCGGGCGGGCTGCCGCGGGGGCGCCGCGGGCGGGGGATCCGGCTCCGGGCTGTCGGCGGGTGGTCGCGGCCGGGGCCGTGCGGGGGGCCGCCGCGACGGCTCCGGCGGGCGCTCCTGCGGGCGCGGACGCGGGGCCGGCGTCCGCTCGTCCCCGGTCACCGGGTCGCCGCCGTCCAGCTGCCGGGCCAGCCACAGCAGTTCGGCCAGCTCCAGCGGGGTGGGGCGGGCCCCGCCCGTCGCTCCGGCCAGGGCGTCGGCCAGCCGGGCGAGCGGGTCCGGGGTGCCCGGGGGGTCAGAACGCATCGGGGTGCTGCGCCTCACCGAGGTACGGCATGAGCTGTTCCGCCAGCTCGTCCAGGGACTCGGCGGACACGTCGGCGGAGCGGGCCAGGTAGACCGCGTTGAGCAGCTGGTCGGTGGCCAGTTCGCCGCCGCCCGCACGGGACAGGAAGCGGGCGATCAGGGCCTCGGCGTAGGCGCCGGGGTCGCCGTCGAAGTGGGCGTCGACGATGGCGGCCAGCTGGGCGTCGTCGGGCTGCCGCAGCCGCAGGGTGACGCAGCGGCGCAGGAACGCGGGCGGGAACTCGCGCTCGCCGTTGCTTGTCAGCACCACGAAGGGGAAGGCGCGGCAGCGGACCCGGCCGCCGTCCACGGCGACCCGGTCGTGGGTGCCGTCGGCCATCACCTGGGCCCGCGGGGTCTGGCGGGCGGCCCGGACCAGCTCGGGGATCTCGTACTGGCCCTCCTCCAGGACGTTGAGCAGGTCGTTGGGCAGGTCCAGGTCGCTCTTGTCGATCTCGTCGATGAGCAGCGCCCGGGGGCGGGCGTAGGGGAGCAGGGCGGTGCCGAGCGGGCCGAGCCGCAGATGGTCCTCGACGGCCGACTCGGGGACGGCGGTCCCCGGGCCGGCCGCCGCCTGCCGGGCCGCGTACAGCCGGGAGAGCGGGTCGTACTGGTACAGACCGTCGTGCAGCGTGCTGCGGCTGGTGATGTTCCAGCGCAGCACCGGGCCGAGCTTCAGCTCGCGGGCCACCGCGTACACCAGCGAGGACTTGCCGGTGCCGGGCGGGCCGGTCACCAGCAGCGGACGGCGCAGGTAGAGGGCCGCGTTGACCAGGTGCACCGTCTGCGGGGTGGGCTGGTAGGTGGCGGCGCGGTGCGCGCGGTCGGGGGAGGTGGCCGCCGCGTCGGCGGTGGCGGCGGGGGTCGCGAGCACCGGTTCGCCGTCGAAGGCCCGCCAGGGCGGGGGCGGGGGCAGCTCGGTGATGCCGTCGTGCGGCTCCGCTGTGCCGGTGTACACGGGCCTCAGGGGCATGGGAGGGATCCTTCGGTCACGGGCGGGCGGCGTCAGGTGACGGGGGAGTGCAGGCTGGCGGGGGGCTCGGGAAAGCACCGTGGGTCGTCCCAGAGCAGCTGGACGTCCCTCGCCCAGTGCCGCCCGGGTTCCTCGGCGGCCTCGGCCTCCTCCCGCAACGCCTGTATGTGGCGTGGGAGTTCGGCCGCCGGGACGCCCTCGACGCAGGGCGCCAGGGCGTCCAGGAACGCCGTACCGGGGCACGGCTCGGGGTGTCCGGCCGGGCCGGGGCAGCCCGAGCGTGGCCACACCAGCACCGGCACGGGCAGGGTGAGGCCCACGGCGAAGTGCTCGGGCAGCCCCTCGGGCGGCGCGGCGAAACCCACCAGGGCGGCGTCCTGTTCGCCCAGGCGTCTGCGCAGGCCGGGCGGGTGCTCCGGGGTGCCGCAGTCGACGCGGTGCAGCGGGGTGCCGGAGCCGGTGCTCAGTTTCCGCCACTTCTTGCCGAGCTTGTGCCGCAGCCGGCCGCTGTGGTGCCGGTAGCGGTCGTTGACGACGACGGGGTGGGCACAGCCCAGCGGGGTGGGGTCGTCGGTACTGCACGCCCAGTGCGCCACCGGCAGGTTCAGCAGGTCCCGGGGCAGCACGAAGGCCAGCAGTTCCTCGGCGTCCGGCGCGAGATGGGTGAAGGCCCGGTCGATGCCCCGCTGCACGTACTCCCGCACCTCGTCGCGGGCCAGCCGGGCCGTGCCGACCGGGCGCCGCCGGCCGTCGCGGTAGGCCGACACCGAGACCGTGACCTGGTCGGTGCCCGCGCCGCTGTGGTCGATCTCGACGAGGATCGGGGCCCGGTCGCCCGAGGGCGCGGTCCGCGCCGGGCCCGTGGCGGGCCCGTCCAGCAGCTCCGCCAGCCGGTCGCCGAGCCGGGCCAGTGCCTCCGCCGCCGGCACGACCTCCCACTGCACATAGCCGACCGCCGCCCGCAGGGACGGGAAGCCGCCGGGCGGCAGCTCCGGCCCGAAGGGGCCGACGGCGTCCACGAACAGCTGGTCCGGCGAGCACGCGAGGCCGGTGGCCTCGGCCCGCCGTACCAGCTCGTACAGCCGCGGGGTCGGGTCCTCGCCGTCGTCGCGGGCCGGGACGAGCGCGCCGAGACCGGGCCAGTGGCGGGCCAGCGTCTCGGTGGGCAGCATCCGGGCCACCAGGACGCCGGGCTCGCCCGCCCGCTGGGCGATCATGCCGACCACCCGGCCGTCGGGGAGGGCCGCCGCGGCGCCGCTGAAGCCTTCCGTCAACGGCTGGCCGTGGGCGGTGACGGCCTCCAGCTGCACCCACTGGCCGGCGACCCGCGTGGTGGACACGGCGCGGTACCGGGCGAGCTGGCCCTCCTCGTAGCCGGCCGGGAAGCCGTACGCCTCCACGACCCACTCGGCCGGCCGGTGCCAGGCGTCCGGCGGGGCGAACCGGGCCGGGCGCAACGGGACCTCCCCGGCCAGTTCCAGGACGGCGAGGTCGCCCGGGTCGGCGGTGCCGCCCGCCCAGCCGCCGTGCACGGCCACCGTCGCGGGCAGCGCGGGCAGGTCGGGCCGGTTCGGGAAGGACACGGTCAGGGTGTCCGGCTCACTGTCCTGCACCACGTGCGCGCAGGTCAGGACCGTGCTCGGGGTCACCAGGAACCCCGCCCCCGCCACCAGGCCCCCGCACTCGATCCGGGCCTGCCAGGAAGCGTCCCTCATGCCGGCAGGGCCGGCCCCGGAACGCCGTTCGCCGGTGTGGCCGCGGCCGGGGCGGGTCCGGCGGCCGCACGCTCCGACGACCACGCCAGCCGCACCACCAGCTGCCCCTCCGCCGCGCCCTTGGCGATGACCGCGCCGGCCTCCGCGCTCAGCTTCACCCCGAACTCCAGCTCCACCGAGTCCGGCCGCAGGCTGCCGTCCCGGAAGACCCGCAGCGCGGAGTGGGCCGCCGCGCGCACGCTGTCGAGGGCGCCCTCGAAGGTACGGGTGGCCTGGGCGGCCGGGCCCTCACCGCGGGAGACGAGCTTGGCGCCGCCCACCGTGTCCGCGCTCTCCACGACGACCACGGCGCCGTCCTCCGTGGTGAACTCCACCAGCCTGTTCATGACGCCGACCGACCCCCGCACTCCTGATCCACGACCAACTCCATTGTGGCGCAAGGGGGGTGACCTGTCCGCCCTTTGCGCCGACACTCGTCCCGGCACGCGCACCGCCCGGACCGTCAGGACCGCACGAGAAGAGGCGTGGATGAGCACACGACCAGTCAGAGGCGGGGCCGTCCTGCTCACGGCGGGGCTGCTGAGCGCCCTGCTCCCGGTCGTCCCGGCGGCCGCGGCGCCCACCCCCGGCCCCGGCCCCGGCAGCGACGGGAGCACCACCGTCACCCTCGTCACCGGTGACCGGGTGACCGTCACCGGCCTCGGGCACGGCAGGCAGACGGTCACCGTCCGGCGGCCCGTGGGCGCCACCGGGGCGGTACGGACGCAGCGCAGCGACGGGGACCTCACCGTCGTACCGGACGAGGCGCTGCCGTACCTGCGCGCGGGAACCCTGGACCGGCGGCTGTTCGACGTCGGCGGCCTGATCCGGCAGGGGCTCACCGACGCCGGATCCGACGCGCTGCCGCTGATCGTGACCTACGACAAGGGAGTACGGGCCGCGACCCCGGCCGGTGCCCAACGCGTCCGCGCGCTGCCCAGTGTCCGCGGGGCGGCCGTGGCGGCCGGCCGGGGCCGTACCTTCTGGCGGTCGTTCACCCGGACGTCCGGCATCCGCACGGTGTGGCTCGACGGGCGGGTGAGGGCCGACCTGGCCGCGAGCAACGCCCAGATCGGCACGGCCGCGGCCTGGGACGCCGGACTGACCGGCAAGGGCGTCACGGTCGCCGTCCTGGACACGGGCGCCGACCTCGGCCATCCCGACCTGGCCGGCCGGGTGAGCGCCGCCCGCAGCTTCGTCGACGGGGAGGAGGTCGCCGACCGCGACGGCCACGGCACCCACGTCACCTCCACGGTCGGCGGCAGCGGCGCCGCCTCCGACGGCAGGGAGAGGGGGGTGGCGCCCGGCGCGAACCTCGCCGTCGGCAAGGTGCTGAGCGACCAGGGCTCGGGCAGCGAGTCCCAGATCATCGCCGGGATGGAGTGGGCGGCCCGGGACGTGCACGCCCGGATCGTCTCCATGAGCCTGGGGACGGCGGAGCCCAGCGACGGCACCGACCCCATGGCGCAGGCGGTGGACGCCCTCTCCGGGGAGACCGGCGCGCTGTTCGTCGTCGCCGCCGGCAACACCGGCGCCCCCTCCTCCATCGGCTCGCCCGGCGCCGCCGACGCCGCCCTCACCGTCGGCGCGGTGGACGCCGCCGACCAGCCCGCCCCCTTCACCTCCGCCGGCCCCCGCTACGGCGACCACGCCCTGAAGCCCGACCTGTCCGCCCCCGGCGTCGACGTCCTCGCCGCCCGCTCCCGACTCCTGCCGGGCACCGGCGACTACACCTCCATGAGCGGCACGTCCATGGCCACCGCGCAGGTCGCGGGCGTCGCGGCGCTGCTCGCCGAGCGGCACCCCGACTGGACCGGCGCCCGGCTGAAGGACGCGCTGATGTCCACCTCCCGGCAACTGGACGCCCCCGCCTACCTCCTGGGCGCGGGCCGGGTGAGCGTCCCGGACGCGGTACGCGCGACGGTCACCGCCACCGGCAGCGCCGACCTCGGCTTCCTCAGCTGGCCGTACGACGCCGGCCGGCCCGTCACCCGGACCCTCACCTACGCCAACGACTCCGGCCGGCCGGTGCGGTTGAGTCTCGCGGTGCGGGGCGCCCCGGACGGCGTCGCCACCCTCGCCGACGACACCCTCACCGTCCCCGCGCACGGCACCGCCGCCACCACCGTCACCGGCGACGGCTCCAAGGCGCCGGTGGGTGGGACGAGCGGACGGATCGTGGCCACCGACCAGACCGGCGGCACCGTCGCGCACACGGTGTTCGGGCTGGTCAAGGAGGAGGAGCGGTACACCCTCACCGTCCACGTCGAGGACCGGTCGGGCGCGCCCGCCGCCGCCGACCTCACCGTGCAGCGGCTCGCCGGGGGCGCGGACGCCGAACCCGCCCACGTCGACGGCTCCGGCACGCTCAGGCTGCGCCTGCGGCCGGGCACCTACTGCCTCGCCTCCTTCCTCGACGTGCGCGGCAGCCACGGCGCCGACTCCCTCGGCCTCGGCTTCCTCGCCGCCCCCGAGGTCACCCTCGACCGGGACCGCGAGGTCGCCCTGGACGGCCGGGCGCTGCGGGAGATCGGCGCCCGCGTGCACCGGCGCACCGAGACCCGCCAGCTCCTCATGGAGTACGACCGGCAGGCCGGCGGCGCCGACCTGTTCGGCGCGGTCCAGGTGCCCCTCACCTACGACAGCGTGTTCGCCGCGCCCACCCCGAAGGCCACGCGGGGCAGCTTCGAGTACCGGACCGTGTGGCGGCTGGCCGAGCCGCGTCTTGAGGTCAGGGGCGTCGCCGAGGCCACCGTCCAGCCCGGCGGCACCCTCGTCGAGGGCCGCACCCGGCTGCCGCTGGTGGACGTGGGCGACGGACCCGTCACCGGGGTGTCCGGCAAGGCCGTCCTCGCCCGCCTCGGCGACGGCGCCGACCCGGCCGCGCTCGC
This sequence comes from Streptomyces sp. NRRL S-1022, assembly GCF_000720135.1. GTDB lineage: Bacteria > Actinomycetota > Actinomycetes > Streptomycetales > Streptomycetaceae > Streptomyces. Next base: position 17,770 of record NZ_JOIU01000029.1, on the reverse strand, counting down.
CCGCGCCGCGCAGGACGCGGGCGCCGAGGCCCTGTTCGTGACGGACGACGCGCCCGGCCGGCTGATGGCCTGGTGGGGCACCGACGACAACGCCGGCCGGCCGCTGCAGATCGCCACCGTGAACGCGGCCGACGCGGCACGCCTCCGGGCGGCGGGCCGGGTCGACATGACCGGCACCGCCGACTCGCCGTACGTGTACGACCTCGCCGAGGGCCACCGGGGCGCGATCCCGGACCGAGACCTCACCTACGCGCCCGGCGACCGCGAACTGGCCGCCGTGCGGGTGCGGTTCCACGCCCCCCGGCCGCAGCACGGCGGCGAGTTCCGGTACTCGGTGACCGGTGCCTTCCCGATCGGCCTCGGCTTCCAGGAGAGCGTCGCCCTGCCCGCCGAGCGCACCGACTACGTCTCCACCGGCCCCGGCCAGCTGTGGCACGAGTCCGTCAGCACCGCCGGCGGCGCCCTGGAGGAGCGCGGCGGGCTGGTCCGCTACACCGGCGGAACCCGGCCGGTGCTGAACTGGTTCCGGCCGGTGTGGCACCCGTGGCTGGGCACCGGGCTCGGCTGGGGCCAGCAACGCGCAGGGAACCGGATCCGGCTGAACGTGCCCGGCTGGGGCGACTCCGGGCCCGACCACACCGGCTTCGGCGACGTGTGGAGCGAGGACGGCGGCATGAGCCAGACCACGGCCGTGTCCGTGGACGGCACCCTGGCCGACCGGCGGACCGGTCCCGCCGTCTCGGTGGAGGACGCGCCGGCCGGCGAGCACGCGTACCGGGTCGTCACCGACACCGCGCTGGACGCCGCCCGCTGGCCGCTCGCCACCCGGGGCCACACCGAGTGGACCTTCCGCTCGGCGGCCACCCCCGAGGACCACTGGACGTACCTGCCGCTGATCAACCTCGCCTACGCCCTCGACACCGACCTCACCGGTGCGGTGCGCGGGGGACGGCGGACAGCGGTCGCGCTGAGCGCCGCGTACGTGGCGGGGGCGGCCGGGTCCGGGCGGCTCGGCGGCGGGCGGCTGGAGGTGTCGTACGACGACGGCGCGACCTGGCGCACGGTCCCGCTGCGCGCCGGCCGGGGCGCCTCCTGGCGCGGCACGCTGACCGTGCCGCGCGGCGCGCCGTCCGTGTCCTTGCGGGCCTCGGCCCGGGACGACGCGGGGGGAACGGTGACGCAGGAGACCGTGCGGGCGGCGGCGGTCCGCCGGCGCTCCGGGGGCGTTCACACGATGCCCCGGACCACCCCCAGCTCCACCAGGTCCTGCGGCCGGATGCGCAGCTGGTCCGCGGTCGCCTCCACCTCCTGCGGCGGGCGCTTCAGGATGGCGGCCGCCAGTTCCGGGGCGATCACCGAGAAGTAACTGTCCGGGGTGGCCCAGGTGTTGCCGGGCGCGGCCAGGGCGAGGGCGCCGCCGGAGCCGCCCTCGCCGATGACGAGGGTGGTGACCGGCACCCGGGCGGCGGCCACCGCGCCGAACACCTCGGCGATCGCCGCGCCGGCGCCCTGCCGTTCCGCCTCCGCGTCGTTCGCCGCACCCGGGGTGTCCACCAGCGTCAGCACGGGGATGCCGAGCCGGTCCGCCAGCCGGATCAGCCGGGCGGCGGTCCGGTACCCGGCGGGCCGGGTCGCCGTCCCGGTCTGCGCCGCGTACGCCACGGTACGGCCGTCCCGTTCGCCGAACCCGCACAGCATCCCGTCGGTGTCGACCCCGCCGCACCGGTCCCCGCTGATCAGCACCCGCCGCCGGAAATAGGCGTCCAGATAGGCCCGCGCCCCCGGCCGCTCAGCCGCCCGGGCCCGGACCACGGCCTCCCACCCGCTACCGGGCACCCCGGCCGCCCCGAGCGCGGCCGGCACCGGAGCGGGCGCCGGCCGGCGCACCGCGGCCCCGCCCGCCGCCGCCCGCCCGGCCAGCAGGCCGAGCCACGTGCCCAGGGTGTGCTTCAGGTCGGCCGGCCGCACCACCGCGTCCGCCGACCCCGCCGCCAGCTGGGATTCCGCCGTGTACGCGGCCGGGTCGGCGTCGGGCGGGCGGACCCGGGAGCCGGCGAAGCCCACCTGGGCGGCGGGCAGGGCGAGCACGACGTCCGCGCCGGCGCCGAGGGTGGCCCAGCCGCCGCCGGTGGTCGGGTCGCGCAGGACCGCGATCTGGGGCAGGCCCGCCTCGCGGGTGAGCGCGGACTGCCGGGCCACCCGCTGGAGCTGGGTGAGTGCCAGCATGCCCTCCTGCATCCGGCTGCCCCCGGTCGCGATCAGCGGCACGACGGGGAGCCGGTGATCGCGGGCGTGGGTGTAGGCCGCCTCCAGCCGGTCCCCGGTGCGCCGGCCCAGCGAGCCGCCCAGGAAGCCGAACTCGAAGGAGATCAGCACGGCCCGGGTGCCCTCGACGCTCGCGGTGCCGCAGACGACCGACTCCTGCTCGCCGGTACGTGCGGCGGCCCGGGCGCGGGAAGCGTCGTAGCCCTGCCAGCCGAGGGGGCCGTCGGGCGGGAACTCGCGTTCCGGCGCCGGCAGTTCGCGGAAGCTGTCCGCGTCCGCGACCAGCGCGAGCACCTCCCGCGCCGACAGCCGCTCAGGCATCGGCGAGCGCCCGCTTCATGATCTTCCCCATGTCGTTGCGGGGCAGTGCCTCCAGGTAGCGGACGACGCGCGGGCGCTTGTGCGGGGCGAGCCGCCGGGCCACGTGGCCGGCCAACTCCTCGGCGCCGGGCGGCGATCCGGGGTCCGCCGGGACGATCCAGGCCACGATCCGCTCGCCCAGGTCCGCGTCCGGCTCCCCGGTGACCGCGGCCTCCCGCACCCCCGGGTGCTCCAGCAGCGCGTTCTCGATCTCGCCGGCCCCGATCTTGTAACCACCACTCTTGATCAGGTCGGTGGCCTTGCGCCCGACGATGCGGACGTAGCCGTCGGGCTCGCGCACGGCCATGTCCCCGGTGCGGAACCAGCCGTCGGCGGTGAACGCGGCGGCGGTGGCGTCGGGCCGGTTCAGGTACTCGCTGAACAGGTTGGGGCCGCGCACCTGGATCTCGCCGACGCTCTCCCCGTCGTACGCGCCGATCTCCGTACCGTCCTCCTCCACCAGCCGCAGCTCCACGCCCGGCAGCGGCAGCCCGACCGTGCCGGGCCGGGCCTCACCGTCGGCCCGCACGGCGGTGTTCATCAGCGTCTCCGTCATGCCGTACCGCTCGATCACCCGGCGCCCGGTGGCCGCCGCGATCCGCTCGTGGTCGTGCACCGGCAGCGCGGCCGAGCCGGAGACCAGCAGCCGGGCCCCGGCGAGCGCCGCGGCCAGCTCCGGGTCGCCGGGCAGCGCCTCCGCGATCCGGTGGTACATCGTGGGCACCCCGAACATCATGGTCGCGCCGGCCTTCAGCTCGCGGGCCACGCCCTCGGGCGTGAAGCGTCCCAGGTGGCGCACCGAGCCGCCGCGCCGCAGCGGGCCCAGGACGCCCAGCACCAGCCCGTGCACGTGGAACAGCGGCAGCCCGTGCACCAGCACGTCGTCGCCGGTCCACTGCCAGGCGTCGGCGAGCGCGTCCAGGGTGGTGGCGAGGGCCCGGCGGGGCAGGACCGCGCCCTTGGGCGGGCCGGTGGTGCCGGAGGTGTAGACGACCAGCGCCGGGTCGCCGTCCGCGGCCCGCTCCGCGGGCAGGGCGCCGGCGGCGGACACGTCGACGTCGATCCGCGGCAAGCCGGCGAGGACCGGCGGCAGTTCGGTACCGGGGGCGGCCAGGACGAGCGACGGGGCGCTGTCCGACAGGATGTGCGCCAGTTCCTTCTCGCCCGACTTGGGGTTGAGCGGCACCGCGGCCACCCCGGCGACCAGCGCGCCGGTCACCGCGACGGCGGTCTCCAGCTCCGCCGTGGCCCACACCGCGACCCGGCCGGCCCGGCCGATCCGGGCGGCCAGAGCGCCCGCGGCGCCCGCGAGTTCGCCGTACGTCAGGGTCCGTGGCCCGAACCGCAGGGCGACCTTCCCCCGGACCTCGTCCGGGGGGACCCCCAACTCGCTGCGCCCGGCCGGACCGTCCGTCAGGGCGGGGAAGAGAGAGGACACGCGGTGCACTCCTTACTGTCGACGGCGCCGACCACCGGGGACGACAGCACCTTCCTACACCAGGAGCCGCGTCGCGACGACCGTGCTCCTGGCCGGACTCCACGTGATCCGGCCCGATCCCGGCCCCGGTTCCACGGCCGCTTGTTAGCCTCACAGCCGCACCGATCATCACACCGCCGTTCGACAGGGAGCCCCGCCGTGCCCCGGATAGCCCTCGCCACCTACGACCCCGGAACCGAGCCGAGCAGGGACGGCGATCTGCCGCTGCTGGTGCGGGCGCTCACGGACGCCGGTGCCGAGACGGAGGCCCGGCACTGGGACGACCCGGCGGTGGACTGGGCCGGGTACGACCTCGTCGTCATCCGCTCGACCTGGGACTACAGCTGGCGGGCCGCGGAGTTCGGGGCCTGGGTGGACCGGGTCGGCGCGCTGACCCGGCTGGCCAACCCGGCGCCCGTCGTGCGCTGGAACGCCGACAAGCGCTACCTCGGGGAACTGGCCGCGGCCGGTGTCCCCACCGTCCCCACCCGCTACCTGCCGCCGGGGGAACCGGCCCGCCTGCCCGCCGGCCACGAGTTCGTGATCAAGCCGACCTCGGGCGCGGGCGCCCGGTTCGCCGCCCGGTACACACCCGCCGAACACGACACGGCGGTACGGCACGTGGCGCGCATGCACGCGGAGGGGTTCACCGCGATGGTGCAGCCGTACATGCCGGGCATCGACGTGCGCGGCGAGCGGGCACTGCAGTTCTTCGGCGGACGGCTGCTGCACGCCAGCCGCAAGGGCGCCGTGCTGTCGCCCGGCACTCCGTACGACGCCGACAAGGTGCCCCACCCCGGCCTGGAGCGCTGGCAGCCCACCGACGCCGAACTCGTCCTGGCCGAGAAGGCGTTGGGGGCCGTACCCGCGTCCGGCCTGCTGTACGCCCGCGTCGACCTGGTCGACGGCGACGACGGCGAACCCCGGCTGATGGAACTGGAGCTGGTGGAACCGAACCTGTTCCTGCGGCTGCACCCGGAGTCGCTGCCCCGGGTGGCGGAGGCGATCCTGGCGGCGGCCGGGGACCCGGCGGCGTCCCTGCCGGGCTGAGGGCGCCCGCGCCCGCCGGCCGAAGGGGTCAGGCGACGACGGCCGTCCGCTGGAGCAGTCCCCAGGTGAACTCGGCGACCACCTCGTGCAGTACGCCCTCCCGGTCGGGGGCGGTGAGGGCCAGACCCCACCGGGTGGGCGCGGTGCCCTCCAGCGGGCGGGCCGGCGGGAAGGCGCGGGCGGCCTCGTCCACGGTGCAGGACCAGGGCGTCAGGTCCTCCAGGGCGCGCAGCCGCGGCGCCGGCGCACCGGGCGCCCGGACCAGCCACTCGTTCCACACCCCGCCGTCCGGCCCGACCAGCACCTCGAAGCGCAGCCCCGGCCAGAGCGGCAGCGCCCACCGCCGGGCCTCGCAGTCGACGTCGCCGAGGCGGCGGGGCAGGACGGACTCGGGTTCGCCGAGGACCGAGCGGTACCGGGAGGCGGCACCGCGGGCCCGCGGCGAACGGACCATGGCCTGCCACCGCCTGTTGGCCTCCCGCATGTCCGCGGCCGACGCCCCGAGCCGCCGCCGGGCCTCGTCGGCCAGGTCCGGGTTGTGGTCGGCCATGCGGCGCAGCAGCACCAGCTGGAAGTCGAGATCCATGGCCCCATGGTGCCCGTGACCACGGGTCTGCTTCCCGACCCATTGCCCGCACCACCCACCATGACTAGCCTGTGTTCGTCATGCCGATCGCCTGTTGAAATCTCGAACGGGCGCTTAGACCCAAGGGAGGGGGCCGGACGTGGGACGCCTCGTGCCTGCCGTGACCCGGGCTCTCGACATTCTTGAGCTGTTCCTCGACGGGGACGGGACGCTCTCCGCCCCCGACATCGTGCGCAAGCTCCAGCTGCCGCGCACCACCGTCCACGAGCTGGTCACCACGCTCGCCGCACGGTCGTACATCGTGCAGGTGCCCGGACAGCCCGGACGGTACCGGCTCGGCGTACGCCCGTACCAGCTCGGCAGCCGCTACGCCGAGCAGCTCGACCTCGCCGCCGAGGGCCAGCAGGTGGCCCGCTCGGTCGCCGAGACCTGCGACGAGACGGTCCACGTGGCCATCCTGGAGGGCACCGACGTCATCTACATCGCCAAGGTCGACTCCACGCACGCGGTCCGCATGGTCTCCGCCGCCGGCCGCCGGCTGCCCGCCCACTGCACCTCCGTCGGCAAGATGCTGCTGGCCGCGCTGCCCGAGCCGGAGCTGACCTCCCGGATCCCCGACGGGTCCGCACTGGCCGCGATGACCCCGAACAGCATCACCGACCCGGCCGCCCTGCGCGAGGTCCTGGCGGACATCCGGCAGCGCGGGATCGCCGTGGAGAACCGCGAGTCCAACCCGGACGTCTCCTGCGTGGCCGCGCCGGTGCGCGACCGCACCGGGCAGGTGGTGGCCGCGCTGTCCATCTCGGTCCCGATGATCCGCTGGAGCGAGGAGCGCCGGGCCGAGCTGGAGCAGCTCGCCGCCAAGGGCGCGGCGGAGCTGTCGGAGCGGCTGGGCCACCGGAGCGCGGTGTGACGGCCTACGAGGTCGCGGTGCGCGCGGAGGCGACGCTCGGCGAGGGACCGACCTGGGACCCGGCGACGGGCCGGCTGGTCTGGCTGGACATCCTGGGCATGCGGCTGCACACCTACGACCCGGTGTCCGGCCGCCGCACGGTCCGTACGACCCACCAGCACATCGGCGCCGCCAAGCCCCGCGCGGGCGGCGGCCTGGTGCTGAACCTGCGGGACGGCGTCGGACTGCTGGATGCCGACGGCGGCTTCCGCTGGCTGCACCACGAGCCGGTGCCCGGGCGCCGCGCCAACGACGCCGCCGTGGCGCCCGACGGCTCCCTCTGGGCGGGCACCATGCGGTACGACGAGGCGCCGGGCGGCGGCACGCTGTCCCGGCTGACCGGGGACGGAGCGGTGGCGACCGTGCTGCCCGACGCCACGGTCAGCAACGGCACCGGCTGGAGCCCCGACGGCCGCCTCATGTACTACGTCGACACCCCGACCCGGCGTGTGGACGTCTTCGACTTCGACGCCGACGGCATCCGGGGCCGCCGCCCGCTGGTGGAGATCGAGGAGGGCGCGGGCTTCCCGGACGGGCTCACGGTCGACGCGGATGGCTGTGTGTGGGTGGCGCTGTGGGACGGCGGAGCGGTCCGCCGCTACACGCCGGACGGCGAGCTGGACCGGATCGTCACCCTGCCGGCCCCGCGCACCACGGCCTGCGCGTTCGGCGGCGCCGCCCTGACCGACCTCTACGTCACCACGGCCCGCACGGGCCTGCCGTCCCCCGACCCCCTGTCGGGCTCCCTCCTGGTGATCCCCGACGCCGGAAGGGGCCTCCCCCAACCGGCGTTCAAGGGCTGACACACGCGCCCCGAAGGGGTGCGGGGAACCGCGCGGCCGGCCACGACGAACCCGCGGCCGGCGGACGGGGCGAGCCACCCCTACCGGAGCCCTGCGGCCGTCCGCTCGGCAGAGGTGAGCGGCGGAGCGGTCAGCGGGGGCTTCAGGGGCCCCGCCACCGCCGCCACCACCACACTCGGCGCCAGCAGCGCCCCCGCCCCCCGCTCCAGCGCCGTCACGTCGGTGACCCGGCGGGCGATGCGGCCGTTGCCGGTGGCGGTCCGCAGCAGGCGGCCGACGTACGCGGCCAGCACCCGGTCCCGCAGCGTCGGCCCGTGCTCGGCCGCGCCGGGGTAGAAGACGTCCGCGCCGACGGCCAGGTCCCACGCCGCCCGGACCGTCCGCCCGACCGCCTTCTGCGCCTCCCGGGCCAGCCCCCGGCTCCCCGGCCCCCGGCGCCGCACCACGTCCCGCACGGCCGACGCCGACCGCGCGGCCACCGCCATCCCGTGGCCGTACACCGGGTTCAGTGCGCACACCGCGTCACCGAGGACCACGAAGTTCTCCGGCCACACCGGCATCCGCTCGAAGAAGTACCGCCGGTTCGCCGTCGACCGCGTGACCGCGACCTCGCCCAGCGGCTCCGCGCCCCCGCCCAGCAGCTGACCGATCAGCGGATGCCGCAGCTCCTCGCGGGCGTACCGCTCGAACCGGGCCGCGTCCGCGGGCGGTTCGCCGCCGCGCCCGCCGAACAGCGTGACGATCCACCGGCCGTCCTCCACCGGCATGAGCACGCCCCCGCGCCCGGACCCCGAGCCCCGCGGATCGGGTTCGATGTTGACGATCGGGAAGCCGGCCCGGGCCGCCCGGGGCGCCCGGTAGAGGCGACTGGCGTACACCAGCTCGGAGTCGACCTCCCGCCGCTCGACGGCGGGCAGCCCCAGCCCGGCCAGCCAGTGCGCGGCCCGCGAGCCGCGTCCTGTCGCGTCCACCACCAGCCCCGCCGTCAGCGCGCGCTCGCTGTCGTCGTGCGCCCGGATCCGCACGCCGGTCACCGCACCGCCCGTGCCCGTCAGCCCCGTCGCCACGGCCCCTTCCATCAGCTCGATCCGCCCGTCGGCCAGCACCAGCCGCCGTACCACCCAGTCCAGCAGGTCCCGGCTGGCGGGCAGCATGAACGCGGACTCGGCCCAGCGCCGGTACCAGCCGTACGGGGACAGCGCCACCATGTCCGTCGTCATCGGCACCCGGCTCACCCCGGCCGCGCGCAGCCGTCCGATCGCCCCGGGCAGCAGCTCCTCCAGCGCCCGCGCCCCGCCCGACCACAACTGGTGCACGTGCCGGGCCTGCGGCAGCCCCTTGCGCGGTTCGGGACCGTCGGGCAGGGCGTCCCGCTCGACCACGGTCACCCGGACGCCGCCGTCGGCGAGGGCGCGGGCCGCGAGCAGGCCGGCGAGGGAGCCGCCGAGTACGACGGCGGTGGATCTGTGCTCACTCATGTACGGCAACGCTCTCTGCTGGGGCGGCCGCTCGCGCGCGCACCGCCTCGATGTCGTCGGGACGGCGCAGGGCCTGTGAGACGGCCCCGATCTCCTGGAGCAGGTTCGTGGTGTCGGGCCCGTCGGCCGGCTCGGCCGGCTCCGGCGTACGGGACCTGGTCTCGATCGCGTCGAGGATGCTCACCGCCGCGGCCAGCGCACGGGCCCGCTCGGGCGGATGGCCGAGGGCGAGCGCGGCCTCGTGGGAGCGCCGGCCGAGGCCGGTGTCGATGTGCCGGGCGAGCGGCAGCAGCACGTCCCGGATGAACGTCTCGCGCCGGGTGAGCCGCAGTTCGGGCGTGGACCGCAGCACGAACGGCACGCCCTCGCCGCTCACGGTGCGCATCAGCCGGTACAACGGCCGCAGCCGGCGGTGGGCGAGCCGGACCCGCCAGCGGTCGTGCAGGTACTGGCCGGCGTGCGGCAGGATGAAGCCGACGGCGATGAGGATGGCGGACAGGGCCGCCACGGGCGGGGCCAGGTTGGTGCTGAGCCAGTCCAGGTCCTGGCCGAACCAGCGCGCGACCACGGCGATCAGCTTGACCGCGTCGAAGACCAGGTTCGACACGTAGCCGGCGCCCAGCAGTTTCAGGCCCCAGCGCAGCCAGGCGTCCAGGCCCTCGGTGCGCACCCAGTTCCAGATCAGCCGGGAGGTGATCAGGCAGGCCACGGCGTGCGCGACCAGGTAGAGCAGGATCTCCTCGCGCATGAACGGCGTGGTGGCGTAGTGGGTGTCGAGGTCCCGCAGCCGTTCCTCGGGGGCGTCGGCGAGCAGGAACAGCACCCACAGGGCGAGGATCACCCCGGAGTACACCGAGATCACCCAGCGCATCGCCCGGCGGGTGGCGGCCGAGCGGTCGGACAGGCCGTTGCGCCAGGTGATGATGAGCAGCAGGCAGGAGCCGCAGAACGCGGTGATGAGCGAATAGCACCACGGTGCCGAGATGTTGGGCACGCCGGTCAGCCGGTTGACCGCGGCGATGGTGGACGGGGTGCAGAACACGAACACCGCGCAGGCCAGCAGCAGCAGTCCGCCGACGGCGCGCAGCAGCGGGTCCCGCCACAGCCGGATGATGCTGGGCAGCTTGATCACCAGGGCGGCGGTGAGCACGGCCGTGGGGATCCAGAAGGAGATGTAGAACTCGCTGAGGAACCCCGAGGGGTTCACCGCCAGCAGCGTCACCGCGCCGTTCCTCCACGTCCGCGATAGCCGAGGGAGCGCTGGACGGGGTCCAGCGCGGCGGGGCGGATCCCGCTCAGGTGGCCCCGGAACAGGGTGGCCAGGCGGTGCCCGAAGTCGTCGGCCTCGGCCTCGTCGGTCTCCCGGGAGCCGTTGCGGGCGGCCACGGTGAGGGCCGCGTCGCCCCAGCCGGGCGTGTCGGCGAGGGCGCGGGCGGCGGCGGCCCCGGCGAGGTGGTGGTGCCGGTGCCCGGCGTGCAGGTGCCACAACTCGTGCCCCAGGATGACCAGTTGCTGCACGGCCTCGGCCCGCTCCTCCACGATGACCAGGTCGAAGTCGGCGAACTCGACCCACAGCCCGGTGACTTCGATCTCGTCCGGGAACCGTTCGAAGCGCAGCTCCAGCGGCCGTCCGCCGCGCAGCGCGCTCATCTCCTCGCACAGCGCCCGGCACAACGCGCGGACGCCGTCGGGCGGTTCGGGACGGGCGCGGACGGCGGCGGCGAGCTCGCCGGCCAGGGAGCGCATCGACGAGCCGGGACGGGAGGGCCGCAGCCGGGCGGCCAGGCGTACCGCCTGTGCGCGCGCACCCCCGAAGCTCATCGGTCTCCCTTCCCACCGCCGGTTGCGGCAGGTCCGAGCGTACGCGTCCGGATGTGCCCACGTCATGCGATCCGGCGACCGTCGTTCAACGGGGAACCACCTGTGGGCCGGTGCCCGCCCCATTGACGCGGGAGCGCTTCGAATCTACGGTCCGTTCGAAGTTACGAGTGTCGTCCGATATGTCGAACGGCGGGGGCGGGGGAGAGGGGCATCACCGCCCGGCCGGCCAGTGACCAGGCCCCGACCGACCCGGAAGGATTCCATGAGCAAGAGCACCGCCCGCTTCACCCTCGACCCCGCCTTCACCGTCGGCGAGGTCAACCCCCGGCTCTTCGGCTCCTTCGTGGAACACCTCGGCCGCTGTGTCTACACCGGCATCTACGAGCCCGGCCACCCCACGGCGGACGCCGAAGGCCTGCGGACCGACGTGCTCGACCTGGTCCGCGAACTCGGCGTCACCGCCGTCCGCTACCCGGGCGGCAACTTCGTGTCGGGATACAGGTGGGAGGACTCGGTCGGCCCCCGCGCGGAGCGCCCCCGGCGCCTGGACCTGGCCTGGCACTCCACCGAGACCAACCGGTTCGGCCTCTCCGAGTACATCGCGTTCCTGCGCAAGCTCGGCCCCCGGGCCGAGCCCATGATGGCGGTGAACCTCGGGACGAGGGGCGTGGCCGAGGCCCTCGAACTCCAGGAGTACGCCAACCACCCCGGCGGTACCGCCCTCTCCGACCTGCGCGCCGCCCACGGCGACGAGGAACCCTTCGGCATCCGGCTCTGGTGCCTCGGCAACGAGATGGACGGTCCCTGGCAGACCGGCCACAAGACGGCCCGGGAGTACGGACGGATCGCCGCCGAGACCGCCCGCGCGATGCGCCAGCAGGACCCCGGCGTGGAGCTGGTCGCCTGCGGCTCCTCCAGCCAGGACATGCCCACCTTCGCCGCGTGGGAGGCGACCGTCCTGGAGGAGACGTACGAGCTGGTCGACCACATCTCGCTGCACGCCTACTACGAGCCCGTCGACGGCGACCTGGACTCCTTCCTCGCCTCGGCCGTCGACATGGAGTCCTTCATCGAGAACGTGATCGCGACGGCCGACCACGTGGGCGCGCGACTGAAGTCCAAGAAGAAGATCAATCTCTCCTTCGACGAGTGGAACGTCTGGTACCTGTCGAAGTGGGAGGAGTACGCCCGGACCCTCGACCGCTCCGACTGGCCCGAGGCGCCCCGCCTGCTGGAGGACAACTACAGCGTCACCGACGCGGTCGTCTTCGGCTCGCTCCTCATCGCGCTGCTGCGGCACGCCGACCGCGTCACCGTCGCCTGCCTCGCCCAGCTCGTCAACGTGATCGCCCCGATCATGACCGAGCCCGGCGGCCCGGCCTGGCGGCAGACCACGTTCTTCCCGTTCGCGCAGGCCTCCCGGTACGGCCGGGGCCAGGTGCTGGACGTCCGCGTGGACTCGCCGACCTACGCGACGAAGAAGTACGGCGAGACGGACCTGCTGCACGCCACCGCCGTCCGCGCGGACGACGGCACGGTCACCGTGTTCGCGGTCAACCGCAGCCGCACCGCACCGCTGCCCCTCGAAGTCGCCCTGCACGGACTGGAGCCGACCACCGTCACCGAGCACAGCGCGCTGGCGGACGCCGACCCCGACGCCCGCAACACCCTGACCGACCCCGGACGCGTCACCCCGCACCCGGTCGAGGGCACCGCCCTGACGGACGGCACCCTCACCGCCGTACTGGAGCCGCTGTCCTGGAACGTGATCAGACTGGCGTGACCGGCACGCCTCCCGTCGTCCTGCCGAGCAGCGCCAGGCGCACCGACCCCGGGCCCGACAGCGTGGTGAACTCCGAGAGGACCGCCAGCGCGAGGGTGTTGGTGCCCCGGGTGCGCAGGATGCCGTTGGGCAGGACGAAGGTGTGCTGCGGACCGACGTTGTTGATGTACTGGCCCAGGTTCCAGCCGTTGAGGAAGATCTGGGAGCGGTAGGCGCGGTACGGGTCGTCGTCCAGGACCAGCCCCACCGAGGCGTCGACGTCGGCGGGCACCGACAGCCGGAACGTGGTCCGGTACCAGGTCACGCCCTGGTACCGGGCGGCGCGCGGGAAGCTCGCCTTCTCCCAGTCCCGGTCGCGGAAGCCGGGCAGGTGCCAGCCCTCGCGCTCGCCGTACAGGCCGCCGTTGTTCATCGGCCCGCGCACCGGGTCGGGAGCGCCCGCGCCCTGGATGCGCCAGCGCACCTTCGGCGAGGCCCCCTTGAAGGTGACCGCCGTCAGGCCGCGCGCCGCCTTGTGGGTGTCGAGCGCCTTGCCGTCCTGGTCGTGCTGCATGCGCCGGACCAGGACCGACAGCACGTGCCGGCCGGGGGAGCGCAGCCGCTCGCGCACCGGGAACACGGCCGTCTCCGTCCACGTGCCCTTGCGGACGGTGGTCTTGTCCGGTACCGGCATCCGGTGCGTGCCCAGCGGCTCGCCGTCCAGCCAGGCCATCAACAGGCCCTGGGTGCCGGTGCTGTAGGCGAGCGAGACCTCCTCGACGCCGCTGGTGCCGCTGACGGTGCCCCGGTACCAGACGTCCCCGTAGTGGAAGCCGTAGTCGTCGGCGAACAGCACCGGCTGTCCGTCCGGGACGGCCGTGGTGCTGTACGAGGCGGTCTTGTCGGCGACCCGCCACGAGGAGTCGTCGAAGCTCGGGCCCGCCTCCGGGTTCTCCGTCCGCATCCGCCAGCCGCGCAGCTCGGGCAGTCGGACCTCGGGGGTGTCCGGCAGCATGCCGGTGGTCATCAGGCTGCCGGAGAGGGTGACGCGGGTGGCCAGCTTCCGCCCGTTCCACACCAGGGTGTCGATGCCGCGCGGCCCCCACACCTCCATGCTGGTCCGCTCGGTGACGTCCCCCGTCAGGTGCACCTCCGAGCCGCGCACCTCCGCGTGCCGCAGCAGCGCCGGGCCGTAGACGAGCAGCGTCCCGGACGGGGTGTCGTAGGGGAAGAGGCGGACGGCGGTGGCGTCGTCGGCGAAGAGCAGCAGCAGCGAGGAGTCGGTGTCGCCCTTCTGCACCAGCACCCGGGTCAGCCCGCCCTGCCCGAGGGGCGCGTTGATGTGGAGTTCGCCCCGGTCGTAGGCCCAGCCCGCCTCCTCGTCCAGGCGCTGCACGAACGGCTCCACCGGGCAGTCGAGCACCAGCTCGGCCATCTGGCCGTGCCGGCCCGCGAACACCGCGATGTCCTGCCGGCCGGCGGTCAGGACCGTCATGGGCGAGGCGGTGGCGTACTTCAGCGTCCGCCTGCCCAGCGGCAGCCCGGTGGTGACCAGCGTGGCGTCCTTGCCGGGCACGGTGACCGGCAGGTCGCCGGCGTCGGTCGGCAGGTCGGTGGTGACCGGCTCCGTGCCGTCGTTGCGGGCGACGTACACGTGGGTGCCGGTGTCGGGGTTGGTCAGGTGGTAGACCTTCAGCCCCTCGGCGGTCACGTCCGCGGCCCGGTCCAGCTTGGCGAAGTCGGGCACGCGCTGGAGCAGGTGCCCCAGCTGGTGCATCGGCGCGATCTTGTCCGTGACGTTGCGGGCCTCGTCGATGGCGGCGCCGTAGTCGTACGAGGTGTAGACGACCGGCGCGGGCAGCCAGCCCCACGAGGTGCCGCCGAAGGTCATGTACGCGTTGTGCAGGGTGAGGCCGTTGGCGAGGTTCGTCAGGTAGAACCGGCGCTCGTAGGCGGCGTCCCGGGTGCGCCGCGACTCGGCGTACCCCTTGCCGTCGAACCAGGCCCCGCCCCACGGATCGAACCAGCCGCCCCCGAACTCGGGCACGAACCCGGGCGTGGCCGGCGAGGCGGTGGCCCCGCCCTTCGCGCCGCCGGGACCGTAGTGCCCCCAGTCCGGCGGGGTCTGGGACGGCGACGGATATCCGTCGAACCCGTACAGCCAGCCGCCCCGCTCGCCGCCGGTGTCGAACGACCCGGGGATCCAGTACCCGTTGCGCCCCTTGTCGTTGTGGAACAGCGGTACGTCGATCCCGTCGGCCCGCACCTTCCGGTACAGGTGGGCCATGTAGTTCCGGCCGGTGGCCTCCGTGACGTGGGCGTCGTACTCGTTCTCGATCTGGTACAGCAGGACCGTGCCGGTGCCCTGCGTGAACAGGTGCCGGCGGGCGATGCGGTCGACCTGCGTCAGCCACTCGTCGACGTGCGCCAGATAGGCCGGGTCGTCGGTGCGGGCCGTGCCCTTCGCCGCCGTCAGCCAGCCCGGGAAGCCGCCGCCGTCCACCTCGGCGTTGATGTACGGGCCGGGCCGCAGCACCACGTACAGCCCGGTCTCGGCGGCCGTCCGCAGGAACAGGTCCAGGTCCCGCACGCCCGTGAAGTCGTACCGGCCGGGCGCGGGGGAGTGGTAGTTCCAGGCCACGTAGACGCTCACCGCGTTGAAGCCGTGCGCCCGCATCTTCTGCAGCACGTCCCGCCACAGCGACGGGCTCGGCAGCCGGAACGGGTGCATCTCGCCGGACCACAGCACCAGGCGCCGCCCGTCCACGAGCAGCGAGTAGCGGTCGTACCCGATGGTGTGCCGCCGGCCGTCCGCGCGCGGTGGGGCTGGCGCCGGACCGGTCGGCGCACTGGCACCCGCGTACGCCGACGGCGCGCCGGGGCCGCCGCTGCCGCCCAGGGCGAGCCCGAGCGCGGCCGAGCCGGCCAGGGCACTGAAGGTACGTCTGCTGAGCGCCAAGGTGGATCCTCCCGGGCGGGCTTACGGGGGCGCGGTCCGGCCATTCTCCCCGCGCCCACGCCCCACAATGGACCCATGAGGATCTCGGCACGGGCGGATTACGCGGTACGGGCGGTACTGGAGCTGGCCGTACGGCAGGGTAACGGGCCGGTGAAGGCAGAGGAAATCGCCGCCGTGCAGGACATCCCGCACAAGTTCCTGGAAGGGATCCTCGGCGACCTGCGCCGGGCCGGGATCGTCGACAGCCGGCGCGGCGGGGGCGGCGGCTACCGGCTGGCCCGCACCGCGGCATCGATCACCGTGGCCGACGTCATCCGGGCGGTCGACGGCCCGATCGTGTCGGTGCGCGGCGAACGCCCGACCGGCCTGTCCTACACCGGCACCGCCCAGCCCCTGCTGCCCCTGTGGATCGCCCTGCGCGCCAACGTCCGCCGCATCCTGGAGGGCGTCACCCTCGCCGACCTCGCGGCGGACGCACTCCCCGAACCGGTCCGCGCCCTGGCGGCGGAGCCGGCGGCCTGGGAGAACCCGTAGGGGCCGGCGCTCCGCCGGCCGGGGGACGGGAGGTTTCCCCTCGTGGGCCCCGGTCGTTGGCAATGCCGTGATCAAGAAACTCGCCTGTGTCACCGCCCTGGCCGCCGCGCTTCTCGCCGCCGCCCCCACCGCCGAGGCCGCCCAGCGCCCCGCCCCGCCCACCGCGGTCCCCGGAGCGGCCCTCCTGGACGGCATCCTCGGGTCACTCGAAGTGGGGCACCCCGTCACCTCCCTGCGCACGCTGCTGCCCAGGGGGCTCCGGGCCGAGTGAGAGGCGCCCCGAGGACGTGAAAAGTCCGGTGTGAATGGCCGGAGTTCGCTCTCCCGGGCCCGGGTGGGGCTCCCTACGCTACCCACGCCTCCCTCTCCCCTTCACAGGTGGCGCACATCTTCTTCAAGAGTGAACGCCCGGGAAGGGGGCGGCGGGAGGCGCAACCCCCCACTCGACTACCCGGGAGAGACCATGGCTGGTGGACTCCTCATGAGCGGCGCGGTGGCCGCCCTCCTCACCACCGCACTGCCCGCGCACGCCTCGTCCCCGTTCGACAACCCGCCCCCGGACAAGATCGTCATCGACGTCGCCACGGTGAACGGCTCGGGCTGCCCGGCCGGCACGGCCGCCGTGGCGGTCTCGCCGGACAACACCGCCTTCACGGTGACCTACAGCTCCTACCTGGCCCAGGCCGGCGGCAACTCCGACCCCACGGCCTTCCGTAAGAACTGCCAGCTCAACCTGGTGGTCCACGTCCCCCAGGGCTTCACCTACGCGATAGCCAGCGCCGACTACCGGGGCTTCGCCTCGCTCCAGCGGGGCGCCACGGCCACCCAGAAGGCGTCGTACTACTTCCAGGGTTCGTCGAGCACCGTGCCCAGGACGCACCCCTTCGGCGGCCCCTACAACGACGACTGGCAGGCCACCGACTCCACCGACTGGGCCCAGCTGGTCTGGGCGCCCTGCGGGGTCCTGCGCAACTTCAACATCAACACCGAGCTGCGCGTCAACGCCGGTACCGCCAACCCCGACAAGGTCAGCTTCATGACCATGGACTCGACGGACGGGGACATCAGCACGGTGTACCACATGGCGTGGAAGCAGTGCCCGAACTCCTAGCCGGCTCACGGGGAGGGGGCGCGGACGCGCTGCCTCCCCGTCAGGGCCCGGCGTCGACCCGTCCGACTGCTCGACGGGCCGGCCCGTGGCGTACCGAGCGGGGCCGCCCCGTTGCGCCGAACGTGTGCATCCGTCATCCGAACGGCCGCGCCTGGGCCGCTCAGGATGCCCGCGCCGCCCTCCCGCCGCCAGGATGGCGGAGGACCGACGCCATCGCGTGGGCGGTCGGCGAGCATCGGGAGACGGACGACCTGTGAGCATCCTGAACGAACCCCAGGGCGGTGCGGCAGCCGCCGAGGACTCGTACGAGAACGAGCTGCCGGTCCGGCGCAAGCAGCCCGGCAACGTCGTGGTGAGGTGGCTGACGACCACCGACCACAAGACGATCGGCACGCTCTACCTGACGACGTCCTTCGCGTTCTTCCTGGGCGGCGGAGTGATGGCCCTCATCCTCCGGGCCGAGCTGGCCCGGCCGGGCCTGCAGCTGATCTCCAACGAGCAGTACAACCAGCTGTTCACGATGCACGGCACGATCATGCTGCTGATGTTCGCGACGCCGCTGTTCGCCGGCTTCACGAACTGGATCATGCCGCTGCAGATCGGCGCGCCCGA
>NZ_JOIU01000028.1 GCF_000720135.1 Streptomyces sp. NRRL S-1022 | reverse complement strand
CCCTCCCGGCGCCGCCCGCCGCCCCCCAGCCCATCCCCACCCCGACCCCCGGCAGGTGACGGAAGTGTCCGACAGGCAAGCACCGCGCCGCCGGGTGCCCGGACCCGCCAAGCCCCCGCGGCCGCGGGGTGCCGTCCGGCGGCAGGCCGGCCCCGGTGCCCGGCCGGTCCGCCGCCCCGGCGGGGCCCGGCCCCCGGTGACGCAGCCCCTCCGGCTCGGCAGCCCCCGGCCCCGGCTGCGCCTGGTCAGCCTCGCCCTGACGCTGGTGCTGCTCGCCTTCGCGGTACGGCTGCTCCAGGTCCAGGCCGTCGACGCGAGCGCCTACACGGCACGCGCCGAGCAGAACCGGTACGTGGTGCACACGCTGGCCGCCGAGCGCGGCGAGATCACCGACCGCAACGGTGTCGCGCTGGCCGTCAGCGAGGACGCGTACGACATCACGGCCGACCCGACGATGTTCAGCGCCAAGCAGCTGAAGATCACCGACGGACCCGAGCAGGCCGCCGCGCTGCTCGCCCCGATCCTCGGCCAGGACCAGGCCGCGCTCGTCAGGAAGCTGCGCCCGGAGAACCGGAACTCCCGCTACACCCGGCTCGCCGCCCGGCAGACCCCGCAGGTCTGGAAGCAGATCAAGGACCTGAAGACCGCGCTCGCCAACAAGGCGGAGACCGACCACACCACCGCCAACGTGCTGGCCGGCGTCTTCGCCGACCCCAGCAGCCAGCGCGTGTACCCCAACGGCGACCTGGCCGCCGGGATACTGGGCTGGGTCAACGCCGACGGCAAGGGCGGCGGCGGCATCGAGCAGGAGCTGGACAAGCAGCTCTCCGGCAAGGACGGCAAGGTCCGCTACGCCCAGGCCGGCGGCCGCGAGGTGCCCACCGTCGGGTCCACCGAGACGCCCGCGGTGCCCGGCGCCGACGTCGAGCTGACCATCGACCGCGACATCCAGTGGGCCGCCCAGAACGCCATCACCGAGCAGGTGAAGCAGTCCAAGGCGGACCGCGGCTACGTCATCGTGCAGGACACCCGCACCGGCCAGATCCTCGCCATGGCCAACTCGCCCGGCTTCGACCCGAACGACCTGGCGAAGGCCGACGGCGACGCCATGGGCAACGCGGCCCTCCAGGACGCCTACGAGCCCGGCTCCACCGCCAAGGTGATGTCCATGGCGGCCGTGCTGGAGCAGAACGTGGCGACCCCGCTCACCCATGTCGTCGTACCCAACCGGCTGCACCGCGGCGACCGGCTCTTCCAGGACGACATCGACCACGCCACCTGGTACCTCACGCTCAACGGCGTGCTCGCCAAGTCCAGCAACATCGGCACCATCCTGGCCACCGGCGAACTCGGCAAGAGTCAGCCGGAGGCCAACAACGTCCTCCACCGGTACCTGCGCAAGTTCGGCATCGGCAGCTACACCGGCCTCCGCTTCCCCGGCGAGACCCCCGGCATCCTCGCGCCGCCGCAGAAGTGGTCCACCTCGCAGCAGTACACGATCCCTTTCGGCCAGGGCTTCTCCATCAACGCCATGCAGGCCGCGTCCGTGTACTCGACCATCGCCAACGGCGGCGTCCGCGTCGTACCGACCCTGGTGCGCGGCACCAAGGGCGCCGACGGCCGCTTCGCCCCGGCCCCCAAGCCCCGGCAGACCCGGGTCGTCAGCGCCAGGACGGCCAAGAGCCTCGCCCAGATGCTGGAGTCCGTCGTCGACGACGAGCAGGGCACCGGCGTGAAGGCCCGCATCCCCGGGTACCGGGTCGCGGGCAAGACCGGCACGGCGAACCGCGTGGATCCGGCCACCGGCCGCTACCGCGGCTACACCTCGTCGTTCGCCGGCTTCGCGCCCGCCGACAACCCGCGGATCACCGTCTACTGCGCCATCCAGAACGCCACCGCCGGCAGCTACTTCGGTGGCCAGATCTGCGGTCCCATCTACAAGCAGGTGATGGAGTTCGCCCTGAAGACCCTCCAGATCCCGCCGACCGGGGCGAAGCCGGCCAGCCTGCCCGTCGAGTACAAGCCCTGATCAGCGCCACCCTGATCAGCACGGAAACACCAGGAACGAGCTCGTGACAACGATCACCCCCGACGCCGGGAACCACGGGGCCGCAGGCCCCTCACTTCGCTCCGGAGCGGGTGCGCCCGGTACGCTCACCGCCGTGCCACACGCTGATCAGTCCCAAACCACCCAGAAGGGCCAACCCGTGACCTATCCGGGACTGCCCCGGCCGACGCAGCTCCCCGCCACCCCGCTCGCGGAGCTCGCCGACCAGCTGGGTGTCACCGCGCCGCAGGGCGCCGCCGAGATTACGGGGATCACCCACGACTCGCGCGCCGTCCGCCCCGGCGACCTGTACGCAGCCCTCCCGGGCGCCCGTCTGCACGGCGCGGACTTCGTCACCCAGGCCGCGAGCCTGGGCGCCGCCGCCGTACTCACCGACCCCACCGGGGCCGAGCGGGCCGCCGCGACCGGACTGCCCGTCCTGGTCGTCGAGGACCCGCGCGGACGGATGGGGGAGCTGGCGGCCACCATCTACCGCCGCCCGGGCCGCGACCTGCTCCAGATCGGCATCACCGGCACCTCCGGCAAGACCACCACCGCCTATCTCGTCGAGGGCGGCCTGGGCGCGTCCCACCGCACCGGACTCATCGGCACGGTGGAGATCCGCATCGGCGAGGAGCGGATCAAGTCCGAGCGCACCACCCCCGAAGCCACCGACCTCCAGGCCCTGTTCGCCGTCATGCGCGAGGAGGGCGTCACGGCGGTCGCCATGGAGGTCTCCAGCCACGCCCTGGTCCTCGGCCGGGTCGACGGCTGCGTCTTCGACATCGCCGTCTTCACCAACCTCAGCCCGGAACACATGGAGTTCCACTCCGGCATGGAGGACTACTTCCGGGCCAAGGCACAGCTCTTCACCCCGGAACGCAGCAGGCTCGGCGTGGTCAACGCCGACGACGAGTACGGGCGCCGGCTCGCGCGGGAGGCGACCGTCCCGGTCGTCACCTTCTCCGCCGAGGGCCACCCCGACGCCGACTGGCGCGCCCAGGACGTCCAGATCGGCCCCATGGACTCGACGTTCACCGTGCTCGGCCCGAACGGCGAGCGCATCCACGCCAAGTCGCCGCTGCCGGGCCCGTTCAACGTGGCGAACACCCTCGCCGCCGTCGTCGCCCTCGCCGTGGCCGGCCTCGACCCGCAGACCGCCGCCGACGGCATCGCCGCCGTCCCGGGCGTCCCCGGGCGTCTGGAGCGCGTCGACGCCGGGCAGCCCTACCTCGCGGTCGTCGACTACGCCCACAAGACCGACGCCGTCGAGTCGGTGCTCAAGGCGCTGCGCAAGGTCACCAAGGGCCGGCTGCACGTCGTCCTCGGCTGCGGCGGCGACCGGGACGAGACCAAGCGCGCCCCGATGGGCGCCGCCGCGGCCCGGCTCGCCGACACGGCCGTACTGACCTCCGACAACCCCCGCTCCGAGGACCCGCTCGCGATCCTCGCGACCATGCTCCGGGGCGCGGCCTCCGTGCCCGCGCACGAGCGCGGCGAGGTGCTCCTCTTCGAGGACCGGGCCGCCGCCGTCGCCGCCGCCGTGGGCCGCGCCCAGGCCGGCGACACCGTGCTGGTCGCGGGCAAGGGCCACGAGCAGGGCCAGGACATCGCCGGCGTGGTCCGTCCCTTCGACGACCGCCAGGTGCTTCGCGAAGCTATCCAGAAGACCCAGGGATGAACTTGTGATCGCCCTCTCCCTCGCCGAGATCGCAGCAGTCGTCGGCGGGCAGACGCACGACATACCGGATCCGTCCGTGCAGGTGACGGGACCGGTCGTCCGGGACTCCCGTGAGGTGGTGCCCGGCAGCCTGTTCGCCGCCTTCGTCGGCGAGCGCGTGGACGGCCACGACTACGCGCCGCAGGTCGTCGCGGCCGGCGCGGTCGCCGTGCTGGCGTCCCGGCCGGTCGGCGTGCCCGCGATCGTCGTGGAGGACGTGCAGACGGCCCTCGGCGCCCTCGCCCGGCACGTCGTACGCCGGCTCGGCGCGACCCTCGTCGCCCTCACCGGCTCGGCCGGCAAGACCAGCACCAAGGACCTCATCGCCCAGGTGCTCCGCCGCAAGGCGCCGACCGTCTTCACGCCCGGCTCGCTCAACAACGAGATCGGGCTGCCGCTGACCGCCCTGTCCGCCACCGAGGAGACCAGGTTCCTCGTGCTGGAGATGGGCGCCCGCGGCATCGGGCACATCCGCTACCTCGCCGGTCTCACCCCGCCGAGGATCGGTCTGGTGCTCAACGTCGGCACCGCCCACATCGGCGAGTTCGGCGGGCGCGAGCAGATCGCCCAGGCCAAGGGCGAACTCGTGGAGGCCCTCCCGGAGGACGGGGCGGCGATCCTCAACGCCGACGACCCGCTGGTGCGGGCCATGGCCGCCCGTACCAAGGCGAAGGTGGTCCTTTTCGGAGAGTCGGCCGAAGCGGACGTACGCGCCGAGAACGTACGACTCACGGACAGCGGACAGCCCGCCTTCAGGCTTCACACACCCTCCGGTGCAAGCGATGTGACGATGCGCCTGTACGGTGAGCACCACGTGTCGAACGCGCTCGCCGCGGCCGCCGTCGCCCATGAGCTGGGCATGTCCGCGGAAGAGATCGCCCTCGCGCTCTCCGAGGCGGGCTCCCTCTCCCGCTGGCGCATGGAGGTCACCGAGCGCCCGGACGGCGTGACCATCGTCAACGACGCCTACAACGCCAACCCCGAGTCCATGCGGGCCGCCCTGAGGGCGCTCGCGGCCATGGGCAAGGGGCGCCGCACGTGGGCGGTGCTCGGCAAGATGGCCGAGCTGGGGGACGAGGCGCTCGCCGAGCACGACGCCGTCGGACGGCTCGCCGTCCGGCTCAACGTCAGCAAGCTCGTCGCCGTCGGGGGGATTGAGGCCTCCTGGCTGCAATTGGGCGCATATAACGAGGGTTCGTGGGGTGAGGAGTCGGTGCACGTGTCCGACGCACAGGCGGCGATCGACCTGTTGCGCAGCGAGTTGCGCCCGGGGGACGTCGTGCTCGTGAAGGCGTCCCGGTCGGTGGGGCTGGAGAGCGTCGCCCAGGCGCTCACCGAGACCGGTGCCGAGGGTGAGGTTGCCGCCCGATGATGAAGCAGATCCTGTTCTCAGGAGTCATTGGCCTCTTCCTGACGCTGGTCGGCACCCCGCTGCTGATCAAGCTTCTCGCCCGCAAGGGCTACGGCCAGTACATCCGTGACGACGGCCCGCGCGAGCACGCCAGCAAGCGCGGTACGCCGACCATGGGCGGCATCGCCTTCATCCTGGCGACGATCGCCGCGTACTTCCTGAGCAAGCTCATCACCGGTTACCCGCCCACCTACTCCGGGCTGCTGGTCCTCGGCCTGATGTTCGGCATGGGCCTGGTCGGCTTCCTCGACGACTACATCAAGATCGTCAAGCGGCGGTCGCTGGGTCTGCGGGCCAAGGCGAAGATGGCCGGCCAGCTGATCGTCGGCATCGCCTTCGCGGTGCTGTCGCTGCAGTTCTCCGACGCCCGCGGCAACACCCCCGCCTCCACCAAGCTGTCGTTCATCACCGACTTCGGCTGGTCGATCGGCCCGGTGCTGTTCGTGGTCTGGGCGCTGTTCATGATCCTCGCGATGTCGAACGGCGTGAACCTCACCGACGGCCTGGACGGTCTGGCCACCGGCGCCTCCGTGCTCGTCTTCGGCGCCTACACCTTCATCGGCGTCTGGCAGTTCCAGGAGTCCTGCGCCAACGCGGGCACCCTGACCAACCCGGGCGCCTGCTACGAGGTGCGCGACCCGCTGGACCTGGCCGTGGTCGCCTCCGCGCTGATGGGCGCCTGCCTGGGCTTCCTGTGGTGGAACACCTCGCCGGCGAAGATCTTCATGGGCGACACCGGTTCGCTCGCCCTCGGCGGCGTCCTCACCGGCCTGGCCATCCTCTCCCGCACGGAGCTGCTGGTGGCCATCATGGGCGGCCTGTTCGTCCTCATCACCATGTCGGTCGTCATCCAGGTCGGCTCCTTCCGGCTGACCGGCAAGCGCGTCTTCCGGATGGCACCCCTCCAGCACCACTTCGAACTCAAGGGCTGGTCCGAGGTCCTGGTGGTGGTCCGCTTCTGGATCATCCAGGGAATCTGTGTGATCGTCGGACTGGGCCTCTTCTACGCAGGATGGGCAGCGGACAAGTGACCTCCTCGGTGCCTTCTGGGCCTTCCGACTTCCAGGGCAAGCACGTCACCGTGGCCGGGCTCGGCGTCTCCGGCGTCCCGGCGGCGAAGGTGCTGCACGCGCGCGGGGCGATCGTCACGGTCGTCAACGACGGCGACGACGCACGCGCGCGTGAGCAGGCCGCGGAGCTGGAGGCGCTCGGCATCACCGTGCGCCTCGGCGACGGGGCGACCCTCCCGGAGGGCACCGAGCTGATCGTCACCGCGCCCGGCTGGCAGCCCGACAAGCCGCTGTTCCGCGCCGCCGGGCAGGCCGGGGTGCCGGTCTGGGGCGACGTGGAGCTGGCCTGGCGGCTGCGCGGCCCCGACGCGGCCCCCTGGCTGGCCGTGACGGGCACCAACGGCAAGACCACGACCGTCCAGATGCTCGCCTCCATCCTGCGGGCGGCGGGCCTGCGCACGGCCGCCGTGGGCAACATCGGCGTCTCCCTGCTGGACGCGGTCCTCGGCGAGGAGCAGTACGACGTGCTCGCCGTGGAGCTGTCCAGCTACCAGCTGCACTGGGCGCCCTCCCTGCGCGCCCACTCCGCGGCCGTCCTCAACCTCGCGCCGGACCACCTCGACTGGCACGGCTCCATGGAGGCCTACGCGCGCGACAAGGGCCGTATCTACGAGGGCAACAAGGTCGCCTGCGTCTACAACGTCGCCGACAAGGCCACCGAGGACCTCGTCCGCGAGGCCGATGTCGAAGAGGGCTGCCGGGCCGTCGGGTTCACCCTGGGCACGCCCGGTCCCTCCGAACTCGGCGTCGTGGAGGGCATCCTGGTCGACCGCGCCTTCGTGGCGGACCGGCAGAAGAACGCGCAGGAGCTGGCCGAGGTCTCCGACGTCGACCCGCCGGCCCCGCACAACATCGCCAACGCCCTTGCCGCCGCGGCCCTGGCGCGCGCCTTCGGGGTGCCCGCCCGGGCCGTACGGGACGGTCTGCGGGCCTTCCGGCCGGACGCCCACCGCATCGCGCACGTCGCCGACATCGACGGCGTCGCATACGTGGACGACTCCAAGGCGACGAACACCCATGCCGCGGAAGCCTCCTTGGCGGCATATGAACCGATCGTATGGATTGCGGGCGGTCTGGCGAAGGGCGCGACCTTCGACGAGCTGGTCGCCAAGTCGGCGAAGCGGCTGCGCGGCGCGGTCCTGATCGGCGCCGACCGCGCGCTGATCCGCGACGCCCTCGCGCGACACGCCCCGGAAGTACCCGTGGTCGACCTCGACCGGACCGACACTGAGGCGATGCTCCAGGCGGTGACGGAAGCGAAGCGGCTGGCTCAGCCCGGCGACACGGTGCTGCTGGCCCCGGCCTGTGCCTCCATGGACATGTTCACCAACTACAACCAGCGCGGTGACGCGTTCGCGGCGGCGGTCCGCGAACTCGACGCCTGACCCCGGCCGCCTGCCGGGCGGACCTTGGGAGGGACGCGTGGGACGGTCGACGTGCAACGGAGGCGCCGATGCCCAGTAGCCGTACCGGGAAGCCACCCGTGCAGCGGGCGTCCCGGCGTCCGCGTCCCGCCGTTCCCCGGCCGCCGCGCGAGAACCCCGTCCAGCAGCTCTTCACGCGCGCGCGGAGGGCCTGGGACCGGCCGCTGACCGCCTACTACCTGATCGTCGGCGGCAGTGTGCTGATCACCGTGCTCGGTCTGGTGATGGTCTACTCGGCCTCCCAGATCACCGCGCTCCAGCTGTCGCTGCCCGGGTCGTACTTCTTCCGCAAGCAGGCCCTCGCCGCGCTCATCGGCGGCGCACTGCTGTTCGTCGCCTCCCGCATGCCGGTGAAGCTGCACCGGGCGCTGGCCTACCCGATCCTCGCCGGCGCCGTCTTCCTGATGATCCTGGTGCAGATCCCCGGGATAGGGATGGCGGTCAACGGCAACCAGAACTGGATCTCCCTCGGCGGCTCCTTCCAGATCCAGCCCAGCGAGTTCGGCAAGCTGGCCCTGGTGCTGTGGGGCGCGGACCTGATCGCCCGCAAGCAGGAGAGGAAGCTGCTGACCCAGTGGAAGCACATGCTGGTGCCCCTGGTGCCGGTCGCCTTCCTGCTGCTCGGGCTGATCATGCTCGGCGGCGACATGGGCACCGCGATCATTCTCACGGCGATCCTGTTCGGGCTGCTGTGGCTCGCGGGCGCGCCGACCCGGCTGTTCGCGGGCGTGCTGTCCGTCGCCGCGCTGATCGGTGTGACCTTGATCAAGACCAGCCCCAACCGGATGGCCCGCCTCGCCTGCATCGGCGCCACCGAGCCGAAGACGGGGGTCGCCGACTGCTGGCAGGCCGTGCACGGGATCTACGCCCTGGCCTCCGGCGGACTCTTCGGCTCCGGACTCGGCGCGAGTGTGGAAAAATGGGGCCAACTCCCGGAAGCCCACACCGACTTCATCTTCGCCGTCACCGGTGAGGAACTGGGCCTCGCGGGGACGCTGTCGGTGCTCGCCCTGTTCGCGGCTCTAGGCTATGCGGGTATCCGCGTGGCCGGACGCACGGAGGACCCCTTCGTGAGGTATGCCGCGGGAGGCGTGACCACCTGGATCACCGCCCAGGCGGTGATCAACATCGGTGCGGTGCTCGGTCTGCTGCCGATCGCCGGCGTCCCGCTCCCGCTGTTCTCCTACGGAGGGTCCGCCCTGCTGCCGACCATGTTCGCCATCGGGTTGCTGATCGCCTTCGCGCGCGACGAGCCCGCTGCGCGGGCGGCGCTTGCGATGCGGCAACCTCGCTTTGGTAGAAAGCGGGCGGGAGGCTCCGGTGCCGAGCGGGGGCCTCGGAGATGGAACACGATGCGACGGCGTGCCTCGGCGGCGCGTTCGTCCGGAGAGCGGTGAATTTCGGTGCATGTCGTACTCGCCGGTGGGGGGACCGCCGGCCACATCGAGCCCGCGCTCGCCCTCGCGGACGCCCTGCGCAGGCAGGACCCGACCGTGGGGATCACGGCCCTGGGCACGGAGCGAGGCCTGGAGACCCGGCTCGTCCCGGAGCGCGGCTACGAGCTCGCGCTGATCCCGGCGGTGCCGCTGCCACGCAAGCCCACCCCCGAGCTGATCACCGTCCCGGGCCGGCTGCGCGGCACGATCAAGGCCGCGGAGCAGATCCTGGAGCGCACCAAGGCGGACTGCGTGGTCGGCTTCGGCGGCTACGTCGCCCTGCCCGGCTACCTGGCCGCCAAGCGCCTCGGCGTGCCCATCGTGATCCACGAGGCCAACGCCCGTCCGGGCCTGGCCAACAAGATCGGCTCGCGGTACGCGGCCCGGGTCGCCGTCTCCACCCCGGACAGCAAGCTGCGTGACGCCCGCTACATCGGCATCCCGCTGCGCCGCTCCATCGCCACGCTGGACCGCGCCGCCGTCCGCCCCGAGGCCCGCCACCGCTTCGGGCTCGACCCGAACCTGCCCACGCTGCTCGTCTCGGGCGGTTCGCAGGGCGCCCGGCGGCTGAACGAGGTGACCCAGACGGTCGCCCCGTGGCTGCAGCAGGCCGGCATCCAGATCCTGCACGCGGTCGGTCCGAAGAACGAACTGCCGCAGGTGCAGCAGATGCCGGGAATGCCCCCCTACATCCCGGTAAGTTACCTGGACAGGATGGACCTCGCGTACGCCGCGGCCGACATGATGCTCTGCCGCGCGGGCGCGATGACCGTCGCCGAACTCTCCGCCGTCGGGCTCCCGGCCGCCTACGTCCCGCTGCCCATCGGCAACGGCGAACAGCGGCTCAACGCCCAGCCGGTGGTCAAGGCCGGCGGCGGACTCCTCGTCGACGACGCGGACCTGACGCCCGAGTGGGTGCAGCAGAACGTGCTGCCCGTGCTCGCCGACCCGCACCGGCTGTACGAGATGTCCCGCGCGGCGAGCGAGTTCGGCCGCCGGGACGCCGACGACCTGCTCGTCGGGATGGTGTACGAGGCGATCGCCTCGCGCCGATAGGACCGTATGACGAAAGGGCAGTGAGCGTGGCCGGACCGACGACCGCCGAGCGCGGTGAACGCCAGCAGGAGTCGTCCGGCCCGCCGCTCGTCCGCAGGCTCAGAAGTCCGCGCCTGCGCGCGATCGTCGTCCTGGCCGCCGTTCTCGTGCTCCTGGGGGCCGGTGGCGCCTGGGCGCTCTACGGCTCGAAGTGGCTGCGCATCGAGCACGTCTCGGTGTCGGGCACGCGGGTACTGACCCCTGCCGAGGTCCGGGCGGCGGCGGCCGTACCGGTCGGGAACCCGATGATTTCCCTCGACACGGACGGGATCGAAGCCCGCCTTCGCCGAAAATTGCCCCGAATTGACACCGTAGACGTGGTTCGTTCCTGGCCGCATGGAATCGGCCTGAAAGTGGTCGAGCGCACTCCGGTCCTGCTGGTCCGAAAGGGCGGGAAGTTCGTCGAAGTCGATGACGAAGGTGTCCGGTTCGCCACGGTATCCCAGGCGCCGAATGGCGTTCCGATGCTGGAATTGTCCGCGTCCCGCACCGGCCCGGGCGCCGCGAGCTTCCGGCGCTTCGGCACCGCAGGACTGGTGCGCGAGGCCGTCCGGGTCGCCGGTGACCTGCCCGGATCCGTGGCGCGGGCCACCCGGGCCGTCCAGGTCCGCACCTTCGACGCCATCTCGCTGGACTTGGGCGACGGGCGCACGGTGGTCTGGGGCAGCGGCGAGAACGGCCGTGCCAAGGCACGGGCCCTCACGGCACTCATGAAAGCAGCTCCCGGCGCGCGGCACTTCGATGTCAGCGTTCCCACCGCCCCTGCGTCATCAGGGAGTTGACGCACATCAGCGCAGGCCAGCACCCTGGTTGGGCACTGCTATGGCTGATCACATAGGGTGAAAAGAAAAACGGGAGGTTCGGCGTGTTCGTTGAACGGGCGCCACTTGTCGACTTAGTGTCCTGTTCAGAAGACTCCAGGGAACAGACACACTGGTAACCCTAAACTTCAGGGTTAGGGTTCGGGTCGGCGCTACGGACCGTCCCATTCGGCATCCGTCGTCCCGGCGCGGGGCACCGCCCGGCGGCGACAACGTAATTCGAGGCGAGAGGCCTTCGACGTGGCAGCACCGCAGAACTACCTCGCAGTCATCAAGGTCATCGGTGTCGGCGGCGGTGGTGTCAATGCCATCAACCGGATGATCGAGGTCGGTCTCAAGGGCGTCGAGTTCATCGCCATCAACACCGACGCACAGGCGCTGTTGATGAGCGACGCCGACGTCAAGCTCGACGTCGGCCGCGAACTCACCCGCGGACTCGGCGCCGGAGCCAACCCGGCCGTCGGCCGCAAGGCCGCCGAGGACCACCGCGAGGAGATCGAGGAGGTCCTCAAGGGGGCCGACATGGTCTTCGTGACGGCCGGAGAAGGCGGCGGCACCGGCACCGGCGGCGCGCCCGTCGTGGCCAACATCGCGCGCTCGCTGGGCGCCCTGACCATCGGCGTGGTCACGCGCCCGTTCACCTTCGAGGGACGGCGCCGCGCGAACCAGGCCGAGGACGGCATCGCCGAGCTGCGCGAAGAGGTCGACACCCTCATCGTGATCCCCAACGACCGGCTGCTGTCCATCTCGGACCGCCAGGTCTCGGTCCTTGACGCGTTCAAGTCCGCCGACCAGGTGCTGCTCTCCGGCGTCCAGGGCATCACCGACCTCATCACCACTCCCGGCCTGATCAACCTGGACTTCGCCGACGTCAAGTCGGTCATGTCCGAGGCGGGGTCGGCACTCATGGGCATCGGCTCGGCCCGCGGCGACGACCGCGCGGTGGCCGCGGCCGAGATGGCGATCTCCTCCCCGCTCCTGGAGGCGTCGATCGACGGCGCCCGGGGCGTGCTGCTCTCCATCTCCGGCGGCTCCGACCTCGGCCTGTTCGAGATCAACGAGGCCGCCCAGCTGGTCAGCGAGGCCGCCCACCCCGAGGCCAACATCATCTTCGGCGCGGTCATCGACGACGCCCTCGGCGACGAGGTCCGGGTCACCGTGATCGCGGCCGGCTTCGACGGCGGCCAGCCGCCGGCCCGCCGGGACAACGTCCTCGGCTCGGCCTCCGGCTCGGCTCCCGCCCGTCGCGAGGAGCCCGCCCCGGCGCGGCCGAGCGAGCCCAGCCGTCCGTCCTTCGGCTCGCTGGGCAGCGTCAAGCCGAAGGAGGAGCCGGAGCCGGCACCCGAGCCGGTGGCCGACATCCCGGTCCAGCCGCCGGTCACGCCGGCGCCGCGGCCCGCCTACTCGGACAGCACGGCCGAGGAACTGGACGTCCCGGACTTCCTCAAGTGATAGGACGGCGCGAGAGCGCGAGCGGCGCGCACTTCGCCTTCACCGACCGGTGGGGCGGGGTGAGCGCCGCTCCGTATGAGGAGCTCAACCTCGGCGGCGCGGTCGGCGACAGGCCCGAGGCGGTACGGCACAACAGGGAGCTGGCGGCCAAGTCGCTCGGCCTGGACCCCCAACTGGTCGTCTGGATGAACCAGGTGCACGGCGCGGACGTCGCCGTGGTGGACGAGCCGTGGGGTGAGAGGCCGGTGCCGGAGGTCGACGCCATCGTCACCGCCCGGCGCGGGCTCCCCCTCGCCGTCCTCACCGCCGACTGCGTGCCGGTGCTGCTGGCCGACCCCGTCGCCGGGGTCGCCGCCGCGGCCCACGCGGGCCGGCCCGGCATGGTCGAGGGCGTCGTCCCCGCCGCCGTACGGGCCATGGTCTCGCTCGGCGCGGCACCGGAACGGATCGTCGCCCGCACCGGACCGGCCGTGTGCGGCCGGTGCTACGAGGTGCCGGAGGCGATGCGCGCCGAGGTGGCCGCCGTAGAGCCGGCGGCGCACGCCGAGACGAGCTGGGGCACGCCGGCGGTCGACGTGAGCGCCGGGGTGCACGCGCAGCTCGACCGGCTCGGGGTGTGCGACCGGGCGCAGGCGCCGGTGTGCACGCTGGAGTCGGAGGACCACTTCTCGTACCGCCGCGACCGCACCACCGGTCGGCTCGCGAGCTACGTATGGCTGGACTGATGGGGCATGACGGACCGTAAGACCGAACTCGCCGCGAACCTGGCGAAGGTGGAGGAACGCATCACCGCCGCGTGCGCGGCGGCCGGGCGCGCCCGGGAGGAGGTGACCCTGATCGTGGTCACCAAGACCTACCCGGCGAGCGATGTGCGGATCCTGTCCGGGCTGGGTGTGCGCCATGTCGCCGAGAACCGAGACCAGGACGCGGCCCCGAAGGCCGCCGACTGCGCGGATCTGCCCCTCACGTGGCACTTCGTCGGTCAGCTGCAGACCAACAAGGTGCGCTCCGTGGTCGGTTACGCCGATGTCGTGCAGTCCGTCGACCGTTCCCGGCTCGTCACCGCCCTGTCGAAGGAGGCGGTGCGCGCCGGACGCGAGGTGGGCTGCCTGATCCAGGTCGCGCTGGACGCCGGCGCGAGCGGCCGGGGCGACCGCGGTGGCGTGGCCCCGGCCGGAATCGAAGAGTTGGCCGACCTCGTCGCCGGCGCGCCCGGGCTGCGGCTCGGCGGACTGATGACCGTCGCTCCGCTCACCGGGGAGTACGCGGGGCGCGAACAGGCGGCGTTCGAGCGCCTCATGGATTTGTCGACTGACCTGCGCCGAGCTCATCCGGCTGCAACCATGGTGTCTGCAGGGATGAGCGCGGACCTCGAACAGGCCGTGGCCGCCGGGGCGACACATGTGCGCGTCGGCACCGCGGTACTCGGAGTCCGCCCCAGGCTCGGGTAACGTCGCCAGGAAGTCGGACCACAGCAGAAAATATGGTCAATGCGCGCCAAGGCGGGCGCAAGGACCACGTGGATCGCGGGCACTTGGCAGTCGTCAGTCGATCCACCACAGAGCGGAGGACTCAGAGCATGGCCGGCGCGATGCGCAAGATGGCGGTCTACCTCGGCCTCGTGGAGGACGATGGGTACGACGGCCGTGGATTCGACCCCGACGACGACTTCGAGCCCGAGCTGGACCCGGAGCCGGAGCGGGACCACCGACGGCACGAGGCGGCACACCAGTCGCACGGCGCACACCAGTCCCAAAGGGACGAAGAGGTGCGAATCGTGCAACCGCCCGCGCCTCGCGAGCCGGTGGCCCGTGCGACTTCGCTCGCCGCGGAATCCGGACGTCCGGCGCGCATCGCGCCCGTGGCATCCATCACACAAGAACGCCAGTCCCTGGAGAAGAACGCACCGGTGATCATGCCCAAGGTCGTGTCGGAACGAGAGCCTTACCGGATCACCACGCTGCACCCGCGGACCTACAACGAGGCCCGTACCATCGGGGAACACTTCCGTGAGGGCACCCCGGTGATCATGAATCTGACTGAGATGGACGACACAGATGCGAAGCGACTTGTCGACTTTGCGGCCGGTTTGGTGTTTGGTCTTCACGGCAGCATCGAGCGGGTGACGCAGAAGGTGTTCCTGTTGTCTCCTGCTAACGTCGATGTCACGGCGGAGGACAAGGCCCGCATCGCAGAGGGCGGGTTCTTCAACCAGAGCTGAGACGTATGACCGGATCGAAGCACGGAAGAGCACGGAACAGGGGAGAGGGAACCACAGGCCATGAGCGTGTTCGCGCAGGTGATCTACATCGCGCTGATGGTGTTCCTCGTCGTGCTGATCTTCCGGCTGGTCATGGACTACGTCTTCCAGTTCGCCCGCTCATGGCAACCCGGCAAGGCGATGGTGGTCGTACTGGAGGCCACCTACACTGTCACCGATCCACCGCTGAAGCTTCTGCGGCGGTTCATTCCGCCGCTGCGTCTCGGGGGCGTGGCGCTCGACCTGTCCTTCTTCGTACTGATGATCATCGTCTACATTCTCATCTCCGTCGCGGGGAGTTTCGTGAGATGAGGGTGGGGACGATCCGGTCTTGCCGACTGCCGATGACTACGTTGAGGTGAAGAGATGCCGTTGACCCCCGAGGACGTGCGGAACAAGCAGTTCACGACCGTCCGCCTCCGAGAAGGCTATGACGAGGACGAGGTCGATGCCTTCCTCGACGAGGTCGAAGCCGAACTGACCCGTCTGCTCCGGGAGAACGAGGACCTGCGCGCCAAGCTGGCCGCCGCGACGCGAGCCGCCGCGCAGAACCAGCAGAACATGCGCAAACCTCCGGAGCAGGAACAGCAGCAGCATCCCCAGCAGCAGGGCATGCGAGGTCCCGGCCAGCCGGTACCCGCCGGGATATCGGGCCCGCCGCAGCAGCAGATGGGCGGCCCCATGGGTGGCCCGCCCCAGCTGCCGAGCGGTGCCCCGCAGCTGCCCGCCGGCCCCGGCGGTCAGGGCGGCCCGCAGGGTCCCGGTCCGATGGGCCAGGGCTCGATGGGCCAGGGTCCGATGGGCCAGGGTCCGATGGGTCAGGGCCCGATGGGTCAGGGCCCGATGGGCGGTCAGCCGCCCATGCAGCAGCAGATGGGTGGTCCGATGGGCGGCCCCATGGGCGGTCCGATGGGCGGCCCCGGTCAGGGCCCCGGTGGCGACAGCGCCGCCCGTGTCCTCTCGCTGGCCCAGCAGACCGCCGACCAGGCGATCGCCGAGGCCCGCTCCGAGGCCAACAAGATCGTCGGCGAGGCCCGCAGCCGCGCCGAGGGTCTGGAGCGTGACGCCCGTGCCAAGGCCGACGCCCTGGAGCGGGACGCGCAGGAGAAGCACCGCGTCGCCATGGGCTCCCTGGAGTCCGCGCGCGCCACGCTGGAGCGCAAGGTCGAGGACCTGCGCGGCTTCGAGCGCGAGTACCGTACGCGCCTGAAGTCGTACCTCGAGTCCCAGCTGCGTCAGCTGGAGACCCAGGCCGACGACTCCCTGGCTCCGCCGCGCACCCCGGCCACCGCGTCCCTGCCGCCGTCCCCGGCGCCCTCCATGGCTCCGGCCGGCGCGAGCGCCCCGTCCTACGGCGGCAACCAGACGATGGGCGGCTCGTCCGCTCCGTCCGGCCCGTCCTACGGCGGTCAGCAGCAGATGACCCCGGCCATGACCCAGCCCATGGCGCCGGTCCGCCCGCAGGGTCCGTCCCCGATGGGTCAGGCTCCCTCGCCGATGCGCGGGTTCCTGATCGACGAGGACGACAACTGACGGGTCGGTAGACCAGCACGACAACGGCGTCGGCAGCGTCCCCAGGGCGGGCCCCCCGGACTTCGGTCCCGGGGGCCCGCCCTTTTTATGCGGGTTGAGCCGCTGGTGCCAGGCGCGGTGCGACCTTTCCGGGGCGCGGGGCGCCGGGAACCACGCACGGCACCGGGACCGGCCGCCACGCAGGAAGAAGCAGGAAGAAGCGGGGAGAAGCGGGAAGAAGCGGGAAGAAGCAGGAAGAAGGGCCCGGCCTCCTCGACGGAGACCGGGCCCTTCTCGAACCGCTCGGCGCCTACGCCTTGCGCAGCCGGAACGTCAGCGACAGACCCTCGTCGGTGAACGGGGCACCGTAGCTGTCGTCGGCCTCACCCTGGCCGAAGTCGGTGGCCAGCACCTCGTCAGCGATCAGCTCGCTGTGCTCGGCCAGCGCCGCGATCACCGCGGGATCGGCCGACGTCCAGCGCAGCGCGATCCGGTCGGCCACGTCCAGGCCGCTGTTCTTGCGTGCCTCCTGGATCAGCCGGATCGCGTCACGGGCCAGGCCCGCCTGCCGCAGCTCCTCGGTGATCTCCAGGTCCAGGGCGACCGTGGCGCCGGAGTCGGAGGCCACCGACCAGCCCTCGCGCGGGGTTTCCGTGATGATCACCTCGTCCGGGGCGAGCGTGACCGTCTCCCCGTCGACGTCCACCGAGGCCGTGCCCTCGCGCAGGGCGAGGGACAGCGCGGCCGCGTCGGCGGCGGCGATCGCCTTCGCCACGTCCTGCACCCGCTTGCCGAACCGCTTGCCCAGCGCCCGGAAGTTGGCCTTGGCGGTCGTGTCGACCAGGCTGCCGCCGACCTCGCTCAGGGACGCCAGCCCCTCGACGTTCAGCTCCTCGGTGATCTGCGTGTGCAGCTCCGGGTTCAGGGAGTCGAATCCGGTCGCCGCGATCAGCGCCCGGGACAGCGGCTGACGGGTCTTGACGCCCGACTCCGCGCGCGTGGCACGGCCCAGCTCCACCAGCCGGCGGACGAGGACCATCTGCCGGGACAGCTCCGGGTCGATCGCCTTCAGGTCGGCCTCCGGCCAGGCGGCCAGGTGCACGGACTCCGGGGCGCCCGGGCTGACCGGAACGACCAGGTCCTGCCACACCCGCTCGGTGATGAACGGGGTGATCGGCGCCATCAGCTTGGTGACCGTCTCCAGCACCTCGTGCAGCGTGCGCAGCGCGGCCTTGTCGCCCTGCCAGAAGCGGCGGCGCGAACGGCGGACGTACCAGTTGGACAGGTCGTCCACGAACGCGGACAGCAGCTTGCCGGCGCGCTGGGTGTCGTACGCCTCCAGCGCCTGGGTCACCTGGTCGGTGAGAGCGTGCAGCTCGGACAGCAGCCACCGGTCCAGCACCGGGCGGTCGGCCGGCGCCGGGTCCGCCGCGGACGGCGCCCACCCGGACGTACGGGCGTACAGGGCCTGGAAGGCGACCGTGTTCCAGTACGTCAGCAGGGTCTTGCGGACGACCTCCTGGATCGTGCCGTGGCCGACCCGGCGCGCGGCCCACGGGGAGCCGCCGGCCGCCATGAACCAGCGCACCGCGTCCGCGCCGTGCTGGTCCATGAGCGGGATCGGCTGCAGGATGTTGCCCAGGTGCTTGGACATCTTGCGGCCGTCCTCGGCGAGGATGTGGCCCAGACACACGACGTTCTCGTACGACGACTTGTCGAAGACGAGCGTGCCGACGGCCATCAGCGTGTAGAACCAGCCGCGGGTCTGGTCGATCGCCTCGGAGATGAACTGCGCCGGGTACCGGCTCTCGAACAGCTCCTTGTTCTTGTACGGGTAGCCCCACTGCGCGAACGGCATCGAGCCCGAGTCGTACCAGGCGTCGATGACCTCCGGTACGCGCGTGGCCGTCTTCCCGCAGCCCTCGTGAGGGCAGGCGAAGGTGACCTCGTCGATGTACGGACGGTGCGGGTCCAGGGCCGACTGGTCGGTGCCGGTCAGCTCGCTCAGCTCCGCGCGGGAGCCGACGCAGGTGAGGTGGTCGTCCTCGCAGCGCCAGATCGGCAGCGGGGTGCCCCAGTAGCGGTTGCGGGACAGCGCCCAGTCGATGTTGTTGTTCAGCCAGTCGCCGAAGCGGCCGTGCTTGACCGTCTCCGGGAACCAGTTGGTCTTCTCGTTCTCCTGGATCAGGCGGTCCTTGACCGCCGTCGTGCGGATGTACCAGGAGGGCTGCGCGTAGTAGAGCAGCGCGGTGTGGCAGCGCCAGCAGTGCGGGTAGCTGTGCTCGTACGGCAGGTGCTTGAAGAGGAGGCCGCGCTGCTGGAGGTCCGCGGTGAGCTGTTCGTCCGCCTTCTTGAAGAAGACGCCGCCGACCAGCGGGACGTCCTCCTCGAAGGTGCCGTCCGGGCGGACGGGGTTCACCACGGGCAGGCCGTAGGAGCGGCAGACCTTGAGGTCGTCCTCACCGAAGGCGGGGGACTGGTGGACCAGGCCCGTACCGTCCTCGGTGGTCACGTACTCGGCGTTGACCACGTAGTGCGCGGGCTCCGGGAACTCCACCAGCTCGAAGGGGCGCTGGTACGTCCAGCGCTCCATCTCGGCGCCGGTGAAGGTCTGGCCCGTGGTCTCCCAGCCCTCGCCGAGTGCCTTGGCGACGAGCGGCTCGGCGACGACGAGCTTCTCCTCGCCGTCGGTCGCGACGACGTAGGTGACGTCCGGGTGCGCGGCGACGGCGGTGTTGGACACCAGGGTCCAGGGGGTCGTCGTCCACACCAGGAGCGCGGCCTGGCCGGCCAGCGGGCCGGAGGTCAGCGGGAAGCGGACGTACACGGACGGGTCCACGACCGTCTCGTAGCCCTGCGCCAGCTCGTGGTCGGACAGGCCGGTGCCGCAGCGCGGGCACCAGGGGGCGACGCGGTGGTCCTGGACGAGGAGCCCCTTGGCGAAGATCTCCTTCAGCGACCACCAGACCGACTCGATGTACTCGGGGTCCATCGTGACGTAGGCGTCGTCCAGGTCGACCCAGTAGCCCATGCGGGTCGTCAGGTCGGCGAAGGCGTCGGTGTGGCGGAGCACGGACTCCCGGCACTTGGCGTTGAACTCGGCGATGCCGTACGCCTCGATGTCCTTCTTGCCGGAGAAGCCCAGCTCCTTCTCGACGGCCAGCTCGACGGGGAGGCCGTGGCAGTCCCAGCCGGCCTTGCGGGCCACGTGGTAGCCGCGCATGGTGCGGAAGCGCGGGAAGACGTCCTTGAAGACGCGGGCCTCGATGTGGTGGGCGCCGGGCATGCCGTTGGCGGTGGGCGGGCCCTCGTAGAACACCCACTCGGGGCGGCCCCCGGACTGCTCCAGGCTCTTGGCGAAGATCTTCTGCTCGCGCCAGAAGTCGAGCACGGCGTGCTCAAGAGCGGGCAGGTCGACCTGTGCGGGCACCTGGCGGTACGTCGGCGCTGTCATCTGCGAGCATCCTCCAACGGACTTGCTGCCTTCCGTCGGAGGGACGAGAGCCTTCGTTCTGTCTACGCCGTGTGCGGCGCGCTCCCGCGGTACCACCCTCCTTGGCCCTCCGCCGCGCCGTACGCGCCGGTGAGCCCCCTCATTGGGGTCGCGAAGCCGGCTCTACTCGCCG
Organism: Streptomyces sp. NRRL S-1022; assembly: GCF_000720135.1. Taxonomy (GTDB): domain Bacteria; phylum Actinomycetota; class Actinomycetes; order Streptomycetales; family Streptomycetaceae; genus Streptomyces. Next base: position 83,959 of record NZ_JOIU01000028.1, on the reverse strand, counting down.
CCGCCCTCGGGCTGCGGCTTTCTTCCGGCGGCTCCGGGGTGATCTTCACGTCGCGCTCGCCCCCGGGCTCACACCGTCCCCGGGTCGCTCTGGGCTGCGTACGCCGCTACTCGTCCCCATCCACGCCTTTCGCTCCGCCCAGTGTACGGCGCCGCGCGGACAGCGGCCGACCGGTTTTCCGCGCGGCGGGGCGGACGCGGGGCGGCCGGGGCGGATGACCCGAATGGCGAGGGGGCGCACGCGCGGGTCCGCGCGGGTCCGGACCGGCGGATTACCCGGCGGGGAGCTGGGCACAACGGATGCAGGCCCGTGGCTCGGGGGGTGCGGGCGGGCGAATCAGGCGGTGTGCCCCGTTGCCGCGGGACTCAAGTCGATTTATCGTCCCAGCACGATTCGCGAGCAAGATCACAATATGTGAAGGGGCCGCGGCCATGGTGGCGAAGAAGACCGCCGTACAGCAGCCGGCGACCGGGAAGACCGGCGCGAGGCCTGCCACCAAGAAGACGGCCCCGAGCACGACGGCCGCCACGAAGACGGCTGCCGGGAAACCGGCCGCCACGAAGCCTGCGGCCGGGAGGCCGGGTGCCACGGCCGTCGAGGAGACGGCCGGGGGCAAGGGGGCCGCCAGGAAGGCGGCACCCAAGAAGCCGGTCGAGGGTAAGCCGGCCTCCGGGAAGGCGGCCTCCGGGAAGGCGGTCCCCGAGAAGGCGCCGGTCAAGAAGGCAGTGGTCAGGAAGACGGTCGCGAAGAAGACGGCCGCCGACAGGACGGCCGCCGGCAAGACGCCTGTGAACGACGCGGCTGTGAACGACGCGGCCGTGCAGGACGCGGTGGTGAAGAAGAAGGCCGCCGCCGCGAAGGCCGGGGTGAAGAAGACGGCCACGAAGAAGGCGGACGTCACGACGACGGCCGCGAAGAAGGCGGCCGCCCGGGAGACGGCGGTCGAGGACACGGCGGTCGAGGACACGGCCGCCAAGGGCACCGGCGCCGGGAAGGCCGCCGCCGAGGGGGCCGGCGCCGGGAAGTCCGTCGCCGAAGAGGCCGGCGTCAAGGAGACCGGGGCCAAGGAGACCGGCGTCAAGCGGAGCGGCGCCGAGGAGGCCGCCGACGAGTCGGCCGCCGCCCACAGGGCCGCGGTGACGGCGGCGGCCGAGAAGAGCACGAGCACGGCCAAGAAAGCGGGCGCGGCGCGGGCCGCCAAGCAGACGGGAGCCACGACAGTGGTTGCGAAGAAGACTCCTGGCACGGCCACGGCGGCACAGAGCGCCGTTCCCAAGGCACGCGTCGCCGCGGCGGAGCCCGGCGAGCTGGCGGTGCGCCCCGGGGAGGACCCCTGGACCCCGGAGGAGGTCGCCGAGGCCCGCGCCGAACTGGAGTCGGAGATGACGCGGCTGCGGGAGGAGATCAGCTCCTCCGAGGCCTCCCTGGTCGGCCTGATGCGGGACTCCGGGGACGGTGCCGGCGACGACCAGGCCGACACCGGCACCAAGAACATCACGCGCGAGCACGAGCTGGCGCTGGCCGCCAACGCGCGCGAGATGCTGACCCAGACCGAGCGCGCGCTGGAACGGCTGGACGCGGGCACCTACGGCCTGTGCGAGAACTGCGGCAACCCCATCGGCAAGGCTCGGATGCAGGCGTTCCCGCGGGCCACCCTGTGCGTGGAGTGCAAACAGAAGCAGGAACGCCGCTCCTGAGCGTGAGGGGTCCCGGGGGCGTGCCGTAGTCTCGTCCCCAGTCAGGTACCTAGGTCGAGGGACTCACGTGGCAGAGGCGGAGCGCATCATCGGTACGCCGGGCACCCCGGACGACGGCGGCGAGCGGACGGCGGCGGCCGGAGCCCCCGCCGGCTCCGGTGCGTCCGGGGAGGCCGGCGCGTCCCGCGCGGGCGAGCAGGGGGCCCCGGCGCGGCAGACCGGCCGCGGGCGCCGGATCGCCGTGCTGTTCGCGGTGGCCGCGTTCGCGTACGCCCTCGACCTGATCAGCAAGATGCTCGTCGTCTCCCGGCTGGAGGGCCACGCGCCGATCCAGGTCGTCGGGGACCTGCTGGAGCTGCACGCCATCCGCAACCCCGGCGCCGCCTTCGGGTTCGGCGCGGCCTTCACGGTGATCTTCACGCTGATCGCCGCGGCCGTGATCGTGGTGATCATCCGGCTGGCCCGCAAGCTCTACAGCTTCCCCTGGGCGATCGCGCTCGGGCTGCTGCTCGGCGGCGCGCTCGGCAACCTCACCGACCGGATCTTCCGGGCGCCGGGCGTCTTCGAGGGCGAGGTCGTGGACTTCATCGCGCCCAAGGGCTTCGCGGTGTTCAACCTCGCCGACTCGGCGATCGTGTGCGGCGGCATCCTGATCGTGCTGCTGTCCTTCCGCGGCCTGGACCCCGACGGCACGGTCCACAAGGACTGAGGTCCGGCCGGGTTTTCCACAGGCTCGTTCGGTGCCGTCCCGCCCGTCCGGCATACTCGACGGGTGAGCACGATTCCCGAGATCCGTACCCTGCCCGTGCCCGACGGCCTGGAGGGCGAGCGCGTCGACGCCGCCATCTCCCGCATGTTCGGCTTCTCCCGCACGAAGGCGGCGGAGCTGGCCGCGGCCGGCAAGGTCCAGGTCGACGGCGCGGTGGTCGGCAAGTCCGAGCGGGTGCGCGGCGGCGCCTGGCTGGAGGTCGAGATGCCGCAGGCGCCCGCGCCGGTGCAGGTGGTCGCCGAACCGGTCGAGGGCATGGAGATCGTGCACGACGACGACGACGTGGTCGTGATCGTCAAGCCGGTCGGCGTGGCCGCGCACCCGTCGCCGGGCTGGTCCGGCCCCACCGTCATCGGCGGCCTCGCCGCCGCCGGGTACCGGATCTCCACCTCCGGCGCAGCCGAGCGCCAGGGCATCGTGCACCGCCTGGACGTCGGCACCTCGGGCCTGATGGTGGTCGCCAAGTCCGAGCGGGCGTACACGTCGCTCAAGCGCCAGTTCAAGGAGCGCACGGTCGACAAGCGCTACCACACCCTGGTCCAGGGCCACCCGGACCCGACCAGCGGCACCATCGACGCCCCGATCGGCCGCCACCCCCAGCACGACTACAAGTGGGCCGTCACGGCCGAGGGCAAGCCCTCGGTGACCCACTACGACCTCATCGAGGCCTTCCGCGCCGCCTCCCTGCTGGACGTCAAGCTGGAGACGGGCCGCACCCACCAGATCCGCGTGCACATGGCCGCCCACCGCCACCCGTGCGTCGGCGACCTCACCTACGGCGCCGACCCGACCCTCGCCAAGCGGCTGTGCCTGACCCGCCAGTGGCTGCACGCCGTCCGCCTCGGTTTCGAGCACCCCGGCGACGGCACCTGGGCCGAGTTCGCGAGCGACTACCCGGAGGACCTGCGCCAAGCCCTCGACCAGGTCCGCGAGGAGACATGGGCGTGAGGGCGGCCTACACCGTCCGGGTCGCCGAGGATCCCGCCGACCGCGAGGCCTGCTTCGCGGTCCGCAAGGAGGTCTTCGTGGCCGAGCAGGGCGTCCCCGAGGACATCGAGTACGACGCCTACGACGCCGTGGCCGTGCACGTGCTGGCGGTCCGCGAGGACGGGGTGCCGCTGGGCACCGGACGGCTGCTGCACGGCGAGGCGGCGGCCGGGAAGACCGGCGGGGACCCGGCGGTGGGTTCCCTGGGGCGGCTCGCCGTCTCCCGCGCGGCGCGCGGGCTCGGCGTCGGCGCCGCCCTGGTGCGCGCCGTCGAGGACGCGGCACGCGCGCGCGGCCTCACGGCGGTGGACCTGCACGCCCAGACCCACGCCCTGGGGTTCTACGCGCGGCTGGGCTACGAGGCGTACGGCCCGGAGTTCCCGGACGCCGGCATACCGCACCGGGCGATGCGCCGGTCCCTGTAGCGTCCCTGTGGCGGCGGCCACCGCGAGCGCGCCGGCCAGGGGAGTCGGGAGGGCCGGGGCTCGGGCGGCATGGCAGGCTTGAGGTCTGCCGTGTGATCGTCGACCCCCGGAGCGCCGTCCGTGGATCAGCTGGCCCTGTTGTTCGTCCTGCTGCTCGGGGCGCTGGTGAGCGTCCCGCTGGGGGACCGGTTCGGAGTGCCGGCGCCGGTGCTGATGACCCTGTTCGGCGGGGCCCTGGCGGTGGCCGACTTCGTGCCCAACGTGAACATCCCGCCCGACCTGATCCTGCCGGGGCTGCTGCCGCCGCTGCTCTACGCCGCCGTGCGCCGCACGTCCTGGCGGCAGTTCGCCGCCAACCTCCGGCCGATCTTCCTGCTGGCCGTGGCCCTGGTGTTCGTCACGACCGTGTGCGTGGCGTTCATGGCCAACGCGATCGTGCCGGGGCTGCCGATCGCGGCCGCCGTCGCGCTGGGTGCCCTGGTCGCGCCGCCCGACCCGGTCGCCGCGACCAGCGTCGCCGGTCAGCTGGGGCTGCCGCGCCGTCTGGTGTCGATCCTGGAGGGCGAGGGCCTCTTCAACGACGTGACGGCGATCGTGCTGTACCACGTGGCGATCGCCGCGGCCGTGAGCGGCACGTTCTCGCCCTGGCAGGCCGGCCTCGACCTGGTGCTGTCCGCGGTCGTGGCGGTGGCCGTCGGCCTGGTGCTCGGCTGGGGCGCGAACAAGCTGATGGACCTGCTGGGCGATCCGACCCTGCAGATCGGCATGACCCTGCTGGTGCCGTACGCCTCCTACGTGCTCGCGGAGAAGCTGCACGGCTCCGGGGTGCTCGCCGTGCTCACCACGGCGCTCTTCCTCGCCGAGTACGCCTCCGACGCCGACGACGTGATGACGCGGCTCGCCGGGCACACCTTCTGGGACATCATCGACACCCTCGTCACCGGCGTCGCCTTCGGGCTCATCGGCCTGGAGCTGCACAACGCCATCCGCACGGCGCAGGGCCGGTGGGGCGAGATGCTCGGCTGGGCGGCCGCCGTCGTGGGCGTGGTGGTCGTCGTACGGCTGCTGTGGCTGCTGCCGGCGACCTGGCTGACCAAACGGCTGCACGCCCGCCGGGACTACGACGAGGAGATCCCGGTGAGCTGGCGGGAGACCGTCGTGATGTGGTGGTCCGGGATGCGCGGGGTGGCCTCGGTGGCGCTGGCGCTGGCCGTGCCGCTGCGCACCGAGGACGGCTCCCCGTTCCCCGACCGGGACGAGATCGTCTTCATCGCCTTCGGAGTGATCATCGTCACGCTGGTGCTGCAGGGGCTGACCCTGCCGTGGCTGGTGCGGCGGCTCGGGGTGCGGGCCGACTCCGAGCGGGAGAAGGAGTTCGAGAAGGAGCTGGCGGTACGGGCCGCGAAGGCGGCCAAGCGCCGGCTGCGGGAGATCGAGCAGGTGGAGGAGCTGCCCGAGGAGCTGTCCGAGCAGATGCTGCGGCGCGCCTTCGACATCGGGATCCGGATCAGCCCGGACATGGGGGAGGAGGAGCGGCGGGAGGCGCAGCACCAGCGGGCCAGGCGGCTCAAGCGGGTGCGGCGCATCCAGAACGAGATGCTGAGCGCCGCCCGGCACGAGGTCCTGGCGGCGCGCAGCGAGCCCGGGGCGGATCCGGAGATCGTGGACCGGGTGCTGCGCCACCTCGACGTACGCAGTCTGCGCTGAGCACCCGGTCCCGGGCGGGAGGGGGCGGCCGGTCAGCCGCGGCCGGTGCGGGGGAACTCGTAGGCCTTGCGCAGCGAGGCACGGTCGGGGGACGGGACGCGGTACGGCGGGAGCACCGCGTCGGCGGTGTTCACCCGGGGCAGCGCGTAGGGGTGCTCCGCGGACAGCCAGGCGATCATCTGCTCGCGGACCGTGACCCGCACCGTCCAGATGTCGTCCGCGTCCTTCGCGGTCACCAGGGCGCGCACCTGGATGGTGTTCGGGGTGGTGTCCGTCACCACCAGGCCGTAGGCACGGCCGTCCCAGGCCGGGCAGTGGCGCAGGATGTCGCGCAGCTTCTCGCGCATCGCCTCGATCGGCGCGCTGTGGTCGAGGTGCCAGTAGACGATGCCCGTCATCTGCGGGGTACCGCGGGACCAGTTCTCGAAGGGCCTGGACGTGAAGTACGACACCGGCATGGTGATCCGGCGCTCGTCCCAGGTGCGGACCGTCAGGAAGGTGAGGGTGATCTCCTCGACGGTGCCCCACTCGCCGTCGACCACGACGGTGTCGCCGATGCGCACCATGTCGCCGAAGGCGATCTGCAGTCCGGCGAACATGTTCGAGAGCGTCGACTGGGCGGCGACACCGGCGATGGCGGCGATGATGCCCGCCGAGGCCAGCAGGGAGGCGCCCGCCGCGCGCATCGCCGGGAACGTCAGCAGCATCGACGCGGCGGCCACGACGATGACGATCGCCGACACCACTCGCATGATCAGCTCCACCTGGGTGCGCACCCGGCGCACCCGGGCCGCGTCGCGGTGCGCGCGGGCGTAGCGGGAGTAGGTGGTCTCGACGATCGCCCCGGCGATCCGGATCACCAGCCAGGCGGCCGAGCCGATCAGCACCAGCGTCAGGCTCCGGCCGACGCCGGCCTGGTGGTGCTCCAGCAGCTTCGCCTGGTCGTACGAACCGCGCAGCATGGCGGCACACAGCACGAGCTGGTACGGGATGCGGGCGCGGCGCAGCAGCCCCCACAGGGGTGTGTCGTGATGGCGTTGGTCGGCCTTGCACAGCAGCCGGTCGGTGACCCAGCCGATGGCCAGGGTCAGCAGCACCGTGCCGCCGAGCACGATCAGGGGGCGGAGTACGTTCTCCATGCCTCCGCTCCTAACCGGCGCGCGGAGGGCTTGAACATGTGAGTTCGGCGCGTTCCTGGGTAAGCGGGGCCGGCACTGCCGTACCCGGCTGGCACCATGGCCTCATGAACATCATGCTCTTTCACTCGACCTACGGGCTCAGGCCCGCGGTGCGCGAGGCCGCGGACCGGCTGCGCGCGGCGGGCCACGAGGTGTGGACGCCGGACCTCTTCGAGGGGCGCACGTTCGACACCGTCGAGGACGGCATGGAGTTCAAGGAGCGGACCGGCAAGGAGGAACTGCTCAAGCGGGCCGTGCTGGCGGCGGCGCCGTACTCCGAGCGGGGGCTGGTGTACGCCGGGTTCTCTCTCGGCGCCTCCATCGCCCAGACCCTGGCGCTCGGCGACGACAAGGCGCGCGGGCTGCTGCTCCTGCACGGCACGTCGGACATCGCGCCGAACGCGCAGGTGGACGAGCTGCCGGTGCAGCTGCACGTGGCCGAGCCGGACCCGTTCGAGACGGACGACTGGCTGAGCGCCTGGTACCTGCAGATGGGCCGGGTGGGCGCCGACGTGGAGATCTACCGGTACGCCGGGGCCGGGCACCTCTACACCGACCCCGGGCTGCCGGACTTCGACGAGGAGGCCGCCGAGGCCACCTGGCGGGTGGCGCTCGGCTTCCTGGAGTCGCTCGGCTGACCGGTTACACCGGGTCGTAGGTCCGCTCGATCTTCTGCGTGCCGCTGCGGGTGCGGTAGGAGCGCACCCAGCTGGAGGTGGCGTTCGCGTCGGTGCGGTCGGACAGGACGTAGTAGTCCATCTGGGCGCGCTCGGCTGTGATGTCCAGCACGCCGTAGCCGTGCCGGTCGGTGTCCACCCAGTGGACGTGCCGGTTGGCGGCCTTGATGACCGGCGCGGCGACCGCGGAGACCGTGCCCTCGGGCACCTTGACGATGTCGTCCAGGTTGTCGGAGGTCACCGAGGTCACCACGAACTCGGTGGCGGCCGAGGCCGACAGCGGGTAGGTGCCGGCGTCCACCGGCACGTCGTTGGCCCACGCCATGTGGATGTCGCCGGTCAGGAAGACGGTGTTGCCGATCGCGTTGGAGCGCAGGTGGGCCAGGAGCTCGCGGCGGTCGTCGGTGTAGCCGTCCCACTGGTCGGTGTTGGCGGCGATGCCCTCCTGCGGGAGTCCGAGCAGCTTGGCGAGCGGCTTGAACAGGTCGGCGGACAGGGAGCCGAAGGAGAACGGCGAGATCATCACCGAGTTGCCGACCAGCCGCCACCTGGTGTCGGAGGCCTTCAGACCGGCCTTGAGCCAGTCGAGCTGGGCGCGTCCGGTGAGCGTGCGGTCCGGGTCGTCCACCGAGCCGCTGGCCGTGGAGGCCTGCTGGGAGCGGAAGGAGCGCAGGTCCAGCAGCGAGAGGTCGGCGAGCTTGCCGAAGCGCAGCCGCCGGTAGGTGGTGCCGGCGATGGCCGGGCGGACCGGCATCCACTCGAAGTAGGCCTGCTTGGCGGCGGCCTGACGGGCGGTCCAGGTGCCCTCGGCGCCCTCGGTGTGGTTGACCGCGCCGCCCGACCAGGCGTTGTCGGCGAACTCGTGGTCGTCCCAGATCGCGATGACCGGCGCCTTCAGGTGCAGGGCCTGGAGGTCGGGGTCGGTCTTGTACCTGGCGTGCCGGATCCGGTAGTCGGCGAGGGTGAGGATCTCGTTGGCCGGTGCGTGCGGGCGGACGACCTTGCCGCGGTTGGCGTACTCGCCGGACTTGTACTCGTAGATGTAGTCGCCGAGGTGCAGCCAGGCGTCCAGGTCGCCGCGCGCGGCGAGGTGGCGGTAGGCGGAGAACCAGCCCGCCTCCCAGTTGGCGCAGGAGACCACGCCGAAGCGCAGGGAGGGGACGGCCGCGTCCGCCGCCGGCGCGGTGCGGGTGCGCGCCACCGGGGAGTCGGTGCCGCCGGCGGAGAAGCGGAACCAGTAGTCGGTGGCCGGCTCCAGCCCGCGGATGTCGGCCTTCACGGTGTGGTCGGAGGCGGCCGTCGCGGTGGTGGAGCCCTTGGCGACGACGGTAGTGAACGCCTTGTCCCTGGCTACGGTCCAGCTGACCTCGGTGTCCGGGCCGGCCCCGGAGCCGGGTATCGCCTCCGGGGTCGGGGTCACCCGGGTCCACAGCAGGACGCCGTCGGGCAGCGGGTCGCCGGAGGCGACGCCGTGCAGGAAGGCGGGGGCGTCCGTGGCGGCGCGGGCCGGCGTTGCGGCGGCCAGCGGGCCGGCCAGGACAGCGGTCGCCGCCGCGGCCTTGACGACCGAACGGCGGCTGGGTGAAAGCGAGCCGAGGTGCTGGGAGCCCTCGGACGATCTGTATCGACTGGTCACGGACGATCAGGTTACTGATCGGTATGCGCGAGGGCGGGCGAACCGGCAAAAGTTCGCCCGCCCTTTGACGGAATGTCGGTTCAGCCCTTGAGGGCGGCGTCCAGCGCGGTGCCGAACTGGTCGGCCGTCATGGGCGCGTTCTTGCCGTCGGGGCCCGTCAGCGCCTTGCCGTCCATCTTCAGCGTCGGGGTGCCCGAGATGCCGTCCCGGTCGAAGATCTTGGACTCCTCCAGCGCCCACCGGTCGTAGGTGCCGTCCTTCACCGCCTTCTGGAACGCCGTGTTGCCCTTCAGGGCGGGGACGGTGTCGGCGATCTCGATGAGGTAGGAGTCGTCCTTGAACTTGTCGGTGGTCTCCTCGGGGTGCCACTTCTTCGTGTACATCGCGGACTTGTATTCGAGGAAGGCCTCGGGGCTGACGTCGAGCGCGGCGCCCAGGGCGCTGAGCGCGTTCTTGGAGCCCTCACCGGTCAGGTTCCGGTCCAGGAAGGTGGCACCCACGTACTGGATCTTGAACTTGCCGGCGTCCATGTCCTTCTTGACGGTCGGGCCGACCGCCTGCTCGAAGTCGGCGCAGACCGGGCAGCGCGGGTCCTCGTACATCACCAGGGTCTTCTTGGCGCTGCTCTTGCCGAGGACGACCGTCGTGCCGTCCTTGCCCGTGGTGTGGGCCGGCTTGACGAGCTTGGCCTTCTTGGCGGCCTCCCAGTAGGCCGGCTTGTTCGCCTGGACGACGGCCCAGCCGATGCCGCCGGCCGCGGCCAGGACGCCGACCACCGAGGCGGCCACGATCAGCTGGCGCCTGACCTTGGCGCGCTGGGCCTGCCGCTCGCGCTCCTGGCGCAGCCGGTCCCGGGCCGCCGTCTTCGCCGCCTGGCTGTTCCGCTTGCTCATGTTGGTGATCTCCATAGGGGACGCGCACACGTCGTACGCGGGATACGTGTGGGGGACTGATCGTGCTCAGCTGCCGTCCGCGGCGGGACGGCCGTCGCTCAGGCGAAGGCCGGCGCGCGGACGGCGGGGGCGGAGCACGGCGGTCCACGCCGTCCCAGGGAGTGCACGAGGAGCCGGTCGCGGGCGGTGGCGCGGCGCGGGGCCGGGCGGGGCGGCCGGCGGTCCGGCAGCGGCCGTGCGGCGACCGCGGCCACCACCAGCAGCAGCGGCCGGAAGGTGGTGGCGGCGACCGCGCGCAGCAGCTGGGTCAGCGCCCGCTCGCCCCGGCGCAGCCAGGCGGCGGCGAGCAGGCCCACGCCGATGTGCGCGGCGAGCAGCAGCCAGGCCGCGGCCGGGCTGGCATGGGCGAGCAGCGCGTCCGCGCGGTCGGTGGCGCCGGTCATCCGGGCCAGCGGGGTGCCCACCCGGCCCTCGCACAGCACGTCCAGGCCCACCGCCCGCAGCGGACCGGCGACCGGGCCGCCCGCGCGGCCGTAGCAGGTGCGCTGGCCGGCGGTGAACACCGTGTCGGCGGCCAGCTCCAGCGGGATCAGCAGGGCCGCGATCCGGCCGAAGCCGCGCTCCCGGCCCGCCAGCGCGTACGCCGTGACGAAGACCCCGGCGGCGACCGCGCCCACGGTCGCCAGCGGCAGCGGAGCACGGGACAGCAGGACGTGCGACGCGGTGCTGAGGGTCACGACGAAGGCCGTGAACAGCGCCGCGCGCACGGCTCTGAGCTGGGTCCCGGATATGTCCATGGCGGAAGGAGAGTCTGTCACGTACGCGAGTAAGGGACCCCTAAAGGGTGCCTGTGAATCCGCGACGGTTACAGCCCCGGAATCCGGCCGTTGCGGAACAGGTCGAGGAAGATCTGGTGGTCCGCACGCGCGCGTGCGCCGTAGCGGTGCGCGAAGTCCACCAGCAGCGGCGCGAAGCCCTCCTCGTCGGCCGCGAGCGCCGCGTCGATGGCCCGCTCGGTGGAGAACGGCACCAGCGACTCGCCGGAGGTGTCGTCCGCCGCCGCGTGCATCGTGGCGGTCGCCCGGCCCAGGTCGGCGACGACGGCCGCGATCTCCTCCGGGTCGTCGATGTCGTCCCAGTCCAGGTCCACGGCGTACGGCGAGACCTCGGCGACCAGCTGGCCCGTGCCGTCCAGCTCGGTCCAGCCCAGCCACGGGTCGGCGTGCGCCTGGAGGGCGCGCTGGGAGATGACCGTGCGGTGGCCCTCGTGCCGGAAGTACTCCGCGATGGCCGGATCCGTGATGTGCCGGGACACGGCCGGGGTCTGGGCCTGCTTGATGTAGATCACGACATCGTTCTCCAGGGCGTCGCTGTGGCCCTCCAGGAGGATGTTGTACGACGGCAGGCCCGCCGAGCCGATGCCGATGCCCCGGCGGCCCACGACGTCCTTCACCCGGTACGAGTCCGGGCGGGCCAGGGAGGAGTCCGGCAGGGTCTCCAGGTAGCCGTCGAAGGCCGCCAGGACCTTGTACCGGGTGGCCGCGTCCAGCTCGATGGAACCGCCGCCCGGGGCGAAGCGGCGCTCGAAGTCCCGGATCTCGGTCATCGAGTCCAGCAGCCCGAACCGGGTCAGCGAGCGGGCGTCACGCAGCGCGTCCAGCAGCGGACCCTGCGCGGTGTCCAGCGTGAACGGCGGCACCTCGTCCCGCTTGGCGCCCGTGGCCAGGGCGTGGATGCGCTCGCGGTAGGCGGCGGCGTAGACGGTCACCAGCTCGGTGATCTGGGCGTCGCTCAGCGCCTTCGCGTACCCGACGAGCGCGACGGACGCCGAGAAGCGCTTGAGGTCCCAGGTGAAGGGGCCGACGTAGGCCTCGTCGAAGTCGTTGACGTTGAACACCAGGCGGCCGTTGGAGTCCATGTACGTGCCGAAGTTCTCGGCGTGCAGATCACCGTGGATCCACACGCGCGAGGTGCGGTCGTCCAGGTACGGTCCGCCGCGCTTCTCCGCGTCGAGGTCGTGGTAGAAGAGGCACGCCGTGCCCCGGTAGAACGCGAAGGCCGAGGCCGCCATCTTGCGGAACTTCACCCGGAACGCGGCCGGGTCGGCGGCCAGGAGCCGGCCGAAGGCGGTGTCGAAGACGGCGAGGATCTCCTCGCCGCGCTGCTCCTCGTCGAGCTGGGGGACCGACATCGCGGGGTGCCTCCTGGTGCATTGCCTGTACGACAGCGTTTCTGCCGTACCCAACGCATGAAGGTACGCGGTCGTGCCCGCCGGGTGTCAGCGGCGAGGCATAGACTTCGACGCTGACCCCCAGAACCGTCCGCCAGCCGTCGCCGAGTGTTTCCCCCGGAGGCCTCACCGTGTCAAAGCCGCCCTTCACGCACCTGCACGTCCACACCCAGTACTCGCTGCTGGACGGTGCCGCGCGGCTGAAGGACATGTTCAACGCGTGCAATGAGATGGGCATGACGCACATCGCCATGTCCGATCACGGCAACCTCCACGGGGCGTACGACTTCTTCCATTCCGCGAAGAAGGCCGGGATCACCCCGATCATCGGGATCGAGGCGTATGTCGCCCCCGAGTCCCGGCGCAACAAGCGCAAGATCCAGTGGGGCCAGCCGCACCAGAAGCGGGACGACGTCTCCGGTTCCGGCGGTTACACCCACAAGACGATGTGGGCGGTGAACAGCAAGGGTCTGCACAACCTCTTCCGGCTCTCCTCCGACGCCTACGCCGAGGGCTGGCTGCAGAAGTGGCCCCGGATGGACAAGGAGACCATCGCCCGGTGGTCCGAGGGCATCGTCGCCTCCACCGGCTGCCCCTCCGGCGAGGTGCAGACCCGGCTGCGCCTCGGCCACTTCGACGAGGCGCTGAAGGCCGCCGCCGAGTACCAGGACATCTTCGGCAAGGACAAGTACTTCCTGGAGCTGATGGACCACGGCATCGAGATCGAGCGCCGGGTCCGCGACGGCCTGCTGGAGATCGGCCGGAAGCTCGGCATCCCGCCGCTGGTCACCAACGACTCGCACTACACGTACGCGCACGAGGCCGGCGCCCACGACGCCCTGCTGTGCATCCAGACCGGCAAGAACCTCTCCGACCCCGACCGCTTCAAGTTCGACGGCACCGGCTACTACCTGAAGTCCACGGACGAGATGTACGCCATCGACTCCTCGGACGCCTGGCAGGAGGGCTGCGCCAACACGCTCCTCGTCGCCGAGATGGTGGACACCGCCGGCATGTTCGAGAAGCGCGACCTCATGCCCAAGTTCGACATCCCCGAGGGCTACACCGAGGTCACCTGGTTCAAGGAGGAGGTCCGCCGCGGCATGGAGCGCCGCTTCCCCGGCGGCGTCCCCGAGGACCGGCAGAAGCAGGCCGAGTACGAGATGGACACGATCATCTCGATGGGCTTCCCGGGGTACTTCCTGGTGGTCGCCGACTTCATCATGTGGGCCAAGAAGCAGGGCATCGCGGTCGGCCCCGGCCGGGGCTCCGCGGCCGGCTCGATCGTCGCCTACGCGCTCGGCATCACCGACCTCGACCCGATCCCGCACGGCCTGATCTTCGAGCGGTTCCTGAACCCCGAGCGCATCTCCATGCCCGATGTCGACATCGACTTCGACGAGCGCCGGCGCGTCGAGGTGATCCGGTACGTCACCGAGAAGTACGGCGCCGACAAGGTCGCCATGATCGGCACGTACGGCACCATCAAGGCCAAGAACGCGATCAAGGACTCCGCGCGCGTGCTGGGCTACCCGTACGCGATGGGCGACCGCATCACCAAGGCCATGCCCGCCGACGTCCTCGGCAAGGGCATCCCGCTGTCCGGCATCACCGACCCCGCCCACCCCCGCTACTCGGAGGCCGGCGAGGTCCGCTCGATGTACGAGAACGAGCCGGACGTGAAGAAGGTCATCGACACCGCGCGCGGCGTGGAGGGCCTGGTCCGGCAGATGGGTGTGCACGCCGCCGGCGTGATCATGTCCAGCGAGACCATCACCGAGCACGTCCCCGTCTGGGTGAGGCACACCGACGGCGTGACCATCACCCAGTGGGACTACCCGAGCTGCGAGTCGCTCGGCCTGCTGAAGATGGACTTCCTGGGCCTGCGCAACCTCACGATCATGGACGACGCGGTCAAGATGGTGAAGGCCAACAAGGGCCTCGACATCGACCTGCTGTCACTCCCGCTCGACGACCCCACGACCTTCGAGCTGCTGCAGCGCGGCGACACCCTCGGCGTCTTCCAGTTCGACGGCGGCCCCATGCGGTCCCTGCTGCGGCTGATGAAGCCGGACAACTTCGAAGACATCTCCGCCGTGTCGGCCCTCTACCGGCCGGGCCCGATGGGCATGAACTCCCACACGAACTACGCGCTGCGCAAGAACGGGCAGCAGGAGATCACGCCGATCCACCCCGAGCTGGAGGAGCCGCTCAAGGAGGTCCTGGACGTCACCTACGGCCTGATCGTCTACCAGGAGCAGGTGCAGAAGGCCGCCCAGATCATCGCCGGCTACTCGCTCGGCGAGGCCGACATCCTCCGCCGCGTGATGGGCAAGAAGAAGCCGGAGGAGCTGGAGAAGAACTTCGTCATCTTCCAGGCCGGCGCCCGCAAGAACGGCTACAGCGACGAAGCCATCCAGGCGCTCTGGGACGTGCTGGTCCCGTTCGCCGGCTACGCCTTCAACAAGGCGCACTCGGCCGCGTACGGCCTGGTGTCGTACTGGACCGCCTACCTGAAGGCGAACCACCCCGCCGAGTACATGGCCGCCCTGCTCACCTCCGTGAAGGACGACAAGGACAAGTCGGCGGTCTACCTCAACGAGTGCCGCCGCATGGGCATCCGGGTGCTCCCGCCGAACGTCAACGAGTCGGAGTCGAACTTCGCAGCCCAGGGCGACGAGGTGATCCTCTTCGGCCTGTCCGCCGTCCGCAACGTCGGCACCAACGTCGTGGAATCGATCATCAAGTGCCGCAAGGCGAAGGGTAAGTACAGCTCCTTCCCCGACTACCTCGACAAGGTCGAGGCGGTGGTCTGCAACAAGCGCACCACCGAATCGCTGATCAAGGCGGGCGCCTTCGACTCGATGGGCCACACCCGCAAGGGCCTCATGGCGCAGTACGAGCCGATGATCGACAACGTGGTCGCGGTCAAGCGCAAGGAGGCCGAGGGCCAGTTCGACCTCTTCGGCGGGATGGGCGAGGAGACCAGCAGCGAGCCCGGCTTCGGCCTCGACGTGCAGTTCTCCGAGGACGAGTGGGACAAGACCTATCTGCTCGCCCAGGAGCGCGAGATGCTCGGTCTGTACGTCTCCGACCACCCGCTCTTCGGCCTGGAGCACGTGCTGTCCGACAAGGCGGACGCGGGCATCGCCCAGCTCACCGGCGGCGAGCACGCCGACGGCGCGGTCGTCACCATCGGCGGCATCATCTCGGGCCTCCAGCGCAAGATGACCAAGCAGGGCAACGCCTGGGCGATCGCCACCGTGGAGGACCTCGCGGGCTCTATCGAGTGCATGTTCTTCCCGGCCACCTACCAGCTGGTGTCGACCCAACTCGTCGAGGACGCAGTGGTGTTCGTCAAGGGACGGCTCGACAAGCGGGAGGACGTGCCGCGGCTCGTCGCCATGGAGCTGATGGTCCCGGACCTGTCCAACGCGGGCACCAACGCGCCCGTGGTGCTCACCATCCCGGCCGTGAAGGTGACCCCGCCGATGGTCAGCCGCCTCGGCGAGATCCTCAGTCACCACAAGGGCGACAGCGAGGTCCGGATCAAGCTGCAGGGCCCGCGCAAGACCACCGTGCTGCGCCTGGACCGGCACCGGGTCAAGCCCGATCCGGCGCTCTTCGGCGACCTGAAGGTACTGCTCGGCCCGTCCTGCCTGGCCGGCTGAGACCGGCGGCAGGAGGCAGTGGAAAGGGGCGCCCCCGCGACGGGTGCGCCCCTTCCGTGTGCCTGGGCTTCAACTGCCCTTTAGTTGTGGCCGAAGCTCTTCTGCTTCTTCCGGGCGGAGTCCGCGGGGCCGCTCTGGATGTGCGACACCGGTGACTCGTGCTCCTCCGCCGGGGGACGCTGCGCGTGCTCGCTCTGCTGCGCGCGGTTCTGCGGGCCGGCCTGCTTGCGGTTCTTGTTCTTGGCCATGGTGATCTGCCTCCTGTGGGGGATCTAGGGGCCAGGGCCGGGACCAGATTCACATACGCCGACATCGGGCGCATGTCGGATAATTACCGTGTGTGACGCGGCAGCTGGGCGGACCGGAACCCGAAACGCCACGCCGAAGATCGAGTTCGGGCCGTTAACCCCCGCGCGGTCGGGCAGACTCGAAGGAAGTCCGAAGCAAAACCTCCCGGGAAGAGGGTGAGTCGCGTGGACCGATGCATCGTCCTGGTGGACGCCGGGTATCTGCTGGGAGCCGCCGCCAGCCTCCTCGCCGGTGAGCCCTCGCGGTCCCGGATCACCGTCGACCACGCCGCGCTGATCCAGGCCCTGCGGGAGCGCGCGGAGTCCGACACCGAGCGGCCCCTGCTGCGCATCTACTGGTTCGACGGCGCCCCCGACCGGGTCCCCCAGCCGGAGCACCGCCGGCTGCGCGTGATGCCCCGGGTGACCGTCCGGCTGGGCGCCCTCACCCGCAGCGACGGCCGCTGGGCCCAGAAGGGCGTCGACGCCGCCATGCACGCCGAGCTGACCGAGCTGGCCCGCAACCGGGCCTGCTCCGACATCGTGCTGGTCACCGGCGACGGTGATCTGCTGCCCGGCATGATGGCCGCGAAGGAGCACGGCGTCGCCGTCCACCTGTGGGCCGTCCAGGCCGCCGACGGCGACTACAACCAGTCCGAGGACCTGGTCGCCGAGGCCGACGAGCGGCGCGTGCTGGACCGGGCCTGGATCATCCAGGCCGTCCGGGCCAAGGAGCTGACCGGCGTCTGCGCCCCGCCGCCCGCGCCCCGCCCCGAGATCGCCGCGATCCTCTCCGCCCCGCTGCCCGAGTCCGCGCCGTCGGCGGCCGAGCGGCCCGCCGAGCAGCCCGCGCACCCCCAAGCGGCCACGGCCACGGCGAACGGCACCGCGGAGCGGGTCCCCGCAGCCAAGGGCGTCCCCACCCCCAAGGACCTGGCCGCGCTGCGCGCGCCCGGCGCCCCGCCCGTGCAGCAGCCGGCGACCGCGACCCTGCGCTGGTCCTCCGACAAGGGCTGGGTCGACCGTCCGGGCGTGGCCGCCGAGCCCCCCGAGGCCGCCTCCATGCCGACGCTGGCCCAGCTCACCACCGCCGAGCAGCGGTGGGCCGACCGGGAGGAGGACATCACCACCGTCGGCGGCGACCCGTACGAGGTGGGGCAGGTCTTCGCCCGCCGCTGGATGTCCCGGCTCGGCGACCAGAGCCATCTGCAGCGGCTGTCGCAGATGTACCCGCGCATCCCGCACCGGATCGACGGCGAGCTGCTGCGGTACGCGGCACGGTTCGGGCTGCTCGCCCACAAGGACGACCAGATCGACGAGCACGACCGTTACGCCATTCGGGCGGGGTTCTGGCGGGAGTTCGACGTACCGGCGGCGGCCGAGCAGCAGGCGCCCGCCGCCGACTGATGCCCCCGGCCGCCCCCAAAGGCGAGTAAAGGCCCCCGACCCCGTACCCTCGTCCTTTGTGAGTACGCGCGCGGGACAGGCACTTCGGTACGACGTCGTCGTACGTGTGCGCGGACTCGGCAAGACCTACCCGGCGGTCAGGGCCCGCCGGGGCACCCCGGGCACCCCCGAGGTGCGGGCCACCGACGGCGTCGAGCTGGACGTGCGGCGCGGGGAGATCTTCGGGCTGCTCGGCCCGAACGGCGCCGGCAAGTCCACCCTCGTACGGCAGGTCACCGGCCTGCTGCGGCCGGACACCGGCAGCGTCGAGATCCTCGGCCACGACATCGTGCGGCACCCCGAGCGGGCCGCCCGGATCCTCGCCTACCTGGGCCAGGAGTCCACCGCCCTGGACGAGCTGACCGTCTCCCTCGCCGTCGAGACCACCGGACGCCTGCGCGGCCTGGACGTGCGTCGGGCGCGGGCCGAGCGGGACGCCGTCCTGGAGGAGCTGGGGCTGACCCCGATCGCCGGGCGCGCGCTGAGGAAGCTGTCCGGCGGCCAGCGGCGGCTCGCCTGCTTCGCCGCCGCCCTCGTCGGTGAACGGCCGCTGCTCGTGCTGGACGAGCCGACCACCGGCATGGACCCGGTGGCCCGGCGGGCGGTGTGGGCGGCCGTGGACCGGCGGCGGGCCGAGCACGGGACGACCGTGCTGCTGGTCACCCACAACGTCATCGAGGCCGAGACGGTCCTGGACCGGGTCGCCGTGCTCGATCAGGGCCGGGTCATCGCCTGCGACACCCCGGCCGGGCTCAAGGCACAGGTCGCCGGCGAGGTACGGGTGGAGCTGGTGTGGCGGGAGCGGGCGCCGCTTGAGGTGCCCGAGGTCGCCGTGCTGCGCGAACGGGCCGCGGAGTCCGGCCGGCGCTGGACGCTCCGGCTCGCGCCCGAGGAGGCCCGCGCCGCCGTCGCCACCGTGACCGGCGGGGCCGCGTTCGCCGCCCTGGACGACTTCACGCTCGCCACGCCCAGCCTGGAGGACGTCTACCTGGCGCTGGGCGGCGCGGCCCGGCAGGGGCTGGTGAAGGCGTGAGCACACCGGCCGCGGAATGCGTATGGATCTGCGCGACTGCCGTGGGGAACGCGACCGCCGCAGGGAAGAGGAGCAGCTCGTCGTGAGTGTCGTACCCGCCGAGGTTCTGCCGGGCGGCGCCCGGGCCGTGCCGGACACGGCACCCGGCGCGGCCGAGCTGGGGCCGCCCGCACGGCTGTGGCCGTCGCTGGTGGCCGTCTACCGGGCGCAGCTGTCCCGGGCCCGGGTGGCGCGGATCCCGCTGCTGTTCGTGGCGACCTTCCAGTCCGTCGGCATCACCGTGATGATGCGCGGTGTCGTCGACAGCGGCCACGAGGCGCAGTCCGTGGTGGCCGGCTCGTCGGTGCTGGTCGTCGCGTACGTCGCGCTGAACCTGCTGTCGCAGTACTTCGGGCAGCTGCGGGCCAGCGGCGGACTCGACCACTACGCCACGCTGCCGGTGCCGCCGGCCGCCGTGGTGCTGGGCGCGGCGGCGGCGTACGCCTCCTTCACCGTGCCGGGGACCCTGGTGACCGCCGTCTTCGGATGCGCGCTCTTCGGGCTGCCGCTGACCAACCTGTGGATCCTGGTGGCCGTCATCCCGCTCGCCGGGGCCGCGCTGGCCGGGCTCGGCGCCGCGTGCGGGCTGCTGGCGCCCCGGCCGGAGCTGGCCACGCTGCTCGGGCAGCTGGGCATGTCGGCGGCGCTGCTGCTGGGGGTGCTGCCGGCCGACCGGATGCCGGAGGCGGTACGGCTGGCCCGTGATCTGCTGCCGTCGACCTACGGCGTCGAGGCGTACGCGCGGACTTTCGGGGCGCACCCCGACTGGGCCGTGGTCCTCGCTGACCTGGGAGTGTGCGCGGGTGTCGGCGTGGTCTCGCTGGCGGCGGCGACCCGGGCGTACCGCAGGGCCGCCGTCCGGTGACGCGGCCCACAGCGCGACCTGGCACGATGTTCAGGTGACCGCACCGCTGACTCCGCCTCCGCCGCCGCACGACGACTCCGCGCACCAGGTCCGGCAGGCGCCGCCGCCCGCCGGGGGGCCGGGCGCGGGCGCGTACGAACAGGACGGCCCCGGGATGAAGACGGAACTGCGGGAGGCCGCCGTCACCACGGTCGCGGTGGCGCTGGGCGGAGTGCTGCTCGGGTTGCTGTGGTGGTGGCTGGCGCCGCACGTGCCGCTGGTCGCGGACCAGATCGACAAGAACTGGGTCGTCTACCTCAAGGACAGCGAGGGGGAGCAGGCGGTCGGGGTGGACGGAACGTTCATCCTGCTGGGGCTCGCCTTCGGGCTGGTCAGCGCGATAGTGGTGTTCCTGCTGCGGCGGCGCGGGGGAGTGCCGCTGGTGGTGGGGCTGGGGCTCGGCGGACTGCTGGGGTCCCTGCTGGCCTGGCGGCTCGGGGTGTGGCTCGGTCCCGAGTCCGACGTGCTCGCGCACGCGCGGGCCGTGGGCAAGGGGGTGACGTTCTCCGCGCCGCTGAAGCTGTCGGCCAAGGGGGCGTTGCTGGCGTGGCCGTTGGCCGGACTGCTGGCGCATCTCGGACTGACCGCGCTGTTCGGCCCACGCGACCCCGAGGCGCCGGTCGACTGACCGGCGCGGCGGAGGACGCCCGTCAGCCCCGCCCGATCGGGGCCAGGACCGCTTCCGTCAGCTTCGCCAGGTCTCCCGGGGCCAGCTCCACCTCAAGGCCGCGCCGGCCCGCCGAGACGCAGATCGTCGGGTGGGCCCCGGCCGAGTCGTCCAGGACGGTGCGGAGCTTTTTGCGCTGGCCGAGGGGGGAGATGCCGCCGCGGACGTAGCCCGTGGTGCGCTCGGCGAGGACCGGGTCGGCCATGGCCGCCCGCTTGCCGCCCACCGCCGCGGCCAGGGCCTTCAGGTCCAGCGAGCCGGCCACCGGGACCACGCCGACCACCAGGGAGCCGTCCACGTCGGCCACCAGGGTCTTGAAGACGCGGTCGGGGGAGACGCCCATCGCCTGCGCAGCCTCCTCGCCGTAGGACGGGTGGGACGGGTCGTGGTCGTAGGCGTGGACGGTGAAGTCCACGCCCGCCGCCGTCAGGGCGACCGTCGCGGGCGTTCCCCCGGGCTGCTGCGTCTTCTTCGGCTTCTTCGCCATCAGGCTGTCGTGCTTCCCTCAGTTCAGACTGGTCGGCGTCCGGGTCAGCTCGAACGCGGGCAACGACGGCAGATTACGGATGATGGCCGTCTCCGCGCGAAGGAGTTTCAGCTCGTCCCGCAGCCGGGACGCGGTGTCCGGGGCCTGGAGCAGGCGCTGCTTGGTCGGCGTGTCGTGCACCATCGCCGCGGCCACCAGGTACGACACCACGCTCGGGTCGTCCGGCAGGTCGGCGCCGGTGGACAGCGAGCGCTCGCGGGCGCCCGCCAGGCGCTTCTGGTACTGGCGGAAGGAGCGCAGGACGCCCTCGGCCAGCGCGCCGGCCTCGTCCCCGGGCTCCTCCGGCAGTTCCTCCAGCTCCGCGGTCAGGAACGGCCCCGACGCGTCCACGGACAGCAGGCGGACCCGGGTGGTGCCCGTGGCCAGCACCTCGAACGTGCCGTCGGACCGCTCCCGGACGGTGGCCGCGTCCGCCACGCAGCCCACCGAGTGGAAGGACTTGAGCGGGTCGGGGCCGAAGCCGGCGGCCGGGCCCCGTTCGGGCTCGGCCGTGGGATCCGGCATGCCCGGGTCGCTCGGCGCGACCTCGTGGCCGTCGCGGATGGCGACGACGGCGAACCGGCGCGATTCGTCCTCGGGGGTCTTCAGCAGCTCGCGCATCATGACGCGATAACGCTCCTCGAAGACGTTCAGCGGCAGCACGAGCCCCGGGAACAGCACCGAGTTCAGCGGGAAGAGGGGGAGACGGACGGTGGTCACGGCGCCCCAGCCTAGTGGTCCCCGGCGCGGGCGTGTTCGCCGTGGCCGTCCAGGGGGCCCGGGGGCGCCGTCAGCAGCCCGTCCGGGGCGGGCCGCGGGCCCGCCGTCTCCAGGTGCTCGCGCAGGCGCAGGAAGTGGCCGAGCGGGTCGTCCGAGAGCCGGTCCCAGGGGAAGGACGTGGCGTACGGGCCGATCAGGCGCAGCTGGGTGCGGGCGTCCTCCCAGCGGTCCAGCCGCAGCAGGACGTACAGCAGCTTGTTGCGGACCTCGGCGGGCCAGGGGTCGGCCGCCGGGAAGCGGCCGGAGAGCGCGATCGCGCGGTCGGCGGCCGCGTCCAGGCGGGCCCGCGGCACCTCGGGCCCGCAGCCGTCGGTGAGGTAGCCGAAGGCGGCCCGGGCGGGCAGCGCCTGGACGAGCGAGCCGTCGGGGGCGTCCTGCGCGGCCCGGTCGGCGAAGTCGAAGCACTCGCTGTGCGAGCCGTGCCAGAAGGTGGCCAGGTAGCGCAGGGCGGCCACATGACAGCCGTAGTGGTGCGGGGCGCGCCGTACGGCGGCCTCCCACAGCTCCTCGAAGTAGCGGTGCCCGGCCCGCGAGCCGCGCGCGTGGTCCAGCGCGATCCGCCACGGCACCGGGTCCCGGTCGTCGGCGCGGGCGGCGGCGGTGATCAGCGGACTGGTCTCGCGCAGCAGCTCGGCGCGGGCCGGCGAGGGCCAGGCGCGGTCCACCGCCAGCTGGGTCCCGACCAGCAGCGCGCCGGGGTGGTCCGGGGCGGCGGCGCGCCACTGCTCGTACCACTCGGGGCGGGAGCGGGCGAAGGCGGCCAGCCGCCGTACGTAGCGGTCCCGGTTCTCCCACTCGGCCGCGGCGCGGGTGGCGGCGAGCAGGCCGGCCGCGGCGGCGTACTCGCCCCGGGCCGCCGCGACCAGCGCGGGCGAAAGGCGGTCGTCGGGTGCGTCGAGCACGACCTCGTCCCCGGCCGGCGGTCGGGCGGCCGGGCGCGCGGAGCGTTTGGTCATCCGGGTGGGGCGGATGAACGAGGGCAGCAGAGCCATGGTGCCGACCATTGAAAGTCCGCAGGTCGGGGCGGCGCCAGAGGCGCTGGTCAAGTCATGGAAAGTTGTACGCCGGAAGGTCAAGGACCGGTAAAGGGTGAATGTTCAAGTTGTGTGCGTCCGGCACCCCGTGCCTCGCGTGCGCTCAGCTCCGGCGCAGCAGCCGGGTCGCGCCCGCCGCCACCGTCGTCGCCAGGACCCACCCGAACAGGACCATCACCGCCGCCAGCCACTGCCAGCCGCCGCGCAGCTGCCACTGGCCGGCCTGGCCCAGGTCGATCACCGGCAGCAGCAGGTCCAGCGTGAACAGCGCCGGGCTCCACGCCGGATGGCCGCCTGAGTTCAGCGGCGGATGGTCGGCGTGCGCGAACGCGAGCGTGCCCGCCGCCCACAGCACCGCCATCCACACCGCGGCCCGGCCCGGCCGGTAGCCGTAGGCCACCACCCAGTCCTGCACGAACCCCCAGACCTTGGCGGCCGGCGGCAGCGTCTCGCGCCGCCGGCGCTGCTTGGCCAGCAGCACCTCGCGCGCGTCCTCGTCCTCCCCGGCGGCACGCAGCACCGCGGCCAGCCGCTCGTACGGCTCCGGCGCGTACTCGGCGGTGGCCGCCGCCACCCAGTCCAGGCGCTGGGTCAGCGGGAACGGGCCCTGCGGCACCAGGTTCTCGTAGGCGAACCCGCCCATGTGCAGACTGCCCGCCTCCGGCCAGCTGCTCGCCCGGTCCACCAGGTTCACGACCCGCGCGCCGGACAGCACCACCTTGCCCCGCTGCGGCTTGTCCCCGAGGAAGCGCAGCTCCGGGGTCTGCACCCGGCGCAGGGACAGCCCCTGGTCGTCGGTGAACGCGAACCGGGCCCGCTCCAGGTCGACGGCGTCCCCGAACCGCCCGTCGTCCAGGCGCACCCCGCCCCGGCACTCGAACGGCTGGATGCGCGTCCCGCGCGCGGGTGTCGTGCCGCTCAGCAGCGGGCTGCCCACGCCGGCCGGGGTCAGGTACAGGGTGCGCTCGACGGTCAGCTGCGGGGCGTTCAGGGCGAAGCGGGCGTAGGGGTTGGCGAGCCTCGCGCCGCGCAGGCTGAGCGAGCCGCCGATCTGGGCGCCGCGCAGGCTGAACTCGCCCTGCGACTCCAGCAGCTCCGCCTGCAGGTCCTGGCCCACGGTCATCCCGTCCGCCGCGATCGACCGGCCGCTGCGGTCGCGCTGCACGATCGCCTCGTTGAGCAGCAGATCGGTGCCGATGTGCGCGTCCGTCAGCCGGACCCCGCTGCGGAACCGGCAGCGCGGCAGGTGCAGATCACCCTCGGTGTGCACGCGGGCCGCCTCCAGGCGCGGCACCGAGCAGTCCGCCAGGCGCACGGTGGTGAACCGGGCCTCCGGCAGCCGGACCTCCTCGTCGAAGCGGCAGCCGGTCAGCTCCACGTACGGCGGGACGTGGCCGCCCGCCAGGTCCAGCGCGCCGGTGATCCGCACGCCGACGAGCTTCAGCGCGGCCACCCGGCCCGCGAGCGCCGGCGGGCCGTCCAGCAGCAGCCAGCACACGATGCGGGCGCGCACGGTCCGCTCGGGGCCCCACGGACGGCCGCCGTGCGGATCGTCCACCGTGGCGTCCCCGCTGCTCAGGTCGTACACGCTGCCGTTGCGGAAGGCCTGCCACATGCCCGCCTCGGTCGCGGTCAGGTCGTCCGGCAGGTCCCCGGTGCGGATGCCGGCCCCCTCGGTCACCGCGCTCCTCTCCCTCTTCAGCGGTTTTCAGCGGTTTTCGTACAGCCGTTCATGCCCGCTGCGTGACCCCCGGAACACCACACGTGAAGGTGATCTTCCGGGTTCCGGCCAGCCTATGTACCACCCATTGGTCCACGTTCTGTATCAGCCATTGATACGCGCGGACGGCTCCCGACGGCGGTCTGAGAGAATTGGGACTGTGATTTCCCGAATCGATCTGCGCGGCGACGCCCTTCCCGAGGGCCCCGCCCTGCGCGACCTGCTGCCCCGAGCCGACTTCGACGTTCAGGCCGCCCTGGAGAAGGTGCGTCCGATCTGCGAGGCCGTGCATCATCGTGGCGACGCGGCGCTGATCGACTTCGCCGAGAAATTCGACGGAGTACGGCTGGAATCCGTCCGTGTGCCGGCCCAGGCGCTCACCGACGCGCTCACCAGCCTCGACCCGGCGGTGCGCGCGGCCCTGGAGGAGTCCATCCGCCGCGCCCGGCTGGTCCACCGTGCGCAGCGCCGTACGACGCACACCACCCAGGTGGTGCCCGGCGGCTCGGTGACCGAGAAGTGGGTGCCGGTCGAGCGCGTCGGCCTGTACGCGCCGGGCGGCCGCTCGGTCTACCCGTCCTCCGTGGTCATGAACGTGGTCCCGGCCCAGGAGGCCGGCGTCGCGTCCATCGCGCTCGCCTCCCCGGCCCAGGCCGCGTTCGGCGGCCTGCCGCACCCGACGATCCTGGCCGCCTGCGCCCTGCTCGGCGTGGACGAGGTGTACGCGGCGGGCGGCGCCACCGCCGTCGCGATGTTCGCCCACGGCACCGAGTCCTGCCCGCCCGCCAACATGGTCACCGGCCCCGGCAACATCTGGGTCGCCGCCGCCAAGCGCTACTTCACCGGCAAGATCGGCATCGACGCCGAGGCGGGCCCGACCGAGATCGCGATCCTCGCCGACGCCGGCGCCGACCCGGTGCACGTCGCCTCGGACCTGATCAGCCAGGCCGAGCACGACCCGCTCGCGGCCGCCGTCCTGGTCACCGACTCCGTCGAGCTGGCGGAGGCGGTGGAGAAGGAGCTGGAGCCGCAGGTCGCGGCCACCAAGCACATCGACGACCGGATCGTGCCGGCGCTGGGGGGCAGGCAGTCCGCGATCGTCCTCGTGGACGGCATCGAGGAGGGCCTGCGGGTGGTCGACGCGTACGGCGCCGAGCACCTGGAGATCCAGACCGCCGACGCGGCCGCCGTGGCCGACCGGGTGAAGAACGCGGGCGCGATCTTCATCGGCCCCTGGGCCCCCGTCTCCCTCGGCGACTACGCGGCGGGCTCCAACCACGTCCTGCCCACCGGCGGCTGCGCCTGCCACTCCTCGGGCCTGTCGGTCCAGTCCTTCCTGCGCGGCATCCACATCGTGGACTACACGCGGGACGCCCTCGCCGAGGTCGCCCACCACGTGGTGACGCTGGCGGAGGCGGAGGACCTGCCCGCGCACGGCGCGGCGGTCAAGGCGAGGTTCGGCTGGAAGGTACCCGAGAGCAAGTGAGCGACGTGCGGATCGACGATCTCCCCGTACGGGACGAGCTGCGAGGCAAGTCCCCCTACGGCGCGCCCCAGCTGGACGTCCCCGTACGGCTGAACACCAACGAGAACCCCTACCCGCTGCCCGAGCCGCTGGTCGAGCGGATCACGGAACGGGTGCGGGAGGCCGCCCGGAACCTGAACCGCTACCCGGACCGGGACGCGGTCCAGCTGCGCACCGAGCTGGCCGGGTACCTGACGAAGACCGGCCACCACCCGCTCGGCTTCGAGAACGTGTGGGCCGCCAACGGCTCCAACGAGGTCATCCAGCAGCTGCTGCAGACCTTCGGCGGACCGGGCCGTACGGCGATCGGCTTCGAGCCGTCGTACTCGATGCACGCGCTCATCGCGCGCGGCACCGGCACCGGCTGGATCTCCGGTCCGCGCAACGAGGACTTCACGATCGACCTCGACGCGGCCCGCCGGGCCGTCGCCGAGCACCGGCCGGACGTCGTCTTCGTCACCACCCCCAACAACCCCACCGGCAACGCGGTCCCCCCGGAGACGGTGCTCGCGCTGTACGAGGCGGCGCAGGCGGCCAAGCCGTCCATGGTGATCGTGGACGAGGCGTACGTCGAGTTCAGCCACGGCGACTCGCTGCTGCCCCTCATCGAGGGCCGCCCGCACCTGGTGATCTCCCGGACGATGTCCAAGGCGTTCGGCGCCGCCGGCCTGCGCCTCGGCTACCTGGCCGCGCACCCGGCCGTCGTGGACGCCGTCCAGCTGGTCCGGCTGCCGTACCACCTGTCGGCGATCACCCAGGCCACCGCCCTGGCCGCCCTGGAGCACACCGACACCCTGCTGGGGTACGTGCAGCAGCTGAAGGCCGAGCGGGACCGGCTGGTCGCCGAACTGCGTGCGACGGGCTACGAGGTCACCGAGTCCGACGCGAACTTCGTGCAGTTCGGCCGGTTCGACAACGCCCACGAGGCCTGGCGGAAGATCCTCGACCGGGGCGTGCTGGTCCGGGACAACGGCGTACCGGGATGGCTGCGGGTGACCGCGGGCACCCCGGAGGAGAACGACGCGTTCCTCGACGCGGTCCGTGAGTTGAAGAAGGAGCTGTAACGCATGAGCCGCACAGGACGCGTGGAGCGCACCACCAAGGAGACGTCGGTGCTGGTCGAGATAGACCTCGACGGCACCGGGAAGACCGACATCGCCACCGGCGTCGGCTTCTACGACCACATGCTCGACCAGCTCGGCCGGCACGGTCTGTTCGACCTGACCGTCAAGACCGACGGCGACCTGCACATCGACTCCCACCACACCATCGAGGACACCGCCCTCGCGCTCGGCGCCGCCTTCAGGCAGGCCCTCGGCGACAAGGTGGGCATCTACCGCTTCGGCAACTGCACGGTCCCGCTGGACGAGTCCCTCGCCCAGGTCACCGTCGACCTCTCCGGCCGCCCCTACCTCGTGCACACCGAGCCCGAGAAGATGGCGCCGATGATCGGCGAGTACGACACGACGATGACCCGGCACATCCTGGAGTCCTTCGTCGCCCAGGCCCAGATCGCGCTGCACGTGCACGTGCCCTACGGCCGCAACGCCCACCACATCGTGGAGTGCCAGTTCAAGGCGCTGGCCCGGGCCCTCAGGTACGCCTCCGAGCGCGACCCGCGCGCGGCCGGCATCCTCCCGTCGACGAAGGGCGCGCTGTAAGCATGACCGGTCTGTCGACCCTCCTGATCGTCGTCGGCCTCTTCCTGGTCGGCGGCATCGTCTCCTTCGTCAAGCAGAAGATGCCCACCAGCCTGATCGTGCTGCTCTCGATCGGCGCGGGCCTGTGCCTGGTGGCGGGCGTCATGCGGCTGGAGGTGTGGAATTGAGCACCGCGTCCACCCCCAAGAAGGTCGTCGTCTTCGACTACGGCTTCGGCAACGTCCGCTCCGCCGAGCGGGCCCTGGCGCGCGTGGGCGCCGACGTCGAGATCACGCGTGACTTCGACAAGGCGATGAACGCCGACGGTCTGCTGGTGCCGGGCGTCGGTGCGTTCGCCGCCTGCATGCAGGGCCTGCGCGCCGCCCGCGGCGACTGGGTCGTGGACCGCCGGCTGTCCGGCGGCCGCCCGGTCATGGGCATCTGCGTCGGCATGCAGATCCTCTTCGCGCGCGGCATCGAGCACGGTGTGGAGGCCGAGGGCCTGGACGAGTGGCCCGGCACGGTCGAGCCCCTCCAGGCCGGCGTCGTGCCCCACATGGGCTGGAACACCGTCGACGCCCCCGCCGGCTCGCAGCTGTTCGCCGGCCTGGACGCCGACGCCCGCTTCTACTTCGTGCACTCCTACGCCGTCCACGAGTGGCGCATGGAGTCGCACAACCCGGTGATCGAGGCCCCCAAGGTCACCTGGACGACGCACGGCAAGCCGTTCGTGGCCGCCGTGGAGAACGGCGCCCTGTGGGCCACCCAGTTCCACCCCGAGAAGTCCGGCGACGCCGGTGCCCAGCTCCTCACCAACTGGATCGGAACCCTGTAGACCATGGCCAAGCTCGAACTCCTCCCCGCCGTCGACGTCCGCGACGGCCAGGCCGTCCGCCTCGTGCACGGCGAGTCCGGGACCGAGACCTCCTACGGCTCCCCGCTGGAGGCCGCCCTCGCCTGGCAGCGCTCCGGCGCCGAGTGGCTGCACCTGGTCGACCTGGACGCCGCGTTCGGCACCGGGGACAACCGCGCGCTGATCGCCGAGGTCGCGGGCGCGATGGACATCAAGGTGGAGCTGTCCGGCGGCATCCGCGACGACGACACCCTCGCGGCGGCACTCGCCACCGGCTGCACCCGGGTGAACCTCGGCACGGCGGCCCTGGAGACCCCCGAGTGGGTCGCCAAGGTCATCGCCGAGCACGGCGACAAGATCGCCGTCGGCCTGGACGTACGCGGCACCACCCTGCGCGGACGCGGCTGGACCCGCGACGGCGGCGACCTGTACGAGACGCTGGCGCGCCTCGACAAGGAGGGCTGCGCCCGCTACGTCGTCACCGACATCGCCAAGGACGGCACGCTCCAGGGCCCGAACCTGGAGCTGCTGAAGAACGTGTGCGCGGCGACGGACCGCCCGGTCGTGGCGTCGGGCGGCGTGTCCTCGCTCGACGACCTGCGCGCCCTCGCCGACCTGGTGCCCCTCGGTGTCGAGGGCGCCATCGTCGGGAAGGCCCTGTACGCGAAGGCGTTCACCCTGGAAGAGGCCCTGGAGGCGGTGGCCCGGTGAGCGACGTACGACGTGTGAACACCGGCGCGCCCTGGGAGGAGGAGTTCGGCTACTCCCGCGCGGTGGAGCTGCCGAACGGACTGGTGCTGGTCTCGGGCTGCACGTCCATCATCGACGGGCAGATCGCCGGAGGCGGCCCGTACGAGCAGGCGATCAACTCCTTCAACGTCGCGTTGGCGGCGCTGGGGCGGCTGGGGCTCGGCCGGGACGACGTCGTGCGGACGCGCATGTACCTCACGCACGCCCGGGACGTGGAGGAGGTCGGCCGTGCCCACAAGGAGCTGTTCGACACCGTCCGGCCCGCCGCGTCCATGATCATCGTCTCCGGTCTCGTCGACCCCAGTCTCGTCGTCGAGGTCGAGGTGGAGGCGTTCCGAGGAGTGTCCGCATGACCTTGGCCGTACGAGTCATCCCCTGCCTGGACGTGGACAACGGCCGGGTCGTCAAGGGCGTCAACTTCCAGAACCTGCGTGACGCGGGCGACCCCGTCGAGATGGCCAAGGTGTACGACGCCGAGGGCGCCGACGAGCTGACGTTCCTGGACATCACCGCGTCCTCCGGCAACCGGGAGACGACCTATGACGTGGTGCGCCGCACCGCCGAACAGGTGTTCATCCCGCTGACCGTGGGCGGCGGCGTCCGCACGGCCGAGGACGTGGACAAGCTGCTGCGGGCGGGCGCCGACAAGGTGGGCGTGAACACCGCCGCGATCGCCCGCCCCGAACTGATCCGCGAGATCGCCGAGCGCTTCGGCCGCCAGGTCCTGGTCCTGTCGGTCGACGCCCGCCGCACCCCCGGCGGCACCTTCGAGGTCACCACCCACGGCGGCCGGCGCGGCACCGGCATCGACGCGGTGGAGTGGGCGCACCGGGCGGCCGAACTGGGCGCGGGGGAGATCCTGCTGAACTCCATGGACGCGGACGGCACGAAGGACGGCTACGACCTGGAGATGATCGCGGCGGTCCGCAAGCACGTCACCGTCCCGGTGATCGCCTCCGGCGGCGCCGGCCGGCTCACCGACTTCCCCCCGGCCATCGAGTCCGGCGCGGACGCGGTCCTGGCCGCCTCGGTCTTCCACTTCGGCGATCTCCGCATCGCCGAGGTGAAACAGACCCTCCGCAACGCGGGCCACCCCGTCCGGTAGCCCACCTCCTGAGGCCCCGGCCGAGCGGCCGGGGCCGCACTCTGCCGACGAACACCGAAGAAAGACTGCGCAAGGGGCTTCCGTGACCGCCACGCTCGTGCCGTCGGCTGTCGGGCAGGCCCATCGTGATCCGAACGTGCTGCGGTGGCTCGGGGCCTACACCGCCTCGATGCTGGGGGACGGCGTCTACTACCTCGCGCTGTCCTGGGCCGCCGTCCAGGCCGGTACGCCCGCGCAGGCCGGGCTGGTGATGTCGGCGAGTGCCCTGCCCAGGGCCCTGCTGATGCTCGGCGGGGGTGTGATCGCGGACCGGCTGGGGCCGAGACGGGTCGTGATCGGGAGTGACGCCGTACGGTGCGGCGCCGTGCTCGCCGTGGCGGCGCTGCTGTTCCTCACCAGCCCCGGGCTGTGGCCGCTGGCCCTGCTCGCGGGGGTGTTCGGCGCCGTCGACGCCGTTTTCCTGCCCGCCGTGGGCGCGCTGCCGCCCCGCATCACCGGCAAGGACCAGCTCGCCCGGGTCCAGGGCATGCGCGGCCTCGCCCTCCGCTCCGCGAACGTCGTGGGCGCCCCGCTCGGCGGACTCGGCGTGGCACTTGGCGGCGCCCCGGCCGCCTTCGCCCTCGCCGGGGCGCTCATCGCCGTCTCGGTGCCGCTGCTGGTCTCCGTACGCGTACGGGACCTGCCGCGGGACGACACCCCCCGCGCGGCACGCACCGCCCGGAGCGACCTCAGGGCGGGCCTGCGGTACGTCCGCCGGCACCGGGTCCTCGGCCCGCTGATGCTCGCCATCGCCCTCGGCGACCTGGGTTTCGTCGGCCCCCTGAACGTGGGACTCACCCTGCTCGCCGACCGCCGCGGCTGGGGCGCCCCCGGCATGGGCTGGGTGCTGGCCGGGTTCGGCACCGGCGCGGGAGCCGCCTCCCTGCTGCTCGCCGTCCGGGGCCGGCTGCCGCGGGCCGGACTCCTCGCCGGGTGCGCCATCCTCGCGGGTTCGGTGGCCGTCGGCGCCCTCGCCCACGTCCCGGCCCTCCCGGCCGCCGTGGGTACGGCCGCACTCGTCGGCCTGCTCACCGGCCTGAGCGGCGCCCTGTGCGGCGCCCTGCTCCAGACCCAGGCCGACCCCGCCTACCTCGGCCGGGTCACCTCCGTCTCCAGCCTGGTCAGCCTCGGCCTCACCCCGCTCAGCATGCCGCTGGCCGCCGCCGCGGCCGGCACCTGGGGACTCGGCCCGGTCTACGCCGTCAGCGCCGCCGTCTGCGGCCTCGGCGGGGTCGTCGCCCTCGCCGTACCGGGCCTGCGCCGCGCCGAACTCCCCGACTGACCGCGCCTCACCCCCGGGGCTGCACCAGCTGCACCAGATTGCCCACCGAGTCGTCGAACACCGCCGCCAGCACCGGGCCCTGCTCCCGCGGCGGATGCGTGAAGCGGACACCGAGACCGCGCAGCCGCTCGTACTCGGCCCGGATGTCGTCCACCGAGAAGACGATGCACGGCAGCCCCGCCTCGTACAGCGCCCGGCGGTACGGCTCCGCGATCGGGCCCTGCCCGGGCTCCAGCAGCAACTGGAGATCCCGCTGGGCCCCGTCCGGCGCGCCGACCGTCACGAACAGGGTGCCGTCGCCCAGGTCCATGTGGGTGCGGGTCTCGAAGCCCAGGACACCGGTGTAGAAGGCGTGCGCCGTGGCCACGTCGTCCACGAACACGCCGGTCATCGCCACCTTGATCACGGGCCGGCCCTTCAGATGCCCAGCTGCCTGGACTCGTGCAGCCGGTCGATCGCCTCCGCGTCGCCGTCCAGGTCCACTCTGGCCGCCTGCTGCCGGCCGTAGGCGAACATCAGCAGCTCCGACGGCTCCCCGGTCACCGTGACCACCGGGGTGCCCCGGTGCGCCACCGCCGTCTGGCCGTCCGGCCGGCGCAGCACCAGACCCGTCGGCACACCCCGGCCCATCAGCCGCGCCGTCCGCTCCAGCCGGGCCCACAGCGTGTCCTGGAAGACGGGGTCCAGCTCGCGCGGCGTCCAGTCCGGCTGGGCGCGGCGGACGTCCTCCGTGTGGACGTAGAACTCCACGATGTTGGCCGCCTCGTCCACCTGCTTGAGCTGGAAGGGCGAGAACCGCGGCGGGCCGGTACGGATCAGCTGGATCAGCTCCTCGTACGGCTTCGCGGCGTACTCGGCCATCACCTTCTCCAGGCGCGGCGCGAGCTGCTTGATCAGCGTGCCCCCGGCCGCGTCCGGGCGCCGCTCACGGACGATCACGTGCGCGGCCAGGTCCCGGGCCCGCCAGCCCTCGCAGAGGGTTCCGGCGTCCGGACCGACGGTTTCCAAGAGGTCGGCGAGAAGGAGCCGTTCACGCTTGGCGAAGGTCGACATGCTGCCAGCCTACGACGGTGGTCCGGTCAATGGACGCCATGACCGTGCCGCCGGTGCCGCGCGGCACAATGGCACTCATGACCAGTACGACCGGCAGCCCCCGGCCCAGCAGCCTCGACCCGGAGATCGCCGCGCGGCTCAAGCGCAGCGCCGACGGGCTCGTCCCCGCCATCGCCCAGCAGTACGACACCGGCGAGGTGCTCATGCTCGGCTGGATGGACGACGAGGCACTGCACCGGACGCTCACCACCGGCCGCTGCACCTACTGGTCCCGCAGCCGCCGGGAGTACTGGGTCAAGGGCGACACCTCCGGCCACGTCCAGTGGGTGAGGTCGGTCGCGCTGGACTGCGACGCCGACACCCTGCTGGTCAAGGTCGACCAGGTGGGCGCCGCCTGCCACACCGGCGCCCGCACCTGCTTCGACGAGGACGTGCTGCTCAAGGACGCCGGTCCCGGCGCACCCGGCTCCGGTCAGTAAGGTCAGCGGCCATGGAACTGGAGACTTTCCGCAAGCTGGCCACCGACCGGCGTGTCATCCCGGTCACGCGCAAGCTCCTCGCCGACGGCGACACCCCGGTCGCGCTCTACCGCAAGCTGGCCGCCGAGCGACCCGGCACCTTCCTGCTGGAGTCCGCGGAGAACGGCCGTTCCTGGTCCCGCTACTCCTTCGTCGGCGTCCGCAGCGCCGCCACGCTCACCGCCCGGGACGGGCAGGCCCACTGGCTCGGCACCCCGCCCGTCGGCGTCCCCACCGACGGCGACCCCCTCGCGGCCCTGCGCGCCACCCTCGAGGCGCTGCACACCCCGCACCAGGAGGGCCTGCCGCCCTTCACCGGCGGCATGGTCGGCTACCTGGGCTACGACATCGTCCGCCGCCTGGAGAAGATCGGCCCCGGCGAGCGCGACGACCTGAAGCTGCCCGAGCTGACCATGCTGCTCACCAGCGACCTCGCGGTGATGGACCACTGGGAGGGCTCCGTCCTGCTGATCGCCAACGCGATCAACCACAACGACCTGGACACCGGCGTCGACGAGGCGTACGCGGACGCCGTGGCCCGCCTGGACGCCATGGAGGCGGACCTGTCCCGCCCGGTCGCCCAGCCCCCGGCCCACCTGCCGCCCTCCGAGCTGCCCGAATACACCGCCCTGTGGGGCGGCCCCGACTTCCAGCGGGCCGTCGAGGACGTCAAGGAACGCATCCGCGCGGGCGAGGCCTTCCAGGTCGTGCCCTCCCAGCGCTTCGAGACCCCGTGCACGGCGAGCGCCCTGGACGTCTACCGGGTGCTGCGGGCCACCAACCCCTCGCCGTACATGTACCTGTTCCGCTTCGACGGGTTCGACGTCGTCGGCTCCTCCCCGGAAGCGCTGGTGAAGGTCGAGGACGGGCGCGCGATGGTGCACCCCATCGCCGGCACCCGGCACCGCGGCGCCACCCCGCAGGAGGACCAGGCCCTCGCCGAGGAACTGCTCGCCGACCCCAAGGAGCGCGCCGAGCACCTGATGCTGGTCGACCTCGGGCGCAACGACCTCGGCCGGGTCTGCGAGCCCGGTTCGGTCGAGGTGGTCGACTTCATGTCCGTCGAGCGGTACTCGCACGTGATGCACATCGTCTCCACCGTCACCGGCACGGTGGCGCCCGGCCGCACGGCCTTCGACGTGCTCACCGCGTGCTTCCCGGCAGGCACCCTCTCGGGCGCGCCGAAGCCCCGCGCGATGCAGATCATCGACGAGCTGGAGCCGTCCCGGCGCGGCCTGTACGGCGGCTGCGTCGGCTACCTGGACTTCGCCGGCGACTCCGACACCGCCATCGCCATCCGTACGGCCCTGCTCCGCGACGGCACGGCCTACGTCCAGGCGGGCGCCGGCATCGTCGCCGACTCCGATCCGGTCGCGGAGGACCAGGAGTGCCGCAACAAGGCGGCCGCGGTGCTGCGGGCGGTGCACACGGCGAACCGCCTCGGGCGATAGGCGCTCGCCGGCGACAGGGCGCTTCTCACAGGAACCCCGGGTGACGGTTCACCCGGGGTTCAGGCGATAGTGGAGTACGTGACTGCCGTACCTCACCCCTCTTCCGAAGCCGCCGCGCCCGCCCGGTCCGGCCGGCGGAGCCTCGCCGTGGCCCTCCTGTGCGGCGCGCTCGGCGCGGCCGTGGCACTGCTCGCGAGCCGGCAGCGCTGGGCGGAGGGCACCGCCACGGTGGCCGGCGGCGCGTTCCCGCTGACCGCCAAGGGCAGCGACGTCACGGGCGTGCCCGCGGCCCTCGCCATAGTGGGTCTCGCCGCCCTCGTCGCCGTCTTCGCCGTCCGCGGCACCGGCCGGTTCCTCGTCTCCGGGCTGCTCGCGCTGTCCGGCGCCGGGATCGTCACCGCGGCCCTGGCGGCCGCCTCCGACGGCTCCGCCCTGGACGACGAGGCCGCCAAGGCGAGCGGCGACACCTCCGCCACGGTCGCCGCGCTCACCCACACCGGCTGGCCCTACGTCGCGGCCGCCGGCGGACTGCTGATCCTGCTCGCCGGCCTGCTCGCCCTGCGCTACGGCAGCCGGTGGCCCGCGATGTCCGGGCGCTACGAACGCGGTACCGCCCGCCCGCGGCGCACGGCCCGGCCGGCCGACCCGGAGCGTCCCGAGGAGATCTGGAAGGCCCTGGACCGCGGCGAGGACCCGACGGGCGCCTGACCGGCGGGGCGGGACCGGTGTGGTGAAACAGACGCCACCCCCGCGTCCGGCACACGTGCGCGTACGGGACAATGGACGACGAGCGTCCGGCTCGTAGGACACACAGACAGCAACGAGGAGCAAGTCATGGCGGGCAGCAGCCACGGTCACACCCCGGCCGCCTGGACCGGTGTCATCATCGCCTTCATCGGTTTCTGCGTCGCGGGTGCCTTCATGGTGATGGCCCAGCCCGTCGGCTTCTGGGCCGGCATGGTCATCACGGTCCTCGGTGGTGTGGTCGGTGCCATCATGCGCGCCATGGGCCTCGGCCAGCCGAAGCAGTCACGGGCCCTGCCGCACGCTGCGCCGGCGGCCAGGCGGGAGCCGGCCGCCGCGGAGAGCTGAGCCACGGGTTTCCCGCGCGGGCGGTCCGGCATCCCCCGGGGATGCGGGCCGCCTTTTGCGTGCGCCGGCACCGGGCCGGCCGCGCGGCCGGGCGGGCGGGCCCGTGTCCGCCGGGGCAGAATGCCCGCGTGAACGCCTGTAGCCGTCCGGCCCCGTCCCTCCCGTCCGCCTGGCGGCGGGTCGCCGTCCCGGCGGCCGTGCTCGGGGCCGTCGCGGGGGCCTTCGGGTACGTCGGCGCCGTCGACCCGGGCGAACCCGGTCACTACCCCGTCTGCCCGCTGTACCGGCTCACCGGGCTGTACTGCCCGGGCTGCGGCGGGCTGCGCAGCGCGCACGCCTTCGTGCACGGCGATCTGCTCGCCGCGCTGCGCGACAACGCGCTCGGCGTGGCCGCCTACCTGGGCTTCGCCGTGCTGTGGGCCGTCTGGGTGGCCCGCGCGGCGCGCGGCCGGCCGCTGCGGATCGACCTCGGACCGGCCCCGCTGTGGGCCCTCGGCGCGGTCCTGCTGGTGTTCACCGTCGTCCGGAACCTGCCGTTCGGCGGCTGGCTCCACCCCTGATCGAGTGAAATGTCCAGGTAGTGGGACCGCGGTCGGACGGATGCGGGGCCTCGGCCGTCCTGCGGATACCATCGCATTGACCACAGGTTTTCAGAACCTCGAAGGAACCACCGTCTGGAAGGGGGCCGCTCGCGTGAGTGTGCTCGACGAGATCATCGACGGAGTCCGTGCCGACCTCGCGGAGCGGCAGGCACGCGTCACCCTCGACGAGCTCAAGGAGCGCGCGGCCAAGGCCCACGCCGCCAAGGACGGGGTGGCCGCGCTCAAGGGCGACGGCGTCAAGGTGATCTGCGAGGTCAAGCGCTCCAGCCCCTCCAAGGGCGCGTTGGCGGCGATCGCCGACCCGGCCGGACTCGCCGCGGACTACGAGGCGGGCGGTGCGGCCGTCATCTCCGTACTCACCGAACAGCGCCGCTTCGGCGGCTCGCTCGCCGACCTGGAGGCCGTGCGCTCCCGGGTCGACATCCCCGTCCTGCGCAAGGACTTCATCGTCACGTCGTACCAGCTGTGGGAGGCCCGTGCGTACGGCGCCGACCTCGCCCTGCTGATCGTGGCCGCCCTGGACCAGCCGGCCCTGGAGTCGCTGATCGAGCGGGCCGTGTCCATCGGCCTGACCCCGCTCGTCGAGGTGCACGACGAGGACGAGGCCGAGCGTGCGGTGGACGCGGGCGCCAAGATCATCGGCGTCAACGCGCGCAACCTGAAGACGCTGGAGGTCGACCGCGGCACGTTCGAGCGGGTCGCCCCGGAGATCCCCGACGACATCGTCAAGGTCGCCGAGTCCGGCGTCCGCGGCCCGCACGACCTCATCGCCTACGCCAACGCCGGCGCCGACGCCGTACTGGTCGGCGAGTCCCTGGTGACCGGCCGCGACCCCAAGGCGGCGGTGGCCGACCTGGTGGCGGCGGGCGAGCACCCGGCGCTGCGGCACGGCCGCGGCTGATCCCGCTAGGCTTGGCGCCGATGACCTGCTTCGTGACGACCGTGGACCGGCACGCGCGCCTGGCGCGCGGCTGCCGCCCGCGCGGCTGCCGCGCTCCCGCGCGCCGCGTACACGGCCGCCGCGTGCGGTACGTCATCGGTGACGAACCGGGCCAGGTCAACGGCATGCGATGGCAGCGCCCCCCTCAGGGGCGCGGGTAACTGCGCGATCAGCCACAGAGGACCTGAGGCCGAACGACCAGCCCCGCCCCCACGGCGATCAGTGTTCTTTCACCGCACTCACCGTGAGGTACCGGCATGCCCAGCGATTTCTTCATCCCTGACCCCACCGGCCAGGTGCCCAGCGCCGAGGGCTACTTCGGCGCGTTCGGCGGCAAGTTCATCCCGGAGGCCCTCGTCGCCGCCGTGGACGAGGTCGCCGTCGAGTACGACAAGGCCAAGCACGACCCCGAGTTCGCCCGCGAGCTCGACGACCTGCTGGTCAACTACACCGGCCGTCCGTCGGCGCTCACCGAGGTGCCCCGCTTCGCCGAACACGCCGGCGGCGCGCGGGTGTTCCTCAAGCGCGAGGACCTCAACCACACCGGCTCGCACAAGATCAACAACGTGCTCGGCCAGGCCCTGCTCACCAAGCGCATGGGCAAGACCCGGGTCATCGCCGAGACCGGCGCCGGCCAGCACGGTGTCGCCACGGCCACCGCCTGCGCGCTGTTCGGCCTCGACTGCACCATCTACATGGGCGAGATCGACACCGAGCGGCAGGCCCTCAACGTGGCCCGCATGCGCATGCTCGGTGCCGAGGTCGTCGCCGTGAAGTCCGGCAGCCGCACCCTCAAGGACGCCATCAACGAGGCGTTCCGCGACTGGGTGGCCAACGTCGACCGCACCCACTACCTGTTCGGCACGGTCGCCGGCCCGCACCCCTTCCCGGCCATGGTCCGCGACTTCCACCGGGTCATCGGCGTCGAGGCCCGCCGCCAGCTCCTGGAGCGCGCCGGCCGCCTCCCGGACGCGGCCGTCGCCTGCGTCGGCGGCGGCTCCAACGCCATCGGCCTCTTCCACGCCTTCATCCCCGACGAGGGCGTCCGCCTCATCGGCTGCGAACCCGCCGGGCACGGCATCGAGACCGGCGAGCACGCGGCCACCCTCACCGCCGGCGAACCCGGCATCCTGCACGGCTCCCGGTCCTACGTCCTGCAGGACGAGGAGGGCCAGATCACCGAGCCGTACTCGATCTCCGCCGGCCTGGACTACCCGGGCATCGGACCCGAGCACGCCTACCTGAAGGACTCCGGCCGCGGCGAGTACCGCGCGGTCACCGACGACGCCGCCATGCAGGCCCTGCGCCTGCTGTCGCGGACCGAGGGCATCATCCCGGCCATCGAGAGCGCCCACGCGCTGGCCGGTGCCCTGGAGGTCGGCAGGGAACTGGGCAGGGACGGACTGATCGTCGTCAACCTGTCCGGCCGCGGCGACAAGGACATGGACACCGCCGCCCGCTACTTCGGCCTCTACGACACCGACGCCGAGGTGGCCGCGAACGAAGCCGACACCGCCGAGATCGAGGGGGACGCCAAGTGAGCGGGAACGTGCAGCTGCTGACCGACACCCTCGCCGCCGCCAGGGCCGAGGGCCGCTCCGCGCTCATCGCCTACCTCCCGGCCGGCTTCCCGACCGTGGACGGCGGCATCGACGCGGTCAGGGCCGTCTTCGACGGCGGCGCCGACATCGTCGAGGTCGGTCTGCCGCACAGCGACCCGGTCCTCGACGGCCCGGTCATCCAGACCGCCGACGACATCGCCCTGCGCGGCGGGGTGAAGATCGCCGACGTGATGCGCACGGTCCGGGAGGCCCACGCGGCCACGGGCAAGCCGGTGCTCGTCATGACGTACTGGAACCCCATCGACCGCTACGGCGTGGAGCGCTTCACCGCCGAGCTGGCCGAGGCCGGCGGCGCGGGCTGCATCCTGCCCGACCTGCCCGTGCAGGAATCGGCGCTGTGGCGGGAGCACGCCGAGAAGCACGGCCTGGCGACGGTCTTCGTCGTGGCGCCGAGCAGCAGGGACCAGCGGCTCGCCGAGATCACCGCGGCGGGCAGCGGCTTCGTCTACGCGGCCTCCCTGATGGGCGTCACCGGCACCCGGGAGTCCGTCGGCGCGCAGGCCCAGGACCTGGTCCGGCGCACCCGCGCCACCGGCACCGGACTGCCCGTCTGCGTCGGGCTCGGCGTCTCCAGCCGGGCCCAGGCCGCCGAGGTCGCCGGCTTCGCCGACGGGGTGATCGTGGGTTCGGCGTTCGTGAAGCGGATGCTGGACGCACCGGACGACGCCTCCGGTCTCGCGGCGGTCCGCGAGCTGGCCGGGGAGCTGGCCAAGGGCGTGCGCGGACAGGCGTAACCGCAGGTCACTTTCCTTATCAGAACATCCGGTCACTCGAACGAGTGGACCTCGGTCCGGGGAGGCGCGCTGCGCCTCCCCGGTTCGTTCTGGGGGTGTGAGCGAGAAGAACCGTGACGGAAAGCGCACCGCCCGGGAGCGGCTGGCGGTCGAGCGCGAGAAGCAGAAGGCCGCGGACAAGCGGCGGCGCACGCTGATCGTGGGCGCGAGCGTCGTCTGCGTCCTGGGCCTCGCGGCGGTGGTCGGCGTGCTCGCCGCGAACGCCGGCAAGGGGGAGAAGAGCAGCGCCGGCCCGGCCGTCGCCCCCTCGGGCGCGCAGGGCAAGGACGGCCTCGCGATCCCGGTCGGCAAGGACGGCGCCAGGTCGACGCTCAGCGTCTGGGAGGACTTCCGCTGCCCGGCCTGCCAGGCCTTCGAGATGGCGTACCGGCCGGTGCTCCACGAACTGGCCGACGCCGGCAAGCTCAGAATCGACTACCACCTGGTCCGGCTGATCGACGGCAACCTGGGCGGCAGCGGCTCGCTGCGCGCCGCCAACGCCGCGGCCTGCGCCCAGGACGCGGGCAGGTTCCGCGACTACCACGACGTGTTGTACGCGAACCAGCCCAAGGAGACCGACGACGCCTTCGCCGACAACGGCAAGCTGATCGGGCTGGCGGGCAAGGTGAAGGGCCTCGACACGCCCGCCTTCCGCAAGTGCGTCACCGCCGGCACGCACGACACCTGGGTGAACAAGTCCCAGCAGGCCTTCCGCACCGGCGGCTTCACCGGTACGCCCACGGTCCTGCTCGGCGGCAAGAACATCTACCAGGACCAGACGATGACCCCGGCCAAGCTCAAGCAGATGGTGGAGGCCGCCGACCGCGGGTAAGCGTTTCTCACGCCCCTGTTACGGACCCGTAGCCGGGCTGCTTGCCGTCCCCACGGCCCGGCACGGTAGCGTCGGACCTGCCATGAACCTTGCCTACATCCCCAGCCCGTCGCACGGGGTGCTGTACCTCGGCCCCATCCCGCTGCGCGGCTACGCCTTCTGCATCATCATCGGCGTCTTCGTCGCCGTCTGGCTCGGCAACAAGCGCTGGATCGCCCGCGGCGGGCAGTCCGGCACGGTCGCCGACATCGCCGTCTGGGCCGTGCCGTTCGGCCTCGTCGGCGGCCGGCTCTACCACGTGATCACGGACTACGAGCTGTACTTCAGCGAGGGCCGTGACTGGGTGGACGCCTTCAAGGTGTGGGAGGGCGGCCTGGGCATCTGGGGCGCGATCGCGCTCGGCGCGCTCGGCGCGTGGATCGGCGCACGGCGCCGGGGCGTCCCGCTGCCCGCCTACGCCGACGCCGTCGCGCCCGGCATCGCCTTCGCGCAGGCCATCGGCCGCTGGGGCAACTGGTTCAACCAGGAGCTGTACGGCCACGAGACGCACCTGCCGTGGGCGCTGCACATCACCTCCTCCGAGGGCGGCCGGGTCCCGGGCTACTACCACCCGACCTTCCTCTACGAGTCCCTGTGGTGCATCGGCGTGGGCCTGCTGGTCCTCTGGGCGGACCGCCGCTTCAAGCTGGGCCATGGCCGGGCGTTCGCCCTGTACGTCGCCGCGTACTGCGCGGGCCGCGCCTGGATCGAGTACCTGCGGGTGGACGACGCCCACCACATCCTGGGCGTCCGCCTCAACGTCTGGACGGCGCTGATCGTCTTCCTGCTGGCCGTGGTGTACATGGTGGTGTCGGCGAAGAAGCGGCCCGGGCGGGAAGCCGTCGTCGAGCCGGGCGCCTCCGACGGTGCCGCCGCGGGTGGGGAAGCCCCCGCCGAGGGCGAGGGGAAGACCGACGCCGCCGAGGAGCCCTCCCCGGAGCACGAGCCGACGGACACAGCGAAGAACGCGGCGGAGGACACCACGACGGACGAGGCGGAGTCGGCCGGGAAGAGCTGACCACCGGTCCTGCGACACCGAGGGCGCCCGGAGCTTTCCGGGCGCCCTCGATGCGTGCCGGGGGTCAGGTCCGGCCCGCCAGCGACAGGGTGCGCCGGGCCATCGCCACCACCGCCGCG
This sequence comes from Streptomyces sp. NRRL S-1022, assembly GCF_000720135.1. Taxonomy (GTDB): domain Bacteria; phylum Actinomycetota; class Actinomycetes; order Streptomycetales; family Streptomycetaceae; genus Streptomyces. The sequence continues at coordinate 42,400 of NZ_JOIU01000028.1, read as the reverse complement.
TCGATGAAGCGGCCGTCGGGCAGGGCCTGCGCGCCCGCGTTCGCCGCCGCCGCCTCGACGACCGTCTCCGCGTGGTCGATCTCGGCCTCCGTGGGCTGGTAGGCCCGCTCGATCACCGGCAGCTGCCGGGGATGGATCGCGGCGCGCCCCAGGAACCCCAGCGCGCGGCCGTGGGCGCAGGACGCGGCCAGCCCGTCGAGGTCGCGGATGTCCGGATGGACGGTCTGCGTCGGCGGGGGCAGGCCCGCCGCCCGGGCGGCGACGATCACCCGGGAGCGCGGCCAGTCCAGGCCCGCGTCGGCCCGCACCCCCAGGTCGGCGCGGAGGTCGGCCTCGCCCAGGGCGATGCCCCGCACGGCGGGGTGGGCGGCGGCGATGGCGTAGGCGCGCTCGATGCCGAGGGCCGACTCCAGGAGCGCGTACAGGGGAACCGGGGTGGCCACGGCGACCTGCCGCACCTCGTCCGGTGCCGTCACCTTCGGGAGCCGCAGCCCGGCCAGGCCCGGCAGGCCGGCCAGGGCCGCGAGGTCGGTGGCGGCCCAGGGTCCGTCCAGGGCGTTGACGCGGACGTGCACCGGCACCGGTTGCGGCTGTGCGAGGAGTTCCGCGGTGGCCGCGCGGGCGTACTCCTTGCGCTCCGGTGCGACCGCGTCCTCCAGGTCGACGACGACCACGTCGGCGCCCGCCGCGAGGGCCTTGGCCACCACATGCGGGCGGTCGCCGGGGGCGTAGAGCCAGGTGAGCGGGGTGCGGGTCACAGGGCGCCCTCCGCGCGCAGGGCCGCGATGTCGGCCGGGGCGAGGCCCAGTTCCGTGAGGACGGCGTCCGTGTCGGCGCCGTGCGGCCGGCCGGCCCAGCGGATCGCACCGGGCGTGGCGGAGAGCCGGAAGAGGACGTTCTGCATGCGCAGCGGACCCAGCTCCGGGTCCTCGACGGTGGTGACCGTGCCCAGGGCCTGGTACTGGGGGTCGGCGAGGACGTCCCGGACGTCCTGCACGGGTGCCGCCGCGGCCTCCGCCTCCGCGAAGGCGGCGAGCACCTCGGCGCGGGTGCGGCCGGCGATCCAGGAGCCGACCGCCTCGTCCAGGACGTCGGCGTGGGCGGCCCGGCCCGTGCCGGTGGCGAACCACGGCTCCCCGGTCAGCTCCGGGCGGCCCACCAGGCGCAGCACGCGTTCGGCGACCGACTGCGCGGAGGTGGAGACGGCGACCCAGGTGCCGTCGGCGGTGCGGTAGGTGTTGCGCGGGGCGTTGTTCGCGGACCGGTTCCCGGTGCGTTCCTGGACGTAGCCGAGCTGGTCGTACCAGGTCGGATGGGGTCCGAGGACGGACAGGATCGGTTCGATGATCGCCATGTCGATCAGCTGGCCCGCGCCGGTGCGCTCGCGCGCGGCCAGCGCCGTCAGCACGGCGTACGCGGTCGCCAGACCCGCGACCGAGTCGGCGAGACCGAACGGCGGCAGCGTCGGGGGCGCGTCCGGTTCGCCGGTGACCGCGGCGAAGCCGCTCATCGCCTCGGCGAGCGTGCCGAAGCCGGGGCGGCGGGCGTACGGGCCGAACTGGCCGAAGGCGGTGACCCGGGCGAGCACCAGCCGCGGGTTGGCCGCCGACAGCTCCGGCCAGCCCAGGTCCCATTTCTCCAGCGTGCCGGGGCGGAAGTTCTCGATCACCACGTCGGCGGTGGCGGCGAGCCGCAGCAGGGTGGTCCGGCCGCCGGGCGTGGACAGATCGAGGGTGACGGTCCGCTTGTTGCGGCCGAGCACCTTCCACCACAGGCCGACGCCGTCCTTGGCCGGGCCGTGGCCCCGGGACGGGTCGGGCCGCCCGGGATGCTCGACCTTGATCACCTCGGCGCCGAAGTCACCGAGCAGGGTGGCGGCCATCGGCCCGGCGAAGAGGGTCGCCAGGTCCAGCACCCGCAGGCCGTCCAGGGCCGGGGTCGTGCGTGTCGTCGTACTCGGTGTGCTCGTCGTCCTCATGCGCTGTACTGGGCCTCGATCTCCGGGCGGTACGGCATCGACGCCGACGCCCCTTCCCGCTGGACGGAGATAGCCGCCGCGGCCGCCGCCCAGGACAGGGCCTCGCGTACCGGTCTCTCCTCGGCGAGGGCCACCGCGAGCGCGCCGGCGAAGGTGTCGCCGGCGCCGGTGGAGTCGACGGCTCGCACGTGCGGCGCGGGGATCACCAGCGGTTCGGCGCCCCGGGCCAGGTACAGGCAGCCCGTGGCCCCCAGGGTGACGACGACCTCCGGCACCAGGTCCAGCAGGGCCGCCGCGGCCTCGCGCGGGTCGGTGCGGTCGGTGAGGGTGACGGCCTCGTACTCGTTGGGCACCAACAGGTCGGTCACACGCAGGAGTTCGGGGGGCAGCGGCCGGACCGGGGACGGGGTGAGGACCGTACGGACGCCGTGCCGGCGGGCCGCCTGGGCGCCCGCGACGACGGCCGCCTGCGGGATCTCCAGTTGCAGCAGCAGGGCGTCGGCGGTGGCGATCACGCTCTCGTCGCCGGGGGAGAGGTGGTCGACCGTGCCGTTGGCGCCGGGGATGACGACGATCGCGTTGCCGCCCTCGTCGTCCACCACGATGTGCGCGGTGCCCGAGGGGCCCTCGACCGTGCGCAGGAAGTCGGTGTCCACACCGGAGTGTTCGAGGGTCTCGCGCAGCCGCACGCCGTAGGCGTCGTTGCCGACCGCGCCGATCATCGAGACGGTGGCGCCGGCGCGGGCCGCGGCGATCGCCTGGTTGGCGCCCTTGCCGCCGGGGACGGTGCGGAACTCCCGGCCGGTCACGGTCTCCCCGCGCTGCGGGGCCCTGCCGACATAGGTGACGAGGTCCATGTTCGTGCTGCCGAGCACGACGATATGGGTCATGGGCGGGTCGCCTCCAGGCGGGTGAGGTGGGCGAGGGTGTCGAAGCCGGTGCCGTCGAAGTCGGCGACGGAGCTGGCGAGCCGGTTCTTCAGCGGGGCCCGCCAGTGGTCGGGGAGCGCGTCGGGACCGCCGGCGAGGAGCCCGGCGATGCTGCCCGCGGTCGCGCCGGCCGAGTCGGTGTCCCAGCCGCCCATCACGGCACGGCAGACCGAGCCGCCGAAGTCGCCGTCGGCGTGCGTGAGGGCGGCCGCGATCAGAGCGGTGTTGGGGATGGCGTGCACCCAGTGGTGGTCGTGGGCGTAGCGGGCGTTCAGCCGGTCCACGACCTCGTCGAAGTCGGGTGTCCGCCCGGCCAGCCGGACGGCGTGGTCGATCGCCCGCGCCAGCCGGGAGCGCGCCGGGACCACCGCGCGGCCGGCGGCCAGACAGGCGTGCACGTCGTGGCTGCCGGTGGCGGCCGTGGCGATGGCGGCGGCGGTGAACATCGCCGCGTAGACGCCGTTGGCGGTGTGGGTGAGGACCGCGTCCCGGTGCGCCTGCGCGGCGGCGGCCGCCGGGTCGCCCGGGTTGCTCCAGCCGTGCACGTCGGCGCGGATCAGCGCCCCGATCCACTCGCGGAACGGGTTGCGGTGGCGGGCCGTGTGCGGGGGTTCGATGCCGGCGAGCAGGTTGCGGTGGGCGAGGCGCTCGGCGGTGAAGGTGCGGCCGGGCGGGAGTTCCTCCAGCCAGAGCCGGGCCACGTCGTCGGTGGTGAAGTTCCTGCCGTGGCGCTGGAGCAGCAGGAGGTTGAGCAGCGGGTAGTCGAGGTCGTCGTCCTCGGGCATGCCGTCGATGTTCTCGGCGAGCGAGGTGGCGGCCGAGCGGCGGTTCCAGGGGTGGGTGCGAAGGAGGTCCTCCGGGACGCCGCGGGCGGTGAAGTAGCCGGTGAGAGGCCAGTTCCCGGCCGCTTCGGCGAGGGCGCGGATGCCGTCGCGCGAGAGTTTCTCGACGGGTTTGCCCAGCAGGCAGCCGATGGCCCGGCCGAGCCAGGCCGCCTCCAGGGCACGGGGGTCCGGTACGGTGGCGGACCCTCCGGTGGGCCAGTCGGGGCACCGGGACCTGATCCGTTCCAGCTCCGTCGGCTCGTCCTCGGCGAACCGGCCGGGCAGATCGGCGAGTTCGTCCAGCAGGTCCTCGGCCAGCAGCCGCAGGTAGCGGGACGCCCGGCACGCGGACGCCCCCGCCCGCTCCGGGGCGTCCGGGCCGCCCGCCGCCCGCCAGCGCGCCTCGATCGCCGCCGGCTCCCGCCCGTCCAGCCGGGCCTGGCGCAGCTCGTGGCCCAGCAGGTCCTCCGGCTGGACCCAGGTCAGTCGGAGCACGGCCGGCCTCCGAGCGCGGCGAAGGCCTCCTCGTGGGCGCGCCGGCGGCGCACGTCCCGGTCGAAGACCTCGTGTGCCACCTCGGTGAGCGTCCGGGCCGGCGCCCACAGGTCGAGGCGGCTGGCGTCCGCGACCATCTTCGCCCATCCCTCCGGCGCCGGCGAGCCGAGCGCGCCCGCGAGGGCGCCGGCCATCGTGGCGATCGAGTCGCAGTCCCGGCCGTAGTTGACCGAGCCGAGCACGGCCTGCCGGTAGTCGCCGCCGGACACGACCAGCATGCCCAGGGCGACGGGGAGTTCCTCGACGGAGTGCAGCCGGGAGGGGCGGCGGGCGGCGAGGGAGGGGGCGCGGTAGTCCGGGCCGACGGTGTCGTACGGGGCCACCGCCGCGCGCAGCGGACCGAGCGCCGACTCGAAGTCCCGGTGCCGGGCGGCGACTTCGCAGACCTTCTCGATCGCCGTGCGGGTGCCGTCCTTCGCCAGCGACAGGCAGGTGCCCACCACCGAGTCCGGGGTCGCGCCGGGGGCGGCCGCGGCGGCCACCGCGGCGGCGAGGACCCCGGCCGCCTCGCGGCCGTACGACGACTGGTGCGCGCCCGCGACGTCCAGGGCCTCGGCGTAGGCGGCGGCCGGGTGGGCCGCGTTGACCAGGCCGACCGGGGCCATGTACATCGCCGCGCCGCAGTTGACGATGTTGCCGGCGCCCGCCTCCCGGGGGTCGGCGTGACCGTAGGCCAGCCGGGCCACCAGCCACTTCTCGGCGAGGAAGAGGCGGTGCAGCGGCAGGGCCTCGGCCTCCAGCTCCGGGATCCAGCGGGGGGTGGTCATCAGGTCCGGGACCAGGTGCTCGGCGATCGCGTACGCGTCGAGGTGGTCGCGGACGCGGTCGTAGACCCGGATCAGCGCGTGCGTCATCAGGGTGTCGTCGGTGACGTGCCCGTCGCCCTTGTGGTACGGGGCGATGGGGCGGGCGGTGCGCCAGGCGTCGCCGTGCCAGGGGCCGACGACGCCGCGGACGCGGCCGCCGTGCCGCTCGGCGATCTGCTCGGGGGAGTAGCCCTCGACCGGGCCGCCGAGGGCGTCGCCGACGGCGGCACCGACCAGGGCGGCGGTGATGCGGTCGGCGAGCGGGCTTCCGCCGGCCCGCGACGCGCGTTCTGCGGGTTCTTCTGCGGGTTCTGTGAGTTCTGCGGATTGTGTGGGGTGTTCGGGCGTCATGCCCCGAATCATCCTCCTGGGTGGGCCGGTTGTGCGGCTTCCAGGAGTCCGGCGAGTTCCACCAGGTCGGTGCCGGTGAGGCGGGGCAGGGTGCAGCCGGGCAGGGTGCGGCAGGCGTCCCGCCAGGTCCCCGGGACGGCCGCGCCGCCGCCGAGGGCACCGGTGAGGGCGCCCGCCAGGGCGGGGGCGGAGTCGGCGACCCGGGACAGGCAGACGGCGGCCGGCACGGCCTCGGTGAGCCGGCCCCGGGCGGCGGTGGTCAGGGCGAGCGCGACGGGGACGGTCTCGGCGGCGGCGATGCCGTAGCTGTAGACGTGGTCGACGATCTGGTGTTCCAGGAGGGGGACGAGGGCGAAGGCGGACTCGGTGTCCTCGGCCAGGGCGAGGGCGTGGCGGGTGTTGCGGCCGATCTCCGTGTCCGCGGGCAGTTCGGCGAGCGCGGCGGTCACGCAGGTGTCCGGTGCGGCGCCGGTGAGGGCGAGGGAGAGGGCCGCGGCCATGGCCCGGGCGCCGTGCACGCCGTCGCCGTCCTGGGTGTAGCGGGCGTCGAACTCGGCGAGCTCGGCGGCCTGGTGCGGGTCGCCGGGGTGGGCCACGGCGAGGACGCAGGCGCGGACGCAGGCCGCGTCGTCGAAGTAGTGCGGGTTGTCGTGGCCGGTGGCGGGCGGGCGCAGGCCCGCGGCGAGGTTGCCGAGGCCGGCGCGGACGGAGATGCGGGCGCGCAGCGGCAGTACGGCGGACTCGATCTCCGGGGCGCGGTCCGCGGCGGCGGCGACCTCCGAGGCCACGGTGGTCCAGGTCAGATCGATGGCGGCGCGCATACGGCGGGCCCGGCTGAGGTCGCCGAGGACGTCGTCGTCACCGGCCCGCAGGACCGCCTCCGCGGCGAACACCGCCCACTCGGCGTCGTCGGAGGGGCCGAGGCGGAGGGGGCCGGGGGGCTGGTTGAGGGCGATCGGCACCGGGAGGGTGGTGGTGGCGTTCTGCTCGGCGAAGGTGTCCAGTTCGCGGGTGAGGCGGCGGGTCCACTCGGGCATCCGGGCGGCGCGGTGCCGGGCCGCGGGCCAGCCGGCGGCGTCTCCTGCGGCCAGGCCGAGGAGGAGTCCCTCGATACGGCGCGCTGTCACGGCCGCCCCTCCCCGTCCGCGGGCCCCCCGTTCCCGGCACCCACGAGGGGGCTCCGCCCGCTGTCGGGTTGTCCGGTGCCGGGGTGGCTCTGCCCGCTGTGGGGTGGTCCGGCGTTTCCGGCGCCCACGGGGTGGCTCTGCCCGCTGTGGGGTGGTCCGGCGTTTCCGGTGCCGGGGTGGCTCTGCCCGCTGTCGGGTTGCCCGGCGTTTCCGGCGCCCACCAGGGGGCTCCGCCCCCTGGACCCCCGCTCCTCCGCCCACCCACCGCCCGACTCGGTGGGCTGGGAGGCGAGGACCGGGGGTGGGGGTGACTTCGTCCCCGCCCCCGGCAGCACCCCGGCCGGCACGGCTCCCGGCAGCGCCACCGCAGGCTCGGCGCCTGACAGCAGCTCGGTCGGCACGGTGCCTGGCAGCACCTCGGCCGGCTCGGTGCCCGGCAGCGCCAGTGCAGGCTCGGCGCCCGGCAGCACCTCGGCCGGCACGGTGCCTGCCAGCACCTCCGTCGGCACAGTGCCCGGCAGCGCCACCGCAGGCTCGGTGTCCGGCAGCACCTCGGTCGGCACGGCCCCCGGCAGCGCCACCGCAGGCTCGGCGCCTGGCAGCAGCTTGGTCGGCACGGTGCCTGGTAGCACCAGTGCAGGCTCGGCGTCCGGCAGCACCTCGGCCGGCATGGTGCCTGCCAGCACCTCCGTCGGCACAGTGCCCGGCAGCGCCACCGCAGGCTCGGCGCCCGGCAGCACCTCGGTCGGCACGGCGCCTGGCAGCGTTTCCGTCGGCACCGGCCCCGTCGCCCCGTCCGGCACCTCGGCTCCCGTCTCCCCGACGCCCCCGGCCGCCAGTACCTCCGCGATCTCCAGTACGTGGTGCCCCGCCACCGACGGCAGGCAGCGTCCACGGGCCGGGCCGATGGCCGTCGCCCAGGGGGAGGGGATGGCGGAGACGCCCTGGGTGGCGCCGGAGAGGGCACCGGCGACCGCCGCCGTGGTGTCGGCGTCGCGGCCCATGTTGACGGCCGTCAGGACCGCCTCCCGGAAGTCGCCGTCGGCCGCCGCGTAGGCGCCGAAGGCGAGGGCCACCGCCTCGGGGGCGAGGTCGGTCCAGGGGTAGCCGCCGATGACGACCGCGGAGCGGACCGCGCGTTCGCCGCGGTGGGCCACGGCCACCGCGCGGCGCAGGGAGCGCGCCGTCCAGGAGTCGTCGGGGATGACCGCCAGGGCCGCGGCGATCACCACCGGGACGGACGCGCCGGTCATCGCCGCCGCGACGCCCGCCGCGACCGCCTGGCCGCCGTAGATGCCCTCGCCCTCGTGGCTGACCGAGCCGTCGACGGCCACCAGCCGGGCCGCCTCGGCGGGCCGCCCGGCGGCGAACACCCCGAACGGCGCCGCCCGCATGGCCAGCCCGTCGCTCCAGGCGTGCCGGTGCTGGGCCGAGATGGGGGCGGCGAGGCCGCGGCGCAGGTTCTCCAGCGTGCCCCGCTCGCTGAATCCCGCACCGCGGAAGGGGCCCTCGGCCCGGTCGGCGATCCACTCGTGCCAGGCCGCTTCCACGTGTGCCGGGGTGAGGGCCGAGCCGTGCCGGGCCAGCAGCAGCCCGGAGAAGATCGCGTACTCGGTGTCGTCCGTGCCGCACGGCTGCTCGCTGACGTACCCGGTGATGCGGCCCCAGCGGGCCCGGATCTCGGAAGGCCTGAGGTTCTCCGCGGGCGCCCCCAGCGCGTCCCCGACGGCCAGGCCGAGCAGCGCGCCCCGGGCCCGCTCGCGAAGTCCGGCGGTCTCCCCGGGCGCCGGAACCGGGGCGGTGCGGGCGATCGATGCCATGGACGGCCTCCTTCGGCGGGGTCGCACGGGACCCTCTGCGGATGTGTCCCACGGGCGGCACCGGGGCGAGCGCGGCACGGACGCCTGTCACCCGCTCGGCATCTGAGCGATTGATCGCACATGTGAGCGCACGAGGGGAAACGTGCAGGTTAGCCGAGCCTTTCCTTGCTGGCGGCTGCGGAAGGATCAGCGTAAATTGAGTGTTGTCGAAAAGTAGAACTCGTCCAAAGTTAGCTTTGGCTAAGCTTCCCTGGGGGGCCCGCATGGCCATCATCGAAACCGAGGCCGCGCTGCACGTGGCGCACCGCGACAACCACACGCACCGCGATGTGAACGGGGGCTGGCTGCGGCCCGCCGTCTTCGGCGCCATGGACGGGCTCGTCTCCAACCTCGCCCTGATGACGGGTGTGGCCGGCGGAGCCGTGGGCCAGCACACCATCGTCCTCACCGGCCTCGCGGGGCTCGCCGCCGGCGCGTTCTCCATGGCCGCCGGCGAGTACACCTCCGTCGCCTCCCAGCGGGAACTCGTCGAGGCCGAGCTCGACGTCGAGCGCCGTGAGCTGCGCAAGCACCCGCAGGACGAGGAGGACGAGCTGGCCGCGCTGTACGTGGCGCGCGGGGTCGAGCCGGAGCTGGCCCGGCAGGTCGCCCGGCAGCTGTCCGAGGACCCCGAGCAGGCCCTGGAGATCCACGCTCGCGAGGAGCTGGGCATCGACCCCGGCGACCTGCCCTCGCCGCTGGTCGCCGCCGTGTCGTCCTTCGGCTCGTTCGCCCTCGGCGCCCTGCTGCCCCTGCTGCCGTACCTGCTCGGCGCCACCGCGCTGTGGCCCGCCGTGCTGCTCGCCCTCGCCGGGCTCTTCGGATGCGGTGCCGTCGTGGCCAGGGTGACGGCGCGCAGCTGGTGGTTCAGCGGCCTGCGGCAGCTCGCGCTCGGCGGTGCGGCGGCCGGTGTGACGTACGCCCTGGGCACCCTGTTCGGAACGGCCGTAGGATAGCCCGGCCGGTACCTATGCGATGGGCCGTATAAGTACCCGTTACTCGCTGGTTTCGATTGTTTGACCACCGGGCATGAGCCGTAAGCGCTGTGGGCAACGACGCCTGCCGCACCCCTCCGGGCGAGCGACGACGCTCGCCCCGGATTCCGGACCGTCAGGTATTGATCTGTCCTGATTTGGTCCCTCATACTTTTGGCCACGGAGCCGCGCGCCACCCCCGCCCGCGCACCCCGAGGCGTCCGCATGCTGGAACGGTGTATCCGCTTCCCGAGAATCGCTCCATCATGTAACCTGCACGAAATTTTGATCTCATCGCAGATCTCACGCAGAGGGCCAACGTCGTCCCTCGGCACCTGCCACATGCCACATGACGACGACGGGAGAGCCGATGCGTACGCCGCGCCAGCCGTCCCAGCACTCCGAGAACGGCCAGAACTGGTCGTTCATGGATGCTCGCCCTGCTGCGCAGGGTATGTACGACCCCCGCAACGAACACGACGCGTGCGGCGTCGGTTTCGTCGCCACCCTCACCGGCGAGGCGTCCCACACCCTGGTCGAGCAGGCCCTCACCGTCCTGCGCAACCTGGAGCACCGGGGTGCCACCGGCTCCGAGCCCGACTCCGGCGACGGCGCGGGCATCCTCTCCCAGGTGCCGGACGCCTTCTTCCGTGAAGTGGCCGGATTCGACCTCCCCGCCGCCGGTGCCTACGCGGTGGGCATCGCCTTCCTGCCGGAGCAGGGCGCCGAGGACGCCGTCTCACGTATCGAGACGATCGCCGCCGAGGAGGGCCTCACCGTCCTCGGCTGGCGCGAGGTCCCGGTCGCTCCCGAGCTGCTGGGCGCCACCGCCCGCTCCACCATGCCGGTGTTCCGGCAGATCTTCGTCACTGGGGGCGCCTCCCGGACGGAGTCCGGGGGAGGGGCCAGCGAGGGCATCGCGCTGGACCGCCGGGCCTTCGTACTGCGCAAGCGCGCCGAGCGCGAGGCCGGGGTGTACTTCCCCTCCCTGTCCGCGCGCACGATCGTCTACAAGGGCATGCTGACCACCGGCCAGCTGGAGCCCTTCTTCCCGGACCTGTCCGACCGCCGCTTCGCCTCCGCGATCGCGCTCGTGCACTCCCGGTTCTCCACGAACACCTTCCCGTCGTGGCCGCTCGCACACCCGTACCGCTTCGTCGCGCACAACGGTGAGATCAACACCGTCAAGGGCAACCGCAACTGGATGGTCGCCCGCGAGTCGCAGCTGGTCTCCGACCTGTTCGGCCCGCAGGAGAAGCTGGACCGCGTCTTCCCGGTCTGTACGCCGGACGCCTCCGACTCCGCCTCCTTCGACGAGGTGCTGGAGCTGCTCCACCTGGGCGGCCGTTCGCTGCCGCACTCGGTGCTGATGATGATCCCGGAGGCCTGGGAGAACCACGCCTCCATGGACCCGGCCCGGCGCGCCTTCTACCAGTTCCACTCCACGATGATGGAGCCCTGGGACGGCCCCGCCTGCGTCACCTTCACCGACGGCACCCAGGTCGGCGCCGTGCTCGACCGCAACGGTCTGCGCCCCGGCCGCTACTGGGTCACCGACGACGGCCTCGTCGTCCTCGGCTCCGAGGTCGGCGTCCTCGACATCGACCCGGCCAAGGTCGTTCGCAAGGGCCGCCTGCAGCCCGGCCGCATGTTCCTCGTCGACACCGCCGAGCACCGCATCGTCGAGGACGACGAGATCAAGGCGTCCCTGGCCGCCGAGAAGCCGTACGCCGAGTGGCTGGAGGCCGGCGAGATCGAGCTGGGCGACCTGCCCGAGCGCGAGCACATCGTCCACACGCACGCCTCGGTCACCCGCCGCCAGCAGACCTTCGGGTACACCGAGGAGGAGCTGCGCGTCATCCTCGCCCCGATGGCCCGCAGCGGCGCCGAGCCGATCGGCTCCATGGGCACGGACTCGCCGATCGCGGCCCTGTCCGAGCGCCCGCGGCTGCTCTTCGACTACTTCACCCAGCTGTTCGCGCAGGTCACCAACCCGCCGCTGGACGCGATCCGCGAGGAGCTGGTCACCTCCCTGCGCTCGTCGCTGGGCCCGGAGGGCAACCTGCTGGACCCGACGGCCGCCTCCTGCCGCTCGGTCACCCTGCCGTTCCCGGTGATCGACAACGACGAGCTGGCCAAGCTCATCCACATCAACGCCGACGGCGACATGCCCGGCTTCAAGGCCGCGACCCTGTCCGGCCTGTACCGGGTCTCCGGCGGCGGTGACGCGCTCGCCGCGCGCATCGAGGAGATCTGCGCCGAGGCCGACGCGGCGATCGAGAACGGCGCCCGCCTGATCGTCCTGTCGGACCGCCACTCCGACGCCGAGCACGCGCCGATCCCGTCGCTGCTGCTCACCGCGGCCGTCCACCACCACCTCATCCGCACCAAGCAGCGCACCCAGGTGGGCCTGCTGGTCGAGGCCGGCGACGTCCGCGAGGTCCACCACGTCGCCCTGCTCATCGGCTACGGCGCCGCCGCCGTCAACCCGTACCTGGCCATGGAGTCCGTCGAGGACCTGCTGCGCGCGGGCACCTTCCTGAACGGCCTGGAGCCCGAGAAGGCCATCAAGAACCTGATCTACGCCCTCGGCAAGGGCGTCCTGAAGGTCATGTCCAAGATGGGCATCTCCACCGTCGCCTCCTACCGCGGCGCCCAGGTCTTCGAGGCCGTCGGCCTGGACGAGGCCTTCGTGACGAAGTACTTCAACGGCACCGCCACCAAGATCGGCGGCGTCGGCATCGACGTCATCGCCCGGGAGGTCGCCGCCCGCCACGCCAAGGCCTACCCCGCCTCCGGCATCGCTCCCGCGCACCGCGCGCTGGAGATCGGCGGCGAGTACCAGTGGCGCCGCGAGGGCGAGCCGCACCTGTTCGACCCGGAGACGGTCTTCCGCCTCCAGCACTCCACCCGCGCGGGCCGCTACGACATCTTCAAGAAGTACACCTCCCGCGTGAACGAGCAGTCCGAGCGCCTGATGACGCTGCGCGGCCTGTTCGGCTTCAAGACGGGTCTGGAAGGCCGCCGCCCGATCCCGGTCGAGGAGGTCGAGCCGGTCTCCGAGATCGTCAAGCGCTTCTCCACGGGCGCGATGTCGTACGGCTCCATCTCCAAGGAGGCGCACGAGACCCTCGCCATCGCCATGAACCAGCTGGGCGGCAAGTCCAACACCGGTGAGGGCGGCGAGGACCCGGAGCGCCTGTACGACCCGGCGCGCCGCTCGGCGATCAAGCAGGTGGCCTCCGGCCGCTTCGGCGTGACCTCCGAGTACCTGGTCAACGCGGACGACATCCAGATCAAGATGGCCCAGGGCGCCAAGCCCGGCGAGGGCGGTCAGCTGCCCGGCCACAAGGTCTACCCGTGGGTCGCGAAGACGCGTCACTCGACGCCGGGCGTGGGCCTGATCTCCCCGCCGCCGCACCACGACATCTACTCCATCGAGGACCTGGCCCAGCTGATCCACGACCTGAAGAACGCGAACCCGCAGGCGCGGGTCCACGTGAAGCTGGTCTCCGAGGTCGGTGTCGGCACGGTCGCCGCGGGTGTCTCCAAGGCGCACGCGGACGTGGTCCTGATCTCCGGCCACGACGGTGGCACGGGTGCCTCCCCGCTGACCTCGCTGAAGCACGCGGGCGGCCCCTGGGAGCTGGGCCTCGCCGAGACCCAGCAGACCCTGCTGCTCAACGGCCTGCGCGACCGGATCGTGGTGCAGACCGACGGCCAGCTGAAGACCGGCCGTGACGTGGTCATCGCCGCGCTGCTCGGCGCCGAGGAGTTCGGTTTCGCGACCGCCCCGCTCGTCGTCTCCGGCTGCGTGATGATGCGCGTCTGCCACCTCGACACCTGCCCGGTCGGCATCGCCACCCAGAACCCGGCCCTGCGCGAGCGCTTCGCCGGCAAGGCCGAGCACGTGGTGAACTTCTTCCGGTTCATCGCCGAGGAGGTCCGCGAACTGCTCGCGGAGCTGGGCTTCCGCTCCATCGAGGAGGCCGTCGGGCACGCCGAGGTGCTGGACGTCGAGCGCGCCGTCGACCACTGGAAGGCGCAGGGCCTGGACCTGAAGCCGCTGTTCCACGTGCCGGACCTGCCCGAGGGCGCCGTCCGCCACCAGATCGCCACCCAGGACCACGGTCTGGAGAAGGCCCTGGACAACGAGCTGATCAAGCTCGCCGCCGACGCCCTCGCCGCGGACGACGCGACCGAGGCCCAGCCGGTGCGCGCCCAGGTCGCCATCCGCAACATCAACCGCACGGTCGGCACCATGCTCGGCCACGAGGTGACGAAGAAGTTCGGCGGTGCGGGCCTGCCCGACGACACCATCGACATCACCTTCACGGGCTCGGCCGGCCAGTCCTTCGGCGCGTTCCTGCCGCGCGGTGTCACGCTGCGCCTGGAGGGCGACGCCAACGACTACGTCGGCAAGGGCCTGTCCGGCGGCCGGATCGTCGTCCGCCCGGACCGGGCCGCCGACCACCTCGCCGAGTACTCGACCATCGCGGGCAACACCATCGCCTACGGCGCCACCGGCGGCGAGCTGTTCCTGCGCGGCCGCACCGGTGAGCGGTTCTGCGTCCGCAACTCCGGCGCGCTGGTTGTCTCCGAGGGCGTGGGCGACCACGGCTGCGAGTACATGACCGGCGGTCACGCGGTCGTCCTCGGCCCGACCGGCCGCAACTTCGCGGCGGGCATGTCCGGCGGTATCGCCTACGTCATCGACCTCGACCGCGACAACGTCAACATCGGCAACGCCGAGTCGGTCGAGGCGCTGGACGAGACGGACGAGCAGTGGCTGCACGACGTGGTGCGCCGCCACGCCGAGGAGACCGGCTCGACCGTCGCCGGGAAGCTGCTCGCCGACTGGGAAGCGGCCGTGCAGCGGTTCAGCAAGATCATCCCCAGCACGTACAAGGCAGTGCTCGCCGCCAAGGACGCCGCCGAGCGAGCCGGTCTGTCCCAGACCGAGATCACCGAGAAGATGATGGAGGCGGCGATCAATGGCTGACCCGAAGGGCTTCTTGAACCACGGCCGTGAGGTCGCCAGGACCCGTCCCGTCGAAGAGCGCAAGAAGGACTGGAACGAGGTCTACGTCCCCGGCTCCCTGCTGCCGATCATCAGCAAGCAGGCCAGCCGCTGCATGGACTGCGGCATCCCGTTCTGCCACAACGGCTGTCCGCTGGGGAACCTGATCCCCGAGTGGAACGACTACGCCTACCGCGAGGACTGGGCCGCCGCCCAGGAACGCCTGCACGCGACCAACAACTTCCCGGAGTTCACCGGTCGCCTCTGCCCGGCCCCCTGCGAGTCGGCGTGCGTGCTCGGCATCAACCAGCCGCCGGTGACCATCAAGAACGTCGAGGTCTCCATCATCGACAAGGCGTGGGAGACCGGGGACGTCGCCCCGCAGATCCCCGAGCGCCTGTCCGGCAAGACGGTCGCGGTCATCGGCTCGGGCCCGGCGGGTCTCGCCGCCGCCCAGCAGCTGACCCGGGCCGGCCACACGGTCGCCGTCTACGAGCGCGCGGACCGCATCGGAGGCCTCCTCCGGTACGGCATCCCCGAGTTCAAGATGGAGAAGCGGCACATCAACCGCCGTATCGAGCAGATGCGCGCGGAGGGCACCCGCTTCCGCACCGGTGTGGAGGTGGGCCGCGACATCAACGCGCGCGACCTGAAGAAGCGGTACGACGCGATCGTGATCGCCGCCGGTTCCACGACCGCGCGGGACCTGCCGGTGCCGGGCCGCGAGCTCAAGGGCATCTACCAGGCGATGGAGTACCTGCCGCTGGCCAACAAGGTCCAGGAGGGCGACTACGTCACCGCGCCGATCTCGGCCGAGGGCAAGCACGTCGTCGTCATCGGCGGCGGCGACACCGGCGCGGACTGCGTGGGCACCGCCCACCGCCAGGGCGCGGCCTCCGTCACCCAGCTGGAGATCATGCCCCGCCCGAACGACGAGCGGCACCCGGTGAACCAGCCCTGGCCGACCTTCCCGATGCTCTACAAGGTCACCAGCGCGCACGAGGAGGGCGGCGAGCGGGTCTACTCCGTCTCCACCACCCACTTCGAGGGCGACGAGGACGGCAACGTCCAGTGGCTGCACCTGACCGAGGTGGAGTTCATCGACGGCAAGCTGACCCCGAAGCCGGGCACCGAGCGCAGGATCCCCGCCCAGCTGGTCACCCTCGCCATGGGCTTCACCGGCACCGACCGGGAGAACGGCCTGGTGGAGCAGTTCGGCCTGGGCCTCGACGAACGCGGTAACATCGCCCGCGACGCCGACTTCCAGACCAACGTGCCGGGTGTGTTCGTCGCCGGTGACGCCGGCCGCGGCCAGTCCCTGATCGTGTGGGCGATCGCGGAGGGCCGCTCGGCCGCCCGCGGAGTCGACCGCTTCCTGACCGGAGCCAGCGACCTGCCGGCCCCGATCCGCCCGACGGACCGCGCCCTGGCGGTCTGACGGCACCCCTGAGGACGTCCCGTACAACGGCGTACGGAACACTGACGACGCCTGCCCCGTCCCCGACCGGACCCGGGCAGGCGTCGTTGCATGTCCGCACGCGGAGGGGGAGCCATGGCCGCGATCAGCCTGCGCAAGGTGGAGGAGACCGCGCCCGCGCTCGCCGGCGCGTACCGGTCCGCGGGCGTGTCCCTGCGCAAACACGGCCTCGACGGGCTGCGGGCCGCCGTCTACCTCGTGGTGGACCGCTCGGGTTCGATGCGGCCGTACTACCGGGACGGCAGCGTGCAGGCGCTGGCCGACCGGGTGCTGGGGCTCGCCGCGCACCTGGACGACGACGGGCGCGTGCCGGTGGTGTTCTTCTCCACGGACGTCGACGCGGTCTCCGACATCGCCCTCGACGGGCACGAGGGCCGCATCGAGCGGATCGTGGCCGGGCTCGGGCACATGGGCAGGACCAGCTATCACCTGGCCATGGACGCCGTCATCGACCACTACCTGGACAGCGGCGCCACCGACCCCGCCCTCGTCGTCTTCCAGACCGACGGCGGCCCGACCAGCAAGCCGGCCGCCGAACGCCATCTCTGCAAGGCGGCCCGGCTCCCCCTCTTCTGGCAGTTCGTCGGCTTCGGCGACCCGGACAGCAGGCAGTTCGAGTTCCTGCGGAAGCTGGACGAGCTGGCCGTCCCCGGCAAGCGGGTCGTGGACAACGCCGGCTTCTTCCACGCGGGCCGGGACCCGCGCCGGGTCTCCGACGCCGAGCTGTACGACCGGCTCGTCGGCGAGTTCCCGGCGTGGCTGTCGGCCGCGCGCGCCGCGGGCGTCGTACCCGGTGCCCCGACCGTGCCGGCCGCCTCCTAGAGCCCGGCCGCGAGCACCAGGTCCCGGCACTCCTGGGGTGTACCCCACGCCGAGCGCAGGGCCCGCGCCTTGGTGAGCCACAGCGACAGGTCGTACTCCGCCGTGTAGCCGATCGCGCCGTGCAGATGCAGTGCCGTACGGGCCGTCCGGTACGCCGCCTCGCACGCCGTGAGCTTGGCGGCGGCCACCTCCGCCGGGCGCAGCGACAGTGCCGCGCCGAAGACCAGCGGGCGGGCGAACTCCAGGGCCGTCTTCGCGTCGGCCAGGCGGTGCCCTACGGCCTGGAAGGAGCCGATGGGGACCCCGAACTGCGTGCGCCGGCGGACATGGGCGACGGTCCGGTCGAGCAGGGCGAGGCCGGCACCGAGGGCCTGGGCGGCGGTGGCCAGGCGCATCCAGGTCAGCGCCCGGTCGTAGGGCGCGTCCCGGCCGAGCGGTTCACCGGTGGGGGTGAGCCGGGTCAGCCGGCGCGCGGGATCCAGGGAGCGGCGCACCGGGCCGGGGTCCGCCGTGGCCAGGTACAGCCCGTCGGGGGCCGGGCACAGGCGCAAGCCGGCGGCGTCCCCGTCGACGGCGTAGCCGCCGGGCGCCGCCACGGTCGCCAGGACCGCCCCGGCCGCGAGCCCGGGCAGGAACCGCCGGGCCGGCGCGGGCTCTTCGAGGAGTACGGCCGCCCCGACCGTCTCCGCGAGCGGGCCGGGCACCGCGTGCCGCCCCAGCTCCACGAAGGCGACGGCCAGGTCCACCGGAAGCGGGCCCAGTCCGCCGTACTTCCGCGGCACCGCGAGTCCGAACACCCCCGCCTCGGCGAGCCGCGACCACAGGGCACGCCCGCGGGTGTGGTCGCCGCGGCCCCAGGCCCGGATCACCGCCGGGGTGTCCGCCGCGCTCAGCATCGCGTGCAGCGCGCCGGCGAAGGCGCGCTGCTCGGCGTCCAGGAGGAAACGCATCAGCGGCGTCCCTTCGGCAGGCCGAGCAGCCGCTCGGCGACGATGTCCCGCTGGATCTCGTTCGTGCCCGCGTAGATGGGGCCGGCCAGGGCGAACACGTACCCCTCGGACCAGGCGCCGTCGGCGAGTTCGCCCTCCGCGCCCAGCAGGTCGAGCGCCGTCTCGTGCAGCGCGAGGTCCAGCTCGGACCAGAACACCTTGTTCATGCTGGACTCGGGGCCGAGCCGGTCGCCGTCCAGGACCCGGGAGGCGGCGGCGTAGGCGAACAACTGATAGGCGCGGGCCGCGATCAGCGCGTCGGCCACCCGCGTCCGGGCGTGCCCGGGCGAGCCCTGGGCCCGCCACAGTTCGCGCAGCCGCGCGGCGGAGGCGAGGAAACGGCCGGGGGAGCGCAGGGTGAGCCCGCGTTCGTCGCCCGTCGCGGACATCGCGATCCGCCAGCCCTGGCCCGGCTCGCCGATCACGTCCTCGTCCGGGACGAACACGTCGTCAAGGAACAGCTCGGCGAAGGCCGGCTTGCCGTCCAGGCGGCCGATCGGACGGACGGTGACGCCGGGGGCCCGCAGGTCGAACATCAGGTACGTCAGCCCCTGGTGCGGTCTCGGTGCCGCCGGGTCGCTGCGGAACAGCCCGAAGGCCCGGTCGGCGAACGCGGCGCGCGAGGACCACGTCTTCTGCCCGCGCAACCGCCAGCCACCGGCCGTCCGCACCGCCCGGGAGGTGAGCGCGGCGAGGTCCGAGCCCGCCTCCGGCTCGGACCAGGCCTGCGCCCAGACCACCTCGCCGGTCGCCGTCGGCGGCAGCACGCGCGCGCGTTGCTCCTGCGTGCCGTACGCGAACAGGGTCGGCGCGAGCAGGCTGATGCCGTTCTGGCCGACCCGGCCCGGCGCGCCTGCCGCCCAGTACTCCTCCTCGAACACCAGCCAGCGCAGCAGTCCGGCGTCCCGCCCGCCGTACCGCTCCGGCCACGACACCACCGACCAGCGGTCCGCGGCCAGTTCGGCCTCCCACGCGCGGTGGGCCGCGAAGCCCTCCTCCGTCTCCAGGGACGGCAGCGGCGAGCGCGGGACGTGCGCGCGCAGCCAGGCCCGGGCCTCGGCGCGGAACTCCTCGTCGGCCGGAGAGTGGGTCAGGTCCACGCCGCACCGCCTTCCTTCCGTGCCGGTCACCTTCCCTAACAAGTGTTTGGTAGGTTAGCGTGGCCCTATGACAGGCGTCGAGAGCCCGGCCTACGTCCCCGGGCACGGACTGCTGCGCGGGCGCACCGCCGTCGTCACCGCGGCGGCCGGCACCGGCATCGGCGGGGCCACCGCACGCCGCTTCCTGGAGGAGGGCGCCCGGGTGCTCCTCAGCGACGCCCACCCGCGCCGGCTGAAGGAGCACGAGGCCGAACTGGGCCGCCGGTTCCCCGGCGCGGTCACCGCGCTGCCGTGCGACGTCACCGACGAGACCCAGGTGCGGGCCCTGTTCGAGACGGCCGTGGCCGCGCACGGGCGGCTGGACGTCGTCGTCAACAACGCCGGGCTCGGCGGCACTTCGGACCTCGTCGACATGACCGACGAGCAGTGGTCCCGGGTGCTGGACGTCACCCTGAACGGCACCTTCCGCTGCACCCGGGCCGCCCTGCGCGCCATGCGCGGCACCGGCGGCGGGGTCATCGTCAACAACGCCTCCGTCGTCGGCTGGCGCGCCCAGGCCGGACAGGCCCACTACGCCGCCGCCAAGGCCGGCGTGATGGCGCTGACCCGGTGCGCGGCCGTCGAGGCCGCCGCCTACGGCGTGCGCGTAAACGCGGTCGCCCCCAGCCTCGCCATGCACCCGCACCTGGCGAAGGTCACCTCCGCCGAACTCCTCGCCGAACTGACCGAACGGGAGGCCTACGGGCGGTACGCACAGCCCTGGGAGGTGGCCAACGTGATCGTCTTCCTCGCCTCCGGCTACTCCTCCTACATGACCGGCGAGGTCGTCGCCGTCAGCAGCCAGCACCCCTGAGCAGCGGAGCAGACCACAATGGGTGCGTGCCGACCAAGAAGAAGCCCCAGGTGACCGCGGCAGCGGCCCGGCGCGGAGAACTCCTCAACACCGCCGCCGAGGTCTTCGCCGAGCACGGCTACAACGCCACCACCGTCCGCCGGATCGCCGACCACGCCGGGATGCTCGCGGGCAGCCTCTACTACCACTTCGACTCCAAGGAGTCGATGCTCGAAGAGATCCTGCGGACCTTCCTCGACGAGCTCTGGGACGGCTACGACACCGTCCTCGCCTCCGGACTCGGACCCCGCGAGACGCTGGAGGCGCTGGTCACCGAGTCCTTCCGGGAGATCGACCGGCACCGCGCCGCCGTCGCGATCTACCAGAAGGAGAGCAAACAGCTCGTCGCCCAGGACCGGTTCGCCTTCCTCGCCGAGTCCCAGCGCCGGTTCGAGAAGGCGTGGCTGAACACGCTGCGACGCGGGGTCGCCGAGCGGGCCTTCCGCGCCGACCTCGACGTCCGGCTCACCTACCGGTTCGTGCGCGACACCGTGTGGGTCGCCGCCTCCTGGTACCGGCCCGGCGGCCGGCACAGCCCCGAGGAGATCGCCCGCCAGTACCTGTCGATGGTGCTGGACGGGATCGCCGTACGCGAATAGCCCCTTTCCGTCAGAGGGAGTTGCCATGGCCGAGGCCTACATCGTCGAAGCGGTCCGCACACCGGTCGGGCGGCGCGGGGGAGGACTGCGCGCGGTCCACCCGGCCGACCTGGGCGCGCGGGTGCTCACCGCACTGGTGGAGCGCTCCGGGATCGACCCGGCCGCCGTGGACGACGTGGTCTTCGGCTGCCTGGACACGGTCGGGCCGCAGGCCGGCGACATCGCCCGCACCAGCTGGCTGGCCGCCGGCCTCCCCGAGGAGGTACCCGGCGTCACCGTCGACCGCCAGTGCGGCTCCTCCCAGCAGGCCGTGCACTTCGCCGCACAGGCCGTGCTCTCCGGCACCCAGGACCTGGTGGTCGCGGGCGGGGTGCAGAACATGTCCCAGGTCCCCATCGCCTTCGCCTCCCGGCAGGCAGCCGTCCCCCTCGGCCTGACCGACGGCCCCTTCCTCGGCAGCACCGGCTGGCGCGCCCGTTACGGCGACCGGCCCGTCGACCAGTTCGCCGGCGCCGAGACGATCGCCGCGCAGTGGGGCATCGGCCGCGCCGCACAGGAGGAGTTCGCCCTGCGCTCGCACCGGCGCGCGATCTGGGCGATCGACACCGGCCGCTTCGACCGCGAGACCATCCCCTGCGGCCAGGTCACCGTGGACGAGGGCCCGCGCCGGGACACCTCCCTGGAGAAGATGGCCGCGCTGCGGCCCGTCCTCGACGGCGGCACCGTCACCGCCGCCTGCTCCTCCCAGGTCTCCGACGGGGCCGCGGCCCTGCTGCTCGCCTCCGAACGGGCGGTCCGGGACCACGGCCTGCGCCCCCGCGCCCGCGTCCACCACCTCTCCGCACGCGGAGAGGACCCCATCCGCATGCTCACCGCGCCCATACCGGCCACCGCGCACGCCCTGAAGAAGACCGGCCTGACCCTCGACGCCATCGACCTCGTGGAGATCAACGAGGCCTTCGCGCCGGTCGTCCTCGCCTGGCTGAAGGAGACCGGCGCCGACCCCGCCAAGGTCAACGTCAACGGCGGCGCGATCGCCCTCGGCCACCCCCTCGGCGCCACCGGCGCCCGGCTGATGACCACCCTGCTGCACGAACTGGAACGCACCGGCGGCCGCTACGGCCTCCAGACCATGTGCGAGGGCGGCGGCCAGGCCAACGTGACGATCATCGAACGGCTCTGAGCCCCGCCAGCGCGGCCAGCACCTCCTGCGCCTCCCCCATGATCCGCTCCACCAGCTCCGCGCACGACGGCAGGTCGTCGATCACCCCGGCGACCTGCCCCGCCGCCATCACCCCCACATCCGTCCGGCCGTCCACCATCGCCGACTTCAGCAGCACCGGCGTGTTGGCGGCGAGCAGCACCTGACTCCAGGACAGCTCCTTGCCGTGCCGCAGTGCGAGGCCGTCACGGACCAGCTGCCGCCAGGTCAGCCCCGACAGCCGCCGGAAACCGGCCGCCCGCCGCACCGCGTGCGCGAAGGCGCGTATCCGGCCCGACCGCTCCAGCGCCGCCACCAGATCGGTGCGCAGCATCCGGTGCGGCAGGCCGTCCACCGCCCGGGTCACGGTGACGTCTTGGACCGTCGCCGCCAGATACCGGGCCTTCACCGCGTCCGGCACCGTCGAGTCGGAGGTGAGCAGGAACCGCGTGCCCATCGCCACCCCGGCCGCCCCGTAGGCCAGCGCCGCCACCAGGCCCCGCCCGTCGAAGAAGCCGCCCGCCGCGACCACCGGTATCCGCACCGCGTCCACCACCTGCGGCAGCAGCACACTCGTGGCCACCTCACCGGTGTGCCCGCCGCCCTCGCCGCCCTGCACGAGCACCGCGTCGGCGCCCCAGGCCGCCACTTTCTCGGCGTGCCGCCGGGCCCCGACGGACGGGATCACCACCACGCCCGCCGCCTTCAGTTCGGCTATCAGCCCGGGGGAGGGGGCCAGGGCGAAGGAGGCCACCCGGACGCCCTCCTCCACCAGGATCCGCACCCGGTCCGGCGCGTCACCCGCGTCGGCCCGCAGGTTCACCCCGAACGGCGCCCCGGTCCGGGACCGTACCTGTCTGATCGCGTCGCGCAACTGGTCGAGCGTCATCGTCGCGGAGGCCAGGATGCCGAGGGCGCCGGCGTCCGCCGCCGCCGAGACCAGACGGGGCCCGGCCACCCAGCCCATCCCGGTCTGCACGATCGGATGGCGGACCCCGACCAGCCGGGTCAGCGCGGTCTCCATCAGCCCCCCGCCCCCTGAGGCACCTCGCGCGTGCGCGCCCCCACCGGGTCCAGCACCTCGCGGATCAGCCGCAGTTCCGCCGCCCCGGGCTCCCGGGTGTACGGCACCCCGTCCGGCACGGCCAGCTCGAACCCCGTCGCCTCCCGCACCTGCTCCACGCTCGCCCCCGGATGCACCGAGACCAGCCGCATCGAGTGGTCGGGGGTCGCGAAGTCCAGCACGGCGAGGTCAGTGACGACCCGGGCGATGCGGTGGAACCGGGCCGCGGCACCCAGGCCGGCCGCCCGGTCGTACCCCACCCCGCACACCATGTCCACCCGCTCCACGAACACCCGCCGGGAGTGTCTGGGGACCCAGTAACTCACCGGGTTGTTCAGCGTGTTCAGCGGTGCCCCGCGCACCCCGAGGAGCTGCCTGCGGGGCCGCGCCCGGTCGCCGATGCGGGAGATGTTCTGGTTGCCGTGCCGGTCGAGCTGGCTCGCGCCCATCATCACGTGCCGCCGGCCGCCCGCCACCAGCTCCAGGTGATGCCGGTAGGGCAGCCAGCCCTCCGGGGTGCCGTCCGGGCGGACCAGCAGGGCCTCGCCGTCGGTCAGCAGCAGGTCCGGCGCGAACGTCAGCCGGGCCAGCCGCGCGCCCAGCGACGGGATCAGTCCCATCGGGCTCGCCAGCACCTCCCCGGCGTCGCGCCAGGCCTCGGCGCAGGCGATCACGCAGTACTCGGCGCGGGTGGCGCTCATCGCTCCCGCTCCGTCCGCCAGTCCTCGACCGCCGCCCGGTAGGCGGCCTCGTCCGCGCCGAGGAAGCGTGCGGCGAACTCCGGCCAGGGCGTGGTCGCGTACCACCGCTGGAACTCCTCGTCCCTGCCGTAGTCGGGGGCACAGGAGGTGAAGTGCGCACCGCTCGGCGCCTCCACCACACCCGTCACCGCGAGCCGCTTGAGCAGCAGCGACTGCGGGCCGGCCGCCCGGGTCAGCTCGGCCGTGTCCACGATCCGTTCGCAGGAGACGTAGGCCGCGTCCGCCGCCTCGCAGAACAGGTCGTCGAAGTACGGCTCCGGGCCCAGGTACTGGCCGTTGCCCAGCCGGTCGGCGCGGTGGACGTGCACCAGGGCCGCGTCCAGCCGCAGCGCGGGCATCGCCACCAGCGTCTCCCCGTCCGCGTACGGCGACGTCACCGTCCGCAGCTCCGGGCCGGCCCGCATGACGTCCGAGCCGATCCCCGCCCGCACCGGCAGGAAGGGCAGGCGCTGTGCCGCCGCGCGCAGCCCGCTCTGGAACATCCCCTCGTCGATCTCCGTCAGCGCGAGGCCGCCGTGCTCGCGCGCGGCCCGGTAGTGCGGTTCCAGCGGAACGGAGTCCAGGGTGACGAACGCGGTGACCAGCCTGCGGATCCGGCCGGCGGCGGCCAGCATGCCGACGTCCGGGCCGCCGTACGCCACGACCGTCAGATCGCCGATGCCGGACCGCAGCAGCGCCCGGACCAGCGCCATCGGCTTGCGGCGTGAGCCCCAGCCGCCGATGCCGAGGGTCATCCCGCTCGCCAGCCGGGACACCACCTCGTCGGCGGTCATCGTCTTGTCGGCCATCTACGCTCCCTCCTTCCCCTGACGTCCGAACGTGTCGCGGACCCGGCCGGCCACTCCGCCGAGGCTGGCCTCGAAGGTGAAGCCCTGCTCGAAGCGGTAGCTGCGGCGCACGTCGACCGGATCGATGCCGTTGATGGCGGCCTTGGCCATGCGCAGCAGCCCCCCGTCCTTCGCGGCGATCTGCCGGGCCAGCTCCAGCGCCGCCCCCGGCAGCTGCGCGCGCGGCACGACCCGCCACACCGAGCCGTGCGCGTGCAGTTCGGCGGCGCTCGCCGTGCGCCCGGTGTAGTACAGCGCGCGCATCAGGTGCTGCGGCACCAGCCGGGCCAGATGGGTCGCCGCGCCGAGCGCGCCCCGGTCCAGCTCGGGCAGCCCGAAGGCCGCGTCCTCGCTCGCCACCACCGCGTCCGCGTTGCCCACCAGGCCGATCCCGCCGCCCAGGCAGAAGCCCTGCACCGCCGCGATCACCGGTGTCTCGCAGTCGTAGACCGCCGCGAAGGCCTCCGCGCACCCCCGGTTGGCGCCGATCAGCGCCTCCTGGCCGGCCGCCTGTATCTCCTTGATGTCCACGCCCGCGTTGAACCCGCGCCCCTCGGCGGCCAGGACCACGCAGCGGATCCCCGGGTCCCGGCCGGCCGCGCGCACGCCGTCGGCCAGGGCGAACCAGCCGCGCACCGGCAGCGCGTTGACCGGCGGGTAGTCGACGGTCACTACGGAAATCCCCTTTTCCGGGGACGAACAGGAGACACCCATGGGCGCATCAGCTACCTTTCCACCAAACATTTGTTAGGTGCGAGGCTTCGAAGCTAGCAGTCGGCGCAGACGAGCGGGAGGCCCTGTGGACAACGCGGCTGTGGACAACGCGGCTGTGGACGACGCGCCTGTGGACGACGCGCCTGTGGACGACGCGCCTGGCGG
Organism: Streptomyces sp. NRRL S-1022; assembly: GCF_000720135.1. Taxonomy (GTDB): domain Bacteria; phylum Actinomycetota; class Actinomycetes; order Streptomycetales; family Streptomycetaceae; genus Streptomyces. Next base: position 17,367 of record NZ_JOIU01000028.1, on the reverse strand, counting down.
CGCTGCACTGCGCGGCAGCACCGTGGTGGTCACCGGCGGCACCCGAGGGGTGGGCGCGGGGATCGCCCGGGCCTTCGCAGAGGCGGGCGCCCGGGTCCTGGCCTGCGCCCGCCGTCCTCCCGAACAGCCCTTGCCCGGCGTCGAGTTCGCACCGCTCGACCTGCGCGACCCGCCCGCCGTCCGGTCCTTCTTCGCGGCACTCCCCCGGCTGGACGTGCTCGTCAACAACGCGGGCGGCACCCCCTACCGGCGCCTCGCCGACGCCGACGCCGAACGGCACGCCAAGGTGGTCGAGCTGAACCTGATCACCCCGCTCACCGCGTCCCTCGCCGCCTACGACCACCTCCGGCGCAGCAGGGGCTCGATCGTGATGGTCGGCAGCGTCAGCGGGAGCCGCCCCTCGCCCGGCTCGGCCGCCTACGGCGCGGCCAAGGCGGGGCTCGCGAACCTGGCCGCCTCCATGGCCGTGGAGTGGGCGCCGGAGGTCCGGGTCAACACGCTGGTCGTCGGCATGGTCCGCACCGGCCTGACCCACCTGCACTACGGCGGCCCGGACGGTGTCGCCGCCGTCGCCCGCACCGTCCCGCTGGGCCGCCTGGCCCTCCCCGCCGACATCGGTGCCGCCGCCGTCTTCCTCGCCTCCGGCGCCGCCGCCTACATCAGCGGGGCGAGCCTGCACGTCCACGGAGGCGGGGAGCGGCCGGCGTTCCTGGACGCGGCCACCGCCGGACCGCACATCCCCGAAGTCCCGAGCACCGGCAGGGAGAGCTGAGATGAGCGTGCGCGCGAGGACGGACGGAATCTGTTCGGGCCGGGTCGTGGCCGTCACCGGCGCCGGTCGCGGGCTCGGCCGGGCGCACGCGCTCGCCTTCGCGGCCGAGGGTGCGAAGGTGGTCGTCAACGACCTGGGCGTCGCGCTGGACGGCGCGCCGGACGCCGAGCGGCCGGCGGACGCCGTCGTGGCGGAGATCCGGGCGGCGGGCGGTGACGCGGTCGCCCACGGCGCCGACATCGCCACCGGCGCGGGCGCGGCCGGCCTGGTCCGCACCGCCGTGGAGACCTACGGCCGGCTCGACACCCTCGTCAGCAACGCCGGTTTCCTGCGCGACCGGATGCTGGTCAATCTCGGGGAGGACGACTGGGACGCCGTGATCCGCGTCCACCTCAGGGGCCACTTCCTGCCGCTGAAGCACGCCGCCGCGTACTGGCGCGCCGAGGCCGGGGCCGGCCGCACCCCGGTGGCCCGGGTCGTCCACACCAGCAGCGGGGCCGGCCTGCTCGGCTCGGTCGGGCAGGGCAACTACAGCGCCGCCAAGGCCGGGATCGTCGGTCTCACCCTGGTCGCGGCGGCCGAACTGGCCCGCTACGGCGTGCAGGTCAACGCCGTGGCGCCGGCCGCCCGCACCCGCATGACGGAACGTGTCTTCGCCGCGGCCATGACGGCACCGGCCGCCGGTTTCGACGCCATGGCACCCGAGAACGTCTCCCCGCTCGTGGTCTGGCTCGGCTCGGCCGGCAGCACGGGGGTGACCGGGCGGGTGTTCGAGGCGGAGGGCGGCCGGATCACCGTCATGGAGGGCTGGCGCCCCGGCCCCACCGCCGACCGGGGAGCCCGCTGGACACCGGCCGAGGCGGGGGAGGCGGCCCGGCGGCTGCTGGCGGAGGCGGAGCCGCCGGGCCGGGTGTACGGGGCGTGAGCGACCCCGCGGATGCCCCCCCTCGGGGTGCCCTGGCGCCTGACCGGCGCCAGCACCGGGCCAGCTGATCGCCGCCCGGGCGGTCCAGGGCGTCCTGGCGGTCGTGCGCGTCCCGCAGGTGATCGGCTCCTTCCGCACCCTGTTCCAGGGCAAGGAGCGCGGCGCCGCCTTCGGGAGGTGCGGCGCCGTCGCGGGGTTCGCCTCGGGGGTCGGACTGCTGCTCGGCGGCCTCCTCACCGACGCCGACCCGTTCGGCGGCGCGCTGGGCGCGGCGGTGATCGGCACGGTGTTCTCCGGGGCCGCGGGGGAGGGGCTGGGCGAGGCGCTGTCCGAGGCGATGCCCTGGGTCGTGAGGGCGTTCGCGGTGCTGTGCGCGGTCCTGCCCCGCCGGGCGGTGCCGGAGCACGAGGGCTGACACCGTCCTCCTCGGCGGGCCGGGCCGGACGGACCGGGGGCGGGCCCGGTTACGTGTCGCACTCCAGCACCGTCCGGCACAGCCCGCACCGCGCCCGTACCCGCCCCTGTACCGGCACCCTGATCCGCTGGTGGCAGGTCGGGCACGGGAAGCTCACCCGGAGGCGGCCGCCGCTGTCGGGGGCGAAGGAGTAGCCGGCTGCCGGCGCGGCGGTCCCGGCGTGCCGGCGGTCGTGGGCGTAGCGGCGGCGGCCCGCCCAGCCGGCCCCGGTCAGCGGCGGCTGCCGCCCGTCCCGGCGGGCCAGGTCCAGGCCCTTGCCGTAGGCAACGTAGGCCTGCGGACTGGTGAACCACGGGGACGGGTCCTCGCCGAACAGCAGCGCCCGCTTGGCCAGGACGTACCCGAACTCCTCCGGGGTGAGGTAGCCGAGCTTCTGCGACGACACCCCGTCCTCCCGGTAGGCGTCCAGCAGCAGCCAGCCCGCACCCAGGTAGGCCGTCGCCGTGTCCGTCAGGATCTCGTTCTCCGCCGTGGTGGGGAAGGACAGGTCCAGACGGTGCAGGTAGACGTGCGCCACCTCGTGGGCGAGGGCCGCGCCGATGTCCCCGCGGTGCGTGCGGAACCGGTCGTTCAGCTCGACGAAGTACTCCGGGCCCGCCGCCAGCTCGACGTTCGCCGCGTGGGTCATCTCCCGGAAACCGACGATCAGCCGCGCGTCCGGCAGCCGGAAGTGCCGCACGATCTCCCGCGCCACCCGCTGCGCCCCCAGGTACAGGTCGTCGGTGTCGCAGAAGGCCACGTCGGCGGGGGCCACGCTGACGGAGAACGTCTCCACGGTGTCACGGGACAGCCGCCGGTACAGCGCGGTGACGGCGGCCCGCACCGTCTCCAGGTGCGGGTAGCCGTGCCGGACCGCTCCGCCGTTCACCACGTCGGCACCCCCAAAGACGCCGGAACCTGTCTCCACTGTAGGGGCGGGCGGCCCGGGCGGACGGCCGGTCACACGGGCAGCAGGCGTGGCGCCGACGGCCCCGGTCCGCCCCCGTCCAGCTCCAGCAGCCACACCTCGTTCACGCCCTCCCGCAGCACCGGCCCGGGCACGTACAGCGACCGCTGGGGCCCCGCCGACCAGTAGCGGCCCAGGTTGAAGCCGTTGACCCAGGCGAAGCCACGGGTCCCGCCCGGCAGCTCCAGCCGGGCGTCCCCGGCCCCGCGGACCGTGACCCAGCCCCGGTACAGCCCCGGCGCCCCCTCCCGGGGCGGCACACCGAAGGACACCGCGGCCACCCCGCCGACGAACGCGTCCAGATCCAGGCCCCGCGCGCGGGCCCCGTGCAGGTACTGCCGCTCGTGCAGGACGCCGCCGGTGACGCCCTTCGCCTCGCCGAGCCGCGGCCCGTAGTTCACCCGCCCCAGGGACTCCACCCACAGCTCCACGCGCGCGGGGCCCGCGACGGGCTCCTGCAGCACCGGCTCCTCCTCGGTGAGCACCCCCGCCCGCTCCCCGTCGACGTACACCACGGCGAGGTCCCGCAGCCCGCGCACGGCCAGCGGGTACGGCTGCCGCGGTCCCGGCACGTCCACCGTGTAGCGCACGAATCCCCGGGTCACGTCCAGCTCCTCGAACGTCGGCGGCACCGGGGCGAACGTCTCCGGGCCGCCCAGCGCCTCCAGCACCCCGGCCAGGGGCGCCCAGCCGGTGAGCCGGGCCTCGGCCGGGGCGCCCAGCACGGCGGGCCGCGGCGGCAGGTCCGGCAGCGGACCGGGGTGGTACGCCGACAGCACCTCGCGGAACAGCCGGAACTTCTCCGTGGGCCTGCCGTACTCGTCCACCGGCGCGTCGTAGTCGTACGAGGTCACGTCCGGCTCCAGTGGCCCCTCGTGCAGCGCGCCGCCCCGGTTGGCGCCCGCCCAGCCCCCGAAACTGGTGCCCCCGTGGGCCATGTAGAGGTTCACCGACGCCCCGCACTCCAGGATCTCCCGCAGCGCCCCGGCGGCCCCGGCCGGATCCCGTACGGTGTGCTCGCCGCCCCAGTGGTCGAACCAGCCGCACCAGAACTCCATGCACATCAGCGGGCCCACGGGACGGTGGCGGCGCAGTGCGGCGAACGCCTCGCGCGCGTGGGAGCCGAAGTTCACCGTGGCCGGCACCCCGGGCAGCGAGCCCCCGGTCAGCATGTGGTCCTCGGGTCCGTCCGAGGTGACGAGGGGAACGGTGACCCCCTCCGCGCGCAGCAGGCCGGCCAGCTCCGCCGGATAGCCGGTGTCACTGCCGTAGCTGCCGTACTCGTTCTCCACCTGCACCAGCACCACCGGGCCGCCGCGGTCGATCTGGCGGGGCACGATCTCGGGCAGCAGCCGCCGGAACCAGTTCCGGACGTGGCCCAGATACCGCTCGTCCCGTGTCCGCGCGCGCGTGCCCGGCTCGCCCGTCAGCCACGCCGGCAGCCCGCCGTTCTCCCACTCGGCGCAGATGTAGGGCCCCGGCCGCACGATCGCCCACATCCCCGCCGCCCCGACCGCGTCCAGGAACCGGCCGACCGCCCCCACGTCCCGCACCGCCCCCGGGCGCGGCTGGTGCAGGTTCCACGGGACGTAGGTCTCCACGCAGTTCAGGCCCATCGCCCGGAGCATCGCCAGCCGGTGCCCCCACTGCGCCTCGTGCACCCGGAAGTAGTGCAGCGCCCCGGACAGCAGCCGCACCGGCCGCCCGTCCAGCAGGAAACCGGACTCCCCGACCGCGAACCCGCCCACGCACCCTCCCCGCCACCACCCCGCCCGTCCCCTCCACCCTCACCCCTTCCGGCGGCCGGCGCCATGGACGAGGATCGGCGCTGCTTGGACAAAAACGCGCCGCGCAGCACACGCAAGGAGCGCCGATGTACCGGACCTGGATGCGGTTCTTCAGCCCCGGCCCCGCCCACCACCGCCTCGGCCTGGTCTGCCTCGGCGTCGGCCTCCAGCACGGGGCGCTGCCCACGGTCGGCCCGCGCATCCTCGGCCACCACGTCGCCGTCGTGATCAGCGCGGGCCGCGGCTGGTACCGCGGCGCCGACGGCCGCCGTACGGCCGTCACCGCGCCCGCCCTGCTGTGGCTCACCCCCGGCGTGCCCCACCACTACGCGCCCGACCCGGACACCGGCTGGGACGAGGGCTTCGTCGACTTCGCCGGACCCGCCACCGCCGCCTACCGCGACCTCGGCTGCATCGAACCCGACCGGCCCGTCGTCCCGCTCTCCGACGCCGCCGGCCCCCGCGCGGTCATCGCCCGCATCGCCCGGGCCGCCCGCCCGGGCAACCCCATGCTGGAGGTGGAGACCGGCGCCGCCGTCCACGAACTCCTCGTCGCCCTGCGCCGCGCCCGCGCCGGCCTCGCCCCCGACGGCGAGCAGATCCTGGCCGCCCTCGCCCGGGACGCCTGCACACCGCTGAGCGTCGCCGGCCACGCCGCGCGGCACGGGATGACCACCGCCGAGCTGCGCGCCGCGGTCCGCCAGGCGGCCGGCTGCACCCCGAAGGACTACCTGCTCGGCATCCGGCTCGCCCGGGCCAAGGACCTCCTCGCCGCCACCACACTGCCCGTCGCGGCCGTCGCCCGCCGCGTCGGCTACGACGACCCCGCCTACTTCTCCCGGCTGTTCACCCGGCGCGTGGGCCTCGCCCCCGTCCGGTTCCGCGCCCAGCAGGGCCGTACCGTCCCCGGCGGCTGGAGCGACCGCGTCCCCGACCCCGCCGATCCGCCCCTGATCCACTCCCCGGACATCCCGTAGGAACAGGCCGCCGCAGCGCATAGGGTGGGCCCCCATGACCACCAGCAACACCGGCAACGGTGCCGTCGACCCCGAGGTCCGTCAGGAACTGGACCGGCTGCGCGACAGCATCGACAACATCGACGCGGCCGTCGTCCACATGCTCGCCGAGCGCTTCAAGTGCACCCAGCAGGTCGGCCGGCTCAAGGCGCTGCACCAGCTGCCGCCCGCCGACCCGGCCCGCGAGGCCCGGCAGATCGAACGGCTGCGCAGCCTCGCCGAGAACGCCAAGCTCGACCCTGCGTTCGCCGAGAAGTTCCTGAACTTCATCATCGCCGAGGTGATCCGGCACCACGAGCGGATCGCCGAGGACACCCACGGCGGGCAACCGGCGCACGACGCCTGAACCCGCGACCGCCCAGGCCCTGCCTCCAGGCCCGGGCCAGCCCCCGACCAGCCCCTGACCGGGTCCCGGCACGGCGGCCGGACGGGGGCGCGCACAGGGGACAAAAGCCATGTACCGATCCGCCCCTGTGCGCTGCCGGTCCCATCAGGCAGCATGTCCTGCATGTCCGTACTCACGCGCGACGAAGCGCAGCTCCGAGCACAGTTCCTCGACGTCCACCGCTACACGGTCGAACTGGACCTCACCACCGGTGCCGAGACCTTCGACTCCCGTACCGCGATCCGGTTCACCGCGCGGTCCGACGGGGACACGTTCGTCGAGCTGAAGCCCGCCGAGCTGCGCAGCGTCACACTCGACGGACAGCCGCTCGACCCGGAGTCGCTGAGCGAGGACCGGCTGCCGCTGAAGAACCTCACCGCCGGCCCCCACGAACTGCGCGTTGACGCGGTCATGCGCTACTCCCGCACCGGCGAGGGCATGCACCGCTTCACCGACCCCAGCGACGGCGAGACCTACGTCTACACACAGATGTTCCTGGACGACGTCCAGCGCATCTTCGCCGCCTTCGACCAGCCCGACCTCAAGGCCGTCTTCGAGGTCTCGGTCAAGGCGCCCGGAGGCTGGACCGTCCTCGCCAACGGCGTCACCGAGCACCGCGGCGACGGCCTCTGGCAGGCCGCGCCCACCCCGCCCGTCTCCACCTACCTGGTCGCCGTCGCCGCCGGCCCCTGGCACTCGGTGCGCACCGAGCACCGCGGACTGCCCTTCGGCCTCCACTGCCGCCGCTCGCTCGCACCGCACCTCGACGCCGACGCCGACGAGATCCTCGACATCACGCGCGCGTGCTTCGACCGCTACCACGAGAAGTTCGAGGAGCCCTACCCCTTCGACTCCTACGACCAGGCGTTCGTCCCCGAGTTCAACGCCGGCGCGATGGAGAACCCGGGCCTGGTCACCTTCCGCGACGACTTCGTCTACCGCTCCGCCGTCACCGACACCGAACGGCAGACCCGCGCCATGGTCATCGCACACGAGATGGCCCACATGTGGTTCGGCGACCTCGTCACCCTCAAGTGGTGGGACGACATCTGGCTGAACGAGTCCTTCGCCGAGTACATGGGCTACCAGACCACCGCCGAGGCCACCCGCTTCACCGACCCCTGGACCGAGTTCGGCGTCACCCGCAAGTCCTGGGGCTACGACGCCGACCAGCGGCCCACCACCCACCCCGTCGCCCCCGAGAACGTCGACGACACCGCCTCCGCCCTGCTCAACTTCGACGGCATCTCCTACGCCAAGGGCGCCGCCGCGCTGCGCCAGCTGGCCGCCTGGCTCGGCGAGAAGGACTTCCTCGCCGGCATCAACACCCACTTCAAGCGGCACCGGTTCGGCAACGCCACCCTCGCCGACTTCATCGACTCCCTCGCCTCGGCCACCGACCGCGACGTGCCCGCCTGGGCCGACAGCTGGCTGCGCACCACCGGCGTCGACACCCTCACCCCCGTGATCGACTCCGCCGGCGGCACCTGCACCCTGACCGCCGACCGCACGGGCAGCCGCCCGCACCGCCTGAGCGCCGGCCTGTACGACCACGACCTCGCCGGCGAAGGCCGGCTGGTCCTGCGCGAACGCATCGACCTCGACGTCCCGCAGGCCGCCCCGCAGCCCATCGGCAAGCGCCCCGCCGTGATCCTCCTCAACGACGACGACATCACCTACGCCAAGGTCCGCTTCGACGCCGCGTCCTTCGACACCGTCCGCACCACCCTGGCCGGCCTGCCCGACCCGCTCACCCGCGCCGTCGTCTGGAACGCCCTGCGGGACGCCGTCCGTGACGGCGAACTCCCGCCCGCCGCCTACCTGGAGACGGCCCGCGCCCACCTGCCCCACGAGACCGACCTGGCCGTCGCCCAGGGCGTCCTCGCCTTCGCCGCCGGCCAGCTCACCGACCAGTACCTGACACCCGAGGACCGCCCGGCCGCCCTGGCCACCCTCACCTCGCTCTGCCGCGACCTGCTGCGGCGCACCGAGGACGGCGACCACCCCGGCCTGCGGCTGATCGCCGTACGCCACCTGATCTCCGTCGCCGCCCACCCCGAGACCATCGCCGCCTGGCTCGCCGACGGCACGGTCCCCGGCGGCCCCGAACTCGACCCCGAACTGCGCTGGCGCATCCTCGCCCGGCTCGCCGTGCTCGGCGCCACCGACGAGAACGCCATCGCCGCCGAGCTCGCGCGCGACCCGAGCGCCAGCGGACAGGAGGGCGCCGCCCGCTGCCGCGCCGCGCTGCCCGACCCGGCGGCCAAGCGCACCGCCTGGGAGGCGATGTTCGCCGGCGACGACCTGTCCAACTACCTGTTCACCGCCACCGCCCAGGGCTTCTGGCAGCCCGAACAGGCCGAGCTGGTACGGGAGTACGTACCGCGCTTCTACCCGGACGCCGTCGCCCTCGCCGCCCGCCGCGGCCCCGCCATCGCCGTCGCCGCCGGCCGCTGGGCCTTCCCGGCCCACGCCGTCGACACCGAGAACCTGGCACTCGGCGAGGCCTGCCTGCGCGACGCCGACCTCACCCCGGCCCTGCGCCGCACCCTCGCCGACCGCCTGGACGACCTGTCCCGCGCCCTGACCGTGCGCGACGGACAGCGGGCCGGGCAGGCGAGCAGGACGGCGTAGGTCCCGCGACGTAGGACGCGGCTGGTCCCTGCCGACGATGCGGCGGACCGGCCGTGTTCCTAGGCTCGGGCGGTCAGCGATCAACCGAGCACCGGAGGCAGCACCGTGATCGTAGTGACCGGCGCGACCGGCAACGTCGGCCGTGCCCTTGTCGACCGTCTCCTCGCCGCGGACCGGCCCGTCCGGGCACTGACCCGCGACCCGCGGCGGGCCGCACTGCCCGAGCGGGCCGAGGTGGTGCCGTTCCGGCCGGACGACCCCGCCGCCCTGTTCGCCGGCGCGACGCAGCTCTTCCTGTACGCCCAGACATGCACGGCCCCGCTGCTGGCGGCGGCCCGCGAGCACGGCGTGCGGCACGTCGTGCTTCTCTCCAGCGGCATCGTCCAGGAGGGCGCCGACGAGACCCACCCCATCCACGTCATGCACGCCACCGCCGAGCGGCACATCCGCGACAGCGGACTCGACTGGACGTTCCTGCGCCCCAACGCCTTCGCCACCAACGCGCTCCAGTACGCCCCGCAGATCCGCGCCGGCGACACCGTCCGCGGCGTCTTCGCGGACGCACTGTCCGCACCCGTCCACGAGGACGACATCGCGGCCGTCGCCGAACGCGTCCTGCTCGACAGCGGCCACGAAGGCGCCGTGCACCGGCTCACCGGACCCGAGGCGACCAGCAACGCCGACCAGGTCGCGGCGATCGGCGAGGCCCTCGGCCGCACACTCGCCTTCGTCGAGACCGACCCGGCCGAAGCGGGCCCGGAACTGTTCCCGCACGTGCCGCCGCAGATGCTCGAACGGCTGCTGCGGACCTTCGCCGAGACCGTCGGCGTCCCCCCGGAGATCACCGGCACCGTACGCGAACTCACCGGCACCCCGGCCCGCACCTTCGCCCGGTGGGCCCGGGACCACGCCGACGACTTCCGCGACTAGCCCCCGGCAGAATCCCAACACCTCCGCCGGGCACGGCAGTACACACTTTCGGGTTCCGTTCGCCGGGCTTTCGGGACACAGGGCTCCCTTCCGGTACAAGCTGGAACTCCACCCCCGAGCCGGAAGCCCCGGAACCGAGGCGGGGTGCGCGAGCGGAGGAGGGTTCATGAGCACGCCACCCCTGGCCTCGGGTCCCGGCGGCCCCGACGCCCTGCGGCCCCTCCTCGACACCGTGCTCGACGCGCTCGCGGCCGGCGGCCGCGAGCGCGGCGGCCCGCTGCCCGCCGGCGGACCGGACGCCGTCGCCGCCCGCGTCGCCGACGCCCTCGGCGACGTCCTGCCGGACACCGGCGACCCCGACGCCCTGCACACCCTCGTACAGGTCCTCGCCGCGGGCGCCGCCGACCCCGCCGACCCCCTCTGCGCCGCCCACCTGCACGGCCCGCCGCTCGCCGTGGCCGCCGCGGCCGACCTCGCCGCCAGCGCCCTCAACCCCTCCCTCGACTCCTGGGACCAGGCCCCCTCCGCATCCGCCCTGGAAGCCGCGGTCGCCCGCACCCTCGCCCGCACCGCCGGCCTCGCCGACGCCCTCGTCACCACCGGCGGCACCGAATCCAACCAGCTCGCCCTGCTCCTCGCCCGCGAGGCGCACGGCGGCAGCGTGCGCCTCGTGTGCGGCGCCAACGCCCATCACTCCCTGCCCCGCGCCGCCTGGCTGCTCGGCCTGCCCGACCCGGTCGTGATCCCCACCCCCGACGGCACCCTGGACCCGGCCGCCGTCGACCAGGCCCTCACCGCGCTGTCCGGCCCCCTGCTCGTCGCCGCCACCGCCGGCACCACCGACGCCGGCCTCATCGATCCGCTGCCCGAGATCGCCGGCCTGTGCACCGCCCACGGCGCCCGGCTGCACATCGACGCGGCCTACGGCGGCGGCCTCCTCTTCAGCGACCGGCACCGCGACAAACTCGCCGGCCTCGAAGCCGCCCACACCCTCACCCTCGACCTGCACAAACTCGGCTGGCAGCCGGTCGCCGCCGGACTCCTCGCCCTCGCCCGCCCGCACGAACTCGCCACCCTCCACCAGCGCGCCGACTACCTGAACGCCGACGACGACACCGAAGCCGGACTCCCCGACCTGCTCGGCCGCTCCCTGCGCACCACCCGCCGCCCCGACATCCTGAAGATCGCCGTCACCCTCAAGACACTGGGCCGCAGCGGACTCGGCGCCCTCGCCGACCAGGTCTGCACCCGGGCCCGCGAGTTCGCCGCGCTCGTCCGCGAACACCCCGGCTTCGAGCTGTACGACCGGCCCGTCATCAGCACCGTCCTGTTCCGCCCCGCCGACGCCGACGACGCCGACGTGGCCGCCGTCCGCCGCACCCTGCTGCACGACGGCCGCGCCGTCCTCGGCCGCGCCAAGGCCGACGGCCGGCTCTGGCTCAAGGTCACCGTCCTCAACCCCCACACCCGGCCGGACGACCTGGCCCAGCTGCTCAAACTCGCCGAACTCGCCGAACTCGCCGAAGGAAACACCCCCGCATGACCCACCCCCCACGCCACGACCCCGCCGCCCCCCGCGACCTGGTCGGCATCGGCATCGGCCCCTGCAACCTCTCCCTCGCCGCCCTCGCCCACCCGCTCCCCGAACTCGACGCCGTCTTCTACGAACAGCGCCCCCGCTTCGACTGGCACCCCGGCCTGCTCATCGACGGCGCCACCGTCCAGGTCCCCTTCCTCGCCGACCTGGTGACCCTCGCCGACCCCACCAGCCCCTGGACCTTCCTCAACTACCTCAAAACCCGCGAACGGCTCTTCCCCTTCTACTTCGCCGAGCGCTTCCACACCCAGCGCGCCGAGTACGACGCCTACTGCCGTTGGGTCGCACAGTCCCTCCCCGGACTCGGCTTCCGCCACCAGGTCGACGCCGTCCGCTGGAACCCCGAACGGGACGTCTTCGAGGTCGACTTCACCCAGCTCGACGCCGAAGGCGAAGCCCACTCCCTCGGCCGCACCCACACCCGCAACATCGTCCTCGGCATCGGCACCGCCCCCTACGTCCCCGACCCCCTCCGGCCCCTGGTGGACGCACCCGGCGTGCCCGTCGTCCACGCCGCCGACTACCTCGACCACCGCGACAGCATCCTCGCCGCCCGGCACGTCACCGTCGTCGGCTCCGGACAGTCCGGCGCCGAGGTCTTCCTGGACCTGCTCCGGCACCGCCCGCCCGGCCGGGAGAAGCTGCACTGGATCGGCCGCACCGAGGCGTTCGCCCCCATGGAGTACTCCAAACTCGGCCTGGAACACTTCACGCCCGACTACACCCGCTACTTCCACGCCCTCGCCGAACCCGTCCGCGACCGGCTCACCGCCGCCCAGTGGCAACTCCACAAGGGCATCGACGCCGGCACTCTCGCCGCCATCCACGACGAGCTGTACCGGCGCACCGTGGACGGCGGCTGGCCCGACACCGTCCTCACCCCCGGCGTCCGCGTCCGCACCGCCGGACGCATCGCCACCGCCACGATCGAACTGCACCTGGAACACCTCCAGCAGGACAGCCGCTCCCGGCTCACCACCGACGCCGTCGTCCTCGCCACCGGCTACCGGCAACGCCCCCTCGGCCGCCTCCTCGCCGGACTCGACCCCTACATCCGCCGCGACAGCAGCGGACGCCCACGCATCGACTCCGAGTTCCGCCTCGACCTCGACCCCTCGGTCACCGGCTCCGTCTACGTCCAGAACGCCGAACTGCACACCCACGGCGTCGGCGCCCCCGACCTCGGCCTGGCCGCCTGGCGCAGCGCCACCATCCTCAACTCGCTCACCGGCAAAGAGCCGTACCCGCTCCCGGAGCGCACCGCCTTCACCTCCTTCGGACTGGAACAGCCGGCCGCCCGGGTCCCGCAGGCCGGACGACCCAGACAACTCACCCCGCTCGTCGAAGGAAGGTGAACGGCCCGGGCCGGAACAAGCCCGCCCCCACGTCCTGGTCCACATCGGCCTCAACGACCTCGGCATGCCCGGCTTCCGCGCCCACCCCGAACCGGCCGAGGGCCCCACCGCGGCGGACCTCGGCACCGGGCTCACCACCCTCGCCGAGCGGCTGCACGCCGCCGGCCTCACCGTCATCGGCCCCTACCGGGGCACGGCCTACGAGGGCTACGACACCGAGGCGGGCCAGGCCGCGCGGCGCGAGGTCAACGCCTGGCTGCTCGGCGACACGCACCCCTTCGACGCGGTCGTGGACGCCGCCGCCGTCGCCGACCCGGCCGAACCCGAACGTATCCGCCCCGAGTTCGACAGCGGCGACGGCCTGCACGTCAACGACGCCGGCGCGCAGGCGATCGCCGACGCCGTCGACCTGTCACTCCTGCGGCTCTAGAAGACCGGCTTGCCCTCGCGCACCAGCTTCCAGTCCACCGACGCGAAGTCCTTCGGGTCCAGAACACCCTTCGCCGTCACCCATTCGGCGATCCGGGTACGGATCTCCGTCGACTCCGACCACAGCTCCTTGGCGTTGGCGACGTACGGGAAGGCACCGCCGCCGTTGGCCCGGTAGTTGTTCACCGCGAGCACGAACTGCCGGTCGTCGTCCAAGGGGGCCCCGCCGAACGTCAGGTTCTTGATCCGCGACCCGGCCGGCTGGGCGATGTCGATGTCGTACGACAGCCCCGACACGTAGTCGTAGTTGTAGTCCGGACGGCCGCCCGCGTTGGTCAGCTTCTCCACGTCGACCGGGGCACCGGCGGCCGTCTGCACGTAGTACTCCGCCGAGTACTCCAGATAGGCACGCACCTGGGCACCCGTCAGCAACTTGGCGACCAGCGTGTTGTCGTAGACGTACAGGCTCGACAGGTCCCGGATGGTGACGTCGCCGGCCGGGATCTCCGAGGTCCGGGAGAACGGCGAGGCCTGGGCGATCACCGGCAGCGAGGCGTACGCGGTGCCCGCGAGCGCCGCCTTGACCACGTCCTCCTGCACCTTGGTGATCAGGTCGATGATCGGGGCGTCCTGGTAACGGGCCTCGACGGTCGTCAGGGTCTGCGTGGCCCGGCCCACGACCTGGTTGACGTACGCGACGACCTTCCGGTGCTCGTCGGTGAGCAGCTTCGTGATCTTCGGGTCGTCGGCGACCGAGTTGGAGTTGCGCAGCGACGCGGAGACCGACTCCACCTCCCAGCGACCCTTGGCGAACACCAGCTCGATGTCGAACAGGGTCAGGCGCTCGGCGTAGCACAGCGGCTCCGACAGCACGACCGTCCTGCCGGTCTGCTCGTTGACCACCTTCAGCTCGGGGATCTCCAGGTGCGCGTGGCCGACCAGGATCGCGTCGATCCCGGGCACCTGCCGGGCCACGTTCGCCGCCGCGTTCTCCACGTACGGCACCTGGTCACCGTACGACGACGTGCCCGAGGAACCCGAGTGCGCGGAGACGACGACCACGTCCGCGCCCATCGACCTCAGCTTCGGCACCCACTTGGCCGCCTGCTCCTCCAGACCCGGGAACGCCAGCTTGCCCTGGACGTAGGCCTTGTCCCAGATCGCGATGCCCGGGTTGGTCAGGCCGAGCACGGCGACCTTCACCGGCTTGGCGCCCGGCACGTGGAACGTCTTCATGAAGTACGGCGGGAAGGCCGGCTTCAGCGTCTTCGCGTCCACCGCGTTGGCCCCGAGCAGCGGGAAGTCGAGCTGGTCCTCGAACTTCCGCAGCGTCTCGATGCCGTAGTTGAACTCGTGGTTGCCGAGGGCCGCCGCGTCGTACCCGATCGCGTTCATCGCCTGCGCCATCGGGTGCACCGGGCCGCCCTTGGCGGTGATCGGGTCCACCTTGGCGTAGTAGTAGGCCAGCGGGGTGCCCTGGATGGTGTCACCGGCGTCCAGCAGCAGGGTGTTGCAGTGCCCCTTCTCCTTGCGCACCTGCTCGACCAGCGTGGAGATCCGGGCCAGGCCCATCGCGTTGCCCGCCTTGTCGGCGTACTCCGCGTCCTTGAAGTAGTCCCAGTTGAAGACGTGTCCGTGCAGGTCGGTGGTGCCCATGACGGTGAGGGAGTACCGCTTCACCGGGTGCCCGGGCTTCGTGACCTCCGCCGCCTCGGCCGCCGGGGACGCCGCCGCACCGGCGACCGCCACTCCCGCTCCGGTGGCGGCGGACTTCTTCAGGAACTTCCGGCGGTTCAACGGCATGTCTCGGTTCTCCTTGGCGGTGGTCCAACAACGCGCGTAGATTCTGACCTGAGCATGACTTCCGCCAACAGGTCCGGAAGGTTGCGATCTGGTGACCATCGCTCATAGGAGCGAACCACCGCACAATTCAACACTTGTCAATAAGGCTTCACCCAAAGTCTGTTGAGCAGTCATACGACACCAATTCTCTACCCGCAGGTAAGCCATAGGCTCGACTCATGCGCCGAGCGAAAATCGTCTGCACTCTGGGGCCCGCCACCGACTCGTACGACCAGATCAAGGCACTGGTCGAGGCCGGCATGGACGTCGCCCGCTTCAACCTCAGCCACGGCACCCACGCCGAGCACGAGGAGCGCTACCAGCGCGTGCGAAAAGCGGCCGACGAAACCGGTCGCAGCGTCGGCCTCCTCGCCGACCTTCAAGGCCCGAAGATCAGACTCGGCCGCTTCACCGAAGGCCCGGTACTCCTCGAACGCGGCGACACCTTCACCATCACCGTGGAGGACGGCGCCGAAGGCGACCGCCACCAGTGCGGCACCACCTACGCCGGCCTCGCCGCCGACGTCACCCCCGGCGAGCGCATCCTCGTCGACGACGGCAAGGTCTGCCTCGAAGTCACCGGCATCGACGGCCCCCGCGTACACACCCGCGTACGCGAAGGCGGCGTCGTCTCCGACCACAAAGGCCTGAACCTGCCCGGCGTCGCCGTCTCCGTCCCCGCCCTGTCCGAGAAGGACCGCGACGACCTGCGCTGGGCCCTGCGCACCGGCTTCGACATCATCGCCCTCTCCTTCGTCCGCAGCGGCGACGACGCCGCGGACGTCCACCGGATCATGGCCGACGAAGGCCGCCGCCTCCCGGTCATCGCCAAGATCGAGAAACCGCAGGCCGTGCAGAACCTCGACGGCATCGTCGCCGCCTTCGACGGCCTGATGGTCGCCCGCGGCGACCTCGGCGTCGAGATGCCGCTGGAACAGGTGCCGATCGTCCAGAAGCGCGCCGTCGAACTCGCCAGGCGCAACGCCAAACCGGTGATCGTCGCCACCCAGATGCTCGACTCGATGATCGAGAACTCCCGGCCCACCCGCGCCGAGGCCTCCGACGTCGCCAACGCGGTCCTCGACGGCACCGACGCCGTGATGCTCTCCGGCGAGACCAGCGTCGGCAAATACCCCGTCGAGACCGTACGCACCATGGCGAAGATCGTCGCCGCGGCCGAGGAGGACATGCTGGCCAAGGGCCTGCCGCCGCTGACCGAACGCAACAAGCCGCGCACCCAGGGCGGCGCGGTCGCCCGCGCCGCCGCCGACATGGGCGACTTCCTCGGCGCCAGGTTCCTGGTCGCCTTCACCCAGTCCGGAGACACCGCCCGCCGCCTCTCCCGCTACCGCTCCCCGATCCCCCTCCTGGCCTTCACCCCGGAACCGGCCACCCGCTCCCAGCTCAGCCTCACCTGGGGCACCGAGACCTTCCTCGGCCCGCACGTCGACTCCACCGACGCCATGGTCGACCAGGTGGACGAACTGCTCCTGAAGTACGGCCGCTGCGAGAAGGGCGACGTGGTCGTGATCACGGCCGGCTCCCCACCCGGCGTCTCCGGCTCCACCAACATGGTCCGCGTCCACCACATCGGCGAGGACGACAGCCCTCGGTGACGGGTCCCTGTCAGTACTTGGCCCCGACGTGCAGATCCATGAGGGCGACGGATGCCTTGCGGGCTATGGAGATGTTGAACGGGTCACTCCCGCGGGCCAGAGTCGTCCACTCGACGCCGACCAGGTCGAGAGCGCCCGTGAACAGCTTCCGGATGTCGTCCGACTTGTTCGAGAAGAAGTAACGCGGATACTCGTACCGCTTGCGCTCGCCGGCGACCATCCGTGTCGTCCAGTTGGTGATCCGGCAGCCGTCCGAGTGGATGAGCCCCCGGACGAACTCCCAGGGGTGCGCGTCGACGATGGCCTGCTGCCAGGGTTCGAGCACGATGGGCCGCTCGTGCTTCTTGCCGGGGCCGTGCTGGGGGAAGAGGCAGTGCAGGTGCTTCGAGTAGACCTTCACGTTGCTGCAGCCGGACCTGCGGACTCGGCAGACCCTGTTGTCCGGGAACACAGCGCGCATCGCTGCCTCACAGGCGTCCATGAGACCCGGCCACGACTCAGTGCAGGTGACCATGAGGTTGGGGACGCGGTGCTCCGAGTACTGGCTGATGTGCCCGTCGCCTAGGTGTATTGATCACGAGCGTTGTTAACAGGGCCGGGGTCTTGATCATGGCGAAGACCTCCGGTGTGGTGGAGGTGTCTAAGCTGCACCGCACAC
>NZ_JOIU01000027.1 GCF_000720135.1 Streptomyces sp. NRRL S-1022 | reverse complement strand
TACGAGATCCTCTCTGGTCTCGTGGGCTCGGAGATGTGTATAAGAGACAGCTCATCCGGTTCGGCAGCTCGAACGTGTGCGCACTGGTTCGGCCCCCTGTGCCGTGTGCGTATCCGGACGAATGCAGGCAGGCCGGATCTGGCCTTGCCCGGATTCTGGACGAAGACTTCCGCTCAGCGAACCGGCTTCGCTACTGTCCCGCTACGCACACGCCCCGTGGCAGCGCCGCCGCGGAGCGCAGCCGTGAAGCGACTCGGCCCGGGAGCCGCCGGGCCGTCCTGCCGATCGGCGGCCTCTGAACGCGTCGCCGACGGGACTCGGTGACGCATCTTTCGCTCAGGGGTTGCCGACCTCACCGCCTAAGGAGTGGGCGTCGTGACCGCGGAGACCTCTCAGACGCTCGACCGGGGACTACGTGTCCTCAAACTGCTGGCCGACACGGACCACGGGCTGACCGTCACCGAATTGTCCACCAAACTGGGCGTCAACCGGACCGTGGTGTACCGGTTGCTGGCCACGCTGGAGCAGCACGCGCTCGTACGACGTGACCTGGGCGGGCGAGCCCGGGTCGGACTCGGGGTGCTGCGGCTCGGGCGGCAGGTGCACCCGCTGGTGCGCGAGGCCGCGCTGCCCGCGTTGCGGTCGCTGGCCGAGGACATAGGGGCGACGGCGCACCTGACGCTGGTGGACGGGTCCGAGGCGCTGGCCGTCGCGGTCGTCGAGCCGACGTGGACGGACTACCACGTGGCCTACCGGGCCGGGTTCCGCCATCCGCTGGACCGGGGTGCGGCGGGCAGGGCGATCCTGGCCGCGCGGCAGTCGCCGTCGGCCGATCCCGGGTACACGCTCACGCACGGCGAGCTGGAGGCCGGGGCGAGCGGGGCCGCCGCGCCCCTGGTCGGCGTCACGGGTGTGGAGGGCAGCGTGGGCGTGGTGATGCTGGCGGACGCCGTACCCGAGCGGGTCGGCGCCCGGGTGGTGGAGGCGGCGAGAGAGGTCGCGGAAGCACTCCGCTGAGTCCGGACAGCGCCTGCACGCCCCGGAAGGGGCGCGGGGAACTGCGCGACCGGCCCCGGCCAGCCCTCTCCCGGCGGGACCGCCCGCCCCCCTTGGCCGACGCGCGGGACCGCCCGCCCCCCTTGGCCGACGCGCCAACCCCGTCCCCCGGGGTTTGGCCGATCCGCACACCCCGAGGTCTTCCCCGTTCCGCATCATCTAGGGCATCCGGCACGTTCCCCTCGCCCACCCCAGGAAGACCCCGCATGAGCGTCCTCGATCCCACCGCCGACGTCGTCACCCTCACCCGTGCCCTCGTCGACCTGCCCTCCGAGAGCGGGCGGGAGGAGCGGATCGCCGACGCCGTCGAGGGCGCCCTGCGCCTCCTGCCGCACCTCGCCGTGGACCGGGTCGGCAACTCGGTGATCGCCCGTACCGGCCTCGGGCGCGGGGAACGCGTCCTGATCGCCGGGCACCTGGACACCGTGCCGGCCGCCGGGAACCTGCCCTCCCGGCTCGCCGGCGAGCGGGTCCACGGGCTCGGCGCCTGTGACATGAAGGGCGGGGTGGCGGTCGCGCTGCGGCTCGCGGCCACCGTCCCGGAGCCGGTACGGGACGTCACCTACGTCTTCTACGAGTGCGAGGAGGTGGAAGGGGAGCGCAACGGGCTCGGCCGGATCGCCGCCGCCCGGCCGGGTCTCCTGGAGGAGGCCGGTCTCGCGATCCTCATGGAGCCCTCGGACGCCGGTGCCGAGGCCGGCTGCCAGGGCATCCTCACCGCCGACATCGTGGTCCGGGGGACCCGCGCGCACACCGCCCGCGCCTGGCAGGGCAGCAACGCCGCGCACAAGGCGGGACAGGTGCTCCAGCGGCTCGACGCGCACGTCCCGGAACGGGTCCTGATCGACGGGCTGGAGTTCCGGGAGGGGCTGAGCGCGGTCGCCGTACGCGCCGGGGTCGCCGGGAACGTCGTACCGGACGAGTGCGTCGTCACCGTCGACTGCCGCTTCGCGCCCAGCCGTTCGGCCCGGGAGGCGGAGGCGTACGTGCGCGGGCTGTTCCCGGAGTACGAGGTGCGGGTCACCGAGGTCGTCGGCGGCGCGCTGCCGCACCTGGACCGGGTGGGCCCCCTCGCCACCGCCCTCGGCGCCGAGCCCCGGGCCAAGCTGGGCTGGACCGACGTGGCCCGGTTCGCGGCGCTGGGGGTGCCCGCGCTCAACTACGGCCCCGGCGACCCCTCGCTGGCGCACACGGCGGGGGAGTACGTCCCCGTGGCGCACCTGCGGCGGTGCGAGGAGCGGCTCAGGGCGTGGCTGCGCTGATCCCCGCCAGCGTCCGCAGCTGCAGCCACAGCACCAGCCGTTCGTCGGGGTCGTCCAGGTCGACCCCGGCGTGCTGCCGGAGCTGCCTGAGCCGGTAGCGGCAGGTGTTGGGGTGCACGGCCAGCAGCCGGGCCGCGCCCGCCATGTCGCAGCCCGCGTCGAACCAGCAGACCAGGGTGCGGGCGTACTCGGTGCCATGCGTGGCGTCGTGGTCCAGCACCCGCCGCCAGGCGCCCGCGGCCAACTCCCGCCGCTCCGCCATCACCTCGGCCAGCCGCAGCAGTGTCACCCGGGCCCGCACCTCGTCCACCGCGGCCACCGGCAGCTCCGTGGCCGGCAGCCGCAGCACCAGGTCGGCGTCCGCCCGCGAGTCCGCGAGCCCCGCCGCGCCCGGCACCACCTCGCCCAGCGCGGCCCGCACCGGCACCCGCAACGCCTGCCCGGCCCGCGCCACGATGTCCTCGGCGAGCTTGCGGTGCCGCTCGCCGGGGCCCGGCAGCACCGCGTACACCACCCCGCCCAGCAGCACGCAGGCGTGCCGGCCGTAGCGGGCCTCGCACTGCAGGCGTACGACGTCCAGCAGGCGCAGCGCGGTGCGTTCGGCGTCCGGGACGCTCGCGGCGGAGTCCAGGACGAAGGCCGCCACCCGGGCCGGGCCCGCGACACCCAGCCGCTCGGCGGCCGTCGGCGCGTCCGCCGTGCCGTCCAGCAGGCGGCGCAGCAGATCGCTGTTGCGGTGCCGGGCCAGTTCGCGCGCCGCGCGGGCCCGGAGCAGCAGCAGGGCGGCCGTGGAGGCGCCCTGGACGAGGGTGTCCTCGGCGTCCGGGGCGAGCGAGCCCGCGTCGACCACCCACACCGAGCCGAGCGTCTCGCCGCCGGCCCGTACCGGCATCGCCAGCCGCGGCAGGCCCGAGCCGGACAGCGCGGGCAGCCGGACCGGCCGGTCGGCGGCGAACAGCCGCCGGTACTGCTCGGTGTTCTCCGCGCTGGCCGGCACCTGGAGCCCGAGGATGCCCTGCCGCCGGTCCTCGTCCACCGGCTGCCCGGGGACGGTCGAGTAGGCGAGGATCCGCTGCCGGGGGTCCTCGACGGCGGTGGCCCCGCCGGTCGCCGCCGCGATCGCGTCGGCCAGCGCGAACAGGTCGCCGAGCCCGGTGTCCGAGGAGGCGGCTGGCCGGGCGCCGACGGCGGAGGCCAGCAGCAGGTGCACCTGGTGCCAGGCCGCGTCCTCGGCGACCGACAGCAGCGCGATGCCGTGCGCCCGCGCCTCTTCCACCGGTCCGCCGGCGCCCCGCACCACGACCCCGGCCAGCTCCGCCTCCGCCGCCGCCCGCACCAGCGGCCCCGCGTCCGCCGCCCGGACCCCGACCGCCAGCAGCAGCGCGCCGGGCTGCCGGGGGAGCGGGGTGCGACCGTCGTACAGCACCGCTTCGGTGACCGGCACGGCCCGGCCCGCGGGGGCGGTGTGCAGGCGCAGCGCGGGGCCGCCGACGACGTCCAGGAGGTCGCCGAGGGTGCAGATGTCCATGAGAGGTCCTCTGAGGGCGGCTTGGCTGATGCTGCAACGAACGTACGCAGCCGTTGGCCGCTCGCACAACACGCGCCGGCTGCGGGCGGCCGAGACTCGGTGCCATGACAGCAGGCACCATCATCCGTACCGTCCACGACGTCGACGGGCTCGCGGCCGTCGCGGACCACTTCAGCGACGTCTGGCGGACGCCCCGCACCGCCCCGCCGTACCCGGCCGAGGTCCTGCACAGCCTGGTGCACGCCGGCGGCGCCGTGCACACGGTGTCCGCCGGGCAGCGGCTCGCCGGGGCCGCCGTCGCCGTCCTCGGCCCGGACCACAGCACGTACTCGCTGGTGGCCGCCGCCGAGCGCGGTCTCGGGCCGGTGCTGAAGCGGGCCCAGCGGGACTGGGCGCGCGCCCTCGGCGCCCGCACCATGCGCTGGACCTTCGACCCGCTGGTCGGCCGCAACGCCCGCTTCAACCTGGTCAAGCTGGGGGCCGTCGGCACGGAGTACCTGGTCGACTTCTACGGCCCGATGACCGACGGCGTGAACGACGGCGACGAGAGCGACCGGCTGACGGTGACCTGGGACCTGGCGCGGCCGGGACCGTCGTACGACCTCCGGCCCGAGGGGGAGGTCGTGCGCTCCGCCCCCGACGGCGGGCCGCTCGCCCGGCGCGCCGGCCGGCACCTGTGGTGCCGGGTGCCCGAGGACGCCGTCGCGCTGCGCGCCGGCGATCCCGCGCTGGCGCTGCGCTGGCGGCGCGCGGTCCGCGAGGTCCTCCTCGACGCCTTCGCGGAGGGGTTCCGGGCCACCGGCATGTCCCGCGACGGCTGGTACACCCTCACCCGGACGGAGGCCGCCGCGTGAAACTGGAGCGCGTCGAGATCGTGCACGTGGCGATCCCGCTGGTCACCCCGTTCCGTACGTCCTTCGGGACCATGACGGCGAAGGACACCTTCCTGCTGCGCGTCGTCACCGACCGTGCCGAGGGCTGGTCTGAGTTCGCCGCCGACCCCGAGCCGCTGTACTGCTCGGAGTTCGTCGCCGGCGCCGAGATCGTGCTGCGCGACTTCCTGCTGCCCCGCGTGGCCGCGCTGCCGCACCTCACCGCGGCCGCGCTGGCACCGGCCATGGCGAGGATCAAGGGCCACGAGCTGGCGAAGGCGGCCCTGGAGACGGCCGTCCTCGACGCCGAGCTGCGTTCCTACGGCATGCCGCTCGCCGCCTACCTGGGCGCGGTACGGGACCGGGTGCCGGCCGGGGTCTCCGTCGGCATCAGGAACTCGGTGCCCGAGCTGCTGGACGACGTCGAGCGCTACCTCGCCGAGGGGTACGTCCGCATCAAGCTGAAGATAGAGCCCGGCTGGGACGTCGAGCCGGTCCGGGCGGTCCGCGAGCGCTTCGGCGACGGCCTGCCCCTCCAGGTCGACGCCAACACCGCCTACACCCTCGCCGACGCCGAGCACCTGCGGCGGCTGGACGCGTTCGGGCTGCTGCTCGTCGAGGAGCCGCTGGAGGAGGACAACCTGCACGCCCACGCCCTTCTCCAGCAGCGCCTGACCACCCCCGTGTGCCTGGACGAGTCCCTGCACCACGCGCGTGACACCGCGTCCGCGATCGCGATGGGCGCCTGCCGGGTGGTGAACGTCAAGCCCGCCCGGGTCGGCGGCTACCTGGAGGCCCGCCGGGTCCACGACGTGGCCCACGCGCACGGCGTGCCGGTGTGGTGCGGCGGCATGCTGGAGACCGGCATCGGGCGGGCGCCGAACCTCGCCCTGGCCGCGCTGCCCGGCTTCACCCTGCCCGGGGACACCTCGGCGTCCAGCCGCTACTTCGCAGAGGACCTCACCGAGCCGTTCGTCCTGCGGGACGGGCACCTGCCGGTGCCGACCGGTCCCGGCATCGGGGTGGAGCCCCGGCCGGACGCCCTGCGCCGGTTCACCCGCGAGCGGCGGGACCTCTACACGGCATGAGGGGCACCTGTACGGGGCACGGGGGGCAGCCGGCCGTCACGTTAGATTGATCCCGTGCTCTCACGTCTCACACGCCCCCAGGCCCTCGTCGTCTGCGCGCTGCCCGTCGTGGCCCTGCTGGCCACGGCGGTGTTCGCGCCGCTGCCGTTCTCGGTGGCGCAGCCCGGCATGACGGCGAACGTGCTCGGCGGGAACAAGGGCACCCCGGTGATCACCGTCTCCGGCGCGGCGACCCGCGGCACCAGCGGGCAGCTGCGGATGACCACCATCGAGGCGACCGGCCCCGACGCCCGGGTCTCCCTCGGTGACGTGCTCGGCAACTGGTTCCGCACCGACCGGGCCGTCATGCCGCGTGACGCGGTCTACCCGAGCGGCGACACCATCAAGGAGATCGAGAAGCACAACGAGGCGCAGATGCAGCAGTCCCAGGACGCGGCGACCCAGGCGGCGCTGAAGTACCTCGGGCTGAACGCCGGCAAGGTCAAGGTCACGCTGAGGCTCGCCGACGTCGGCGGGCCCAGCGCGGGGCTGCTGTTCACCCTGGGGATCATCGACAAGCTCGACGGCGACGGCAGCGGCGGCGACCTCACGGGGGGCCGCACCATCGCCGGCACCGGCACGATCGACGCCGCCGGCAGGGTCGGCGCGGTCGGCGGGGTGGCCCTGAAGACGCAGGCCGCGCGCCGGGACGGGGCCACCGTGTTCCTGGTGCCGAAGGCGGAGTGCGCCGACGCCCGGGCCGAGCTGCCGAAGGGGCTGCGGCTGGTCCCGGTGACCACCCTGAAGGGCGCGGTCGACTCCCTGGTGGCACTGGAGAAGGGCAAGGGCACGGTCCCCAGCTGCTAGCTCGGCGGTGCGGCCGGGGGCGGCCGGCCGCGCCCGTCCCGGCGTGCCTCCCGGCCCCGTGCGCGGCGCGGTGGCGACAATCGGGCATGGCTTCGTCCTGGACCGGTGAACGGGTGCGCCTGCGTGCCATCGAGCCCGACGACTGGACGGCGTTCGCGCGCTTCGCCGACGAGGGGCGGCCGGAGGGCCGGCTGGAGCTGCCCCGGTCCGCCGAGAGCCACCGGGCCTGGGCGAAGCGGCAAGCCGTCGCCGAGTGCGGCGGCGACCGCTTCCGGCTGGCAGTCGAGACGACGGCGGGGAAAGAGCTGGTCGGGACGATCGGCTCGCACCGCACCGGCCCCTGTTCGGGCTGGTTCGAATTCGATGTCGTGATCGGCGCCGAGCACCGGCGCAGGGGCTACGCGGCAGAGGCCCTGGCGCTCCTGCTGCGCTTCATGTTCGCCGAGCGGCGCTATCACAAGTGCCTGGCGGTGATCTTCGCCCGGAACGAGGCGTCGCTGGCACTGACGCGTCGGCTCGGCTTCACCGAGGAGGGGCGCTTGCGGGAGCACGTCTTCTTCGACGGCCGGCACCACGACCTCGTCATGATGGGCCTGCTCGCCGACGAGTTCGGGGTGAGCCGGCCAGGGTGAGCGGGCCGGGGCGGGCGGGCCGGTCACCGGAAGCGGGACGGCCCCGGGCCGCGCGGGGTGGCACGCAGGCGCAGACCGGCGGTCGCCAGGCCCTCGAAGGTGGTGAGCTGGTAGGCGGGTTCCGGTCCGGGCGGCTCGCTCAGGCGGTGACGGCCGGCCGTGTGCGCGGTCAGGAGCGTCAGCATCGCCATGGCCAGAGCGGCTCCCTCGCAGGCGTGCGGTCCGGTGCCGAAGGAGAGGAAGGCCCCCGGCTCCGCCGGCGAGCCCGGACCGTCGAGCCAGCGCTCGGGCCGGAACAGGTCCGGCTCGGAGTGTTCCCGTGCGTCCCGGTGCGCGGTGTAGGGGCAGACGAGAACGGTGGACCCGGCCTCGATGGTGTAGTCGGCGAGCTGGGTCTGCCGTGCGGCCCGCCGGGTCAGCAGCCAGCTCGGGGGGTACAGCCGGAGCACCTCGTACACCAGTGCCCGGGTGTACCGCAGGTCGTCGAGGTGGGTGCCGGTCGTCGCGGCCGGATCCGCGGGCAGCGAGGCGGCCTCGGCCGCGACGCGGTCCGCCGCCCCGGGGTGCCGGGCCAGGTGAAGCAGGATCCATCCGGCCGCCCGGGTGGGCGCCTCGAAGGTGGCGACGGTGATGCCGGGGAGGGTGTCGAGAACGGCCTCTTCCGGCAGCGGGCCGTAGCGGGAGGTGGGCAGGAGCATCTGCCCGAGCACGTCGTCACCGAGCCGGCCCGATGAAAGGCGCCGGCGCACGATGGGCCGCAGGGCGTCGGTGAAGGCGGTCTGCTGCCGGGTGCGGAACCGCCGTGCCGGTGTGGGGACCCACCGCGGCCATTCCCACCGCGAGGGGCGTACGAGCACCTCCCGGGCGAGGAAGAGCCGTGCGGCGAACGGCAGCAGGGCCGGGGCGTCCTCGGAGAAGAGGTAGCGGACGCCGATCTCCGCCAGGGCGTGCCGGGCCGCGGGCAGGACCTCGACGTCCCGGTCCGCGGGCCACCGGGCGGCGAAGAGAGCGGCTCCGGGCGCGATCTCGCCGATCCGGGCCGCGACCGCCTGCGCGCGCAGTCCGCGCATCCGGGCGGCGTGGGCGTGCGCGCGCTCCTCGGCCGTCCGTGCTTCGTTGGACCCCTTCAACGGCGGGAAGAGGGGCGAGGGTGCCTTGGGGAAGTCCCGCGCGCGGCGCAGCACCGCGTCACAGGATCCGGCCGTGGCGGCTACGCAGACCCCCGGCTCCAGCTGCCAGACGTCCCCGCATTCGTCGGCGCCACGGCGTGCCAGCCCCAGCCGGTCACGGCTCCAGGCCGCGAAGCCGCTCCCGGGCGGACGCGGTGGCTCGTTCATCCGGCCCATGAGATCGTCCCCGGCCTCCGTACATGTCCGGGCCGACGCCGTCGGCGGTGCGGCTGGAAGGGGGCGGACGCCCGGGGGCGCCCGCCGAGGATGTCGTCAGACTCAGTCGCCGCCGGCGTACGCGTCCCACTCGTGGGCACCGTACGCGCCGTAGCGGCGGGTGAAGGACAGCTTGCCCAGCAGCTTGGCGATCATGAATGCGCTCCTCTCGCCTGTCTGAGCCCCTCCAGCCGGGGTTCCGGTGAACCTCCAGCGTTTTATGGTGCATTGACTATTTTCTCACGCATGACGCGTATGTCCACAGCCGGGCAGCCACAGCCGGGCAGTCGGCCCGTGTGCCGGCCCCGGCCGCCCGCGGGCGCCTACGCCGGCTCGGCGCCCGCCGCCTGCTGCACCAGCGGGATGATGCGCAGCGGGACGGGGTTCTCCATGACGATCGCCGTGGAGGCCCGGACGATGCCGTCGAAACCGACGACCCGGTCGATCACCCGCTGGAGGTCGGCGTTCGAGCGGGCCACCAGCCGGCACAGCATGTCCCCGCTGCCGGTGGTGGTCAGCAGCTCCAGCACCTCCGGCACGGTCGCCAGGTACGCCCGTACGTCCGCCCCCTGGCCCTGCCGGATCTGCAGGGTGGCGAACGCGGTGACCGGGTAGCCGAGGGCGGCCGGGTCCACCTGCGGGCCGAAGCCGCGGACGACCCCGTTCGACCGGAGCCGGTCCAGGCGCGCCTGCACCGTGCCCCGGGCGACACCCAGCCGCCGGGACATCTCCAGTACCCCGATGCGCGGTTCCTCGGCCAGCAGCACGATGATCCGCCCGTCCAGATGATCGATCGCCACGGGACCCCCTGAGATGGTCATCCTGTACAGAACGTCCGCCGATACGGCCGTTCCGCTGGTCAGATTGCACAGCGATGAAGCGAACTATTGCGCACCTTGCAGAGCGGGGCCACCCTTCCGCTATGACGCAGACCACACAGCACACTCCCGACGCGACCGCCCGGCAGGCCGACCCCTTCCCGGTCAAGGGAATGGACGCGGTCGTCTTCGCCGTGGGCAACGCCAAGCAGGCGGCGCACTACTACTCCACCGCCTTCGGCATGCGGCTGGTGGCCTACTCCGGACCGGAGAACGGCAGCCGCGAGACCGCCAGTTACGTGCTGGAGAACGGCTCCGCCCGCTTCGTGTTCACCTCGGTGATCAAGCCGAGCAGCACCTGGGGCCACTTCCTCGCCCAGCACGTGGCCGAGCACGGCGACGGCGTCGTCGACCTGGCCATCGAGGTCCCGGACGCCCGCCGCGCCTACGCCTACGCGATCGAGCACGGCGCGCGCGGCGTCGCCGAGCCGTACGAGATGAAGGACGAGCACGGAACGGTCGTCCTCGCCGCGATCGCCACCTACGGCGAGACCCGCCACACCCTGGTCGAGCGCACCGGCTACGAAGGCCCCTACCTGCCCGGCTACACCGCCGCCCGGCCGATCGTCGAGCCGCCCGCCCAGCGCACCTTCCAGGCCGTCGACCACTGCGTCGGCAACGTCGAACTCGGCCGGATGAACGAGTGGGTCGGCTTCTACAACGAGGTCATGGGCTTCACGAACATGAAGGAGTTCGTGGGCGACGACATCGCCACCGAGTACAGCGCGCTGATGTCGAAGGTGGTCGCGGACGGCACCCTCAAGGTCAAGTTCCCGATCAACGAGCCCGCCATCGCCAAGAAGAAGTCCCAGATCGACGAGTACCTGGAGTTCTACGGCGGCGCGGGCGTCCAGCACATCGCGCTCAACACCAACGACATCGTGCAGACGGTGCGCACCATGCGCGCGGCCGGCGTCGAGTTCCTCGACACCCCCGACTCGTACTACGACACCCTCGGCGAGTGGGTCGGCGACACCCGCGTGCCGATCGACACCCTGCGCGAACTGAAGATCCTCGCCGACCGCGACGAGGACGGCTACCTGCTGCAGATCTTCACCAAGCCCGTCCAGGACCGGCCGACCGTGTTCTTCGAACTGATCGAGCGGCACGGTTCGATGGGCTTCGGCAAGGGCAACTTCAAGGCACTGTTCGAGGCGATCGAACGCGAGCAGGCCAAGCGGGGCAACCTGTAGCCGACGGGTCCCCGCCGGACATCCGAGGGGGGACCGTGGCGCAACGCATCGACCTCACCGCGCCGGCCGTCCGCTGGCTGCGCGAGCGGGGCACCCTGCGCGAACCCACGGTCCTCCAGTCCTTCGCCTTCGACGAGGTCCACCACCACCTCTACGTCCTCCAGCTCACCCCCGGCGGCCGGGCCGCCGGCGACCTGTGCCTCAACCGCCTCGACCTGACGGGCAGGCGCCTGGGCCACATGTACCTCAAGGGGTTCGGGCATGGGGTGGGCATGGGCGTCCAGCACGGCGCCGACGGCACGGTGTGGATCTGGACCGAGACGGACGCCGTGGACGGCTACGGCCGGGGCGTCACCCGCTTCCGGTTCGCCGCCGGAGCCACCCGCACCACCCGGGACGTCAAGGTCCGCCACCCCGTCGACGGCTCCCGGACCAACCAGCCCGCCCTCTGCCCGGTCACCGGCCGCATCGCCGTCCGCTACCGCCTGGGCGGCACCCCCCGCTACCGCGTCTGGGACCTGGCCGCCTTCACCGCCCGCGACTACGCGACCCCGCTGGCCGACCTCGCCCAGACCGGCGCCCACCCCGACCCCGGCGTCCCCTTCCAGGGCTTCGCCCTGCACGGCGACCACCTCTACCAGCTGGCGGGCTCCGCCTACGACCCGCGCACCAACCCGCCCGCCGGCCACGGCGACACCCACCTGTCCTGCCTGGACGTCCGCACCGGTGAACTCCTCGCCCGGCACCGCACCGAGGCCGCGTACTCCCTCGACCACCGCGAACCGGAGGGCCTGGCCGTCCGCACCACGGGCACACCGCACCTGTACATCGGGTTCGCGTCCGGGCCGGCGGGCGCGCGGAAGTTCTCGGTCTACTACAAGTGAGCCGCCGCGCCGGGCCCCTCAGGACTCGGGCGGCTCGTCGGCCGGCGGCTCGCCCAGCGTCCGCAGCGCCTCCCGGGCCACCGGCACCTGCAGCGGCGAGAAGTACGGATTGATGCGCAGCGCCTCCTCCAGATACCGCCGCGCCGGCCCGTACCGCTCCAGCTCCGCCTCGATCACCCCGCGGTGGAACGCGTACAGCGCGCTGCGCACCCCGCCGCCCTTCGCCTCGTCCGTCGCGGCGGTCGCGTAAGGGAGCGCCTCCTGGTCCTCGCCGGCCCGGTGCAGCGCCCAGCCCAGGGCGTCGGCCACCTCGATGCCCGGCTGCCGCCGCCACTCCTCCTCCAGCCGCTCCACGGCGTCCCACGGATCCGCGTGGTCCGCCTCGAACCGCCCGATCAGCAGTTCCTCGTCGACCCCGCCCGCCACCGACTGCCGCACCGCCGTCCGCAGCCGCGCGTACTGCTCCTCGGCGGACCGCGGCTGCTCCAGCGACTCGTACAGCTCGCCCAGCTCAAGCAGGACCTCCGGGTCCGGCCGCTTCGCGACGGCCGCCCGGTACGCGACCAGCGCCTGCGTCGTACGCCCCAGCGCGGCCAGCGTCCGGGCCCGTCCGGCCGGCGCCGCCCGCTGGTCGGGGTCGAGCCGCAGCGCCGCCTCGAAGTGCCGCAGCGCGTCCGGCAGGTCCCCGCGCTCCCAGGCCAGCTGCCCCAGACCGGCCAGCCAGGCGGCCTGCTCGGCGGGGGTGCGGGCGGCGGCCGCCGCGTCGGTCAGCTGGGCCACCGCGTCCTCCCGCCAGCCCCGGTCCCGGTACACCGCCGCGGCCCGCGCCATCACCGCCGGCCGCTCGGCCGGACCGGTGCGCAGCTCCATCAGCTTGTCCAGCGAGGCCCGGGCCTTGGTGTAGTCGCCGAGCCCGTTGTAGGCGTCGATCAGCGGCGGGTACGCCGACCACCGCTTCGGCGCCGCCTTCAGTGCCTGCTCGCCGTACCGTTTCGCCGCCGGGAAGTCCCGGCGCGCCAGCGCCAGCGCGGTCAGCCCGTCCAGCGCCGCGGTGTTGCCGGTGCCGCGCACGTCCAGCGAGCTCCGCAGCGCCCGCTCGGCCCGCGGGTAGTCCGCCGCGTCACCCGCCCGGCGCCCCCGCGCCACGTAGGCCGAGCCCAGCACCGCCCACGCCCGGGCGTCCCGCGGCTGCGCCCGCACCCGCTGCTCCTCGCGCCCGATCAGCGCCGTCAGCCCGGGCAACGCGGCCGGCACCCCGTACGTCACCGTCGTCAGCGCCTGCGTCCGCGGCTGTGCCCTGGGACCGGCGGCGGGCGGCGGCGCCGGCCGGTGCGCCCGGCGCTCCTCGGGCAGCAGCACCAGCGCCGAGCCGGCCACGACACCGCCCGCCAGCGCGGCGACCAGCACCCGGCGCAGCACCCGCCGGGACCGGCGCGGCGCCGGCGGGTCCGGGACCAGGGACGTACCCACGCACTGTCGGTTGTCCATGGCGCTCACTGTGCGTCAATACGACGAGCACATCCGGGTGGCCCAAGGACGGCGCGGGCGGGGTTCACACCGATGGCCGCGAGTGCCACGCTGTGATCATGAGCCGTATCGAAGCACCGCGCGACGAGCACACGGGGAACCTCACCGACCGGCTCCTGGCCGGCCTGCCGCCCGAGGCGGTCCTCACCGACCCCGACGTCACGGCCTCCTACGCCAACGACATGGCGAGCTTCTGCCCCGGGGGCAGCCCCGCCGTCGTCGTCCTGCCACGCACCGTCGAGCAGGTCCAGCACGTCATGCGGACCGCCACCGGGCTGCGCGTCCCCGTCGTCCCGCAGGGCGCCCGCACCGGCCTGTCCGGCGGCGCCAACGCCACCGACGGCTGCATCGTGCTGTCCCTCACCAAGATGGACCGCATCCTGGAGATCAGCCCCGTCGACCGGATCGCCGTGGTGGAACCCGGCGTGGTCAACGCGGCCCTCTCCCGCGCGGTCGAGGAGCACGGCCTGTCCTACCCGCCGGACCCCTCCAGCTGGGAGACGTGCACCATCGGCGGCAACATCGGCACGGCCTCCGGCGGCCTGTGCTGCGTCAAGTACGGCGTGACCGCCGAGTACGTCCTCGGCCTGGACGTCGTCCTCGCCGACGGCCGCCTGATGTCCACCGGCCGCCGCACCGCGAAGGGCGTCGCGGGCTACGACCTCACCCGGCTCTTCGTCGGCTCCGAGGGCTCACTCGGCATCGTCGTCCGGGCCGTCCTGGCACTGAAGCCCAAGCCGCCCCGGCAGCTCGTGCTGGCCGCCGAGTTCGCCTCCGCGGCCGCCGCCTGCGACGCCGTCTGCCGCATCATGGCGGGCGGTCACGTCCCCTCCCTCCTCGAACTGATGGACCGGACGACGGTCAAGGCGGTCAACGACCTCGCCCACATGGGACTGCCCGAGACCACCGAGGCCCTGCTGCTGGCCGCGTTCGACACCCCGGAGCCCGCCGCCGACCTCGCCGCCGTCGGCGCCCTGTGCGAGGCCGCCGGCGCCACCCAGGTGGTGCCCGCCGAGGACGCCACCGAGTCCGAGATGCTGCTGCAGGCCCGGCGGCTCGCGCTGACCGCGCTGGAGGCGGCGAAGGGCACCACGATGATCGACGACGTGTGCGTGCCCCGCTCGAAGCTCGGCGCCATGCTGGACGGCGTCGAACGGATCGCCGCGAAGTACGACCTCACGATCGGCGTCTGCGCCCACGCGGGTGACGGCAACACGCACCCCACCGTGTGCTTCGACGCCCGCGACCCGGACGAGTCCCGGCGGGCCCGCGAGTCCTTCGACGAGATCATGGCCCTCGGCCTGGAGCTGGGCGGCACCATCACCGGCGAACACGGCGTCGGCGTGCTGAAGAAGGAGTGGCTGGCCCGCGAGATCGGCCCGGTCGGGGTGGAGATGCAGCGGGCGGTGAAGCAGGTCTTCGACCCGCTGGGCATCCTCAACCCCGGCAAGCTCTTCTGACCCCGGGTTCACTGGGCGAGCAGGTGGTCGAGCGCTTCGTCGATGCCCAGCCGCCCGCCCTCCGTGCCCGGCGGCACCGCCCGCAGCGTCCGCTCCAGCCAGGCCGACACCTGCGGGACCGGTGCCTCCAGCAGCGCGTCGCCGTCCGGTGAACCGAGCGCCATCAGCACGACGCTCCGGCCGTCCGCCTTCGTCGGCCACACCCGCACGTCCCCGTGCCCGCACGGCCGGAACACCCCCTCCACCAGCAGGTCGCGGGCGAACGTCCAGTCGACGGGGTGCTCGGAGTCGATGTGGAAGGCGAGGTGCACGGCGTACGGGTCGTCGGAGCGGTATCGGAGCCGGGCGGGGACCGGCACGCTCCGCTCCGGGGACAGGATGAGCCTCAGCTCCAGCTCGCGTTCCACCACGGTGTGCTGCATGACCTGCGTTTCCTTTCTGGCCGGGGCCGCTCGGACCGGGCCCGCACCGGGGGAGAGGGAGCAGCGGCCGGGGCATTACGCGAGTTCGGGGAAATTCTTTTCGCGGATTCGTGCGAGTCCCGTACGCCGCTGCCCGGAAAGGGGTGGGTCCCGCGGGACTGGCGCTGCGGGCTGCCGCGGTCTGATAGATGTGGAGCCCCCCATCCCACCCCCGAGCAGATACGGGACGACGGACATGAGCGCCCCAACCCCGGCCCCAGGTGACGACCGGCCCCGCGAGGGCTACTACCCGGACCCGTCCATCCCCGGCTACGTCCGGTACTGGAACGGCGCCTCCTGGGTGCCCGGCACCAGCCGCCCGGCGCCGAAGGACGGCGAACCGCTCACCCCACCCCCGGGCGCCCGCCCGGCACCCCCCGCCGTGGAGGAGACGGGCCCCCACTTCTTCGACGAGGACCCTCCCGACGTCCCCCGGCAGGGCGGCCCGGGCGAGCAGTGGGTGCAGGCCGGGCAGGGCGCGCAGTGGGGCGAGCCGGCCGTGCCGGCACAGGCGGACCGCGCGGGGCAGGGGGCTCAGGGCGCGCAGTGGAGCCAGTCGGCGCCGGCGGCCCAGCCGGGACTGCCGAGCCAGTCCGGCGGACCCGCGCAGTGGGGCGGCTCAGGTCAGCCCGGCCGGTCCGTGCCCGGGGCGCAGCCGGCCGGGGACGCCGGACGCGGGGGCGCCCGGGGTGCCGATCCGCGGGTGCCGGCCGACTCCCCGGACGCGTCCGACGGCCGGACCACCGCCCGTGCCGACGGCACCGCGACGATGCCCCCGGCGGAGGGCGACGCCCCCGACCCCGGCACCTTCATCTTCCGCCGCCCGATCCCCGGCCCGGCGGCGGCCGGCACCGACGACGGCACGATGACGTTCCGCCCGGTACCGTCCGGCACGCCCACGCCCACGCCCACGCCCACGCCCACGCCCACGCCCACGCCCACGCCGGGCACGGGTGCGCCGGGAACGCCGGGCACCGCCGGCCCTCCTGCCGCTCCCGCCCCCGAAAGCGGTTCCCCCGGATTCGGCGCCCAGGGGCCCGCCGGTGCGCCGGCCGGTTCCGGGTTCGGCGCGGGGAAGGCCGCCGCGGCCCGGGCCGCCGGCGGGCAGGCGCCGCAGCCCGCGCCCGCGGTGCCGCAGCAGGCCGGTCCCGGGCAGGGTGCCGCTTCCGGTGCCCCGCTGACCAGCGGCCCCGGTGGCGGGCAGGCGCCGCAGCCCGCGCCCGCGGTGCCGCAGCAGGCCGGTCCCGGGCAGGGTGCCGCTTCCGGTACCCCGCTGACCAGCGGCCCCGGTGGCGGGCAGGCCTCCTGGGCGCAGCAGGTGCACCAGCTGGCCGGGGGCGGGGACGAGCAGCCGGTCGCGCCGTGGAAGCCGCCGGTGGAGGACCTCTTCCAGGCCGCCGCCCGCCGGCAGGCCGCCGCCCGCCCGGCCGGACTCGGCAAGCGGTTCCTGGCGCGGCTGATCGACCTGGTGGCCGTGGGCGCGCTGACGTCCGCCGCCGCGGTCCCGCTCGGGACGCGGGCCGTCGACCACGTCCAGCAGAAGATCGACGCGGCCCGGCTGTCCGGCCGCGAGGTCACCGTCTGGCTGCTCGACGGCACCACCGGCACCAGCCTCGGCATCGTCCTGGCCGTCCTGCTCCTGGCCGGCGTCCTGTACGAGGTGCTGCCCACCGTGAAGTGGGGCCGCACCCTCGGCAAGAAGCTGTGCGGACTTGAGGTGCGGGACATCGAGGGGCACGAGCCGCCGGCGTTCGGCGCGGCCCTGCGCCGCTGGCTGGTGCTGAGCCTGCCGAGCCTGCTGGTGGTCGGCCTCGTGGGCGTGCTGTGGTGCCTGTTCGACCGGCCCTGGCGCCAGGGCTGGCACGACAAGGCGGCCCACACCTTCGTCGCGGGCTGACGCCGGCGCAGGGGCCGTAGCCCGTACGGCCGCTCGCCGGATGCGGGAGCGGGGTCCTCGGGTTCCACTCGGGCCATGAGCAGCGAACCGCCCCCCGGCTCCGGAGAGCAGCCCCCCGAGGACGACCCCTTCAGGAAGCGGCCCCCGTCGGAGAAGGGGGAGAAGGGATCGGGCTCGCCGTACGACGCCCCGTACGGTGACGCCCGGCAGCCGCCACCCCACGGCGGCGGCCCCTACGGCGGTTCCCCCTACGGCGGTGGTCCGGGCGGTGGTCCGGGCGGCCCCTACGGCGACTACCCCGCGGATCCGCTGGCCGGCATGCCCCCGCTCGCCGACAGCGGCAAGCGGACGCTCGCGCGGATCCTCGACATGATCCTGGTCGGTATCGTCGTATGGCTGCTCACCTGGCTGTTCGGGGTGCGCGAGTACACCGTCGGCGCCGACCGCGTCGAGGTCGGCAGATCCATCGCCCAGTCCGTCATCGCGGCCGTGCTCTACGTCGCCTACGACACCATCCTGATCAGCAGGTCGGGGCAGACCCTGGGCAAGAAGCTGCTCGGCATGCGCGTGGCCGACCTGGAGAACGGCGCCACCCCCTCCGTCGGGACCGCGCTGCTCCGCGCCCTGGTGCTGTGGCTGCCGTTCGCCTTCTGCTGCGCCTGCATCTGGACCGTCATCGCGGGCGGCTGGAGCTTCTTCGACAAGCCGTACAAGCAGGGCCTGCACGACAAGGCGGCCAAGACGGTGGTGGTCAGCACCGGTTGAGCGAAGCGCCGGCGGGCGCCGTCACAGGCTCGTGGTGACCCGCTCCTCGTCCGCCACGGGCTCGGCGGACGGCTGCGCCGCGCGCGTCCCGGGGGAGGGGACCGTCAGGGCGACCAAGAGGCCCAGCGCGAGTGCCGCGAGGGCGATGACGGCGATCCCTGGGCCCGAACTCGTCTGCGACAGCAGCAGCATGGCGAGCGTCGAGAAGACCACGGTGCAGGAACCGTAGGCGAGCTGTGCGGGGGTCGGACGAGGCATGGCAATCGTGTCCTCGGCAGTGTTCGGACGTTCGGGCGGTGCCGTTCGACTCTCTTGGCCTGCATGCCCGAGCGGGACGCCCGGTAAGCGTGACCTAACCCACGGTACCGGTGCACGGGGGGCGCACGGAATCACCCGTCCCACCCAGCGGACGTCCCCTGCGCCGGTCACCGGGCCGACACGTGTCCGTAAACCGGACGTCGGCTCCGCATAGTGCACTTGTCCTGCTCAAGTCAAGGGCTGTCTTTTCTTCTAAACCTCTAGTCAAATGTCGTCACTTGATTACACGCGTTGATCGTGCGCGCACGGATTCCTCCATGACCCGGAACCCCCTGTCCGTGTGCGCGGCGCGGGGGAGGAACTCAAGTGACCAGCAGATCCTGGACGTTCAGAGCGGCCGCGATCGGCGTGACGCTCGCGGCGGCCTCCGCCACGTTCGCCACCTTCGCCGTAGCGGAGGCCGGCACCCAGGCCCGGACCGCGGCCGCCAACCGGCACGACCCGGCCCCGGTCAAGCAGCAGAAGCACGACCTGGACGGCCCGCTGAGCAAGACCCAGGACGCCCAGCGCCAAGAGGCCCTGAACCAGCTCATAGCCGGCAAGGCCACCGCACAGGAGCGCAACGGCTCCAAGGTCGTCAAGCTCAAGAGCCGCAAGGGCCAGAGCAAGTACGTCGAGCTGAGCCGCGAGAAGACCGACAAGATCTTCACGATCCTGGTGGAGTTCGGGAACCAGACGGACCCCAAGTTCGGCGGTACGCCCGGCCCGCTGCACAACAAGATCGCCGCGCCGGACCGCAAGAAGGACAACTCCACGGCCTGGCAGAAGGACTACAACCAGAAGCACTACCAGGACCTCTACTTCGGCAACGGCAAGAAGACCGAGTCGCTGAAGAAGTACTACGAGGCGCAGTCCTCGGGCCGTTACTCGGTCGCCGGTGAGGTCACCGACTGGGTCAAGGTCCCCTACAACGAGGCGCGTTACGGCAACAACGCCTGCGGCCAGACCAACTGCCCGAGCGTGTGGAACGTGGTCAGCGACGGCCTGAACGCCTGGGTCGCCCAGCAGAAGAAGGCCGGCCGCACCGACGCCGACATCAAGAAGGACCTCGCCAAGTACGACCAGTGGGACCGGTACGACTACGACGGCGACGGCAACTTCAACGAGCCGGACGGCTACGTCGACCACTTCCAGATCGTGCACGCCGGTGAGGACGAGTCCGCCGGCGGCGGCGCGCAGGGCAAGGACGCGATCTGGGCCCACCGCTGGTACGCCTTCGGCACCGACGCCGGCGCCACCGGCCCCCAGAACAACAAGCTCGGCGGTACGCAGGTCGGCAGCACCGGCATCTGGGTCGGCGACTACACCATCCAGCCGGAGAACGGCGGACTCGGCGTCTTCGCCCACGAGTACGGCCACGACCTCGGCCTGCCGGACGAGTACGACACCGCCGGCGGCGACAACTCCACCGGCTTCTGGACCCTGATGTCCTCCGGTTCCTGGCTCGGCACCGGCAAGGAGTCCATCGGCAACCTGCCCGGCGACATGAACGCCTGGGACAAGCTCCAGCTGGGCTGGCTGAACTACGACACCGCCACGGCCGGCAAGCAGTCCACGCACAAGCTGGGCGTCGCCGAGTACAACACCTGGGACAAGCAGGCCCTCGTGGTCAACCTGCCCGACAAGGCGGTCACCACCACCATCACCGAGCCGGCGCAGGGCTCGACCCAGTGGTGGAGCGGCAGCGGCAACGACCTGAAGAACACGCTGACCCGCTCCGTGGACCTGACCGGCAAGTCCTCGGCGAACCTCTCCGTGGACGGCTGGTGGGCCACCGAGGAGGGCTACGACTACGTCTACACCGAGGTGTCGACCGACGGCGGCGCCAACTGGACCGCCCTGGACGGCACGGCGGACGGCCAGGCCCTGCCGAAGGACGCCAGCGGCAAGCCGGCGCTGACCGGCTTCTCGCAGACGCACAAGAAGCTGTCGTTCCCGCTCGACGCCTACGCGGGCAAGAAGATCGACATCCGCTTCCGCTACGCCACCGACGGCGGTGTCGCGGAGAACGGCTTCACGGCCGACGAGATCACCGTGACCGCCGACGGCACCCCGCTGTTCTCGGACAACGCCGAGACCGCGGACGCCGGTTGGACCGCGGCGGGCTTCTCCCGCATCGGCGCGTCCTTCACCAAGGACTACAAGCAGTACTACCTCGCCGAGAACCGCCAGTACGTGTCGTACGACAAGACCCTCAAGGTCGGCCCGTACAACTTCGGCTTCGCGTCGCGTCCGGGCTGGGTGGAGCACTACCCGTACCAGAACGGCCTGCTGATCTGGAAGTGGGACACCTCCCAGGCGGACGACAACACCAACGCCACCAACGGTCACCCCGGCACCGGTCTGATCCTGCCGGTCGACTCGCACTTCAAGGCGCTCAAGTGGGCCGACGGCACGCTGCTGCGCAACCGTGTCCAGGCGTACGACTCCCCGTTCAGCCTGTACGGCACGGACGGCATCACGCTGCACAAGGCCGACGTCGCGCTCAAGATCAAGGGCTCGAAGGGTGTCCCGGTCTTCAACGACCACGCCAGCACCTACTACGACCCGTCGAACCCGACGGGCGGGGTGAAGGTCACTGACACCAACACCAAGATCACGATCGTCAAGGAGGCCAAGGACGGCTCCACGATCCAGCTCAAGGTCGGTCCCGCGGTGAAGTAGTCCGCATCACCGCAGGTCACAGGCGTATCGGCGGCAACCCCTTGGCGGGTTGCCGCCGGTCGTGTTTAGGTGCGTCCTATGGACCGCTTATTGACACCGACCGGAACGGGGATGTGACCGCATGGCCGCTGGAGGCTTCTGCAAGCTGCCGAACGGCACCGTGGTGGTGGCGCTGAACCTGCCCTACGGCTCCGCCGGGGTGCGGGTGCTGGTGCACGCCCAGAACCGGGCCCGGGCCCTGACCAGGCTCCGCAACCTCGGGCTGCGGGCGGTCTACCTCCGGGGCAACGCCGAGCCGCCCACACCGGACGAGATCACGGCGGTGCTGCACCATCCCGACGGCCTGATATGGCGCACGGCCCCCACCGACAACGGTGTCACCGTGAACGAGCTGTGGCACCCGATCCGGGCGTTGCTGCGCGGCCCCGCGCTGGTGCGGTAGGACGCCTCCGTGGGGGGTGGTGGCGCGGCTACGGCGACCGCGGGCGCATGGTGGCCGGTCGCGCGGATCCCCGCGGCCCGTCAGGCCGGCTGCCGCCCGGCCCGGAGCCGGCCGCGAGCCCCCCGCTCGGCGGCCCTACCCGCCGACCACCGGCTTGCCCGTCAGCTCCACGCCCGCCTGGCGCAGCTCCTCCAGGGCCCGCTCGGTGGTCTCGCCCGCCACCCCGGCCGTCAGGTCGAGGAGGACGTGCGTGCGGAAGCCCTCCCTCGCCGCGTCCAGGGCCGTGGCCCGTACACAGTGGTCCGTGGCGATGCCGGCCACGTCCACCTCGGTGATCTCCCGGGCGCGCAGCCAGTCGGCCAGCGGGACGCCGTTCTCGTCGGTGCCCTCGAAGCCGCTGTAGGCCGCCGAGTAGGCGCCCTTGTCGAACACCGCGTCCACCGCGCCGGAGGCGACCGCGGGGGCGAAGTTCGGGTGGAAGCCCACGCCCTCCGTGCCCGCGACGCAGTGCGCGGGCCAGGAGCGGACGTAGTCGGGGTTGTCCGCGAAGTGGCCGCCCGGCGCGATGTGGTGGTCGCGGGTGGCCACCACGTGCCGGTACCCCGTGCCCGCCGCCTGGCCGATCAGCTCGGTGATGGCGGCGGCCACGTCGGCACCGCCGGCCACCGCGAGGCTGCCCCCCTCGCAGAAGTCGTTCTGCACGTCTACGACGATCAAGGCGCGGCGCATGGTGGGTGTCCTTCGACTGAGAGTGAAGTAACTGAGCCTAGAGACTTCCGGGCCCGTGCGGGAGGGGGCGTTCGAGGGCGGACGGCGGTACCGCTCTAGCTACCCGAGCGCCCGTGTACGTACTCCGTCGGGAGGACGGGTTCCCCCCTGGACAGCTGCGTAGCGGACAGCGGCAGGTTCGCGCGGGCCGCGATGTGCCGGTCCCGGGTCACGTCCAGCGGCTCGCGGGCGACCACCTCGCCGCTCTTGACCAGCTGCACCAGCAACTGCCGGTCGGCCAGCTCGGCCGGCACCGGCCCGGTGCCGACGACCTCGGCCTCCGCGACACCGTCCGCGTCCAGCCGGCGCGCGGCCCACTTGCGCCCGCCGACGGAGACCTTGCCGCCGCTGGACTTCTTCGCCACCGGCACCATGGGCGCCTTCGGGTCGGCGGACTCGGCACGCGCGACCAGCTTGTAGACCATGGAGGAGGTCGGGTGCCCGGATCCGGTCACCAGCTGGGTACCGACGCCGTACGCGTCGACGGGCGCGGCGGCCAGCGAGGCGATGGCGTACTCGTCCAGGTCGGAGGTCACGACGATCTTCGTGCCGGTCGCGCCCAGCTCGTCCAGCTGCTGCCGCACCCGGTGCGCCACCAGCAGCAGGTCGCCGGAGTCGATGCGGACCGCGCCCAGCTCGGGGCCGGCCACCTCCACCGCGGTGCGGACGGCCTCGGCGACGTCGTAGGTGTCCACCAGGAGGGTGGTGCCCCGGCCGAGGGTGTCGACCTGGGCCTGGAAGGCGTCCCGCTCGCGGTCGTGCAGCAGGGTGAAGGCGTGGGCCGAGGTGCCGACGGTCGGGATGCCGTAGCGGAAGCCGGCCGCCAGGTCCGAGGTGGTCGCGAAGCCGCCGATGTAGGCGGCGCGGGCGGCGGCCACCGCCGACAGCTCGTGGGTGCGCCGGGCGCCCATCTCGATCAGCGGCCGGCCGCCGGCGGCGGAGGCCATCCGGGAGGCGGCGGCGGCGATCGCGGAGTCGTGGTTGAGGATGGAGAGGATCACCGTCTCCAGCAGGACGCACTCGGCGAAGCTGCCCTCGACCCGCATGACCGGCGAGCCCGGGAAGTACACCTCGCCCTCGGGGTAGCCCCAGATGTCGCCGCTGAAGCGGTAGCCGGCGAGCCACTCCAGTGTCTCCTCGTCGACGATCTCCCGCTCGCGCAGGAAGCCGAGCACGCCGGCGTCGAAGCGGAAGTTCTCGACCGCGTCCAGGACGCGGCCGGTGCCGGCCACCACGCCGTAGCGGCGCCCTTCCGGCAGCCGCCGGGTGAAGACCTCGAACACGCTCCGCCGTTCGGCCGTACCGGCTTTCAGCGCGGCGCGCAGCATCGTCAGCTCGTACTGGTCCGTGAAGAGCGCTGTCGAGGGAACGTCCACCGGCAGCCCAAGGTCCGCTGTGTTCATGACGAGGGATCGTACTCCCTTTTCGTCGGTGTGACGATTTATGGGGGCCGTGGCAGCATGGGCTGTGTGACGTCACCCGCGCCCGTAGAGATCGAACGCACCGAGTCGGCGGAGGAGGTCTTCGCCGTACCCGAGCCCGACGTCCCCTGGGTCACGATCGTGCACAACGACCCGGTCAACCTCATGAGCTACGTGACGTACGTCTTCCAGGCGTACTTCGGCTACTCCAAGGACAAGGCCACCAAGCTCATGCTCGACGTCCACCACAAGGGCCGGGCGGTCGTCTCCAGCGGCAGTCGCGAGGAGATGGAGCGCGACGTGCAGGCGATGCACGGCTACGGTCTGTGGGCCACCCTCCAGCAGGACCGGAAGTAAACGCATCCAGATGCCCGGACACTTCGAACCGCTCCCCGGCGGCGGCGCGGCCGTCGCCCTCGACGACGTCGAGATCTCCATCATCCGGTCGCTGGCCGTCCAGCTCCTGGAACTCATCGGTCCCGGCCCCGGCGCCGACACCCCGGAGGACCCGCTCGCCGAGCTGTTCGCCGAGGGGCCGAGCGAGCCGCCCGCCGACCCGGTGCTCCGAAGGCTCTTCCCCGACGCCTACAGCGACCCCGAGGAGGTGCCCTCCTCGACGGCCGAGGCCGAGGAGCGGCGGGCGCACTCCGCGGAGTTCCGCCGCTACACCGAGAACGACCTGCGGGCCGGCAAGCGGGAGAACGCGCTCGGCGTGATCCGCACCCTGGACGCCCTCGCCCCGGTGGACGAGGGCGGGGCGGTGCTCAAGCTGGCCCCGGAGGAGTCCCGGCAGTGGCTCGGCACCCTCAACGACCTGCGGCTGGCGATCGGCGCCCG
The DNA here is from genome assembly GCF_000720135.1 of Streptomyces sp. NRRL S-1022. Lineage (GTDB taxonomy): Bacteria > Actinomycetota > Actinomycetes > Streptomycetales > Streptomycetaceae > Streptomyces. The sequence continues at coordinate 161,579 of NZ_JOIU01000027.1, read as the reverse complement.
GCTGGAGATCGCCGACGAGGACGACACCGACCTGCTCTACCGGCTCCCGGAGGAGGACCCGCGCAAGCCGATGGTGCTGGCCTATCTCTGGCTGGGCGGACTCCAGGAGACCCTGGTGACGACCCTGCTGCCGTAGCGGGGTGTCCGGTCCGTACGGGTTTGCCCCGATCGAGTGTTCGCTCAGAGGACGCTCAAATCCGGATAACGATCCCGTCACCTTTGTGGCCGGTTTTGGCGCATTTGGGCGCTCTTTGTCCGCTTCTTCCTGTGTGATGCGCCACATAGGCCCCCTGTGATCAGTATTGCGGCCGTGATAAATCTTCACGACCGCCCGGCCGACACCACCCATGTCCGGCCGGGTGCGCCACCGAGCCGACGACCGTCGGCCAGGCAGACAGCTCCAGTATCCGGGGGGATCGAGACCCGATCCGAGGCCGACGAAAGGCCCGGGTCGGCATGGAGAAAGGCGCACCACACATGACCTCAGCGCAGGTCGACCAGCATCGCGACGGCAACGAGGCCGCGCGGGCGGAGGGCAGCGAGGGCGAGGGGTATCAGCGCGGGCTCGGTGCCCGGCAGATCCAGATGATCGCCATCGGCGGTGCCATCGGCACCGGCCTGTTCCTGGGCGCGGGCAAGGGCATTTCCAAGGCCGGCCCCAGCCTGATCCTGGCGTACGCCATCGCGGGCCTGGTCATCTTCTTCATCATGCGGGCACTCGGCGAGCTGCTGATGTACCGCCCGGTGTCGGGTTCGTTCTCGGAGTACGCGCGCGAGTTCATCGGCCCGTTCGCCGGTTTCGTGACCGGATGGACGTACTGGCTGTTCTGGGTGGTCACGGGCATCACCGAGGTCACCGCGGCGGCCTCCTACATGACCTACTGGTTCGACACCCCGCAATGGGTGTCGGCGCTGGTCTTCACGGTCGTCCTGTACGGCGCCAACCTGATCTCCGTGAAGCTCTTCGGTGAGCTGGAGTTCTGGTTCTCCATGGTCAAGGTCACCGCCATCATCGGCATGATCCTGATCTGCGTCGGCATCCTCACCGTCGGCTTCTCCGACGCCGGCGACACGGCCTCCGTCAGCCACCTGTGGAACGACGGCGGCTTCTTCCCGCACGGTGTCGGCAACACGCTGATGACCCTGCAGATGGTCATGTTCGCCTTCCTCGCCGTCGAGCTGGTCGGTGTGACCGCGGGCGAGTCCAAGGACCCCAAGACCGTGCTGCCCAAGGCGATCAACACCGTGCCGTGGCGCATCGCCGTCTTCTACGTCGGCGCGCTGATCATGATCCTGTCGGTCGTGCCGTGGACGAACTTCCACCCGGGGGTGAGCCCCTTCGTGGCCGCCTTCGAGAAGATGGGCTTCGCCGCCGGCGCGGGCATCGTCAACTTCGTGGTGCTCACCGCCGCGCTGTCGTCCTGCAACTCCGGCATGTACTCCACCGGCCGCATGCTGCGCGACCTCGCGCTCAACAGCCAGGGCCCGAAGGTCTTCACCAAGCTGACGCCCAGCGGTACCCCGCTCGTCGGCACCTCGTTCTCCGCCGCGCTGATGCTGGTCGGCGTCTGGATCAACTACCAGTGGCCGGGCAAGGCGTTCGACTACGTGGTGTCCTTCGCGACCATCTCCGGCATGTGGGCGTGGATCGTCATCCTGCTCTGCCAGCTCCGCTACCGGGCCAAGGCCGACCGCGGCGAACTGCCCCGCTCGGAGTTCCGCACGCCGGGAGCCCCGTTCACCAGCTGGTTCGCGCTCGCCTTCATCGGCATGGTGATCGTGATGATGGGCATCGACAAGGACGCCCGGGTCTCCCTCTACTGCGCGCCGCTGTGGGCCCTGATCCTCGGCGTCGCCTACCTGGTGCTCAAGCGCCGCAACCCGGAGGCCGCGGCCTTCCGCAAGCGCTGACCGTCCCCCCGAAAGGACGTCCGGCCGCCGGGAGCACTCGTGGCGCCCCCGGCGGCCGCCGCTCAGGACGTCCGGCATGTGGGCCGTCCCGTACCACTCCTCGGTACGGGACGGCCCCTCTGCTTATCCTGACCCCCATGCTGACCATCACCCAGGCCCTGTACGACCAGATCGTCGCCCACGCGCGCAAGGACCACCCCGACGAGGCGTGCGGCGTGGTGGCGGGCCCGGCGGGCTCGGACCGCCCCGAGCGCTTCATCCCGATGCTGAACGCGGCGATGTCGCCCACCTTCTACGAGTTCGACTCGGGCGATCTGCTCAAGCTCTACCGCGAGCTGGACGACCGGGACGAGGACCCGGTGGTCATCTACCACTCCCACACCGCCACCGAGGCCTACCCCTCGCGCACCGACATCTCCTACGCCAACGAGCCCGGCGCCCATTACGTCCTCGTCTCCACCGCCGACACCGACGGCCTCGGCGACTTCCAGTTCCGCTCCTACCGGATCGTGGACGGCGCGGTCACGGAGGAGGAGGTCAAGGTCGTGCAGACCTACTGATCTCGCCCACCGGACGAAATCCGTCCGGCATGCGGAATCACACTCCGGGACGCGGGCCGGGAATCGATACGATGAGCCCATGGTTCTTCTCGACGTGAGCGACAAGGCGCCGGGCACGCTGCTCGTGGCGCGGCTGCACGTCGACCTGTGCAGGCTGAACAGCGCCATCTGTTGACCGACCCCGCTGCCGCCGTCCGGCCGTGAGCCCCGGCGCGCCGCCCGGTGCCGCGCGCGCCTGACCGAACCGACGACACCTTCCGACAGGAGCCCTGAGCCATGGCCATCGAGGTCCGCATCCCGACCATCCTCCGCCAGTACACCGACGGTCAGAAGGCGGTGGAGGGCAACGGCGACACCCTCGCCGAGCTGTTCGCCGACCTCGAATCCCGGCACGCCGGCATCCAGGCCCGCATCGTGGACGGCGAGCAGCTGCGCCGCTTCGTCAACGTGTACCTGAACGACGAGGACGTCCGTTTCCTGGACGGCATCAACACCAAGCTGTCCGACGGCGACAGCGTGACGATCCTGCCGGCCGTGGCCGGCGGCATGCGCTGATCGGTCACCGAGCAGCGATGCGCTACGACTCCCCGCTGGCCGCGGTGGGCAACACCCCCCTGGTGCGCCTGCCGCGGCTGTCGCCGTCCCCGGAGGTCCGGATCTGGGCCAAGCTGGAGGACCGCAACCCCACCGGCTCGGTCAAGGACCGCCCCGCCCTGCACATGATCGAGCAGGCGGAGAAGGACGGCCGGCTCACCCCGGGCTGCACCATCCTGGAGCCCACCTCCGGCAACACCGGCATCTCCCTCGCCATGGCGGCCAAGCTCAAGGGCTACCGCATGGTGTGCGTGATGCCGGAGAACACCTCGCAGGAACGCCGGGACCTGCTCGGCATGTGGGGCGCCGAGATCATCTCCTCGCCGGCCGCCGGCGGCTCCAACACCGCCGTGCGCGTGGCCAAGGAGCTGTCCGCCGAGCACCCCGACTGGGTGATGCTCTACCAGTACGGCAATCCGGACAACGCGGGCGCCCACTACGCCACCACCGGCCCGGAGATCCTCGCCGACCTGCCCTCGATCACCCACTTCGTGGCGGGTCTCGGCACCACCGGCACCCTCATGGGCGTCGGCCGCTACCTGCGCGAGCACAAGCCGGACGTGCGGATCGTCGCCGCCGAACCGCGCTACGACGACCTGGTCTACGGCCTGCGCAACCTCGACGAGGGCTTCGTCCCCGAGCTGTACGACGCCTCCGTCCTCACCACCCGGTTCTCGGTCGGCTCCGCCGACGCGGTCACCCGCACCCGTGAACTCCTCCAGCAGGAGGGCATCTTCGCGGGCGTCTCCACCGGCGCCGCCCTGCACGCGGCGATCGGCGTCGGCAACAAGGCCGTCAGGGCGGGCGAGAGCGCCGACATCGTCTTCATCGTGGCCGACGGCGGCTGGAAGTACCTGTCCACCGGCGTCTACACCGCGGCCACCACGGAGGACGCCATCGAGACACTGCACGGCCAGCTCTGGGCGTGACGGCGGGGGATCCGGGCACGCCGGTGGTACGTCACATCTGCACCAGGACATCGGCAGAAAGGCGGACCCCATGCGCCGTACGACACCCCTCGCCCTCGCGGCGGCCGCGCTGATCCTCGCCGGCTGCGGTTCCCAGCAGGGCACCGGGAGCAGCGACAAGGTGTCGGCGCCGCCCCGCGCCGGGACGCCGTCGCCCTCCCGGTCCGCCGGCGGCTGCACCGGCCAGGCGGAGCTGACGGCCGCCGATCACGGCCGTACCGTCTGCGTGACCAGGGGCGGCGAGGTCCGGCTGTCGCTGGACGGCACCCGGGCCCGCCCCTGGAAGCCGGTCACCGCGAGCGGTACGGCACTGCAGGCCGTCAACGCCGGCTTCGTACTCCAGCCGGGTGACGCCACGGCCGCGTACCGGGCGGTCGCCGCCGGCACGGTGGAGCTCAGGTCGTCCCGCCCGCTGTGCGCCGAGCCCACCGCACCGGGCCGGGTGTCCTGCAAGGGCATCGAGGAATGGTCGGTCACCGTCCGGGTCGGCTAGCCCGCCAAGTGCCGTACCTGGTCCCACAGGACCGGGTCGACCACGCCCACCCGGCGGCGGAAGCCGGTCACCGGGACCTCGCGCAGCTCGTCGGTCTGCAAGAAGCTGGGCCGGCCCTGGGCGTCGCCGACCGCGCCGGGCGGCAGCGGGATCACCCCGGAACGCTCGTCGTGGTACTTGCTGGTGATCTTCGCGACCGTGGCCCGGTCCCCGCGCACGGCCAGGACCAGGCAGGGCCGGTCCTTCACCCCGCCGCGGTCCTCGAAGGGGACGTTCGCCCACCAGATGTCCCCGGGCGACGGCCGTACCGCGTGCGCGGTTCGCGCGCCCGGCCGGCCCGGGGGCCGCAGCCGCCGGCCGCCGGGGCGGCGGCCCCGGCCCCAGCCGTCGACGAGCGTGGCCACCAGCGCGAGCAGTACCACCGCCGCGAGCGCGAGCCACCAGGACGTGTCCATACGATGACGTTACCGGCGCGCGCCGCACATCGCGCGCCCTTGGCCGATCCTCGTGCGCCCCAGGTCCAGCCGAACCGGTGACAGCACAGGTGAGTTCGCCCACAACGGCCCCTGGCGGAGGAGCGACCCGTGCTTTCGCGCCTTACGCTCGACGGACCGCACGACCCCCGACAGCCCTCATCCCGAGGGGTCCCCCGTCCCGCCCACAGCTTTCCCGCCAGCGGAGGTTTCTGCTTCATGAAGCTCACCGTCGTCGGCTGCTCGGGGTCGTTCCCGTCCGCGGAATCGGCCTGTTCGAGCTACCTCGTCGAGGCCGACGGCTTCCGGCTGCTCCTCGACATGGGCAACGGCGCCCTTGGCGAGCTGCAGCGCCACTGCGGTCTCTACGACCTCGACGCGATCTTCCTCAGCCACCTGCACGCCGATCACTGCATCGACATGTGCGCGTACTTCGTGGCGCGCTACTACCGCCACGACGGCGGCCGCTGCGCCCCCCTCCCGGTCTACGGCCCCGAGGGCACCGAGCACCGCCTGACCACGGCCTACGCGGACACCCCCTCCGCCTCCTCCATGAGCGAGGTCTTCGACTTCCACACGGTCAAGCCGTCCACCTTCGAGATCGGCCCGTTCACCGTGCACACCGAGCGGGTCCGCCACCCCGTGGAGGCCTACGCCATCCGGATCGAGCACGGCGGGAAGTCCCTGACGTACTCCGGCGACACGGGTGTGACCCAGGTGCTGGACGAGCTGGCCCGGGACACCGACCTGTTCCTGTGCGAGGCCGCGTTCACGCACGGCAAGGAGAGCATCCCCGACCTGCACCTCAACGGGCGCGAGGCGGGGGAGACGGCCGCGCGCGCGGGAGCGCGCCGCCTGGTCCTCACCCACGTCCCGCCGTGGACCGACCCGCAGGTGAACCTGCGGCACGCCCGTGAGGTGTTCGCGGGGCCGGTGGAACTGGCCGCGCCGCGCATCACGTACGAGATCTGACGCCGGACACGCGAAAGGGCCCCGGAACCATCGGTTCCGGGGCCCTTTCGGTGCCTGGGCTACTTCGCCTCGGCCTTCTGCAGTTCCGCCAGTTCCTCGTCCGACTCGCGGCCCGGGGTCGGCAGGTTGAAGCGGGTGATCGCGAAGCGGAAGACCACGTAGTAGACCACCGCGAAGCACAGGCCGACCAGGACCAGGCCCCACGGGTTGCTCGCGATGCCCAGGTTCAGCCCGAAGTCGACCGCGCCCGCCGAGAAGCCGAAGCCGTCCTTCATGCCCAGCGCCCAGGTCAGCGCCATCGAGACACCGGTGAGGACCGCGTGGATCGCGTACAGGACCGGCGCGATGAACATGAAGGTGAACTCGATGGGCTCGGTGACGCCGGTGACGAAGGACGTCAGCGCGAGCGAGAACATCATGCCGCCGACGACCTTGCGGCGCTCGGGCCGGGCGCAGTGGACGATGGCCAGGCACGCGGCCGGCAGCGCGAACATCATGATCGGGAAGAAGCCGGTCATGAACTGGCCCGCGTGCGGGTCGCCGGCCAGGAAGCGTGCGATGTCACCGCTCTTGCCGTGGTACTCGCCCGCCTGGAACCACGGGAACGAGTTGAGCAGGTGGTGCATGCCGATCGGGATCAGCGCGCGGTTGGCGACACCGAAGATGCCGGCGCCGACCGCGCCCGACCCGACCAGCCACTCGCCGAAGTTGTGCAGGCCCGTGCCGAGGACCGGCCAGATGTAGCCGAAGACGATGCCGAGGAGCAGGCCGGCGAAGGCCGACAGGATCGGGACGAGCCGGCGGCCGCCGAAGAAGCCCGCCCAGTCGGGCAGCTTGGTGCGGTGGAAGCGCTGGTACAGCAGGGCCACCACGATGCCCATCACCACACCGCCGAGGACCTTGGCGTCCACCGGGGCGTTCTGCAGCACGACCTTGCCGTCGACGACGGTCGCGACCTTCGGCAGGTTCTTGTCGGTGAAGGTGCCGAGCACGTTCTTGAAGACGAGGTAGCCGACGACCGCCGCGAGGGCCGTGGAACCGTCCGACTTCTTCGCGAAGCCGATCGCGATGCCCACGGCGAACAGCAGCGCCATGTTGTCGAGGATCGCGTTGCCGCCGGCCGCCATGAAGGAGGCGATCTTCGTCAGGAACGTGGGGAAGGAGGGGCGGCCCAGCATGTCCGTGTTGCCGAGGCGCACCAGCAGGGCGGCGGCCGGCAGGACGGCCACCGGCAGCATCAGGCTGCGGCCGATGCGCTGCAGCACCGCCATCGCGCCGGCGCCCTTCTTCTTCTCGGCCGCGGGAGCGGCGCTGGCCGTGGTCACAACTTCCTCCATAGGCAAGGCGCCGCCCGGGAACCATGGAAGGGGACGGCAGCGTCTCTGGTCTACACCACTTGTGGTGTAGACCTGTTGTAGCACGATGAAGGCAGCGTAAGGAACCCGCGAATCCGCTACCGCGGCACTACACGCTGTGCGCCCCCGTGCCCGGTCCGGCCCTGGTCAGCCCTTGGTGACGTCCTCGACCTCGTCCACCGGCTCCCGCCCCGGCGTCCTCAGGTCGAACGCCGTGATCGCGAAGCGGAACACGGCGTAGTAGACGGCCGCGAAGCCCAGCCCGATCGGGATCATCGCCCACGGCCGCGTCGCCAGGCGCCAGTTGATCACGTAGTCGATCAGCCCCGCCGAGAAGCTGAAGCCGTCGTGCGCCCCGAGCGCCCAGGTCACCGCCATCGAGGCACCGGTGAGCAGGGCGTGCACGGCGTACAGCCCGGGCGCGATGAAGAGGAACGAGTACTCCAGCGGCTCGGTGATGCCGGTGACGAAGGAGGTCAGCGCCACCGACAGCATCAGGCCGCCGACCTCCTTGCGGCGCTCCGGCCGCGCGCAGTGCGTGATGGCCAGGGCGGCGGCCGGCAGCGCGAACATCATGATCGGGAAGAAGCCCGAGGTGAACTGGCCGGCGTTCGGGTCGCCCTGGAGGAACATGTTGATGTCGCCGTGCACCACCGTGCCGTCGGGCTTGGTGTAGCTGCCGAACTGGAACCAGATGGGCACGTTCAGGAACTGGTGCAGGCCCACCACCAGCAGCGCCCGGTTGGCGACCCCGAAGAGGCCCGCACCCCAGGAACCCGCGTCCCGCAGCCACCCGCTGAAACCCTCCAGTGCGGCACCGACCGGTGGCCAGACGAACAGGCACGCCACGGCGAACGCGATCGCGACGAAGGCCATGATGATCGGCACGAGCCGGCGCCCGTTGAAGAAGCCCAGCCAGTCCACCAGCCGGGTGCGGTGGTACCGGGCCCAGAAGAACGCCGCCAGCAGACCCATGACGATGCCGCCGAAGACGCCCGGGTTCTGGTAGGTGAACGCCGACACCGTGCCGTCGGGCGCCCGGCAGCCCGTCACCGCGACCCTCGTGCCCGCCGGGCAGGTCCGCGGGAACTGGCGCAGCACGCCGTAGTAGACGAGGAAACCCGCCACCGCCGCGAGCGCCGTCGAACCGTCGGACTTCTTCGCCATGCCGATCGCCACGCCCACGCAGAACAGCAGCGGCAGCCCCAACTGCCCGTCGAGCAGGGCGCCGCCCGCCCCGCTCATCACCTTCGAGACGCCCGTCCACCCCAGGCCGTCGGCGCCGAACACGTCCGGCTGCCCCAGCCGGTTCAGGATGCCCGCCGCCGGCAGCACGGCGATGGGCAGCTGAAGGCTGCGGCCCATCTTCTGCATGCCCTGGAACAGGCGGTTCCAGCGGGTCCTGGCAGGGCTTGCCGGGCTCTGGACACTCATGGGTTTGGCGACCTTCCCCACGGTGGTGTAGACCAGTCGACGGACGGTTCCGCTGTCGTGATCGCCATCATCCGGCACGGACGGCTAGACCGCTCGCGAAGATGGGCCAACTGTGGGTTACTGCGACAAAGCGGTTCGGAGCAGGGAGAAGGAACATGGCCAGCAAGGCTGAGAAGATCGTCGCCGGGCTCGGCGGCATCGACAACATCGAGGAGATCGAGGGCTGCATCACCCGGCTGCGCACCGAGGTGTCCGACCCCGACCTCGTCGACGAGACCGCCCTGAAGGCCGCCGGTGCCCACGGCGTCGTCCGGATGGGCACCGCCGTCCAGGTCGTCATCGGCACCGACGCCGACCCGATCGCCGCGGAGATCGAAGACATGATGTGAGCCCACGGGCTCACCGGCAGGGGCTCCTCCCGACGCGGGAGGAGCCCCTGCGCCGTGTACGGCTAGGCTCATCGCCATGTCTCGCATCGACGGCCGTACTCCCGAACAGCTCCGCCCGGTCACCATCGAACGCGGCTGGAGCAAGCACGCCGAGGGCTCCGTCCTCGTCTCCTTCGGCGACACCAGGGTCCTCTGCACCGCCTCCGTCACCGAAGGCGTCCCGCGCTGGCGCAAGGGCAGCGGCGAGGGCTGGGTCACCGCGGAGTACGCCATGCTGCCCCGCGCCACCAACACCCGCGGCGACCGCGAGTCCGTCAAGGGCAAGATCGGCGGCCGCACCCACGAGATCTCCCGGCTCATCGGCCGCTCCCTGCGCGCCGTCATCGACTACAAGGCACTCGGCGAGAACACCATCGTCCTCGACTGCGACGTCCTCCAGGCCGACGGCGGTACCCGCACGGCGGCCATCACCGGCGCCTACGTCGCCCTGGCCGACGCCGTCGCCTGGGCCCAGGGCAGGAAGCTGGTCAAGGCCGGCCGGCAGCCGCTCACCGGCACCGTCAGCGCCGTCTCCGTGGGCATCGTCGGCGGCGTCCCGCTGCTCGACCTGCGCTACGAGGAGGACGTGCGCGCCGAGACCGACATGAACGTCGTCTGCACCGGCGACGGCCGCTTCGTCGAGGTCCAGGGCACCGCCGAGGCCACGCCGTTCGCCCGCGGGGAACTCGACGCCCTGCTCGACCTCGCTGTCACCGGCTGCGCCGAACTGACCGCGGCCCAGCAGGCGGCACTCGCGGCGAGCCGCGCGTAAAGAGACCTTCAAGGCACCGGGCAACCCGCCGGGCCTCCCCGTCGTCCCTCTGGGTACGGGCGCACCGCTCACCGGCGGGCGCCCGGCCAGCCGTACCAGGGGAGGGAACACCGCCATGCCCGCCAGCCGACGCCGAGGCCGGCTCACCGTCGCCGCCGCCGTGGCGACCGTCGCGCTCACCGCCGGCCTCACCACAGGCTGCGACGCCATGAACAAGGCGCTGGACTGCGTGCAGACCGCCGACGCCATCGCCGACAGCGTCACCGATCTCCAGCAGGCCGTGGAGAACGCCGCGAACGACCCCGCTCAGGTGGACTCCTCGCTGGACTCCATCGACAAGAGCCTGCGCCAGATCGGCGACAAGACGGACGACACCGACGTCAACAAGGCCGTCGACGACCTGCGCAAGGCCGTGGGCAACGTACGGACCGCCGTGAAGAACGGCGACGCCACGCCGGACGTGAGCCCGGTGACGGACGCGGCGGGCGAACTCACCAAGGTGTGCACACCGTAGGACACACCTCCGCCCGGGGCGCACGCGCCCCGGCGAGGCACCGGGGGAGCCGCCGGACCCGCCCAGGGGCCGCCACGATCGGCGCGCGACCCGCCGTGAATGGCCCAGGGCCCGCCACGGACGGCGATGATCGGCGTGCGGCTCGTGATGGACGGCGCGTGGACGGAGACGGACGGCGCCCGGCCCGCGATGGACGGCCCGAGGGCCGCCGTGAACGGCGCGCGGGCGGCGGTGCGGTCAGTGCTCCTCGTCCTCCGGCCGCCACCGGCGTCTGCCGCGCCGGTTCTCCTCCCGGTGCGCCCGGTGCGACTCGTGCCGCGTATCCCGGTGGGTGCGATGCAGCGCGCGCTACTCCTCGCGTACCGCCCGCTCCCGCTCGTGCCGTTCCTGCCGGCGCTCCTGCCTCTCCAGCCGGCGCTGCTCCTTCAGCCGGCGCCGTTCGGCGCGCGGGAGCTTGCGCTCCACCCCGACACCGCCCCAGAAGGCGAAACCGCCGATGACCACCCGGGGGGCGCCCGGCTCCGGCGGGGCATCGTCCCTGGGGTGCTCGAAGGCGCCCATCACGCCGACACCCCGGACGACGACCTCCACCCCGGGCGGCACGACGACCTGCACCCCGCCCATGACGGCCACGCAGTTGATCACGACCTCGCGGGCGGCGAAGTCCGCCTCGCGCAGGTCGATCTCACCACCGCCCATGAAGGTGAAGCAGGAGAACCGCCGCGGCACCGTCCAGCGGCCCCGGCGCTCGAACCCCGACAGGATCGCCACCGCCCCCGTCGAGGACCCCTCGCCTCCGGTGATCCGGCCCGCCCAAACCCCGTCCCGCACCGGCTCCTTGACGAAGGACACCGCAGCGGCACCGGACGCCGGCAGATCGCGGGTCAGCGGCGCCAGCTCGCCGTACGTGCGCGCCGTGTAGGCCGCCTCCAGGCGCTCGTCGAACTCCGCCATGTCGAGCCGGCCTTCGGCCAGGGCGTCCCGCAGGACCTCGGCGACCCGCTCACGGTCGGCGTCGGACGCCCGGAGATCCGGGGCTGCGTCGTCGCTCATGACAGCAGCCTACGAGACCGCCTTCCCGGCGTACATCCTGGCGATGACCGCCTCGATGTCCGGCTCCCGCACCGACAGGTCCACCAGCGGGTAACGGTCCGCCAGATGGGCCACCAGCGGCGCCGCCGACTGCCCCGCCGGGAACGCCAGCCACTGCCGCGGCCCCTCCACCCGCACCACCCGCGCCGACGGCACCTCGACCGGCGGCAGCTCCCGCTCCAGGTCCACCACCAGCGTCCGCTCGCTCTCCCCGGCCTCGTGCAGCCCCGCCAGCGCACCGTCGTACACCAGCCGCCCGTGGTCGATCACCATCACCCGGGAACACAACTGCTCGATGTCCTGGAGGTCGTGCGTGGTCAGCAGCACCGTCGTACCCCGCTCGGCGTTCACCTCCCGCAGGAACTCCCGCACCCTGGCCTTCGACACCACGTCCAGGCCGATCGTCGGCTCGTCCAGGTACAGCACCTCCGGATCGTGCAGCAGCGCCGCCGCGATGTCCCCGCGCATCCGCTGCCCCAGCGACAGCTGCCGCACCGGCACGTCCAACAGGGCACCCAGCTCCAGCAGTTCCACCAGCCGGTCCAGGTTCTCCCGGTAACGGGCGTCCGGGATCCGGTACATGCGGTGCGCCAGCCGGTAGGAATCGATCAGCGGCAGATCCCACCACAGCGTGGTCCGCTGCCCGAACACCACCCCGATCCGGTGCGCCAGCCGCGACCGCTCCCGCGCCGGATCGATGCCCGCCACCCGCAGCCGGCCGGCACTCGGGGTGAGGATCCCGGTCAGCATCTTGATCGTCGTCGACTTCCCGGCACCGTTCGGCCCGATGTACCCGACCATCTCCCCACGCGCCACACCGAACGACAGCGAGTCCACCGCCCGCACCTCGCGCCGCTCCCGCCGCAGGAACCCGGTCTTGCGGCGCACCTCGAAGACCTTCTCGACCTGCTCCAGGACGATGAAGCCGTCCCCTGCGGTGAACTCACCCACGCTCAGCTCCCTGTACTGCGGTACGAACGAAGTCCCGCCCGCCAGGCCAGCCCCGCCAGCGCACAGCACGCCACCGCCACCAGCGGCGGGGCCCACGCCAGCCAGAGCGGCAGCTCCAGCGGGTACGGCCGCCCCAACACGTACGTGGCGGGCAGCCAGTTGACGAAGGCCAGCGGCAGCACGAAGGTCACCCCGCGCACCAGCTCCTTCGCGAACACCGTCGGCGGATACTGCAACAGCGTCGTACCGCCGTACGTGAAGGCGTTCTGCACCTCCGAGGCGTCCTGCGCCACGAACTGGAACGCCGCCCCGGCCACGAACACCGCGCAGAAGATCCCGCAGCCGCTCACCACCGTCACCGGCATCAGCAGCAGCCGCTCCGCCGTCCAGTGGATGTCCACCCGGCTCAGCGACCAGCCCAGCACCAGCGCCCCCTGGGTCACCCGGCCCAGCCGGCGCAGCGCGAACCGGTCGGCCGCCACCTGCGCCAGCACCGGCGCCGGCCGCACCAGCAGGGTGTCCAGCGTGCCGTCCCGCACCCGCCGGCCCAGCCGCTCCATCGACCCGATCAGCAGGTCGGCCAGCCCGAAGGAGACCGCCGACAGCCCGTACAGGAACGCCACCTCGGGCAGCGGGTAGCCGCCCAGCGCGTCCACCCGCGAGAACATCAGCATGATCGCCACGAAGTCGAGGAACGTCGCCGCGAAGTTCCCGAACGTCGTCATCGCGAAGGACGCGCGGTAGGCCATCGTGGACCGCATCCACATCCCCGCCACCAGCAGATACGTCCGCACGCCCTCGGCCGGCCGGTGCCCGGTGCGCTCAGCCACCCTGCACCACCACCCGGCGCGTCGCCGCCGACTGCACCAGCCGGCCCGCCCCCAGCAGTGCCACCGCCCACGCGGCCTGGAAGAGATAGGTGGGCAGCGGGTCCGCGTGCCCCAGCAGGATGTCCGCCGGGGCCTGGAGCAGCGAGGACCAGGGCAGGGCCCGTACGACCTCGCCGAGCGCGCCCGGGAACACGTTCAGCGGCAGCAGCATGCCCGAGCAGAAGAAGCCCAGCAGCCACGCCATCTGCACCACACCGGTGCCGTCCAGCAGCCAGAACGCGCTCAACGCCACCAGGTAGCGGATGCCGAACCCGACCAGCATGGCCAGCGCCACCGCGACGAGGAACGCCGCCCAGGTGCTCGCGTCGGACGGCAGCGACACCGGGAAGCACAGCGCCCCGAACACGAACGGCACCAGCCCCCGGCCCAGCAGCTGGAAGAACGCCCGGCCGAGGTCCGCCGCCAGCCACCACAGCTGGAGATCGGCCGGCCGGTACAGGTCGATCGCCACGTCCCCCGTACGGATGCGTTCCATCAACTCGTCCTCGACCCCGCCACCCCCGATCGCCAGGGTCGACAGGAACGCCTGCCCGAGCCAGACGTAGGTCACCGCCTGCGCCTGGTCGTACCCCCCGAGATGCGGCTTCTCGTCCCACAGCGCGCGATACGTGTAGACGAGGATCAGGCCGAAGACGGTGTTCGTGAACACCCCTGCCGCAGTGGCGGCACGGTAGGTCGCGTACCGTCGGAACCCCCCTGCCGCGACGGCCGCGTACAACCGTCCCGCGCCCACGCCAGTCGACCTCCTCGGACTGCTCGACACCGAAGCGCAGGAGCCTAGTCCGGAGGCCCGGCGGACGGCCACGCGTTTTCCGGCCGGAAGCGTGCCGGAATCCGGGAACGGAACGCCGGGTGCGAGAGTCTTCAAACAGGGGGAGCGCAGAAGCGTACGAGGCGTACGGGAACGTACGACGCGAAACAGGAGTCCGTGCACGAGATGAGCGACGAGCCGCAGCCGCAGCAGCCGAACGACGGCGGGGCACCGAAACGGCCGCTGCCGGCTGAAGGGCCCGGCACCCCGGGGGGCCGCAAGCCGCACACACCCGCCCCCGCCGACGAACGGCGGGAAACCACCGGGAGCCGCCCCCGCCACCCCGCCCGTCCGGCACAGCCCGACAACACCGACGGCCGGACCGGCGCGCCCGGCTCGGGCCCGGCGTCCCAGGACGGTTCCGGCGCGGCCTCGCGTGATCGTTCCGGTGCGGCGGGATCCGGCCGCGCGGAGGCGGAGGCGGGGGCGCAGGACCGGACCGCCTCCATGGCCCGGGCCCGCCAGGCGGCCCGCGGCGGCCGCACGGAGCAGACGGGCGCTGCGGGGCACGCCGGGGACGCGGCCGCCGCAGGCGCCCCGGCGCCGGCTCGGAGCCCGGCTTCCGGCGGCGCCTCGGCGTCCGGGCGCGGTGCGGGCTCCGGTGGTGCTCCTGCGTCCGGCCGTGGTCCGGCTTCGGGCGATGCTCCGGGAGCTGGGCGGGGCCCGGCCTCGGGGGGTGCGTCCGCGTCCACGTCCGGGCGTGGCTCCGGTTCCGCGGCCTCGGCGTCCGGCCGTGCTCAGGCTCCCGGCGGGGGTTCGGCGTCCGGCCGTGGTCCGGGGGCCGGCGGTGCCGCGGCCGGCGGTGCGGCTTCGGCCGTCGGGGAGGGCCCCGGCACCGCCAAGGGACCCGGTGGCAAGAAGCCGGCCGGTTCCGGTGGCCCCGCCGAGCAGCCGGCCGAGAGTACTCAGGTGCTCCGGCGTGTCACCCCGCCCAAGGGGCCGAAGGCCGGTGAGGCGCCCGAGACCACGCAGGTGCTGCGCCGGGTCGCGGCGCCCCGCTCCGGCGCGGCGCCGGACTCCGCCGCCCGCAACCCTCGTACCCCCGGCCCCACCGTCCCCCGCCCCGCCGGCCCGAACGGCACGGCCGGGACCGGTGCCGGTACCGCCTCCTCCCCGGCCGCCGCCCGCGCCGCCCGTGCCGCGCGCGCCGCCGGTACCGCTGCCGCAGCCGGCGCCACCGCCCAGGCCGCCAAGGGTGCCGCTGCACCCGCCGCCGGCGTCCCCGCCCAGGCCGCCAAGGGTGCCGCTGCACCCGCCGCCGGCGTCCCCGCCCAGGCCGCCAAGGGTGTCACCGCATCCGCATCCGCAGCCGGCGCCGGCGCTCGGACCGGCAAGGGCGCCACCGCCACCGCATCCGTCTCCGCCGAGGACAAGACCACCGTTCTCGCCGCAGCCGACGGCGACACCGCCGGAGGCAACGGCAACGGCAAGGGCAACGCCAAGGCCAAGGACAAGAAGGGCAAGCGGCCCAAGCGGACCGGATGGCGGCGGATACTGCCGACGTGGCGCATGGTGCTCGGCACCTTCGTCATCGGCGTGCTGCTGCTCTTCGGGCTGTTCTACCTCGGCTACTCCATGGTGAAGATCCCGCCGGCCAACGCCTTCGCGACCAAGCAGAGCAACGTCTACCTGTACGCCGACGGCTCCCAGCTCGCCCGCGACGGCGAGGTCAACCGCGAGAACGTCAGCCTCGCCCAGGTCTCCAAGGACGCCCAGCACGCCGTACTGGCCGCCGAGGACCGCGACTTCTACACCGAGTCGGCCATCGACCCGAAGGCCATGCTCCGCGCCGGGTGGAACACCGCGACCGGCAAGGGCAAGCAGTCCGGCTCGACCATCACCCAGCAGTACGTGAAGAACTACTACCTGGCCCAGGAACAGACGGTCACCCGCAAGGCCAAGGAGTTCTTCATCTCCATCAAGCTCGACCAGAACAAGTCCAAGGACCAGATCCTGGAGGGCTACCTCAACACCAGCTACTTCGGCCGCAACGCCTACGGCATCCAGGCCGCCGCCCAGGCCTACTACGGCCGGGACGCCGCCGACCTCGACCCGGCCCGCGCCGCCTACCTCGCCGCGCTCGTCAACGCGCCGAGCGAGTACGACGTCGTGGCCCACCCCGAGAACAAGAGGGCCGCCGTCGCCCGCTGGAACTACGTCCTCGACGGCATGGTCACCAAGGGCTGGCTGAGCGAGTCCAAGCGCACCGGCATGAAGTTCCCCATGCCCAAGGAGCAGACGATCTCCACCGGCATGTCCGGCCAGCGCGGCTACCTCGTCGAAGCGGTCAAGCACTACCTGACCACCAACAACATCATCGACGCCGACCACCTCGCGGCCGGCGGCTACCGCATCACCACCACCATCCAGAAGAAGCGGCAGGACGCCTTCGTCAAGGCGGTCGACGACCAGCTGATGTCCAAGCTGGACAAGAAGAACCGCAAGGCCGACACCTTCGTCCGGGCCGGCGGCGCCTCCGTCGACCCCAAGACGGGCAAGGTCGTCGCCATGTACGGCGGCGTTGACTACGTGAAGCAGTACACCAACGGCGCCACCCGCGGTGACTTCCAGGTCGGCTCCACCTTCAAGCCGTTCGTGTTCACCTCCGCCGTGCAGAACGGGTCCACCACCCAGGACGGCCGCACCGTCACCCCGAACACGGTGTACGACGGCACCAACCAGCGCCCCGTCCAGGGCTGGAGCGGCGGCGCCTACGCCCCCGAGAACGAGGACCAGCGCTCGTACGGCCAGATCACCGTCCGCAAGGCCACCGACCTGTCGGTGAACTCCGTGTACGCGCAGATGGCCGTCGACGTCGGCCCCGCCAAGGTCAGGCAGACCGCGATCGACCTCGGCATCCCCTCCGACACCCCGGACCTCCAGCCGTACCCGTCCATCGCCCTCGGCACCGCCACCGCCAGCGTCCTCGACATGGCCGAGGCCTACGCCACGCTCGCCAACCACGGCAAGCACGGCACGTACACGCTCGTCGAGAAGATCACCAAGGAGGGCACCGAGCAGGTCAGGCTGCCCGACGAGCCGGCCAAGCAGGCCGTCGACCGGGAAGCCGCCGACACCACCACCTCCGTCCTGCAGAGCGTGGTGCAGAGCGGTACCGCCACCGCCGCGCAGGCCGCGGGCCGGCCCGCGGCCGGCAAGACCGGTACCGCCGAGAGCGACAAGGCCGCCTGGTTCGCCGGCTACACCCCCGACCTGGCCACGGTGGTCTCCGTCATGGGCCAGGACCCGGTCACAGCCAAGCAGCAGCCGCTGTACGGGGCCCTCGGCCAGGCCCGGATGAACGGTGGCGGTCCGCCCACCCAGATCTGGGCGCAGTACACGCGCGACGCGCTGAAGGGCAAGCCGGCCGCCGACTTCGACCTCCAGCTCGAACAGGGCGCCGACCAGATCCAGGAACCGCCCGCCAGCAGCACCGCCACGCCCGGCACCGACGGCGGCGGGAACGACGGCGGCGCGACCGCGACCCCGACCGACGGCGTCACGGCCACCCCCACCACCGGCGGCACCACCGGCACCCCGACCACCGGCGGCGCGACCACCGGCGGAGGCGCCACCACCGACGGAGGTCCGACCACGGACGGCGGCGCGGCCAACGGCGGTGACACGACCGGCGGAGGCCCGACCACCGGCGGCGGCACCACGGGCGGCGGGACACCCGGCGGCGGCACGGCCACCGGGGGCGGAACACCGGGCGGCGACACGACGGGTGGCGACACCTCCGGTGCCGACACCGGCACCGGAGGCTTCCCCGGCACCTAGCCGGCAGCCGGCAGTCAGTGGCCGCTGGTCGCCTTCAGCCCCACCACGGCGACCAGCAGCAGACACACGAAGAAGATCCGGGCGGCGGTGACCGGCTCACCCAGCACCACCATGCCGAGCACCGCCGCCCCGGCCGCGCCGATCCCCACCCACACGCCGTACGCCGTACCGATGGGCAGGGACTTCGCGGCGTACGACAGCAGCACCATGCTCGCGACGATGCCGGCGCCGGTGAACACACTCGGGACCAGCCGGGTGAAACCCTCGCTGTACTTCATCCCCACCGACCAGCCGACCTCCAGCAGACCGGCGACGACGAGCAGAACCCAGGCCATGACAGGCACCTTCCGAGACGTGACGGCTCTTCTCCGGTGCGTCGTCTTTGCCTTCGACCCGGTACGGCGCGTCTCGTCGGGTTCCTTCCGAACCTAGCAAGAACACGACGGAGAGGGCCGGTGACCATCGTCACCGGCCCTCTCCATCGCGCGTCCCTACAGGTACAGGCCCGTGGAGTCCTCCGACCCCTCGAACCGGTCGGCGGCCACGGCGTGCAGATCGCGCTCGCGCATCAGCACGTACGCCACGCCCCGTACCTCGACCTCCGCCCGGTCCTCCGGGTCGAACAGGACACGGTCGCCGGGCTCCACCGTCCGTACGTTCTGGCCGACGGCGACGACCTCGGCCCAGGCCAGCCGCCGCCCCACCGCCGCGGTGGCGGGAATCAGAATGCCGCCCCCCGACCGCCGCTCGCCCTCACCGGTCTCCTGCCGCACGAGAACCCGGTCGTGCAGCATCCGGATGGGAAGCTTGTCGTGGTGGGGAGTGCTGTGCTCGTTTCTGTTGGCGCTCACGGCTCGAACCTACCTGCCCCGGTCAGTCCCTGCGCCGCCGGGCCCCGAGGGCGAGCAGCCCCACGACCCCCACGACGACGAGCGCGACGGGCACGACCCGTTCCAGACGGGGCGCCCCCTCTTCATCCACGAACCGGGCCCGCACCTCGGTGACGGCTCGGTTGACCTGCACATACGCCCGCCCGACCGTGTGATCGGCATGGGCGATCACCTTGGCCTTGGCATCCCCGACGATGGTCTTCGGATGCACCCGCACCCCGATCTCGTCGAGCGTCTCGGCCAGCACTTCACGGCGGCGCCTGATGTCCGCCTCGATCTGCGCCGGGGTTCTGGTGTCCGACGTGTCCGCCACCGTACGGCCTCCGAAGTCTCTGATGCTGTTCCGAACAGTTTGTCAGCTCCGGGCCGCGCCGCACCGCAAGGCCCCCCGGTTACGCTGGCCCGATGAGCGAGCGACTCCAGCCGGGGGACGTGGCCCCCGCCTTCACCCTCCCCGACGCCGACGGCACCGAGGTGTCCCTGTCGGACCGCAAGGGCCGCAAGGTCATCGTCTACTTCTATCCAGCCGCCCTTACCCCCGGCTGCACCAAGCAGGCCTGCGACTTCACGGACAACCTGGAACTCCTGGCCGGCGCCGGCTACGACGTCATCGGCATCTCCCCCGACGCCCCGGAGAAGCTGGCGAAGTTCCGCGAGAAGGAGTCCCTGAAGATCACCCTCCTCGCCGACCCGGACAAGAAGGTCACCGAAGCCTACGGCGCGTACGGCGAGAAGAAGAACTACGGCAAGACCTACCTGGGCGTCATCCGCTCCACGATCGTCGTGGACGAGGAGGGCAAGGTGGAACGCGCCCTCTACAACGTCCGCGCCACCGGCCACGTAGCCAAGATCATCAAGGACCTGGGCATCTGACCCACCCCCACCCACCACGACGGCCCGCACCGGAATCCCCCCGGCACGGGCCGTTCTCCACGATTCCGGGCGTGACTGTCCGATAGTCGGTTCGTTGCTCCATGCGGGCTGCGAACTCGTGCCCGGAACGGAGAAGGACCGATGGGGAAGGCCGGCGCATACACCAGGGAGCGGCTGGAAGAGGCGGCCCGGGGAGCGCGAACGTTGTCGGAGGCGATGGAGAGGCTGGGGGTGGAGCCGCGGAGTCCGAGGCGCGACTACATCAGGCGGCGGATGAAGAAGCTCGGGGTCGATACGTCGCACTTCGAGCGGGAGGGAGTGAAGTGGACGCGCGACGTTCTTGAGCCGGTCGTCGCGGTATCCGTCAGCATCAACGAGGTCGTGCGTCGCCTCGGGCTCGACTCCGTGGGCGGTCACCAGGCCAACATCGCCCGGCGGATCAAGGCGTACGGCATCGACACCTCGCACTTCACGCCGGTGGTTCGAACCGAACGGATGCGGCACAACCGGCGCCGGCGAACGCCCGAAGAGATCCTTGTCGAGAGCACGTCGGTGCATGCTCCGCGCATCCCGAGTCAGCGACTCAAGAGGGCCATGAACGAGCTGGGCGTGGAGGAGCGCTGCGCCCTGTGCGGTACCGAGCCGGTCTGGCTCGGCGAGCGACTCGCACTTGAGGTCGACCACGTGGACGGCAACTGGCGGAACAACCGCGTCGACAACCTGCGGCTCCTGTGCCCCAATTGTCACTCGACCACCGACACTTACCGAGGGCGTGGCAAGAGCCGGGCCCGGGCGGCTGCCGTATGAGCGGCGGAACGCAGTACACGCGCGAGCGGTTGGCCCAGGCAGCCGCGCAGTGCTCGGACCTCGACGAGGTCATCGCTTTCTTCGGCACCCGGCCATACGGCCACCTGCGGAGATACCTCGTGAAGCGATTCGCCCACTTCGGCATCGACATCTCGCACTTCTCACCCACCGGCAGGCAGGCGCGCCCCGCGCCGGAGGAGCTGCGGGCGGTGGTCGAAGAGGCGGTGTCCATCGCCGAGGTGCTCCGCCGCATCGGTCGTCCGAACAACGGCGGTCAGCGCGCGATGCTCGGCAAGTGGATCGCCGAAGACGGCCTCGGCACCTCCCACTTTCTCGGCCAGGCACACCAGCGGGGGAAGCCGGGCAGGCATGCCAAGCGGCCGGAAGCCGTCCTGGTGCGGCACGAGCGCGGGCACCGGATCGCGACAGAACGCCTCCGGCGTGCACTCCGCGAGGTGGGCGCACCCGAGCAGTGCGCCAGGTGCGGGGTCGGCCCTGAGTGGCGCGGCAAGCCGATGACCCTGGAGATCGACCACATCAACGGCGACTGGCGCGACAACAGGCGGGAGAACCTGCGGCTGCTGTGCCCCAACTGCCATGCGATCACGAGTACCTGGTGCAGGGGCGGCCGAAGGCGGCGAGCAACTCCCGGTACGATGGCAGGCGGCTAGCGGCGGTGGCGCAATGGCGACGCAGCAGACTTAGGATCTGTGGCCCTTGATCGGGCTTGAGGGTTCGAATCCCTTCCGCCGCACAAAGACGACCTGCGAATCGAAGGGTGACTCGCAGGTCGTTTCATGCCCTCAGCCCAGCAGCTCCCGTACCACCGGCACCAGCGCGCGGAACGCCTTCCCCCGGTGGCTGATCGCGTTCTTCTCCTCGGGGGTCAGTTCGGCGCAGGTGCGCGTGTCGCCGTCCGGCTGGAGGATCGGGTCGTAGCCGAAGCCGTTCGTGCCGGCGGGTGCGTGCCGCAGGGTGCCGGGCAGCCGGCCCTCCACCACCCGTTCCGTGCCGTCCGGGAGGGCGAGCGCCGCCGCGCAGGCGAAGTGGGCGGCGCGGTGTTCGTCGGCGATGTCGGAGAGCTGGGCCAGGAGCAGCTCCAGGTTGGCCTGGTCGTCGCCGTGGCGGCCGGACCAGCGGGCGGAGAAGATGCCGGGCGCGCCGTTCAGGACGTCGACGCACAGGCCGGAGTCGTCGGCGACGGCGGGCAGCCCGGTGGCCTGGGCGAGTGCGTGGGCCTTGAGCAGGGCGTTCTCGGCGAAGGTGACGCCGGTTTCCTTGACGTCGGGGACGTCGGGGTAGGCGTCCGCGCCGACGAGCTCGTGGGGGAGCCCGGCGTCGGCCAGGATGGCCCTCAGCTCGGTGATCTTTCCGGCGTTGCGGGTGGCGAGGATCAAGCGGGTCATGCCGCCAGTATTCCTCGCCTCCCGGTCAGAGCTCCGCCTGGCCCGCGCCCCGCAGGGTGCCCAGGTCGAACACGTCGCCCATGGTGCGGTAGCCCAGGTCGCTGGGGTGCAGATGGTCGCCGGAGTCGTACTCGGGGCGCAGCCGGCGCGGGTCGTAGGGGTCCCGGAGGGCCTTGTCGAAGTCGACGACCGCGTCGTACACGCCGCCGGCCCGGATCCCGGCGTTGACCTGCTGCCGTATCGCCTCCCGGGCCGGGGTGTAGCCGCGGTGGCCCTGGAAGGGCATGAGGGTGGCGCCGATGACCTTCAGGCCGCGGGCGTGGGCCTGGCGGACGAGGGTGCGCAGGCCGGTGAGGATGCGGTCGGGGTCGGCGAGGCGGGGGTTGCGCAGGATGTCGTTGACGCCGAGGTCGATGACGACGACCTTGACGTTGGTGCGGGAGAGCGCGTCGCGGCCGAAGCGGCCGAGGCCGCTCTGGTTCTCGGCGGGCCGGCCGAGGCCGTCGGCGAGGACCTGGTTGCCGCTGATTCCTTCGTTGACGACGCTGTAGCGCGGCAGTCGGCCGCCGTTCTCCAGGGCGCTGCGCAGCCGGCCGGAGAGGATGTCGGGCCAGCGGCGGTTGGTGCCGGTGGTGGAGGTGATGCCGTCGGTTATGGAGTCGCCGAGGACGACGACGGTGCCGGTGGCCTCGTTGCTGAGCAGGTCGAGGGCCGTCACGTAGCGCCAGTAGGGGGTCTGTCCGGTGTACGGGGTGCCGGTGGCGTCCTCGGTGCGGTCGCCGGTGGCGAGGTAGGACAGCTGGCGGGCGTGCGGGTGGTAGGTGACCGGCCCGGAGGGGGTGGGGGAGTAGGTGGTGATCAGGACGTCGGCGCCGTGCGGGACGGTGAGGTGGACGGCGTCGCTGACGGCCTGTCCGCCGGCGGGTATGACGGTGCCGGTGCTGCCGCCGAAGGTGAGGCGCCGCATGCTTTCCGCGTCGGCGGCGGCGGTGCCGTCGCCGCTGGAGAGGGCGAGGGAGGCGTGGCTGATGGTGAGGGGGGACTGGCCGTAGAGATTGGACAGTGTGACCCGGGCACTCGTACCGCCGGTGCTGGTGTGCACCACGTTGCGGACCGAGCGGCCCGCCAGGCCGGTGGTCTCGGTGCCGGGTTCGCCGCCGACGGGGGCGGTGGCCCAGGCGCCGACCCAGGTGCCGGTGGAGGCGGGGGCGGCGTGGGAGTCGCGGTGCGGGCGGTTGTCGGCGAAGGTGCTGCGGGGGGTGCCGTCATCGGCCGCGACGGTGACGTAGATGCCGGCGGACAGTGCGATCACCAGGGCGACCAGCGCACCGAGCACCGCATAACCATGACGCTTGGCCACTCTTGTGTTGTTCTCCTCGACAGAGGGGAGCCCGAGGCTCCGGTCCTGCTCGCCCATGATGCGTCATGGGCCGGAGAGGTCTGACAGGCCCCTGCCATTGCTCCCCTCCGGACAGACGCCGGGAACTCCTGTTTCGTTCCGGGAGTCGGTCAGGAAGGGACAATTGTGTGCGGGATCACCGAACGGGTGGAGCTGATGGAACCTACCGAGACGGGAACACCGGGGCGGGTCGCGTCGTACAAGACGATGACGGCGTTCACCCCGGCCGACGAGGAGCGCCGGCGCGGGGTGCGCCGGATGAAGCTGACGGCGACGGGCATGCTGCTGTTCGTCGCGGTGGTCTACGTCCTGGCGAAGACCGCCGGGAGCGCGGGCGCGGGGAGGTGGACGGACTACGTGGCGGCGGCGGCCGAGGCCGGCATGGTGGGCGGGCTCGCCGACTGGTTCGCGGTCACGGCGCTCTTCCGGCATCCGCTGGGGCTGCCCATCCCGCACACCGCGATCATCCCCACGAAGAAGGACCAGCTGGGCGTCTCGCTCGGTGAGTTCGTCGGGGAGAACTTCCTGTCCGAGGACGTCGTACGGCAGCGGCTGCGCGCGGTCGGCATCGGCAGCCGGCTCGGGGCCTGGCTGGCGGAGCCGGAGCACGCGGACCGGGTGACGGCGGAACTGGCCACCGCCCTGCGCGGCGCGTTGACCGTGCTGCGCGACTCGGACGTGCAGGCGGTCGTGGGCGAGGCGATCACCCGGCGGGCCGACGCGCAGGAGATCGCGCCGGGGATCGGCAAGACGCTGGAGAGGATCGTCGCCGACGGCGGGCACCGGCGGGTGGTGGACCTGGTGGTGGCGCGGGCGCACGACTGGCTGGTGCTGCACCGGGACGACGTGATGGTGGCGGTGGAGGGCGGCGCGCCCGGCTGGACGCCGCGGTTCGTGGACCGGAAGGTCGGTGAGCGGGTCTACAAGGAGCTGCTGCGGTTCGTCACGGAGATGCGGGACATGCCCTCACACCCGGCGCGTGGTGCGCTGGACCGTTTCCTCACCGACTTCGCCTCCGATCTGCAGTCCGACACGGACACCCGGGCGCGGGTGGAGCGGCTCAAGGGTGAGGTGCTGGGCCGTGGCGAGGTGCAGGACCTGATCGCGTCCGTGTGGACGGCCGTACGGTCGATGATCGTGGCGGCGGCGGAGGACGAGCGCAGCGAGCTGCGGACGCGGGTGCGGGCCGCGCTGCTGTCCCTGGGCTCGCGGATGGCGACGGAGCCGAAGGTGCAGAACAAGGTCGACTCGTGGGTGGAGGGCGCGGCGGTGCACGTCGTGACGACGTACCGCGCGGAGATCACCTCGTTGATCACGGACACGGTGGCCGGCTGGGACGCCGAGCACACCACCCGGAAGATCGAGGCGCACATCGGCCGTGACCTGCAGTTCATCCGGATCAACGGCACGGTGGTGGGTTCCCTGGCGGGGCTGGTGATCTACGCGGTGTCGCGGGGGCTGGGGGCCTGACCGGAGTGTTCCGGTGCGCTGCGGGCACCCGGTATCCCGCCTCGACGTGGAGGGAGCCCCATGAGCGCAGCAGCCGAAGCGCCGTCGCCGGAGACCGGCCGGACCATCACCACGAACATCCCCGCCCGACTCGACCGTCTGCCGTGGTCCCGCTGGCACTGGACGATCGTGATCGGTCTGGGCACCGTGTGGATCCTCGACGGCCTGGAGGTCACGGTCGTCGGCAACATCGCCAGCCGGCTGTCGGAGCCCGGCAGCGGTCTGTCCATCTCTTCCGGGCAGGTCACCGGCGTCGCCGCGGCCCTGTACGTGGCGGGTGCCTGCCTGGGTGCCCTGTTCTGGGGGCGGCTGACCGACCGTTTCGGCCGGAAGAACCTCTTCATGATCACCCTGGCGGTGTATCTCGCGGCGACGGCGCTGACGGCGGTGTCCTGGGAGGCCTGGTGGTTCTTCCTGTTCCGCTTCCTGACGGGTTTCGGTATCGGCGGTGAGTACGCGGCGATCAACTCCGCGATCGACGAGCTGATCCCGGCGGACTACCGGGGCCGGGTCGACCTGATCATCAACGGCAGTTTCTGGCTGGGCGCGGTCGGCGGATCGCTGCTGTCGATCGTCGCGCTCGACACCGACCTGCTGGCCGCGAACGTCGGCTGGCGCCTGACCTTCGCGCTCGGCACCGTCCTCGCCCTGGTCATCCTGCTGGTACGCCGGCACGTCCCGGAGAGTCCGCGGTGGCTGCTGATCCACGGCAGGGACCGGGAGGCGGAGGAGATCGTCACCGGTATCGAGCGCCGGATCGAGGAGGAGCGGGGCGAGCGGCTCCCGGAGCCCGAGGGCGAGCTGGAGATCCGCCAGCGCAAGAACGTCACCTTCCTGGAGATCGCGCGCACGGTCTTCGGCCAGTACCGCAAGCGGGCGGTGCTCGGCTTCTCCCTCTTCATCGGCCAGGCGTTCCTGTACAACGCGATCACGTTCGGTTTCGGCGCCATCCTGACCAAGTTCTTCGACGTGCCCGCCGACCACACCGGCTACTACTTCGCGGTGATCGCGGTCGGCAACTTCTGCGGTCCGCTGCTGCTGGGCAAGCTGTTCGACACGGTCGGCCGCCGCGTGATGATCTCCTCGACGTACCTGCTCTCCGGCCTGCTGCTGTTCGGCACGGCGTGGCTGTTCGACCGGGGTTCGCTGAGCGCGGGCACGCTGACGGCCTGCTGGTGCGCGGTGCTGTTCTTCGCCTCGGCGGGCGCCTCCAGCGCCTATCTGACGGTGTCGGAGATCTTCCCGATGGAGACGCGGGCGATGTCGATCGCCTTCTTCTACGCCCTGGGCACCGCGGCCGGCGGTATCAGCGGCCCCCTGCTCTTCGCGGACCTCACCGGTACCGGCCGGGTCGGCGACACGGTGCTGGCCTTCTCCATCGGCGCGGCGCTGATGTGCGCGGCCGGTCTGGTCGCCGCGTTCCTGGCGGTACGGGCCGAACGCCGCTCCCTGGAGGACATCGCCCGTCCGCTGACGGCGGTGGCGGGCCGGGCGAAGGCGGCGGCGCGGAACGGCCGCCCCGGCCCCCGGGGCGGTGGCTCCGCGGCACCGCCGGCGGCGAGCACGCCGTGACGGGGGCAGGCCCTGATGGGGGCAGGCCGTGTGGCGGTGAGCGGGCCCTGGTGGCGGCGAGGGGGTCGTGATGGCGGCGAGCCGGCCGTGACGGGGGCGAGCCGGGCCGTGACGGGGGCGGTGCCGGTGGTGCCGGCCGGGGTCCGCCGTCAGGCGCCGGTGGTGGAGCCCGGCCGGACGATCATCAGGACCGTCACGGTGGCCCACAGCAGGTTGAACAGTCCGGTGGCCATGGCGAGCCGCGCCGTCTGCGCGGACCCCCCTCCGCGTTCGAAACGTTCGGGGCGTTCGGGGCGTTCGAGGAGGGCGGTCTGGCCCGGCAGCACGAGGGCGACGAGGACGAGCGCGGCGAGTGCGGTCAGGGCGATCGACACGATCAGCCAGGCACTGCCGAGCACGCCCATCTCGCTCGCGGTGGCGAACCCGAACACGGGGACGACGACGCCTACGACGGCGTAGACGCGGCAGATCCGGTGCAGCAGGCGGAGTGTCCCGTCGGCACCGGTGCCGGCACCGGCATCAGCACCGATACCGTCGGCCCCGTCGGCCAGGGCCCGGCGTGCGGCGGGCGGGAACATGCTGGCGGCGACGGCCACGGGCCCGACGGCGAGGATCGCGGCGATGACGTGGACGGCGAGGAGGAACTTGGTCACAGAGGGACGCTAGGGGCGGCGGGGGTCCCGGAGGAGTGGCAGGACTGCCAGGCTCCGACGGATTCTCGCCAGGCGCCCGTACGCTGCTGACGACGGCGTTCCCGCTCCCACCCCCCTGTTGGCGAGAACTCCTCGCACCCCTACTCTCTCGCCATGCACACCGTGGCCGTACTGGCGCTGGACGGCGTCATCCCGTTCGACCTCTCCGCCCCCGTCGACACCTTCGGCTGGGCCCGGCTGCCCGACGGCCGGCAGCCGTACCGGGTGCGGGTGTGCTCGGTGCGGGAGGAGGTGAGCGCGGGCGCCTTCACGGTCCGGGCACCGTACGGCCTGGAGGCGCTCGCGGAGGCCGACACGATCATCCTGCCCGGGGTCGCGGAACCACCCGAGACGCTGCCCCCCGGGGTCGCCGAGGCGCTGCGCGCGGCGGCGGCGAACGGCACCCGGATCGCGTCGATCTGCGTGGGCGCGTTCCTGTTCGCGGCCACGGGCCTGCTGGACGGGCTGCGCGCGACGACCCACTGGATCGCGGCCCCCGACCTGGCCCGGCGGCACCCGGAGGTGACGGTCGACCCGAACGTGCTGTACGTCGACAACGGCCGGTTCCTGACGTCGGCGGGCGCCGCGGCCGCCCTGGACATGTGCCTGCACATGATCCGCAAGGACTTCGGCTCCGCGGTCGCCGCGCACGCGGCCCGGATGTCCGTGATGCCGCTGGAACGGGAGGGCGGGCAGGCCCAGTTCATCGTCCACGACCTGCCTCCGGCCCCGGCCGGCACCACCCTGGAGCCCCTGCTGGCCTGGCTGGAGGACCACTGCGGCCGGGACCTGACGCTGGCGGAGATCGCGGCGCAGGCCGGCATGAGCACCCGTACCCTCAACCGCCGCTTCCGGGAGCAGACCGGTACGACCCCGCTGCAGTGGCTGCACCGGGCGCGGGTACGGCGGGCCCAGCATCTGCTGGAGACCACGGCGCACCCGGTCGAACGCATCGCCGTACAGACGGGCTTCGGCTCCCCGACGGCCTTCCGGGAGCGCTTCCGGAAGGTGGTGGGGACGAGCCCGCAGGCGTACCGGAGGGCGTTCCGGGCGGGGGCGGCGTGAGGCGGGGAGGCTCAGACGCCGGTGCGTGGTGAGGACGCAGGCTCAGGGCGCCGGTGTCGTGAGCAGGACCGGGGCTCAGGCGGCCTTGCGGTCGGCGACGGCCCAGGAGGCGACGGCGACGGCACCGGCGACACCGAGGACGGACGGCCAGGCGCCGACCTTCTTGGCGAGCGGGTGGGACCCGGCGAACGCGGCGACATAGGCGGCGGTCAGTGCGCCGGCCGCCTTGCCGCCGGCTCGGGCGCGCCACTGCTGGGCCGCCGCGGCACCGGCGACGGCGAGGACGGCCCCGCCGAGCTGCCGCTTCTTGGTCCAGCGGGCGACGCCGTAGCCGCCGACGAGCCCGGTGGCGGCTACGACCGCGCTGGGAACCCTGGCCATGAGTGCCTCCTCATATCCCGAATGTCTGTCCCGAGGCTAACGCGCGGCCGGACCGTACCCCCGAACCTGAGTCGAAGCTTGTCAAGTTTCCAGCGGAGAGTTATATAAGAAGTCGTAGGGCATCGCACACAGTCCCTGAAGAGAGGAGTGACCCGTGATGCTCATGCGTACCGACCCCTTCCGCGAATTCGACCGACTCGCGCAGCAGGTGCTGGGCGCGAACGCCCGCCCGTCCGCGATGCCGATGGACGCCTACCGGTCCGGTGACGAGTTCCTCGTCCACTTCGATCTGCCCGGCATCGACCCCGAGACGATCGAACTCGACGTCGAGCGCAACGTCCTCAACGTCCGCGTCGAACGCCGCACCCCCGCACCCCAGGACGCGGAGATGCTGGTCGCCGAACGGCCCACGGGCACCTTCACCCGCCAGCTGTTCCTGGGCGAGACCCTCGACACCGAACGGATCGACGCCTCGTACGACGCCGGCGTCCTGACGCTGCGCATCCCGGTGGCCGAACAGGCCAAGCCCCGCCGCATCCAGATCACGGGTGGCGACACGGGCCGCAAGCAGATCAGCGGCTGACCACCCAACGACGGGCCGCGCCGGCCATTCCTGGTCCGACCGGCGCGGCCCACGCACGCGTCCCGCGGCCCGAGCGGGGCCCGACAGGCGGCGGCCCCGTCACAGGTGCCGCGCGACCCACACGTCCCCCAAACACTCGCGAAAGGCGGCGGAACGCCCACACGCCGCACGACCCCCACCAGCCACATGTTGGCTGAACTGCCGCCCATGCCCGCTGCATTACGGGGTACCGGGCTTGCGGTGCCCCGAAGTGTCCCGGAGGAGGAGCCACCACGATGACCGTGACCACCCCGCAGCCGAGAATCGCCATCCCTGCCCCGGCCCCGACCGCGTCCCGCCCGCGTGCCAAGGGCACGGCGGACAACGCCGACTGGCTGGAGCTGACCGAGGCGGTACGCGAGGCGGGCCAGTACCCGACGAGAGCGGAGGCGGAGCGCGTCACCCGAATCGTCCTCTCGGCCCTGGGCGGACACGTCACCGGCGACGAACGCGTGTCCCTGGCCCAGGCCCTCCCCCGGGAGGCGGGCCGCGTCATCGCCTCCCAGATTCCCGCCACCCAGCCCCTGACGGCCCGCGAGTTCGTCGAGTCGGTGGCCACCCGCATAGAGGGCTCCACCCCCGCGACGGCCCGCTGGGACGTCAGCTCGGTCCTGAGCACCCTGTCCGCCCACATCGGCGAACCCCTGACCACCCGAGTCCTCACCCAACTCCCCCCGGGCTACGCGCTGCTGTTCGGCCGGGCGGAACTGGCCCCGACGGCCTAGTAGGTGATGGGCGCCGCACACCCTGCTGCGGCGCCCGGCCACACCCTCTCCGACGATACGAACGCAGCCGACGCCAGCGCTCAACGGGCCTGAGCCGGCCACTTTCCTTGGGCTGCCCCACGGCACCTTGCCTAGGACGTCCCCCATCCCGTTGGCGCGCTGAGATGGTGCGGCTCGGCACTATCCGGCACGATGCCTGATCAGTGCAAAGTAGCGGAGTCGGGGCCGAGGGCAGAGGTAGTGACCACTCTGCGGGGTGGAACAGTTGACCTAGCTATCAACCGCGTGAAGCAGGTCGTTCCTGCATGGATCCAAAGACAGTGCAACTCGCTGGCAGGCCATGCGATCAGATGATTGAATTGCCTTTCGACGCCCATCCCCCAATCCGGCATCAGCCTACATCCCTTGACGCGGCGTCAGGAGACCTCCATGCCCAAGTACAGCTACGACCTGCCCAAGCACGCCGTTGATCACGGTGTAGAGGTCAAGATCGCCGAGCTCCTCATCGATCCGCAGGCTCAGCGCACCCTGAATGAGCGTCGCGCTCAGTCGATCGCGAACAATCTCGTCCGCGAGGCGATCGGAACCATCATCGTGTCGGAGCGCGAGGACGGGGCGAGGTACATCGTTGATGGTCAGCACCGCAAGCGTGCCTCTGAGCTGGCCGGGTTGGAGACCATCAGAGCCGATATCCACTACGGACTCACTCAGGAGCAGGAAGCCATACTCTTCCTGATCAAGAACCGTGAGTCTCACAAGCCGCGTCCGATCGACGAGTACCATGTCGGCCTCACCGGTGGTGTGCCGCTGTTTGTCGACACTGACCGCGTTCTGAAAGCCCACAGGCTCAGCCTTGGTTCTTCCTCGACCAACAGTGTCGGAGCTGTGTCGGGTGTCCTGCAGATCACGGATCGTTACGGGGCTGAGGTGCTCGATCGCACGCTCACGATCGCGGAAGAGGCATGGGGGCGCAGCGCCGAATCGTGGGACGGCATGCTTCTGGGCGGTATCGGGATGTTCCTCGGTCGCCACGGCGACCTTGTCAATGACCCCGAGCTTGCGAAGAGGCTTGAGCGCACGGCCACGGCGGCGAAGTGGCGTTCTCAGGTGTTGAGCGCCTCGTCCAATGGGGGCTTCAACAACAGCGGTACCGGGTCAAGGATCAGCGTGTGCTACCGCCTTGTCCTGGACGCTTGGAACAAGGGGCGTCGGCCGGCCAACCGAATCGAGGGCTGAGCCCCCAGCCGCCAGCAGTGCTCGGCGAGAACGGAGGGGCCTGACCGGACGCGCCGGGGCCCCTCTTCCGCCTGCGCTACTTAAGCGTGCCCCGCACCAAGGCGCCAATGAAGAGGTGCCAAGCACCAGGCTGGACGGCAATCGCGGAGTTCCCAGCCGACTTTGAATCGCGTATGAGCGTGTCGTCAGCCGTGTACGCGCACTCCACGCACTCGGTACCGCTGCCACCGCTGTAAGAGGACTTGAACCAGTGAAGGTCGGGCGATGCTCTCATCAGGGCTCCCTGCTGATCTGATCAATGAGCTCGGCTGAAGACTCGAAGTCGAGTGCTTGAGCGCTGAGGTATTCGAACGCCAACTTATAACGGTCCAGTTCCTGCGGCTTCTCCATGAAGAGGCCGCCACCGATGAGGTCCACGTACACCACGTCGAGTTCTCGGGTCTGCCCGCGCAAGACGGCGAAGCTGCCGACGGCGGCAGCGTGCGCACCTCGTTCGAACGGAAGTACCTGGACGGTGATGTGTGGCCGTTGCGCTTGTGTGAGCAAGTAATCCAACTGCTCCCGCATGACCTCTCGACCCCCGACCAATCGCCTGATAGCCGCCTCGTCAATGACACACCAGATGTGCGGGGCGTCCTCACGATCCAGCAGCTCTTGACGCTTCATGCGGATGTCGACCATGTGCTGGATCTCGCGTTCGGGACACTGCACCTCCGAAGCGCGGTGCACAGCTTCGGCGTACGTCCTTGTCTGCAGCAGGCCAGGGATGTACATGCAGGCGTAGTGATCCTCACGTACGACCTCGTCTTCGAGGGTCAGCATAAGGTTCATGGATTCGGGGATGGGGTCGGCCAGAGAACGCCACCAGCCCTGGATCCTTGCGCCCTTGGCCAACTCGACCAGCGCCGACCGCTCCTGGTCCGAGGCGCCGTACTCGCGGCACAGAGCGTCAACGGCGGGCCACTTGACCGTGCCTTCCTTGGTCTCGTACCGGCTGAGTGTTGCCTTCGAGATGCCGACGCGAGCTCCCGCCTCCTCCAGGGTCAGACCCGCCGCCTCCCGGAGTCGACGCAGATCAGCTCCTAGTTGGCGCCTGCGAGTGGTGGGTCCAACCGCCATGCCACTGACCCTTCCTGTCGTTGTCGTAGATCGTCCTCGACCCCTCAAATGAACCGCAAGGGGGCGTGCGCTCGGGGCGTGCAGCCTATGGGCGTGCACCGTTTCGACTGTGATGAGAGTTCCATTTTGGAACTCTCATCACCATCCTAGAGGTGCTAGGCATCAGGGGTGCAGACGGCCCTTGATGGGCCGAGAGAGAGTCGAGTAGGTCATGCACTGCACCGGTTGTATGCCGCGGAAGAAGTGGACCCTGCCGTTTTTGGCCGAAGCCCAAGAAGTCGCCTCTCTGCGGCGGGTCTTGCGACTTCACCTTGAACTTTGGGGATTGCCGGAAGTCAGCGAGGCTGCCCAACTGTGCGTCAGCGAGTTGGTTGCGAACGTCATCAAACATGTGGGCCCCGGCACCCCGACCACTCTGGCGGTCTCCATGAGCGGAAATCGCCTGCGCCTCGAAGTGCACGACCCCGATGCCCGTGCCCTTCCCATCCTGACCGATGCGGACTCGACAGCCGAGGCCGGGCGGGGGATGTCCCTCATCGACGCGATCACCGAACGTTGGGGCGTCGACTTGCTCCCCGGGCGCAAGGCGACATGGTGTGAACTCCGCACCAGCCTCACTTCGGCTGATGGGCACTCCACAGGTCCTCGTGTGTCCCGAGCAGCGAAGGTGATCGGGTTCTACGCGAACGCGAGGGAACTGCCGACGGGGTCCCGCAAAGGTCGGTTGAGAATCACAGCGGCGGAGGACGCGGCGATCAGCGTGATCGCCGATCTCCTGCACTGGCTCGGCGTACACGGCAGGGACGCGGACGAGGTGCTGGAACGCGCCCAAGCCCGCTTCGAAGCCGATCTGACCCACTGATCGTCAGTGTCGATTGCCGTCGGTCAGCCACGGTGATAACCGAGTGCCTCCACACATTGGCCGGTAACCATGCTTGAGGCGCCAAGTGACCTTGCAGCTAGTACTCACGACGTGGGAGGCGGAAGGCTGTACGTCAGACGGTCGTGCCGTGACAGTCCCCATAGACACGGTTCGCCCCGCACCAGCACCCCGCCCCCCTCCCCGGAGGCCAGGCCACCGCCCGTCCCCGCGCAGCGAGGGTCGTCGCGTACTGGGGGAGCAGGGTGGGGTCCGTCGGGGAGGTGCCCTCCGAGGCTGCGAAGGCCTCGTAGGAGGGGACCGTGCCGGTGACGATGCCGAGGTTGGCGGTGCCGGAGGCGGAGAGTTCGCGCAGGGAGGACTCTATGGTCGCCAGGTGCTCGGCGTGGGAGGGGTACTCCGAGGACAGGGTGGGATACGCCGACAGCAGCTCCGACAGTTCCGGGGCCGGCCAGTGCAGGACCGCCACCGGGAACGGGCGGGAGAGGGCCTCGCGGTAGGCGCCGAGTTCGGCGCGGAGGCGGGAGATCTCCGCCTGGAGTTCCGCGGGGTTGTCCGAGCCCAGGGACCACACGCGCTTGGGGTCGTGCAGTTCGTCCAGGGAGACCGGGGACGTGTGCAGGGTGTCGGCGAGGGTGTCCCGGTCGTCGTGCGGCAGGCCCAGCATGCGGCGGACGCGGTGGCGGCCGTAGAGGAGGGGGTGGGTGGCGGCCGGGGGCTCCTCCGAAGGGACCAGCAGGAGGTCGGCGGCCTCGGTGAACGTCTTCGCCGCCGCCTCCAGCTCGTCGTGGGCTTCGAGGGCCTCGGCCACGATCACCCAGGGCGCCGGGTCCCGGGGGGCCGTGGTGCGGATGCCCTCGATGATCGCCCGTGCCTCCGCCTCATGGCCGTACTCCCACAGGTTGGACGCCTTCAGGGCGCGGACCAGGGCGGGGTTGTCCAGCCCGTCGGCGGACGACAGCAGGCGGTCGTAGAGGGTGGTCGCCGCGGGGCGGTCACCGGACAGTTCCAGGTGGGCCGCCGCCCGCAGGAGGAGGGTCTCGGCGTCCTCCGGGTACAGGCCGGCGGTCCGCTCCAGGCGTGCCGCTTCGGTGGTGTGGTCGACGTTCTCGGCAGGCGTGTCGGGGCGCATGGGGGACACCGTACTGCCGGGCGGTGACAAACGTGAGATGCCCCCGGGGGGTGTGCACCGCGGTAGGACGATCCGGATATCTTCGGTGCCGACAGCTACGGGGCGGAGCCGGCATGCAGAAGACGGGTGCGCTGGTCGCGGACGATCCGGTGACCGCCGCGGACGAGGGGCGCGAGCCGCCCCGGCACTGGCCGCTCCTCCTCGTCGGCGCCGCCGTCGTCCCCGGTACGGTCCTCTTCCTGCTCGGGCGCTGGGGGGACGCCCCGGCCGTGCAGGCCTGGCGGACCGTGTGTCTGGCCGTGACCGTGCAGGCGCTGCCGTTCCTCCTGCTCGGTACGGCCCTGTCCGGGGCGATCAACGCCTTCGTGCCGGAGGGCGTGTTCCACCGGATCCTGCCCCGCCGGCCCGTGCTCGCCGTGCCCGTGGCCGGGGTCGCCGGGGTCGTCCTGCCGGGGTGCGAGTGCGCCTCCGTGCCGGTCGCGGGCAGTCTGATCGGGCGCGGGGTGCCGCCGGCCGCCGCCTTCGCGTTCCTGCTGTCGGCGCCCGCCGTCAACCCCGTCGTGCTCACCGCCACCGCGATCGCGTTCCCCGGCGACCCCGCCATGGTGCTGGCC
Organism: Streptomyces sp. NRRL S-1022; assembly: GCF_000720135.1. Lineage (GTDB taxonomy): Bacteria > Actinomycetota > Actinomycetes > Streptomycetales > Streptomycetaceae > Streptomyces. The sequence goes on along the minus strand of NZ_JOIU01000027.1, from coordinate 126,659 downwards.
CGGCTGCTCGCCTCCCTCGCCACCGCCCTGGTGATGGGGTGGCTGTGGCTCCGGTTCGGCCGGGCCGAGTGGCTGAAGCCCGTCGTACGGCACACCGGGCACCGGCCGGGGCACAGCCGCCTGGACGAGTTCCGGCGCGGGTTCCAGCACGACTTCCTGCACGCCGGCGGCTTCCTGGTGCTCGGCGCGATCGCCGCGGCCACCTTCAACGTCGCCGTCCCGCGCTCGGTGCTGGACACGTTCGCCGGGGCGCCCTGGCTGTCCGTGCTGTTCCTCGCCGGGCTCGCCGTGCTGCTCGCGGTGTGCTCCGAGGCCGACGCCTTCCTGGCCGCCTCGCTGACCGGGTTCCCGCCGGCCGCGCGGCTGGCGTTCATGGTGGTGGGGCCCATGGTCGACCTCAAGCTGATCGCCTTGCAGGCGGGGACCTTCGGGCGGGCGTTCGCGGTGCGGTTCTCCGCCGCCACCGTCGTCGTCGCCGTCGCGTGCAGCGCGCTGACCGGATGGGGGCTGCTGTGAAAACTGCCGGTGGGAACCCGGGCCCGTACCGTCCGCTCAAGGCGGGGCTGCTCGTCCTGTGCGGGCTCGGGCTGCTGCACGTCTCGCTCTTCACCGACCTCTGCCTGCGCTACGTCAAGGAGGGCATGCGGCCCCTGCTCATCGCCTCCGGCGCGGTCCTGCTCCTGCTGGGCGTCGCGAGCGCCGTCCTCGACCGGGGGGAGGGGGCTGGGGAGCACCACCACGACCGGGGGGAGGGGACCGGGGGGCACCACCACGGCCACTCCGGTGTGCCCCGCGTCTCCTGGCTGCTCCTGCTGCCCGCCCTCAGCCTGCTTCTCTACGCCCCGCCCGCCCTCGGCGCCTACACCGCCGCCCGGCAGCCGGCGAAGGCCGTCGTCCACGACAGCGCCTTCGACCCGCTGCCGCGCACCTCGCCGCTGCCCATGACCCTGTCCGACTTCACCAGCCGGGTGCGGCAGGACCGGGGACAGGCCGTCAAGGGGCGCACGGTCCGGATGACCGGGTTCGTCACCCCCGGGCACGGCGGGAGCTGGGACCTGACCCGGATCATCCTCAACTGCTGTGCCGCCGACGCCCAGTCGGTGAAGGTGCGGATCCACGGCGGGCCCGCCCTGCCCGCCGACACGTGGGTGACGGTCACCGGGACCTGGCACCCGGGCGGGACCCTGGGCACCGGCTCGGCGGCGGTCGCGCTGGACGCCCGTACCGTCACGAAGGTGCCCCGGCCGGCGAACGGCTACCAGGACGCCCTGCCGCTGGGCTGAGCCGGCGCGTCAGGCGGTGACGCCGTCGATCTGGAGGGTCTGCACCGACTTGGCCGCGAAGGGCACGGACACCGACCTGCCGTTCAGGTAGGTGTCGGAGCGGGCGGTGTAGCGGTCGCCGCCGGTGGTGACCGTGGTCCAGCGGGGGACCAGGCCGCCCGGGCCGCCGCCGGCGGCGGAGAAGCGGGAGAGGTCGAAGGTCAGGGTCTGGGCGGAGGCGGCGGTGTTCGCGGCGACGATCACGAGCCGTTTCGCCGGCCGGTCCAGGGCCGCGACCGCGTAGCTCACGCCGGTGTCCAGGATCGTCATGCCGGGCCGGATGTGGCGGGTGAACTGGGCCAGGACGTAGTACTTCGTCTGGACCGCGCCCGGCTGGAGCGTGTCCGGGTCGTACGCGATCGCCGCCCAGCCGGCGCTGGGGTCCATCACCTGCCAGTACACCCAGGCCGTCGGGTGCAGCCAGCGGAAGTCGTAGAGCAGGTTGCTCGCGGTGGTCAGGCCGGTGGCGTCGCCGTCGCCGGTCTCCGAGTTCCACAAGGACTTGCGGGCGGTCGTCACCACGTCCGTGTACAGCAGGTCCCTGCGGCCGCCTGAGCCCTGGTAGCCGTGCACGTTGACCCGGTCCACGTAGCCCTTGGCGGTGGCGGAGAAGGAGTTCCAGGTGGTGCGGGCCAGGTCGTAGCCGGTCTCGTCGGACGCGGCGATCCTCGTGCCGGTCAGCCCGCGCTTGTCGAGTTCGCCGCGCAGGTACGGCAGTACGGCCGCTTGCACGCTCGCGTCGATGTGGCAGCCCTCCTGGGTGCCGGTCGCCGTCCACCAGGAGGAGGAGGGTTCGTTGAAGGCCTCGACGGTCGCGAAGTCCACGCCCCAGTGCTGCTTCGCGTACAGGGCGACCGCGGCGAGGTGGGCGGCGTGCCGGCGCTGGTTCCAGGACTGGAGGTTGTTGCCGCCGTCGGCCGCGCCGGACGGGTTGTGGTTGGAACACATCCACCACATGGGCGAGTTGGCGAAGAGTTCGGTGATCGCGCCGCGCTGGGCGGCCTTCACCAGCATGGCCCGCTGGGTGGCGTCCGCCGTCCACTTCCAGGCCGCGGAGGCCGGGTCCTCGTTCGTCCAGTCCTGCCAGTAGCCCTCGATCTGCTTGAAGGAGGGGATGTTCGGGGAGACGGCCATCGACTCGCCGCCGACGCTGTTGCGGCTGCACGCGCCCAGGTTGTAGCGGGCGATGTTGAGGCCGAGGCCGGGCAGCGTGGTGCCGTTGTACGCCGTGTTCCTGGTCGTGAAGAAGATGTCGGCGAAGTCGTCCCGGGTGCCGAAGACGTTCGCCCACCATGCCAGGGAAGTGCCCCAGCCTTCCCAGGTGCCGTACGTGGCCGACGGGTTGACGGCGATCGTCGCGTCGGCCCGGGCGGTGCCCGTGGCGAGCGTGCCGCCGAGGAGTCCGCCGCCCGCGGCGGCCAGCAGTGTTCTGCGTCGGATCATGGGTCGTTCGCTGCCTCTCCGTGCGGCTCCGGCGCCGCGTCCCGGACGCGGCGCCGTCTCGTCCCCCCCGGCATGCCAACAGGAAGCATCGGGGGTGCCGGACGGCGTTGTCGAGAGTTGTGACGGCCCTTTCTCAAACCCGTTGAGGAAGCCGGTGCCCGGCTCGGTGCCCTTCTGTCCCTGGCCAGTTGAGGGCGCCGCGCCTATCGTGCGGGCGGCTCCGGTGGAGGTGGGCGCGGATGCGGACTGCGGCGGGCGTGCGGGTCGTACGGCACAGCGATCGGCGCAGGAGCGCCCGGCGCAGGCGGGCGCTGTGGAGCGGGGGCGAGGTGCTGGTGACGGCGGGGCTGGTCCTCCTGCTGCTGGTCGTGCACCAGCTGTGGTGGACCGACCGGGAGGCGCGGCGCGGGGCCGCACGCGAGGTGGCTGCGCTGGAGAGGGAGTGGGGCAGCGCCACGACGGCCGGCCCCGGCGCCGCCCCCGGCGGTCCCGGTACGACCCCGGCCCCCGAGCCCGCCGCCCCCGCTACCTCCCGCGCGCCGCGGCCCTCGTCCACCCCCGTGACCGCGCCCCGGCGGTCCCAGGCGTACGCGGTGCTCACCATCCCCCGGCTGCACCTGCGCGTCCCCGTCGCCGAGGGCGTCGGCAGGGCGGACGTGCTGGACAAGGGGTACGTCGGTCACTACCGCGGCACCCAGCAGCCGGGCCAGTCCGGGAACTTCGCGCTCGCCGGGCACCGGAACACGCACGGCGAGCCCTTCCGGTACCTGCCCCGGCTGCGGCGGGGGGACGCCGTCGAGGTGGAGACGCGGACGGCGACGTACACCTACGCCGTCGACCGGATCCTGCCGCGCACGTCGGCGCTGGACTCGGGGGTCGTCCGGCCCGTCCCGCGCTCGCTGGTCCGGCCCGGGTACGGCTACCACGAGCCCGGCCACTACCTCACCCTCACCACCTGCACCCCCGAGTTCACCTCCCGGTACCGGCTGGTGGTGTGGGCCCGGCTGGTGTCCGTGCGGCCCAGGTGAACCACCGGCCCGGCGCCCCTCACGCCCCTTCCCGCAGCCCCGGCACGCTCACCGCGCGGGCTTCCTACGGCCGTCCCCATAGCCCCGGCACGCTCACCGCGCGGGCTTCCTACGGCCGTCCCCCGCAGCGTCAGCATGCTCACCGCGAGGGCTGCTCACGCCCCCTCCCGGCAACCCCGGCACGCTCACCGCGCGGGCTTCCTACGGCCGTCCCCCCAGCCCCGGCACGCTCACCGTGCAGGCTCCCTACGCCCGTTCCCGCAGCGCCAGCACGCTCACCGCGCCCGCCACCGCCAGCCCCGCCGACACCAGCAGTGCGAGGTTCGCGCCGCGGGCCGGGCCGTCGGCCGAGGTGGCGATGGCGATGGTCAGGGCCACGCCGGCGCAGGAGCCGATGTAGCGGAAGGTCTGCTGGGCGCCGGAGCCCATCGCGGCCCGCTGGGGCGGCACCGCCTCGACGGCGAGCAGCGGCAGCGCGCCGTTGAGCAGTCCGCTGCCGATGCCGCCGACGATCAGACCGGGCAGCAGGCGGGACCAGGAGCCGGAGCCGATGGCGCCGAGCATCGTCACCATGGCGATCGTGTGCAGGGCGAAGCCGAGGGCGAGCTGGGCGCGCGGGGCGACCCGGCCGGCCAGGTGCTTGACCTGGAGGGCCACGGCGAAGCTCAGTCCGGACCAGAGCAGGAACAGCCAGGCCGTGGCCAGCGGGGACAGCCCGAGCGCCTGCTGGAGCAGCGCGGGCAGGAAGCTGAACAGGCCGATCACGGCCAGGCCGGTGAACAGGCCGCCCGCGGAGGAGGCCAGGAAGGGGGCGTGCCGCAGCAGGGTGAGGTCGATCATCGGGGTGGCGGTCCGGCGTTCCACCACGGCGAACACGGCGACCAGCGCGACGGCCGCCGCCAACAGCACGGCGACGGGGGCGCGCAGCCAGCCGTCCCGGCCCAGGGTCAGGGCCGCGACCAGGGCCACCAGCGCCAGGCCGAAGGTGAGCGCGCCGAGCACGTCGGGCCGGCCGCCGCGCGGAACGCGTGATTCGGTCAGTGCCCGGGTGCCGAGCGCGGCCACGACGAGGGCGGCGGCGCCCAGCACGAGGTAGCCCGCCCGCCAGCTCGGCAGCGAGCCCGTGAGCAGCGGGCCCGCGGCGATGCCGCCGCTGACGAAGGCGCCCCACACGCCGGTGGCGTGCAGCCGGCCGCGCGGGCTGGGGAAGGCGTGCACGATCAGGCCGAGGGCGCTGGCCAGCAGGGCGGCGCTGGCCGCGCCCTGGGCGATGCGCGCCAGGGTGAACTGCCAGGTGGACGTGGTGAAGGCGCCGAGGGCGGTGGTGAGGCCGAGGGCCAGTGTGCCGGAGAGGAAGATCCGGCGCCGGCCGTGGTCGTCGGCGAGGCTGCCGGCCACCAGGAGGAGGGCGGCGAGGCCGAGGGGGGCGCCGTTGAGCAGCCAGGCCTGGGCGGAGAGCGGGGTGTGCAGGGCGGCCGCGGTGTCCGGCAGCGTGACCATCGGGGCCGTGTAGGTCATGAGGGCCACGGCGGTGGCCGCGCTGGTCAGGGCGAGAGTGGCGCGGGGGCGTACCGGGGTGTCCCGGGGGGTGGCACCGCGTACGGGCGCGGGGGTGGTGGCGGAGTCGAGCCGGGTCATGGCCTGTCCTGTCCTTCCGGGGCCCCGGCCCTGTCCACCGGGGTCTGCCGCATTCGGTTCGGTCACTGAATCGACCGCTCACCGCCACCGTAGCACCACGGGTTCGTTCATTGAACCCGTGTCCGGCAGGTGGTTACAGTGGAGGGCATGGCACTGGGCAAGGACTACGTGACGCAGGAGTGCTCCATCGCCCGCGCGCTGGAGGTCGTGGGCGAGCGCTGGACGCTGCTCGTCGTCCGCGACGCGATCTACGGCGTCCGGCGCTACAACGACTTCCTCGTCCACCTCGGGATCCCGCGCGCCGTCCTGTCCGCCCGGCTCCGGATGCTCACCGAGGAGGGCATCCTCGAAAAGCGCCGGTACCAGGAGTCGCCGCCCCGGGACGAGTACGTCGTCACCGAGCGCGGCGCCGCCCTCTGGCCCGTGCTGCGCGCCCTCGGCCGCTGGGGCCGCGACAACGTCGACGCCGTCCGGCTGCGCACCTTCCGGCACGCGGACTGCGGCGGGGACATCGAGCAGGGAACCTGCGCGGCGTGCGGAACTCTCGTGCCGGTCGCCGACGTTGTCATGGTGCCGGGGCCGGATCTGGACCCCGCCCCGGCGGATCCGGTCAGCAGGGCGCTGCTGCGGCCGAAGCGGCTGCTGGAACCCCTGGAGACCGATCCGGTGCACCTGGCACACTGATCACGTGATCATGTGACACACAGTCGTACGACAGGCAGTCATACGACAGGCAGTCATGCGAAGGGGGAGTGCTGATGGCCGGCCGTGTCGCCGTCGCGCGCCCCGTCGCCCTCCTGCTGCTCCTGGCGCAGCTGCTGCTGCTCCAGGCCGCGCTCCTCGGTGCCGGCGGCCTCAGCACCGCCGTCGCCCTCGCCGCGACCGCCACCGTGGCCACCGCGCTCGCCGCCTGCGCCCTGCTGGCCGCGCGCAGCGTGCCCGCCGTACCGCCCACCCGCGTCCGCACCGCGATACGCGACCGGGCCCGCCGTACGGCGTTCCTGCCCCAGCGCGATCCCGACGCGCCCGGCCGGCGGCGGCCCCGAGCACCCGGACACGCCGGTCCGGCGACCGCCGCGTAGGGCACGTCCTCGCACCTCTCCCGTACGTGACCTCGCGCGGGTCGTCCTGCCGTTCTCCGCTTCTTTCGGCACGACGAGACCCCCGGAGGGCTCACCCATGTCCGTTTTCGCTCATCTGGTCGAGCACTTGGCCGACCTGCTCACCCCGCTCTTCCACGCCTCCGCGGCAGCCGCCGCGATCGTCCTGTTCACCGCGCTCGTACGGCTCCTCGTCCACCCGCTGTCCCGGGCCGCCGCCCGCGGCCGGCGGGCCCGCGCCGCGCTCCAGCCGAGAATCACCGCACTGCGCGAGCGGCACGCCGGCGATCCGCAGCGGCTCCAGCAGGCGGTGCTGGAACTGCACGCCGAGGAGAAGGTCTCACCGCTCTCCGGCTGCCTGCCCAGCCTGCTCCAGCTGCCCGCCTTCTTCCTGCTCTACCACCTCTTCTCCAGCTCCACGATCGGCGGCGAGGGCAACGCCCTGCTCGGCCACCGGCTGCTCGCGGCACCGCTCGGCGGACGCTGGGCGGACGCGCTGACGGACGGCGGGGTGTTCGGCCCGGCCGGAGTCGTCTACCTCGGTCTCTTCGCCGTCGTCGCGGCCGTCGCCGCCGTCAACTTCCGGCGCGCCCGGCGGACGATCGCCGAGCAGCCCGCCCCGGCCGCCGCAGGCGACCAGGTGCCCGGTCTCGCCGCGGTCACCCGGGTCACCCCGTACCTGTCCTTCTTCACCCTCGTCACCGTGGCGGTCGTCCCGCTCGCCGCCGCGCTGTACGTCGTCACCAGCACCGCCTGGAGCGCGGCGGAACAGGCCCTGCTGTCCCGCTGAAAGGTGCCGTCCCTCCCGTTACGGTCCAGTACGTGAACAGGGTCTTGCGGACTGGACCGCGCAATTGGAGGATCGTCCAGTCCTCCGATGGCTGCACCCACCGGCGGGCGCCCGCGATCGAGGGAGATTGTGACCATGAAGCTGCTGCGAGTCGGTACGGCAGGGGCCGAGCGCCCCGCGCTGCTCGACGCCCAGGGGACCCTCCGGGACCTGTCGGGCCTCGTGGACGACATCGACGGCGCGCTCCTCGCCGACGACACCGCGCTCGACCGGGTGCGGGCGGCGGCCGAGTCCGGCGCACTGCCCGCGCTGGACGCGGCCGGGCTGCGGATCGGCCCCCCGCTCGGCCGCATCGGCAAGATCGTGTGCATCGGGCTCAACTACCACGACCACGCCCGCGAGATCGGTGCCGCGCCGCCACCGGAGCCGGTGGTCTTCCTCAAGGCGCCGGACACGGTCGTCGGGCCGTACGACACGGTGCTGGTGCCGCGCGGCTCGGTGAAGACCGACTGGGAGGTCGAACTCGCGGTCGTCATCGGCCGTACGGCCCGCTACCTGGACTCCGCCGAGGAAGGCCTCGCGCACGTCGCCGGGTACGCGGTGGCGCACGACGTCTCCGAGCGGGAGTACCAGATCGAGCGCGGCGGCACGTGGGACAAGGGCAAGAACTGCGAGACGTTCAACCCGCTGGGGCCGTGGCTGGTGACGGCCGACGAGGTCCCGGACCCGCAGCGGCTGGCGCTGCGGCTGTGGGTGAACGGGGAGCTGGAGCAGGACGGTACGACGGCCGAGCAGATCTTCCCCGTGGGCGAGGTGGTGCGGTACCTCAGCCGGTTCATGACGCTGTACCCCGGGGACGTCGTCAGCACGGGGACGCCGGCGGGGGTGGCCATGGGGCGGCCCGAGCCGAAGCCGTACCTGAGGGCCGGGGACGTGGTCGAGCTGGAGATCGAGGGGCTCGGCCGGCAGCGGCAGGAACTGAAGGACGCCTGAGGAGCGGGGCGCGTGTCGGACACGGCCCCGCGCCCCCGGGGCGGCGGACTCACCCCAGCAGGGAAGCCAGCCGGCGCCATTCCTCCCGGGGGAGGGTGGTTCCGGTGGCCGGTGTCACCACCTGGAGGGCGACGTGGTCGGCGCCCGCCTCGTGGAAGGCGGTGACGCGCTCGCGGATCCGTGTCTCGTCGCCCCAGGCGAAGACCGCGTCGATGAGGTGGTCGCTGCCGCCGTCCGCGACGTCGTCCTCGGAGAAGCCCAGGCGGAGGAAGTTGTCGGTGTAGTTGGGCAGTTCGAGGTAGCGGGCCAGGTAGGCGCGGGCCGTCTCCCGGGCACGGGCCGGGTCGGCCTCCAGGACCACCTTGAACTCCGGCGCCAGCAGCGCCTCTTCGCCCAGGATCTCGCGGGCCTGCGCGGTGTGCTCCGGCGTGACCAGGTAGGGGATCGCGCCGGCCGCGCGGTCGCGGGCCAGGCCCAGCATCTTCGGGCCCAGCGCGGCGAGCACGAGGCGGCCGGCGGGCACGCCCGCCTTGTCCAGCTCGTCGAGGTAGCCGGTCATGGCCGTGTACGGGCGGCGGTAGCCCTCCACCCGCGGGCCGTGGCTCACGCCGAGGCCCAGGGCGAAGCGGCCGGGGTGGGCCGCCTCCACCACGGCGAAGGAGGCCGCGGTGGTGGCGGCGTCCTGCTGCCAGATGCTCTGGATGCTGGTGCCGACGGTGATGCGGCGCGTCGCGCCGATGAGCGGGGCCGCGTGGTCGGCGGTGCTGTTGCCGCCCAGCCAGAGGGCGCCGTAGCCGAGTTCCTCCAACTCGGCAGCGGCCTCGTCCAGTTCGCCGCGCCGGGCCGGGTCCTCCGAGCGCAGCTCGATGCTCCAGACGCCGTGGCGGCCGACGGTCTCCTTCAGCGAGGTGGTCATTCGGTGTGATCCCTCCGGTGGTGGGCGATGCCGTGATCAACACGTCTTCCGTCACTGCCAACCGGAGGGGGGACCCCAGTGATTCCCGCTGTTCACTCAGCCGGTGGAACGGCCGAGGAACTTCTCCAGCCCCTCCACCGCCAGCCGGTGGTCCTCGAGCTGGGGCAGCCCGGAGACGGTCACCGCGCCGATCACGCCCACGCCCTCGACCGTGATCGGGAAGGACCCGCCGTGGGCGGCGTACTCGTCGGGGTCGAGGCGGGAGGCCTCCTCGAAGGTCGTGCCCTTGGCGCGGAATCGGGCGCCGACCAGGTAGGAGGCGGCGCGGTAGCGCTCCACCACCCGGCGCTTGCGGACGATCCAGGCGTCCTGCTCCGGCGCGGAGCCCGGCAGGGCGGCGTGGAAGAGCTGCTGGCCGGCGCGGTGGATGTCGATGGCGACCGGCAGTCGGCGCTCCCGGGCCAGCTCGACCAGCAGGGAGCCGAGGGCCCAGGCGTCCTCGTGGGTGAACCGCTGGAAGACCAGCCGACGTTCCTGGTCCTCCAGCTCCTCCAGGCTCGGGGTGAGTTCGGGCGTGTGCCGCGAGTGCTGCATCAGAGGGTCACCGTCACCTTGTCTCGGGCGGACCTGCGGGCCGCTTCCAGTACGTCGAGCGCGGCGGCCGCCTCCAGGGCGGTCACCGGGTTGGGGCCGGCGCCGCGCAGGGCGGCGGCGACGGCCGCGTAGTACGCGGGGTAGTCGCCCGGCAGGGTCGGCACCGGGGTGCCGCCGCCGGACAGCGGGGACTCGCCGGAGCCGATACGGCCCCACAGGGACTCGTCCTCCGCGCCCCAGTCGGCGACGGTACCGGGACGGCTGCCCTCGCGCAGGGCCGCCTCCTGGGGGTCCAGACCGTACTTGACGTAGCCCGCGCGGGAGCCCAGCACCCGGAAACGGGGGCCGAGCTGGGCGGTCGTGGCGGAGACGTAGAGGTGGGAGCGGACACCGCTCGCGTGGGTGAGCGCGATGAAGGTGTCGTCGTCGGTCTCGGCGCCGGGGCGGCGGACGTCCGTCTCGGCGTAGACCTCGGTGGCCGGGCCGAAGAGGACCAGCGCCTGGTCGACGACGTGGCTGCCCAGGTCGTAGAGCAGACCTCCGATCTCTGCGGGGTCGCCCGACTCGCGCCAGCCGCCCTTGGGCCGGGGGCGCCAGCGCTCGAAGCGGGACTCGAAGCGCCAGGCGTCGCCGAGTTCGCCGTCCGCGAGGAGGCGGCTCAGGGTCCGGAAGTCGTTGTCCCACCTGCGGTTCTGGAAGACCGACAGGAGCAGGCCGCGCTCCTCGGCGAGAGCGGCCAGCTCGCGGGCCTCGGCCGCGCTGCCGGCGACCGGCTTGTCCACGACCACCGGCAGACCGGCCTTCAGGGCGGCCGTGGCCAGCGGGACGTGCGTCTTGTTCGGGGAGGCCACGACGACCAGGTCCAGCTCGTCCGCGCGGGCGAACAGCTCCTCGGCGCCCGCGGCCAGTCGCACCCCGGGGAACTCGGCGCGGGCCTGTTGCTGCCGCTCCGGGCGGGAGGTGACAACGGTGTCCAGGTCGAGGCCCTCGGTGGCGGCGATCAGCGGGGCGTGGAAGACGGAGCCGGCGAGGCCGTAGCCGATCAGGCCGACGCGGAGAGGGGTAACAGTCATGCCTCCACTTTGGCAACGCTGTTGCGAAAGTGCAAGCGGCGCGGACAATGGAGGTGTGAAAAGGGTGAGTGCGACGACGGGGACGGGGCCGGGCAGTGGGGTGTCCGCGGGGGCGAACCTCGGGGTGCTGCGCAGCCACAACACCGCGCTGGTGCTGGGGCTGCTGCGGGACGCCGGGGCCGAGGGCATCAGCCGGCTGGAGATCGCCGAGCGGACCGGGCTGACCCCGCAGGCCGTCAGCAAGATCACCGCACGGCTGCGCGAGCAGGGGCTCGCCGCGGAGGCCGGCCGCCGGGCGTCGACCGGGGGCAAGCCGCGGACCGTACTGCGGCTGGTGCCGGAGGCGGGGCACGCGGTCGGGGTGCACCTGGACCGCGACGCACTGCGGGTGGTGCTGGTCGACCTCGACGGGACCGTGGTGGCGGAGCGGTGCGGGGAACTGGATCTCGGGGCGGGCGCGGAGGCCGTGCTGGGGGCGGTGTGCGCGGGGGTGCGGGAAGTGGCCGGGGGGCTGGGAGCCGGTGCCCCGGCCGGGGGCGGGCTCGACCGGGCTGTCTCGTTGCTGGGGGTGGGGGTCGCGCTGCCCGGGCCCCTGGACCACGCGCGCGGGGTGCTGCACCGGGTCACCGGGTTCCCCGAGTGGGACGGCTTCCCGCTGCGGGACGCGCTCGCGGAACGGCTCGGGCTGCCGGTGGCGGTGGACAAGGACACCAACGCGGCGGCGCTCGGACTGGCGGTCGGGAGCGAGGAGGGCGCCGCCGGCGGATCCTTCGCCTACCTGCACCTCGGTACGGGGCTCGGGGCCGGACTGGTGATCGGCGGGAGCGTGCACCGGGGGGTCCGCACCGGGGCGGGCGAGTTCGGGCACCAGGTGATCCAGCTGGACGGGCCGCTGTGCGAGTGCGGGAACCGGGGGTGTGTGGAGGTGCTGTGCCTCGGGGCCGCGGCACGGGGGGAGGTGGCCGAGGCGGCGCGTGTCCTGGGGGTCGCCGCCGGCAACCTGGTGGGCCTGCTGGACATCGACACGGTGCTGCTCGGCGGGCGGACCGTCGCCGGGGCGCCCGAGGCGTACGTCCGCGGCGTGAGCGAGGTGCTGGGCGCGCGGGCTCACCGCGAGGGCACGGCCGAGGACCCTGTCCCGGTACGGGTCGCTCCGCGGGGGGAGCGGGTGGTGGCCGAGGGTGCGGCACAGCTGCTGCTGGCACCGCTGTTCGGGCGGGGGGACGCGTGACGGGCCCTTTGCCGTAGCCGGGCAGGGGGCGCGGGGGACCGCGCGATCAGCCACCGCGGACCCGCACGGTGACGACGCGCGGCACCGCCCACCCCCCGCCCCGCCCGGCATGCTCATGTGTTCATGCGACTATGCGCGTCCCCGTCCCTCCGCCTCGCAGCGGCCGTCGCCACCGCGGCCGTCGTCCCCGTCGTCGCTCCTCTGTCGCAGGACACCGCCCACGCCGGCACGACGACGCCCCCCTCCTGCGCCGCCGCCGACACGCGGAGCTTCCCGCTGGCCACCCGCATCCGCGGCGGCCCCGGCTCCTACGAGGCCGGCGGCGGGTACGGCACCTGGTACATCGACCTGACCAACACCACCCGCCGGACCTGCGCCGGCATCCACCCGGTCGTGGTCCTCGTCGACGACGAGCGCTCCCTGCGGCCGGACCAGCCCCAGCTGGACTTCTACGACGGCTCCACGCCCCGGCCGGTGACCTTCGAGACCACCGACGAGCAGGAACTGGTCGGGGTGCTGGACGGCAGCGGATTCCCGGGGTTCACCGTGCCGCCGGGCAAGACCGTCAGCGTCCGGCTCCGGCTGGCGCTCCCCTCCGACGCCGTGGCCGGCAAGGTCACCGCCAACGCGGCCGTCGTACAGCGGCGGGGCCAGGACGGGGACTGGGTCGGGGAGTCCAACGCGTACCGCTTCGGGATCGGCCGGGAAGGCGAGCAGGACACCGCGGAGCCGGAGGCGTCCGAGCAGGTGCAGGAGGCGGAGGCAGCGCAGGAGACCGGGGCCGCGCAGGAGACGCAGGGTGTGCGGGAGGCCGGTGCCTCGCAGGAGGCCGGTACCGCGCAGGAGACCGGGGGAGTGCCGGCCGTCCCGTCCGGCACCGCGTCGCCCCCCGCCTCCGGCACCGCGTCGCCCCCCGGCTCCGGCACCGGCGCCCCGGACGACTCCTCGCTCGCCCTCGCGCGGGAGGCCGAGGACGCCGGCGAGCGGGCGCGCGAGCTGGCCCGCACCGGTCCTGACCTCGCCCACGGCCTCCTCGCGGCCCTGGCCGCCCTCCTCGGCGTGGGCGCCGGCGCCTACCTCCTGCTCCGCACCCGCCGCTGACCCGGCTCCCCCGGCTCCCCGCCCGCGGAGCCGGGGCATCGCCGAACCGGTGGTGAGCGGGGCCGCCCGGAGCGCACGTACGCCGTCCTTCGCGTGCGTGCCCGGGCCGGGCCCGGCCTTCTCCGCCGTCCGTCTGCCGGCCCCGTCGCCGCGCCCATCGGCCCCGCTCCGCCAGGAGCGTGTGATCGCCGGGGTCGGGACCGGGTCCTCCTGACTAGGCTGGGGGCGTCGGTACGCCGTGGTTCCGGCGCCCCCGCTCCCCGACCGTACGTACGCCAGGAGACGCACAGCATGGCAGACCGCAAGCCCATCGAGTCATGGCTCACCGACATGGACGGCGTCCTGATCCACGAGGGTGTCCCGATCCCGGGCGCCGAGGACTTCCTGAAGAAGCTGCGCGAGTCCGGGCGGCCCTTCCTGGTGCTCACCAACAACTCCATCTACACCGCCCGTGACCTGCACGCCCGGCTGCGCCGGATGGGTCTGGACGTGCCGGTGGAGAACATCTGGACCTCGGCCCTGGCCACCGCCCAGTTCCTGGACGACCAGCGGCCCGGCGGCACCGCCTACGTCATCGGCGAGGCCGGCCTGACCACCGCCCTGCACGACATCGGCTACATCCTCACCGACCACGAGCCCGACTTCGTGATCCTCGGCGAGACCCGCACGTACTCCTTCGAGGCCCTGACCAAGGCCGTCCGGCTCATCAACAACGGCGCCCGGTTCATCGCCACCAACCCCGACAACGTCGGCCCGTCCACCGAGGGCGACCTGCCCGCCACCGGCTCGGTCGCCGCCCTGATCACCGCGGCGACCGGCAAGAAGCCGTACTTCGTCGGCAAGCCGAACCCGCTGATGATGCGGGCCGGGCTGAACGCGATCGGCGCCCACTCCGAGACCTCGGCGATGATCGGCGACCGCATGGACACCGACGTGCTCGCCGGCCTGGAGGCGGGGATGCGCACGTTCCTGGTGCTGAGCGGCGTGACCCAGCCGGACGACGTGGACCGCTACCCCTTCCGCCCGTCCCAGGTGGTCGACTCCATCGCGGACCTGGTCGACCTGGTCTGAGCCCGCCTGGTTCCGGCCTGGCCGGAACCGACCGGGCGTCACCCGTTCGGAGCAGCAGGGCGCCCCCTGAGGATGCGGGGGCGCCCGGTCCGGGGGAGTCTCCAGGTACTGGAGGTTCACGATGGGCTCACTACGCCTCACTCTCTGCACCGGACTGCTCGCCGCGGCCGCGTCCGCCGCGGCCGCCCCGGTGGCCCACGCGGCGGACGGCGGATCCGTCGTCGTGACCCCCGCCGTCCCGGCCCCGGGAGACGACATCACCCTGCGGGTCGGGGGCTGCACCGGCGAGCAGGGCACCGCCGCCTCGTCCGCCTTCGTCAGCGACGCCCGGCTGACCGGAGCCCAGGGCAGCCTGACCGGTGAGACCCGGGTCCGCTCCGCCCTGCCCCCCGGCCCCTACACCGTGAAGGTCACCTGCGCCGGCTCCGTGCGCACCGGCACGATCACGGTCACGGAGGCGGGTGGCACCGGCCGCGAGGAAGAGCCCGTCGAGCCGCCCGCCGGCACCGCCTCGCCCATCGCGCCGGTCCCCGCGGGCGGCGGCGGCACCGCGCACTTCGCCACGGTGGCCACCAGCGGTTCCGGCCCCGACACCCTGCAGGCGGTGACCGGCCTCGCGCTCGCCGGGATCGCCGCGGTCGCCGTCGGGCTGCGCGCCCGCCGGAGCCGCGACTGCCGCTGAGTGCCGCCGTGTCCGACGACGACGGGCGCACCACCGGCACCGGACGGCTCGTCACCGGCCTGGCCTGGGCGCTGCTGCTGTTCGGGCTGTGGCTGTGGGGACGCGGGGTGACGGACGCGGGCGCGGGCCGGCCGGCCACCGGTGACGTCCTCGCCATCGGCCGGGACGCCGACCCCGCCCGGCTGCCGCGCCCGGCGAAACCCCTGGCCGGCGCGGTGCCCCAGCGCGTCGACATCCCCCGGCTGGGTGTCCAGGCCCCGGTGGTGGCCCGCGGGCTGGACGCCCGTGGCGCGGTGGACCCGCCGCCGTACGACCAGGCGGGCGTGGTCGGCTGGTACGGCGCCGGTCCCGAGCCCGGCGCGGCCGGTGCGGCCCTGCTGGTGGGCCACGTCGACACCGCGACGCGGCCCGCCGTCTTCTACCGGCTCAGCACCCTCAAGCCCGGCGGGACGGTCCGGGTCTTCCGCGCGGACGGCAAGGTGGCCGAGTTCACCGTCGACGACGTCCGCGTCCTGCCCCGCGACACCTTCGACGCCCACCAGGCCTACGGCCCGCGCGTCCCCGGCCGTGCCGAGCTGCGCCTGATCACCTGCGGCGGCACCTTCGACCGCGCCGCCGGCAGCTACACGGCGAACGTCGTCGTCTCGGCGTACCTCACCCGCACCACCGGCTGATCCGGGCCGCACCGCACCCCCCGGGGCCCGGCCGGAACCCGCCCGGCCGCTCCCGCCGCGCCGGCACCGGACCCACGGCCCCGCGCGCCGGCCGGGACCGCTCCCGGCCGTTCAGCCCTTGGCCGCCGTCGCCGGGGACAGCCGGGTGCGGACGTTGCCGAAGTGGTCGCGTATGGCCCGTTCCGCGCGCGGGGAGTCACCGGAGCGCACCGCGTCCAGGATCTCCCGGTGCTGGCGGCAGGTGACCCGCGGATCCTGCGCCACCTCCACGAGGTCCTGCTGCACCCGGTGGAAGGCGTCCCAGAACGCCTCCAGCACCTCGCCGAGCAGCACGTTGTCCAGCCCCCGGTAGAGCGTGGCGTGAAAGGCGCGGTCGGTCTCGGCGAGCCCGGTGCCCTCGGCGGCCTCCCGCTCCATGCGCTCCACGAGCGCCTCCAGCGCCACCAGGTCCGCCTCCGGCAGCCGCCCGGCCAGCCGGGACACCAGCCCGGTCTCGACGGCCTCGCGCAGCTCCAGCAGCTGGAGCAGGGAGTCCTCGCCGCGGTAGTGGCCGGCGACGGTCCGGAAGGCCAGCCCCTCGATCATCGGCGCGAACGACATCGAGCCGACGTACGTCCCGAACCCGTGCCGGATCTCCACGATGCCCATCGCCTGGAGCGCCTTCAGCGCCTCCCGCACCGAGTTCCGGCTCGCCCCTAGGAGCCGCATCAGCTCCGGCTCGGTGGGCAGCGGGGCACCCGAGGGCAGCCGCTGGTCCACGATCAGCTTCTTGATCCGCTCCTGAAGGTCCCGGGCTGCCATGGCCAGAGGGTATCCGGCCATTCGGGCGGAGGGCATACGAAAAGCCCCCCGCTTGCGCGAGGGGCTTTCCGGTCGGTGCGCCGCCAGGGACTCGAACCCCGGACCCGCTGATTAAGAGTCAGCTGCTCTAACCAACTGAGCTAGCGGCGCCTGCTGACACGGAAAACTCTACCCGACCTCCAGGGGTGCTCCTGACCACCGGGAGGGGGCGGGGCACCCGCCCGGAGGACCGCGTACATCATTCGGATCGTCAAAATGCGCGTTCCGTACCCAGTTGGGAAACTGATCAACGTGCACACTCGCGGACAAACCACCCCCGAATGTGAGGCAGATCGCATGACCGCTCCCGTGTTCGAGGACATCGACCCGGCGAGCGACTGCGACTGTCCCGGCTGCGCCCACGAGCGGCCGGCCCTCCGTCCCCTGCCCGGCCGCAGCCGTCCGGCGGCCCGCGGAGTGGTGGTCGTGGCCGCCGCGTCCGCCGCACTCGGCACCGTCCCCCAGGCCGCCGCCCTCACCCCCGACCACTCCCCGCACCGCCAGGCCCTGCCCGGCGACGGCGAGCCCGACACCCCGCAGGGCACCAAGGCCCCGCTGCACGGCCCGGCGGGCAAGCCCGGGGGATCCCCGGCCGCCCCGCTCCCCGCCACCACCCGGACGGCGATCATCAACCGGGCCAAGACCTGGGTCGCCGCGCAGGTGCCGTACAGCATGTACGCCTTCTGGTCCGACGGTTACCGGCAGGACTGCTCCGGCTATGTCTCCATGGCCTGGGGACTGCCGAACAACGAGTGGACCGGCAGCCTCGGCGCGTTCGGCGTGAAGATCACCAAGGAGGAGCTGCAACCCGGCGACATCCTGCTCTACCACAACCCCGACAACCCCGAGAAAGGCTCCCATGTCGTGATCTTCGGCGGCTGGACGGACTACACGCACACCTACTACACCGTCTACGAGCAGACGCCCCCGCACACCCGCCGCCAGGCCACGCCCTACCCCTACTGGAGCAACGTCACCAAGTACGTCCCCTACCGCTACAAGGGCCTCACCAAGGCCGCGGCCACTCCCGCCCCGGCGGCCGGCGGGAAGGCGGCGGTGGCCTACCCGGGCGCGGCCTACTTCGGCCCCGGCGCCCGCAACAAGTACGTCACCCTGCTCGGCGAGATGCTGATCGCCAGGGGCGCCCGCTCCTCGTACACCCGGGGGCCGGGGCCGGTCTGGGGCGAGGCCGACCGGCGCGCCACCCAGGCCTTCCAGCGCGCCCAGGGCTGGACGGGCGCCGACGCCGACGGGATCCCCGGCCGGCGCACCTGGGACCTGCTGGCCGGGGGCCAGGGCAAGGACGTCACGGCCACCGGACCCGCCTCGCACGGGGTCCCCGGTTACCCCGGACGGCAGTACTTCCGGCCGGGCCGGAGCAACGACCACATCACCCGGCTCGGCGCCCAGCTGGTGAAGAAGGGATTCGGCCGGTTCTACGGCCTCGGGCCCGGCCCGCACTGGGGCGAGGCGGACCGGCGGGCAGTCGAGGCCTTCCAGCGCGCCCAGGGCTGGCGCGGCGGCGCGGCGGACGGCTACCCCGGACCGGAGACCTGGCGCCGCCTGTTCGCCTGACCGGGCCCCACCCCCACCCCCACCCCAACCCTTTTCCCGTTCATGACGCGTCTGGCGCGGAGGCTGGAGCACGCATGAGTACGACCACATCCCACACGCCGCCCGAATCCGAGGGACGGTCGGACGGCGGGGCCGCCGGCCCCGCCGTCCGGCCGGCCCGCCTGATCCAGAACGAGGTGACCACCGAGATCCCCGTCCACCTGCTGTTCCGGGACGACCCCGACCCGGTGAAGGTGCCCCTCCGGCCGGCCGTGGTGGCCCGCCGGCAGGGCACCGGCGAACAGCCGCGCCAGCGGCGCCCGGTGCCGGTGCGCAGGCGCCCGCTGCCGGAGACCGACCCGGAGCTGGCGGAACGCCCGGCCCGGGTGCTGCCCGGCGCGGCCGGAGTGCTCGCCGGGGCCTGCGGGGTCACCGGCTGCCTGGCCACCACCTGGTGGGCGGGGCTGCTGCCGCCGCTGGCCACCGAGGCGCTGCGGCTGCCGGCGTCCACGGGCGCCGGTCTCGGTCCCGCGCACTGGGCCGCGTACGCCGGGGCCGGGGTGCTCGGGGCGTTCGGCTTCGGCGGGCTGGCCCGGGGCCGGGCCGGCCGGGCGTGGGTGCTGGGCCTGTTCGGGCGGTACCGGGGGACGGTCCGGCGCACCGGGCTGCTGTGGGTGAACCCGCTGGTGCTGCGCCGCCGGGTGGACGTGCGGCTGCGGCACTGGCGCAGCGAGTCGATGCCGGCGACCGATCCCGACGGGGTGGCGCTGCGGGTGGTGGTGCTGGTGGTCTGGCGGGTGCGGGACACCGCGCGGGCCCTGCTCGGCATCGACGACCACGAGACCTATCTGCGCGAGTGCGTGGAGGCGGCGCTGGCCCGGGTGCCGGTGGAGCCGGCGGGCGGGACGCGGGGCGGGACGACGGCGGCCGGGGACGCGCTGACCCGGCTGGTGGCGACGGAGACCGCGCCGGTCGGCGTGGAGGTGTTCTCGGTGCAGCCGGTCCGGGTGGACTACGCCCCCGAGGTGGCCGCCGCGATGCACCGGCGCCGGATCGCCGCGCTGGACGCCCGGCAGCGGGCCAGCATGCTCAGCTCGGTGGTGGACTCGGTGGAGGACACGGTGACCCGGCTGACCGTGCGCGGCCTGGTCGAACTGGACGACTACGAACGCAAGGTGCTGGTCCGCGACCTGACGGTGGCGTTCTGCTCGGGGCGCGCGGAGCCGGTGTAGGGGCGGGTGCACAGACGGCCCGCGATTGGTATGGACATGTTCAACTCGCGGTAATAATCTGAGACTTGGTCTAGACCTACTCTGCACGGCTCACCGAACTCCCCACGTTCTCCAGGAGCGGCAGCATGCGCACCAAGACCAAGTTGTCCGCCGTCGTGCTGGGCGCGGTCACCGCGGGAGCCTTCGCGCTCTCCACCGGCGGCGCCAGCGGGCACGGCTACACCGACCTCCCCATCAGCAGGCAGAAGCTCTGCCAGAACGGCACCGTCGCGGGCTGCGGCCAGATCCAGTGGGAGCCGCAGAGCGTCGAGGGCCCCAAGGGCTTCCCGGCCGGCGGGCCCGCCGACGGCCAGCTCTGCAACGCGGGCCTGAGCCAGTTCGCCCCGCTCAGCTCGCCGAAGGCGCCGTCCGGCGCGGCCTGGCCCACCACCAAGGTGACGGGCGGCCAGTCGTACACGTTCCGCTGGCAGTTCACCGCCATGCACGCCACGACGGACTTCAAGTACTACATCACCAAGCCGGGCTGGAACCAGAACCACAACCTCTCCCGCTCGGACCTCAACCTCACCCCGTTCCTGACGGTGCCCTACAACGGCCAGCGCCCGCCGGCCACCCTCAGCCACAGCGGCACCCTGCCGAGCGGTCTGAGCGGGCACCACGTCATCCTCGCGGTGTGGACGATCGCCGACACGGGCAACGCGTTCTACGCCTGCTCGGACGTCACCTTCTGATCCCCGCTCCGCCACGGGACGGAAACTGAGGTTCCCTTGAGGCCCGGCGCCCCACGCGCCGGGTAGGTTCCCGCCAGGCCGCTCGACCGACAGCGGCCGGTCTTCCTCGGGGGAACCTCATGTTCGAGTCGCTCTTCTACGCCGTTCCGGCCTTCATGCTCGCGTGCATCGTGTCGGCCGCGTACCTGATGGTCCGCCGCGCCCGGCGGATCAGCAGGACGTGGGCGCACGGCCTCACCGCCGAGGCGCGCTGCCTGCGGATGTTCACGACCACCAGCGGGGGCGGCGGGGACACCTCGGTGCGCACGACCGTGCACCACGTCTACGAGTTCACCACCCGTGAGGGCGGCGCGGTCCGCTTCGAGGAGGAGGACGGCCCCGCCACCGTCCTGGAGGGCGACTTCGTCACCGTGCGCTACCTGCCGGAGCTTCCCGAGCGCGCCACCGCGCTGCCCCCGGCGCGCGGCCGGCTCGCCGCCGGGACCGGTGCCGGACTGGTCTTCCTCGGCGTGGCCGGCTCCTTCTGCATCGGCTTCATGGTCGTGGCCCACGCGATGTTCTCCGACTCCGCCGGCATGCTGCCGTAGCCCTCCGCACCCGACGGCGATCGACAACCGCCGAGGACGCCGAAGGGCCCCTCGCTTCCGCGAGGGGCCCTTCGATCACGTGCGCCGCCAGGGACTCGAACCCCGGACCCGCTGATTAAGAGTCAGCTGCTCTAACCAACTGAGCTAGCGGCGCATGACTCCCGCCTGCCTCGGACTTTCCTCCGTGGCCGGCGACGAAGAAAATACTACCCGGTCCCGCGGGGTGCTCGTGACCACGGCCGGATCTAGAGCGTCAGCGACAGGACCACCGGAGCCGCGCTCCGGTTCAGGGCCTCCGCCGCCTGCTTCAGCCGGTGCGCGTGCTCCACCGGGAGCGACACGGCCAGGCAGCCCACCGCGGACCCCGCGGTGAGCGGCACCGCCGCGCAGACCGTGCCGACCGCGTACTCCTGGAGGTCCAGGACCGGCACCGTCGGCGGCTGCGACTCCAGCCGGGACAGCAGCAGCTTGTCGCTGGTGATCGTCCGCGAGGTCAGCCGGGCCATCTTGTGCCGGGACAGGTGGTCGCGGCGGGCGTTGTGGTCCAGCTGGGTCAGCAGGCTCTTGCCGACGGCGGTGGCGTGCGCGGAGAAGCGGAAGTCCACCCACTCGTTGACCGCCGGGGTGGCCGGCCCGGCGGCGTACTGGGTGACCCGGACCTCGCCGTCGAGGTACCGGCTGAGGTAGACCGCCGCGCCGACCGAGTCGCGCAGCCGGTCCAGGGTGTGCTGGAGCCTGTCGCGCAGGGCTCGCTCCCGGTCGTGCGCCGAGGTGAGCCGGCGCAGGGTGTCGCCGGTGACGTACGCGCCGTCGGTGATCTGCTCGACGTAGCCCTCGCGGCGCAGCATCCGCAGCAGGGCGGTGAGCCGCTCGGTGCCGAGGCCGGTGCGGCGGGCCAGCTCGGTGTCGGTGACGCCGGCGGAGTGCCGGGCCACGGTCTCCAGCACGCGCAGCGCGTCCTGGGCGGAGTGGTACGGGGCGGTCGGCTCGATCCTCATGTCGGTCCCCCTCGGCCGCGATCCGGGTCGGCGGATCCTCTCCACGATAGCCGTGAAAGGCTCGCGGACGAGAGGGTGTTGGCGAGATTGTGCGGGCGCGGCCGGGCCCCCAACCGGGGCGGAGATCCGCTGGCATATGCCAGTGTCATGACCCAGTGAGCGGACCTCGGCTCCTGCCGTCCCGGCCCCGCCTCCTCACAGCACCGCGCTGATGAACTCCCGGGTGCGCTGCCGCTCCGGGTCGCCGAAGATCTTCTCCGGCGGCCCCGCCTCGATGACCCGGCCCCCGTCGAACATCAGCACCTGGTCGGAGATGTCCCGGGCGAAGCCCATCTCGTGCGTCACGCACAGCATCGTGATGTCGGTGCTGCGCGCGATGTCCCGGAGCAGGTCCAGCACGCCCGCGACCAGCTCCGGGTCGAGCGCGGAGGTCACCTCGTCCAGCAGCAGCACCTGCGGCCGCATCGCCAGCGCCCGGGCGATCGCCACCCGCTGCTGCTGCCCGCCGGACAGCCGGGTCGGCTTCGCGTCGCACTTGTCGGCCAGGCCCACCAGGTCCAGCAGCTCCCGGGCCCGCTCCTCGGCCTCGTCCTTCGACAGGCCGAGCACCCGCACCGGCGCCTCGGTCAGGTTGCGCAGCACCGACATGTTCGGGAACAGGTTGAACTGCTGGAACACCATCCCGATCTTCTTGCGGACCTCCCGGACCTGCTTCTCCGGCGCCGGGAACAGCCGCTGCCCGGCCACGGTGATCGTGCCCTCGTCCGGCTTCGCGAGGGTCATCAGCAGTCTGAGGATCGTGGTCTTGCCGGACCCGGAGGGGCCGATCAGGGTGACGTGCCGGCCCGCGTCCACGGACAGGTCCAGGCCGTCGAGGACGGTGTTGTCCCCGAACCGCTTGGTCACGCCCTCCAGACGGATCAGCTCGGTCGGCAGGGTGCCGGCCACGGCCGGCTGCTTGCTGGTCTCAACGGACAAGGCGTCGCTCCAGGGTGCGCAGACAAAGGGAGGCCAGGTACGAGACGACGACGAAGGCGACCCCGATCACCGTCAGGGGCTCGGTGAACTGGAAGTGCTGCTGCGAGACGAGCCGCGCCCGGCCCAGCATCTCCAGCACGCCGATCGTCATCAGCATCGGCGTGTCCTTCAGCATCGCGATGACGTAGTTGCCGAGCGGCGGCACCACCCGGCGCACCGCCTGCGGCAGGATCACCGCCGTCCAGGTGCGCCGCACCGGCAGGCTGAGCGCCGTCGCGGCCTCCCACTGACCCGGCGGCACCGCCTCGATGCCGGCCCGGTAAACCTGCATCGTGTACGTCGAGTAGTGCAGCCCGAGCCCGAGGACCCCGGTGACCAGCGGGGACAGGGTCACGCCCGCCTCCGGCAGCACGTAGAACAGGAAGAACAGCTGCACCAGCAGCGGGGTGTCCCGCACGAACTCCGTGAACGCCCCCACCGGCCAGCGCACCCACCGGGTCGGCGCGCGCAGCAGCAGGGTCCACACCAGGCCCAGCGCGAACGAGATCAGCGACCCCAGCGCCAGCGCCTCCAGGGTGACGGCCAGGCCCTTCCAGAAGTACGGCAGGAAGTCGGCGACGGCTCCCCAGTCCCAGCTCATCGGGCCACCTCCGCCTTCAGCCGGCGCTCCAGTGCCCGCATCCCGCGGGTCAGCAGGAACGCGATCACGAAATAGACCAGCAGCAGGTACGCGTAGATCCGGCCGCTCTCCTGGAGCGCGAGGCGCACCAGGTTGCCGCTGAACGCCAGGTCGCCCATGCCCGTGATGGACACCAGCGCGGTGCCCTTGAGCAGCTCGACCAGCAGGTTGGAGAAGGACGGGATCATCTCCGGCACCGCCTGGGGCAGCAGGACCAGCCGCAGGCGCTGCCAGGGCGAGAAGCCGAGCGCGATCCCGCCCTCCCGCTGGGCCGGGTCCACCGCCGCCAGGGCACCGCGCACGATCTCCGCGCCGTACGCGCCGTAGGTCAGGCCCAGGGCGAGCGTGCCGGCCCACATCGGCACCAGCTGCCAGCCGAAGGCGACCGGCAGCACGAAGAACACCCAGAAGATCATCACCAGCGCCGAGATGCCGCGGAACACCTCGGTGTAGCAGGCCGCGAGGAAGCGGACGAGGCGCGAGCGGTGGGTGCGCGCGGCACCGGCGGCGAAGGAGACCACGAGGGCGAGCAGCGCGCTGTACACCAGCAACTGCAGCGTGGTGCCCAGGCCCCGGAGGACGAGTTCCCAGAGTCCCGCAGTCATCAGCCGCACAGCTCCTTCGCGGTCAGGGTCGTCATCTCGGCCTCGGTGAACCCGAAGGGCCGGACGATCCGGTACAGCTCGCCGCTGCGGCGCAGCTTGTGCAGCTCGGTGTTGAAGGCGTCCCGCAGCCGGGTCTCGGCCGGCCGGAACGCGAACGCCCCGCCGTCCGCCTTCGGCCGGCCGTCGACGAGCGCGACGAACGGCTCGGTCGACTCGGCCCTGGCGGAGCCCCGGGCGACGAGCCGGGCGGTGACGGCCGTGGCCGCGAACAGGTCGACCCGCCCGGACTCCACCGCGTTCAGCCCCGCGACCTGGTCCGGCACGATGACGAGGTCGTTCTCCCGGTAGCCCGCCTCCACCGCGTGCTGGATCTGCGCGTACCCGGTCCCGGTGGCCACCTTGGCGTGCCTGCGCAGCGCGTCCGCGTAGGTGCGCAGGCCCAGCGGATTGCCCTTGCGGACGATGAAGGCGTCCGGCATCCGGTAGTCCGGATCGGCGAAGATCACCTGCTCGCAGCGGTCCGGAGTGACGTACATCCCCGCGGCCACCACGTCGAACTGCTGCGACTTCAGCCCCGGGATCAGCGAGCCGAACTCGGTCGGCACCGGCTGCACCCGGTCCACACCGAGCCGCTTGAAGATCACCCGTGCCAGCTCGGGTGCCTCCCCGGTGAGCTTCCCGTTCCGGTCGATGTACCCGAAGGGGATCTCCCCGGCGATCCCGAGCCGTACGACACCCTGCGCGCGCAGCCGCTCCAGCAGATCGCCGCCGCCCTTGCCGGACGCCGACGCCACCCTGGTGCAGCCCGCCGCGCCGAGCGCGCCGAACGCGGCGAGACCCGCGAGCACCGAGCGCCGGGTGTGTCTGTGGTCCGGCCGGATCGTGTGTACGTCGTTGCCAAGTGGTGGAGCCATGGCGGCGCGGCTACCCAAGGCGCATACGGGGTATGCACCCCGGTTTTCCTGGGCGGACGATTCGTCACCGTCTCGCGATCCGCCCCCTTTTCCCGCCCTTCTCCTCCACGGGACCCCCACCGGAGGACCCCGGCCGGGGGTTCAGTGACCGGGCACGTAACCACGTGTCTTGTCGACCACGTTCGGCAGGGTCCGGCCCGCCGCCCACCGTTCGTACAGCTCCACGAACTGCGCGCCGAGCTCGTCCCGCCAGCCGATCGTGTCGCCGCTCATGTGCGGGGACACGATCAGCCCCGGCAGCTCCCACAACGGGCTGTCCGCGGGCAGCGGTTCGGCGGCGAACACATCCAGCGCGGCGCCCGCTATCCAGCGCCGGGCCAGCGCCCGGGCGAGGGCGTCCTCGTCGACCAGGTCGCCCCGGCCGACGTTCACGAAGAACGCCGAGGGCTGCATCACGCCGAACCGGCGGGCGTCGAACATGCGGTACGTCCGCTCGGTCAGCGGGGCCGCCGCGATCACCCAGTCCGCGCGCGAGACCAGCCGGTCCAGGTCGTCCGGCCCGTGCACGCCGGTCCGCGGCTCCCGGCCGACCAGCGCCGTCGTCACGCCCAGCGCCTTCAGCGCGCGGGCGATCGCCCGGCCGATCGGACCCGAGCCGACCACGCACGCGCGCGTGCCCGCCACCCGCCGGGTCTCCCGGTGCCGCCAGGTCCGCTCCCGCTGGTGCTCCAGCGTCCGCGGCAGGTCCTTGGCGACCGCCAGCACCAGGGCCGCCACGTACTCGGCGACCGGCCGGTCGAAGATCCCGCGCGCGTTGGTCACCACCGTGTCCGACGCGGCCAGCTCCGGGCACATCAGATGGTCCACACCCGCGCTCGCCGTGTGCACCCAGCGGGGCCGCGGCCCGCCCCCGGGCCACGCCTCGCGCACCGCGGACGAGGCGAAGTCCCACACCAGCAGCACGTCCGCGGCGGGCAGCCGCTCGGCCAGGTGCGCCGCGTCCGTGCGCACGATCCGGGCGCGCCCGGTGAGGCGGCCGAGCCGGGGCGGGGGATCGGCGTCGAGGACCAGCACGGTGGGCACGGTCGGCGTCATGCGGGGCGGCTCCCGGCGTCTGACATGCGCGGATGGACCACGCTCGCACCCGGACCCACCGTCGTCAACACGGGCGCACCCACCATCCGTTGCCCGCTCGTGTCGCAGCGTGAGCCGGAGCGGCCCGGGCCCTTCCGGCCGATCAGGTCACGAGGTGGGCTGTGCCGCTCCGGCTGGGTACCCGAACGGCAGGGCCCTGGCGGGCGCCGCCGGAACACGGCTGCCCGCGGACGGCCCGTACCGCCCGCAGAACGACAGGAAGGCTGGACATGACCGCACTCGGATTCCTCCACCCGGGCCACCTCGCCGAGGACGACTATCCGCGCATCGAGCAGCTCCTGGGCAGCGACATCCGGGTGGAGCTGAGCCACACCGGCCCCGGCGGGGACGCGGACTCCGCCGCCCGGCTCGCCGAGGGCGTGGAGGAGCTGCGGCTGGCCGGGGCCGAGACGGTGGTGTGGGCGTCCGCCAGGGGCAGCTTCGCGCACGGCTGGGAGGGCGCCCAGGAGCAGGTGCGGACCCTGGCCCGGCTGGCCGGGATGCCGGCCTCGGCGACGTCGTTCGCGTTCGTGCACGCGGCCCGGGAGATCGGCGTACGGCGGATCGCCGTCGGCACCACCTACCCGGACGACGTCGCCGCCCTGCTCGCGGACTTCCTGCGGGCCGGCGGCCTGGAGGTGACCGGAGCGCGCTCCCCGGGCGCCGTCACCGCGGCAGAGGCCGGCGGCTGGGGGGAGGAGGAGGTGCTCGCACTGGCCCGCGCGGCCGACACCGCCGACGCGGAGGCCGTGCTGCTGCCGGACACCGCCCTGCACACCGCCGCCCACCTCGGCGCGCTGGAGAAGGCCCTGTCCAAGCCGGTGCTCACCGCCAGCCAGGTCACGGTGTGGGAGGCGCTGCGCCTCGCCGACCGCCGGGTGAACGCGCCGTTGCTGGGCCGCCTCTTCACCCGCGAGCCGTTGGTGCAGGTGTAGCCCCCCGTTCCTCCTCGCCCCGGGTCCCCCTTGCGCGGGCGCGGGACAATGGACGGTGGCCCACCCGAAGGCGGGGCCGGTGAACCGTACGAGGAGGAGACACGACATGGCGGAGCCCACGCCGCGCCGGAACGAACCGCGGCTACGCCCCGCGCCCCTGCTCTTCGAGCCCGCGGAGGCGGCCGGGGATCCGGAGCACTTCTTCGACCTGGAGTCGATCGAGGATCCGCGGGCGCTGCTGACCCGGGCGACGGAGCTGACCCAGGCGTTCCGCGCGGCCGCCGACCGGGCGGTGGAGTTCCAGGCCATCGCGGCGGCCCAGCTCGCCGACCCGCGCCGCTTCGACCGGCTGACCACGGCGGACATCGCCGAGCGGGCGGAGTGGACCGAGGACTACGCGAAGAAGATGGTCGAGTTCGGGCGGGACCTGATGCGCGGCGATCCGGAGGGACGCACGCCCGCCGATCCGGTGTAACACCCGGTCGGCATATGCCAGGCGGGCAAGATACTCCTCCCAGGCGACCTCTGTCCCGGTTTTCGGCAACCCAGAAGAACGAGCCGCTCACGGCCTGTACACGTAGTACATGAGCAGCGCACCGAACGTCACCCGTGTCAGCTCCGACGGCGCCGCCTGGCTCGCCTCGGCAGGAACGTATGCGCGCAGCACCCTGGCCCTGTGGGAGGAGCACCCGGACGCCCCGGTCGTGCTGCCCTGTGGCACCGCCTTCGACGTGGTGAGCGCCCCGGCGGTCTTCGGGCGCCGCATGCTGGACCGGCTGTGGGACGAGGGTGCGGGCTCGGGCCCGGTGGCGGCCTTCCGGGGCCGGATGCTGCTCTTCGCCGCCCCGGGCACGGCCCAGCGGCTGCCCTCGCTGCTGGACTGGGAGGAGTGGGGGTCGCAGCGGGCCCAGGCGGTGCCCCCGCTGCTGTGCCACGGAGTCGGCGACGCGGTGACCGTACCGCCCCTGAACTGCGACGACGCCTCCGGCACGGCCCGCTGGCTGGTCGCCCCGGACAGCCGGCACCCCTGGCTGCCCGGCCCCGAGGTGCTGCTCTGGGCGGCCGTGCGCGCCGCCCGGGCGGCGGTGCGGATTTCGATTTTTCCTCCTGCCGACCAGGATGCTAATGTCTACGACGTCAGCAGGCGCCGCTAGCTCAGTTGGTTAGAGCAGCTGACTCTTAATCAGCGGGTCCGGGGTTCGAGTCCCTGGCGGCGCACGCGAAGGAAACGGCGGGGCCGGGTTGAAAGAATCCGGCCCGCCGTTTTCGTATACACCTGCGGCCGCCCGCGGCGGCCGGCCCCTCAGTCCCCGGCCCCCGGGGTGATCTTCACCGTCCACGCCCCCGAGGCCGTCCGGCCCTCCGCCTCCACCTGCACGCCCTCCCCGGGCACGGTGAAGCTCTCCCCGAGGAAGACCGGCGCGTCGGCGAGCGGCGGGTAGACCGAGTTCTCCCAGCAGGCGTCGGTGTGCGGGTGGGCGTCCACGACCTGGACCGGTCCGTCGCCGGACTCGGCGCCGCCGTGCACCCGGTAGACGAGGATCCCCTGCCGGCAGGACGCCCGGTCGTTGCCGGCCGCACCGCGCACCTCGACGGCGAGGACGGTGTCCGGGCCGGTGCGCACGACGGCCAGTTTCACGCCGTCGCCGAGACCGAAGGCGGGGGTGCCGCCCGCGCCCGGCACCGTGACGCCCGGCCCGGCCGCGAGGGGCTCCAGGGTGAGCCGGGTCGGCGTGGTGCCGCGCACGCACACCACCTGGCGCGGGCCCAGCCAGCCCAGCCGCCACTTGTGCCAGCCGAACAGGTCCGGCGCCAGTCCGAACTGGCTGCCCATCAGGTCCCAGTCACCCACGTAGGTGTCCCAGTCGCCCTTGCCGTCGACCGGACGGTGGTACAGGTCGGGCAGGTCGAAGACGTGGCCGGTCTCGTGGGCGAGGACCAGCCGGTCCGGCGGATGGTGTTCGAACACCGTGACGACCCGGTGGATGTCGGTGCCGTCCACGTGCAGGGGCGTTTCGAGGTTCACCACCTTCGTGGCGTCCGAGTCGACGCCGGGCGCGTCCGGGTCGGCGACCAGGTACACCACCGGGTAGCGCGAGAAGTCGACCTCCTTGTCGGCCACCGCGAACGCGTCCCGCAGATACGCGGCCCGGTCCTCGGCGTTCCAGTCCCGCCGCATGGCGTACGACGTCGACGGGCGCGGCATGCGCAGCCAGTGCCGCAACGGGTGCGGGCGCAGGGTGAACCTGCCGTAGGACGCCTGTTCGTAGAAGCGGCTGGTGGCCGGGAAGTGGTCGGCGGTCAGCTGGGCGGGGGTGGTGCGCGGGGTGGCGTCCGGGAAGGAGAGGAAGACCATCACGGCGTCGACTGCGCCGGCCGGGCGGGTGTAGGCGGGGTCCCAGCCGTCCACGCCCTCGGAGTGGTGCGCCTCGGTGCGGTGCAGCGCGCAGGGGGCCGTCGAGAACGGCTCGGCGGACGACGGACCGGTGAGGATCGAGGTCGCGGCGAGCGCCGACATCGTGGTGAACACGGCGGCGGTGCTGCGCAGCTTGGGCACGGACATGACCTCCGGATGCGGTTCGCGGGACCCGCACCCAGATTGCTGGTATTCACCGTGTTTTGCCCTGTTTGCCTGCACCAGAAGGGTGAGTGCGCCCCCGAAGTACTCCGGCGCGCCCCGGCGCCCGACACCCCGAAACACTCACGGAACGTCACAACTGGTCGGGGGCCTGTAGAACCCGTCCAGGTGCGGGCAGAAACGATCTGTCAGAACCTGTGGTCCGTCCGGGACACTGGACAGTGGCTGGAAGGGCCGGGGGCCAGCCTCTATGATCGGCACACTTTCCGGCACGGACAGGCACGGACACAGATCGAGTGCACTGCGGGAGCGAGCGGTGAGCGGAACGTCCGAAGGGCCGACGCCCGCGGCAGACCTCGACCGGTCGGCCGTCACAGACAGTCACCACACCACCTACCACCGTGTCTTCGCGACCGCGCCGCTCGGCATGGCGGTCGTGGCCCCCGAGGGCTACGTCGTCAGCGCCAACGGCGCCCTCGGCGAGCTGCTCGGCACCGACCCGGACGCCCTCGCCGGGCGGGTCGCCGCCGACCTGGTGGACTTGTCCTCCGACGCCCGCAGCTGGCACGCCTACCGCGAGGTGCTGCGCGGCCGGCAGGCCCGTCTGCGCTGCACCCGCCGCCTCAAACGCCCCGAGGGGCACTCGGTGTGGGTGCAGGTCACCGTCGCGCCGCTGACCGGCGGCGAACCCGGCGTCCTGATGTCGGTCGCCGACATCAGCTCCCGCCGCGAACTCCAGGCTCAGCTGCGCCACTTGCAGATGCACGACCCGGTGACCCGGCTGCCCAACCGCACGCTGTTCTTCGAGCGCCTGACGGCCGCGCTGGAGGCGGAGTCGTACGAGCAGAGCGGCACCGGCCGGATCGGCCTGTGCTACCTGGACCTCGACGGCTTCAAGGCCGTCAACGACACCCTCGGCCACCGCGTCGGGGACCGGCTCCTGGCGGCCGTGGCCGAACGCCTGAACCGGGTCGCCGATGAGGCCGGGTACGCCCGCGCGGCAACTCCCCTGGTGGCCAGGCTAGGTGGCGACGAGTTCGCGCTGCTCGTGGAGGACTCCACCGGCACCGAACAGCTCGCCGACCTCGCCGAGTCCGCGCTGAAGGCGCTGCAGGAACCCTTCGATCTGGCCGGCCAGCGGCTGTCGTTGACCGCGTCGATCGGTGTCGTCGAGCGGCACGCGGCCGGTACGACGGCAACGGGCCTGATGCAGGCGGCCGATACGACGCTGTACTGGGCGAAGGCCGACGGCAAGGGCCGCTGGACGCTGTTCGACCCCGAGCGCAACGCGCACCGGATGACCCGTCAGGCCCTGTCCTCCACGCTCCGTCCCGCCATCGAACGCGGTGAGTTCGTCCTCGACTACCAGCCGTTGGTGGCCATGGAGGACGGCCGGCTCAACGGCGTGGAGGCGCTGATCCGCTGGCATCACCCGCAGTTCGGCACCTTGACGCCGAATCGGTTCATCGGATTGGCGGAGGAGGACGGCTCGATCGTGCAGCTCGGCCGCTGGGCGCTCGCCACCGCCTGCCGGCAGGCCCGCCGCTGGCAGCTGGACCGCCCCGGCGAACCGCCCATCTTCGTCAGCGTGAACGTCGCCGTACGGCAGGTGTGGGACTCGGACCTGGTGGCCGACGTGGCGGAGGTGCTCGCCGAGACCGGGCTCGCCCCGCACCTGCTCCAGCTGGAGCTGACCGAGTCCGCGGTGATGGGCTCGGCGGGCCGGCCGCTCCAGGCGCTGCAAGCCCTGAGCGACATGGGGGTGCGCATCGCCATCGACGACTTCGGCACCGGCTACTCGAACCTCGCCTACCTGAGCCGGCTGCCGGTGTCCACGCTGAAACTGGACGGCTCCTTCGTGCGCGGCTTCCAGTACGAGGGCGACAAGAAGGCGGTCGCCCCCAACCCGGCCGACGAGGTCATCGTGGAGGCGATGATCCAGCTCGCCCACCGGCTCGGCCTGACGGTCACCGCGGAGTGCGTGGAGACCTCGGCGCAGGCCACCCGGCTGCGCCGGATCGGCTGCGACACCGGACAGGGCTGGCTGTACTCCCGCCCGGTGTCGCCGGATCGTATCTCCGAGCTGCTGGGCGAACAGGCCTACGCGGTCGGCAATCCGTAGGCGTCCGCGATCAGCTCGTAGGACCGCAGGCGCAGTTCGCCGCGGTGCGCGTGCGAGGTGAGCATCAGCTCGTCCGCGCCGGTGCGCTTGTGCAGGTCGTCCAGGCCGGCTCGGACCTCGTCGGCGGTGCCGTGCACGATGTTGGCCGTCCAGGAGGCGACGAACTCCTCCTCCATCGGGCTGAACCGGTGGCTCTCGACGTCCTCCGGGTCCGGGAACAGGCCCGGGCGGCCGGTGCGCAGCCGGAGCATGTTCAGGGCCACCGCGCGGGTCTGCCGGCGGGCCTCCCGCTCGTCGTCCGTGGCGATCGCCGAGACGCCGATGAGGGCGTACGGCTCGGACAGCACGGCCGAGGGCCGGAAGCTCTGCCGGTACAGGTCCAGGGCCGGGATGGTGTTCTGCGCGGAGAAGTGGTGCGCGAAGGCGAACGGCAGGCCCAGCATGCCGGCCAGCTGGGCGCTGAAGCCGGAGGAGCCGAGCAGCCAGATCGGCGGGCGGTGCGGGGACTGGACGCCGCCGGGGGTGGTCCCCTGCACGGGGCCGGGGACCGCGTGGATACGGCCGTACGGGTGCCCGTCCGGGAAGCTGTCGTCCAGGAACCGGGTCAGCTCCGTGAGCTGCTGCGGGAAGTCGTCGGCGCCCTCGCCGGGGGTGTCGGTGCGGCGCAGGGCGGCGGCGGTGGCCCCGTCCGTGCCCGGCGCCCGGCCCAGACCCAGGTCGATCCGCCCCGGCGCCATGGCCTCCAGCGTGCCGAACTGCTCCGCGATCACCAGCGGGGCGTGGTTGGGCAGCATGACGCCGCCCGAGCCGAGCCGGATGCGGTCGGTGTGGGCGGCGAGGTGGGCGAGGATCACGGCGGGCGAGGAGGAGGCGACGCCGGGCATGGAGTGGTGCTCGGCGACCCAGTACCGGTGGAACCCGCGGGCCTCCGCGAACCGGGCGAGCGCGACGCTGGTGCGCAGGGCGTCCGTCGCGGTACTGCCCGCGCCGACGGTCACCAGGTCCAGCACGGAGAGGGGAGCGGGGGCGGTGCCGTGGCTGCTTCCCCGGATCTCGTCTGCCTCGTCTGCCACCACGGTCTGAGCCTCCTGTTCCGAACCTGAGCTGTCCCGGTACTAACAGGAGAGCCTCTCCGCTTATTCCGGCACCCGCCCGGTGCCGTCAGTGGAGCCGGGTCGGGGCGGATGCCGTGGGGGTGGTCAGGGGCGCCAGCTGACGCGGTGTTCTGCCAGGTGGGACAGGACCGCGTGGTTCGCCTCCCAGCCCTGGGAAAACAAGATCACCAAATTTGGACCCCAGGGCTCCGGTAACGGAAGGTGAGGCTATGTCCAGTGCACGTCTCTTGCCCGGTATGCGGGTCCTCAAGGTGCGGCGTATCAGCCGTGACACCGAGGACAGCTCCGCCCTGCTCCGCCAGGGAGAGGAGCTGGACCGCGCGACCGAGGAAGCCCGGTTCACCGTGGCTGGAGAGGTCGAGGATGTCTGTGTCTCCGGCGCGGTCAACCTGGACGACCGGCCGAAGCTCGGCCGATGGATGAAGGACCCGCTCTGGCACGAGTGGGACGCGATCATGGTTACGTCGCTGGACCGGATCACCCGGGATCAGCACCACTGGGACAGGTTCGCGGAGCGTTGCCACAAGGGCGGCAAGGAGATCGTCTGTCTCGATGATCCGAGCCTGGACATCCACACGCCCACGGGCCGGATGATCGCCTACATCAAGGCGACCCAGGCACAGGAGTACCGCGAAGCGATCGTGAGGAAGCGTCGGAACCAGACGCAGTACTACCGTGACGCGAGCCTGTGGGGCGGCGGCACCTGGCCCTTTGGCTACCGGCCTGTCTTGGTGGATCACCACGGCAAGCAACGCTTCAAGCTCGTGATTGACCCGGTGACCGGTCCTCTCGTCCGTGAGGCGTACGAGCGAATCGCGGAGCAGGGGTGGTCCATGGGTCAGCTCTGCACCGACTGGAACGCCCGTCCCCGGCACGTCGCGGAATGCGTCGACCAGGGCAGCGAGACGCCGCAGTGTGACTGCCCGCGCGGAGTTCTGACCTCTCAGGACTACCAGCGGAGCATCAACGCCCAGGAGAACAAGGCGGGCGTCAAGACGCACATCAAGGGCACCAAGTGGAGCACGTCCACCCTCGGCAAGATCCTGAAGAAGCCCACGCTCAAGGGCGTGGCAATGCACAAGGGTGAGCCGCTGCTCAGGGACGGATTGCCCGTGCGATGGGCTGACCCGATCCTGACGGACGAAGAGTTCGACAAGCTACAGATCGCCGTCACCGAGCTGGGCAAGTACAGGGCGGGCATCAAGTCGAACGCCTCGCCCATGACGGGAGTCTTGTACTGCCCGTGCGGCATGAAGATGTACGAAAACAGCTCCCTGGTGAAGCTGAGCACGGGGGACACGAAGAAGCACAAGTACTTCCGCTGCGCCTCTTGGTCCAACGGTGACGCTTGCCAGTTCTCCACATCGTGGCACCAGGAAGAGATCTACCAGGCCGTAGAGGAAGCGTTCCTCTCCAAGCTGGGAGACGAGTACATAACGGAACGCTCGTACGTGCCCGGCAAGGACAACAGGCAGCAGATCAAGGAACTGGAAGCGGCCATGGAGAACCTCTCCCAGGCCATCGCCCAGGCTTCTTCCGCCGCCGCTGTCACGGCGCTCACGGCGACGCTTGAGCGCCACGCTACGAACCTCGCAACGCTTCAGGAAGAGCCCTTCGTCCCAGGCCGCTGGGAAGAGACGAGCACCGGCCAGACCTACCGCGCCAAGTGGCAGCAGATGGCCGACTGGAAGGAGCGAGGCCCGTTCCTCCGCAAGGCCGGTTTCCGGATCTTCCTCGTAGGTAGCCCCAGGGCTGGCCTGTCCATCGGCCTCATCACCCCGAAGGATCTGCAAGAGCGGGCGAGTGGCGCTCTGCAAGGCAACTGGGCGTCGAGCGAGGGCGAAGAGTACGAGCGGGGCGCTCACGCGGCTTTCTGTAGCTTGCTCGCTGATCAGCTTCACCAACTGACCGATCTGGAGGAACTGAAGCAGGAGAAGTACAGGGATGACTTCGACCCCGAGCCGTAGCCATCCCGCCTGACCCCTCCCAGGACCCCGGGCTTGTTCCGGGGTCCTCCCCTTTGTTTAGGAAGTGCGAATGACTGAGACTCCGTGGCCCCGCCGCCTGGTTGCTGCGACCCATGACGTGAAGACCGAGTGGACCCGAGCCCTGTTCGATGCCTTCGGACCGGGTGGCCTACTGGCCCGAGAGGCACCCGAGTTCGGGCGTGAACATCTGCTGTGGGCCCTGGCCCAGCTCCGGCATACGAACGGCCGGACCGGCCTGATGTTCACCGGGGATACGACGATCGCAGATGAGCTGGGCTACAACACGAACGACCACCCTGGGAAGAGGTGCCGGGACGTGCTGACGCGGTTCGGGTTCTTCACCCAGCAGGGCAAGCAGGGGCGGGCGGCGAAGCTGCGTTTGTCAGTGCCCCTGGTGCTGCTGGACGCTGATGACGCCTACCCTGCGCTGGCGAACTCCGTGGACGACGAGGTCATCACCGTGGCCGACACCATGCCGAGCAAGCCCAGGAAGAAGGCAGCGCCGAAAAACGGAGCGTCACGGCCGGCTGAACCCTCCGAGACGGGAAGCGTCGAGGTCTGCTCAGTTCACCCGGGAGGAGACTGCCCTGATCCCACCGACCCGTTCAGCGCGGCGCCACCCTGGGGCCCGGTGGTCTGTCGAGCTGCCCTTGGCGTCTAGCGTGCTCGTTTTCCCGTTGAACCAGGAACTTAGTTAGTAGTGGGTAGTACGTAGCTCATAGAGCGTAGGTAGTAGTGAGTAGGGGCCCCTCTGCCGGGGCCCTCTCTCATTTCCTGTTCAGTTCAGGACCTTTGGGGTCCTGAGTGAGCCAAGGCAAGTGGAGTTAGGCAACTGGTTGCCAACGACACCTAGGGCTTCTCGGCCATGGAAGCGTCTTCCAGGGAGGCGCGTACATCTAGGACGGAATCTGCTTCGGTAATCTCAAGCACCCGTTGAAACTGCGGTGCGGGAGCAACGAGCCGAAGACTGGTCTGTGAATGAACGCGAAGCAGTAGATTCAAGAATGTCGAGTCTCCGAAGGTAACCCCGGCGACGTCCAGCACCACAATCGAGTGCTTTCGCGCGGCGGTCTCCAGCGCATCGGCGAGGGGAGCGATCGTGTTCATGTCGTACTCCCCGTGAGCGACGACTACCCACGCTCCGTTCAGCTCGTACTGAACGAGGCCAGCGGACGTCGGAGCGGCCCCGCTGAGCTGCGGCTCTGCCTGCTCACCATGCCTCTCACCTTGACTCATGGGTAGCAGTATGCCTGACGGGACACGGCCCGACGAGAGGTCTCTTGCCCTCCCGCAACTGTTCACACACTCGTGACATGCGTCTCATTCACTGATGGTGCTGTCCCAGCCGGGACGTTTTGACACCGACATCTGTAGTGAGAGCAGGTTTCCTATGGTGTCCGTCTCACTTCCCCCTCGTGGGGGCAGATTCGCGCGACAGGACACATACATCAATAGTGAGAGCCCATCTCACGGGACTTGATCGACCCCGGCCGACTTGGCCGGGGTTTTCTTTATGCCTGTCGTCGCGCATTCCTGCATTGACTGGAATGGAGTCATCAATGTTTGATCGTCATTTCTTCGCTGCCCGCCGTGCGGCTCTAGGGCTTTCCGTAGAGGCCCTGGCCGAGCGAATGCGCGTAGCCCCGTCCACAGTGCGCCGCTGGGAGTCCGGTGAGACGTGTCCGAGTCTTCGCACTCTTGCACTGGCCGCCAGGCATCTCCGTATCCCTCTGTCCTCACTCATGAGTGAGGCAAAGAGTAACCGGGCTGCCTAAACCCGAATTCTTAGTTAGGAGGTGTCGCCATGAGCGACGCACAACCGACCCCCCAGGCCATGCCGGCCGACCCTTCCCCTTCGGTCCGATCCGAGGTCGAGCGGGAGTATTCCGGGAAGCTGGCACGGGCTGAACTTAAGGGCTACGCCGCCCAGGCCGGAATCACTCTCCCGGAGGGATTCACCGAGTACCTGGATGGTTCCAAGCTGCTTGGTGCAGACGGCAAGCCTTCAGCCGAGGCCATGGACAAGGCCCTTGCGCCTTTCAAACCCAAGGACCCGGCGTTCCCTCATCTTGTCGGCTCCGGCCCAAACCGCGGTGGCGGCCCTCTTCCTGAGCCCCGCCGCGTTTCTCTCGACGTTCGTAAGCGATAACTAGGAGTACCTCTATGAGCCTTGCCTATCAGCAGCCCGGCACTACCACTTTCATCCCTGAGATTTGGGACGCGGAACTTCTCACGCAGTTTGACCCACTTCTTGTCTGGGCGTCTCCGTTCGTGTCCAACAACAAGTACGAAGGGGAGATTCGGCAGAAGGGCGATGTGGTCCACATCAACAGCCTTCTTCGGCCCACCGTGGGCGATTACACGATCGCTGATGGGATGACGGCCCAGCGGCCGGAAACCGTGGATCAGAAGCTCACTATTACTGAGGCGAAGTATCTACAGGTTTTGGTCGAAGATGCGGAACGGGTTCAGCTTGCCGGTGGCCTGGACTCGCCCATCAATCAGCAGATGATCCGGGCCCTGGCTCGTGAGGCTGACTCGTTCATGGGCAACATCATCGCCAACGGGGCGACGGCGCTTCCTGTCGTTGTGCCGACCGCTGACAACATCCCTCAGAGCCTCTACAGCGCGATCCTGGACATGATGCTGGAGCTGGACTCCAGTGACATCCCGGCGGGCCGTTACGTGGTCGTCTCGCCGCGCGTGAAGCGGTACCTCATCGAACACCCCTCGGTCGCTAACGCTGCTGCGTATGGCGAGGGCGGCGTGACTGCCAACGGTGTTGTTGCTCGGCTTGCTGGCTTCACCATCCTGACGACCACCGCCATGCCCGCCGGTGTGGACATCGTGGCGGGTCACTCGGAGTTTGCCACCTATGCCAGCCAGTTCACCGGCTTCCGTGAGGGGCAGTCGGAGAAGTACCGCGCTGACTACATCGACACTCTCCACCTGTACGGTGGCAAGATCGTGCGTTATCCGGAGCTGGACACCAAGAAGGCCGATAGCACCTTCGATGAGTCCAAGCCCACCAAGGGAATCGTCAAGGCTGCTGTCACCTGGCCCACTGCCTAGGAACAGGGTTGGTTCGGGCCCTTGCACCCAACAGGGGCCCGTTCCTCTCACGTTCAGTCGACCGAGAGGCGTGCCGGCCGTCGACTCGCTGTGACGAGAACCAAGAGTCAGGATGCGCAACTGGTGTCCATTT
The DNA here is from genome assembly GCF_000720135.1 of Streptomyces sp. NRRL S-1022. GTDB lineage: Bacteria > Actinomycetota > Actinomycetes > Streptomycetales > Streptomycetaceae > Streptomyces. The sequence continues at coordinate 88,808 of NZ_JOIU01000027.1, read as the reverse complement.
CTGTTTTCTGGGACACCACCCGCCAAAAATGTGACGGACCTCTCTCATTTTCGCCTCTTTAGCTCCCGAAGTGCCCCTTATTGGAGTCAATCTGAGGTCATTCGGGTCCCCTGGTCCTGGAAATCGATGAGCTGCGAAAATTTGAAACCCGTACACGCAAGAAGGACAGCACCCCCGGTGGGTCCTTTCCTTATCTAAATTGACATTACCCCCGGTATTCATAAACATTTGAGTAATGCTTCAGTTGTTCGTTAGTTACCATTCCGTGATAGGGGCATGGAAGAATGGTGGTCAAGCGGGGAAGCCGTAGAGCAACGCTCCGGACCCTCACTCAGACTTCCGTACTAACGAAGGAATGCAGCGCTATGCGTAAGACGGTGCTTGTGCCGGTTGAGTACACCTTTTGCGATGCGCACATTGCGCGTGATGGTTCTGAGGTTGAGGCCACTTCATCGCTGACACTGGGTAAGGACACCTGGCACCTGTGCCTTGAACACGATGTTTCGTTCGGCAGGTACCTCTGTGACGCTTTGGGCGCGCCCTCTGAGCGAGAGGCCGTACAGACTGAGGGTGAGTCCGTGTCGGTCGTTGAAGCTGTTCCGGCTCCGGAACCGGAGCCGGAAGCGGCTCCCGTTGTGGAGTCCGAGTCCGACCCTGAGTCGCTGCCGTCCGTGATGATCGCTGGTGAGGTTCCGGGATACGACTGGGAAGACGCACGGGAAGCGGTGCGCAACCTGGGCTATGACGTGGTTGGCCGTGCCGGTGACAGCACGGTCCTGCTGATCCTGGGGGAGGGTGGCGAGCGGAACGCCACCAAGCTGCGGGACGCTTCCGAGCGCGGCATCCCTGTGATGGACGTGCGTGAACCCGGACGCTTCAGGTCGGCTGTCCGCTCCGGTGCGTTGATCGGTGGTGACCCACTTCCGGAGCCTGCCAAGGTCGACCGCTCCGAGATGAGCGAGCGGGAGCGCAACCGTGCCGTACGAGCGTGGGCGCGAGAGAACGGCTTCACCGTACCTACCAAGGGCCGTATCCCGATGCACGTGCGTCACGCCTGGGAGCACCGGGACGCATCGGAGGGAAAAGCGGCAGCGGCCTGACCGCCGCCCCCGCTGTGCCGGGCGTCGAGTACGCCCGGCCTCCCCGGCCAAAGGCTAACCAACCAACGTTGTTCGAGATTGAGGCAGCATGAGCACGCCCGTTCTGTACGGCCCTATCGGTCGCGCAGTCCGCAGGATCGCCCCGTTTGTTGAAGCGGACCCCTTGGGGGTGTATGTGGCCGCCCTGTCGATGTGGTCGGCCGCTATCGGTGGCTCGGTAAAGGTGTCCTCCCGTGGTCCCCGGCCCGTGCTGCTGTGGTCCGCTCTGGTGGCCGGTACGGGGCGCGGTAAAGGAACCGCGCTCCGGGCCGCTCATCACGTTCTGGACAAGGCTCTGGGCCGCTTCCTGGCCACGCACACCACGTCCGGCATCACGTCCGGGGCGAGCATGGTGAACCACCTGTGGGAGCAGCAGGAAGCGACGGCCGAGACCGAGCACGGACGTGACGTGCGCACTCTGGTAGTCGAAGAAGAGTGGTCGGAAGTGCTCCGCCGGGTGAAGCGGGATGCATCGTTCACGACCAAGCTGCGGACTGCATGGGACGGTGCGACGCTGCGGAACACGACCAAGGATGAGGCGCAGGAAGTACGCGACCCGGCAATGGTCCTGCACTGTCACGTCACGCCCTCTGACTGGTCCAAGTACGTCGGTGAGTCGGAAGCGGCCGGAGGCTCCTACAACCGCATCCTCCCCTTTCTGCTGGGGTCGGTGCCGCTGCTGGATGACGATCGGGTGAGCCTGCCGGAAGTGGATGGGCGGGACCTGTCCGACGCCTACGGCTGGGCCACTGCCCGACCGCGCGTGATCACGCTTGCAGAAGACGCCCGTCCGCTGTGGCGGGTGGTTCGCCGGTACGCCCGCATCCTGGGTGAGACCCTGCCCGAAGGACAGGCAGTGTTCATCGAGCGGACGGCAGAGCAGACGCTCAGAGTCGCGGCCTGCCTGGCAGCGTCCGAGTGCTCGGAGACGATCACGGAAGACATGCTGTCTGCCGCCTTCAGCCTGGTCCGCCGGTCGGTGCAAGACGCCGTCCGCATAACCAAGGGAGCGACCTCCCCCAAGGTGAAGCGGCAGCCGCTCACCCTTGAGGACAAGGTGCGGGCCCGGATCGAGATGCACGGCGGTCGGGCCACCTCCTCCCAGGTGCTCCCGTACGTGGGAGCGACCGCAGCAGAGGTCAAGGAACTGCCCGGCATCGTCGTGACCGTGGAACGGTCTGGGAGAACCGGCCGACCGGCCACCGTTTTCACGCTCCGCGGGGACAGTTCTCGTGACTCTGTGCCGCAGCCGGCCAGCGCGGAGCGTGAGCAGAACGGGAGCACTTCCGGTCACGCAGAGGTGCGGCCGGCAAGCGCGGAGTGTGAGCAGAACCGTGCCCGGGTCGTCCGTCTGGACACTTACCGCCAGACACCCAAGCAGGCCCCGAAGCCTGCGCCCGAACCGAAGCGGTCGGAACCGCTCGGGGACACAAATCCGTTCCTCGCGCTGCTCTAACGAACCGATGAAAGCCCCGGCCGTTTTTGGCCGGGGCTTCTTTGTTACTTCGACTAGGCGACTGGGCAGGCCAGTTCAGGGTTCGAGCGATTCGGGGAGCACCTCACCACTGCCAGGGACAGATACGAGGGGCGCTCCAGATAGAAGCCGTAGGACACATCCGTACCCGAGTGCAGTTGCTCAGCAGCAACGCTCACCAGTCGGGCCAGACGCGTGGTGTCTCGGTCCCTCTCCGATGCGAACCGGGGCGCGTACTCGGTCAGCCGTTCGCCGATCCATGCTGCCGCTTCCTTGGGCTCGTCCCAGGTGCCACGAACTAAGGAACGGGGCTTGATGAGCCAGTACGCCGTTTCGATCGGCGGCAGATCGGATGTCGGGAACTCGGCCACCACTTCCCGGTAGCGCTTGAGTAGCTGCTCTGCCTTCACGTCCTCATCGGACACCGGAGCCGGTGGAGGCTGAGGATGTGGGGGACGCCGTAGAGCCTCATTGTCGAAGCGCTCTTTCGGTCCGGTCCATAGGTAGCCGTGGTGGTGCACCAGTCGTTCCCGTTCGAGTGGTGCCAGCCGGGCCGGACCCCGGGACGGGGGATGGACCCGGCCCGACTGGCGGGAGGGGGGAGGATCAGACGTTCAGGCCGAAGCGCGCCGGGTCGATACCGGCCGCGCTCAGCTCCTCCGTGGTGAACCGCAGCGGCTGCGCCTCCGGCCGCTTGCTGTCACCGAGCGCCCAGAGACCGTCGCCGATCTGGGCCAGGGTCACGCACCCCTCCGAGCAGGGGCCGCCGCACGCCTGGACGAACGAGGCCCCGCTGATGTCGAGCGCGTACAGGTCGGTTCCGTTCTGCATCACTGCACCTTCCTGCTAACTGATCACGGCCTTGTTGGCCGTCGCCACCCGTACCGGGCGGGAGTTCGGGTTTTCCACCGCTGTGGTGGGGGCTTACTCGGCGCGAACCACCATCGCGAACGATGTCCGGATGCGTCGGAAACCGGCGTGGCCAGACCGGCCCGTGTGGCTCATGCACTCAACGTCGACGGGTGCCGAGTCATCGGCGGGGGTGGCCTTCCAGCCGCAATGCAGGCACTCGGCCTCGAATGTCACGTCTGTGTCGGGGTGCTCGGTGATCCGGTGCATCACGTACCGCATGGCGGCTCTGATGCTCACAGCCCGCCCCTACGGCTCCGCGCGTTGACCTCAGAAACTCTGGTGCGTAGTCCCTCTGTCGGCCTAGTCGGCGGGGCCTTGTAGTCAGGGCACTTCGGGCTCCCGCACTCGCACCGGGGCCAGTGCAGGGCCGAACTGGGAGCCATATCGGCCCCTTCCGGGCCAGGACCGTTCTTCTGCACCATGAGCACTCCGTTTACGCCGAATGCTCCGGAGAGGCGGGAGAGGAACTGTCGGGCCTCACTGCTGCCCAGACGAGCAGCCGCTTCGGTGTCCTGTGCCTTGCTCTCGCCCATCGCACCGCACCCTCCCGATCGGTTCCGCATCGATGTGGCGACGGTAGGAACTGGCGAGTGTCGGGCTCCACAAACTTGCACGAGCTTGCAGGCCAATTGGCTTGACCAGTCGCCCTATTGACGCTGTCTCCGCAGTTCAACGAAGCTGATGCAAGCCCGAGCAAGCGCCTAGACCAGGGAGCTAGTCATGGCCGTAGAGTTCATCGGAATCGACCCCGACACGGACCGGGACCACTGCCCCACCGTGTGGGCAGACGCAGAAGCTCAGGAGATCTTGTTGCAGGGGTGGAAGCCCAGCACCGAGACTCAGGCGGAGTGCGAGGCGAGTAGCCCCGCGAACGGCTCGGTACCTGACAGTGAAGCCATCGTCAGGATTCCGGCTCGGATGATCCCGATGATCAGGGAGGCGTGTGATGCCGTCGAGCGTGCCCAGCTTCGCTGAGCTGCTTGGCCAGTGCGAGCGGTCCGCCGTGCACCTGGAGCTGCGTGACTCGTACGCCCCGACCGACCGGTTCGAGGCATGGCAGCGGGGCGAGCGGATCGACTGGGAGGACCGCGCATCCTGGTGGCATCCGTACGACCAACTGATCGCGGACACCGTGACCCGGGGAGTGGTAATCCGCCGGGCCCGGGTGGTCTCCGAGCCTGTATCGGATTACATCCGCTGGGAGCACTACGTCACCCGCGCCAACGTCACAGCGGGCGAGGAAGTGCGGTGGTTGCCACGGCGACGGGCTACGACTATCGCCCTGCCGGGCAATGACTTCTGGCTCTTCGATGGCACCCTGCTGCGGGTGCACCACTTCTCAGGTGATGGAGTGGTGGTGGAAGACGAGATCACGGCGGACCCGGAAGCCGTGAAGCTGTGCTCCGCCGCCTTCGAGGCGGTCTGGGAGCGAGCGATCCCGCACCACCTGTACGAGATCTGACGAAAGCCAGCTCCATGCCCCCGCACCCCTCCTCACGCGTTCAGAAGGCCCGTGAAGAACTGGCCGGCCGTCTGCGTGAGATCCGGAAGGACGCCGGGATCAGCGGGCGGGAGCTGGCCGTCAGGTGCGGCTGGTCAGAGTCGAAGTCATCCCGGATCGAGAACGCCAAAACCCCTCCCTCCGATGCGGACATCAAAGCCTGGTGCCGAGCCTGCGCCGCTGATGACCAAGCTCCCGACCTGATCGCAGCCAACCGACAGTCCGCAGATGCTCATGTGCAGTGGAGGCGACTCCAGCGAAGCGGTCTCCGTCGTTTGCAGGAGTCCACTGGGGATCTGTACCAACAAACGAAGATATTCAGGGTCTACGTCTCCGACGTGATCCCCGGTTTCCTTCAGACACCCGGATACGCCGCCGCCCTGCTGTCCTCCATCGCACACTTCCGTGGGACTCCGGACGACGTGAGCGATGCCGTGGCGGCCCGTATGAGGCGTAACGAGGTGCTCGGCAACGGCGCACGCCGGTTCTCGTTCGTGCTGGAGGAATCGGTGTTGCGGTACCGGCTGTGCAGCGCGGAGACGATGGCGGCACAGCTTGGACACCTGCTCGGGGTCATGGATCTCCAGAACGTTGCCGTGGGGCTCATCCCGTTCTCGGCTCAACGAGCCGTGTGGCCCATGCCCACCTTCACGATCTTCGACAACGCCAGGGTGCACGCGGACACCCTGGACGCTGCCGCCACCCTCACGCAGCCCAGCCAGGTGGAGCTGTACGGCCGAGCCTTTGAACGGCTGTCACAGGAAGCCGTGAGGGGAGCGGCTGCACGTGCTCTCGTAGCCGGTGCGCTGGCGTCCCTGGACTGACCGCCTGCGCGTCACCGCAGCTCAGGGACGCCACGACACACGGTGCTCCAGCAGATGCAGGTATGTGGTAAACATTGCATCCCAGCCGTCCGGGAACTTCACCAGCGTGCCGAGCTGGACCGGTTCCGTGGAGGGGTAGTCGTCCAGGAGGTCGGTGACACCGGCGCGGCAGATCATGATGCAGGCGTGGCGGTGCCGGGAGGCCAGGACGCACAGACGGCCGGTCTCCAGGTGGAACGCGGTGGCGTCGGGGCGGCCGGAGAGCGGGTGCAGGACCACCGTGACGTCGTACTCCCGGCCCTGCAGGCGGTTCGCGGTGTCGACGGTCACGTCCGGCACCCCGAGGTCGGCCAGCGCCGTGCGCACCGCCGCCGCCTGGTCGCGGTGGGCGGTGCCGACGGCGATCCGGTCCGCGGTGAGCGGTGCCGGCTCCGGCGCGCGCTCCGAGACCGCCGCGCCGCCCCTGTCGAGCAGGCGCCGGACGACCGTCGCGACCGCCCGCACCGCCTCCGGGTCTGTGCGCGGGGTGTGCCGGGCGGGCAGCTCCAGCAGGCCCCAGCCGGACTCCGCGGCCTCGTCGATCACCCGGTCCGGGCCGGAGCCGTCCGAGGCGACCGCGAAGGTCAGCCGGCGGTCGCCGTGGGACGTGCCGCTGCGGAAAGGCGTGTACGGGTAGAAGGCCGTCGAGACCAGGGGGGCCGCCGAGGCCGGCAGGCGCCAGGAGACCGGGAGCCGGTGCTGGGGCAGGTCCGGGTTGTGGGCCAGGAGCGTGGTGACGGCGGACGCCGAGGGGTCGTACGACAGGCCCGCCCACTGCTCGCTGCCGACGATGGAGAAGGGGTCCAGCTGCCCGGGGTCGCCCACGAACAGCGCCCGCTCGAACAGGCCGGCCACGGCGAGCAGGGAGTCCGAGCGCATCTGGTACGCCTCGTCCACGATGGCGTGCCGCCACGGCTCGTCCACCTTCACGTGCGCCCACTTCGCGGCGGTGGACAGCACGACCGGCAGACCGGTCAGCTCGGCCGCCTTCGCCGACGTACGGACCTGCGGCAGGGCGTCCAGCGCCTTGTCGTACGCGTCGGTGTCGCTGCTGTGCAGCCGGCCCACGGGCAGGTCCGGGTCCTTCTCGGCGAGCCGCAGGACCAGGTCGTCCACCTGGGCGTTGGTCTGGGCCACCACCATCAGCGGGCGGCCCGCACCGGCGAGTTCCAGGGCCGCGCGGACCACCAGGGTCGACTTGCCGGCGCCCGGCGGCGAGTCCACCACCACCCCCCGCCGGTCGCCGTGCAGCGTGTCCTCAAGGATCGCGTCGGTGGCGCGGGCGGCCTCGGCTCCGGGGTCGAAGTCGACGGTCGTCACAGCACGTCCTCCTCGGTCACGGGATCGGGGGCCTCCGGCGCCGGCTCGCCCGGCGGGCCGCCGTGCGTCCAGGGCGTCTCCTCGGGGTCGGGCAGCTTCGCGCCGCCGCGCTGCTCGTGCTCGAAGAGCGTGCAGCAGATCCGGTCGCCCTTCTCCGGCACCGACCCGGGCTCGGGCTCCTTGCCGCGGCCCATCCGGTCCAGGATCCGCAGCACGAGGACGCCCTCGGCCTCCTCACCCACGAACTCCGCCGACTGCGGCTTGCCGCCCAGCGAGCGGTACACCCGCGTCCGCTCCGCGAGATGCGGCCGGTCCTCCGTGCGGACCGTCACCAGCGGGCGCGGGCTCGGCCGCTTCCCCTCGCTGTACGCCATCTCGACACCGGTCACCTCGCCCGCGAACGCCTCCCCGGCCAGCCGCCGCCCCGCCATCACCAGCGGATCGTCCAGCGCCTCCTGCGCCTCCAGCCGGGCCTGCTCCCGCTCGCGCGTGGCCAGCTTGTTCGCCGCCGTCACCGCGTCGTCCCGGCGCGGCTGCGGCGGCTCCCCGGCCAGCACCCGGTCCCGGTGCGCGGTGAACGACCAGCGGTCCCGGGTCCAGCGCCCCTCCACGTGCGCGCCGGCCGGCAGCGTCCGCAGCAGGTCCAGGCCCCGCCACACCGCGTCCCAGGCGGGCCGGGTGCGGCTCTCGACCAGATCGCGGATCTCCCGCTCCGCCCGGGTGAGCGCGGCCAGCCGGCCGTCGGCCTCCAGCGGGTCCTCGGCGGCGGCCAGCGCGGTCCGCGCGCGGTCGTAGCGCTCGATCGCCGGGGCCAGCAGCTTGTTGTCGAACGCCGGGTCGGTGGCGGGGCCGGCCGGCGGGCACAGCAGCTGCCCGTCGGCGTCCCGCGCGAGTTCGGCCCGGCGGGCGGCCTCGGCGCCGGTCAGGCCCTCCGGGGGGTCGATCCAGCCGAGCAGCGCGCCCAGGTGCTGGTCCTCCAGGCCGGACTGGCCGGTCGCCCAGTGCCGGGACAGCACGTCGGTCAGGGCCAGCAGCAGCGAGGAGCCGGGGACCCGGGCCCGCTCGCCGTAGTGGGTCAGCCAGCGGCCGAGCAACGGCACCCGGGGCGGCGCCGGGTAGGGCGCGTCCGGATCCTGCTCGGCGGTGCGCCGGAACCGCATCGAGCGGCCCAGCAGCCGGACGAGGTCCAGGCCGGTGCGGCTCGGCACGATCAGCTGGGGCGCGTCCGCGCACAGCTCGGCCGCCACCTTGACCCGCTTGCCGGTCTCCGGGTCGGTCTCGGTGCGCTCGGCCTCCTCCACCGACGAGGCGTACGCCTCGATGTACGGCAGGACGATGTCGGCCAGCTCGGCCAGGAACGTGAAGCGCAGATCGCGGTCCCGGGGCTGCGGCACGACCAGCAGGCGGGGCGCGTCCCGGTCGGTGCCGACCAGCGCGCCGAGCGGGGCGCCGGTCTCACCGGCCGTGGTGAGCGGCACGAACACCAGCGGACGGTCGGACAGATGCCGGTGCCGGACGGTCGCCGCGGGCTGCGCCCGGCCGCTGCCGACGGCCTCCAGCCGGGCGAGGGTGGTGATCAGGGACACGCGGGCACCTCCGCGGCCGCCGCCAGCGCCTCCGCGCGCAGGGCCGCGGCCCTGCGCAGGGCGGCCACCGCCGGGTCGTCCGGGTCGCCGCTCTCGCCGCGGGCGGCGGCCAGCACCTCCTCGACCGTGGCCAGGCCGCCCAGTTCGGCCCGCAGGGGCCGGCCGAGGCGGGTGACCGCGCCGGCCGCGCGGGCCCGGTCCCGGCAGTGGAAGGCCAGTTCGCAGGCGGACAGGCACTCGGGCGCGTAGGCCGCCGGCACCGCCTCCACGGCCGCCGTCAGCTCCTCGGCGGGCCGGTCGGGCGCGAAGCAGGTGCCCTCGGGCAGCGCGCCGGCGAGTTCCTCGATGCGGGTGAGCCGGGCCAGCTGGCGGGCGGTGACGGCACGCTGCCTGCGGATGTCGACGGCGGAAGCGGCGGGCAGGTTCGAGAAGTCCTTCGGGCACACCAGCAGCACCCGGTGCCGTACGCGCGGTGCGGGATCCAGCCGCGCCGCGACCTCCTCCAGGGCGAGCACGTACACCGCGGCCTGCCGGGCCGCCGCGCCCACCTTCGCCGGGTCCGCGGAACCGTCCACCATCGGGAAGGACTTGATCTCCACCACCGACCAGCTGCCGTCCGGGTGCACCACCACCGCGTCCGGCTCCAGGAAGGCGGGCGAACCCGCCACGTCCAGGGCGAGCATCGGATGGTCCAGCAGCGTCCAGCCGCCGGCCTGCGCGGCCTCCCGCAGCGCCAGCGCCGTACGGGCCGTACGCCCCTCGGGGCCGTGCGCGCTCAGGTCGGGTACGGCCGCCCCGGCGGGCGGTTCGGCGCCCGGGTCGAGCCGGCCGTGCACCAGCCGCAGCAGCTCCGCGCCGCCGTCCGCCTTGACCCGCGTCTCGAACGCGTTGCCCCGGGTCAGCGCGAACTGCGACTGCCCGAAGCCGGACGGCGCGCCCAGCGCGGTCGCCAGCCGGGCCTTGTCCACCCCGGCGCCGTCCAGCACCGCCCGCCGCGCGCACCCCGGATTCGCGGCGAGGGCGGCGAGGGCACGGGCGTCCAGGGACTTGGCCGGTACGTCGGGACCGCGCAGCTCAGCGAGCCGGTGCCGGAGTCCCTTCGCCCGCGTCGCTGGGGGAGGCGTCCGGTCCGGCCGCGGGGTCGTGCCGCGACTCGCGCTGCCGTGGAATTCGCTCACCCGCCGAAGTCTGGCATCCGGCACTGACAATCGGGGAAACCGTGGCGTCCGGGGCCGGTGCGGTGCTCCGGGACAGCCGGACCCGGACCAGGTCCGCGGCCTGCATCACCCGCGGCGCCAGCAGGAGGCCCACGCCCATCACCGCGACGCCCGCGGCCGCGTCCAGGAAGTAGTGGTTGGCGGTGCCCATGACCACGATCGCGGTGAGCAGCGGGTAGAGGACACCGAAGACCTTCGCCGTGCGGGTGCCGCCGTACCGCCACAGCATGACCCCGCACCACAGCGCCCAGCCGACGTGCAGACTCGGCATCGCCGCGTACTGGTTGGTCATGCCGCCCATGCCGCGCGGGGCGCTGGCCTCGCCGCCCCACCAGCCGTACGAGCTGTACTGGGCCATGGTGTCCACGAAGCCGTGGCCGGCGGAGAGCAGGCGGGGCGGGCAGGTCGGCAGCAGGGTGAAGCCGATCAGACCGATGAACGTGGACGACATCAGCCAGGTGCGGGCCGCCCGGTAGTGCCCGCGGCGGGCCCGGAACAGCCAGACGAGGACGACCGGCGTGACCAGGTAGTGCAGCGAGGCGTACCAGAAGTCGGCGGGCACCCCGAGCCAGGCCTCGCGCGTGAACAGCCGGTTGAGCGGGTGCTCGGCGTTGAGGTGGAGGGCCTTCTCGACGCGCAGGATCGCCAGGCCGTGGTCCACGGCGCTGCCGACGTCACCGCGCGCGAGCAGCCGGCCGGCCGAGTAACAGCCGTAGACCAGCAGGATCAGGGGCAGCTCGGTCCACCAGCGCAGCCGGGTTCGCGGGACCACCTCGGTGCCCGGTGTCTCGGTCTGCGGCATCCGATCGCCCTCCCCCTTCTGCTGTACGGCGCCCCGGCGGGCGACCGTGCCACTTTACGGTGTCCCTACTCGGCCCATGAGGGGAGCTCCGGACTCCTTCGGCGCGTTTTCAGTCCTCCACGAAGACGCCGGGATCGCCCGGCGGGTTGCCCGGAATCGGGGTGCGCGATGATGGAAGAACCGCATCCACTCGTTCCGGGCTCCGCCTCCCGGACCCGCTCGCCCACCGGAGAGGTCTCGCATGGCACCGCGCATCCTGCTGGCCCGGCACGGACAGACGGCCTGGTCGCTGTCCGGCAAGCACACCGGCAGGACCGACGTGCCGTTGCTGGAGGAGGGGCGGCGCGGGGCCAAGCTGCTCGGCGAGCGGCTGCACCGCTCGCCGCTGGACGGGCTGGCGGACGCCGAGGTGCGCACCAGCCCGCTGTCGCGTGCGCGGGAGACCTGCGAACTGGCCGGTTTCGGCGACCGCGCCACGACGTGGGACACGCTCATGGAGTGGGACTACGGCGCGTACGAGGGCATGACCCCGGCCGAGATCCAGGCCGTCCGGCCCGGCTGGCTGATCTGGCGGGACGGGGTCCCGCAGGGCGAGACCCTCGCCGAGGTCACCGCGCGCGCGGACGAGGTCGTCGCCTGGGCCCGCTCGGCCGACCGCGACGTGCTGGTCTTCGCCCACGGGCACATCCTGCGGTCGATCGGCGCGCGGTGGCTGGGTCTGCCGCTGGACTTCGCGGCGCGCATCCGGCTGAACCCGACCTCGCTGTCCGTCCTGGGCTGGGCCTACGGGGAACCGGCGATCGAGAGCTGGAACGACCTGGGGCACCTGGCGGGCTGACGGGGCGCCCCTACACCCGCCGGGGCAGCGAGGCGTGGCGGTCCAGGAACTCCGACACCCCCGACGCCCGCCGGTGCGGCAACAGCACCCGCGCGGTCCCGGCGAGCATCGTCTGGATGCGGGAGGACTGGACCTGGTCCAGCAACGACAGTACCCGCAGCCCCGCCTCCGCCGCCTCGTCGGGACGGCCCTCGCGGGCGAGGTCGTCGGCCAGCTCCGCGGTGTAGAGCGCGATGTTGCGGGTGAAGTGCGGATCCTGCAGGCGCGCCGCCCGCCGCGCGTGCCGGGACGCCCGCCCCCAGTCGCCCAGCGTGGACCAGCACTGCGCCTCCAGTCCCTCCAGCTCGGCCTCCCCGTAGAAGCTCATCCACTCGGGGTCGGCGTCCGAGCGGCCCCGCTCGAAGAGGGCGTGCGCGCGGGCCAGCGCCTGCGCGCAGCCGGTGCGGTCGGCCAGCCCCGCCCAGCCGCCCGCCTCGCGCAGCGCGAGCAGGGACATCAGCCGGTCGGAGCCGAGCGGCCGGGCGGCGCGCTGCGCGGCCTGCGCGGCCCGGACCGCCTCCCGGGGGCGCCCGGCGTCCCGGGCCAGGAACGCGGTGTTGCAGAAGGCGTGCGCCTCCAGGGCCGGGTCGCCCGTCATGCGGGCGGTGGCCAGCGCCTCCGCGTAGTGCGAGCGGGCGTCGTCGAAACGCCCGGAGTCGTGGGCCAGCCAGCCCACGGAGATGGCGAGTTCACCGGCGCCCGCGTGCAGCCGGTCGGCGGTGGTCTGCCGGGTCGCGCCGGCGTCGAGCAGCGCGTAGGCGGCGCGCAGCGGGGCGGCCGCGCGCCGGTACAGGCCGTCCGCGCCGTGCCGGTCGTCGAGCAGCCGGATCCGGCGGACGGCCTCCTCCAGTGCCGTCGCCTCGGGGGTTCCGACCCGCCGTGGCGGCCGTCCGGCCGCCGCGGCGCCGGTGGCGAGCCCCAGCGGGGCCAGTGTGGCGGCGGCCACCGTGGCGCCTCCGCCGGTCATGAATGCGCGACGCAGCACGTCGCTCTCCTCGTGGTTCAGGGGGTCTTCCGCACAGGGTTCGTGCGGTTCGTGCGGTTCGTACCGTTCGTGCGGTTCCAGCGGATCGTGCCTGCCCTGCGTGTCGTGGGAGTCATACGGCTCCCCGGCCGCGCGTGACTCACCGGGCGCCGCGTCCGCGGTGCGCGGCTGCGGCGCCTCCACGTCCGTCCGCGCCGTGCGGCCGCGGACGGACGAGCGGGGGGCGAAGCCGAGGTCGGTGAGGGTGCGGCCGGGGAACATGTGCAGGAACACCCGTTCGTACGCGTAGTTGGGGCAGCGGATCTCGCCGGCCTCGACCCGGCCGATGTAGCGCGCGTCACAGCTCACCCGCTCACCGATCTCCCGGGCCGCCCGCCGCACCAGCGCCGCGAACTCGGCCGGTGAGCGCCGGCCGCGCAGCTGCCGGAAGGCGAGGTTCGGCCGGGCTGGTCGTTCGGGCTGTGACGAGGTCACGGTTGACGACGCCATGGCCGGGTCCTCTCGTGCGAACCGTCGAACCATGCCGGGACCGGGATGATTTCGGGACGAGTCGCCCGTGTGATGCCCTGGTTCCGGCGGGCATGAACGTACCTGTTGTGAAGGTCGCGCCACGCGGTGTTTGGCTACAAACCGGATATCTCATCCACGATCTGCCATGAAGTGCCATCCTTTGCGGCGCACTTGTGCCGTAGCCGTTGACGCGCTCACGCGTTGAACCCCATGGACCGCAACAGGGCTGTGTGGTGGAGGCCGGCATGGAGACCAGCCAGAGCAACGAACCGTGTACGTCGCCGTCGTTGTCATGCGCGGTGCGTAACGCGGCGTGCGACCTCGTGACGGTGCCGACCCGGCAGGGGCTGGAGGCGGTCGACATCCTGCGGCGGGGAGCCGCGGACGCGGTGGGACCCGTGCTGCACGACGACGGCTGCGGCACCCTCGGCTTCCTGGTGCCGGCCGGTACGGCCGCCGGCTGGGACATGCCCGGCAGCACCTGCACCGAGACGGACGGCCGCGGGCTGCGGCTGGCCCCCGAGCCGCCGGTGGAGGGCTCCGACTGGCTGCTGCCGCCCGGCGAGGCCTACCTCGCCACCGACCCGGTGGTGCTGCGCCGGGCGCTGGGCGAGGCGGCCCGCCTGATCGAGGCCGCCGACAACTGCCGCTGACGCCCGCCCGCGGCCGCGACCGCTCGCGGCAGCTGCGAAAATGGCCCCATGGGCAGGTCCAGGAACACGCGGCGCAGACCGGCCGCCGCCGTCGTCGAGGAACCGGTCGACGGCGGGACCGCGCGGCTCGTGCCCGACCCGGACCGCGGCCGGGCCTGGACGCTGCTGATCGACGGGGCGCCCCAGTCGCACGTCGACCTCGACGACCCGGCCCACCTCTCCTTCGAGTACCAGCGCCGCCTCGGCCATGTCATCGACCTCGTCGCCCCGCCCGGCAGACCCGTGCACGCCGTGCACCTCGGCGGCGGCGCGTTCACCCTCGCACGGTACGTCGCCGCGACCCGTCCCCGCTCCACCCAGCAGGTCGTGGAGCGGGACGCGCGGCTGGTCGACCTGGTCCGCCGCGAGCTGCCGCTGGACCCGAACGCGCGGGTCCGGGTGCGTGCCGTCGACGCGCGCGCGGGCCTGGCCAAGGTGCCGGACGGCTGGGCCGACCTGGTCGTCGCGGACGTGTTCGGCGGCGCCCGCACCCCCGCCCACCTCACCTCCACCGAGTTCCTGGACGAGGTCCGCCGCGCCCTGAAGCCCTCCGGTGTCTACGCGGCCAACCTGGCCGACGGTCCGCCGCTCGCGCACCTGCGCGGGCAGATCGCCACCGCCGCGGCCCGGTTCGGCGAACTCGCGCTGATCGCCGACGCGGCCGTGCTGCGCGGCAAGCGCTTCGGCAACGCGATCCTGGTCGCCGCCGACGCCCCGCTGCCGCTCGCCGACCTCACCCGCCGCGCCGCCTCCGACCCGCACCCCGGACGGGTCGAACACGGCAGGCAGCTCACCGACTTCACCGGTGGCGCCCTGCCCGTGACGGACGAGACCGCGGTGGCCTCCCCGGCCCCGCCGCCCTCGGTGTTCGGCTAGGGCCCCGGCCGCGGACCGGTCGCCGCCGCGACCACGGACCGCCGCGAACGATCGCCCTGCCGGGGCGGCAGGCCGGTGCGCCGGGGCGCCGCGGAGTCAGTACGTGCCCACCTCCACCCGCGGTGGCCCGTCGTGCCAGGTGCAGAACACCGACACCCGGTCCGCGCCCCGGCTGAACTCCACCCGGATCCAGCTCTCCGTCTTCCACACCTGCATCCCCCAGCCGGTCCCGGGCGTCGCCGAGACCAGCGTCGCGTCGGCCGGACCAAGGTCGAACACCGCCCGGCCGCCGTCGGTGTCGTAGGCCCTGACCCGGCCGGTGGCGGTGGCGGTGGCGGTGGGCGAGGGGGACGGGGTACGGGCCGGGGTGCGCGTCGGCGTGGGCGCCGGCCGGGCCGGGCGCGCCTGCGACGGGGTCGGAGAGGCAGAGGGCGTCCGGGACGCGGGCCGCACCTCCCGGGCGTCCCTGTCGGCCGCCGTCACCGGCAGGGCGCGCGGCGGATCGTACGCCGTCCCCGCCATCACCGCGTGCACACCCCACCACGACAGCGTGGCCGCCGCTCCCGTCGCGAACAGCCACGCCAGTACGTGTACGAGTCCTCTGCGCATCGCGGGCCATACTGCCCCAGCGGTACCGCCGTGTGCACATGCGCCGGGTTGTCCACAGGCTCCCGCCCGGGCCGTCCGCATGGCGTACGGTGCGGCGCATGGCAAGTGTGCTCGTGGTCGAGGACGACCAGTTCGTACGCTCGGCGCTCATCCGGCATCTGACCGACGCCGCACACACCGTGCGCAGCGTCGGTACGGCACTGGAGGCGCTGCGCGAGGTCGCCCATTTCCGCTTCGACCTCGTCATCCTGGACCTCGGACTGCCCGACCTGGACGGCTCCGAGGCCCTGAAGATGCTCCGCGGCATCACCGACGTGCCCGTCATCATCGCCACCGCCCGGGACGACGAGACGGAGGTCGTCCGGCTGCTGAACGCGGGGGCGGACGACTACCTCACCAAGCCCTTCTCCGTCGAGCACCTCTCCGCCCGGATCGCGGCCGTGCTGAGGCGGGCCCGCTCCGCCGGCGCGGAGGCCCCGCCCCCGGCCGTCCTGCGGGTCGGCGGCCTGACCGTCGACCCGCTGCGCCGTCAGGCCGCGTTGGACGGCGTCCGGCTCGACCTGACCCGCCGGGAGTTCGACCTGCTCGCCTTCCTGGCCGGCCGCCCCGGGGTCGTCGTCCCGCGCAGGGAACTCCTCGCCGAGGTCTGGCAGCAGTCCTACGGCGACGACCAGACCATCGACGTCCATCTGTCCTGGCTGCGCCGGAAACTGGGGGAGACGGCCGCCCGGCCGCGCTATCTGCACACCCTGCGCGGCGTCGGCGTGAAGCTCGAACCGCCCGCGGACTCACCGGCCGACGGGCAGGTCCCGGGATGAGGTGGGCCCTGGTCAAGGTCTGCCTGGCGGTCACCACGATGGTCGTGGTCGCCTTCGCCGTCCCGCTCGGCCTGGTCGTCAAGGAGATGGCCCGCGACCGCGCCTTCTCGAACGCCGAGCGGCAGGCCGCCGCGGTCGCGCCCGCGCTGTCCATCACCACCGACCGGGACGAGCTGGAGCGGGTGGTGGCCTCGGCCGGCGCCGACTCCGGAATGGCCGTCCACCTGCCCGCCGACGGCGGCCGGAGCGCGCTCGACCTCGGCCGGCAGCGCGCCGCCGCCCGCGACATCCAGGCCGTACGGAGACTGGGCCGCGCCTCGACCACCACCGTCCCCGGCGGCTCCACCCTGCTCCAGCCGGTCGCGCTCGGCTCCGGCACCATCGCCGTGGTCGAGGTGTACGTCCCCGAGTCCGAGATGAGCCACGGTGTCGGTACGGCCTGGGCGGTGCTCGCGGCCGTCGGCCTCGCGCTGATCGTCGGTTCGGTGGCCGTCGCCGACCGGCTCGGGGTGCGGATGGTGCGGCCCGCCCGGCGGCTGGTCGAGGGCGCGCACGAACTGGGCGAGGGCAGGCTGGGCGCCCGGGTGCGGGAGGAGGGCCCGACCGAACTCCGGCTCGCCGCCGTCGCGTTCAACTCCATGGCCGACCAGGTCGTGCAGCTCCTCGCCAACGAGCGGGAACTGGCCGCCGACCTCTCGCACCGGCTGCGCACCCCGCTCACCGTCCTCCGGCTGAACGCGGCCTCCCTCGGCGCCGGGACGGCCGCCGAGCAGACCCGTGCCGCCGTCGCCCAGCTGGAACGCGAGGTCGACACCATCATCCGCACCGCCCGGGAGGCCAAGCCGCAGACGGCCGCCGCCGGGCCCGGCGCCGGGTGCGACGCGGCCGAAGTGGTGCGCGAGCGCATGGAGTTCTGGTCCGCGCTCGCCGAGGACGAGGGCCGCAAGTGGCGGGTGGCCGGCGTGGACCGGCCGGTGCGCACACCCGTGGCCCGCGCCGACCTGGCCGCCGCCCTCGACGCCCTGCTCGGCAACGTCTTCCGGCACACCCCCGAGGGCACCGCCTTCGCGGTCGACGTGCACAACGGCGAGGACGCGGTGATCGTGCTCGTCTCCGACGCGGGCCCCGGCATACCCGACCCCGAGGCGGCGATGGCCCGCGGCCGGGGCTCCGGTACCACCGGCTCCACCGGCCTCGGCCTGGACATCGTGCGCCGGCTCGCCGAGTCCACCGGCGGGGACGTCCGCATCGGCGCCTCGGTGCTGGGCGGCACGGAGGTGCGGATCTGGTTCCAGCTGGACGCGCGGGGGCCGGTGGGGCGCGGACGGCGGGGGGTGCCGCGAAGACGCCGACCGGGCAAATTGGTCTCGACCTTTAACCGGCCCCGATCTCTCCCTTAAGCGAACCCTAAGTCCCCGAACCGACGGCCGTGACAAGCCATTTGTCCATTTCCCGCTCGCTAGCGTGCTGCCGCACCACACCCCCGTGAACAGCGAAGGCAGGCACGCGCATGAGCACGCACCGGCGCAGGATCAGTGGCAGGAACAAGGCGATAGGCGGCCTGGTGGCCGCGGCCGTGGCGGGCGGCGGCGCGGTCCTGCTCACCGGCACCGCGAACGCGGCCGGGGTGAACGCGGCGTACACCAAGACCAGCGACTGGTCGACGGGCTACAGCGCCCAGTACGTCGTCACCAACAACACCGGTGCGGCCGAGAAGACCTGGACGCTGGAGTTCGACCTCCCGGCGGGCGCCAAGCTCGGCTCGCTCTGGAACGGCGAGTCCAGCGTGAGCGGTCAGCACGTCACCGTGCAACCGGCCAAGTGGGACACCGCCGGCCTGGCCCCCGGCAAGTCCGTGACCGTCGGCTTCGTGGTGAACGGCAGCGGCGACCCGACCGGCTGTCGCATCGACGACACCCGGTGTTCCGCGGACGGCGGCGCCACCCCCGAGCCCAGCGGCCGGCCGACGCAGACCACGCTGGCCCCCACGCCCACCCCCACCAAGTCGACCGCCACCCCCACCGCCACGCCCACCCCCACGGGCGGCACCGGAACCGGCACCACCGGCTCCGCCGGCTTCGCCCCGTACGTCGACACCAGCCTCTACCCGGCCTTCGACCTGCTCGGCGCCGCCGAGGCGACCGGCGTGAAGAACTACAACCTCGCCTTCCTCACCGACGGCGGCGGCTGCACCCCCAAGTGGGGCGGCGTCACCGACCTCACCGGCGACGCGGTGGCCGCGCAGATCGGCTCGCTGCGCGCCAAGGGCGGTGACGTCCGGGTCTCCTTCGGCGGCGCCTCCGGCTCCGAGCTGGCCACCACCTGCTCCTCCGCCGACGCGCTGGCGGCGGCCTACGGCAAGGCGGTCGACGCGTTCAAGCTGACCAAGGTGGACTTCGACGTCGAGGGCGGCGCACTGCCCGACACCGCCGCCAACACCCGCCGCGCCCAGGCCATCGCCAGGCTCCAGGCCCAGCACCCGGGCCTGGACGTCTCCTTCACCCTCCCGGTGATGCCCGAGGGACTCACCCAGGACGGCGTGAACCTCCTCGCCGACGCCAAGGCCAACGGCGTGAAGATCTCCACCGTCAACATCATGGCGATGGACTACGGGCCCGCGTACAGCGGCGACATGGGCACGTACGCCGAGCAGGCGGCGACGGCCACCCAGGCCCAGGTCAAGAGCGTGCTGGGGCTGTCCGACACCGCCGCCTGGAAGGCCGTCGCCGTCACCCCGATGATCGGTGTCAACGACGTCTCCTCCGAGGTCTTCAAGGTCGAGGACGCCACCCAGCTGGTGAACTTCGCCAAGTCCAAGGGCCTCGGCTGGCTCTCCATGTGGTCCGCGGCCCGCGACCAGAGCTGCGCCGGCGGCACCAAGCCCACCGCCGACGCCACGTGCAGCTCGATCCTCCAGGAGAAGTCCGCCTTCGCGAAGGCGTTCGCGGCGTACCAGGGCTGACTGCCGCTCCCGAAGGGCGCGGCCCGCTCCCACGACGGGCCGCGCCCCGCCTGTCACACGGTGGTCTCCACCGCCGGCAGCACCCCTGTCCGGGCCGCCTCCGCGTACCACCGCGCGCTCGACTTCGGCGTCCGCTCCAGCGTCGCGTAGTCCACGTACACCGCGCCGAACCGCTTGCCGTAGCCGTACGACCACTCGAAGTTGTCCATCAGGGACCACAGGTAGTACCCGCGCACGTCGGCGCCGTCGGCGATCGCGCGGCGCACCGCCGACAGGTGCCCGTGCAGGTAGGCGATCCGCTCGGGGTCGTGCACCCGGCCGTCGGGGTCGGGCTTGTCGTCGTAGGCCGCACCGTTCTCGGTGACGTACAGGGGCAGGCCCGGCGCCTCGCGCGTGTACCGCATGATCAGGTCGTACAGGCCCGTCGGGTCGATCGTCCAGCCCATCTCCGTGCGCTCGCCGGGGGTCTGGTGGAAGAGGACGTCGTCCGCGGCCGGCCAGGGCGAGTGCTCGCTGGAGCCGTGACCGTCCGCCCGGGGGCCCTTGGCCCCGCCGGACGCGGCCGAGACCAGGGTCGGCGTGTAGTAGTTCAGGCCCAGTGCGTCCAGCGGGGCGTTGATCGTGCGGACGTCGCCGTCCAGGACGTACGACCAGTCGGTCACCGAGCGCGTGGCCTCCAGCAGCGACGACGGGTACGCGCCGTGCAGCATCGGGCCGTGGAAGACGCCGTTGGCCAGGTCGTCGATCCGGCGGGCCGCGGCCAGGTCCGCCGGGTCCTGGGAGAGCGGCCGTACGACGGAGGAGTTGAGGCTGATCGCGATCTGGTTGCGGGCCGGCATCACCGTCCGCAGGGCCGAAGCGGCCAGCCCGTGCCCCAGGTTGAGGTGGTGGGCCGCGCGCAGCGAGGCCGCCGGGTCGGTGCGCCCGGGCGCGTGCACCCCCGAGCCGTAGCCGAGGAAGGCGCTGCACCACGGCTCGTTGAGGGTGATCCACTGCTCCACCCGGTCGCCGAGCGCCTCGCCGACGAGCTGGGCGTACTCGGCGAACCGGGAGGCGGTGTCCCGCACCGGCCAGCCGCCCGCGTCCTCCAGCTCCTGCGGCAGGTCCCAGTGGTAGAGGGTGAGCGCCGGCTTGATGCCCCGCGCCAGCAGCTCGTCGACCAGCCGGCGGTAGAAGTCCAGCCCCCGCTGGACCGCCGGCCCCCGGCCCGTCGGCTGCACCCGGGACCAGGAGACGGAGAAGCGGTACGAGCTCAGGCCCAGCTCCGCCATCAGCGCCACGTCGTCGCGGTAGCGGTGGTAGTGGTCGACCGCGACGTCCCCCGTCTCGCCGGCGGCCGTCTTGCCCGGCGTATGGCTGAAGGTGTCCCAGATCGAGGGGGTGCGGCCGTCCTCCCGCACCGCCCCCTCGATCTGGTACGCCGAGGTCGCGGCGCCCCAGAGGAAGGCGGGAGGAAACGTCACGGACGAAACGGAGTCTGGCATGGAAGCGCTCCCATGAAGGGTCGGAGGAGCCGACGGATGAAGTGGGGGAGGAGGGGCCGGGACGGCGGTGACCCGGCCCCCGTGAAACCGTACGGGCCGATCAGCCCTTGATCGCGCCCTGCATGATCCCGCCCACGATCTGCTTGCCGAACAGCAGGAAGGCGACCAGCAGCGGCAGCGTACCGAGCAGCGCGCCCGCCATGATCACCGCTTGGTCGGGGACGTACCCGGTGCCGAGCGAGTTCAGGGCCACCTGCACGGTCGGGTTCTGCTGGGTCAGGGCGATGATCGGCCACAGGAAGTCGTTCCAGGCGAACACGAACGTCAGCAGGCCCAGCACCGCCATCGCGGGCCGCGCGGCCGGGAAGACCACGTGCCACACGATCCGCAGGCTGCTCGCCCCGTCCACCCGGGCCGCCTCGATCAGTTCCGTCGGCAGCGCCTGCACCAGGTACTGCCGCATGAAGAACGTACCGAACGCGGTCACCAGGCTCGGCAGGATCACCGTCTGGAGCTGGTTGGACCAGCCCAGGTCCGACATCCACAGGTACAGCGGTACGACGGCCAGCTGCGGCGGGATCATCATCGTGCCGATGGTCAGCAGCAGCAGCACGCTGGAGAACCGGAACCGCAGCTTGGCGAAGGCGAAGCCGGCCAGCGTGGAGAACAGCACCGTGCTCACCGTGATGGTGCCCGCCACGATCACCGAGTTCAGCATGGCGGTGCCGAGCCCGGCCTGGTCCCAGGCGGCCTGGAGGTTCTTGAAGAGGTTGCCGCCGAACCACAGCGGCGGCGGGGTCTGGGCCAGCCGCCGGTCGGTGCGGGAGGCGGCGATCGCCGTCCACACCAGCGGGGCCAGCGAGACCAGCGCGAACACGGTGAGCACCAGGTAGGTCACCGGACCCGCGTGCAGCTGCTTGCCCGCGCCCATCCGGCCCCGGCCGCGGCGCCGGCCCGCCTCCCGGGGCAGGGTCAGTTCAGTGGTGGTCATTGGGACTTCCTCAGCCGTCGGGTGAGCAGCAGGTTGACCGCGGCGATGATCAGCAGGATCAGGAACATGGACCAGGCGATCGCGGACGCCTTGCCGAGGTTGCCGATGATCCAGCCCTGGTCGTACATGTACAGACCGAGCGTCTGGTACTGGTGCTCCGAGCCGCCCTTGGACCCGCTGACCCCGCCGAACAGCAGCGGCTCACCGAAGAGCTGGGTCGCGCCGATGGTGGAGACGACCACCGTGAACAGGATCGTCGGCCGCAGCTGCGGAACGGTCACGTGCCGGAACTGCTGCCAGCGGTTGGCGCCGTCGATCGCCGCCGACTCGTACAGGTCGGCCGGGATCGCCTGCATGGCGGCCAGGTAGATCAGCGCGTTGTACCCGGTCCACCGCCAGATCACGATGGACGACACCGCGAACTGCGAACCCCAGTCGGACTCGCGCCAGTTGACCGGGTCCACCCCGAAGAAGTGCAGGACCCAGTTGACCATGCCGCCGTCCCACGAGTACAGCAGCGTGAACACCAGGGTCGCCGCCGCCACCGAGGTGGCGTACGGGGTCAGCATCACCACGCGCCACATGGTCGAGCCGCGCAGCTTGTAGTTGAGCAGGTGCGCCAGCGCGAGCGCGGCCAGCAGCTGCGGCACCGTCGAGATGACGCCGATGCTGAACGTGTTCTTCAGGGCGTTCCAGAAGAAGTCCGAGGACAGCAGGTTCTTGTAGTTGTCCAGGCCCGCCCAGGTCTGGTGGTCGAGCGCCGACAGCTGCACGTCGTGCAGCGAGTACCAGGCCGTGTAGAGCAGCGGGATCAGCGAGAAGGCCCCGAAGAGGAGGAAGAAGGGGGCGACGAAGGCGTACGGCGACGCCTTCATGTCCCAGCGGTACAGCCGGCTGCGCCAGGAGTCGGGCGCCGCCGGCGCACCGCGACCGCGAGCGCCCCGGGCCGCGCCCGGCGAGGTGCCGGGCGCGGCCTCGGCGCTCGACGCGGTATGCGCGAGAGCCTGCTTGGAGCTGCTCACTGGCCGAGCACGTCCTTGATCTCGTTCTTCGCGGCGTCCCAGCCCTGCTCGGGCGACTTGCCCTTCTGCTCGACCTGGAGGATGCCGACGTCGGTCAGCGCGGTGTTGATCGGCTGGTCCTTGACGCCGAAGTACTGGACCGGGATGGTCTTCGCCGAGTCGGCGAAGATCTGCGTGATCGGCGCGTTCGAGAAGTACGCCGTGGTGTCGGCGGCCGGCTTCAGGGTCGCGTACGCCGACGGGGTCGACGGGAAGCTGGCCTGCTTGGCGAAGACCTTCGCCTGCTGCTCCGGCGCGGTCAGCCACTTCACCAGCTCGACGGCCTCCTTCTGGTGCTTGCCCGCCGTCGGCACGCCGAGGAAGGAGCCGCCCCAGTTGGCCGCGGTCGGGGCCGCCGCCACGTCCCAGTTGCCCTTGCCGGAGTCACCGGACTTCTGCTCGATGTAGCCGATCATCCAGGCCGGGCAGGCCACGGTCGCGAAGGTGCCGTTGGCGAAGCCCTGGTCCCACGGCTTGTCGAACTGCTTCAGCTTGGCCGACATGTCGCTGGTGGCGACGGCCATCGCCGCGTCCCAGGACTTCTTCACACCGTCGGACTTGTCCCAGACGATGTTGCCGTCCTTGTCGTAGTACCGGGTCTCGGCGCCGCCGAGGGCCGCGTTGTACACCGAGGAGGCGGAGTCCACGAACTTGGTGCCGTTCGGCGCCTTCTTCATGTACTGCGTGCCGACGTCGACGTACTTCTGCCAGTCGCCCTTCCACTGGGCGGCCAGCTTGTTCCGGTCCGTCTCCAGACCGGCCTTCTTGAACAGGTCCTTGCGGTAGCAGATCGCCATCGGGCCGATGTCCGTGCCGAGGCCGATGGTCTTGCCGTCCTTGGTGGTGGCCTGCGCGAGCTTCCAGTCCAGCCACTGCGACTTGTCGACCTCCTTGCCGAGGTCGACGAACTTGTTCGCCTGGGTCTGCACGGCCTCGGTGACGTTGCCGACTTCGATGGCCTGGACGTCGTCGGTGCCGGCGCCGGCCTGGAGGCGGGTGAGCACCTTCGGCCAGTAGACGTCGGTACGAGTGGTGACGTTCTCCTTGATGTTGATGTCCTTGTGGAGCTTCATGTACTCGTCGTAGAGGCCGGCCTGCTTGTAGCCGAAGACGCCGAAGGTCCCGATGGTCAGCGTGATCTTGCCCTTGCCGCCACCGCCGCCCGAGTTGCCCGACGAGTCGTCGTCCGAGTCGCTGGAACAGCCGGCCAGCAGCCCGGTGGTCAGTGCGGCCACGGCCGTGAAGGCCATCAGCCGATGGGACCGGCGGATGCTCGTGCGCATTACGTCCTCCTGTTGCCTGACGTGCCGACCCCCCGGCCAACTGCTGGAATTGGGCCCGTTCGTACTCGCTGCGGCTCGGGCGGGGAACGTGCGGGTTGTGTAGGTGTCAGGTACTGTGGGAGCGCTCCCACAGGTGATGTGTTGAAGGGTCGTCGGTTCCCGGCGGGGTGTCAAGGGAGCGGACAGAGCGAACCGCGTTCAGTTATCTGCCTGTTAACTGCCCTCACGGGCCACCCGGTACTGCTCACCACTCTGGCCAGGACTGTTAGATTCCAGCCAGAACAGGACACGGCGAGAAAGGCGGAGCCCATGGCAAGCCACGGAGGGCGGGGCCGGAGCGGAGGGCGGCCCACGCTCGAAGAGGTCGCCGCGCGGGCCGGGGTCGGACGGGGCACGGTCTCCCGGGTCATCAACGGTTCCCCCCGGGTCAGCGACGCCACCCGCGCCGCGGTCGAGGCGGCCGTCGCCGAACTCGGCTACGTCCCCAACACCGCCGCCCGCGCCCTCGCGGCCAACCGCACCGACGCCATCGCCCTGGTCGTCCCCGAGCCGGAGACCCGGTTCTTCGCCGAGCCGTACTTCTCGGACATGCTGCGCGGGGTCGGCGCCGAGATCTCCGACACCGAGATGCAGCTGCTGCTGATCTTCGCGGGCAGCGACCGCGAGCGGCAGCGCCTGGCCCAGTACCTGGCCGCCCACCGCGTCGACGGCGTCCTGCTGGTCTCCGTCCACGCCGACGACCCGCTGCCCGACCTCCTGTCCCAGCTGGAGATCCCCGCCGTGATCAGCGGCCCGCGCTCGGCGGCCGAGTCGCTCACCTCGGTGGACTCGGACAACTACGGCGGGGCCCGCTCGGCCGTGGAGCACCTGCTCGGCCGGGGCCGCCGCCGGATCGCGCACATCACCGGCCGCCTGGACGTCTACGGCGCCCAGCGCCGCGTCGACGGCTACCGCGAGGCCCTGCGCGACGCGGGCCACCCGGCCGACGACCTGCTCGTCCAGCCGGGCGACTTCACCGAGGAGGGCGGCCGCCGGGCGATGACGGCCCTGCTGTCCCACCACCCCGACCTGGACGCGGTCTTCGCCGGTTCGGACGTGATGGCGGCCGGCGCCCGCCAGGTGCTGCGCGAGGCGGGCCGCCGCATCCCCGACGACGTCGCCCTGGTCGGTTACGACGACTCCGCCATCGCCCGGCACATGGACCCGCCGCTCACCAGCGTCCGCCAGCCCATCGAGGAGATGGGCCGCGCGATGATCGACCTCCTCCTCACCGAGATCGCCGACCGCCGGCCGCCCGCTTCCCGCGGCCTGGACCGCCGTCGGGCGGTCCTCCCGACGGAACTGGTGGTCCGGGCGTCGTCGTAGCGGGAGAGTCCGGCAGGTCCGTGCCACCGGGGCGCGGCGAAGCCGCAGGCCGGGTCGGCGGGGGCTGGAACAGATCTGCCGATCCGGCCTGCCCGTGGTCCGAACGGGCGCCGGAACGCGTTCAGCCGGTGACCCGTCTTGCGACGCAGTCACCGGCTGAACGTTCAGGGTGAGTGACGGGACTCGAACCCGCGGCATCCTGGACCACAACCAGGTGCTCTACCAGCTGAGCTACACCCACCATGACCGGCGGTGGAACTTGTCGTTTCCCCGACCGGCCGAGAAGAAGTCTACAGGGTCCGAAGGGGTGCTCGCGCACAGGTTTTCGCGCGGGCCGCCGAGCGGCCCCGGGGAGGCCGCGCGGGCGGCTACTGCGCGGGCAGGACGTGCTTGGCGGCGATCGCCCTGGCGGTGTCGGAGTCCGGGCCGGGCTGCGGCACGAAGATGGCCTCGCGGTAGTAGCGCAGCTCGGCGATCGACTCGCGGATGTCGGCGAGGGCCCGGTGGTTGCCGTTCTTCTCCGGGCTGTTGAAGTACGCCCGCGGGTACCAGCGGCGGGCCAGCTCCTTGACCGAGGACACGTCGACGATCCGGTAGTGGAGGTAGTCCTCAAGGGTCGGCATGTCCCGCAGCAGGAAACCCCGGTCGGTGCCGACCGAGTTGCCGCACAGGGGCGCCTTGCCGGGCTCCTTCACGTGCTCCTTCACGTACGCCAGCACCTGCTCCTCGGCGTCCTTCAGGGTCGTACCGTTCTCCAGCTCGGCGAGCAGCCCGGACGCGGTGTGCATCTGGCGGACCACCTCCGGCATCGTCTCCAGGGCCCGGGCCGGCGGCCGGACGACGATGTCCACCCCCTCGCCGAGTACGTTCAGCTCGGAGTCGGTGACGAGGGCGGCCACTTCGATGAGCGCGTCGTCGGACAGCGAGAGGCCGGTCATCTCGCAGTCGATCCACACCATGCGATCGTTCATGCGTCTCACCTTACGGCGCGCCGCGCTGAGCTGGACCGACCGTGCGCCCACCTTGTCGGTGCGCGGACACGCGAAGAGCGGCGGACACGCCAAGGGGAGCGGAGTCCCGCTCCGCCCCCCTTGGCGCTTCGTGCACGTACCGCTCAGTTGCCGCTGCGCGGTCCCGGCAGCAGCCCCACCGCGCCGGCCGCGGCCCGGCGGCTCTGCAGCGGCACTCCGCCGTCCCGGTGCTCGTGCAGCAGGGCCGGTGGCGGGCCCACCGGTCCGGTGCCGGACAGGCCCGCGGGCGCGCCCTGCTGGCCGGACGGCATCGCCGGCTCCGCCTCACCCGGCGGCTTGTCGCCCTGCGGACGACGGGCCCGGTAGGCGGCCCGGTAGGCGGCCGGGGACGAGCCGAGCTGGCGGCGGAAGTGCCCGCGCAGCGCGACAGGTGAACGGAAGCCGCACCGCCCCGCCACCTCGTCCACGGAATAGTCCGACGTCTCCAGCAGCCGCTGCGCCTGGAGCACCCGCTGCGTGATCAGCCACTGCAGCGGAGCGCTCCCGGTGAGCGAGCGGAACCGGCGGTCGAACGTACGGCGGCTCATGTAGGCGCGTGCCGCCAGGGTCTCCACGTCGAACTGCTCGTGGAGGTGTTCCAGCGCCCAGGCGACGACCTCGGCGAGCGGGTCGGCGCCGATCTCCTCTGGTAAAGAGCGGTCCAGGTAGCGCTCCTGACCGCCCGAACGGCGCGGTGGGACCACCAGGCGCCGGGCGAGCGCGCCGGCCGCCTCGTTGCCGTGGTCCGTCCGCACGATGTGCAGACAGAGATCGATTCCGGCCGCCGTACCCGCGCTCGTGAGCACGTCGCCGTCGTCGACGAACAGCTCGCGCGGATCGACGTGCACCGACGGATAGCGCTTGGCCAGCGTCGGTGCGTACATCCAGTGTGTGGTCGCCGGGCGGCCGTCCAGCAGTCCGGCCGCGGCGAGCACGAACGCGCCCGTGCACAGCCCGACGATGCGGGCGCCTTCCTCGTGTGCCCGGCGCAGCGCGTCGAGTGCCTCCTCCGGTGGCGGTGAGGTGATCGAACGCCAGGCCGGTACGACGACCGTCCCGGCGCGTGAGATCGCCTCCAGCCCATGCGGTGCGGTGAGTTCCAGGCCCCCTGTGGTCCGCAGCGGGCCTTCCTCGCCGGCACACACCAACAGGCGGTAGCGCGGCACGCCGGCGTCCTGGCGGTCGATCCCGAACACCGACAGCGGAATGGAACTCTCGAAAATGGGGCCGCCGCTGAACAGCAGCACCGCGACGATCTCCTTGCGGCGTCGCCCGGACAGTTTCCGGGCTGCGGCGTCCGGCGAGGCAGTGGAGTCGTGGCTCATACTGCTAAGCCCCCCTCGGTGGTCGCGGCTCCTCGGTTGTGTCGCTCCTGCACGTTTCCCCTCGGTCCTGCACGAGTCCCCCGCCGTAAGACAGTCAAGATCGAATTTACTGGCTCCCGCGATCGGGCGGTGACCAGTTCCCCACGCGGCACATTGTCGACATGACAACTTGGCGTGAAGCATTCGATCACGAAGCGTTGCACTCGTGAGGCGCGCAGGGAAGTGCGCCTTGTCGCAGTGGCCAAACCGCGTAGGGTGCGCAGCGGCCCGTAGACCCTTTCCGTGCAGGTGGAACGGGGGTTGGAGGGTGGTCCGGGCCCCCCTTGGGCGATATCCAGAAGTTGGCTGAAAAGCAGCGTTCAGAGGCGCGGAAACAGGTCAGTCGACCGGTGTCTGCTCCCGGGTGTGACGTCCGCCTCTTTGCGCGGCGCAACGCCGGGCGCCCCGCTCGGAGCGGCGCAGCAGCACCCGGCAGACGGCCGTGACCGCGGCGAGCCCCAGCGCGGACCCCGCGGCGCCGGCCAGCGAGGTGCCGTACCAGACGAGCACCACGGGCACGAGCACGCAGCTGAAGGCCGCCCAGCGGATCACATCGCTCGCGGTGTCGGGCGCGGGGCGCGGCTCGCTGCCGGGCCGGGGTGCGGGCATCTCGTACTCCCTGTGGCGGTGGCTCACCCCGATTCAACGCCCGTTCGACCCGTCGGTCACCGCAGGCACAGCTGTGAACGCTGTGCAAACCGCCTGTACGGGGCAGCAACCATTGCGTTACGGGCGCGGCTCGTGCATGCTCCGGTGAACCCCTACGGACGTCGGGGGACCGCTCACGGAGCGTGCGCGGGATCTGGGCTCAGGAGGCGTGCCGCCGTACCCTTGGGGGTATGGGCTTGGGAAGACGTTTCCCGGACACAGCTCCGCCGCACCCTGTCGTCCCTCCCAAAAAGGATCACTACGCCGAGACAGCCATGGCCGGTCACGAATTCTTCGAACCCGCGGACCGCAAGCGGCCGGTCGCCGATCCCACGGCGGCCGAGCCCCTGGCGGCGGAGGAGTCACGCCCTTCCTGCGACCCCGCCTTCCGGCACGGAGTCGTCGTCGGCTTCGACGGCTCCACCTCCAGCGAGCGCGCCCTCGCCTACGCGATCGGCATGGCCCACCGTTCCCACTCCGGTCTGATCATCGTGCATGTGGCGAACCGGCTGCCCACCACCGTGTGGGCGGGCTGCGAGCCGCCCGTCTTCGTGGACGTGCCGGACCACCGCACGGAGGTCCTGGGGCTGGAGCTGGCGTGCGCCGACTATCTGGCCGAGGTGCCGTGGATCCTGGTCGAGCGGGGCGGTGACATCTGCCACGAGCTGGAAGAGGTCGGGCGGGAGTACGAGGCCGACGCGATCGTCGTCGGCTCCACGCACGGCATCGTCGGCCGGATCTTCGGCTCTGTCGCCGGACGGCTCGCCAAGCGGGCGCAGCGGCCCGTGATCGTCATTCCCTGAGTCCCGCGACCCCCTGCCGGCTCCCTTGCCACAGCCGGGTGCCGTCCCGCCGGGTGCTGTCCGTGCAGCGCAAGACTACTCACGCGTAGAGGTGGTTCGTGCCCTTGTGAAGGGCATATAGCGCTCACCGCACCACTGGACCCGCACGAGGGGAGCCCGTCGTGCGAGGGGTGTGCTGCGGGCCGGGGGGTGACGGCCGCCGGCTGGTGAGCAGCACGGAAGGACCCCCACGCAGAAGGTGGCCGCGTGGGGGTCCGTTCTGTTCCCGCGTCCTACTCCACCGTCACCGACTTGGCGAGGTTGCGCGGCTTGTCGATGTCGCGGCCCAGGGCCTTGGCCGTGTGGTAGGCGAGGAGCTGGAGGGGGATGCCCATCAGGATGGGGTCCAGCTCGTCCTCGTTCTTCGGGACGAGGATCGTCTGGTCGGCCTTCTCCTGGTGCTGGTGGGCCACGGCGAGGATCTTGCCGCTGCGGGCCTTGATCTCCTCCAGGGCCGCGCGGTTCTTCTCCAGCAGGTCGTCGTCGGGGACGATCGCGACCGTGGGCAGGGCCGGCTCGATGAGGGCCAGCGGGCCGTGCTTCAGCTCGGAGGCGGGGTAGGCCTCGGCGTGGATGTAGGAGACCTCCTTGAGCTTCAGGGAGGCCTCGCGGGCCACCGGGTAGCCCCGGACGCGGCCGATGAAGAGCATCGAGCGGGCGTCGGCGTAGCTCTCCGCCAGCTCCTTGATCTCCTCTTCCTGCTTGAGGATCTCGGTGATCTGCTCGGGCAGCTTGCGCAGGCCCTCGATGATCCGCTTGCCGTCACGGACGGACAGGTCGCGGGTGCGGCCCAGGTGCAGGGCGAGCAGCGCGAAGGCGACCGTGGTGTTGGTGAAGCACTTGGTGGAGACGACGCAGACCTCGGGGCCGGCGTGCACGTAGACGCCGCCGTCGGCCTCGCGGGCGATCGCGGAGCCCACCACGTTGACCACGCCGAGGACCCGGGCGCCCTTGCGCTTGAGCTCCTGGACGGCGGCCAGCACGTCGTACGTCTCACCCGACTGGGAGACCGCGATGTACAGGGTGTCGGGGTCGACCACCGGGTTGCGGTAGCGGAACTCGGAGGCCGGCTCGGCGTCGGCGGGGATGCGGGCCAGCTCCTCGATCATCTGGGCGCCGATCATGCCCGCGTGGTACGAGGTGCCGCAGCCGAGGATCTTCACGCGGCGGATCTGCCGGGCCTCGCGGGCGTCCAGGTTGAGGCCGCCGAGGTGCACGGTGGAGAACCGGTCGTCGATGCGGCCGCGCAGCACGCGGTCGACCGCCTCGGCCTGCTCGTGGATCTCCTTGTGCATGTAGGTGTCGTGGCCGCCCATGTCGTAGGAGGCCGCCTCCCACTCCACGGTGGTCGGCTCGGCCGAGGTGCGGGTGCCCTCGGTGGTGTAGGTGCGGAAGTCGTCGGCCTTGAGGGTGGCCATCTCGCCGTCGTCCAGCGTCACTATCTGCCGGGTGTGGGCGACCAGGGCGGCGATGTCCGAGGCGACGAACATCTCCTTCTCGCCGATGCCGAGGACGACCGGGGAGCCGTTGCGGGCCACCACGATGCGGTCGGGGAAGTCGGCGTGCATGACGGCGATGCCGTACGTGCCCTCGACCACCCGCAGGGTCTCGCGGACCTTGTCCTCCAGCTTCTCGGCCTGCGAGCGGGCGATCAGGTGGGTGAGGACCTCGGTGTCGGTCTCGGAGAGGAACTCGACGCCGTCCGCCTCCAGCTTGCGGCGCAGGTCGGCGGCGTTGTCGATGATGCCGTTGTGGACGACGGCCACCTTCTGGTCGGCCGACATGTGCGGGTGGGCGTTCACGTCGGAGGGGGCGCCGTGGGTGGCCCAGCGGGTGTGGGCGATACCGGTGGTGCCCTTGAAGCGCGCCGGGACCTTGGCCTCCAGGTCGCGCACCCGGCCCTTGGCCTTGACCAGCTTCAGGCCGGGCGTCTTCGGGGAGCTGACGACGATGCCCGCGGAGTCGTAGCCGCGGTACTCCAGGCGCTGGAGACCCTCCAGCAGGAGGGGGGCGACGTCACGCTTCCCGATGTATCCGACAATTCCGCACATATATAGAGGTATCCCTTGGCTGTCGCTGGTCCGGCCCCGGCTGGTTTCAGCCGTAGACCATGCGGCGCAGCTGCCTGAGCGTCAGCTCCGGCGGCGCCACCGCCCGGTATTTCAGGTCCGCCTCGATCCGTTCGAAGATCTCCGTGTTCACCAGGCCCTGGGCCTGGAGTTCACGGTGGCGGCGGCGGACGTACTCCTGGGCCGTCTCGTCGAAATAGGCGAGCACGTCCTGGACCACGCGCAGCGCCTCGCCCCGGCTGAGGGGCGTGGACCGCGTCAGGTGATCAAGAAGTTCGTCGTGCACCCGGTAGATCCTGGAGTACCGGCGGCTCTTTCGCAAGAATCGTGCCCGATTCCGGGCAAGCGACTGTTGAGAGTCTTATGGGGCTCTGTTCGTAAGCTGTCCATCCTGCGTCTTGTGACTCGTTGCCCGAACGGGCGAGTTTCAGACGCCATGGACATTCCTCGTATGGGAGTACCCGAGAAGCTGGCCGCGCGCATGAGCATGGCCGAGCAGCATGAGTACCTGCGCGCCAGATTCTCGCGGCGCACCATGATCAGGGGCGGCGCCGTCACGCTGGGCGCCGTCACCGGGGGCGCGTTCGTGCCGGGCGCCACCGCCCAGGCCGCCGTGCCCGCCCAGCGCACCGCCCCCGCCCCCGCCGCCGCGACCGTCGACGGTTCCCACGTCGCCCCCTTCGGCCGCCACCTGGCCTGGGGCAACGACCCGCGCACCGAGATCACCGTCTCCTGGCAGGTCCCGGTCGCCGTCAAGAAGCCGTTCATCCGCATCGGCGCCCACCCCTGGGACCTCTCCCGCAGGATCGAGGCCGAGGTCCGCACCCTGTACACCCCGGCCGGTGTCGGTGCGAGCGGCGACCACACCCAGTACTACCTGCACGCCAAGCTGACCCACCTGCGCCCCGGCCGGACCTACTACTACGGCGTCGGCCACCAGGGCTTCGACCCGGCCGCACCCCACCTGCTGGGCACCGTGGGCACCTTCACCACCGCCCCCGCCCACAAGGCGCCGTTCACCTTCACCGCCTTCGGCGACGAGGGCGTCGGCTACCACGGCCTGGCCAACAACAGCCTCCTGCTGGGGCAGAACCCGGCCTTCCACCTGCACGCCGGCGACATCGCCTACGCCGACCCCTCCGGCGCGGGCAAGACCACCGACACCGGCTTCGACGCGCGCACCTGGGACTCCTTCCTGGCCCAGACCGAGTCGGTCGCCAAGCAGGTCCCGTGGATGCCCGCGTACGGCAACCACGACATGGAGGCCTGGTACTCGGCGAACGGCTACGGCGGCGAGGAGGCCCGCTGGAACCTCCCGGACAACGGCCCCGACAAGAAGCACCTGCCGGGCGTCTACTCCTTCGTCTACGGCAACACGGCGGTCATCTCGCTCGACGCCAACGACATCTCCTTCGAGATCCCGGCGAACCTGGGCATATCCGGCGGAACGCAGACGAAATGGCTGGAAGGCCAGCTGAAGAAGTTCCGCGCCTCGAAGGACGTGGACTTCGTCGTCGTCTTCTTCCATCACTGCGCCTACTGCACCTCCACCGCGCACGCCTCCGAGGGCGGGGTGCGCCAGGAGTGGGTGCCGCTGTTCGAGAAGTACACGGTGGACCTGGTCATCAACGGCCACAACCACCAGTACGAGCGCACCGACGTGATCAAGGCGGGCAAGGTCGCCAAGAAGCTGCCGATCGGCGGCACCGCCTACCCCGAGACCGACGGCGTGGTCTACGTCACCGCCGGCGCGGCCGGGCGCAGCCTGTACGCCTTCTCCGCCCCGGACTCCTACGAGGGCCACGAGCACGAGGCCGAGTCCGTGGCCTCCTTCGTCAACACCAAGGACGGCAAGGTGAACGAGACCGTCGCCTGGTCCCGGGTGCGGTACCTGAACTACTCCTTCCTGCGCGTGGACGTCGCGCCCGCGCCCAAGGGCCGGCACGCCACGCTGAAGGTGTCGGGCATCGCCGAGACCGGCGACCGCATCGACCACTTCACGGTGTCACGCAGGGCCAAGTAGGCAGGGCCAAGTCGGCGGGTCCAAGCAGGCACCCGTGGCGCAGGCGGTCCTCACAGGCGTTTGAGGACCGCCTGCTTCGCCAGGGTGAACTCCTCGTCCGTCAGCACCCCGTCGCGGTGCAGTTCGCCCAGCTCGCGCAGCCGGCGCAGCAGCGCGTCGTGGTCCTCCCCGGCCCGCTCCCCGGACGGCTGCGGCGGGATGCCCCGCGGGCCGGGGCCGGCCGCCGAGGGGTGCGGCAGGCGCGCCTGCACGGCCGCCGCCACCAAGGCCATCAGCGGGTCCTTCCTGAAGCCCCACAGCTCGACCGCGTTCGGGTCGTACTTGGGCGCAGCCGTGACCGGGGCGCCGCGCACCAGGAACCGCAGATGCCCGTTCTCCAGGCCGGCCGCCGGCTGCCACTCCACGCCGGTGACGTCCGCGAGGGGGATCGTGCGGGGGCCCGCGGAGGCCTTGGCGTCCTCCGTCTTCCAGTTCCACTCCAGCCGCACCCGCTCCCCGTCGAAGCCCGCCGTGCCGTCCCCGGCCGAGACGGACACCGGCACCGGCGGGCCCGGCAGCAGGTAGGCGTCCGCCGGCTCCGGGGAAATCCCCTCCAGCAGCAGGGCGTTGCGCAGCTCGTCGGCGACGTACTCGGCGACGCCGTACCGGTCGGGCTCCACGGCCAGCCGGTACGGGTCGTGCGCCTCGGCCAGCCGGCCGGCGGTGGCCTGGAGCAGGGGGTCGGCGCCGTCGCGCAGCCGCAGCCTGAGCCGGCCGGCCTTCCGGCCCTGCTCGAACGAGACACCGGCCAACGCGCCCAGCGGTACGACGAGTTCGCCCAGCTCGCGGCGGAGCAGGCCCACGTTCTTGTCCCGGCCGGGGGTGATGCGCAGGGCGTCGCCGTCGAAGACCCAGGTGCCGTCCTTCTGGATGATTTCCGCCATGCGGGGATTGTTTCACCCGATCTGCGGGAGAGTGGTCTCGACCACGTCGGACGGTCAGCCCCGTCCGGCGGTCGATCCCCTCCGAAGGGAGCGCAGGTGAGACGGAACCACGGCACGACTCCCCGAACCCCCCGCGTCCTCGGCGCCCTGCTGCCGCTCGCGGCGGCCGGCGCCCTCACCCTGGGCACGGCGCCCACGGCGGAGGCCGCCGCCCCGGTCCCGCTGGACCGGGTGGTCCCGGCGCCGGCCTCGGTCACCCCGGGCGGCACGCCGTACCGCATCACCCGGGCGACCGGCGTGCGTGTCGACGGCCCGGCCGAGGTCCGCCGGATCGGCGCCTACCTGGCCGGCCTGCTGCGGCCCGCCACCGGCTACCCGCTGCCGGTCACCGACCGCGGCACCGGCGGCATCCGGCTCCGGCTGGCCGGCGGCGGCTTCGGCGCCGAGGGCTACCGGCTGACGAGCGGTGCCGGCGGGGTCACCCTCACGGCGAGCACCCCCGCCGGGCTCTTCCACGGTGTGCAGACCCTGCGCCAGCTCCTGCCGGCCGCCGTCGAGAAGAGCACCGTGCAGCCCGGACCGTGGCGGATCGCCGGCGGCACCGTGCAGGACCGCCCGCGCTACGCCTACCGGGGCGCCATGCTGGACGTCGCCCGGCACTTCTTCACGGTCGCCCAGGTCAAGCGCTACATCGACCACCTGGCCCTCTACAAGTTCAACGAGCTGCACCTGCACCTGAGCGACGACCAGGGCTGGCGCATCGCCGTCGACTCCTGGCCGCGCCTGACCACCTACGGCGGCTCCACCCAGGTCGGCGGCGGCAGGGGCGGCTTCTACACCAAGGCCGACTACCGGGAGATCGTCCGGTACGCGGCGGCCCGCTACCTGGAGGTCGTGCCCGAGATCGACATGCCCGGCCACACCAACGCGGCCCTCGCCTCCTACGCGCAGCTCAACTGCGACGGCGTGGCACCCCCGCTGTACACCGGCACCCAGGTCGGCTTCAGCTCGCTGTGCGTGCCCCGGCAGGTCACCTACGACTTCGTGGACGACGTGATCCGGGAGCTGGCCGCCCTGACCCCCGGCCGCTACCTGCACATCGGCGGCGACGAGGCGCACTCCACGAGCCACGCCGACTACGTCGCCTTCATGGACCGCGTGCAGCCGGTCGTCGCCCGGTACGGCAAGACGGTCATCGGCTGGCACCAGCTCACCGGCGCCCGTCCGGCCCGCGGGGCCCTCGCCCAGTACTGGGGCCTGGACGGCACGAGCGCGGCGGAGAAGGCGCAGGTCGCGCAGGCCGCCCGGAACGGCACGGGCCTGATCCTGTCCCCGGCCGACCGGGTCTACCTCGACATGAAGTACACGAGCGCCACCAGGCTCGGCACCAAGTGGGCGGGCCTGGTGGAGGTGCGGCGCTCCTACGACTGGGACCCCGGCGCCTACCTGCCGGGCGTCCCGGCCTCGGCGATCCGGGGCGTCGAGGCGCCGCTGTGGTCCGAGACCCTCACCACGACCGCCGACATCGAGTACATGGCGTTCCCGCGCCTCGCCGGCGCCGCCGAGCTGGGCTGGTCACCGCCGGCCACGCACAGCTGGACCGCCTACCGGGCGCGGCTGGCCGCGCAGGCCCCGCGCTGGGACGCCCTCGGCATCCGCTACTACCGCTCCCCGCAGGTGCCCTGGCCGGCCCGCTGACCACGGCGACGGGCACCCCGCGGGACCGTACCGCGGGGCGCCCGTCCGTCCGTGCCGCCGTCAGAAGCCGGCGATGGGGTTGCGCAGGCTGCCGACCAGCTGGAGCGCGCCGGACGGGTCGGCGAGATCCACCATCTGGCGGTTGTCGCGCAGTTGGAGGCGGTTGAGGCAGGACAGGGCGAACTCGGGGGCGAACATGTCGTACCGGCGGAACCTGTCGGCCAGTTCCGGGTTCGCCTCCTGGTACTCGCGGGTGACCTCGGCGACCGTGCGCCAGAAGTCGTCCTCCGCCAGGACGCCCTCGGCGGCGAGGTGGGCGGCGAGGAAGCGGAAGAAGCAGTCGAAGACGTCCGTGAAGACGGACAGCAGCTTCTTGTCCTCGGGGACCTCGACGCGGATCCGCCGCACCTCCGGCGGCAGTGCCGCGTCCGGGTCCATGACGGCGATCTCCTCGGCGATGTCCTTGAAGACCGCCCGCTGCACGGCGCCGTCCTTCAGCACCAGGACGACGTTCTCACCGTGCGGCATGAACACCAGGTCGTACGCGTAGAAGCTGTGCAGCAGCGGGGTGTAGTAGGCCCGCAGGTACCGCCGCAGCCACTCGGCCGGCGTCAGGCCCGAGCGTTCGACCAACGCGCCCGCGAGGGAGGCGCCCCGGTGGTCGACGTGCAGCAGGGAGGCCATGGTCGCGAGGGTCTCGCCGTCCCGCAGCGCGGGCACCGGGCTCTCCCGCCACAGCGCGGCCAGCATCTTGCGGTACGGCGAGTGGCGGTCGGTGGCCCGCTCGTACTCCAGGTGCCGGTAGCCGACGGCGGCCCGCTCCCGGATGATCGTCAGACCGGTGGACCTCAGCACCGGGTCGCCGTCGATCAGCCGGGCCAGCCAGTCGTTGATCGCCGGGGTCGCCTCCATGTAGGCGGCCGACAGACCGCGCATGAAGCCCATGTTGAGCACGGACAGAGCCGTCTTCACATAGTGCTTGTGCGGGGCGCTGGTGTTGAAGAAGGTCCGGATCGACTGCTGGGCCAGGTACTCGTCGTCGCCCTCGCCGAGGCAGACCAGCAGCTCACGGGCCACCTCGGCGGCGAACGTGACGCTCAGCTTGTTCCACCACTGCCACGGGTGGACCGGCATGAACAGATAGTCGGCCGGGTCCAGGCCCCGGTCGGTGAGGACGGCACGGAACCGCTCCACCGTCTTCTCGCCCAGCTCCGCCCGCAGGAACGACTCGTACTCGATCCCGGCGCCGGCCGTGAACGCGGCCCGCGAGCGGTGCGCGGCCAGCCACACCAGCCGGACCGGGCTCGCCGTCTCGGGGGCGTACGACAGGTACTCGTGCACGCCGAAGCCGAGCCGCCCGTTGTTCGCGACGAAGCACGGGTGGCCCTCGGTCATGCCGGTCTCGACGTCCTGGAAGCCGCCGCGGGCCAGCTCGGCGGAGGTCACCTGCGGCTTGGCGAGCTTGTAGCAGGTGCTCGACAGGGTCGAGGAGATCTCCTCCAGGTACACCGGCAGGATCTCGTCGCTCAGCCCCAGGGAGTCCTTCAGCTCGATGAAGAAGTCCATTGCGGCCGGCGGGAGTTGCTCGCCGTCGCGGTGCCGGGTGAGGGAGCCGGGGTCGATCTCCCAGTGGTCCAGGGCCCGCCGCACGGCCCGGAAGCGGTAGCTGGTGAGCCCGTCGTCGCTGCGGACGACGTACCCCTCGCCGTCCTCCTGCGGGGTGATCAGCCGCTCGTGCGCGAACTCGGCGAGCGCCTTGCGCAGCAGCAGCCGGTTGGCGGTCGCCCAGCGCTCGGGGGACAGATGGGCCACGGCGTCGGCGAGGGTCATGCGGTCACCGCCTTCTCGAACTGTTCGCGGGTGCAGAAACTCAGCAGGGCCCGCTTCTCCGGCTTGTCGATCTCCCGTTCGGGCACGAAGCCGACGGCCGCGTTCAGGGCGTGCACGGCCGTGTTGCGGACGTCCGGCTCGACGACGACCCGCCGCACCGACGGGTCCTCGAAGAGACGGAACATCACGGCGGTGAGGACGGCCCGGGTGAACCCGTGCACGGGGGTGTCGGTGGCCGGGGTCAGGAAGTGCATGCCGACATCGCCCGACCGCGGCTCGTACAGCCCGGCCAGCTCCCGGTGCGCGGGGTCGTACTGCTCCATCAGGAAGGCGGGCGTGCCGTCCGCGGCGAGGCCGAGCAGCGCGTGGTGGTGCTCGTCCGCCGCGATCTCCATGTAGGCGCGTTCGACGTCCTCCAGCCGCGCGTCCTGCATCATCCAGAACGCGGCCTTGGGGTGGGTGACCCACTCGTGCAGCAGCTCGGCGTCCGTCAGCGGGTCGACGGGGCGGAACGTGAAGGTCATACGGCGAACTCCTGGAAGGCGATGGTCTTCTCGACCGGGTAGTACTCCGTGCCGAGCAGCTCACGGATGATGTACGCGTTCCGGTACGCGCCCATGCCCAGGTCGGGGCTGGTGACGCTGTGCGTGTGGACGCCGGCGTTCTGGAGGAAGACCCCGCGGCCGGTGACGTCGACGGCGTAGTTGCGGGCGACGTCGAAGCGGCCGTGCCCGTCGAAGAGCAGGCGGTCGCGGACCGGGTCCAGGAAGGCCGGCGGGGTGTAGTGGTAGCCGGTGGCCAGGACCAGGCCCTCGGTACGGATCTCGAAGTCCTTGCCCTGCTCGTCCTGGTGGAAGCCGAGCGTGTACGTGCCGTCCCGGTACGCCGCCGTGCGCAGCGTGGAGTTGGTGAGCAGCCGGGTGGGCACCGGCCGGTCGCCGCTCTCGACGTCCTTCTGGTACAGCAGGTCGTAGATCGAGTCGACGAGGTCCGAGTTGATGCCCTTGAACAGGCCCTTCTGCTGCTTCTCCAGCCGGTAGCGGGTCTCCTCGGGCAGCGCCCGGAAGTAGTCGACGTAGTCCGGGGAGGTCATCTCCAGGGTCAGCTTGGTGTACTCCAGCGGGAAGAACCGCGGGGAGCGCGTGACCCAGTTGAGCTGGTAGCCGTGGACGTCGATCCCGGAGAGCAGCTCGAAGTAGATCTCGGCCGCGCTCTGCCCGCTGCCGACGATCGTGACGGACTTCTTCTTCAGCAGCTCCGCCTTGCGGTGCATGTAACGGGAGGTGTGCAGGAAGTCCCCGCCGAGTTCCCGGCACGCCTCCGGCACGAAGGGGGCGGTGCCGGTGCCGAGCACCAGGTGCCGGGCGCGGTAGATGTCCCCGGCGTCGGTGCGGACGACGTACAGCTCGTCCTCGTACGTCACCTCGGTGACCGTGGTGCCGAAGCGGACGCTGCTCAGCTGAGCGGCGGCCCAGCGGCAGTAGTCGTCGTACTCGACCCGCAGCGGGTAGAAGTTCTCGCGGATGTAGAACGAGTACAGTCTGCCCTTCTCCTTCAGGTAGTTCAGGAAGGAGTACGGCGAGGTCGGGTCGGCCAGCGTGACCAGGTCCGACATGAACGGGGTCTGGAGGTGGGCGCCGTCCAGGAACATGCCGGCGTGCCACTCGAAGTCGGGCTTGGACTCCAGGAAGACGCCGTCCAGTTCGGCGATCGGCTCGGTCAGGCAGGCGAGGCCGAGGTTGAAGGGGCCGAGCCCGATGCCCACGAAGTCGTGGGTGCGGTGCGGGACTTCAGGACGCGCGGTCAAGGGACTCTCCCAGGTACTGCTCGGCATGGCCGGCGATCAGATCGAGGACGGCGGCGATGTCGGCCGTCCGCGTCTCGGGGTTGAGCAGGGTGAACTTCAGGTAGTGGCGGCCGGCCACCTTGGTGCCCGCGACCACCGCGTCACCGGAGGCGAACAGGGCCTTGCGGGCGTAGAGGTTGGCGCGGTCGATCTCGGCGGGGTCGGTGACGGCCGCCGGGACGTAGCGGAAGACGAGGGTGGACAGGCCGGGCTCGGCGACGACGTCGTAGCGGGGGTCGGCGGCCAGCAGCTTCCAGCCCTCCCGGGCCAGGTCGCACACCTCGTCGAAGAGCTGCCCGATGCCGTCGGCGCCCATCGTGCGCAGCGTCATCCACAGCTTGAGGGCGTCGAAGCGGCGGGTGGTCTGGAGGGACTTGTCCACCTGGTTGGGGATACGTTCCTGCACCATGCGGCGCGGGTTGAGGTACTCCGCGTGGTAGGTGGCGTGCCGCAGCGTGGCTCCGTCCCGGACCAGCAGGGCGGAGGAACTGACCGGCTGGAAGAAGGACTTGTGGTAGTCGACGGTCACCGAGTCGGCCCGTTCGATGCCCTCGATGCGGTCCCGGTACTTCAGGGAGGCGAGCAGACCGCAGCCGTAGGCCGCGTCCACGTGCATCCAGACGCCGTACTGGGCGCACAGGCCGGCGATCTCCGGCAGCGGGTCGATGGAGCCGAAGTCGGTGGTGCCGGCGGTGGCCACGACGGCCATGGGGACCAGGCCGTCGCTCGCGCAGCGCTCCAGCGCGTGGGCGAGGGCGACCGTCTGCAGGCGCTTGTCGTGGTCGACGGGGATCACGACGACGGCGTCCGGCCCGAGGCCGAGCAGTTTGGCGGACTTCTGCACGCTGAAGTGGCTGACCTCGGAGGTGAAGATCCGCAGTTTCGCGAGGCTGTCGGCCTTGGCCTCCTCCCGGGCCAGCAGCAGCGCCTGGAGGTTGGACTGGGTGCCGCCGGAGGTGAAGACGCCGTCGGCGGCCGGGCCCAGGCCGGTGCGGGCGGCCGTCCAGTCGATCAGTTTGCGCTCGATGA
Source organism: Streptomyces sp. NRRL S-1022 (assembly GCF_000720135.1). GTDB lineage: Bacteria > Actinomycetota > Actinomycetes > Streptomycetales > Streptomycetaceae > Streptomyces. The sequence goes on along the minus strand of NZ_JOIU01000027.1, from coordinate 48,199 downwards.
GGGTGCCGCCGGCCGACTGGTCCCAGGTGTCCAGCGAGGAGTTGACCGCGGAGAGCACGGCCTCGCCGAGCACCGCCGGGATGACGACCGGGCAGTTGAGGTGGGCGAGGTAGCGGGGGTGGTGGAAGTAGACGGCGTCCCGGAGGTAGACGTCCTCCAGCTCGTCCAGCACGGCGGTGGTGTCGCCCAGCGGGCGGTCCAGGTCGATCGCGTCGATGGCGGGGGAGAGGGCGTCCACGCCGACGCCGGTGAACGGACGGTCGGTGGTGGCGAGTTTGGCCGCCACCCGCTCGACTCCTTCGGTCACGGAGCGGCGGTAGTGCTCCGCGGTGAGGCCATTGAGCAGGTGCGAGCGCATGGGAGGGTCCTCCGAGGGGACGGTCCGTCGGGATCAACTTAGGCTAGCCTAACCTAAGTTCCATGGTCCGGGGCGCACTTCTCCGCAACCGGTGGCCCGGAAGGGGTGCGCCCGCCGCTATTCCGCGGCCCGGAGCTGTTCCTCCGTCATGCCCTGCCGCCAGTAGCCGACGAAGGTGACCCGCCGCCGGTCCACCCCGCGTTCGCCGACGAAGTACCGCCGCAGGGCCTTCACCCGGCCGGACTCGCCCGCGAGCCACACGTACGCCCGCTCGGTGCCGGTGATCCGGGCGGCCCGTACGGCGTCGACGGCCATGGGGGCCCCGTCGTGCCGTACGAGCCACGTGATCTCCGCGTCCGCCGCGGTGCGCACGTCCTGGACGTCACCGGCGTGCGGCACCTCCAGCCAGGCCCGGACCCGGGTGCCGGCTGGCAGGGCCTCCAGGATCGCGGTCGCGGCCGGTACGGCGGTCTCGTCGCCGCACAACACGACGAGCCCGGTGTCCCCGGGCGGGCGGAACCGGATCGCCCGGTTGTCGGCGACGGCGGGCCCGAGCAGCAGCACCCGGTCGCCCGCGGCGGCCCGCGCGGCCCAGCGGGAGGCCGGCCCGGCGGGCGTGGCGGCACCCGGCTCGACCCCGTGCAGCGCGAAGTCGACGTCGACCTCGTCGGGGTCCCGGCGCAGCGCCCTGAGCGTGTACGAACGCATCACCGCCCGTACGTCGTCCGGCAGTTCGCGCCATCCCTGCCACCAGCCGTCGCCCAGCTCCAGCGGGACGACGGGCTCGTCCTGCCCGGGGTGCGGGAGGAAGAGCGACAGGGACTGGTCCCGCCCGTCGGAGTGGAAGGCGTGCAGATCGGCTCCGCCGAAGGTGACCCGGACCAGAGACGGACCGAGCCGCCTCGTCCGTACGACCTGAAGGGCGAAAAAACGGAACGGGGCGGCTACGGCCGTCGTCATCTGCGGCTCCTGAGAGTGGGGGTCCAGGGCTCTGTCGGGGGTCAGCTGACCTTCTTGGCCTTTTCGAGGGCTTCGGCCAGGTTCGTCAGCAGCGGCACGCACTTGTCGTACGACAGGATCGGCTCGGGGGAGCGGGGGATGACCTGCCCGGCCTTGACCGCGGGCAGCTTCTTCCAGGTGGCCTTGGTGATGTCCGCGGGCTGGATGGCCGAGGAGCGGTCGTCCATCATGATGATGTCGGCCTGGTACTTGTCGACGTTCTCCCAGCTGAGCGACTCGTACCAGCCGCCGCCCTGCTTCTTGGCGCTCTCCGGCGGTTCCACGAAGTTCACGCCGAGGGCTTTGAAGTACTCCAGGTCGACGGAGAGGTCGGTGCCGGAGACGTAGAACAGCTGGTCGCTCGCGGAACCGGCCATCACCTTGAGGCCGGGCTTGGCCTTGGCGGCCGCGCGCAGCCGGGCGGCGGCGTCCTCGAAGCGCTTCTTGGCACCGGCGGCCTTCGCGGCCTTCATGTCGGCGCCGAGCGACTCGGCGAGGTCCCACATGCGCTGCAGCGGCTGCGTGAGCTGGCGGTCGTAGACGGAGATGCCGACGCTGGGGGCCAGCTGGGCGATCTTCTTCTTCGATTCCTCGGGGACGTACCAGAGGGTGCCGGCGTCGTCGAACATCGTGGTGACGAGCACGTCCGGGGCGAGGGAGGCGTACTTCTCGATGCTGAACTGGCCCCAGGCGTTGCCCAGGACCGTCACCTTGCTGATGTCCATGTCGCCGGCCTGGACGTCGGGCTTGCCGGCGGTGGTCTTCGTCGGGCCGAAGACGCCCTTCACCTGGATGCCGTAGTCGTACAGCGCGGCACCGGCACCGGTGAACGCGACGATGTTCGCGGGGACCTTGTCCAGCTTCACGGTCGTGCCGCGGTCGTCCCTGAAGGACCAGGGCCCGGACTTCCCGCCCTTCGCCTCCGTGCCCGAGCCGCCGTCTTCGCCCTTGTCGTCCCCGCAGGCGGCGAGCGCGGCACCGAGACCGAGGGCGCCGCCGGCGGCGAGCAGGCCGCGGCGAGTGAGGTGGGGAGCACGGGCAAGGGGCATGGGTATGACTGCTTTCGAACGGGGCGGAGCGCCCGCCGGACAAGTTTCAAGGTAGGTTAGCCTAACCTCAGCTGATGTCCAGTGGGTGTCCGACCGCCCGGCCGCCCGGTGCGGGCCCTGTGGACGGCCCCTGGAGCCCGGGGAGTTGGCGGTACGCGGGACAGGCCGGGGGCCGCGCGGCTACAGTCGGCACCGCACGGTCGGCACAGCCGGCTGCGACGGGAACGGGTCCGACGTCCCTTTCGGGCGTGGCGGCCGGCACAGCCGGCCCCGCGTCAATCGCGACAACCGCATATACGGCCTGTACGTCGGCAGGGCCTCAGTTGGTCATCCGTATTCCGGGTGGTCGGCCTGAGACACCTGCCCTCCCGCATGCGGTTCGCCCTCAGCTCGGCCACCCTCCGGCGCAGGAGGAACCCGAGCGTGGATCTGCAGATCATCCTGGTGATTCTGGGCACGGCAGGCGTCGTGTCCGCTGCCCTGTCCGCCCTGAAGGGACTCCTGGACCAGGTGCCCGACGTGATCCGCTCCTGGCGCCGCGTCGTCGACGAGGCCCGGCGCACCCGCGCGGACGACGACGGTGACGGCACGCGATGACACGGGACCGGCGGCCGTGCGCCACCGGTCCCGTACGGCTCAGCTCACCAGCCCCAGTTCGCGGGCGATCAGCATGCGCTGGACCTCGCTCGTGCCCTCGCCGATCTCCAGGATCTTGGAGTCGCGCCACATGCGGGCCACCGGGTACTCGTTCATGAAGCCGTACCCGCCGTGGATCTGGGTGGCGTCGCGGGCGTTGTCCACGGCGACCGTGGAGGAGTACAGCTTGGCCAGGGCCGCCTCCTTCTTGAAGGGTTCGCCGGCGACCAGGCGGCTGGCCGCGTCGCGCCAGGCCAGGCGGGCCGTGTGGGCCTTCATCTCCATGTCGGCGATCTTGAACTGGATGGCCTGGTTGGCGCCGATGGGCCTGCCGAAGGCGTGGCGTTCCCTGGCGTACTTCACCGACTCGTCCACACAGCCCTGGGCCAGGCCCGTGCCGAGGGCGGCGATCGCGATGCGGCCCTCGTCCAGGATGCGCAGGAACTGGGCGTAGCCGCGGCCCTGTTCGCCCAGCAGGTTGGCGGCGGGCACCCGGACGTCGGCGAAGGACAGCTCACGGGTGTCGGAGGCGTTCCAGCCGACCTTCGAGTACGGCGGCGCCACCGTGAAGCCCGGCGTGCCGGCCGGGACGATGATCGCCGAGATCTCCGGCCTGCCGTCCGGCTTGCGGCCGGTCACCGCGGTCACCGTCACCAGGCCCGTGATGTCCGTACCGGAGTTGGTGATGAAGCACTTCGTGCCGTTGATCACCCACTCGTCGGTGTCCGGGTCCAGGCGGGCCGTCGTACGGGTCGCCCCCGCGTCGCTGCCGCCGTCCGGCTCGGTCAGGCCGAACGCGCCCAGGATCTCGCCGGAACAGAGCCGGGGCAGCCACCGCCGCTTCTGCTCCTCCGTGCCGAAGAGGTGGATCGGCATCGCGCCCAGCGACACCCCCGCCTCCAGCGTGATGGCCACCGAGGAGTCGACGCGGGCCAGCTCCTCCAGCACCAGGCCCAGGGCCAGGTAGTCGCCGCCCATCCCGCCGTGCTCCTCCGGGAACGGCAGCCCGAACAGGCCCATGCGGCCCATCTCCCGGACGATCTCGTACGGGAACTCGTGCCGCTCGTAGAAGTCGCCGATCTTCGGCGCCACGACGTCGTGCGCGAACTGCTCGACCGTACGGCGGAGTTCCTCCAGCTCGGGGCTGAGGCGGTGGTCCATGCTGATCACTGGTCCTTGTGGGAGAGAGCGCGGACGGTACGGGACGGGCTGGGCCGGCCCAGCTGTTCGGCCATCCACACGCTGGTGGCGGTCAGACGGCCGAGGTCGACCCCGGTCTCGATGCCGAGTCCGTGCAGCATCCAGACGAGGTCTTCGGTGGCGAGGTTGCCGGTGGCGGACTTGGCGTACGGGCAGCCGCCGAGCCCGCCCGCGGAGGCGTCGACCGTGGTCACGCCGTGCTGCAGCGCGGCCAGCGTGTTGGCGAGCGCCTGTCCGTAGGTGTCGTGGAAGTGCACGCCGATCACGTTCGCCGGCACGCCCTTCTCGTTCAGCAGGGAGAGCAGTGCCTGCACATGACCCGGGGTGGCCACCCCGATCGTGTCGCCGAGGCTCAGCTCGTCACAGCCCATGTCCCGCAGGGCCGTGCAGACGTGGGCCACCTGGTGCAGCGGCACCGCGCCCTCCCACGGGTCGCCGAAGCACATCGACACATAGCCGCGCACGTGCACGCCCCGGTCCTTGGCCTGCCGCACCACCGGCTCGAACACCGCGAGGGACTCGTCCAGCGTGCGGTTGAGGTTGGCCTTCGCGAAGGACTCGGTGGCACTGGCGAACACGGCGACGCGCCCGGCACCGAGGGCCAGCGCCCGGTCCAGCCCGCGCTGGTTGGGCACCAGCACCGGCAGGTCGGCGTCGAGGTCACGGACCAGCGGGAACAGTTCCTCGGCGTCCGCCAGCTGGGGCACCCACTTGGGGTGCACGAAGCTCGTCGCCTCGATCGTGGTCAGGCCCGCGCCGGCCAGCCGGCGGATGAACTCCGCCTTCACCGCCGTCGGCACGGCCGTCTTCTCGTTCTGCAGTCCGTCGCGCGCGCCGACCTCGTGGATCCGCACCCGCGCGGGCAGGCCCGGGGCCGGCACGGCCATGGGCAGTCCCTCTGCGGTCACCGCGCCACCTCCTCGTGCGGTGCGATGACGGCCAGCACCTGGTCCATGGCGACCGTGGTGCCCGGCGTCACGTCCAGTTCGGCGACCGTGCCGTCGTGCGGGGCGGAGATGACGTGCTCCATCTTCATCGCCTCCACCACCAGCAGGCTCTGCCCGGCGGCGACCTCGTCCCCGACGGCCACCTTCACCACCGTCACCGTGCCGGGCATGGGCGCGGTCAGCGAGTCGGCGCCCGCGTGGGCCGAGCGGTTCAGGGACGCGGCGACCGGGTCGTGGTCGCGCACGTGCCAGGCGTCGCCGTCGCGGCCCAGCCAGTCGCCGGCGCGGCGGAAGGTGTGCCGGACGCCGTCGAGGGTGACGGACACCCGGTCCCCGGTGACCGTGTGGACACCGCGGGGCGTGTGGGTCACCGGTTCCTGCACCCGCAGCGGGAAGGACGGCGGCTTCGGGGTGCCGCCCAGCCGCCAGCCGCTCGGCACCGAGAACGGGTCGGTCCAGCCCTCCGCGCGCGGTTGCAGCGCCGCGAGCCGCACGGCCGCCGCCGCCTCGTACACCTCCTCCGGCACCTCGGCGGGGAGCAGCTCGTCCACCACCCGCTCCACCAGACCGGTGTCAAGCTCGCCCGCCACCACCGCCGGGTGGGCCAGCAGCCGGCGCAGGAAGCCCGCGTTGGTCTGCACGCCCAGCGTGACCGTCTCCGCGAGGGCCGCCCGCAGCCGGCGCAGCGCCGTCGCGCGGTCGGGGCCGTAGGCGATCACCTTGGACAGCATCGGGTCGTAGAGGCTGCCCACCTCCGTGCCCTCGCTCAGCCCGGAGTCGGTGCGGACGCCGTCGCCCTGGGGCTCGTCGAGCAGCAGCACCGTGCCGCCGGACGGGAGGAACCCGCGCGCGGGGTCCTCGGCGCAGATCCGGGCCTCCACCGCGTGTCCGGTCAGGCGCAGGTCCTCCTGCGCGAAGCCCAGCCGCTCCCCGGCCGCCACCCGCAGCTGCCACTCGACCAGGTCGAGCCCGGTGACGAGTTCGGTGACCGGGTGCTCCACCTGGAGACGGGTGTTCATCTCCATGAAGTAGTACGACGACGGGTCGCCGCCCGGCACGATGAACTCCACCGTGCCCGCGCCCCGGTACCCGCACGAGCGGGCCGCCTGCACGGCCGCCGCGCCCATCGCGGCCCGGGTCTCCTCGTCCAGCAGGACGCTCGGCGCCTCCTCGATGATCTTCTGGTGGCGCCGCTGGAGGGAGCACTCGCGCTCGCCGAGGTGGACCACGTTGCCGTGGCCGTCGGCCAGCACCTGGATCTCGATGTGCCGGGGCCGGTCGACCCACCGCTCCACCAGCAGGGTGTCGTCGCCGAAGGAGGCACGGGCCTCGCGGCGGGCTGCGGCGATCTCCTCCTCCAGCACGCTCAGGTCCCGCACCAGCCGCATGCCCTTGCCGCCACCGCCGGCCGACGGCTTCAGCAGCACCGGCGCCCCCAGCTCGCGGGCCGCCGCCGCCAGTTCCGGGTCACGTCCGCCGGGTACGACCGGCACCCCGGCCGCCTTCACCGTCTCCTTGGCGCGGATCTTGTCGCCCATGAGCGCGATCGCGTCGGCGGGCGGGCCGATGAAGACCAGCCCCGCCTCCTCGCACGCGCGGGCGAATCCCGCGTTCTCGGCGAGGAAGCCGTACCCCGGGTGGACGGCCTGGGCGCCGGTGCGGGCGGCGGCCTCCAGCAGCCGCTCCACCGACAGATAGCTCTCGGCGGCCGGCGCCGGACCGATCCGGACCGCCGTGTCGGCCTCCCGGACGTGCCGTGCGTCGGCGTCGGCGTCGGAGAAGACCGCCACCGAGCGCACGCCCAGCGAGCGGAGCGTACGGATGACGCGTACGGCGATCTCGCCCCGGTTGGCCACCAGCACTGTGTCGAACACGGTTCCCCTCCTCACATCCGGAAGACGCCGAACTGGGGCTCTCCCAGGGGCGCGTTGGCGCAGGCCGTCAGGGCCAGTCCGAGGACCTGACGGGTGTCCAGCGGGTCGATCACGCCGTCGTCCCACAGGCGGGCGGTGGCGTAGTAGGCGTTGCCCTGGCGCTCGTACTGCGCGCGGACCGGCGCCTTGAAGGCCTCTTCCTCCTCGGCCGGCCACTCCTCGCCGCGCGCCTCCAACTGGTCGCGCTTGACGGTGGCCAGGACGCTGGCGGCCTGCTCGCCGCCCATGACGGAGATCTTGGCGTTGGGCCACATCCACAGGAAGCGGGGCGAGTAGGCCCGGCCGCACATGGAGTAGTTGCCCGCGCCGTAGGAGCCGCCGACGACGACCGTCAGCTTCGGCACGCGGGTGCAGGCCACCGCGGTCACCATCTTGGCGCCGTGCTTGGCGATGCCGCCCGCCTCGTAGTCCTTGCCGACCATGAAGCCGGAGATGTTCTGGAGGAACACCAGCGGGATGCCGCGCTGGTCGCACAGCTCGATGAAGTGGGCGCCCTTCTGGGCGGACTCGGCGAACAGGATGCCGTTGTTGGCGACGATCCCGACCGGGTGGCCGTGGATCCGGGCGAACCCGGTGACCAGGGTCTGCCCGAACTCGCTCTTGAACTCGGCGAACCGGGAGCCGTCGACCACGCGCGCGATGATCTCGCGGACGTCGTAGGGGGTGCGGGAGTCGACCGGGACGGCGCCGTACAGCCCGTAGGGGTCGGCCTTGGGCTCGACGGACGGCTGGACCTCCCAGGGCAGGGAGCGCCGGGCGGGCAGCGTGGCCACGATGTTCCGGACGATCCGCAGGGCGTGCGCGTCGTCCTCCGCGAGGTGGTCGGTGACCCCGGAGACCCGGGAGTGCACCTCGCCGCCGCCCAGCTCCTCGGCGGTGACGACCTCGCCGGTGGCCGCCTTCACCAGGGGCGGCCCGCCGAGGAAGATCGTGCCCTGGTTGCGGACGATCACGGCCTCGTCGCTCATCGCCGGGACGTACGCCCCGCCTGCCGTGCAGGAGCCGAGGACGGCCGCGATCTGCGGGATGCCGGCGCCGGACATCCGGGCCTGGTTGTAGAAGATCCGGCCGAAGTGGTCCCGGTCGGGGAAGACCTCGTCCTGCATCGGCAGGAAGGCCCCGCCGGAGTCGACCAGGTAGACGCACGGCAGCCGGTTGTCCAGGGCCACCTCCTGCGCGCGCAGGTGCTTCTTCACCGTCATCGGGTAGTACGTGCCGCCCTTGACCGTGGCGTCGTTGGCGACGATCACGCACTCGCGCCCGCCGACCCGGCCGATCCCGGCGATCACCCCGGCGGCCGGGGCCTGCCCCTCGTACATCCCGTCGGCCGCGAGCGGGGCCAGCTCCAGGAAGGGCGAGCCCGGGTCGAGCAGCGTGTCCACCCTGTCCCTCGGCAGCAGCTTGCCGCGCGCGGTGTGCCGCGCCCGCGCCTTCTCGCCGCCGCCGAGGGCAGCCGCGGCCAGCTTGGCGCGCAGCTCCTCCACGAGGGCGAGATGGGCCTGTTCATTGGCCCGCCAGGCCTCCGACGCGGGGTCTGCCGCGCTCGTCAGCTCCGGTGCCTCCTGCATCCTGCGGTCCCCTCACCCGGTGATCGAACCGGTTAATGAGCGTTAACCATTTCCTTCAGGTTAACGACCGCTAACCTCGCTGTCTAGAATTGACCGCATGGTCACCAGAACCGACGCCACGACCCGCCGCGAGCAGATCCTCAAGGAGGCCGCCCGGCTCTTCGCCGAGCGCGGTTTCCACGGCGTCGGTGTCGACGAGATAGGCGCCGCGGTCGGCATCAGCGGCCCCGGTCTGTACCGGCACTTCCCGGGCAAGGACGCGATGCTCGCCGAGCTGCTGGTCGGCATCAGCGGGCAGCTGCTCACCGGTGCCAAGCGGCGGCTGGCCGAGGCCGACGGGGTGCCGGCGGGCCGCGTCCTCGACTCCCTGATCGAGGGCCACATCGACTTCGCCCTGGACGACCGCCCGCTCATCACCCTGCACGACCGCGAGCTGGACCGGCTGCGCGACAGCGACCGCAAGCTGGTGCGGCAGCTCCAGCGGCAGTACGTCGAGCTGTGGGTGGAGGTGGTCCGCGAGGTGTACCCCGGGCTGACCGAGCCGGCCGCCCGCTCCGCCGTCCACTCGGTCTTCGGCCTGCTGAACTCCACCCCCCACCTCGGCCGCGCCGGCACGCTCCCCGGCCGCCAGACGACGGCGGCGCTGCTGCACCGGATGGCGCGCGGTGCCTTCGGGGCGGCCGGCCAGGAGTAGCGGGACCGGACTGTTCCCGCAGGTCAGTGCCGTGAACTGAGGCTCCCCTGCGCCGACTGGAGGGGGAGCCGTGAGGACCGGCACGGCCCGCGGAGGGACGCGTACGAGGGCGCTGAGGGACGCGTACGAGGGTGCTCAGGGACGCGTGCGAGAGCGCTGCGGGCGGGTTGCCGCGCTCGCCGTCGCGGGGGCGCTGACGGCCCGGCCTGGGGTGACCGGGCGCGGGACTGTGCGCAGGGGCGCGGCCTGGCCGGGACCGGGAACGCGATCGGCTTCCCGCACGTCCGGGCCGGCACCGCGTGCTGGGTGAGCCCGCCCGTCCAGGAGAACGTCACCGGCCCGCCGCTCAAGCTGCTGCGCACCGAGTGGGCCGCACGTGCCGGCGGGCCTGCGGGTGCTGCGCCACGGCGTGGTCGCGGTCGCCGAGACGGGCGGCCGGAATCTGTTCGTCTCGGCCGACGAGGACTTCGCGGACCCGGTCCCCGGGCTGCGGGTGCACGCCGCCCGGCCGGTCCGCGTGCCGTCGCACGGCCGCGGGGACGCCCACGTGCCGGCCCGGGCCGAGGTGACCGGCCCCGTCCACGAGGACCTGTCCGGCTGTCGCGTGTGGTACCGCCAGGGCGGGCGTGACGAGCGTTACGGCGGAACCCCCCTGGACGGGGTTCCGTACTCACCGGTACGGTTGAGTGAGCAAGCGCTTAGACATGCCGATGTCAGGTACGTGGAGGTGGCGGCGTGCGCCGTACGGTGTTCAACGAGGATCACGAGGCGTTCCGGGAGACCATCCGCGCCTTCATCGAGGCCGAGGTCGTCCCGGTGTACGACGAGTGGTTCGCCGCCGGCCAGGCGCCGCGCGACTTCTACTACAAGCTCGGCGAGCTGGGCGTCTTCGGCATCAGCGTGCCCGAGGAGTTCGGCGGCGCGGGCATCGACAGCCACAAGTTCGAGGCCGTCCTCTACGAGGAGACCGCCCGCGCGGGCGTCCAGTTCGGCGGCTCCGGCGTGCACGTGCTGCTCGCCCTGCCGTACCTGAAGATGCTGGCCACCGACGAGCAGAAGAAGCGCTACCTGCCGAAGTTCGTCACCGGCGAGGAGATGTGGGCCATCGCGATGACCGAGCCGGGCACCGGCTCCGACCTCGCGGGCATGAAGTCCACCGCCAGGCTCTCCGAGGACGGCACGCACTACGTCCTCAACGGTGCCAAGACCTTCATCACCGGCGGCGTCCACGCCGACCGCGTGATCGTGTGCGCCCGCACCGCCGCGCCCACCGCCGAGGACCGCCGGCACGGCATCTCCCTGTTCGCCGTGGACACCAAGTCCGAGGGCTACTCCGTCGGCCGCAAGCTGGACAAGCTGGGCCTGAAGACGTCCGACACCGCCGAACTGGCCTTCGTCGACGTCAAGGTCCCGGTCGAGGACCTGCTCGGCGAGGAGAACAAGGGCTTCTACTACCTCGGCCACAACCTGGCCTCCGAGCGCTGGGGCATCGCCTTCGGCGCCTACGCGCAGGCCAAGGCCGCCGTCCGGTTCGCCAAGCAGTACGTGCAGGAGCGCACCGTCTTCGGCAAGCCGGTCGCGCACTTCCAGAACACCAAGTTCGAGCTGGCCGCCTGCCAGGCCGAGGTGGACGCGGCCGAGGCCGTCGCCGACCGCGCCACGGAGGCGCTGGACGCCGGCGAGCTGACGCCCGCCGAGGCCGCCTCCGCCAAGCTGTTCTGCACCGAGGTCGCCCACCGCGTCATCGACCGCTGCCTCCAGCTGCACGGCGGCTACGGCTACATGAACGAGTACCCGATCGCCCGTCTGTACGCGGACAACCGCGTCAACCGCATCTACGGCGGCACCAGCGAGATCATGAAGACGATCATCGCCAAGGACATGGGTCTGTAAGGCCCACGGCACCGACACGTGATCACTGGCCGGTACAACTGACGCCATGAGCCAGGCACTCCAGGATCTCCTCGATCTGCTCGACCTGGAGCAGATCGAGGAGAACATCTTCCGCGGCCGGTCCCGCTCCGCCGTCGTCCCGCGCGTCTTCGGCGGGCAGGTCGCGGCGCAGGCGCTGGTCGCCGCCGGGCGGACGGTCCCCGCGGACCGGCCCGCCCACTCCCTGCACGCGTACTTCCTGCGCCCCGGCGACCCGGGCGCGCCGATCGTCTACACCGTGGACCGCATCCGGGACGGCCGGTCCTTCACCACCCGCCGGGTGGTCGCCGTCCAGCACGGCAAGCCGATCTTCCACCTCTCGGCCTCCTTCCAGGCGTACGAGGCGGGGCTGGAGCACCAGGCGCCCATGCCCGCCGCGCCCGACCCGGCGAGCCTGCCCACCTCCCACGAGCGGCTGCGCGGCTACGGCCACCTCGCGCCCGAGGTGGTGGAGCGGTTCCTGGAGGCCCGCGAGGCGATCGACCTGAGGTACGTGGACGAGCCGCCGTACGGGCAGTACGGCGAGCCGCGCGAGCCGCACTCCCAGGTGTGGTTCCGCACCAACGGCAAGCTCGACGACGACCCGCTGCTCCACGTCGTCCTCGCCACCTACGTCTCCGACATGACCCTGCTCGACTCCGTGCTGCTCGCCCACGGGCGCGGCGGCTGGGCCGTCGGGGACGTCGTCGGCGCGTCCCTGGACCACGCGATGTGGTTCCACCGGCCCTTCCGAGCCGACGAATGGCTGCTGTACGACCAGGAGTCCCCGTCCGCGCACGGTGGCCGCGGCCTCGGTCAGGCCCGCATCTACACCCAGGACGGACGGCTCGCCATCTCCGTCATCCAGGAGGGCGTGGTCCGCGTCCCGCGGTGACGGCCCGCGGCCCCGCCGCAGGTCGGGGGACCTGCCACGGCTCTCCGGCAGGGACCGCCGGCCCGCACCCGGGAAGGTGTGACCGGGTGGTGCCGCTCCCGAGATGACGTGTGGCCCGTGCGGCAGTAGGCTCCTTTAGTGAAAGCCGCAACGAACGGCCTGCCCGGCACAGCCGGTGCGCCCGGCACCCGGGACCCCTGACGCCGTTTCGTATCACTTTCTGCGGTTACCTCGACCGCGCCGCATCCTCACATCTCGCAGCGGCGTGGCCATCCACCTCGCGCCTTCCGCAGGGAGCCGCGAGAGACGATGGAGATGGAAGGTATTCCCATGCGATCACAGCGCACGAGGCGCCTTGTCGCGTTGTCCGCCTCCGGCCTCCTGCTGGCCGGCGGAGCCGCGATCGGCACAGCCGGGGCCGCCTCTGCCGCGGAGCACAGCGACCACGGCTCCTACAGCAGCAGCTGGGGAGACAACGACAACGGACGTCACGGCGACCACAACTCGTGGGGCGACGATGACGACGACGACTACGGCTACGGCGGCGACCACGGCGACTACGGCGGTGACCACGGCGGCTACGGCGGTGACCACGGCGGTGGCGACCACGGTGGCGGCGGTGACCACGGTGGCGGCGGTGACCACGGCGGCGGCGGTGACCACGGCGGTGGCGGCGGCGACCACGGTGGCGGCGGTGGCGGCCACGGCGGCGGTGGCGGCGGTGGCGGCCACGGAGGAGGTGGTGGGCACTGACCCGACCACGCACTGACTCCGGCGTGCGGTCCCGGCAGCGGGACCGCACGTCACGCCTGTCGTGCCGTCAGATGTGGCGGCCCGTCAGGCCAGGCCCGCCTCGGCGAGCAGATATGCCGTCATGGGGTCGTAGTAGCGCGGGCTGACCACGTGGTCGTCCAGCGGCACCACGACCTGGACGGTGCCCTCGGACTCGGCGAGGAACAGCGCCGGGTCGTTGCAGTCGGCGTACCCGACGGAGTCGACGCCGTGCCGGCCCGCGTACCCGGCCCAGCCGTGGTCGGCGACCACCAGATCGGGCAGCGGCCGCCCCTCGCGCTCAAGTCCCGTCAGGATGGCCCGCATCGGCTCGCCCGAGTGGGTGTGCCACAGCGAGGCCCCGTGCTCCAGCACCGCCACGTCCGCGAACTGCATGACGTACCCCTCCTCCGTCTGCAGCCCGTCCGGGATGACCACGATCTCGCAGCCGGCGGCACGCAACGCGGCGGCCGTGGCCCGGTGCACGTCCAGCAGACCGCCCGGGTGCCCGGTCGCGAACAGCACCCGCTGCCGCCCCTCGGCCGCCTTGCGCAGCCGCGCCGCCATCCGGTCCAGCGCGTCCACGGTCAGCTCGGGGTCGATGGTGTCCTGTCCGTACCGGTACTCGGGGTCGTCGTTGACCCCCACCCGCTCGGCCATCACCGCGAGGACGTCCTGCTCGTCCGTCCAGCGGTCGCCCAGCTCCAGACCGAGCCAGTAGCCCCGGACACCGTTGGCGAGCTGGCGGTAGTGGGAGAGGTTGTTCTCGCGGGGCGTGGCGACGTCCCCCGCGATACGGGTGCGCACCAGGTGGTCGACGAGCTGGGCGCGGCTGGGTGTCCCGGATATCGGCATGTCCTCCATTGTGAGGCAGCCCGCGGCCCGCGTCCTTGGCATACCGCCCGCTGGGACGGGGGTCACTCGGCCTCAGGTGCGCCGCAGGGCGAACCACAGCTCCATCCGGACGTCCGGGTCGTCCAGGTCCGCGGCCAACAGGGCGGCGCAGCGGGCGATCCGCTGCCGCACGGTGTTGCGGTGCACCCCGAGCGCCACCGCCGTACGGTCCCAACTGCCGTGCAGCGACAGCCAGGTGCGCAGGGTCTCGGCGAGCGCGGCCTGCCCCGCGAGGGGAGCGAGCAGCGTACGGGCGTGCGTGTCGGCGTCCGCCGCCGGCACCAGGTCCGCCAGCGCCGGCCGGGCCGCGTGCCGGACCAGCGGGGTGCGGGTCGCGCGGGCCCGGGCGAGGGCCCGGGCGGCCTGGGTGTCGGCGGCCGGCCACTGCGCCGGCCCGGCCGCGGCACTCACCCCGAGTGTCCAGCCCGACTGCGGCGCCGGCTCCCGGTCCGCCGGTACCAGTACCCGTACGACGTCGTCGGCGAGGTCGACCAGCGGTGAGCCCAGGGCGGCGCCGAGCGCGGAGGCGGCGACCGCGTCCGGCGCCTGTGCCTCCGGCCGCGCGTGGACGACGAGCCACTGCGCGTTGCCGAGCAGCGGGGCCACCTGCTCGGGCGGGGCGCCCAGCAGCAGCCGCACGAGCGCGGAGGACCGGGCCGCCCCGGCCGCGCTCTGGTGCTCACCGGTCAGCAGGGACAGCAGCACGGCGGCGACGGAGGCGATGGTGTGGTCCCCCGGGTCCCGCCGGGAGGCGGCCACCCCGAGCACGAACCCGGCACCGGCCCCGAGCGCGTACACCGCGAGGTGCGTCGGGCCGCACGTGTCGGTGGCGGAGGTGGGATGCGGGCGGCCGGCTGTGGGGGAGGCGGCGCCGGCTGTGGCTGTGGGGGAGGCCGCGGGCGCGGGGGCGAGCGGTGCGGTGGAGCTGGGCCGCGGCCGGCCCTGGGGGCCGGCCGGCGGTGCCGCCGGGCCCGGTGCGGAGGCGGGGTGCGGGCGGGTGGCCGGTGCGGTGGAGGCGGGCCTGGGCCGGGCCGCCGGTCCGGCCGGTGCCGTCGTCGGACCTGGTGCGGTGGCGGGGTGCGGGCGGCCGGGGTCCGCCGGTGCCGGGGGAGCCGGCCGCACCACCCCGGCCAGCTGCGCCAGTGCCGTCCGTGCGGCCTCCGGGGTCTGCGGGCCCGCCGCGGCGACCTCCGTGCCGTCGGGGCCGTACAGCACCGCCCGGCCGCCCAGCCGCTGGGCCAGCCGGCGCAGGACGGAGGGGACCGGATCCGGCCGGGACGCGGCTGCCGCGAGGCTCTGCTGGGCCTCGGTGACCCGGCGCAGTTCCGCCAGCCGGGCCTGCGCCATCAGCTGCCACACCGCCCGGGCCACGCCGGAGAACGTGGTCTGCGGCGGGACCTCCAGCAGCGGCAGGCCGTACCGCTCGCAGGCGGCGACCAGGGCGCGCGGGACCGTGTCGTGCACCGGGGCCAGCCCGAAGCCGAGGGCCGCGCCGCCCGCCGCCACGATCCGGGAGACGTAGTCCTCGAAGTACGTGCCCGAGCCGGCCGCCTCCGGGATGTGCACGCCGGCGGTCAGCAGCAGCTCGCCACCGAGCAGGTACGGGTACGGGTCGGCCATCTCCGAGGTGTGCGCCCAGTGGATCACGATCCCCGGATCCGCCGGCCCGGCGATCTGCCGCAGCGCGAGGTCCTCGCGGGCCAGCAGCGCCTGGAGCGGTACCGGTGGGGTCGGTGGGACCGCTGGGGCGATCGTCTCCGGCATGGTGTGCGTTCCCTCCATCCGGCCCCGTCCATATGGATGAAACGTACTCTTCGCAGTCGCTTTCCGGCCACCTAGTGTCAGGTGGGCACGGCAGCCGCGGGTACGGGCGGATGTCCCCGCGAGCCGCTGCCGGCACATCACGAAGCATCTGCACGACACGCCACCGGACAGTGCGCGAAGGAGGGCCGTCATGGCCGTCGACTACACAGTGATCGTCGTCTATCTCGCCGGCATGCTGGCCATGGGCTGGTGGGGCATGCGCCGCGCCAAGTCCAAGAGCGAGTTCCTGGTGGCCGGCCGGCGCCTCGGCCCCGTCATGTACTCCGGCACCATGGCGGCGATCGTCCTCGGCGGCGCCTCCACCATCGGCGGGGTGGGCCTCGGCTACCGGTACGGCCTCTCCGGCGCCTGGATGGTCTTCACCATCGGCCTCGGCCTGCTCGCCCTGTCCGTCTTCTTCTCCGCGCGCATCGCCCGCCTGAAGGTCTACACGGTCTCCGAGATGCTCGACCTGCGCTACGGCGGCCGGGCCGGCGTGATCTCCGGCGTGGTCATGTGGGCGTACACCCTGATGCTCGCGGTGACCTCGACCATCGCCTACGCCACGATCTTCGACGTCCTGTTCGACATGAACCGGACCGTCGCGATCGTCCTCGGCGGTTCGATCGTCGTCGCGTACTCCACCCTCGGCGGCATGTGGTCCATCACGCTGACCGACATGGTGCAGTTCGTGGTCAAGACGATCGGCGTGCTCCTGCTCCTGCTGCCGATGGCCGTCGTCAAGGCGGGCGGCTTCGCCGAGATGAAGGCCAAGCTGCCGACCTCGTACTTCGACCCGCTGGGCATCGGCGGCGAGACGATCTTCACCTACGTCCTCATCTACACGTTCGGCATGCTGATCGGCCAGGACATCTGGCAGCGCGTGTTCACCGCCCGCGGCGACAGGACGGCCAAGTGGGGCGGCACGGTGGCCGGCACCTACTGCCTGGCCTACGCCCTGGCCGGCGCGGTGATCGGCACCGCCGCCAAGGTGCTCTACCCCACGCTGGGCAGCCCCGACGACGCCTTCGCCACCATCGTCAAGGACGAGCTCCCGGTCGGCGTGCGCGGCCTGGTCCTGGCCGCCGCCCTCGCCGCCGTGATGTCCACCTCCTCCGGCGCCCTGATCGCCTGCGCCACGGTCGCCAACAACGACATCTGGTCCCGCCTGCGCGGTGCCGTCCGCCGCGGCGGCGCGGAGCACGGCGAGGTCAAGGGCAACCGCGCCTTCATCCTGCTGATGGGCCTCGCCGTGATCGGCACGGCGATCGCGCTGAACAACGTGGTCGAGGCGCTCACCGTCGCCTACAACCTCCTCGTCGGCGGCCTGCTCGTGCCGATCCTCGGCGGCCTGCTGTGGAAGCGCGGCACGGTCCAGGGCGCGCTGGCCTCCGTCGCCGTCGGCGGCCTCGCCGTCCTCGGCCTGATGGCCGGCTACGGCATCCTCGCCAACGAACCCGTCTACTACGGCCTGCTGGCCTCCCTCGCGGTCTACGTCGCCGTCTCCCTGGCGACCAGGCCCACCGACGAGACGGTCCTCGCCGCCTGGCGCGAGCGCCTCGCCGGACGATCCCCCGAACTCGTGTCCGAACCGGTCCCGACTCCCCAGTAGAGTCATAGGGAAAGCAGTACAAGCGCGATGAAGCGCTGGAAAGAAGGCAATTCACCATGAGCAGCAACGAGACGCCCCGCGGCCCCGTCGACTCCTCCCGCATCCCGCGGTACGCCGGACCGGCGACCTTCGCCCGGCTGCCCCGCCTGGACGAGGTCGGCACCGCCGACGTCGCCGTGGTCGGTGTGCCGTTCGACTCCGGCGTCTCGTACCGGCCGGGCGCCCGCTTCGGCGGCAACGCCATCCGCGAGGCGTCCCGGCTGCTGCGCCCGTACAACCCGGCGCAGGACGCCTCCCCGTTCGCCCTCGCGCAGGTCGCCGACGGCGGCGACATCGCCGTGAACCCGTTCAACATCAACGAGGCAGTCGACACCATCGAGGCCGCCGCGGACGACCTGCTCGGCACCGGCGCCCGCCTGATGACCCTCGGCGGCGACCACACCATCGCCCTGCCGCTGCTGCGCTCGGTGGCGAAGAAGCACGGCCCGGTCGCCCTGCTCCACTTCGACGCCCACCTGGACACCTGGGACACCTACTTCGGCGCCGAGTACACCCACGGCACCCCGTTCCGCCGCGCGGTGGAGGAGGGCATCCTCGACACCTCGGCGCTGTCGCACGTGGGCACCCGCGGCCCGCTGTACGGCAAGCAGGACCTCACCGACGACGAGAAGATGGGCTTCGGCATCGTCACCTCGGCGGACGTCTACCGCCGGGGCGCCGACGAGGTGGCCGACCAGCTGCGCCAGCGCATCGGCGACCGCCCGCTGTACATCTCCATCGACATCGACTGCCTCGACCCGGCGCACGCGCCCGGCACCGGCACCCCGGAGGCGGGCGGCATGACCTCCCGCGAGCTGCTGGAGATCCTGCGCGGGCTGGCGGGCTGCAACCTGGTCTCGGCGGACGTCGTCGAGGTCGCCCCGGCCTACGACCACGCGGAGATCACCTCGGTCGCGGCCTCCCACACGGCGTACGAACTGACCACCATCATGAGCCGCCAGATCGCGGCGGCCCGGAAGGACGCGGAAGCGAAGTGACCCACGACCACGACCTGGTACTCCGCCCGACGACGGCGCAGATCACCGCCGCCCTGAACCCACCCCCGGGGCGCAACGGCGGAGACCTGGTCGTGGAGACGCTGGCCGGGCTCGGCGCCACCACGGTCTTCGGCCTGCCCGGCCAGCACGCCCTCGGCATGTTCGACGCCCTGCGCCGCTCGGCGCTGCGCTACGTGGGCCTGCGGGTGGAGAACAACGCGGGCTTCGCGGCCGACGCCTACGGCAGGATCACCGGCGAGGCGGCCCCGCTGCTGCTCTCGACGGGCCCGGGCGCGCTGACGTCACTGGCCGCCCTCCAGGAGGCGGCGGCCGCCTCCGCCCCCGTCCTGGCGATCAGCAGCCAGATCCCGACGGCGGGCCTGGGCGGCGGCCGGCACGGCTACCTCCACGAACTCCCCGACCAGGCGGCCTCGTTCCGCGGGGTCGTCAAGTCGGTCCACACCGTCCGCACCCCGTCGCAGATCCCCTCCGCGATCGCGGCGGCCTGGAAGTCGGCGCTGACCGCCCCGCACGGCCCGGTGTGGGTGGAGATCCCGCAGGACGTCCTGCTCGCGCAGACCTCGCTGCCGGTGGTGACGGCGATGGACGCGACCCCGGACGAGCTGCTCCCGCGCCCCGAACTCACCGCGGTGGCCGCCGACCTGCTGTCCCGCGCGGCCCGCCCGGCGATCATCGCGGGCGGCGGGGTCGTCCGTGCCGACGCGTCCGGCAAGCTGCTCCGGCTGGCCGAGCGGCTCCAGGCGCCGGTCGTGACGACGTTCGGCGGCAAGGGCGCGTTCCCCTGGAACCACCCCCTGTCGATGCAGTCCTGGCTGGAGGACCGGCACACGACGGACTTCCTGGAGGACGCGGACGTCCTGCTGGTGGTCGGCTCCGGCCTCGGCGAACTGTCCTCCAACTACCACACGTTCAGGCCCCGGGGCCGGGTGGTCCAGATCGAGGCGGACCTCGGCAAACTGGAGTCCAACCACCCGTCCCTCGGCATCCACGCGGACGCCCGGCTTGCCCTCCAGGCCCTGCTGGAGACGGTCGAGGAGCGCACGGACGCCTCCGCACCGGAGCGGGTGCGGGAGCTGCTGGCGAAGGTCGCCGACCGCATCGCGGGCCAGGAACTCACCCTGGAGCAGGACGTGCTGGCCTCGGTCCGCCGCGCCCTCCCCGCCGGCTCCCCGTCCTTCTGGGACATGACGATCCTGGCCTACTGGGCCTGGTCCGCCTTCGACGCGCAGGGCCCCAACACCATGCACTCGGCGCAGGGTGCCGGCGGCCTCGGCTACGGCTTCCCGGCGGCCCTGGGCGCGGCGGCGGCGGACCCGACCCGCCCGGTGCTGGCGGTGTCCGGCGACGGCGGTGCCCTGTACTCCATCGCCGAACTGGCCACGGCCCGCCAGTACGGCCTCCCCGTCACCTGGCTCATCGTCGACGACGGCGGGTACGGCATCCTCCGCGAGTACATGACGGACGCCTTCGGCCAGGCGACGGCGACGGAACTGACCCGCCCGGACTACGTGTCCCTCGCGGAATCCTTCGGCGTCCCGGCCGTCCGCACGACACCGGCGAGCCTGGCGGAGGACCTGGCCAAGGCCCTGTCCGAGCCGGGCCCCTCGGTGGTCGTACTCCCCGCGGTGCTGCGGATGTTCGCGCCGACGCACCTGGGCTGATCGGGGAGGCGGCGGCATCAGCGACGGCGGGGCGAGCCCGACCGGCCCTAGATCGGCCGGACCCACCCGGCGCGCTCTTCCAGGGCTTCGACGAAGCGGATGAAGGAGCCGGCGGGGAAGACGAGGGTGGCCCTGGCCGGAGCCTTCGAGTCCCGGACGGCTATGTGGGCGTCGAGGTCGGCCACTTCGACGCAGGCGTTTCCTTCGCCACCGCCGGAGAAGGACGACTTCCGCCATATCAAGGGGGTGGTCATGGTGCGCCTCACAGCTCCTTGGCCAGCTTGTGGATGAAGTCACGAGAACGCTCGGGTTCGAGCGACACAGCTTTTACCCTACGGAAGAGCGTTCGAAAGCGGTCCAGTTGGGCTTGGGCGTCGATGAAGACCGTTCCGTTGGGGCTGTCGCGCACCACGGTGTCCAGCTGGGGAACGGGGCCGCCCGCGTACACCATGGCGCTCCCCGCACCTGCGAAGGCGTCCAGCTCGAAAGGGATGACCCGCACGCTGACGTGAGGGGCGTAGGACAGTTCCAGTATGCGGCTGAGCTGAGCCCGGGTCGCGGCGCGGTCGCCGACCCTGATGCGTAGCGCCGCTTCATGGATCACGGTGTCGTACGGGATCGCGTCGGGACGCTCGATGATGACCCTTCGCCTCATACGGTGCTCCACCCGGCGTTCCAGATCGCTCTCCGGAAACTCCGGGTTCACGTACGAGAAGAGGGCGCGTGCGTATTCCTCGGTCTGCAGGAGGCCTGGGACGTGCAGGAAGTCCACGTCCCACCGACAGGTCGCGTGATGCTCCAGTTCGGAGAGGTCCAGGAAGGAGTTGGGCAGCGAGCCCCGGTACTCCTCCCACCAGCCACTCGTCCGGTCGCAGGCCATGGCCACCAGCGCTTCGATCAACGCGGTGTCCGTGCAGGCGTAGTGCGCGGCAAGTCGACGTACACGCTCACCGCTCACGCCTGCCGTGCCGAACTCGATCTGACTCATCTGAGCCGAGTCCGTCCCGAGCAGCGCAGCTGCCTCGCGCCCCTTGAGCCCTGCGGCTTCGCGTAGTTTCCGCAGCTCCGCACCCAGACGCGCTTGGCGTGCGGTGACTTCTTTCCTGCGCGCCATGCCCTGCCCTCTCGTGCACAACTTCCCCGGGGAACAGCCCCGTTCGTGGGTACGTTACGACAACGACTTGCAGGGTCCCAAATTGTGACCCTACTGTCGGTGACGTAGCGCACACACAGCGGAAGCGCACCGCCCCGTCCTGCCATGACGGCCGCGGCAGAGCCACCGCGTGCGGAAACCCCACCCCACGACCGGAGTTGACGACGCATGCCCGAAACCTGGGACTACACGCTCTACATCCCCAACGACCTCAGAGCCGTGACCGTCAGCCGCGGCACCCTGCGCCTGATCCTCACGCTGCACGGTCTGGCCGGCCTGGCCGACACGGCGGAGCTCCTCGCGACGGAGCTGGTGTCGAACGCCGTACAGCACACGAAGGGGCCGGCCGCGCTCAGGGTCCGCCGCACCCCGGAGGGCGTGGTGTGGATCGGCGCGTGGGACACCGACCCCGCACCGCCGGATCCGCCCCGGCCGCTGGACCAGGTCGCGGAACTGGAGGGAGGGCGGGGGCTGGGGCTCGTGAGGGCCTGCGCGGACTACTGGGGCTGGCAGCCGTCGGCCCGGTTCGGGGACCGGGGGAAGTACGTGTGGTGCGAACTGGGCGCTGCCTGAGGACGCCACCGAGGCCTGCGGCGGCCACTCCGCCCCAGGCCTCGTCGGCTGTCGAAGGCCTCAGCAGCCGCCCGGCCCCACCCCGTCCATCCGGCCGCCGAAGTCGCCCCGGTACATGGAGCGCCAGTCGCCGTTGAAGACGTCGCGCTTCTCCACCGGACCCCAGTTGGTGAAGCAGGCGCGGGTCGAGGCGACGAAGGAGCCCACGTTGTCGTGGAGGTTCGGCGGCAGGTCGCGGTAGCCGCTGCGGGCCGTCCACTCCCAGTAGTCGCCGCCGAAGCCCTCACCGCTCCAGAAGCAGACGGAACCGTCGGGGCAGGCGGGCTGGGCGGCGCGGGCCGACGCGGCTTGCGCGGGCAGCAGTGCGGCGGTCAACGCGAGGGCGGCTGCCAGCGTCCAGGAGCGGAGTTGCTTCATGGCTCTCCAGAGGGGAGTCGGGGCGCCCGGCCGTGCACCGGGCACCGCCATGGTGGGGGCCGTCCCCCGGAACACGCCCGGGAGCAAGATCGCTGTCGCCGGTGTGGGGGAAGAAGTGGGACTAGTAGGACCGTAGGCGCCGCTGTCCTACCCCTATGGGCCCTCGG
Organism: Streptomyces sp. NRRL S-1022; assembly: GCF_000720135.1. Taxonomy (GTDB): domain Bacteria; phylum Actinomycetota; class Actinomycetes; order Streptomycetales; family Streptomycetaceae; genus Streptomyces. The sequence goes on along the minus strand of NZ_JOIU01000027.1, from coordinate 25,899 downwards.
AGACCGCTCCGCCGCCCCGGCCTCGGTGAGAGCCGGGTAAAGAACTGCCGTTCCCCGAACGGGTGTACAACTTTCGACCGTCATGGCGAGTCCCTTCATACAGCGCACGGGTGCGCTCAACGGCGTTCAGGGGGACGCCCGTACGACCTTCAAGGGGACTTTCCATGACTCACCGGACCTCCGGCCGGGCGGGTGCGCTCGCGGCCGCCGTCAGTGCCGCGCTGCTCATACCGGCCGTGACCGCCGCCACTCCGGCCGCCGCGGTCACGCCCACCGTGACCTGCACGTCCGCCAAGGCGGGTTTGGCCGCCAAGCTGAAGAAGGACATCACGGCCGCCCTGGCGAACCGCAAGGGCACCGTCGCCGTCGGCCTGTACGACCGCAGCACCAAGACCACCTGCACCCTGCGGGCCACCAGCGCCTACGACTCGGCCAGCACCGTGAAGGTCACCGTGCTCGCCACGCTGCTGTGGGACGCCAAGAAGCACAACCGGTACCTGACGGCCACCGAGCAGTCGCTCGCCAAGGCCATGATCACCCAGTCCGACAACACCGCCACCAGCAAGCTCTGGAAGCAGCTCGGCCTGACGAAGATCAAGGGCTTCCTGTCCGCCGCCGGCATGACCAAGACCGTGCCCGGCACCGGCGGTTACTGGGGCCTGACCCAGGAGAACGTCAACGACGAGCAGAAGCTGCTCACACTGGTCACCGCCAAGAACAGCGTGCTGAGCGACAACGCCCGCGCCTACATCCTCAAGCTGATGGGCCAGGTCGTCTCCTCCCAGCGCTGGGGCACCCCGGCCGGAGCGCCGTCGTCCGTCTCGGTGCACGTGAAGAACGGCTGGCTGCAGCGCTCCACGCACGGCTGGCGGGTGCACAGCCTGGGCACCTTCAACGGCGCCGGCCACGACTACACGATCACCGTGCTGACGCAGGACAACAGCACCATGAGCTACGGGGTCACCACCATCCAGAACGTCGCCAAGGCGATCCACAAGGACCTGGTGCCGACCACCTCCGGGGTCACCCGCTACACCCCGACCACCTCGCCGAGCGAGGCGTTCGTCGCCGTACCGCCGCAGGGCTGAGCCCGGGCCGCCGGCCGGGGCCTAGTCGGCCGGCACGGTGAGCGTCACGGTGTCGCCGGCGGTGACGGCGAAGGTGCCGTTGCGGCCGGCGGCCACCGTGTCGCTGTGGACGACCGTGCCCGACGCGGTCCGCTCCGTCAGGCCGAGGGTCCGGTCCGTGAGATTGGTGACCGCGAACTGCGTGGCCCCGGCCTGGACTCCGTCGCCCTGCTCGGTGATGCCCGGCAGGAACACGAAGGTCTGCACGCTCACCAGGTTGCCCGTACTGCCCTTCTGCACGATCAGCACGTCCCCGGTGGCCGCTGCCGCCGGGGCCGTCGAGGCCGCGACGGCCCCGGTCCCCGCCAGCAGTGCGAGGACGGCGCCGATCGCGCGGCGTCTGCCGGTTGTGGTCCCCATCGTCTTCCCCTCCCTGGTCGGGCCGGGCCCCGGGACGGGACGACGGCCGTGGCGCCGAGCCTCGTCGAACGGTGACGGCCCACGGAAGGGGCGCAGCGGGGCGCGCGCAGGCACACGGACGGCGCGAGGCCCCGGCCAACCGGCCTCCGTGGTGCGCGCGTTGGCCGCCGCCCCGTCCCCGCCGGCGGGCCGCCGACCCGGTGGCCGACCCCCTTGTTCGTGCGAACTCCCGCCCTGCGAACATGCGTACCCGCACGACGCCCGACCGACGTCACAAGGGGGAAGCCTTCATGACCCACCGGATATCCCGCGGAACCGGGGCATTCACGACCGCCTTCGGTGCCACGCTGCTCGTCTGCGCCACCGCCCTTCCGGCCGCGGCCGCGCCGACGGCCGCGGTCGACTGCACGTCCGCCAAGGCGGGCCTGGCCGCCAAACTGAAGAAGGACATCACGGCGGCCCTCGCGCACCGCGAGGGCACCGTCGCCCTCGGCCTGTACGACCGCTCGACCGGCACCACCTGCACCCTGAACGCCACGACCGCCTTCGACTCGGCCAGCACCGTGAAGGTCACCGTGCTCGCCACGCTGCTGTGGGACGCGAAGAAGAGCAACCGGTACCTGACCGACACCGAGGACGAACTCGCCACGGCCATGATCACCGAGTCGGACAACGACGCGACCAGCAAGCTGTGGAAGCAACTGGGCACGGCGAAGATCCAGGGCTTCCTGACGGCGGCCGGCATGACGAAGACCGTGCCGGGTGCGGACGGCTACTGGGGTCTGACCCAGGAGAACGTCACCGACGAACAGAAGCTGCTCAGGCTCGTCACCGCCCGGAACGGCTTGCTGAGCGACAACGCCCGCGCCTACATGCTGAAGCTGATGGGCCAGGTCGTCGCGGACCAGCGCTGGGGCACCCCGGCCGGAGCGCCGTCGTCCGTCTCGGTGCACGTGAAGAACGGCTGGCTGGAGCGCTCCACGCACGGCTGGCGGGTGCACAGCCTGGGCACCTTCAACGGCGCCGGCCACGACTACACGATCACCGTGCTGACGCAGGACGACAGCACCATGGACTACGGCGTGGCCACCATCCAGAACGTCGCCAGGGCGATCCACAAGGACCTGGTGCCGGCCGCCCCGGGTGTCACCCGCTACACCCCGACCGACTCGCCGAGCGAGGCGTTCGTCGCCGTACCGCCGCAGGGCTGATGCCGTCCGGGACGGTCCGCGCCGCACGGTCACCGGGGCCGGACCCAGCGGAGCGGTTTGTTGCGGAGGGATGAAATCCGCTTGTTGCGACGTTGGTGTCTTCCGGAAGAGCAGGTCTGACGGAAGGCACCGGCGTGGCAGCGCAACGGGGATGGGCACGACGCCTGGCGGGGTACGCCTGGCGGTATCCGAAGGACGTCGTCCTGGCCCTCGGCTCGTCCCTCGCCGGCATGGCCGTGCTGGCCGTCGTCCCGCTGATCACCAAGGTGATCATCGACGACGTGATCGGCGCCCGCACGCGCGCCATGGCTCCCTGGGCCGGTGCCCTCGTCGGCGCGGCCCTCCTCGTCTACGCCCTCACCTACATCCGCCGCTTCTACGGCGGCCGGCTCGCCCTGGACGTCCAGCACGACCTGCGGACCGAGATGTACGGCACGATCACCCGGCTCGACGGCCGCCGCCAGGACGAGCTGTCCACCGGGCAGGTCGTCGGCCGCGCCACCAGCGACCTCCAGCTCATCCAGGGCCTGCTCTTCATGCTCCCGATGACCATCGGGAACGTCTTGCTCTTCCTGATCTCCCTGGTGATCATGGGGTGGCTGTCGCTGCCGCTGACCCTGGTCGCCCTGGCCGTCGCGCCCGCCCTCGCCTGGATCGCCCGCCGCAGCCGCAGCAAACTGCACCCCGCCACCTGGTACGCCCAGGCACAGGCCGCCGCCGTGGCCGGCGTGGTCGACGGCGCGGTGAGCGGTGTCCGCGTGGTGAAGGGCTTCGGGCAGGAGGACCAGGAGACCGGCAAGCTGCGCGAGGTCGGCCGCCGGCTGTTCGCGGGCCGCCTGCGCACGATCCGCCTGAACAGCAGGTACACCCCGGCCCTCCAGGCCGTGCCCGCGCTCGGCCAGGTCGCCATGCTGGCCCTCGGCGGCTGGCTGGCCGTACGTGGTCACATCACGCTGGGCACCTTCGTCGCCTTCTCCACCTACCTGGCCCAGCTGGTCGGCCCGGTCCGCATGCTCGCGATGGTCCTCACGGTCGGCCAGCAGGCCCGGGCCGGCACCGAGCGGGTCCTGGAGCTGATCGACACCGAGCCCACGCTGAAGGACGGCACCAAGGAGCTGCCCGCCGACGCGCCCGCGACCGTCGAGTTCGACGACGTGTCCTTCGGCTACGACCACGAGCGTCCGGTGCTGGACGGGCTGAGCTTCGAGATACGGCCCGGCGAGACCCTCGCCGTCGTCGGCTCCTCCGGCTCCGGCAAGTCCACCCTCTCCCTGCTCCTGCCGCGCTTCTACGACGTCAACCACGGCGCCGTCCTCATCGGCGGCCACGACGTGCGCGAGCTGACCCTGGACTCACTGCGGGCCGCGATCGGCCTGGTCCCTGAAGATTCGTTCCTCTTCTCCGACACCGTCCGCAGCAACATCGCCTACGGCCGCCCGGACGCCACCCAGGAGGAGATCGAGGCCGCCGCCCGCGCCGCCCAGGCGGACCGTTTCATCAGGGAGCTGCCCGACGGCTACGACACCAAGGTCGGCGAGCAGGGCCTGACCCTCTCCGGCGGCCAGCGCCAGCGCGTCGCCCTCGCCCGCGCCCTGCTCACCGACCCCCGCCTGCTGGTCCTGGACGACGCCACCTCGGCCGTGGACGCCCGGGTCGAGCACGAGATCCACGAGGCCCTGGGACACGTGATGCGGGGCCGTACGACCCTGCTCATCGCCCACCGCCGCTCCACCCTGAACCTCGCCGACCGCATCGCGGTCCTCGACGGCGGCCGGCTCGCCGACCTCGGCACCCACGAGGAGCTCCAGGAGCGCTCGGCCCTCTACCGCCGGCTGCTCACCGACCCCGACGAGCTGGGCGGGGTCTCCCCGGGCCACGCCCTCCCGGCCGAGCCGCGCGAGGACACCTCCGTCCGGGACGAGCTGGACGCCGAGTTCGACGCCGAGCGCGGGGTGACCCCCCGGCTGTGGACCGGCGACCGCGAACCCAAGGACACGGCCCTGTCCGGCACCCCGGCCACCCCGGAGCTGCTCGCCCAGGTGGAGGCGCTGCCCCCCGCCACCGACACCCCGGACATCGACGAGGGCCGCGCGGTCCTGCCCGAGGACTCCTACGGCCTGCGCCGCCTGCTGCGCGGCTTCGGGCTGCCCCTGCTGGTCAGCCTGCTGCTGGTCGCCGTGGACGCGGGCGCCGGCCTGCTGCTGCCGGTGCTGATCCGGCACGGCATCGACTCGGGCGTGACCAAGGCGGCGATCGGCGCGGTGTGGGCGGCCGCCCTGCTCGCCCTGCTGACCGTGCTGGTGCAGTGGGCCGCGCAGACCGGCGAGACCCGGCTGACGGGCCGTACCGGCGAGCGCGTGCTGTACACGCTGCGGCTGAAGATCTTCGCGCAGCTCCAGCGGCTCGGCCTGGACTACTACGAGCGCGAGCTGACCGGCCGGATCATGACCCGGATGACGACGGACGTCGACGCACTCTCCTCGTTCCTCCAGACCGGCCTGGTCACCGCGTTCGTGTCGGTCGTCACCTTCTTCGGGATCATGGTCGCCCTGCTGGTGCTCGACCTCCAGCTCGCGCTGGTCGTCTTCGCGACCCTGCCCCCGCTGTTCGTGGCCACCTTCTTCTTCCGCCGGGCGAGCGTGAAGGCGTACGAACTCGCCCGCGAGCGGGTCTCCACGGTGAACGCCGACCTCCAGGAGACCGTGGCCGGGCTGCGGATCGTGCAGGCCTTCCGGCGGGAGCGGGACGGCGGGCACCGGTTCGCCGAGCGCAGCGACTCCTACCGGCGCGCCCGCATCCGCGGCCAGTGGCTGATATCGGTCTACTTCCCGTTCGTGCAGCTGCTGTCCTCGGTCGCCGCCGCGGCCGTGCTGATCGCGGGCGCGGGCCGGGTGGAGGCGGCCACGCTGACGACGGGCGCCCTGGTGGCGTACCTGCTCTACATCGACCTGTTCTTCGCGCCGGTCCAGCAGCTCTCCCAGGTCTTCGACGGCTACCAGCAGGCCACCGTCTCGCTGGGCCGCATCCAGGAGCTGCTGCGGGAGCCGACGTCCACGCGGTCCGCCGCCGAACCCCTCGACGTGCTGTCCCTGCGCGGTGACATCGCCTTCGAGGGGGTGCACTTCGCGTACGGCGACGAGGAGGAGGCGCTGTCCGGCATCGACCTGACGGTGCCGGCCGGGCAGACGGTCGCGTTCGTCGGCGAGACAGGCGCCGGCAAGTCGACCCTGGTCAAGCTGGTCGCGCGGTTCTACGACCCGACCGCCGGGCGGGTCACGGTCGACGGCACGGACCTGCGCGCCCTGGACCTCACCGCCTACCGGCACCGGCTCGGGGTCGTGCCGCAGGAGGCGTACCTCTTCCCGGGCACCATCCGCGACGCCATCGCCTACGGCCGCCCCGACGCCACCGACGCCGAGGTGGAGGCGGCGGCCCGCGCGGTCGGTGCGCACGAGATGATCGCCACCCTGGAGGGCGGCTATCTGCACGAGGTCGCCGAGCGCGGCCGCAACCTCTCCGCCGGCCAGCGCCAGCTCATCGCGCTGGCCCGCGCCGAACTGGTCGACCCGGACATCCTGCTGCTGGACGAGGCCACGGCCGCCCTGGACCTGGCCACCGAGGCCCAGGTCAACCAGGCCACCGACCGGCTGGCGGGCCGCCGTACGACGCTGGTCGTCGCGCACCGGCTCACCACCGCGGCCCGCGCGGACCGGGTGGTGGTGATGGACCGCGGCCGGGTCGCGGAGGACGGCACCCACGAGGAGCTGCTGGCCCGCGGCGGCCGGTACGCCGAGCTGTGGCGGACCTTCGTCGGCCGGTCCGAGCCGGAGGAGCCGGTCGGCGCGTCCCGATGAGACCCGTGGCCGATCGCTGACGGTCGTGCAACCATCCGACACACCTATGCGTCCGTACATCAGTACGGGCACTAGGGAGTGTGTGCGATTACGGGGAGGACGACAGTGGACAGTGGTGCGACAGTCCGACGGCTGCGCAGGCGACTGGCGCTCGGCGCGGCCGTGCTGGCCGCGTCGGGGGCGCTCACGCTCACGGCGACGGGGGCCGCGCAGGCTGCGGGACCGGGCGGCACCTGCGCCGGACGCGAGGTGAAGACCCTGCCGTTCAAGACCGGGGTCACCCACGTCTACCAGCGCAACGGCTACGTCTGTGCCGTCACCGTGGCCAGAGACCCCGGCTCCGCCCGGACCATGTCGGTCAGCGTGCAGGCCCGCGGCAACCGGCCCGTCGTCGACCAGGGCCGCTACCGGTACCACGCCGGCCCGGTGACCGTGCACGCCGGCCACCGCTGCGTCTGGATCAAGGGCACGGTGGGCCGGTACTCGGCCAGCTCCGGCTGGATCCTGTGCTGAACCGCTGAACCGCTGAACCGGGCTTTTCGCTGACGGGCACTCAACACCCCCTGGTGTGAGGCAAGTCGCTGGGATAACTTCCGGCGCACATCTGTCTCACAAGGGGAGAGTGCGCATGCGCAAGGCGCTCAGATGGCTGCTGGCGCTCACGGTCTTCATAGGCACGCTGAGCACGGCGGCCGGCGCGGCCACCGCCGCCGAGCCCGAGCCCACCGACATCAAGGACCGGCTCCTGTCGATACCCGGCATGAGCCTCGTCCAGGAGAAGCCGTACCCCGGCTACCGCTACTTCGTCCTGAACTTCACCCAGCCGATCGACCACCGCCACCCGGACCGGGGCACCTTCCAGCAGCGCATCACCGTGCTGCACCGGGACATGGCCCGCCCGACGGTCTTCTACACCAGCGGCTACAACGTCTCCACCACCCCCTCGCGCCGCGAGCCCACCCAGATCGTGGACGGCAACCAGGTCTCCCTGGAGTACCGCTTCTTCACCCCGTCCCGCCCCGACCCGGCCGACTGGTCCAAGCTGGACATCTGGCAGGCGGCGAGCGACCAGCACCGCGTGTACGAGGCCCTGAAGCCGGTCTACTCCGCCAACTGGCTGGCCACCGGCGGCTCCAAGGGCGGCATGACGGCCACCTACTACGAGCGCTTCTACCCGCGTGACATGGACGGCGTGGTGGCCTACGTCGCCCCCGACGACGTCGTGAACGACGAGGACTCGGCGTACGACCGCTTCTTCGAGCGGGTCGGCACCAAGGAGTGCCGGGACCGGCTGAACGCCGTCCAGCGGGAGGCGCTGGTGCGCCGCGAGCCGCTGGAGAAGAAGTACGCGGCGTACGCGGCGGAGAAGGGCTACACCTTCGCCACCATCGGCAGTCTGGACAAGGCCTACGAGGCGGTCGTCCTGGACTACGTCTGGGGCTTCTGGCAGTACAGCCTCCTCAAGGACTGCGACACCGTCCCTGCGAACGCGGCCACCGCGACCGACGAGGAGATCTGGAACTCGGTCGACACCATCTCCGGCTTCTCCGCCTACACCGACCAGGGCCTGGAGACGTTCACGCCGTACTACTACCAGGCCGGCACCCAACTGGGCGCGCCGACCATCCACTTCCCGCACATCGACAAGCGCCTGATCCGGTACGGCTACCAGCCGCCGCGCAACTTCGTGCCCCGCTCCATCCCGATGCGCTTCCATCCGCAGGCGATGCGGGACGTGGACACGTGGGTCCGCCACCACGCGCACCACATGCTCTTCGTCTACGGCCAGAACGACCCCTGGGGCTCGGAACGCTTCCGCCCCGGCGCGGGCGCCCGCGACTCCTACGTCTTCACGGCCCCCGGCATGAACCACGGCGCGAACGTGGCGGGCCTGGTCGCGGACCAGAAGAGCCTCGCCACGGCCCGCATCCTGGACTGGGCGGGACTGCCCCCGTCCACCGTGTCCCAGGCGAAGCCGCTGGCCCGGTACGACGCGAAACTGGACGCCCGGAACGCGGAACGGGAGCCCGCGCCGCGCCCGTGACCGCCGGCTAGTACGTCAGCCCGTACCCGATCGGGTACAGCACCCGGCTCGGGTCGTCCGGCCGCTGGACCGGCACCGGGAGCTTCCCGCGGGGTCGTACCCGGCCGGCGATCACCCGTGCGGCGGCGCGCAGTTCGACGTCCGTCCAGCAGTAGGCGGCCAGGAAGGCCGGGACGGACGGCAGCTGGGCGACGTCGTACGGGTTGCGGACGGCCACCGCGACCACCGGCCTGCCGGTGCCCAGCAGGCGCTCCACCAGGGTGCGCTGGGTGCTGGAGGCGGTCACGTTGTAGGTGGCCACGACCACCGCGTCCGCGTCCCGGGCGGCCGCGACCGCCTTGTCGACGGCCGCCGCGGAGGGGGCGGTGCCGGTGGACAGGGCCGTGGCGGTGAAGCCCAGTTCGGTGAGGGCGGCGGCCAGGACGCCGGTGGGCGGGCCGGTGGTGCCGGACGGGGAGGCGGGGTCGGCGCCGACGACCAGGAGCCTGCGCTGCCGGCGGCGGTCCAGGGGCAGCGTGCCGGCCTCGTTGACGAGCAGGGTGGTGGTGCGTTCGGCGATGCGGCCGGCCCTGGCGAGGTGGGCCTCGGTGCCCACCGTGCCGTCGACGCCCGCCGGGTCGGCCCAGGGGTCGTCGAGGAGCCCGCGCCGGTCCTTCAGCCGCAGGATCCGCAGGATCGATTCGTCCAGCCGGGCCTCGGTCAGCTCGCCCTCCCGCACGGCCGTCAGCACCGCGTTCCAGGCCACGTCCAGCGACGGCGGGTTGAGCAGCTGGTCCACACCGGCCTTGAGGGCGAGCACCGGCACCCGGTCGTCGCCGTACTTGGTGCGCACGCCCTGCATGCCGAGGGAGTCGGTGATCACGACCCCGTCGTACCCGAGTTCCCCGCGCAGGATGCCGGTGACGATCGGCTGCGACAGGGTCGCCGGGTCGCCGGAGCCGTCCAGCGCCGGGAACTGGATGTGCGCGGTCATCACCGAGTCGATGCCCGCCCGGACCGCGGCCCGGAACGGCACCGCGTCCAGCTCCTCCCACAGCTCCCGGCTGTGCGTGATGACCGGGAAGCCGTAGTGGCTGTCGACGGCGGTGTCCCCGTGGCCCGGGAAGTGCTTGGCGGTCGCCGCGACCCCGGCCGACTGGTAGCCCCTCACCTCGGCGGCGACCAGCTCGGCGACCGCGTCCGGGTCGGCGCCGAAGGAGCGGACGCCGATGACCGGGTTGGCCGGGTTGACGTTCACGTCGGCGTCGGGGGAGTAGTCCTGGTTGATGCCCATCGCGCGCAGCTCGGCACCCGAGATCCGGCCCAGGGTGCGCGCGTCGGAGCGGGAGCCGCCCGCGCCGATCGCCATGGCGCCGGGGAAGAGCGTGGCGGGCTTGCCGACCCGGCAGACGGCCCCGTGCTCCTGGTCGGTGGCGATGAGGACCGGCAGACCGCGCGGCTGGTCCAGCGAGGCCCGCTGGATGCCGTTGGACAGGTCCGCGATCTGGTGCGGGTCACGGGTGTTGTGCGCCCAGGTGAAGTAGATGATGCCGCCGACGCGGTACTTCGCGATCAGCTCGGCGGCGGTGCGGACGCCGATCTCCTTGAGGTTGGCGTCGATGTCGGCCTGGTCGGGGGCGGTGGCGGAGTGGCCGTAGACCCGCATCACGAAGAGCTGGCCGACCTTCTCCTCCAGGGTCATGCGGGAGATCAGGGCGCGCAGCCGGCGGTCGCCCGGGGTGGCGGCGTGGGCGGTCGCCGGTACGGTCAGCGCGGCGGTGAGGCCCGCGGTGGCGGTGAGGACGGCGCGTCTGGACGGCCGTGCGGTGCTTCCCGTGCTTCCCGTGCTGGTGTCGTGCACGTGCGCTCCTTCCAGAGGAGAACCGCTGAAGGAAACTTCCGAGGAGTCACCAATATCCGGGAAGTTTCTTTCCGTCAAGGGAATGCACAGTAACCAGGAAGGGGCCGCCGACCGCGCATTCCCGGGGCGCGTCCGGCCCCTGGTCAGCCGGGACCGCGTCCCGGCGCCCCCCTCACGCCTCGTCCGGCACCCCGGCAGTCCGGTCGCGCAGTTCCGGGGTCGTCGTGGCGACCGCCGCCACCGCCAGGACGCACAGCAGACCGCCGCTGAGCAGGGCGGTCGTGCCCGAGGTCCAGCCGGCCAGCAGGCCGCCGCGCACGTTGCCGAGGCTCGGGCCCGCCTGCCCGACGATCTGCTCGGCCGCCGTGACCCGGCCGAGCAGCGCGTCCGGGGTGCGGGTCTGCACGATCGTGGAGCGGGAGACCACCGCCGTGGCGTCCGCCGCACCGGCCAGCGCGAGCAGGGCCAGACCCAGCCAGGGGCTGCCGGCCAGGCCGAACAGGACCAGCGCCGCGCCCCAGGTGGCGGACGCGCACAGCATCACCGGGCCCGGCCGGGCGAGCCGGGTCAGCGGGCCGGACAGCGCGGTCGCCGTGACACCGCCCACCGCCAGCGCCGACAGGAACAGGCCCAGGGTGCGCGGATCGCCGCCGAACCGCTCGGCGTTGACCAGCGGGAACAGGCTCACCGGGAACGAGAGCACGGTCGCGGCGAGGTCGGTGACCAGCGCGCCCCGCACCACCCGGTGCCCGGCCAGGAACCGCAGCCCGTCCAGCACCCCGTGCACCCCGCCCCGCGAGGGCTCGCCCTGCGGCGGCAGCGCGGGCAGCCCGCGGGCGCCGTGGAAGGCGAGGCCGAAGCTGAGGGCGTCCAGCAGATAGCAGACGCCGATGCCGAACCAGCCCAGCAGCAGCCCGGCCAGCGCCGGACCGAGCAGCATCATCGACTGGCCCGTGACCTGCTGCAGCGCCAGCCCGGCGGCCACCTGCTCCTTGGGCAGCAGCCGCGGTACGAAGACCCCGGCGGCCGGGGCGCCGAGCGCGCCGAAGGCGGACTGCACGGCGACGAGCAGCAGGACGACCGCCACCGGCACGTGCCCGGTGAAGCCCTGCACGGCCAGCAGCAGCGAGCAGACCGCCTGGCCGACGGTCGCGGCGAGGAAGAGCCGGCGCCGGTCGGCCCGGTCCGCCCAGGCCCCGGCGAACAGCCCGAACACCACCAGCGGCAGCGCCTGCGCCAGACCCACCGCACCGGTCCAGGCGGTGCTGCGGGTCATGTCCCAGACCTGGTACATGACCGTCACCATGGTCATGAACCCGCCGAGCACGGACACCGTCCGCCCGATCAGCAGCCGCCGGAAGACGGGGGAGGTGCGCAGCGGCCGTACGTCCATCAGCGAGCGGGTGAGGCTCACGAGCGGAAGCGGGCGCACGGCCCCGATAGCTGGATCACCGGGGGAGGCTAACCGCGGGCCCGGGCGCCCGCCAGCCGTTTTCTCCGTACCGGACCCCGGGTCAGGCCGCCTCGCCCAGCAGCCGCGCCAGATGCTCCCGGCCGGCGCCGAGCAGTTCCGGGAGCGGAGCGGCGCCCTCGTACCAGCGCTTCTCGTACTCCCAGCACAGCCAGCCGTCCCAGCCCTGCCGGGACAGCACGTCCACGCACTCGGTGAGCGGCAGCACCCCCGTGCCGAGCGGCAGCGGGGTGGTGTCCTCGGCGGAGGCGATGTCCTTGACCTGGACGTAGCCCAGGTGCGGGGCGAGCGCCGCGTACGTCTCCGACGGCTGCTCGCCGCCCAGCCACGTGTGCATCACGTCCCACAGCGCGCCCGCCTGCCGGTGCCCGACCGGGCCGAGGATCCGGATCACGTCGGCGCCCGTGCGGTGCGAGTCGTGGGTCTCCAGCAGGATCCGCACGCCCAGCGCGGAGGCGTCCTCGGCGGCGGTGCCGAGCCGCCGGGCGGCGATCGCGTCGGACTCCTCGCGGGGCCGGTCCGGATCGGCGCCGGGGAGGACCCGGACGAAGGGCGCGCCCAGGTCGTGGGCCAGCCGGAGCAGGTCCCGGATCTCCGCCAGGACCGGCGCGTCGTCGCCCGGGGCGGCAAGACGCGCGTACCCCGCGATGCCGAGCGCCTCGACGCCCGCGCTCCGGAACAGGGCCGCGGTCTCGGCGCGTTCGGCGGGCGCCAGGCCCGGGTGCACCGGCTCCTCCGGGTGGGCGCGCAGTTCGACGCCGTGGTAGCCGTGGGTGGTCGCGAGCGCGAGGACCTCCCGGACGGGGAGGCCGGGGACACCGAGAGTGGAGAACGCCAGCTTCATGGTCACGGACCCTACTCGCTCCCACGCCCTCACCCCAGCCGTGCCCCGCCCTCCGGCGGCGGCGCCCGCCTCCCGCCTACGCGTCGCCGGCCGGCCGGTACACGTTCAGCTGGGCCCCCGTCTTCGCGGTGGTCGACGACACCAGCTCCCAGGACCGCTTGCCCCCGTCCGCCGGGAAGACGGACTTGCCGCCGCCGAGCAGCACCGGCATGACCGCGAGCTGCAACTCGTCCACCAGCCCGGCCCCGATCAGCGCCCGCACCAGCGTGGGGCTGCCCATCATCGCCAGGTCCCCGCCCTCGGCGGCCCGCAGCTCCCGCACCTTCCCCAGAGCCTGCGCACCCGGGACCCGCTCGGTGTTCTCCCAGCTCAGCTCCTCGTCCCCGAGGGTGTCGGAGACGACGTACTTGCGCATCGAGTTGAGCCGGTCGGCGAAGGGGTCGCCCGCCCGCCCGGGCCACGCGGCGGCCATGGTCAGATACGTCCGCCGCCCGTACAGCAGCGCCTCCGCCCGCTCCAGCCCCGCGGCGAACGCCCCGCCGAGCACCTCCGGGTCGAAGAAGGGATGCGACCAGCCCCCGTGCGCGAACCCCCCGTCGGTGTCCTCCTCCGGGCCGCCCGGCGCCTGGACGACTCCGTCGAGGCTGATGAACTCGGTGACGACGACACGCATGGGTGGCTCCTCGGAGGTTTTCCGTTGCTTACGACGATGTAGACGGCCGGCGGCGCGAGAAGTCATCGGTGCCGTCCGGAAATATCGGCGGCGCCGCTCCGGCACCCCGCACCCCTACTCCCGCGGAACCCCGGAGGACCCCCGCACCATCAACTCCCCCCGCACCGAGGCGATCCCCCCGGGCGGCGGCTCCTCCCGGCCCATCGCGATGCGTCCGGCCCGCGCCCCCGCCTCCGACAGCGGCAGCCGGACCGTCGTGAGGGACGGCACCGCGTCGATGCTGAAGGGCAGGTCGTCGAAGCCGGCCACCGAGACGTCCCCGGGGATGCGCAGGCCGGACTCGCGCAGGGCCGCGCAGGCGCCGAGTGCGACGGAGTCGTTCGCGGCGACGATCGCCGTCAGGGAGGGGTCGCGGCGCAGCAGCTCCAGCGTTGCCTCGTAACCGGACCGGCGGTCGTAGCGGCCGTGCACCGTCCGGCGCGGGTCGTCCTCGATGCCCGCCGCCGTGAGCGCGGCGCGGTGGCCCTCCAGCCGGTGCCGGGTGGTGGTGCGTTCCTCGGGGCCCGCGATGTAGCCGAGCCGGCGGTGGCCGAGGCCGATGAGGTGGTCGGTCAGCGCGCGGGCGCCGCCCCGGTTGTCGAAGGTGAGCGCCACGGCCTGGGTGTCGGGGGCCGGCGGGCGCCCGCACAGCACCACCCGGGTCCCGGCCTCCGCCAGCTTGCGCAGTTTTCCGGCGACCGCAGCCGCGTGCGGCGCGTCCTCCACGGCCCCGCCGGTCAGCACCACGGCCGCGGCCCGCTGCCGCTGGAGCAGGGTGAGGTAGGTCAGTTCCCGCTCGGGGGAGCCGCCGGTGTTGCAGACGACCGCCAGGCGCTCGCCCCCCGCGCGACCGCCCGGCCCGCCGATCTCGGCCTGGATCGCGCTCGCCATGATCCCGAAGAACGGGTCTGCGATGTCGTTGACGAGGATGCCGACCAGGTCGGAGGTGGCCGCGGCGAGCGCGCTGGCGGGGCCGTTGAGGACGTAGTCCAGCTCGTCCACCGCCCGCAGCACCCGTTCGCGCGTGGACGCGGCGACCGGGTAGTTGCCGTTCAGCACGCGCGACACCGTCGCGGGGGAGACCTGGGCGCGGGCCGCCACGTCCGCCAGGGTCACCGTCATCTCGTCGTCCTCCGGTCACGCGTCATGTCGTACGCCCACGTAGACAGCCAGGCACACGTCGTGGTTCCGAGCAGACCTTAAGGCCACGGCCCCCGGTTGTTCGCCCCCTCGAACAACTCGAAGGGGACACGGTCTTGTACAGACCACGTCCAGAGGCTAGCTTCTCCTCGATAGAAAGCGCTTGCTAAACCGGCCCGCGAAGGGGACTCACGTGACACGTAAGACGGTGCGTATCGCCATGAACGGCGTGACCGGGCGCATGGGCTACCGCCAGCACCTCGTCCGGTCGATCCTCGCCCTGCGCGAACAGGGCGGCCTCGACCTCGGCGACGGCACCGTGCTCTGGCCCGAACCCATCCTGCTCGGCCGCCGCGAACACGCCCTGCGCGAGATCGCCGAGCGGCACGGACTCGACCACGTCTCCACCGACCTGGACGCCGTCCTCGCCGACCCGGACGTCGACGTCTACTTCGACGCCCAGGTCACCTCCGCCCGCGAGGAGGCCCTCACCAAGGCGATCGCGGCCGGCAAGCACGTCTACACCGAGAAGCCCACCGCCACCGGCCTGGACGGCGCCCTCGCCCTCGCCCGCCTCGCCCACGACAAGGGCGTCAAGCACGGAGTCGTCCAGGACAAGATCTTCCTGCCGGGCCTGCTGAAGCTGAAGCGGCTCATCGACGGCGGCTTCTTCGGCCGGATCCTCTCCGTGCGCGGCGAGTTCGGCTACTGGGTCTTCGAGGGCGACTGGCAGCCCGCCCAGCGCCCCTCCTGGAACTACCGGGCCGAGGACGGCGGCGGCATCGTCGTCGACATGTTCCCGCACTGGGAGTACGTCCTGCACGAGCTGTTCGGCCGCGTGAAGTCCGTCCAGGCCCTCGCCACCACTCACATCCCGCAGCGCTGGGACGAACAGGGCAAGCCCTACGACGCCACCGCCGACGACGCCGCCTACGGCGTCTTCGAGCTGGAGGGCGGCGCCATCGCCCAGATCAACTCCTCGTGGGCGGTCCGCGTCCACCGCGACGAACTCGTGGAGTTCCAGGTCGACGGCACCGAGGGCTCGGCCGTCGCGGGCCTGCGCGACTGCCGCGTCCAGCACCGCAGCGCCACCCCCAAACCCGTGTGGAACCCGGACGTCCCCGCCACCGAGGTCTTCCGCGACCAGTGGCAGCAGGTGCCCGACAACACCGAGTTCGACAACGGCTTCAAGGCCCAGTGGGAGCTGTTCCTCAAGCACGTGTACACCGACGCCCCCTACCACTGGGACCTGCTGGCCGGCGCCCGCGGCGTGCAGCTCGCCGAGCTGGGCCTGAGGTCCTCCGCCAAGGGCCGCCGCATCGACGTACCGGAGATCGCCCTGTGACCCTCCACCTTCCCGCGGCGGACGGCACCCTGCGCGCCTACGAACCCCGCACCGAGCCGCCGGCCTTCCCCGCCGGCACCCCCTTCACCTCCCGTACGGTCTTCTCCGCGGCCCACGTCGTCGCCGACCCGTACGCCGACGTCTCCCCGGACGCGCCGGCCGCCGTCGACTGGGACGCCACCCTCGCCTTCCGCCGCCACCTGTGGTCCCACGGGCTCGGTGTCGCCGAGGCCATGGACACCGCCCAGCGCGGGATGGGCCTGGACTGGGCGGGGGCGGCCGAGCTGATCCGGCGCAGCGCCGCCGAGGCCGCGGCGGTCGGCGGCCTGATCGCCTGCGGTGCCGGCACCGACCAGCTGACCGGCCCGGCGACCATCGACGAGGTCCGCGCGGCCTACGAGGAGCAGCTCGCGGTCGTCGAGGAGGCCGGCGCCCGGGTCGTCCTCATGGCGTCCCGCGCCCTGGCGGCGGCGGCCCGGGGCCCCGAGGACTACCAGGAGGTCTACGGCCACCTCCTGCGCCAGGCCGCCGAACCGGTGATCCTGCACTGGCTGGGCCCGATGTTCGACCCGGCCCTGGAGGGCTACTGGGGCTCGGCCGGCCTGGACGCGGCCACCGAGACCTTCCTGGAGGTCGTCGCCGCCCACCCCGACAAGGTCGACGGCGTCAAGATCTCCCTGCTGGACGCGCAGCGCGAGATCGACCTCAGACGGCGGCTGCCCCAGGGGGTGCGCTGCTACACGGGCGACGACTTCCACTACCCGGAGCTGATCGCGGGCGACGACCAGGGCTTCAGCCACGCCCTGCTCGGTGTCTTCGACCCGCTGGGCCCGCTCGCGGCACGGGCGGTACGCGTCCTGGACACCGGGGACGTCCAGGGCTTCCGCGAACTCCTCGACCCGAGCGTGGAGTTGTCCCGCCACCTCTTCCAGGCCCCCACCCGCTTCTACAAGACGGGTGTGGTCCTGCTCGCCTGGCTCGCCGGCCACCAGGACCACTTCACCATGGTCGGCGGCCTCCAGTCGGCGCGCTCCCTGCCGCACCTGGCCCGCGCCTACGAACTCGCCGACACGCTCGGCCTGTTCCCGGACCCCGAGCTGGCGGAGGAGCGCATGGGGAACCTGCTGAGCGTGTACGGGGTGGGCCGGTGAGCCAGGACCTCGCGCGTTTCTCCGTCAACCAGATGACGGTCCGGCAGCTGTCCCTGCCCGAACTGGCCGACGCCTGCACCGCCCTGGGCATCGGCCAGGTCGGCCTGTGGCGGGAACCGGTCCGGGCGTACGGCCTGGCGGCGACCGCCAGGCTGGTCCGCGACGCCGGCCTGACGGTGACCACGCTGTGCCGGGGCGGCTTCCTCACGGCGACCGACCCCGCCGGGCGGGCCGCGGCACTGGCCGACAACCACGCGGCCGTCGACGAGGCCGCCGCGCTCGGCACGGACACCCTGGTCCTCGTCTCCGGCGGCCTCCCGGCGGGCAGCAAGGACCTGCACGGCGCCCGGGAGCGCATCGCGGACGCCCTCGCGGTCCTCGCCCCGTACGCGGCCGAACGCGGGGTACGGCTCGCCATCGAGCCCCTGCACCCCATGTACGCCGCCGACCGCTGCGTGGTCTCCACCCTCGCCCAGGCCCTGGACCTCGCCGAACGCTTTCCCGCGCAGCAGGTCGGGGTGGCCGTGGACACGTACCACGTGTGGTGGGACGACCAGGCGCCCGCCCAGATCGCCCGCGCGGGCGCGGCCGGCCGCATCCACACCTTCCAGCTCGCCGACTGGACCACCCCGCTGCCCGAGGGCGTCCTCAACGGCCGCGGCCAGATCGGCGACGGCTCGATCGACATGCGCGCGTGGAAGGGATACGTGGAGGCCGCCGGCTACACCGGGCCCATCGAGGTCGAGCTGTTCAACGAGGGCCTGTGGGCCCAGGACGGCCGGAAGGTCCTCGCCCGGACGGCGGAGCGGTTCGTGGAGCACGTGATCCGCTAGCGGGCCGGCGCGGGAAGAACCGCGGAAACGGGTGCAACCATTCCGCCGCCTGCGGTGTCGTACATGGCGTCGGAACCACGGGGGACCCGGGGGGGTTGCGGGTTCCGACGGGGAGGGGAGAGCGAGGGGGCGTGTCCGGGCCCGCGGGCCCGGACACGCCCCCTCGAAACGTCCGCGGCGGCCGGCTGGAAGTCCGCGGCGGCCGGTTAGAAGAACACCCCGCAGCGCAGCAGCACGTTCGCGTACGGCCGGGCCTCCCCGGTGCGGACGATCAGCCGGGCCCCGGCCGCCCGCTCCTTCAACTCCTCGTGCGGGACGAGCACCAGCTTCGGGAGGCGGCCCGCCAGCAGCCCGGCCGCCGCCGGATTGGCCGCCCGTACCTCCCGCGCCGCCGTGGCGCCCTCCACCACCAGCTCGGCCAGCAGACCGTCCAGCACCTCGGCGAACGACGGGACCCCGGCCCGGAACGCCAGGTCCACGACCCGGGGCCCCTCCGGTGTCGGCATGCCCGCGTCGCAGACCAGCACCTCGTGCCCGTGGCCCAGTCCGGCCAGCGCACCGGCCAGCTGCCGGTTGAGGATCCCCGCCTTCTTCACAGCGCGTCCACCTCCGCCGCCGTCGGGTACGACTCCTGCGCGCCCCGCTTCGTCACGGCCGCCGCGCCGACCCGGGCCGCGTACGCCGCCGCCTCCGCCAGGGTCGCGCCCGTGCCCAGCCTCCAGGCCAGCGCCGCCGTGAACGCGTCCCCGGCACCGGTGGTGTCCACCGCGTCCACCGTCACCGACGGCACCCGGGTCACCCCCGAGGCGTCGCCCGCCAGCGCCCCCTGCGCGCCCAGCGTCACCACCACCGAGCGCGGCCCCCCGGCCAGCAGCAGCCGGGCCCAGTCCGCCGGGTCGTCGCTCACACAGGCGGCACCGAGGAGCACCCGCGCCTCGTGCTCGTTCACGATCAGCGGGTCGCAGGCCGCCAGCACCTCAGCGGGCAGCTCCCGCGGCGGGGACGGGTTCAGCACGAAGCGGCTGCCCGGCGCCAGGTTCCGCACCACCTCCACGACCGTCTCCAGCGGGATCTCCAGCTGCGCCGACACCACCCGGGAGGCGTGGAGGAGGCCCGTCGCCGCCCGCACGTCCGCGGGCAGCAGACGGGAGTTGGCGCCCGGCGACACCACGATGCTGTTGTCACCGGAGGGGTCCACGGTGATCAGCGCGACCCCCGTCGGGGCCCCGCCCGCCAGCACCCCCGCCGTGTCCACCCCGGCCGCGCGCAGGGAGTCGAGCAGCAGCCGGCCGTGGCCGTCGTCGCCGACCCGCGCCAGCAGCGCCGTACCGGCACCCAGCCGGGCGGCGGCGACCGCCTGGTTGGCGCCCTTGCCGCCCGGGTGCACGGCCAGGTCGCCGCCGAGCACCGTCTCGCCGGCGGCCGGCCGCCGCTCGACACCGATCACCAGGTCGGCGTTGGCCGAGCCCACGACCAGAAGGTCGTAGTCGTACATCAGTTGACTCCCCTGAGAGATGACCCGGGGCGGACGGCCGGCACCCGAGGTGTACGCCACCCCTGGGTACGGCCGCCCGCCCGGTCGTCCGTTGTCAGCCGCTGAAGCCGGCCACGTCGTCCTTCGTGACCACCTTCACCGGCACCTTCACCGTCGGCTCCACCTTCTCGCCCCGGATGGCCTTGAGGGCGTTGTCCACGGCGATCCGGCCCAGCTGCGAGGGCTGCTGGGCGACGGACGCGTACAGCGTGCCGCCCTCGACCGCCTTCAGCCCGTCCGGGGTGCCGTCGAAACCGACCACCTGCACCGAGCGGCCGGCCTTCGAGCCGAGCGCCTTGACCGCGCCCAGGGCCATCTCGTCGTTGGCGGCGATGACGCCCTGCACGTCCGGGTGGGCCTGGAGCAGGTTCGACATCACGTCGAGGCCCTTGGTGCGGTCGAAGTCGGCGGGCTGCTGGGCCAGCACCCGGATGCCCGGGTAGGCCCTGAGGCCCCGCGCGAACCCCGCCGCCCGTTCCCGCGCCGCCGACGTGCCGGCCTGGCCCTGGAGGACGACGATCTTCCCCCTGCCGCCCAGCTTCTCCGCGAGGGTCTTCGCCGCCAGCTCGCCACCGGCGACGTTGTCCGAGGCCACCAGGGTGTCCACGGACGCCTTGTTGACGCCGCGGTCGACGGCCACGACCGGGATCCCCGCCTTGCCGGCGGCCGTGACGGAGTTGCCCGCCGCGTCCGAGTCCACCGGGTTGACGATGATGCCGTCCAGCTTGGAACCGGTGAAGTTCTGCAACTGGTTGGCCTGCTGGGAGGCGTCGTTCTGGGCGTCGGTGACGGTCAGGTCCACCCCCAGCTTCTCCGCCTCGGCCTGGGCGCCCGACCGGATCTGCACGAAGAACGGGTTGTTGAGCGTGGACAGCGACAGGCCCAGCTTCGGGTTCGCGGACGACGGGGAACCGCCGTGCAGGAACGAGGTGGCGCCGACGACGGCCACCGTGACCACGGCGGCCAGCCCGTACGTCACCGCCTGCCGGCCCTTCGGCCCGCCCGCACCGGCCGCCACCGGAGTCGCCCCGGCCCTGCGGCGCACGGTGTCCAGCAGCACCGCCAGCGCGATCACGACGCCGATCACGACCTGCTGCCAGAACGCCGACACCGACAGCAGGTTGAGGCCGTTGCGGAGCACCGCCAGGATCAGCGCGCCGATCAGCGTGCCGGACGCCTTGCCGGTGCCGCCGGCCAGCGAGGCACCGCCGATGACGACCGCGGCGATCGCGTCCAGCTCGTAGCCGTCGGCGGCCTGCGGCTGCGCCGAGGACAGCCGGGCGGCCAGCACGACGCCCGCGACGGCGGCGAACAGCCCGGACAGGGCGTAGATGGCGAGCTTCTGCCGGTGCACGCGCAGGCCCGACAGCCGCGCGGCCTCCTCGTTGCCGCCGATCGCGTACATGGACCGGCCGATGTACGTCCGCCCCAGCACCAGCGCGGCGAGCAGCCCCATCACCACCATGACCAGCACCGGCACCGGCAGCCAGCCACCGAGGGTGTCCCCGAGGTGGGACACCGAGTCCGGGAACGCGATGGGGGAGCCCTGCGAGATCACCAGGGCCAGACCGCGGCCCACCGAGAGCATGGCCAGCGTCGCGATGAACGGCGGCAACTTGCCGTAGGCGATGAGGAAACCGTTCACCAGGCCGGCGACGACACCCGTGGCGACCGCCATCAGCACCGCGAGCACGACCGGCACCCCGTGCGAGGTCGCGCTCCAGGCCAGCACCGTCGCCGACAGCGCGGCCACCGAACCCACGGACAGATCGATGCCCGCGGAGACGATCACGAACGTCACACCGAAGGCCAGGATCGCCGTCACCGCCGCCTGGACGCCGATGTTCAGCAGGTTGTCCGTCGTCAGGAAGTCGCCGGACAGCGCCGACAGGGCGATGACGAGGACGATCAGCGCGGTGAGCGCGCCGTTGTCGAGGAGCAGCCGGCGAAAGGCCCCCGGGGCGCCACTCGCGCCCGTCGTGCTCTTGAGCGTGTCAGTGGCCACGGGTGGCCTCCCGTTCGGTGGTAGGGGTGCTCACGGCGAGGGACATCACCGCGTCCTGCGTGGCCTCGCCGGCGGCCAGTTCACCGGCGATCCGGCCCTGGGCCATCACCAGCACCCGGTCGCTCATGCCGAGCACCTCGGGCAGATCGCTGGAGATCATCAGGACGGCGGCCCCGGCGGCCGTCAGCTCGTTGATCAGCTGGTAGATCTCGACCTTGGCGCCGACGTCGATACCGCGCGTCGGCTCGTCCAGGATCAGCACCTTGGTGTCGGCCAGCAGCCACTTGCCGATGACGACCTTCTGCTGGTTGCCGCCCGACAGGGTCCGGACCCGCTGCCCGAGCCCCGCCATCCGCACCTTCAGCTGCCCGGCGATCCGCTCCGCGGCGGCGGACTGCGCCTTGCGGTCGACGAGTCCCGCCCGGGTGGCGGACCGCAGCGTGACGAGCCCCAGGTTCTCCTCGACGGAGGCGTCCAGCACCAGCCCCTGGCCCTTGCGGTCCTCCGGTACGAGCCCGATCCCGGCCGCCATCGCCGCGTTCACGTCGTGCCGCCTGACCCGCGTGCCCGCAACCCGCACGGCCCCGTGGTCGTACGGATCGGCGCCGAACACCGCCCGCACCACCTCCGTCCGCCCGGCGCCCACGAGGCCCGCGATGCCGACGACCTCGCCGGCGTGCACCTCGAAGCTCACGTCGTGGAAGACACCGTCCCGGCCGAGCCCCTCGACGGACAGCAGCGGGGCACCCTTCTCCGGCCTCTGCCGCGGGTACTGCTGCTCGATGGACCGCCCCACCATCAGCCGCACCAACTCGTCCTCCGGCGTGGCGGCGGGCACCTGTCCCACGCTCCGCCCGTCCCGGATGACGGTGACCCGGTCGCCCAGGGCGGCGATCTCCTCCAGGTGATGGGTGATGAACACGACCCCCACGCCGTCCGCGCGCAGCGACCGCACGATGGCGAAGAGCCTCTCCACCTCCTCCGAGGTGAGCACGGCGGTCGGCTCGTCCATGACGAGCACGCGCGCGTCGAGGCTGAGAGCCTTGGCGATCTCCACCATCTGCAGCCGCGCGATCCCCAGTTCCCGCACCCGCGCGCGGGGCGAGACGCGGACCCCGACCCGCTTCAGCAGCGTTTCGGCCTCGGCCTCCATCCGCTTGCGGTCGATCATCCCGAAGCGGCGCGGCTGCCGCCCCAGGAAGATGTTCTCGGCGACGGTCAGATCGGGCACCAGGTTGAACTCCTGGTAGATGGTGGCGATCCCGAGCCGCTCGGAGTCCTGCGCACCGTGGATGCGCACCTCCTCACCGTCTACGAGGATCCGGCCGGCGTCGGGGGTGTAGGCCCCGGAGAGCATCTTGATCAGCGTGCTCTTGCCGGCGCCGTTCTCACCGAGCAGCACATGGACCTCACCCCGGCGCAGGTCGAAGTCGACGCCGTCGAGCGCGACCACGCCGGGGAAGGTCTTGCGTATGCCCTCGATGCGCAGCGACTCGTCCGGGTTGCTCACGACGTGCTCCTTTGCACTGGGGAGGGGGACTGCGAGGGGGACTGCGCGGGGAATGCGTCCCGAGGTGCGGCCGCTCCGCACGAGCGGCGCACGACGAGCCGCGCGGGCAGCGTCACCGACTGCGGGGCACGCCCCTCGATCCGGTCGACCAGCGCGTGTACGGCGGCCCGCCCCAGCTCACCGGTGGGCTGGGCGATCGCGGTGACCGGCGGATCGGTGTGCACGAACCAGGGGATGTCGTCGAACGCGGCCAGCGCGATGTCGTCCGGCACGCGCAGCCCCCGCGCGCGTACGGCGTCCAGCGCGCCGAGCGCCATCAGGTTGTCGGCCGCGAAGACGACCTCGGGCGGCTCCGGCAGGTCCAGGAACCCCTCGGTGACCCGCCGCCCGCTCTCCGCCTGGAAGTCGCCCTGCCCCGTGTAGGCGTCCGGCAGGGCGAGCCCGTACTCGGCGAGGGCGGCCCGGAAGGCCTCGACCCGCTCGCTGCCGGTGGTGGTCGCGGCGGGCCCGGCGATGATGGCGAGCCGCCGGTGCCCGAGCCCGTGCAGATGGGCGACGAGGTCCCGTACGGCCGCACGCCCGTCGGCCCGCACCACCGGCACGTCGACGCCCGGGATCCACCGGTCGACGAACACCATGGGGGTCCCGGCCCGGGCGGCGTCGAGCATCAGCGGCGACCCGCCGTCGGTGGGCGACACCAGCAGCCCGTCGATCCGCCGGTCGAGCAGGTTGCGCACGTGGTGGTCCTGCAACTCCGGCCGCTCGTCGGCGTTACCGATGATCACGCTGTACCCGAGCGCCCGGGCCTCCTCCTCGACGGAGCGGGCCAGCTCGGTGAAGTAGGGATTCATCACGTCGCTGATCACGAGACCGAGGGTGTGCGTCTGATCGGTCCGCAGCGACCGGGCGACGGCATTGGGCCGGTACCCCAGCTCCGCCACGGCCCCCATGACCCGGGCCCGCGCCTCGGCGCTGACGGACGGATGCCCGTTCAGCACCCGCGACACGGTCGCCACGGACACCCCCGCCGCAGCGGCGACATCCTTGATGCTCGCCATCGCCGGCGCCACCTCCTCGTGACTCGTGGAATCGATTACATCCCTCGGCTCAGGAAGGATTGGAATCGATTACACGGGGGCTGGGCAAGAGGCGGAGGATGGCCGAAACCCAATCGTGACCGGGGGCTGGACGGGGGTGCTGGGCGGGGTACGGATCACCGTCGGCGGCGGTGTTTGGCGCCCCGGTCACCGCAGCGGATCCCGACGCCCCCGCCGTTCGCCGCCAGTGCCCCCGTTGCAGTGGAGCTGTTCGCCTCCGTTGGTCAGGCCGAGGAAGTTGTCACGTGACCGTGGGGCCGCCCGCTTCTCCGGCCAGTGTCGTGCTTCCGCGAGCCGAGTAAAGGGCGCTGCGCGTCGCCTCCGGCGATGGCCCTCCGGGCCACCCTTGACTCGGCCCGCTCCAGCACGGGGTGGAAGCGAGCGGGCAGCCCAGGGAAAGTGGCCGGCTCAGGCCCACCGCCCCCTCACGCCGGCTGCGTTCGCATCGTCGGCAGGAACGCACACGCGCCTCGCCTGCACGCCGGGTGCGTTCGGCGGCTTGCGGCCCGGTGAGGGGGGTGCACTCTCACCTCGCGTGCACGCCGGGTGAGCTTGGCGGCTCGCGGCGAGTGGGTGGTGCGCGGTCTCGCCTCGCCTGCACGCCGGGTGCGTTCGGCGGCTCCCGGTCCAGTGAGGGGGGCGCACTCTCACCTCGCGTGCACGCGGGGTGGGTTCGGCGGCTTGCGGTGAGTGGGTGGTGCGCGGTCGCGCCTCGTCTGCACGTCGGGTGGGTTCGGCAGCTTGAGGCCAGGTGAGGGGGCGCACTCCCACCTCGCGTGCACGCCGGGTGAGCTTGGCGGCGAGCGGCCCGTCGGCAAGGCGCCCCCTGGCCCCGCACGAACGTCGTCGGGGGTCGATGGGGGGACTCGACCCCGTCGGGCCCATGGGCCCCCCACGCCACACGAGATCGGCGATTGGCGGACTTGGGCCAAGCCGTCGAGGCCTCCGCACGCTGACCTGCCCTTCCCTCCCACCCCGTGGCACAAATCCGCCAATCACGACGGGGAGATAGCGGACAGGCTCCGTTCCCGTACCGGAAGGAACCGCAGCCGCCCGGCTCACCCGCAGGCCATGGCCGCAAGCCGCCAAGCTCACCCGGCGTGCTGGCGAGGCGGGGCCGCGCAGCCACTCACCATGCGCAAGCCGCCAAGCTCACCCGGCGTGCTGGCGAGGCGGGGCCGCGCATCCGCCCACCATGCGTAAGTCGCCGAGGCCACCCGGCGTCCATGCGGGACGCGACCGCGCAGCCACCCACCACGCGTAAGCCGCCAAGCTCACCCGGCGTCCATGCGGGACGCGACCGCGCACCCACCCCCCACTCACCCGTAAGCCGCCAAACTCACCCGGCGTGCAGGCGAGGCGCGACCGCGCACCCACCCCCCCCCACTCACCCGTAAGCCGCCAAACTCACCCGGCGTCCATGCGGGACGCGACCGCGCACCCCGCCGACGGCGCCGTTTGGCTCACCCGAGGGCCCGGTGCCGGGCTGGGCCACCGCTGTTCCGGGTCGCTCGCTCGCTTCTTGCCCGGGCTGGAGTGGGCCGGGTCAAGGGTGGGCCGGAGGCCCATCGCCGAAGGCGACGCGCAGCGCCCTTGACGCGGACCGCGGAAGCACGACACTGGCCCAGAAGCGAGCGGCCCAACGGTCACGTGCTCACTCGCCGGTGAACAACTCCGTCGCCTCGGCCGCGTGGACGGCGCGCTGGGCCCAGACCTCCAGTCGACCGAGGTCCGTGCAGGCCAGCACCCGCTCCCGGACGGCGTCGGACACCGGGATGCCCCGCCATTCCAGGATGCGGAGGGTCATTTCCTGGCGGTCCT
>NZ_JOIU01000026.1 GCF_000720135.1 Streptomyces sp. NRRL S-1022 | reverse complement strand
CGCCGCGAACGCCTGCATGGACGGGCTGCTGGCGCGCCGCCGGGCCGCCGGGTTCCCGGCGCGGTCGCTCGCCTGGGGCCTGTGGGAGCAGACCACCGGCATGGCGGCCGGCACCGACGAACTCACCCGCGGCCGGCTCAGCCGCCGCGGCGGCGTCCTCGCCCTCACCCCCGAGGAGGGCATGCAGCTCTTCGACGCGGCGCTGCGCAGCGACCGCACCCTGCTCGTGCCGGCCAAGCTCGACCTGCGCGGGCTGCGCGCCGACGCGAGCGCCGGGGCCACCGTGCCGCCGCTGCTGCGCGGACTGGTCCGCGCCGGCCGGCAGTCGGCGCGGGCCGCCGTCACCGGGGACGAGCGGCGCCGGCTCGCCGAACGCCTCGCCGGGCTGCCGGCCGGGGAGCGGGCCGAGACCCTGCTGGAGCTGGTCCGCACCCAGATCGCCGTCGTCCTCGGCTACACCGACGGCCACCGGGTCGACCCCGGCCAGGGCCTGTTCGAGATCGGCTTCGACTCGCTGACCGCGCTGGAACTGCGCAACCGGCTCGGCGAGCTGATCGGCACCAAGCTCGGCGCGGGCCTCGTCTTCGACCATCCGACGCCCGCGCTGATCGTCGCCCACCTGAGCGAGCGCCTGTACGGCGAGGACGCGACCGGGCCCGTGGCCCTGTCCGTCTGAGGCGTCCACCCACCGCACCGACCCCGAAGGGAGCAGTCGACCGCATGTTTGACGTGGATGCCTACCTCCGTCGCATCGGCTGGACGGCAGGACGGCCGAGGCCCGACCTCGACACCCTGCGCACGCTGCACAAACAGCACCTGATGACCCTGCCGTACAACGTCGCCGGGCAGGGCTTCGCCGACGGCGTCCACCTCGTGGACATCGACGAGGACGAGGTGTTCCGCACCGGGGTCATGGAGGGCCTGGGCGGCACCTGCTTCCAGCTCAACCGGCTCTTCTTCCGCCTCCTGTCCGCACTGGGCTACGAGGTCTCCCTGCTGGCGGCGAGCACCGCCGAGGGCCGGGAGAACTTCGGCACCGAGATCGAGCACATGTTCATCCGGACCGTCCTCGACGGCGAGGAGTGGCTCGTCGACGTCGGTTACCCGGGACCGTCGTACCTCGAACCGCTGCGCGTCGGCGACGAGGTGCAGAGCCAGTACGGCTGCCAGTACCGGCTCGTCCACGGCGACGACGGCGCGATCGCCCTGCAACGGCGCGGACGCGTCACCCGGTGGGGCACCGTCTACACGTTCCGGCTGCAGGCCCGCCAGTGGCACGACTGGAAGGACCTGGAGGACCGGGCCCGCGCCCACCACGCCACCGCCGCCGCGGACGACGGCCAGGGCACCCTGTGCGGCCGGACGTTCCACAACGGCCAGGCCGTGCTCAAGGGCCGCCGCTACCTCGTGGTCCGCGACGGCCGCGAACGCGTCCGCACCGTCGTGGACGACACCGAGCACCGGCGGCTCGTCGCCGCCCTCCTCACCGGCGACCCCGACCCCGCCGACCTCGCGTGACCGGCCGGCAGACCAACCGAACCCACGTCACCAGCACACGACCGGAAGGACATTCCATGAGCAACAACTCGGCCGACGTCGTCATCATCGGTGGGGGACCCTCCGGCGCGGTGAGCGCCTACACGCTGGCCAAGGAGGGGCACTCCGTGGTCCTCCTGGAACGCGAGGAGAACCCGCGCTTCCACATCGGCGAGTCCCTGCTGCCGTACATGATGGGCCTGTTCGACCGGATCGGCATCCGGGAAGCGGTGGAGAGCGGGGGGTACGTCCCCAAGTTCGGCGGCGAGTTCATCGACCCGACCGAGACCAAGTTCTTCTCCGGCGTCTTCCGCGCCGACTTCGCCAAGCAGGGCGAGGGCCGTTACGACCGGGCCTTCCAGGTCCAGCGGGCCCGGTTCGACCGCATGCTCGTCGAGGAGGCCGGCAAGGCGGGCGCCGAGGTGCACTACGGCGCCGTCGTCGGCGACCTGCTGATGGAGGGCGACCGCATGGTCGGCGTCCGCTACACCAAGGACGGCGAGGAACACGAGGTCCGCGCGCAGTACGTGGTCGACGCCAGCGGGCGCGCCGGGCGGATCGCCCACAAGTTCGGGCTGCGCAAGACCCTGGAGAAGCTCCGCATGGTCGCGGTGTTCCGGCACTACGACGGCCTGGACGAGCAGCACAACCTCGGCGTCGAGGGCGACATCCAGGTCGGCGCGCACGCCGACGGCTGGGTCTGGGCCATCCCGCTGTCCAAGGACGTCATCAGCGTCGGCACCGTCATGCCCCGCGACGTCTTCCGAGCCTCCACCCCCGAGAAGGTCTTCGAGGAGCACCTCGCCCGGGTACCGCGGATCACCGCCCGGCTGACCGGCACCCGCCCGATCATGGACCTCAAGGTCGAGACCGACTACTGCTACCACACCGACACCGTCACCGGCCCCGGCTGGGTGATGGTCGGTGACGCCGGCTGCTTCGGCGACCCCATGTTCTCCGGCGGTGTGCTCGTCGCCTCGGCCACCGCGGTCCGCGCCGCCGAGAACCTGAGCCGGGCCCTGAAGAACCCCGAGGACGCCGACCGGCTCATCGCCGAGTACGAGAACTTCTTCAAGACCGGCTACGACACCTACATCCGGCTCATCCACGCCTTCTACGACGGTGAACTGGTCGCGGTCGCCGCCGACGCCGGCCGCACCACCGACCGCGACACGCTGGAGCGCTACCTGATCCGGCTGATCGGCGGCGACTTCTGGAGCGAGCACAACGCGGTCGCCCAGGAGATGCGCCGGCGCACCGAGTGGGACACCTTCGAGCCCTTCCAGCGGGTCTTCGGCTGCCCGTCCTACCCCCACCTGGACGAGCAGGACCGCAAGGAGCGCGCCGAGTCCCGCGTCCGCCGGGTGACCGCCGGCCAGTAGCCCCACGGCGCCCTCCGGCGCCCCACCCGTCACGGAGCCCCGGCCGCGGTGTGCCGCCGCCGGCCGGGCTCCGGGCGACCGACCGAGTCCGCGCGCAACGGAACAAGGTGAAGCGGAAGTGACAAGAACAGTCCCGGTGCGCTTCGGCGACCGGTCCTACGACGTGCTCATCGGCCCCGGAGTCCGCTCCGCCCTGCCCGGGATCATCGAGCGGATCGGCGCCCGGCGCGTCGCCGTCGTCTCGGCCCGCCCCGTCGAGTGGGTGCCCGACACCGGCACGGAAACCCTGCTGCTGCCCGCCCGGGACGGCGAACCCGACAAGAACCTCGCCACGGTGGAGGCCCTGTGCGCCGCGTTCGTGCGGTTCGGGCTGACCCGCTCCGACGCCGTCGTCTCCGTCGGCGGCGGCACCACCACCGACGTCGTCGGCCTGGCCGCCGCGCTCTACCACCGCGGGGTCCCCGTCGTGCACCTGCCGACCACCCTGCTCGCCCAGGTCGACGCCAGCGTCGGCGGCAAGACCGCCGTCAACCTGCCCGAGGGCAAGAACCTCGTCGGCGCCTACTGGCAGCCCGCCGCCGTGCTGTGCGACACCGACTACCTGTCCACCCTGCCGCCGCGCGAACTGCGCAACGGCCTCGGGGAGATCGCCCGCTGCCACTTCATCGGCGCCCCCGGCCTGCACGGGCTCACCCTCGCCGAACAGACCGCCGCCAGCGTCACGCTCAAGGCGGGCATCGTCTCCGCCGACGAACGCGACGCCGGCCCGCGGCACCTGCTCAACTACGGCCACACCCTCGGCCACGCCCTGGAGGCGGCCACCGGCTTCGCCCTCCGGCACGGCGAGGGCGTCGCCATCGGCACCGTCTTCGCGGGCCTGCTCGCCGGCACCCTCGGCCGCATCCCGCCCGGGCGGGTGGACGAACACCGGGCGGTGGTCGCCTCCTACGGCCTGCCCACCGCCCTGCCCGACGACACGAGCCCCGACGCACTCCTCGCGCTGATGCGCCGGGACAAGAAGGCCCGCTCCGGCCTCACCTTCGTCCTGGACGGCCCGGCGGGCGCCGAACTCGTCGCCGACGTGCCCGAACGGGCCGTGGCCGACGCCCTGGCCCGGATGGAGCGCGCCCCGCTCGACCGGCTCGTCACCGGTGCCCCCGCCGGGGTCGCGGGAACGGAGGCGGCGGTGACATGACGTACTTCCCGCGGTGGCCGCCCGGTACCCCCGGGCGGATCCGGCGGCGGGCGGTCGAGCGCATCCTCGCCGACCGGCTCGAAGCGGCCCTGGCCAGGCCCGCCGCACAACAGCCCGGCTGGCCGGACCCGGACCGGGCCCGCGCCGTGGTCCGCCGGCTCACCGCCGGCGAACCCCTCGTCACCCCCGCCGAGACCCGGCGGCTGCTCGACCGGCTCGGCGCCGTCGCCCGCGGCGAGGCCCTGCTGCTCCAGTCCGGCGACTGCGCGGAGACCTTCGCCGAGACCACCGAGCCCCACCTGCGGGCCAACCTCGGCCTGCTGAGGCGGATGGCGCTGGTCCTCACGCACGGCGCCGGCCTGCCCGTGGTCACGGTGGCCCGCGCCGCCGGACAGTACGCCAAACCCCGCTCCGCGGCCGTCGGCGCCGACGGACTGCCCGTGTACCGGGGCGACATCGTCAACTCCGGCGAGGCGACCCCCGCCGCCCGCACACCCGACCCCGAACGCATGGCCCGGGCACACGCCCACGCCCGCGAGGCGATGACCGTCGTACGACGGCTCTCCCGCGGCGACCTCGCCGACGCGCACGCCCTGCACGAGGAGAACCGGCAGTTCGTCAGCACCGCGCCCGGCGGCCGACCGCACACGGCACGGGCCGCGGAGATCGGCCGCGGGCTGCGCTTCATGACCGGCATCGGCGCCCCCGCCCCACGGCTGGGCGAGATCTGGACCAGCCACGAGGCGCTGCTCCTCGACTACGAACGCACCCAGCTGTGGATCGACACGGAGGGCCCCGAACCCCGGCTGTCCAGCGGCCTCGCCCACTTCCTGTGGATCGGGGAGCGCACCCGGCACCCCGACGGCGCGCACATCGCCTTCGCCGAACTGCTGGCCAACCCCATCGGCGTGAAGATCGGCCCCGGCACGACCCCGGAGCAGGCCGTGGAGTACGTACGCCGTCTCGACCCGCACGGGGTGCCCGGCCGGCTCACCCTGATCACCAGGATGGGACACGACCGGGTCCGCGAGGCGCTCCCGCCGATCGTCGAGAAGGTGACCGCCTCCGGCCGCCAGGTGATCTGGCAGTGCGACCCCATGCACGGCAACTCCCGTACCACGGCCGCCGGTTACAAGGTACGGCGCTACGAACACATCCTCGACGAGATCACCGGCTTCCTGGAGGTGCACCGGGCGCTCGGCACCCACCCCGGCGGCCTGCACCTGGAGGCCACCGGCGAGGACGTCACCGAGTGCACCGGCGGCGCCCGCGGTCTCACCGACGAGGACCTGCCCGCCCGCTACCGCACCGCCTGCGACCCCCGCCTCAACGCCGAACAGTCCATGGAACTCGCCTTCACGGTCGCGGAGTTGTTCGCGACCCGGGCGGCACGCAGCACGGAGGCACGACGATGACCGACACCCCCCGGCAGACCCTGGTCAGCGGAACCACCCGGCTCTACGCCGTCCTCGGCGACCCGGTCGGCCAGGTCCAGTCACCCGGACTGCTCAACCCGCTCTTCGCCCGCCTCGGCATCGACGCCGTGCTCGTCCCCGTGCACGTCCGCCCCGCCGACCTGGAGACGGTCGTCCGGGGACTCCAGCGCGTCGGCAACCTCGACGGCCTGTTCGTCACCGTCCCGCACAAGACGGCCGCCGCCCTGCTCGCCGACCGGCGCAGCCCCACCGTCGAGATCACCGGCAGCGCCAACGCGCTGCGCCGCGAACCCGACGGCACCTGGCTCGCCGAGAACTTCGACGGCTCCGGCTTCGTGGCGGGACTGGTCCAGGCCGGCCACCGGCCCAAGGGCGCCCGGGTGGCACTGGCCGGCGCGGGCGGAGCCGGCAGCGCCATCGCGGCGGCCCTGCTCGACGCCGGCGTGGACCGGCTGACCATCACCGACCCCGACACCCCCAGAGTGACCGCGCTCGTCGGCCGGCTCGCCGCCCACTGGCCCGGCCGCGTCCGGGCGGCCGGCGCACCACCCCTGGCCGACAGCGACATCGCCGTCAACGCCACCCCGCTCGGCCTGCGCCCCGACGACCCGCTGCCCTTCGCCCCGCACGCCCTCCCGCCGGGCGCGGTCGTCGCCGACATCATCATGAAACCCCGCGACACCCGGCTGCTGCGTGAGGCCGCCGCCCACGGCCTCGCCGTGCACCACGGAAGCCACATGCTCACCGGCCAGATCGACTCCTACCGCGCGTTCTTCGCCCTGCACGCGCCCTGACCGCCCCGCCACCATCCGACTACCAGACCGAGGGATGGGAGGCCCGGCACACCGCGTCCTAGTCTGAGGACGGCCAGCACTGCGCGACCCGTCCGGACCGGCTCTGTCGCCCCCCTTCGCCTCGCCCGCTCACTTTCGCCCAGCCCGTTCCCGACGGAGATTTGGAGAACCATGAACGCGCGACCGGCACCGGAATTCCCCAAGTGGCCGCAGTACGACGACGACGAGCGGACCGGACTGGTCCGGGCCCTGGAACAGGGCCAGTGGTGGCGCATGGGCGGGGAGGAAGTCGACTCCTTCGAGCGTGAGTTCGCCGACTTCCACGGCGCCCCGCACGCCCTCGCCGTCACCAACGGCACCCACGCCCTCGAACTCGCCCTCCAGGTCATGGGCGTCGGCCCCGGCACCGAGGTGATCGTGCCGGCCTTCACCTTCATCTCCTCCTCCCAGGCCGCCCAGCGCATCGGTGCCGTCGCCGTCCCCGTCGACGTCGACCCGGACACCTACAACATCGACGTCGCCGCGGCGGCCGCCGCCGTCACCCCGCGCACCCGGGCGATCATGCCCGTGCACATGGCCGGCCTGATGGCCGACATGGACGCCCTCGGCAAGCTCTCCGCCGACACCGGCGTACCGATCCTCCAGGACGCGGCGCACGCCCAGGGCGCCCGCTGGCAGGGCAAGCGGGTCGGCGAACTCGGCTCGGTCGCCGCGTTCTCCTTCCAGAACGGCAAGCTGATGACCGCCGGCGAGGGCGGCGCCGTGGTGTTCCCCGACAGCGACCTGTACGAGTCGGCGTTCCTGCGGCACAGCTGCGGCCGGCCGCGCACCGACCGGCACTACCTGCACCAGGTCTCCGGCACCAACATGCGGCTCAACGAGTTCTCCGCCGCCGTGCTGCGCGCCCAGCTGCGCCGCCTGCCCGCCCAGACCGCCCTGCGCGACCAGCGGTGGGAGCTGCTGTCCCGGCTGCTCGGAGCCGTCGACGGGGTCGTACCGCAGGGCGGTGACGTCCGCGCCGACCAGAACACGCACTACATGGCGATGTTCCGGCTCCCGGGCATCGCCGAGGAGGACCGCAACGCCCTCGTCGACCGGCTGGTCGCCGCCGGGCTGCCCGCCTTCGCCGGGTTCCGCGCCGTCTACCGCACCGACGCCTTCTGGGAGGTCGGCGCCCCCGACGAGACGCTGGAGCAGGTCGCCGAACGCTGCCCGAACACCGAGGCCATCAGCGCCGACTGCGTCTGGCTGCACCACCGGGTGCTGCTCGCCGACGAGCGGAACCTGGAGCTGACGGCCGAGATCATCGCGGACGCAGTGGCCGCCGTATGAGCGTGCGGGCCGCCGTGGTGGGGCTCGGCTGGGCGGGGCGGGAGCTGTGGCTGCCCCGGCTGCGCTCCCACCCGGACTTCGACCTGGTCGCCGTCGTCGACCCCGACCCCGCCGCGCGGGTGGCCGTCGGCGCGGCGACGGGCACCCCGGCCCACGCCGCACCGGACGCGCTCGACGCCCGGTCGGTGGACCTCGCCGTCGTCGCCGTACCCAACCACCTGCACACCACCGTCGCCGCCGGCCTGCTCGCCCGGGGCGTGTCCGTCTTCCTGGAGAAACCGGTGTGCCTGTCCGGCGCCGAGGCCGACGTCCTGGCCGAGGCCGAGCGCGACGGCGGCCTGCTGCTGGCCGGCAGCGCCGCCCGGCACCGCGCCGACGTCCGCGAACTCGCCGCTGTGCTCCCCGAGCTGGGCACGGTGCGACACGTCGACCTCGCCTGGGTGCGGGCCCGCGGGGTGCCCCGGGCCGGCGGCTGGTTCACCCGGCGCAGCGAGGCCGGCGGCGGCGCCCTGGTCGACCTCGGCTGGCACCTCGTGGACACCCTGACCGCGCTGCTCGGACCGTCCCCGGTCCGCCAGGCCGTCGGCGCCACCTCGGACGACTTCCTGGGCGCCGGCGCCTGGTCGGCGGCCTGGCGCCGAGAGCAGCCGGCCGCCGCCCCCACCGGTGACGTCGAGGACACCGCCCGCGGGTTCCTGCTCCGCGAGGACGGCATCTCCGTCTTCCTGCGGGCCAGTTGGGCCTCGCACGAGGCGACGGACCTCTCCCTGATCCGGATCGAGGGCAGCACCGGCACCGCCGAACTGCGCTGCACCTTCGGCTTCAGCCCCAACCGGCAGCCCGAATCCGTGCTGACCCTCACCCGCGAGGGTGCCACCCGCCGGCTGCCGGTGCCCGCCGAACCCGTCGGCGCGGAGTACGGCCGGCAACTGGACGGCGTACCGGCCCTCCTCGCCGACCCCGCCGGGCGGGGCCGGGCCGTCGCCGAGGCGCGGACCACCGTACGGCTCATGGAGCGCCTCTACGCCTCCGCGCGGGCCGGCCGCGACGGGCCGAGCGAGCCCGCCCAGCAGACCACCAGCAGATGAGGACCCCATGACAGTCCACTCCACCGACCGGCCCCTCGCCCCGGCCGGCCTCCTGACGACACCCCGGCGGGCGGTCGTCTTCGACCTGGACGGGGTGATCGTCGACAGCTTCGCGGTCATGCGGGAGGCCTTCGCGGTCGCCTACGCGGAAGTCGTCGGCGACGGCCCCGCACCGTTCGAGGAGTACGTGCGCCACCAGGGCCGCTACTTCCCCGACATCATGCGGATCATGGGGCTGCCGCCGGAGATGGAGGAACCCTTCGTCCGCGAGAGCTACCGGCTCGCCCACCGCGTGGAGGTCTTCGACGGCGTCCTCGAACTGCTGCTGACCCTGCGGGTGCGCGGCCTCCGGCTGGCCGTGGCCACCGGCAAGGCCGGCGACCGCGCCCGGTCGCTGCTCGACGGGCTCGGCCTGCTGCCGTTCTTCGCGCACGTCGTCGGCTCCGACGAGGTGGCCCGGCCCAAGCCCGCGCCCGACATCGTGCAGCGCGCGCTGGAACTGCTGGACGTGCCGCCCGAGCAGGCCATCATGATCGGCGACGCCCCCACCGACCTGGCCAGCGCCCGCGGCGCCGGCGTCGCCTCGGCCGCCGCGCTGTGGGTCGGCCCCGACGAGGAGGAACTGCTCGCCGCCGGTCCCGACGCGGTGCTGCGCCGCCCCGGCGACCTGCTCGCCCTGTGCCCCGCCGTACCGGGCGACTGAGCGTGCCCGCTGCGGACCGGCAGCCCGGCGCCGCTTCGGCGCCGGGCTGCCTCGGTATCGACGTCGGCGGCACCAAGGTCGCCTTCCGCGCGGACGGCGGCGACGGCCGGACCGAGGAGTCCTCCTTCACCTGGGGCCCGCACCGGGACGCCGGCCGCGACCTGGCCGATCTGGCCGCGCACCTGAGGGAGTTCCCCGGCGCGGCGGACGTACGGGCCGTCGGCGTGGCCATGCCCGCCACCGTCGGCCCCGACGAGCGGGTCACCGCCTGGCCCAGCCGCCCCGCGTGGACCGGGCTCGCGCTGGGCCCCGCCCTGCGCGAACTGTTCCCCGGGGCGAGGGTGGCCTGGGCCGACGACGGCGACCTCGGCGCGCTCGCCGAGGCGGACGCGGCGGGCTGCCCGAACCTGCTCTACGTCGGCGTGGGCACCGGGATCGGCGGCGGACTCGTGCTGAACGGCGCCCTGTGCCCCGGTCCGGCCCGCGGCTCCTTCGAGATCGGCCACCTCGTCATCGACCGGGACGGGCCCCCGTGTGTGTGCGGCCGCCACGGCTGCCTCCAGGCGACCGCGTCCGGCCCGGCCACCCTGGCCCACGCCACCGCCCTGCGCGGCACGCCGGTCACCTTCGGCGAACTCCGCCGGGGTCTGAGCGACCAGCGGCCCTGGGCCGTCGCCGCACTGGACCGCACGGCCCGCGCCCTCGCCGCGGCCATCGCCGGTGTCGCGGAACTCGTCCACCCCGAACGCGTCGTCCTGGGCGGCGGCTTCGCCGAGGGGATCCCGGCGCTCCCGCACACCCTCACGACCCACCTGGCCGCCCTCTCCCGCCCCGGCCACCCCACACCCCCCGTGACCCCGGCCCGCCTGGGCGGCCTGTCCTCCCTCCGGGGCGCCGTCCTACTCGCCCGACAGCTGTAACCCGGATACGCGGGCCCGCCCACCAGGCCCCCACCACCTACACCCGTCGAGCCCACCGCCCGACCCCGCCGGGTTTCCCCGCCCGCACCTGCCGGGTCCTCCACCCCAGGCCGCCTACGCCTGCCGGGCCGGCTTTGCCTGCCCGCGCCTGCCGAGCCCTCAGTCCCGTGCCGGGTGCGCTGCCGGCACCTGCCGGGCCCGCCGCCTGCGCCTGCCGGGTCGGCCTTTCCGCGCCTTCCAGGTTCTCCGCCCCGCGGCGGTTGCGTCGCTCACCCCTGCCGGGCCCGCCGGCTTTGCCTCCCGCGTCTGCCGGGTTCTGCGTCCCACGCCGGTTGCGTCGCGTACGTCTGCCGGGCCCGTCGTCTGCGCCTGCTGGCTTTGCTTGCCCGCGTCTGCCGGGTTCTGCGTCCCACGCCGGTTGCGTCGCGTACGCCTGCCGGGCCCGCTGCCTGCGCCTGCCGGCTTTGCGTGCCCGCGGCTGCCGAGTCCTCCGTGCCGTGCCGGGTGCGCTGCCGGCACCTGGCGGGCCCGCCGTCTGCGCCTGCCGGGTTCTCCCCCCCCACGTCGGCTGCGCCGCATACGCCTGCCGGACCCGCCGGCCGCGAATGGCGGGCCCGGCGTCCGCGTCAGCCGGCGCCCGGTGGCTCCGGTGCCCGCCTCGCTCGGCCCGCGTGGGCCGCCTCGTTCAGGCCGTGCGGACCGCCTCGTTCAGGCCGTGCGGACCGCGTCGGCCGGTGCCGCCGCGGTCAGCTGGGTGCGCAGGTCGTCCACCAGGGCGTTCACCCCGGCCGGGTCGGCCGCCGCGCCGAAGACGTGGTAGTCGGGGCGGACCAGCAGGGCCGTCGCGCCGTGGCGGTCGAGGCGGGCGCGCAGCACGCCGTCGGCGTCCACCGCGTCGGTCGCCCCGGCCGTGCCGTCGTACGACGTGCCCACCGGCCACAGACGGACCACCCCCGCGCCCACGTCCCGCAGGAAGGACAGCCGGTCCGCGGTGAGCGCCGGCTCCTCCTCGGACTTGACGAACAGGACGAACCCACGGCCCACCGGGTCCTCCAACGGCGCCCCGGACGGCGTGAGCAGCCGCCCGTGCGGCAGGACCTCGCCCGCCGGCGGAACCCGCGTGTCCGCGTCGGTGCCCTGCGGGCGGTGCAGCAGGCCGCAGGTGACCGGCCGCGCCGGATCCGGCCGGCCCGGCCCCCGCCCGCGCCGGTTCGCCAGCACCGTCGCGTCCCGCTCCGCCGCGGCCGCCGCGTCCGTCACACAGATCAGCCGCCCCAGCTGCACCGACGCCAGGATCGACTCGCGGACCTGCGCCCTGCGCTCCTCCGTGTAGCTGTCGAGCAGGGACTCCGGCGCGGTCCCACGCAGCACCAGGTCCAGCCGCCACGCCAGACCGACCACGTCCCGCACACCCGAGCACATGCCCTGCCCGGCGAACGGCGGCATCAGATGGGCCGCGTCACCGGCGATCAGCATGTGCCCCGCCCGCCACTCGTCCGCCCACCGCGCCTGGAAGATGTACGTGGTGCTGCGCAGCAGCCGCGCGGTGTCCGGGGTGACGCCGAACGGCGCGAGCAGCCGCCACGCGGTCTCCTCCCGGTTCAGGTCGGCCGCCCGCTCGCCCGGCAGCCGCATGAACTCCCAGCGCCGGTGCCCCGGCCCGCTCCCGACCAGCGTCGTCGGCCGCGCCGGGTCGCACAGCTGCACATTGGTCGGCACGAACCCGCGCGGCTCGCGCAACTCCACGTCGCACAGCAGCCATTCGTAGGAGAAGCCGAGGTCGGTGACGGACACGCCCATCCGGTCCCGTACGAAACTGTTGGCGCCGTCGCAGCCGACCACCCACCGCGCCGTGAACGTCCCCGCCGTCCCCTCCTCGTCCTCCGCGGTCACCGTCACCCCGTCCGGCCCGTCGGCGATGTCCACGACCCGGCGGTCCCGCAGCACCCGGATGCCCGGCAGCTGCGCGGCACGGGCGGCGAGCACCTCCTCCAGCGCCGGCTGGTGCATGGTGTTGGCGTCGGGCCAGCCGTACGGCCCCTCGGTGGTGAACGCGATGTCCAGCAGCGTCCGGCCGTCCGCCGTACGCCACTGGTAGCCGGTGCCCGGCTCGGTGATCCGGCCCAGCTCCCCGCCGATGCCCGTACCGGCCAGCAGCCGGGCGGTCTCCCCGTCGAAACTGGTCGCCCGGGGCAGCGTGTACGGCCGCCGCCGGCGTTCCAGGACCGTCACCCGCCAGCCGCGCTGCGCCAGCAGCACGGACAGC
The DNA here is from genome assembly GCF_000720135.1 of Streptomyces sp. NRRL S-1022. GTDB lineage: Bacteria > Actinomycetota > Actinomycetes > Streptomycetales > Streptomycetaceae > Streptomyces. Next base: position 176,096 of record NZ_JOIU01000026.1, on the reverse strand, counting down.
ACCGAGCCGACCGGCCCGTACCCGACGACGAGCACATCCGTCCCCGGCTCAGGCCGCGGCTGCGGCGAACTGCCGGACGTCTTCGGGTCGTCGGTGGGCACAACGGACATGGAAACCCCCTCGGTGCGGCCTGGCTGACGGGCCCTGCTCGGGCGACTCGTGGGTGAGCGTACGGCCCGTCGGCCGGCCGTGGCCGGGATCCGCCCGCGGGCTATCAGGTTGGGGGATACCGGCCCCGCTCCGGCTCGTCCTACTCTGCCGAAGTCCCGTAACAGACGCTGATTCCCGATGTCCTCGACCGATGTCCCGACGTGAAAGAGAGCCCTTCGGCATGCCTGGAGCAACGGCGCAGTTCGAGAAGTGGGTCAGCGTCTTCCGTCCCTCGCCGGACAGCGCGGTACGGCTCGTCTGCCTGCCGCACGCCGGCGGCTCGGCGAGCTTCTTCTTCCCGGTCGCCACGGCCCTCGCACCCGCGGTGGAGGTCCTGGCCGTCCAGTACCCGGGCCGGCAGACACGCCGGCAGGAACCCGGTATCGACAACATCCCCGAATACGCCGACCAGATCTTCGCGGCCCTGCGCCACCTGGACGACCGGCCGCTCGCCCTGTTCGGGCACAGCATGGGCGCCGTCCTCGCCTACGAGGTGGCCCTGCGCATGCGGGAAGCCGGACTGCCGTCCCCGGTACGGCTGTTCGCCTCCGGCCGGCGCGCCCCCTCCCGCTACCGCGACGAGTACGTGCACAACGCGACCGACGCGGAGGTGCTGGCCGAACTGCGCACCCTGAGCGGTCCCAACCAGGAGGCCCTGGCCGACCCCGAGGTGCTGGCGATGTTCCTGCCGGCGATCCGCAGCGACTACGCCGCCATCGAGAGCTACCGGCACGACCCCGGCCGGCTGCTCGACTGCCCGGTGACCGTACTCACCGGCGACGCCGACCCGCGGACCACGCTCGACGAGGCACGCGCCTGGGAGGAGCACACCACCGGCCCCACCGACGTGCACGTCTTCGCCGGCGGTCACTTCTTCCACGTCGAACGCGGCCCCGAGGTCATCGCGCTGCTGTCCCGCAGTCTGAGCGGCCAGGGCGCCGACACCACCCGCTGACCCCACCGACCGCTTGCGACGAGGGAAGTGCCCGTGACGCTCGCCGACCCGGTGCCCACCATGGCCCCGCACTCGCTCCTGGTCTTCCTCCTCCAACTCGCCTTCCTGCTGCTGCTCGCCCTCGTCCTGGGCCGGCTCGCCGAGCGCTTCCGCATGCCGGCGGTGGTCGGCGAGCTGTGCGCGGGCCTGCTGCTCGGCCCGTCCGTGCTCCAGCACGTGCTGCCCGGCTTCTCGGAGTGGCTGCTGCCCCGGCAGCCGGAGCAGATGCACCTGCTGGACGCCACCGGCCAGCTCGGCGTGCTGCTCCTGGTCGGAGTCACCGGCGCCGAACTGAACTTCGGGCTCGTCCGCAGGCGCGGGGCCACCGCCGCCCGGGTCAGCATCGCCGGCCTCGTCCTGCCCCTCGGCCTCGGCATCGCCACCGGCTTCGCGCTGCGCGGCGTCCTGAAGCCGGCCGGCGTCGACCCCACCGTGTTCGCGTTCTTCCTCGGCGTCGCGATGTGCGTCACCGCGATCCCGGTGATCGCCAAGACGCTCCTCGACATGAAGCTGCTGCACCGCGACATCGGCCAGCTGATCCTGTCCGCCGGTGTCGTGGACGACATCGTCGGCTGGTTCCTGCTCTCCGTGGTCTCCGCGATGGCCACCGCCGGACTCACCGCGGGGGTCATGGCGACCTCCGTGCTCTACCCGGTCGGTGTCGTGCTGTTCGCCGTGTTCCTCGGCCGCCCGCTGGTCGGGGCCGCGCTGCGCCGGGCCGGCCGCGCCGAGGGCTCCGCACCCACGATCATGACGGTCGTCGTCCTGGTCCTGTTCGGAGCCGCGGCCACCCAGGCCATGAGGCTGGAGGCGATCTTCGGCGCCTTCGTCTGCGGCGTGCTGGTCGGCACCAGCAAGGACCTGGACCGGGAGAAGCTCGAACCGCTGAAGACGACCGTACTGGCCTTCCTCGCCCCGCTGTTCTTCGCCACCGCGGGGCTGCGGATGGACCTCACCGGCCTGCGCCACCCGGCGGTCCTCGCCGCCGCCCTCGCCGTGCTCGCCGTCGCCGTCCTCGGCAAGTTCGCCGGTGCCTTCCTCGGCGCCCGGTTCAGCCGCCTCAACCGCTGGGAGGCGCTCGCCCTCGGGGCCGGCATGAACTGCCGCGGCGTGGTCGAGGTCGTGGTGGCGATGACCGGTCTGCGGCTGGGCGTCCTGGACACCGACGCCTACACCATCATCGTCCTCGTCGCCATCGTGACCTCGCTGATGACACCGCCCGTCCTGCGGCTCGCGATGGCCCGCGCGGAGGAACTCGCCGACGCCGGACTCACCTTGGGGGACGCGGCTCAGCGCGACCCGGGACGGTCCGGCGCACCCGACCGTGAGGTGACCCCATGAGCACCCTGCTCCTGCTGAACGGCCCCAACCTCGGCATCCTGGGCCGCCGCGAACCGGAGATCTACGGCACCGACACCCTCGCCGACATCGAGAAGGCCGTCGCCGCCGAAGTGAGCGGCGCCGGCTGGGACGTGCTCTCCCTCCAGCACGACTCCGAGGGCGACCTGGTGCGCGACATCCACCGGCACCACTCCGACACCGTCGGCGCCGTCGTCAACCCCGGGGCGCTGATGATCGCCGGCTGGAGCCTGCGCGACGCCCTCGCCGCCTACCCGCAGCCCTGGATCGAAGTGCACCTGAGCAACATGTGGGCCCGGGAGCAGTTCCGGCACGAGTCCGTGATCGCCCCGCTGGCCTCCGGCGTCGTCGTGGGCCTCGGCTCCCTCGGCTACCGGCTGGCCGCGCGGGCCCTGCTGGAACTGACCGGCGCCGACCGCTGACGGCCGGCGGGCCGGCCACGCCGCGCCCGCACCCCACGTACCCGTGTCGCGAAAGGACACCCCGCTCATGAAGCTCGCCCTGCACGAGGCCGGCGACGGCGACCGGACGGTGCTGCTCGTCCACGGCGTGATGTCGTCCTCGGACACCTGGCGCCGGGTGGCGCCGGCCCTCGTCGCGCGCGGCTACCGCGTGCTCATGCCGGACCTGCGCGGCCACGGGGACAGCCCGCACGCCGACGAGTACACGCCCGAACTGCTCGCCGCCGACCTCGTGGAGACCGTCCCGGCCGGCGTCGACCTGGCCCTCGCCCACTCCTTCGGCGCGCCCGTGCTCGCCCTCGCGGTCGCCGGCCTGCGCCCGGCCCGGGTCGTCTACAGCGACCCCGCGTGGAAGCTCGGCGCCACATCCGTCGACGAGGTACGGGAGTTCGCGCAGGCCACCAAGTCCGCCACCGCCGAGAGCATCCGCCGGCTGTGCCCGCGCTGGCTGCCCGAGGACATCGAGGCGGAGCTGGCCGGGTACGCCCGCTGGGACGTCCGGGCCATCGAGTGGCTGCAGAGCGACCGGGACCTGATCCCCGCGCGCGCCGAGGTGCCCTCGCTCGTCCAGGGCGCCGGCGACCACCACCTCGTACCGGACGAGCTGGCCGAACGGCTCGGCGCACGCGGCTTCGAGGTGGTGTACGTGCCGGACACCGGGCACTGCATCCACCGCGACGATCTCGACGGCTTCCTGAAGTCGCTGGAGGGCTGGCTCTGACCGCGCGGGCGGGACGCCCGGCAGGCGTCCCGCCCCGTGCTAGGTTCGTCCCATGGACGCAGGTCACCTCACGCGGGTGGAGACGGGGAGTTCCCCGGCCGCCGGCGCCACACCCCCCGCCCTGCACGGCTCGTTCACGATCGACCGGGACTTCACGGTGCCGCCGGCCGAGGTGTTCCGCGGCTTCGCCGACCCGTCCCTGCGGCGCCGCTGGTTCCGGCTGCCGGGCAGGTCCGGCACCGCCCGGCACGAACTGGACTTCCGGGTCGGCGGCGGGGAGACCGCCGGCAACGTCTTCGTCTCCGGCGACACCGAGGAGCACCTCGCCTACCGCTCCCGGTTCCTGGACATCGTGCCGGACACCAGGATCCTCTACGTCTACGAGGCCGAGGTCGACGGCACCCGCCGCTGGGTCTCCCTCGTCACCGTCGAACTCGCCGGCCGGCCCGACGGCTCCCGCCTGACCTGGACCGAGCAGTACACCTGGCTCGTGCCCACCGGGGACGGCAGCCAGGACACCGCCCACCTGCGCGGCGGCACGCGCCTCCTCCTCAACGGCCTTGCCGCGACGGTCGATCCGGCCCGCCACCACCCCCTGCTCACCGCCACCGCACCGGTGGACCGCGGCTGACCCGCGACCGGCCCGCGGCGGCGGCCGGGTGTCCGGGCGATTACCTGTCAGGTCATCGATCTTCCCGCGCCCGCGTGCCAGGATCGTCGGTGTACGGAGGCCGACAGACCGGAAGGACACCATGACCGCCTACGCCATAGCGCACCTGCAGGAGGCCGCCCCGCACCCGGAGATCGCCGAGTACATCGAGCGCATCCCCGCCACCTTCGAGCCGTACGGCGGCCGCTTCCTCGTGCACGCCGCACAGCACGAGGTCAAGGAGGGCGACTGGCCCGGGCACGTCGTCGTGATCTCCTTCCCCGGCATCACCGAGGCCCGCGCCTGGTGGGACTCGCCCGCGTACCAGGAGATCGCACCCCTGCGCTCCCGGCACATCGCCGGCGACATCGTCCTGGTCCCGGGCGTCCCCGAGGACTACGACCCCGCCCACACCGCGAAGGCGATGCGGGAGAACCTGCCCGCCGGGTAGCACCGCACCCCTGCGCATATGATCACCGGAAGTCCCGCAGGCCGGAGCCTACGACGGCTGTCGTCGGCTGTAGTCCGCACCGACGGGGACTTCCCGGGCCGACGGGGACGGCTCGGGGGAGTGCGTGATCGAGGCGAGTGAGGGAGGGGCAGGGCGGTGGGCATCCACACACGTCGTCCTGGGGAGTACGTCAGACCGGCCGGGCGGATCCTGCTCGACGACCACTTCGAGGCGTCCGGGGAGTTCTACGCGTCGGGGGCGTACTACCACCAGCGGACCCTGAGCCGGCTTCCCGCGGGGCGCCCGGTCGAATGCGAGCTGGTGCCCGAGCCCCACAACCCGTGGGACGCGCGGGCGGTCGCCCTCGACGTGGACGGCGAGCGCGTCGCCTACCTGCCCGCGACCTCGGCCAAGCTGTGGCACGACGTCGTACGGGCGTGGAACGCCGCCGGTTTCGCGGTGTACACCGGCGCCGGGACGAACCGCTGGACCACGGACGGCGAGGACCGCTTCGGTCTGACCCTGCCGAAATGGGACTGGGACAGCCTGCTGGACCTGGCGGAGGCCGCGGGGCTGCGCGCCGGCTGGGAGGCCGCCCTGGCCGACCTCACCGACGAGCAGCGTCTCGGGCTGCGCGACGACCGCGGCTACGACCCCGACGAGTTGGCCGTGAAGGCGCTGTGGCACCGGCGCTCCGCGCATCCCCTGTTCAGCTGGGGTGCGAAGAGGGACGGGGACCTGACCGAGCGGATGCCGTTCTGGTACGGCTACTTCGTGCGCGAGCGGATACGCGAGGAGCACGAGGAACGGCGCGAGCGCCTCTGGTTCGCCCGGTCCGTCAAGTCGGAGCTGCTGCAGGCCTTCAAGGCGGAGATCGGCCGCAGACGGGAGCGGGACCGCGAGCGGTCGCTCCAGCAGCGGGCCGGCCAGGACGAACGGGCGCTGCGGCTGCAGCACGAGGGCCGGCGCGTCGCGGAGATCGCCGCCGAACTGGGGCTGACCCCCAAGCAGGCCGAGAACGCGCTGGCCCGTGCGCGCAAGGCCGCGGGCGTCGCCTCCCGGCGGACGGAGGACCTCCAGGACGAGCGCCGTCGCCAGGCGGCCGAGGCGGTCGCCCTGAAGAGGTCCGGGATGCCGCGCGCCCACATCGCGCGGGCCATGGGCCGGTCCGCCGACACCGTCGACGAACTGCTGAAGGACGGCCTCTTCTACGAGGCACCCGAGGACCACCCGGAGCGACTGGGCCTCGCCCGGCGCTGCGTCGAGCTGCGGGGCGCGGGGCTTGTCAAGGAGGACGTCCTCGCCCGGCTCGCCGTCAGCCGCAAACAGGCCCTGAGAGCGTTCCGGGACGCCTCCTTCCTCGAAGCCGGTGTCAGACCTGCCCGCTAGCTTGTCCGCATGACGTCTCTCAGCCTCGCACCGTGGTCCGAGCAGGGGCTCGACCTGCTCCACCGGCAGAACACCGCCGAGTCGACCGAACACCTCGGCGGCCCGGAGACCCCGGAACAGGTCCGGCGCCGTCACGAGCGGTACCTCGCCCTCACCGACGGCCGGATGTTCCTGATCGTGCTGGACGGACAGGTCGTCGGCTCGATCGGCTACTGGACCCGGGAGTGGGAGGGGGAGCAGGTCTACGAGACGGGCTACGCCATCCTGCCCGAGTACCGCGGCCGGGGCCTCACGGCCGGGGCGCTGCGCCTGTGCGCCGAAGAGGCCGGCCGGCAGGGCTCGCGCCGGTGGCTGCACGCGTTCCCCTCCGTGCGGCACGACGCGTCGAACGCGGTGTGCCGCACAGCGGGCTTCGAACTGGTCGGTGAGTGCGCGTTCGAGTACCCGCCCGGGAACCCCCTCCGCTCGAACAACTGGCGACTCGAACTCCCCGAGTCCGCCCGCACCGCGGCCGGCGCCCCGGCGCCGCGATGACCGCCACGCCGACCGGGGCGATTTTCGCGCGGGGAGCCGGAACGGTCCGGCAGCAGTACGCGGGAAGCGACCCGTCCACGTGCCGTCGTCCCCGGTGATGTCCGTCCGCCGCGTACGCAGACCCTGAACCGGTGCCCGTGTGCCCCGCCCGCCTGCTCCCGGTGCGCCCGGATTGCGCCCTGCCCGCGAGCCGGCGGCGAGCCGCACGCTCGACGGCATGGGGGACTCCGACCACCTCATCCCGTTGCCCGGCCCGGGCCCGGACGGCTCCCGGCAGCCGCCCGCCGGCACGCCCGCACCCTGGGAGACCGCCGACCGCGTCCAGGCCGCCCTGGACGGCGCCGCCGGTCCCGAACCGCCCCGGCCGCCGGTCTGCCCCCACTGCGGGCTCACCGGCGACCGCCGCCCCACGTACGCCGGGCAGCACGTCCTGCTCGAACCCCGCCTCACGGTCCCCGCCCATCTCGTACCCGGCGGCCACCGCTGGCACCTCGACGGCAACGGCACCGCCTGGAACGGCGGCTTGGACGAGCCCCCGCCCGGGGCGACGTGCCGGATCCCGCACCAGCTGGCCTGCCCGGGTCTCGCCCTCGACGAGATCCGGCCGTGGCGGTGGCTGACGGCGGTCCGTGAGCACAACGCGCTGGCGGCGCGGCACAGGTCCGACGCGGAGGGAGCACGGGGGGTGTTGCCGGACGCCGGGTGACACGGGTGGCGGCCCGGCCGCGGTGCCGGCGCCCGGAGGGCACCGCCGCGGCCGGACGGCGGCCGTGCCGGTGAGGTGCTGTGCAGCTTTGGCCCCCGCTGGTCCGCCGCCCCGGGAGTGGCGGACCCGGCGCCACCGAGGGCGCCTTCGCGGGGTAACCGGAACCTACGCTTCGAGCGCCCGCGACGGAAGAGCCCGGGGTGTGGCCCAGGTCATACCGACCGCGCCGAGCCGTCGACGCACCCCGCCGACCTGCGCAAACGGCGCAGGTGCACCCAGCGTGTCCCCCATACTCCCCCGGGTGAGCGGTGACGCGGCCGCCGCTACGGCCACCCCTGGGCCTCGGTCCGCAGCGCGGCCCCGCGGCGGTCGAGCAGGCGCACCGCCATCTCGCCCCACCGGAGGTTCTCCCGCTCGAAGGACATGCCGCGCAGCAGGGTGAGGTACGGGCCGATGCGCTCGGCCTCCGCGAGGTACGCCTCCTCCGAGCGCCCGTCGAGCAGGCGCTGCCGGATCCGCTCGTAGCGGGCCAGCTTGGCGGTCGCCCACTCCATGCGCTCGGCGACGGCCGCCCGCACGGCCTCCATGTCGCCGACGTCCGCGCACTGCACCTTGACCATCAGCTCGTCCCGGATGACGGCGGGCCGGCCCGGGGGCTCGGCGGTGTACGCGCGCACGGCCTCCCGTCCGGCCTCCGTCAGGGAGAACAGCCGCTTGTTGGGGCGGCGCTCCTGCTCGACGACGCGGGCGGTGACGAGCCCCTCGGCCGCCATCCGCTCCAGCTCCCGGTAGAGCTGCTGGGGCGTCGACATCCAGAAGTTGGCCACCGTCGCGTCGAACGCCTTCGCGAGGTCGTACCCGGACGCCTCGCCCTCCAGCAGCGCGGCCATCACCGCGTTCCGCAAAGCCATGGGCCTACGCTACGCTCCACCACACCTATTCAATTAATTGACTATGCGAGGTGGGCGCATGCACCCCTTCCGCAAGGCCGTCGAGAGCGGCGACATGGACGCCGTCGCCGCCCTGCTGGCCGACGACGTCGTCTTCACCAGCCCGGTCGCCTTCAAGCCGTACCCGGGCAAGGCGATCACCGCGGCGATCCTGCGCGCCGTGTCCCGCGTCTTCGAGGACTTCACCTACGTCCGAGAGATCGCGAACCCCGACGGCCGCGACCACGCCCTCGTCTTCACCGCCACCGTCGCCGGCAGGACGCTCCAGGGCTGCGACTTCCTGCACTTCGACGAGAACGGCAGGATCGACGAGTTCACGGTGATGGTCCGCCCGCTCTCCGCCGCCCACGCGCTGGCCGAGGCCATGGGCGCCCAGTTCGACCGGATCGCCCGGGAGGCCGCCGGGCAGTGACCCGGCCGACCGCCGGCCGTCCGGAGACAGCCCGCCGGGCAAGGAGCGGCCCGAGGGGCGGGAGTGCTCCTCTCCTCCTCTGGGCATAGCCTTGCCGTACGGTTCTGCCAGCGACGCTGGAGGTGCCTGGTGACCAGTACGGGCGGTCCGGCCACCGACAGCGCGGAGCTGGACGCCGTTCTCGCCGAGACGGTGCGCCGGACGGGCGCGTCCATCGGCGCCCTGTACCTGCTCGCACCGGACGAGCGGCTGCTGCACCTGCACGCGGTCTGCGGGGTGGGGGCCGAGGTGGCCGCTCCGTGGGAAACGGTCACGCTGGCCGCTCCGGCGCCGGTGACGGACGCCGTCCGCGAGGACCGCCTGGTGTGGGTGGGCAGCCAGGAGGAGATGGTCCGGTCGTACCCGCGTACCGCGGTGGTGCTGCCCTACCCGTTCGCGCTGGTCGCCGCGCCCGTGACCGGTGTCCGGCGGTGGGGCGCGCTGCTGCTGATGTGGCCGGGCACCCGGCCCCCGTACATGACCGGCCGGGAGCACGCCAACATCGCGTCCAGCTGCCGGCGGGTGGCCCGGGCGCTGGAGGAGGCGGCCGACCGCGGATCCCCGCCCGTACTCGGCGGCGGCACACGCGTCGTCCCCGCGGGAACCGGCCGCCCGTCCACCAGCCCGGAGTCGGCCGTCGCCGACTTCGTCGAGCGGCTGCCCGGCGGGAGCTGCGCGCTGGACCTGGAGGGACGCTTCACCTTCCTCAGCTCCGGGGCCTGCGAGCTGCTGGGCGCCGACGCCGGCCGGCTGCTGGGCACGCTGCCGTGGCAGTCCCTGCGCTGGCTGGACGACCCCATGTACGAGGACCGCTACCGGGCGGCGGTGATCAGCCGTGCGCCGGTGGCCTTCACCGCCTGCCGCCCGCCCGACCACTGGCTCGAATTCCACCTGTACCCGGACGCCAGCGGCATCAGCATCCGCATCGTCAGCGCCGGGGAGGAACCCCCGCCCGCACGTGTCCACCGGTCCGCGGGCACCACCGCACCCGCCCGCGCCGGCCAGCTCTACCAGCTCACCCACCTGGCCGCCGCGCTCACCGAGGTCGTCGGTGTCCAGGACGTGATCGACCTGGTCGCCGACCAGATCATGCCCGCCTTCGGCGCCCAGGGACTGGTGCTGTCGGCCGCCGAGGGCGGCCGGCTGCGGATCACCGGTCACCGGGGGTACGCCGCCGAGACCATCGAGCGCCTCGACGGCCTCCCCCTCGACACCGACCTCACCCCGGCCGGGCACGCCCTCAGCACCGGCATCCCGGCGTTCTTCGCCGACCGGGAGGAGATCCGCCGCAGCCATCCGCAGGCGCCGCAGATCAGCGGCGCCCACGCCTGGGCCTTCCTCCCGCTGTTCATCTCCGGCCGGCCGGTCGGCTGCTGCGTCCTGTCGTACGACCACCCCCACGAGTTCCCGGCCGAGGAACGGGCCGTCATGACCTCGCTCGCCGGGCTGATCGCCCAGGCCCTCGACCGCGCCCGCCTGTACGACACCAAACACGAACTCGCCCGCGGCCTGCAGGACGCGCTGCTCCCGCGCACCCTGCCCCAGATCGACGGCCTGGCCGTCGCCGCCCGCTACATGCCCGCCACCCGCGGCATGGACATCGGCGGGGACTTCTACGACCTGATCCGCCTCGGCGACACCGCCGCCGCGGCCGTCATCGGCGACGTGCAGGGCCACAACGTGGCCGCCGCCGCCCTCATGGGCCAGGTCCGTACCGCGGTCCGCGCCCACGCGGCACTCGGCGCAACCCCCGACCAGGTGCTCGCCGAGACGAACCGGCTCCTCGCCGACTTCGGCCCGGACCTGTTCACCAGCTGCCTCTACGCCCGCCTCGACTTCGCCCGCGGGAGCATGACCCTGGCCAGCGCCGGCCACCCGCCGCCCCTGCTGCGCCTGCCCGGCGGCGACACCCGGCCCCTCGCCGTCCCACCCGGACCGCTCCTGGGCATCATCCCCGACACCGAGTTCCCCGTGACCGAGGTCGCGCTCGTCCCGGGGATGATCCTCGCCTTGTACACCGACGGTCTCGTCGAGCGGCCCGGAGTCGACCTGGACGACTCCATCAACGGCCTCGCCCGGCATCTCGCCCGCGCCGACGACCGGGACCTGGATTTGCTCATCGACGACCTCGTGAGCGAAGCCTGCACGACCGGGCAGCGAGCGGACGACATCGCCCTCCTGCTGCTGCAACACCGCGCCGGCACGCAGCGGGGCCACTCTCCCCGGGGCCATTCGGCGGCACCGGGGTAGCGCCCGCCGGGCCGCGCCCGCACGCTGGAGCCCGATGCGAACGCCGCACGCGCCGCCCCGCGCGGCGGACAAGGCTCCGGGAGGACCGAGTGACCGCTTCGTCGCCCGCCACCGACGCTCCGCCGGCCCGGTACGACGACCTGCGGGCCCTGGTGATCAACTGCACGCTCAAGCGGTCGCCGGAGACGAGCAACACACAGGGACTGATCGACCGCAGCACCGCCATCCTGGCCGCGCAGGGAGTACAGGCCGATGTCGTACGCGCGGTGGACCACGACATCGCCACCGGTGTCTGGCCCGACATGAGGGAGCACGGCTGGGAGCGCGACGCCTGGCCCGACCTGTACCGGCAGGTCCTCGCGGCCGACATCCTCGTCCTGGCCGGACCCATCTGGCTCGGTGACAACAGCTCCGTGATGAAGCAGGTGATCGAGCGCCTCTACTCCTGCTCCAGCCTGCTCAACGAAGCGGGCCAGTACGCCTATTACGGCCGCGTCGGCGGCTGTCTGATCACCGGAAACGAGGACGGCGTCAAGCACTGCGCCATGAACGTCCTCTACAGCCTGCAGCACCTGGGCTACACGATCCCGCCCCAGGCGGACGCCGGCTGGATCGGCGAGGCGGGCCCCGGCCCCTCCTACCTGGACCCGGGCTCGGGCGGCCCGGAGAACGACTTCACCAACCGCAACACCACCTTCATGACCTGGAACCTGCTGCACCTGGCGCGGGCGCTGAAGGACCTGGGCGGGATCCCCGCGTACGGGAACCAGCGCACGGCCTGGGACGCGGGCTGCCGCCGCGACTACGAGAACCCCGAACACCGGTAGGGGCACGAGCCGGTACCCGGCAGGCGCGCTCCGCCGCGTCCCGGCCGGCCGAGGAGGGCCGGCCGGGACGCGCCGCGCTCACGCGAGGTCGAAACGGTCGAGGTTCATCACCTTGTCCCACGCCGCCACGAAGTCGCGTACGAACTTCTCTCCCGCGTCCCGGCACGCGTAGACCTCCGAGATGGCCCGCAGCTGGGAGTGCGCACCGAAGACCAGGTCGACGGCGGTGGCGGTCCACTTGACCTCGCCGGTGGCGCGGTCCCGGCCCTCGAACACGTTCTCGTCCGTGGCCGACGCCTTCCACTCCGTGCCCATGTCGAGCAGGTTCAGGAAGAAGTCGTTGGTCAGGACGCCCGGCCGCCGGGTGAGGACACCGTGGGGAGAGCCCTTGAAGCCGGTGTCCAGGGCCCGCATGCCGCCGATCAGCACCGTCGTCTCCGGAGCGGTCAGTGTCAGCAGGTTGGCCCGGTCCAGCATGAGGGTCTCCGGCGACAGCTTCTCGCCCGCCGGCAGGTAGTTGCGGAAGGCGTCCGCCTTCGGCTCCAGCACGGCGAACGACGCCGTGTCGGTCTGCTCCTGCGAGGCGTCCGTACGCCCCGGTGCGAAGGGCACCGTGATGTCGTACCCCGCGTTCCGTGCCGCCTGCTCGACGGCCGCGCACCCGCCGAGGACGATCAGGTCGGCGAGGGAGACCCTGGTGCCGCCGGCCTGGGAGTCGTCGAAGTCCTGCCGGATCCGCTCCAGGGTGTCCAGCGTCTCGGTCACCTCGGGGACGGCGTTGAGCTCCCAGTCCTTCTGCGGTGCCAGCCGGATCCGCGCCCCGTTCGCCCCGCCGCGCTTGTCGGTGCCGCGGAAGCTCGTCGCCGCCGCCCAGGCGGTGGTGACCAGCTGGGGCACGGTGAGACCCGAGGCGAGGATCCGCTCCTTGAGGGCGGCGACGTCCTCCTCCCCGACCAGTTCGTGATCGACCGGGGGAACGGGGTCCTGCCACAGCTGCGGCTCGGGAATCCACGGGCCGAGGTAACGCGAGAGCGGTCCCATGTCGCGGTGCAGCAGCTTGTACCACGCCTTGGCGAAGGCCACCGCCAGCTCGTCGGGGTTCTCGTGGAACCTCTTCGTGATCGGGCCGTAGACCGGGTCCACCTTCAGCGCGATGTCCGTCGTCAGCATCATGGGGGCGTGCCGCTTCGACGGATCGTGGGCGTCGCGCACGGCGTCCCGGGCCGCGGGATCCGAGGGAGTCCACTGGTGGGCGCCGGCGGGGCTCCTCGTCAGCTCCCACTCGTACCCGTAGAGGTTGTCCAGGTACCCGTTGTCCCACCGGGTCGGCTCGGTGGTCCACGCGCCCTCCAGACCACTGGTGAGCGCGTGCGGGCCCGTGCCGCTGCCGTAGGTGTTCCGCCAGCCGAGGCCCTGCTGCTCGATGGCGGCGGCCTCGGGTTCCGGGCCGATATAACTGGGATCGACCGCGCCGTGGCACTTGCCGAAGGTGTGGCCGCCGACGATGAGTGCGGCCGTCTCCTCGTCGTTCATCGCCATGCGCCCGAACGTCTCCCGGATGTCCTGGGCGGCAGCCAGCGGATCCGGGTTTCCGTTGGGCCCCTCCGGATTGACGTAGATCAATCCCATCTGGACGGCGCCGAAAGGACCGGTGAGTTTCCTGTCGCCGCTGTAGCGCTCGTCTCCGAGCCAGGTGTCCTCGGGCCCCCAGAAAATCTCCTCGGGTTCCCAGATGTCCTCCCGCCCGAAACCGAAACCGAACGTCTTGAACCCCATGGATTCCATGGCACAGTTTCCGGCGAAGACCAGGAGGTCGGCCCAGGAGATTTTCCGGCCGTACTTCTGCTTGACCGGCCACAGCAGGCGGCGCGCCTTGTCCAGGCTCGCGTTGTCCGGCCAGCTGTTCAGGGGGGCGAAGCGCTGGGCGCCGCTGCCGCCGCCGCCGCGGCCGTCCGCGATGCGGTACGTCCCCGCCGCGTGCCAGCTCATCCGGATGAAGAGCGGCCCGTAGTGACCGTAGTCGGCAGGCCACCAGTCCTGGGACGCCGTCATCACCTCGAAGACGTCGCGCTTCAGCGCGTCGACGTCGAGGGTGGCGAACTCCTTCGCGTAATCGAAGTCCTCGTCCATCGGGTTGGATCGGGGCGAGTGCTGATGGAGAACCTGGAGGTCCAGTTGGTTCGGCCACCAGTCCCGGTTCGTCCTGGGCCGCCGAGGGGGTGTGGGCGTCGGTGAAGGGATTGCTGGATTCTCGCTCTCACTGCCGGACATGCCCGTCCTTCTTCCTGTCTCGGTGATCTGTGCCGCGTCCGTATGGTCGCGCACAGCAGGCCACACCTCTATGAAACACGCGCGGCAATCCGAATGACAGGCGCGGGGGAAAGGGGCGGACTTCTCCTCCCGCGCCGAATTCCGGCGCGCCGCATCGAATTCACGCGGATCCCGGGACGCGCGTGCGCGGACGGCCGGACGTGCCGTCGGGGGAGTGGTGTGGAGGAGGTGCGTGAGGCGTACGGAGGGTCATCCTCCGTGTTCACCACGCGTGTTAGCGGCCGCCGCCGTCCTCGTCGACCGCCTCGGCACCGAGCCGCGCTCGGTCGCCTTCCTCGCCGACACCGTGCGCGCCGGCGGACTCGCCCGGGCCGCGGAACTGCCCGAGCCCCTGCCCCGCCGGACGACACCGCGGCCGCCTGGCTGCGCGCCGTCGCGACCATCGTCGAGGTCAAGCGGCTGACCCGGGCGCGGGAGCGCAGCACGTGAGGTGAGCAGCCGGTCCGCCGCGATCGCGGCGTATGCCGGACCGTGTGCCACCGGCAGCATGTCGCGCCGGGCGCGCTGTGCGACGGCGAGGCGGCCGACGGCGCCCGGCTCAGGATCCGCCGCGTTCGCGGGGGATCCTCAGACCCGCTTCGATCGCCACCGGCAGCCGGTTCTCGGCCGGCGGCAGCGGGCAGGTGGCCAGGTCCGTGTAGGCGCACGGCAGGTTCGCGGCGCGGTTGAAGTCCAGGACGACCGTGCCGTCGGCGGCGGGCGGTCCGAGGGCCAGCACCCGGTTGGCGGCGTAGGTGGTGACTCCCGAGGTCGCGTCGGTGAAGAGCACCATCAGCCGGCCCTCGCCGTGCCCGGGGAAGGCGGTGAGGGACAGCGGGCGCCCGTCCAGTTCGAACTCGATCCGGCCCGGAGCGTCGTACACGTGTTCAAGGCCCTCGACGGCCGCGCCCACGGTGGTCGGCCGCGGCTCCTCGAAGGCGACGTACCGGCCCGTCACGGCCCAGCGCGGATCGGGCTCGTAGGCGGGTGTCCCGGTGAACGCGGTGCGCAGCGGCGCGTCCGGGTGCCGGGGGCGGACGATGTCGTGGCCGCCGCGCTTGGCGACCTCGATGACGGCGTCCCCCCAGACCGCGTCGACGCCACTGCGCTCGGCGAGCACGCCGAAGCGGTGTTCACCCCGCACCGGCTTCCCGTCGACCACCAGTTCCTCACCGTCGTCGAGGACGACGACGACCCCGTCGCGACCGCTGTGCCAGGCACCGGGCGCGTCCGGGAAACGCTGCGGCCGTTCGTCCAGCCAGTGCAGGCCGGTGATGGCCAGGAACCCGTGCGGGGCGGCGAGCCTGGCCTCCTGGGCGCGGTACCAGTCCTGCCAGTCCTCGGCGAAAGCGCGCGGGTCCGCCGTGGTGACCTCGGTGGTCATCGGTTCTCCTTCACTGGGCGAGGCTCGGCCTCGCACGGGGTTGCGGGGCTGCTGCCGGGACGGTGCCCGGCGGGTGCGCTCATCCGGCCAGTTCGCCGAGGAGCGCCCACGTGCGACGGCGGTCCGTCTCTCCGGCGATCCCGGTGTTCGAGAACACGACCTCGGTGGCACCGGCGTCGCGGTAACGGCGGACCTCGGCCTCGACCGCCTTCTCGTCACCGATCACGGCCACGTCGGCGGCCCGTCGGCCGCCGGAGAGTTCGATGACCCGGGCGTAGGACGGGATCTGCTCGTAGAACGCGAGGTTCTCGCCGGCCTTCGCCCGCACCGCGTCCACGTCGTCCGTGACCACGCCGGGCACCAGGGCCACGATCCTGGGCGCGGGGCGGCCGGCGGCCTCGGCCGCGGCGGTCAGGGCGGGCACGATGTGTTCCGCCAGGGCACGCGGTCCCGCCAGGTACGGCAGGATGCCGTCCGCCAGCTCACCGCTGACCCGCAGCGCCTGCGGCCCCATGGCGGCGACCAGCACGGGGAGGCCGTTCCCGGCGCCCGGCACCCGTGCCGGCAACGGGGTGGCCGCGGTCAGCAGCTCACCGTGGAAGTCGGCCGTGCCCGTCTCTGTCAACTGGCGCAGCACGGTGAGGAATTCACGCAGACGGGCGATGGGGCGCTCGAAGGGCAGGCCGAAGCCGGTCTCGGTCAGCAGCTTGGTGCCCAGGGCCAGACCGAGGTGGTAGCGGCCGTGCGTCGCGGCCTGCGCGGTCTGGGCCTGGCTGGAGACGAGCAGGGGGTGCCGGCCGAAGACCGGGATCGCGGAGGTCCCCACCTGCAGCCCGGGCACCTCACGCCCGACGATCGCCGCGAGCTGGGGTGAGTCCGCGCCGAAGGTCTGGCCGAACCACGCGGACCGCAGACCGGCGGCCGCGGCCTCCCGGGCCAGCCGCACGGTGGCATCGACCTGGTTGTCCGCGTCGGACGCGTCGAGTGCTACTCCAACAGTCATGACAGTCGGAACGGGGGCCCGCCGGGCCCGCATTCCGCTCCGCGTGTGACAGGTTCTTGTCAGTCATGTGTACGCCGGGGCAGCGGCCCGTCCGTCCTCGTCGGAGAGGTCCGGGCACGCCGTGCTACGGCGAGGTGGGCGGGTGCGGGCTGCGGAGGACGAGGAGGGTGATCTCGCTGGGGGCGAAGACGCGGAACGGCGGACCCCAGAAGCCGGTGCCGCGGCTGGTGTAGAGAAGGGTGCGGCTGCCGTGGTGGCTGAGGCCGGCGAGGGCGGGCTGGTCGAGGCGGACCAGGTGGTGGAAGGGCCAGATCTGGCCGCCGTGGGTGTGGCCGGAGAGCTGGAGGTCGATGCCGGCCGCTGCCGCCCGGTCGACGAACTTGGGCTGGTGGGCCAGGAGCAGGACGGGCAGGTCGGGGCCGGCGCCGTCCAGGGCTCCGGCGAGGTGGGCGCGGTGGCCTGCCAGGCCGGAGGACGCGGCGGTGACGTCGTCCACGCCGGCGACCACGAGGGTGTCGCCTCCGCGTTCGAGCAGCAGGTGGCGGTTGCGCAGCGGCTCCCAGCCCAGTTCGTCCATCAGGTCGACCCAGCCCTGGGCCTCGCTGTAGTACTCGTGGTTGCCGGTGACGTACACCCGGGCCCGGGTGGCCCGCACGGTACCGAGGGGGAGGGCCTGGGCGCGGCGGCGTTCGGCCGTGCCGTCCGCGATGTCGCCGGTGTGGCAGACCAGGTCGGCTTCCAGGGTGTTCACCGTCTCGCAGACCCGCTGCGACCAGCGGGCGCGATCGAGTGGGCCGTAGTGGGTGTCGGTGATCAGTACGACGCGGGTGCCGTCCAGCCCGGGACCCAGCCGGGGGAGTCGTACATCGAGCCGGCGCACGCGGGGCACGCGGCGGGCCTCGGCGTACCCCCAGGCGAGCAGTACGGCGGTGGTGCCGAGGACGGCCCAGGTGACGATGCGGGCCCGGTCCTGGCTCCCGCCGACGCCGGCCACGGTCAGGGCGAGCCGCAGGAGGCTCCCGAGCAGGACGGACCAGGTGAACAGGACCCAGCCGGCGCCCAGCAGGGTGTCACCGAGGATCGCCGCCCGGTCCTGCTGGCGCCGGCCGTGACCGCGCGCCATCGCCAGTGGCATACCGACGAGACCGAGGGCGAACAGGGCGGTGCCGGCCGGCGCGACGGGCAGGGGCCAGTGCTGGCCGGTGTACAGCAGCACCCAGCAGGGCACGGCCCACAGCAGGACGGGCGCGATCAGGGGGATGTAGCGCATCAGGCGCTGCAGCCGGCCCGGCCGCGGCGCTCGCGCCTCACCCTCGGCGGGCCGGGTGTCGCTGGTGTCGGTCACGCTTCCCCTCCTGACCGGACTGCCGTCCCGCGCACTGTATCCGGTCGCCTCCGGCCCGGCCGGACCGTTGTTCTGCCGGCGGCAGAACAGCGGCCCGACCGGACTCGACGGTCACTACCGTCCAGTCGCATGACGACGATTACAACGCGCACGGTCGAGTACCCGGCCGACGGTCTGACGATGATCGGGCACCTCGCACTCCCGGCCGGAGTCGATCGCCGGCCCGCGGTGCTGCTCGGGCCGGAGGGCATGGGGCTCAGCGACGTCGAGCGCCGTCGGGCCGACGCCCTCGCCGAGCTGGGCTACGTGGCGCTGGCCTTCGACCTTCACGGCGGCCGCTATCTGGGTGACCCCGAGGAGATGCTGGCCCGTTGCCTGCCGCTGCTCGCCGACCCCGACCGGATGCGGGGCATCGGTCATGCGGCGCTCGACGTGTTGCGCGCCGAGCCGCGGACCGACCCCGACCGGATCGCCGCCGTCGGCTACGGCACCGGGGGCGCCGTCGGGCTGGAACTCGGGCGCGACGGCGTCAACCTGCGCGCGATCGGGACAGTCAACGCGCTGACCACGGGCCGGCCGGGCGAGGCGGCGCGCATTCGCTGCCCGGTGTGGGCCGGGGTCGGATCGGAAGACCCGATCATGCCGCCCGCGCAACGGGACGCGTTCACCGCCGAGATGCAGGCCGCGGGCGTCGACTGGCGCCTCGTGGTCTACGGCGGCGCCTTGCACGCCTTCCACCACCCGCCGGTCGACCACCCCGCGGTCCCCGGCGTCGGCTACCACCCACGGCACGCGCAGCGAGCCTGGCACGACGTCGTCGACCTGCTCACCGAGTGCCTGACCTAGTGGAGTGATCTGGTCGACAGCCGCGATTCCGGCAGCCGTGGGGGAAGCCCCCGTAGTTGCCCGAGCCCCACGGCATCATCGGCGTATCCGACCGGCCACATGAGGGAGTTGTGGCCGGTCGGGCCGGCGCCGGCTCACCGGCGGACTGGTCAACGCTGGATCGTCTGTGCGACGCTCAAGGGAACCAGCCTGGTCTGGTGAGAGGCCCCGCGCCGCCCTTGAAGGTCATTTCCGGTGACCGGGACGCGGCTCGGGTTGTCTTGCTCGGCTGTACGCGGCCCCACGCCGCGTGCTTGATGCCCTCCGCAGCCGGAGGGCGTGATGGGCTCGACCCCGGAATACGAGGGGCGAACCATGCGCGTTTTCACCGCAGAGACACAGCAGCACACCGACCGCACCGTGATCACAGTGTGCGGCGAGATGGACTTGCAGACCTGCCCTGAACTGATACAGGCCGCGTCCGGCGTCCCGGTGGGCGGCAAGCCGCTGTACCTGGACCTGTCGGGCGTGACCTTCATGGACTCCAGCGGGCTGAACCTCCTGGTGAAGCTGCGCCGGCGTCTGCAGGCCGAAGGCGCCATCCTTGCCGTCACCGGGCTGCAGTCCCAGCCCGCGCGTCTGCTGGAGATGACGCAGACCTCCGAACTGTTCACGCCCCACACCACCGCGGCGCCGGCTCGGATGAGCCCCTGACCGTCGGAGACGGACCTCCGCTGTGGCGTCCGACGGTCCCGGATCCGTATTCCGGCGTGATGTGTGCCTCGTGACGGTTGTGCCTCGTCGTGACGGTGTGCCTTGTGTTAGTGTCACGCTTTTGCGTGGTCGTCGCGGTGGGCGATTCTGCTTGTTCGGTTCCGCGTGTGCGTGGGCTGCTCAATCCTGCCGGGCCTTCCTCGGTACGTTCCCCTGCGGAAGGCTGTTCATGAAGCATCCCGACGACTCACTCATCGCTCACGGCGGTCCCGCCCAGCCCGGGTCCAGGACCCCGGCGCCGCCCCCGGTCCGCCTCTTCGCCGATCTCGAACTGCCGGCGGCGGTGCTGCGGAGACTGAGCGACCTCGGGGTGCGTGAACCCTTTCCGATCCAGGCCGCCACACTGCCCGATGCCTTGGAGGGGCGCGACGTCCTGGGGCGCGGACGCACCGGATCGGGCAAGACGCTCGCCTTCGGCCTGCCGCTGCTGACACGTACGGCCGGGCGGCGCGCCGAACCGAAGCAGCCCCTCGCCCTGATCCTCGTGCCCACGCGGGAGCTGGCCCAGCAGGTCACCCAGGCGCTGACGCCGTACGCCGAAGCGCTGCGGCTGCGGATGGCCACGGTCGTCGGCGGCATGTCGATCGGCCGGCAGGTCGCCGCGCTGCGCGAGGGAGCCGAGGTGATTGTCGCCACCCCCGGACGCCTGCACGACCTGATCGAGCGCAACGCCTGCCGTCTGGGACGGGTAGCGATCACCGTGGTGGACGAGGCCGACCAGATGTGCGACTTGGGATTCCTGCCGCAGGTCGTCGACGTGCTCGACCAGGTACACCCCGACGGTCAGCGGATGCTGTTCTCGGCCACCCTGGATCGCGACGTCGATCAGCTGGTCCGCCGCTACCTCCACGACCCCGTCGTCCACTCCGTCGACCCGTCCGCGGGCACGGTCTCGACGATGGAGCACCACGTACTGGTCGTCCACGGCCCTGACCGCTACGCCGTCACCACGGAGATCGCCGCCCGCGACGGCCGCGTACTGCTGTTCCTCGACACCAAGCACGCCGTCGACCAGCTCACCCGCCATCTGCGGGCCAGCGGGGTGCACGCCGGGGCCCTGCACAGCGGCAAGTCCCAGCCACAGCGCACGCGGACCCTGGCGCAGTTCAGGAACGGTCAGATCACGGTTCTGGTGGCGACCAACGTGGCGGCCCGTGGCCTCCACGTCGACGACCTCGATCTCGTCGTCAACGTCGACCCGCCCACCGACCCCAAGGACTACGTGCACCGGGCCGGCCGCACCGCCCGCGCCGGTGAGTCCGGCAGCGTGGTCACGCTCGTGCTGGCCGGCCAGCGCCGCGAGACGACCCGCATGATGGCCGGGGCCGGCATCGAGCCGACCGTCACCAAGGTGCGCTCGGGCGAGGCGGAACTGAGCCGGATCACCGGCGCCAAGGCTCCCTCCGGCACCCCGCTCGACGGCGCGCCCGCCGTCCCCCGGCCCAAGAACATCAATGCTCCCTTCCGCGGCCTCGGCACCAGCAAGGACACCTCCCGCGGTGCCGGCGGCAAGTCCCGCAAGGCCGGCGAGGCACGCAAGCTCGCCGAGGCCCGCAAGGCCGCCCTCGTACGCCGCAACGGCTGAGAGCCGTTGCCGGCGTCCCGCACCTGGCCCGGCATGACAAGCTGTGCTGCCCCACCCCGAACCCAGGAGGTCACCATGACTGAAGAGCCCGCAACCACGGAAGGTTCGGAGCCGGCTGCCGCCGAGACGTCCTCTGTGTCGCCGGACAGCGACGGCAACTACGACCTCAAGCGCAAGTTCCGTGAAGCCCTGGCGCGCAAGCGCGGTGCGCAGGCGGACGCGGCCGATGCCGCCGCCAACCCGGATGCGTCCAAGGTGCGTGCGGCGCACGGCCCGGCTGCGAGCCAGCGGTCGTTCAGGCGTAAGAGCGGCGGCTGAGTCGATCAGTCCCGCGGTCCGGCCGCCTTGTCGGCACTCCGCGCGCTGTCCACTCGCGCGCCCGGTGCCGTGGCCCGCAACGTGCGCATGACCATGTGCGCGTTGCGGGCGAGGCGCAGCCGGCGGTCTCGCCTGCGTGAGGGCCCGACCACGGCTGGCGCGGATCGGTGGCGCCGCCGCACCGGCATTCCCGGCCAGGACCTCCGGCCGCCGACGTTGCACGGTGGCCGGGAGGTACCCGACGGCCCGGTGCGACGCCGGCGTGACTCACGAAGACGCCGCCGCCTCTCGCGGTGGCCGGCCCGAACGCTCGCGGCCCGCTCCCCGGGCCCGAACCGCCCTGATCGCCGCCGGAGGGGTCCCGCGTCGTGGCCGAAGCCCAGGACCTGCGGCTGCCCGCCCCACCAACCATGGCAGCTCCGGGTACCGCATGACCGACGGCTCTCTGCCTCCAGGAGGTCGGCCGGACGGGCAGCCGACCCCTCCGCACGAGGGCACACCCCGGTGCGAAATACTCTCCCGATGGGTTCACGCACTTCCCCGACCAGTCAGCCGATCACCATACGGAGGGCCGTCGCGCGGGATGCCAAACGGCTCACACGGCTCGTGCGTGGCTCAGGCGCCTACGAAGGCAAGTACGCGTCCGCGGTCGCGGGCTACCGGGTCGGCCCTGATTACATCGAGGCCCACCGCGCCTTCGTGGCCGTCGGCGCCGACGAGCACGGAGACCGGGTCCTCGGGTTCTACTCGCTCGTCCTCGTTCCGCCGGAGCTCGACCTGCTGTTCGTCGCCGACGAGGCGCAGGGGCGGGGTATCGGACGACTGCTCGTCGCGCACATGCAGTCCGAGGCCCGTGCCGCCGGGCTCGACCGCGTCAGGGTCGTGTCGCACCTTCCCGCCGAGGACTTCTATCACCGCGTCGGCGCGATACGGACCGGGACCGCCCGCGCGAACCCGCCCGCCGTGCCGTGGGACCGTCCCGAGTTCGAGTTCCGCATTCCTCCGGAGTGACGCGGTGTGCCGGTTCGCAGAGCACGGCAGTTGTGCCTGGTGGGCGGAGGCCTGCTGCAGGGGGAGCGGGGACCGCCATTCGAGTGGGCGCCAGTAACCGGAGAAAAACTATCCCGGTGACAGTAGACATTCCATCGTCCCAGGGCTAGCGTTGTCTCCGTACCCAGAAGTCAAAGTGGGCACAGCAGGGACGAACTGCTGTGCAGGTAGACGAGAAGGACACAGCCCCAGCGGGGCTGTGAGCAGCACCCGCGGTATCGCAATCGAAAGGTAAGGAGCAGAACGCCATCAGGATCGCCCGGGCGAGGAGCAGTCCGCCCGGGTACCGCAAGGCCCCGGATTGGAAGGTGGTCCCCGGTCACGCATTCGCGATCCCCGCAGCCCCGCCCTCCCAGGCGGCACCTGCGGAAAAGAAGGTCGGCGCAACGCGCCGGTAGATGGTGTTGAAAGCTCGGGGCCCGGGTGCCGGTACTGGCACTCGGGCCCCCCGACGCGTCCCCGAAAGAAGAGGTCTATGCCGCCTGCCGGCTCCCGTCCCGTCGGCCCTCTCGACGATGACGACTACCCCGCCTACACCATGGGCCGGGCCGCCGAGATGCTCGGCACCACCCCCGCCTTCCTCCGCGCCCTCGGCGAACACCGCCTGATCACCCCGCTGCGCTCCGACGGCGGCCATCGCCGCTACTCCCGGTACCAGCTGCGCATCGCCGCCCGCGCCCGCGAACTCGTCGACCAGGGCACCGCCATAGAGGCCGCCTGCCGCATCGTCATCCTCGAAGACCAGCTCGAAGAGGCGCAGCGCATCAACGAGCAACTGCGCGCCGAGGGCGGCAGGCCTCAGTCGAAGACCTCAATCTGATCAGCACGCCCACACCCGAGGCCGCCGGGGGACCGCACCGCGGAGAGATCCGGTGCCGGACCAGCGGTTCCGCCGTACCAGCGAGGGTGGCCGGGGCGAGAAGGGCGGTCAGGACGAGCGCCGTACGCCGCCGCTTCGTCGGCGTGCCGCCCCGCGCCATGTCCACCGGCGTGCGGCGCGGCGGCGTGCTCGCCGGTTTCGAGGACGGCAGCGCCGAGGCCCTCGCCGACCGCCTCGCGACCCGGTCACCGGACGAGCCGGCCGAGACGCGCGCCCTGCGCGCCTCCGTCCTGGCCGGCGCCCCGGTTGCCGCCGTGCGCGGTGCCCTGATCGCTTCCGCCCGGGCCCTGGTCCCAGCCCGGGAGTGTCGACTGCGCCAACTGGTCGTCCGCGGTGCCGGTACGGCCCGCCGTGCCGGGTGGAGGGCCGGTCAGGTCGGCCGAGGGAAGCGGACGGCGAGCAGGGCCCGGTCGTCGGGGAACGCCGCCTCGGGCTGGTGGTGCAGGAACCGGTCGCACAGTTCGGCGATGTCCAGGCCGCTGGTGGTGTGGGCGAACGCGGTCAGCCGTTCCATTCCTACGGCGAGGTCTTCGCGACGGCGCTCGATCAGTCCGTCGGTGTACAGCAGCACGGTGTCGTCCTCGGTCACGGTGACGTCGGCCTGTCGGTAGCGGACGTTCCGGACGGGTCCGAGAGGGGGCGAGGCGGCGTCGTCGAGGTAGGCGCTGGCGCCGTCGGCGTGGATGAGCAGCGGCGGCGGATGCCCGGCCCTGGCGTAGGTCAGGGTGCGTGTCCGGTGTTCGAAGACCAGGTAACAGGCGGTGGCCATGCCATTCGGATGGTAGCGGCCCAGGAAGGTGTTCAGCTCGTCCAGGACGGCGGCGGGGTCGGTGCCGCAGCGCGGCACGATGTTGCGCAGGGCGGCGGTGATCTGGGCCATGACGGTCGCCTCGTGCAGTCCGTGGCCGGCGACGTCACCGATGCTCAGGCCGATGTGATCGGCGTCCACTTCGTAGACGTCGTACCAGTCGCCGCCCACCGAGAGCAGGTCACTCCCCGGCGCGTAGCAGGTGGCCGTCTCCAGGCCGGGCAGACGGGGCAGCTGCGGCAGCAGGCTGAGCTGCAGGCGCTCGGCGACCCGGTGCTCGTGCTCGTGCAGCCCCGCCCGCCGCAGCGCCTGGGCGATCTGCTGGGCCACCGCCGTCACATGCTCGGGAGCGGTGGAACTGTCCGAGCCGTACACGATCAGCATGCCGAGGTGAACACCGTCGGCCTCCAGCGACAGGGCGATGGGTACAGCGTCCGCGGCTTCGCCGGGAAGCGAGCGGTCCGAGGAGGACGGCCGGTCCAGGTCGGTCCAGCCCCCCGCGTCGGCCGGAAGGCCGTTGTCCCCTGGCTGCAGGGGCGGCACCAGCCGCGCCGAGTGCAGGTAGAGCTCCGCTGCGATGGCCCCGAGGGCGGCCGGCGCCACGTCGCTGACGACGTGGGAGACCTCCGCGAGGGTGATCGCTCCGGCCAGGGCGGCGGTCAGGTCGTACAGGTGCTGCAACTGGGCGCGGGCGGCCTGTTCAGCGGCCAGCAATCGCGCCCGGTCCACTTCGGTGGCCCGACGGAAGGCGACCTCCCGGTTCAGCGCTTCGACCTGCTGGCTGAGCGCGACGAACTGGTCGGAGGTCCCGGCCTCGACGAGATGCAGTTGCAGGGCCGGCTGCGGGCCGTCCCACCACGTGGCGCGCGCCCCGTGGCAGCGGAACCGCCGCATGCGGCCGTCAGCGTCCTTGATGACCAGCGCGCCGGGCACGGGGCTGCCGCTGCTCAGCCATACGGCCAGCTGCCGGCGCAGCCACGGTGTGTCGTCGGGCCGTAGATCGAACACGCTGGTGCCCGGGCGCAGCCGGTCGTCACAGCGGACGGCGGCCGGGTTGGCAGCCAGCACGCGGCCGTCTGCCTGGCACAGCAGCACTGCATGCGGCAGCGGTCTGGTGATGGCCCGGAAGAGGCCAAGGGTCATGGGGCCACAGCCGGGTCGCCGAAGTACTCGCGGCCCCCCAGCGTCTCGATGTCCACGTCGGGGACCAGGTGCACCACCACGCGGCAGCCCGCGTCGCCGCGCGCGATGGTCTCCTCCAGTTCCACCCGCGCATACCCCAGATTGCGGGCGGCGATGGTGCCGAAGACGTTGGACGTCATCATGCACATCGACTCCCGGCCCACCACCTTCTCGGCGAAGGGGCACGCCCGATTGCCCAGCACGATCTTCTTCTCGTCGTGCTCGATGACGTAGAAGTCACCCTTGATGCGGCGCTTGAGATCCACCAGTGCCTCGGCGACCTGCGCACTGGTGAGCCGGTCGGTTCCCAGCCCCTTGAGGTACATCTCGTCGATCTGTGTGCCGACGGCCTGCCCCACCAGGCTGACGTAGCCGGACGCCTCCTCAAGACCGATCACCGACTCCAACGACGTGGCCAGCTCACGCACCAGAGTCCGCAGGAACACATCACGGTCCAGTGGAATCTCCACATCCGAAACCTGTTCCATGCCCGCTCCCTCGCCCTCAGGCCACGGCAGCAGCGCGACCGGCCGGGCCTCGATTCCTGTGACGGAATCCGATTCTGCCAGCACCCTCAGGTGTTCCACTACCAGTCCCGTCGCTCTCCCGGCAGGCGGCCCTTCACGCAGGCAACCCTTCACAGGATCCGCCGGTTATCCGAGAGACGCGGATGGTTCACCGGGCAGGCAGGGGTAACCCGACAGACGGCCTTCACCGTCTGCGCACCGGGCCGGTCGGAGGCGGCCAGTGCCACCCTGCTGGAGGAACCTCGTGAACGGCGAACCGACCATCCCGAACTGTGAGTCGCGTTTCCCCGCGGTCACGGCGAGCATCGCGGCGGCCCGGCACTGGGTCCGCGACTGTGTGGAAGGCTTCGGCGGACCGCTCCGCCGAAACCGGATGTTCCAGACGGCCGAACTGCTCGTCTCGGAACTGATCACGAACGCCATCCGCCACGGCGACGGCCCACCCCTTGTCCGACTCACCTGGAACGGTCGCCTGCTGCGCATCGCGGTCAGCGATCACAGTGACCGCTGGCCGCGCGTGCGTGCCACCCAGAACACCGAGCCGGGCGGCTTCGGCATGCAACTCCTCGAAAGACTCGCCCAACGCTGGGGCGTCACTCCCCGCCACCCCGGCAAGACGGTCTGGGCCGAACTCAGCGTCGACCCGTGACTTCGCAGCTGATCCGCCTGGAGCTCATCCGCGAGGGGCCGGGCGTGCGAGCGGCGGAGGTCCGCTGGGCCGCTACGCGGCCGGCCGGTTCCGCAGCCGCGGGCCGGAGGAGACGGGGGACATCGTCCAGGCCGGCATGATCGGGCTGATCAGGGGCAACCGACTGGTTCGAGCCGTCCCGCGCCCTGCGGGACTTCACCGGTGCCGTAGCCCAGGCGCTGGAGCCGGCTCGCCCACCGTTGAACCCGACGCCGTCCGGCGGCAGCGAGGTCAGCACCGCGCACCGCGGTGTGAAGGAGTCAGCCGACATGTGGAGCCCTTGCGGGCGAATCGGGTTACCGGACGGGGTCTGAGAGGCTGTCGCACATGGATATCGTTCGCAGGAACAACGTCACCGTCACCGGCAACCCCCAGGGGCGGCCGGTGGTGCTGGCTCACGGGTTCGGCTGCGATCAGAACATGTGGCGGCTGACACTGCCTGCGCTGGTCGATGACTACCGGGTCGTGCTGTTCGACTACGTCGGCTCGGGCCGCTCGGATCCGGCCGCCTTCTCGGAGGTCCGATACGCCTCTCTGACCGGTTACGCCCAGGACGTGGTCGAGGTGTGCGAGGCGCTCGATCTGCGCGATGCCGTGTTCGTGGGACATTCGGTCAGCGCGATGATCGGCGTACTCGCGGCTGACCTGGCTCCGGAGCGAGTCGGGGCGCATGTCATGGTGGCTCCGTCTCCTCGGTACATCGATGACGACGGCTACCGTGGCGGCTTCAGCGCCGACGACATCGACGAGCTGCTGGTGTCGCTGGAGTCGAACTATCTGGGCTGGTCGGCGGTGATGGCACCGGTGATCATGGGGAACGCGGACCGGCCCGAGCTCGGCGAGGAGCTGAAGAACAGCTTCTGCGCCACCGACCCGGACATGGCGCGCGTCTTCGCCCGGACCACGTTCCTGTCGGATTCGCGGGACGACCTGAAGGGCGTGCGCGCCCCGACGCTGGTGCTGGAATGCACCCAGGACGTGATCGCCCCCCGGGAAGTGGGTGCTTTCGTCCACGCAGCGATCCCCGGCTCCACGCTGGTCACACTGGACGCGACCGGCCACTGCCCGCATCTGTCCGCCCCCGACGCCACCAATGAAGCCATACGGAGCTTCCTGGCGGAATTGCGGTGATGTGCCGCACCGGGCAGCATCACGACCCCTACAGGGCCGACGACGCCAAGGCCTCCAGCAGCGCGGCATTCGCCGCGCTGCTGGAGGACAGCGCCGAGGACCTGTACGAGAGCGCACCGTGCGGATACCTGTCCACGCTGATGGACGGCACCATCGCCAAGATCAACACCACGCTGCTGGACTGGCTCGGCCTGACCCGGGAAGCGGTGGTGGGCCGCATGCGGTTCACCGACCTGCTGACCGTCGGCGGCAAGCTGTACCACGAGACGCACTTCGCGCCGCTGCTGCGGATGCAGGGCGAGGTCGGCGGCATCGCCCTGGAGATCAAACAGACAGGCGGCGGCCGGCTGCCGGCGCTCGTGTCCTCCGTGGTCAAGCACGGCGGTGCCGGCGAACCCCTGCTGATCCGCACCACCGTCTTCGACGCTCGGGACCGCCGCGCCTACGAACAGGAACTCCTGCGCAGCCGGAAGGCGGCCGAAGAAGCGCGCGAGCAGGCGGAGGCCCACCGGGACCGGCTGCAGGACGCCCTCGCCGTGCTCCAGCAGTCACTGCTGCCCGACATCCTGCCGGCGGTACCCGGGATGGAGACGGCCGCCTACTACCACACCGCCCATCCCGAACGGCTCGGCGGCGACTTCTACGACGTCTTCCCCGTCGACGGCAATCGCTTCGGCTTCTTCCTCGGCGACGTGTGCGGCAAGGGACCGCAGGCGGCGGCGGTCACCTCACTGACGCGCTACACCCTGCGCGCCGCCGCCCTGCACGAACCCGACCCCGTCTCCGCCCTGACCACCCTCAACAAGGTGCTCCACGAGCGGTACACCGCCGGCAGCGGTGACCCGCGGTACTGCACCGCGGTCTTCGGCACCCTGGAGCCCGACCCCGGTACCGGGAAGGTCACCGTCCACCTGGCCTCGGGCGGCCACCCCCCGGTCATCATCGCGCGTGCCGACGGCACGGCCCATTTCCTGCCGACCCCCGGTGGGCTGCTCGTCGGCATCCTGCCCTCCGCGCGCTTCACCGCCGCCACGACCGTGCTCGGCCCCGGCGACGTGCTCCTGCTCTACACCGACGGCATCACCGAAGCCCGTACCGGCGAGGACCGCACCAGCCGGTACGGGGACGAGGCCCTGCTCGCCTTCGCCGCCGACCACGCCGGTCACTCCCCGCAGGCCGTCATCCGGGCACTGACCGGTCTGCTGCACGGCTTCGGCGACGGGCTCGACGACGACACCGCCCTGCTCGCCCTCGGCGTCACCGCCCCCGCCACCCCACAGACCAGAAGCAGCTGATGAGCCCTCTCAAGACCACCCTCCGAGACGCCGCCGCCGGTCCCGTTCTGGAGGTGCTCGGCGAGCTCGACTACGGCAGCGCCGACGAACTGCGCGAACTGGTCCCGACCATCACCCTGCGACCGGGCCAGCGCCTCGTCCTGGACCTCGGCGGTATGACTCTCTGCGACTCCAGCGGCGTCACCGCCCTGATCGCCGCCTACAACCACGCGCAGGCCGCCCGGGCGGACATCGCGCTCACTGCCGTACCCGCCCCGATCTTGCGCATGCTGCGCATCGTCGGCCTGGACCAGCTCTTCCCCATCGACTCGGACAGCGACCCCGCCCCCCGTTCCTGACCTGCCTCGGTGTCCCGCCGGACCGACCGCGCGGCGGCATCCCTCAGCGCGGACGCTGCCGGAGTGGTCGCCGACCGTCCCGTCAACGATCGTCCACCTCCGATACCGACTGGTCGGTACCCTCTTGGGAAGGGGCGTGCCGACAAGGGTGAAAGGTGTCTCCGAGTCGGCCGCACTGGTTGAACTTGAAGCCGGATTCAACTATAACGACCGAGCCGGCCCCGAACCCCCGGACGCACCGGTCCCACAGGAAGCAGTGAGGCGACATGAGGGAAGCAGTCATCGTTTCGACGGCGCGGACGCCGATCGGCAAGGCGTATCGCGGCGCGTTCAACGACACCCAGGCGCAGGAACTCGCCGCGCACGCGCTGTCGCACGCGGTACAGCGCGCCGGGCTCGAAGGTGGTGAGGTCGAGGACGTGGTCCTCGGCTGCGCCGTCCAGCAGGGATCCTCCGGTTTCAACGTCGCCCGTCAGGCCGCTCTGCGTGCCGGGCTTCCGGACACCGTGCCGGGGATGACGATCGACCGGCAGTGCTCGTCGGGCCTGATGGCCGTCGCGACGGCCGCCAAGCAGATCGTCGCGGACGGCATGCAGATCGCGGTCGGCGGCGGGGTCGAGTCGATCTCCCTGGTGCAGAACGACCACATGAACAGCCACCGCGCGGCGGACCCCTGGCTGGCCGAGCACAGGCCGGACATCTACCTGCCGATGCTGCACACGGCCGAGATCGTCGCCGAACGCTACGGCGTGAGCCGGGAACGCCAGGACGAGTTCGCGCTGCTGTCACAGCAGCGCACCGCGGCGGCGCAGGACGCCGGGCGGTTCGACCAGGAGATCGTTCCGCTGACCAGCGTCAAGAAGGTGCTCGACAAGCAGTCCGGAGAGGTGCGGGACGAGGAGGTCACCCTGACCCGGGACGAGGGTAACCGTGCGTCGACCACGTTCGAGGGCCTGGCCGGGTTGACGCCGGTGCTGCCCGGCGGCCAGGTGAGCGCGCACTCCAGCGTGACGGCGGGCAACTCCTCGCAGTTGTCGGACGGTGCTTCGGCCTCGGTGCTGATGGAGTCGAGGGAGGCCGAGCGCCGGGGACTGGAGCCGCTGGGTGTCTACCGGGGCATGGCCGTCGCCGGGTGCGGACCGGACGAGATGGGCATCGGTCCGGTGTTCGCCATTCCGAAGCTGCTGAAGCAGCACAACCTCACCATCGACGACATCGGCCTGTGGGAACTCAACGAGGCGTTCGCCTCCCAGGCGCTGTACTGCCGCGACGAACTGCAGATCGACCCGGAGCGGTTCAACGTCGACGGCGGCGCGATCTCGGTAGGTCACCCCTACGGAATGACCGGTGCCCGGCTCGTGGGACACGCTCTCGTCGAGGGCAGGCGCAGGGGCGTCCGCTACGTGGTCGTCTCTATGTGCGTCGGCGGCGGCATGGGCGCGGCCGGACTGTTCGAGGTCGCCTGATGGAGATGGAGATGGAGATGGAGATGGAGAAGGGGAAGGACCGAACCGCGGTCCTGGTGGACTTCGGCGGTGTCATCACCTCCAGCGTGCTGCGGGCCTTCACCGACTTCGGCGCCTCGCTCGGCGGCGACCCGCGCCTGCCGCTGGACCTCCTCGCGCGGGACGAGCCGTCACGCAGGCTCCTGGCCGACCACGAGTGCGGCCGTATCGACGCCCATGCCTTCGAGCGGGGGTTCGCCGCACGTCTGGGTGCGCACGGCGTCGATGTGCCGGCCGAGGGGCTCACGGCCCGGATGCAGGCGGGAATGTCGATCGACCAGGACATGCTGGCGCTCCTCGGTGATCTCCGCGCCGCCGGCCGTCCCGTCGCCCTCGTGTCCAATTCCTTCGGCACCGGAACCTACGACGGCGTCGACCTCGCCGCTGTCGCCGACGCGGTCGTCATCTCCTCCGAGGTCGGGATCCGCAAGCCCTCCCGGCGTATCTACGCGATCGCGTGTGAACGCCTCGGCGTCGCCCCCGAGGAGACGGTCATGATCGACGACCTGCGGCAGAACCTCGACGGAGCGGCACGGATCGGGATCGAGGGTGTCCTGCACACCAGCGCCGCCGACACCCGCCGCCAACTCGCCGACCGCTTCGGGATCACCGCCTGACCGATCGACGGGCTCACACCGTCACCCGTGCACCTCCCGGAGGGCACCGCCCATGACCAACGTCCTCGACCCGGTGTGCCGGCACGCGGCCGCCGCCCCCGACGACGTCGCGCTGCGCGGCGCCGGGGGGCGATGGACCTACCGCCGGCTGTACGACGGGAGCACGCGGTACGCCGGCGCCCTGGCCGCCGCAGGCCTGTCCCCGGGGGACAGGGTGCTGCTCGCGGTGCCGTCGGTGCCCGAGTTCGTGGTCGCCTACCTCGGCATCCAGGCCGCGGGCTGCGTCGTGGTGCAGGTCAACACGATGGCCACCCGGGCCGAGGTCGCCTGCGTTCTCGGCGACGCCGGCTGCTCACTGGCGGTGGCCTGGCACGCTCTCGGCCCCGCCGTCGCCGAGGCGGCCGCGTCGCTCGGCGTGCCCTTCCGGACGCTGCACCCGGGCGCGTCGCTCGGCGAGGCCGGCCCTGCCGACGTGATCGACCGGGACCGCCGGGGAGATCGGCGCCCCGTGCGGCCGCGCCACGAGCACCGACCGTACCGGCACCGGGCTGCCGCTGTTCCATGTGTTCGGGCAGGCGGCGGTCATGATGGCGACGCTGACCGTTGCCGGCCCGGTTCGACCCGGCGGCGCTGCTGGACCCTCGTGCGGGTTCATGACCATGGCGTCGGATTCAAGTACAGTCTCCGGAATGGACACCACCGTGCCCGAGGAGATCGACGGCGAGACCGCACCGCCCGTGGCGCCCCACTCGTGCCTGCGTGAGCCGCCCACGACGCAGCGCGGAGCGCGGACCCGGGCCGCACTGGTCAAGGCGGCCCGGAAGGTGTTCGAACGGGACGGCTACCTCGACGCCCGCCTCACCGACATCACCAAAGAGGCGCAGTGCGCGGCGGGATCCTTCTACACCTACTTCGCCAACAAGGAAGAGGTGCTGGCCGCCGTCCTGCTGGAGGCGCAGGAGGACATGTTGCACCCCGGCATGCCCCGGGTGCAGGACACCGACGACCCCTATGCGGTGCTTGAGGCGAGCAATCGCGCGTATCTGGAGGCGTACAAGCGGAACGCGAAGCTGATGGCCCTGCTGGAGCAGGTCGCACAGGTGGAGCCGGAGTTCCGTGAGTTCCGCAGCCGGCGCGGCGACGTGTTCATCCGCCGCAACGCCCGCGGCATCGCCGACCTGCAGACGCGGGGGGTCGCGGACCGTGAGGTCGATCCGATGATGGCCTCCCGTGCGCTGTCCGGCATGGTCAGCGTCATGGCCTACAACGCCTTCGTGCTCGCCGAACCGCAGAAGGAGGCGGTGGACTTCGAGGAGCTCGTCTCCACGGTCACCCGGCTCTGGGCGAACGCCCTGCGGTTCCCCGGCCACCGCTGATCCGTCTGCCTCACGGCCGCTCACCCTCCAGGGGGTGGGCGGCCTTTTTCGTGTGGGTCCCGAGGCCAGCTATTGAACCTGACGTCGGATTCAACTATACAGGTCGGACGCACCCCACACCGCCGACGGAGAGGTCCGCCGTGAACGTCGCAGGAAACGCGCTCGGTCTCGACGCGAGCGAGCAGGACTGGGACCTCGCGCTCGACGTCGACCCGCGCGCCCGCGTCCGTGCGGCACGGCTGCTGGGGCCGATGTGGGTCGAACGCGGTGCGGGGTATGTCGTCAGGACGGCCTCGTGAACACCGGCATGCTGTCCGCCGGGGAGGAGTCCGGGGACCCACCGGGCCGAGCCGCCACACGGGCCGTCACGTCCGCGGGAGACGTCCTGGAACCGGCCGAAGCCGCCGACTCCGTCCCGGCCGCGATGGAGGACGAGCGCTTCCTGATCCTGCCGCACCGAGCCGTACTGGAGATGCACCGGCAGCAGGGCTCGGACCACGACTGGTGGCTGCGCGGGATGCGGCGCCTCCGGAGCTCCCTCCTCCCACGGGCATGACCGGCACGCCCGCGCGACATGCCGCTGACCTTCCCTCCCTACCCGTCAGGAGTTGAGATGTCCCTGTTCGAGATGTCGGACCGCGCCAGGAAGTACCAGGCCGATCTGCTGGAGTTCATGGACGCGCACGTCTATCCCGCCGAGGCGGTGTACCACGAGCAGATGCGGGCGTCCGGCGACCCGCACTTCCACCCGCCGGTCATCGAGGAACTCAAGGCGGAAGCACGCAGGCGCGGACTGTGGAACCTGTTCCACCCGCACCCGGAGTGGGGCCCCGGGCTGACGAACCTCGAGTACGCGCCGCTGGCGGAGATCATGGGGCGCAGTCACATCGCCTCTGAGGCGTGCAACTGCAATGCTCCCGACACCGGCAACATGGAGGTGCTCACGCTGTTCGGCAGCGACGAGCACAAGGAGAAGTACCTCAAGCCCCTGCTCGACGGGACGATGGCCTCGGCGTTCGCGATGACCGAGCCGCGGGTCGCCAGCTCCGACGCCACCAACATCGAGCTGCGGATGGAACGTGACGGCGACGAGTACGTGCTCAACGGCCGCAAGTGGTTCGCGTCCAACGCCCTGCACCGCAACTGCAAGGTGCTCATCGTCATGGGCAAGACCGACCCCACCGCCGCTCCGCACCGGCAGCAGTCGATGATGGTCGTCCCGATCGACGCCCCCGGGATCACGGTGCTGCGCGGCCTGCCGGTGTTCGGCTACCAGGACCGCGAGGGACATGCCGAGATCGACTTCAAGGACGTACGGGTGCCGGCCAAGGACCTCCTCAAGGGTGAGGGGGAGGGCTTCGCGATCAGCCAGGCCCGGCTCGGTCCCGGCCGCATCCACCACTGCATGCGGGCCATCGGCGCGGCCGAACGGGCACTGGAGCTGATGTGCCGGCGCGCGCAGGCCCGGGTGACCTTCGGCAGTCCGGTCGCCGAACGCTCCAACATCCAGGACTGGATCGCGGAAGCGCGCATCGACATCGAGATGATCCGCCTGCTCACGCTCAAGGCCGCGTACCTGATGGACACGGTCGGGAACAAGGAGGCACGCACCGAGATCGCGGCCATCAAGGTGGCCGCCCCCAACATCGCGCTGAAGATCGTCGACCGTGCGATCCAGGTGCACGGAGCTGCCGGTGTGACCGAGGACTTCCCGCTGGCGATGATGTACGCGCAGCTGCGGACGCTGCGGCTGGCGGACGGTCCCGACGAGGTCCACAAGCGGGCCATCGCCAAGCAGGAACTGCGGCAGCACCGCGACGCGGCGGCGGCCAACTGACACGAGCGTACTGGCTCCCACGGGCCGCACCGCCGTCGGAGCGGGAGCCTGCCGTGCACGTGCTGCGGCTGTCGGAGCCGTCAGGGCGAGCCGGCGGTGGAGCCGGCGGAGCACCGGGGGTCCGCCTGCAGGCGGAAGGCGCGGATCGTGGTGGGCGCCTGGAGGTTCAGGTCGCCCGTGGTCGAGATGGTGCTGCCCGGCCGGTCGCTGGCGGCCATCACCGCGGCGCGCGGGCTGCACGCGCCCCACGCGGTGCGGCACCGGTCGTCCGAGGGGGTGCGGCACCGGTCGTCCGACGGGGCGGCGTCGACCCCGTCGGACACGGTGTCCACCGTGAACTCCGCGGGCCGGGCGGCTGCGGGCGCGGCGGGCCGGAGCAGGGGGATTGCGGTGGCCCGTGAACCGTGCGCGCCCTGTAGCGAACGTTCCCTTCAGGGAATTCCGTGTCCACCGGCCGGACGGGGAATGACCGGATGGAGACGGCACCGCGGACGGGACCGAAGTGACGTGTCCGCCACGGGTGTCGGCCATGACGACGAACCGGAACCGGACGCGTCGGGTTCCGGGGACGGGTGTCGACACCTAGGGCGTGAGTGAGCTGGAAGCCGGTGTCGTCAGATGGATGAGGATGCCGCACACCTCGTCCACGATCTCCCTGGCCTCCGCCTCGTCGCCGCAGTCGCCCAGCTCGCGCGCCGCCCCTCCGATGACGGTGGTCAGCACGCTCACCCGGACCCGGCCGGCGCGCTGCCGCTCGTCGACCTCCAGGAGCCGGGCGTTGCGCCGTACCCAGGCGCGGTCCCACTGGCGGCGCAGCGCGTCGAACCCCGCCGGGGAGTCGTCCTCCGCGAGAAGTCTGCCGAGCCGCCGGTTGTCCCAGGAACCCTCCAGGTACGCCCTGGCCCCCGTTACGAAGAGGGCGACGGGGTCGGCCACACCGCGGCCGCGCTCGGCGGCCAGCGTGGCCGCGGTCCTGCGCTCCTGCTCCTCCCGGAACTCCTCCCACAGGGCGAGATAGAGCCCGCGCTTACCGCCGTAGTGCTGGAAGAGGCTGCCCACCGCAACGCCGGAGCGCGCCGCGATCTCGGTGAGACCGGCGTCGGTGTAACCGCGCTCGGTGAACACCTCCAGCGCGGCGTCCAGCAGCGCGCGCCTGAGTGTCGGGTACTGCGCGGCGTTAACCTCCGGCAGGCCCACGCCGCCCTGACCGTCCGGCAGTTGACGCGCCGGCTCGGTCCCGGCCGACGACTCCACGATGCCGCTCACTGGCTGTCCCCGCCTTCTGTGGCCCCGTCGCGGATGGCGAGGGCGACCAGTAGTTCCAGGAGGTCGGCGATCCGGCGCGGATTGCGGCCGGTGCGTTCCTCGATCCGGCGCAGCCGGTAGTGCGCCGTGTTGTGGTGCACCCGCAGCCGTTCGGCGGCCAGCCGCAGATTGAGATCGGCCTCCGCGAAGGCCCGTATGGTGTCGGCCAGGGTGTCGCCGCGCCGGTGGTCCTCCTCCAGCAGCAACCGGACCCGGGGATCGACGAGTTGGCGGGCGAGGTCGTCGGCGCGCAGGGCCAGGTAGTCGAACGGGGACAGCCGCGGCAGTGCCGCCACCCCGCCCCCGTTGGGCACCAGGTCGAGGGCGGCCCGCGCCTCCTGGTAGGCGCGCGGCAGTTCGGACGCGCCCCGGGCGATCGTGCTGATGCCCATGGAGAGCATGGTTCCGTCGCGCGCGAGCCGCCGCTGCACGTCCTCGAAGTGGGCGCAGATGTCCTCCGCGTTCATGCCGGCCCGGACCACGGGCACGGCCACCACCTCGTCGTGGCGCACGACGACCAGGGTTCGGCCGGCCCAGGGCCCGGCGACACTGATCGACGCGCTGGCGGCGTACCCGTGCTCGGCCGAGGTGAGGTCCCCGGTGCGGGTGTCACCGACGCACACCGCCACGACCGCCATCATCGGCGAGCGCGGTCCGATGCCGTACGCCTGCGCCGCCGCGAACAGCGGACCGCGGGTCGGTGCCCCGCCGGACAGGAGCTGGTCCAGCAGATCCCGGCGCTCCCGGTCCGCGTCCGCCACCACGTGCTGCTGGTACTCGACGTAGGCCTGCGCCGCATGGGTGCTGGCGTAGTCGACGTACCGCATCAGCGGGGTGACCAGGGACAGCGCGGCCTGCTGGGCCTCGGCGGACGTGCCCGCGCAGCCCAGCAGCGCGTCCCACAGCACCTGCCGGCCGACCCGGAAGGCACTGATCCAGTCCTCCAGGGCGAACCCCGCCCGTGCCCTGCGCATGGCTGCCGCCCGGCTGAAGACCAGGTCCTCCGGGGCGATGTCGCGGTCGCCGGCCAGCGCCGCCAGCTGCATCCGGTAGTGCTCCAGCACCTGGTCCCGCACGTCGTCGAAGAACCGCTGGCCCTGCAACGCGTACGACGGGATCTCCGCGCGCATCACCTCGACGGCGGTCTCCGCCACCTCCTCGACCCGGTCGTGGACGGCGTGCAGGAGCCGCCGCCGCTCCCGGCGGAGGGGTTCGGTGAGTGGGGGAGTGCTCAGGGCGGCACCGTGAGGCATGCCGCCGATCGTCGCCGTCCGCCTCGTGCTCCGTCAACAGGCCCGGGGTGAGACATCTGCCGCCCCCTGTGCGCGGCGCACAAGGCGACGACCGTGAAGTTGGGTGCCCGCACCCAATGTGTGCTCGCAACGCCCCCACCTACTGTGACGCTCGCCCACCCCCCAGCACGTCGGAAGGGGCGTCACTCATGCTCGCGGTCGACGGTATCACCGTGCGTTTCGGCGGGATCACGGCACTGGACGGTGTCGCATTCACCGTCGAGCCGGGCACCGCCGTAGGGCTCATCGGACCGAACGGAGCCGGAAAAACCACCTTGTTCAACTGCCTCACCAGACGCTGCGCCCCCGCTGCGGGAACGGTGCGGTTCGAGGGTGAGGACCTGCTCGCCCTCCCCCCGCACGCCGTGGCCGGGCACGGCATCGCACGCACCTTCCAGAACCTCGGCCTGTTCCCGCGGCTCACGGTCCGGGAGAACGTCATGGTCGGCGCCCACAGCCGGGGGCGCACCGGACACCTCGCCGCGGCGCTCCGGCTGCCCCGCGTCCGGCAGGAGGAGAGAGAACTAGGTGACCACGCGGACGACCTGCTACGGCGGCTCGGCCTGGCGGACGTCGCCGACCGCCCCGCCTCCGGACTGCCGTTCGGCACGCTCAAACGCGTCGAACTCGCCCGGGCGCTCGCGGTACGGCCGCGGCTGCTGCTGCTCGACGAACCCGTGAACGGACTCAGCCACGGCGAGGTCGGCCGGTTCGCGGACCTGATCCGCTCGGTGCGCCAGGAGTTCGACCTCACGCTCGTGGTGGTCGAACACCACATGGGGTTCGTGATGGGCCTGTGCGACAAGATCGTGTGCCTGGACTTCGGGCGCACCATCGCCGAGGGCTCACCGGAGGAGATCCAGCGCGACCCGGCGGTCGTCGAGGCGTACCTGGGGGTGGCCGCGTGAGCGAGCCCACCACCGAGCGCACCGAGACCTCGGCGAGTGCGGAGCCGGACACGCCGAGTGCGGCGCCGGACTTCCTCAAGGTGTCCGGCCTGCACGCCGGGTACGGCCAGGCCCGTGTGCTGCAGGGCCTCGACTTCGCCGTCGCCCGAGGCGAGGTGTGCGCGATCCTCGGACCCAACGGCGCGGGCAAGACCACGACGCTGCGCGCCCTGTGCGGCATGGTCCGCGGCCGCGGCTCGGTCACCCTGAACGGCACCGAGCTGCTGGGCCGCTCGCCCGAGCAGGCCGCCCGGCTCGGCGTGGCGCACGTTCCCGAGGGCCGGGGCACCTTCAACGACCTGACCGTCGAGGAGAACCTGCGCATCGGTGCCCACCTGCGCTCCGGCCCCAGGCGGGGCCGTGCCGAGCGCGCGGCCGTGGCGGGCGACCTGGAGCGGATCTACGGCTACTTCCCCAAGCTGCGCCAGCGGTCCCGCCAGGCCGCCGGCAGCCTCAGCGGCGGGGAGCAGCAGATGCTCGCCATCGGCAGGGCGCTGATGCTGCGGCCCTCGCTGCTGCTCCTGGACGAGCCGTCCCTCGGACTCGCGCCCCTGGTCACCCGCGAGCTGTTCGAAATCGTCCGTGCCGTCAACGAGGAGGAACACACCACCGTGGTCGTCGTCGAACAGAACGCCCAGCTCGCGCTGGACATCGCGCACCGGGCGCACGTACTGGAGGCCGGCCGCCTGGTGCTGTCCGGACCGGCCGCGCGGATCCGCGAGGACGGACAGGTCGCCGAGGTGTACCTCGGTGTCTCCGTCCTGACCAGGAAGGGCGGGTGAGCGCCGTGACCGATCTTCTCCAGCAAGTGGTGGAAGGGCTGGGCTCCGGGGCGGTGTACGCCAGCCTGGCGCTGGCCCTGGTCCTGATCCACCGCTTCACCGGGATCGTCAACTTCGCGCAAGGGGAGCTGGCCATGCTCTCCACGTACGTCGCCTGGCAACTGGTGGCCTCCGGGATGCCGTTCTGGCTGGCGCTGCCGGTCACCCTCCTGGTGTCCTTCGCCGGCGGCATGCTGGTGGAGCGGATCGTCATCCGCCCCGTGCAGGGCGCACCCGAGCTGACGGTGGTCATCGTCACGGTCGGCCTGTTCATCTTCGTCAACGCGCTGGCCGGCCTGATCTGGTCGTTCACCGTGAAGGACTTCCCGCAGCCCTTCCCCGACGGCGGGCTCGACCTGGCGGGGGTACGCGTCGACTGGTCGACGCTCGGGATCATCGGCGTGGTGGCCGTCGTGATGGGCCTGCTGTACCTGCTGTTCCAGCACACCTCCATCGGGCTGGTGATGCGGGCGGTCGCCTGCAATCCGGCCTCCGCACGGCTGTCGGGCATCCGCGTGGGCCGAGTGCTGATGCTCGGCTGGGGGCTGGCCGCGACGGTCGGCGCCGTGTCGGGCGTGCTCGTCGCGCCGCTGCTGTTCCTGGAGCCCAACATGATGGGCGGGGTGCTGATCTACGCGTTCGCCGCGGCCACCCTGGGCGGCTTCGACAGCCCGGTCGGCGCGGTCGTCGGCGGCCTGTTCGTGGGCGTCGCCGAGACGCTGACCGGGGCGTACGTGGACGTGATCGGTGCCGACCTGAAGGTGGGCGTCCCCCTGGTGATCATCCTGGCGGTGCTGCTGGTGCGGCCCCAGGGCCTGTTCGGACGGGCGGCGGTGGAGCGCGCATGAGCACGATGGCCGCACCACTCGGCACGGACCGCGCCCGGCGCCTGCGGGCCGCGCTCACCCTGCTGCTCGCCGCGGCCGTCGCCGTCGGCGCACCGTTCTACTTCGCCCCCTTCCAGGTCTTCCAGCTGACCATGGTGCTCGTGTACGCCGTGGCGCTGTCCGGCCTGAACCTGCTGGTCGGCTTCGGCGGGCAGATCTCGCTCGGGCACGGCGCCTTCTTCGCGGCGGGCGCCTACACGGCGGCGGTCATGCTCGACCGGTACGACACCGGCCACCTGGCCACGCTGCCGGTCGCGGCCGCCGGATGCTTCCTGCTGGGCCTCGGGTTCGGAGTGCCCGCGCTGCGGCTGCGCGGGCTGTACCTGGCCCTGGTCACCCTCTCGTTCGCGGTGTTCCTGCCGCCGCTGCTCAAGCGGCTCGAACCGGTGACGGGCGGCTCCATGGGGCTGACCGTGGACAAGCTGCAGCCGCCCGCCTGGAGCGGGCTGGCCGAGGACCAGTGGACGTACTTCGTCGTCCTCGCCGTCACCGCGGTGGTCCTGCTGCTCGCCCGCAACCTGATGCGGTCCCGGGCCGGCCGGGCACTGCTCGCCGTGCGGGACAACGAGACCGCCGCCGAGGTGATGGGCGTACAGCTGTCGCTGCACAAGACCCTGGCCTTCGCGTGGAGCGCGATGTTCGCGGGTGTCGCCGGGTGTGTGTACACCTGGGTGATCGGCTTCGTCTCGCCCGACTCCTTCAGCTTCGTGCTGTCCATCACGCTGCTGGCCGGCCTGGTGGTCGGGGGGCTCGGCTCGCTGTACGGGCCCCTGCTC
Organism: Streptomyces sp. NRRL S-1022; assembly: GCF_000720135.1. Taxonomy (GTDB): domain Bacteria; phylum Actinomycetota; class Actinomycetes; order Streptomycetales; family Streptomycetaceae; genus Streptomyces. The sequence continues at coordinate 135,398 of NZ_JOIU01000026.1, read as the reverse complement.
GGCGGGGCGTTCGTGATGTACGTGCCGAGCGTGTCCCAGGACGTGAGCGAGGCGGCACCCGGAGTGGTGTTCGGTCTGCTGATCATCATCGTGATGTTCGTGGCCCCGACGGGACTGGCCGGCCTGCCGGGCCGTGTCCTGGGCGCGGTCACCCGTCGCCTGCCCCGCACGGCCACGACCGCCGCCGACCGCACGCCCGGTGCCGGACCCGCAGCCGAAGGGGAGCCGAACCCCTCACATGTGTCCCCGGCCGACGAGGAGCCGCAGCCCCGAGTCCAACCCGGGCCCTGCGCGACCCCCGCGCCCGCGGACCCCGCAGTCGCCGATGTCGAGCCCGTGGGCGCACCGCCCCGCACGGAAAAGGAATGAAGCACATGCGCAAGACGACCGCTCTGCGGGTGGCCGCGGCCGCCACAGCCGCTCTGCTCACCGCGTCCGCCTGCAGCAGCCGGCGAGGACAGGACGCCCAGGACACCGCCGCCGGCGGCGCCTGCAAGGGCCAGCAGACCACCGGCATCACCGACAAGACCATCAAGCTGGGCGGGATCTACCCGCTGTCGGGACCGGCCTCCGCGTACGGCACGATCAGCAAGGGCGTGGCCGCCTACTTCGGTCACGTCAACGACAAGGGCGGCATAGAGGGCCGCAAGGTCGAGTTCGTCGTCCGCGACGACGGCTACCAGCCGCCCAAGGCGGTCGAGGAGGCCCGCAGACTCGTCGAGCGGGAGAAGGTCTTCGCCGTGTTCCAGAGCCTGGGCACCCCGTCCACGGCGGCCGTGTGGGACTACCTCAACCAGCAGAAGGTGCCGCAGCCCTTCGTCGCCACGGGCGCCTCCGTCTGGGGCACGGACGACAAGCACCCCTGGACCATCGGCTGGCAGCCGAACTACGTGTCCGAGGCCCGGGTGTACGCCAAGTACCTCAAGGACGCCAGACCCCACGCCAAGGTCGCGGTCCTCTACCAGAACGACGACTTCGGCAAGGATCTGCTCGGCGGGTTCAAGCAGGCGGTGGCCGGCAGCGGCGTCAAGGTGGTCGCCGCGGAGAGCTACGAGGTCACCGACCCCTCCGTCTCGGCGCAGATGACGAACCTCGCCCGCTCCGAGGCGGACGTACTGCTCGACATCACCACGCCCAAGTTCGGCAGCCAGGCCCTCGCCGCCGACGCGAAGAACACCAGGTGGAACCCGCTGCACATCGTCAACAACGTGGCGTCGTCCACCGCCGTGCTCAAGCCCGTCGGGTTCAAGAACGTGCAGGGTGTCGTCTCGGCGACCTACTTCAAGGACCCCGCCGACCCGAAGTGGGCCGACGACCCGGAGGTGAAGACGTACCAGGAGGCGCTGCACAAGTACGCACCCGGCAGCGACCCGGCCAACCAGTTCAACGCCTACGGCTGGGCCGTCGCCTCCAGCCTGCACAAGGCCCTGGACGCGATGAAGTGCCCGACGAGAGAGGGGCTGCGGGACGCGGTGCGCAACCTCAAGGACGTCAAGGTGGACATGCTGCTGCCCGGGGTCACCCTCTCCACCGGACCCGACGACGCCTTCCCGATCGAGACGATGCAGCTGATGCGGTTCAAGGGCGAGCGGTGGCAGCTGTTCGGCAAGCCGGTCGACAGCCGTGAGGAGTTCGGCCCCGTCGCGAAGTGAGCCGTCGGAACGAATGATCACCGCGCCCGCCACGCGCTGTGCCGCGGCGGGCGCGGGCACGTCCGCACCTCGTCGGCCTGATTGCCGGCATTCGCAAGGTGCTCATCGTGACGGGCCGAGGCGGAGAAGTTCATGCGTCGAAACGATGAGGGCATCGAACTGCTGATTCGGGCGGGTCTGGTCCTCGTGATGGCGACAGCGGCGCACGTGTGGCGGTGCTCGACGCGGCCGGGAGACCATGTCCCGTTCCGGGAGGCGCGGCGCTCCCCGTCGCCGGCACCGTCACCCGTCTCGGTGCGCGGGTCCCGATCCGTCACCTTCCGCAGCCAGGGTCGCCCGCACCCGCTGGTCCTCGCGAGCGGAGCCGACGTCCCGTTCCAGGGGCGTGCGGCTCACGGCCGTCGCGAGGTCCTGCAAGGCCCGCTTCTGCAGTTCCGCCCCGCGCCGCACCACCGGGCTCCGGTCCCCGGCGGCGCCCTCCCACGCGTGGAGCGCCTCCTCCACGTGCCCCCAGTCCGGATTCCTGTGCTCGCGCACGGCGTCTGCCGCCTGCGCGGTGTCCGCCTCAAGGGCCTCGGCGAACCGCTCCGCCTCGGGGATGAAACGGCTGTCGGCCCGCGGGACATGACTCTCCATGAGCATCGCCGCCCGGCCGAACCGCTTGAGGGCCTCCTGCGCATCCTGTGCCTCGCGCATCGTCAGACCCCTGGGGCGGACCGGTTCCTGCCTCGCCTGGTCGTAGGCTTCCTGCCAGGCGGCACGCGCCTCCCTGCTCGCCAGCAGGGCCCGGCGCATGTCGGCGCGATGCTCCCGGGACGGTTCGGCGTAGCTGCGGAGCACCGCGGCCGCGTAGCGGCCGTTGGCGGCGAGCCAGTCCGCGAGCCGGCCCGGCAGCCGGGGCGTCTCCCACGCGGGGAACACCACGTAGGCCAGCATCGCCAGGCCCCCGCCGAGCAGGGTGAGCACCACCCGCTCCGGGACCGTCTGCTCCCATGCCTGGCCTCCCATGCCGAGCAGGAAGACGACGTACGCGGCGGTGAAGCACTGGGAGTAGGCGTAGCCGGTACGGATCACCGTGTACGACAGCCCCGCCGAGACCACCGCCAGCGCGCCGAACACATGGGCGTCCGGGCCCAGGGCCCGCACCATCCCGGTGGCGAGCCCGACCCCCGCCAGGGTCCCGGCGAGACGGGCCACCGCACGCGCGTACGTGCGGTGGAAGTCCGGCCGCATCACCATCACCGAGGCGATGGGCGCCCAGTAGCCGTGGCCCAGGGGGAGCCGGGCGGCGATCAGATAGCCGAGCGTGGCCACCGCCGCCAGGCGCACGGCGTGCCGGAAGACGGGCGAGTCCCGGCGGAGTTCACGGCGCACCGCCCGGACGACGACCGGGACCAGCCGGAGCATGGTCGGGCGCACCAGGAACCGGGCGCCGGCGGGGCCGGGCGGGATGGGCGTCCTCTCGCGCGCGCAGCCGCTCCCGGCGATCTCCAACGCCTCGCCGAGCAGTTCCACGAGCCGCTCGGCGGCCTGCCGGGCGGGCCCCTCCAGCACCTCGTGCTCCTCGTCGACGCGCAGGACGTCCGCGCTCCCGGGCGGCACGCCGACGGGAGTGCCGAGGCGGATCGAACGGGCGGCCGCGTCCAGGACGTCGGCGGCCGCTCCGAGCAGCTCCCGCGCGCGGTCCCGCCCGGGTCCCTCCGTCGGGGCGCCGACGTCCGGGTCGGCGAGCGCGGCGACGACCGGCCGGATGCGCTCGGCTAGGCCCCGGGGGCCGTGGAGGACGGGGGGACGGGTGCGGGCCTGTGACGGCGTCACGGCGGCCGCGTCCCGGGCCGTCATCAAGGGTTCCGGGTCGAACGGGGCGGTCGGGTCGTGCCGCAGCCGGCGGGCGTAGTCCGCCACGGCGGCCAGGGCGTCGGCGAGCGCGTCACGATGCGCCCCCCAACGGCGGACCGGGAACAGCAAGATCAGCACGGCCTGCACCACACCCCCGAGCGCGATGACTCCGGCGTGCTCCAGGGCTCGCCCGACGCTCGTGGGCAGGGTGATGGTCACCAGCATGCTGCCGACCGTCGTCGCCGCGACGATCCCAGCGGTCGATCCGACGGCCCACGCCATTCCCGCGGCAAAGGCCCATACGGCCAGCAGCGGGAGGAACGTCACGAGTCGCCCCGCCGCCAGGTAGCCCACGAGGGTGCTGAGCGCCAGACCCGCGCCCGCGCCGAGCGCGATCACCTTGCGTGGTCGCCAGGTGCGCTGGAAGGTGGCCCCACCCGCGGAGTAGGCGCCGAGGGCGGCGGACGCGGCATACGCAGGGGAGATCAGCCACAGTGCCGGTCCGATGACGATCGCCACCCCGGCGGCCGTGCGCAGCGCGAGCAGGGGCTCCAGCCGCGTCTCCTCGATCGTGAGCCCGGATCGCACGACCTCCCCGAAGGCCCGCAGCCACGTCACGGACGTGAGCCTAGCCGGAACGCCCCGCCGGGTCGCTTCGGCCTGGTGGTGGTGCGGCAGCCGTAGGGCAAGGAGAGCCTCCCACGCGGTCCGCGAACCGGCCGGCGGCCGCAGCGGCCGGACGTGGTGCTGTCACTGCCGACACCGCTGAGCGTCCGCCGTCCGTCCTCCGGGCCGGGCAATCGCCGTTGGTCCAGGTCCGGCCGGAGCGCAGGCGATTGCGCCCAACTCCAACCGGGGAACGGGCAGATCGCCATCCGTCTCCCGGACCGGTCCAGGGGGGCACAGGCGGACGGCGACCCGGCTCTCCTACCGCTTGTGGCCGTTGCCGTGTCCGTTGGGATGCAGGACCACCTTGGTCCAGCCCTCGTCACGGGCGTCGAAGTGCTCGTAGGCGGTGGGGGCCTCGTCCAGGCTGAGTTCGTGGGAGACGACGAAGCTCGGCTTCGCCTTCCCGCCGGCGATCAGATCCCGCAACGCCCGGTTGTACCTCTTCACCGGCGCCTGCCCGGTGCCCATCCGCTGGCCCTTGAACCACATCATGCCGAAGTCGATCGGCACCTTGCCCTGCGCCTCCAGCTCGCCCTGGGCCTCCGCGCCGCCGGGATCCTGGGGCAGGAACACGCCCACCACGCCGATGTCGCCGGTGAACCTGACCGAGTCGATCAGGCCGTTGAGCGTGAGGCTGGCGTCCTCGTGTCCCTGGGGGTCGTGCGCCTGGTAGCCGACGCACTCACAGCCGTTGTCGGCGCCCAGACCGAGGGTGGCCTCCTTGACGACCTCCGCCGGGTTCTGCTCGGCGGTGTTGACCGGGATGGCCCCGATCTCCTCCGCCTTGCGCAGCCGGTCGGGCTGGTGGTCGGCCACCCAGACGCGGCCGGCGCCCTTGAGGAGGGCGGAGTAGGCCGCCATCAGCCCGACGGGACCGGCCCCGAAGACGATCGTCTGGTCGCCCGGTTTTACGCCGGCCATCTCGGTGGCGTGATAGCCGGTGGGGAAGATGTCGGCGAGCATCACGTAGTCGGTCTGCCGGTCGGCGGCGTCCTCACCCAGACGCAGCGCGTTGAAATCGCCGTAAGGTACGCGCAGCAGCTCCGCCTGGCCGCCCTGGTAGGGGCCCATGTCGGCGAATCCGTAGGCGGCTCCGGCGAGGGCCGGTTCCGGCTGCATGGTCAGGCAGTAGTTGGTCAGACCCCGCTCGCACTGCTTGCAGAAGCCGCACGCGATGTTGAAGGGCAGGACCACGTACTCGCCGACCTGGACCTTGCGGACGGCCGAGCCGACCTCCACCACCTGGCCCATGTTCTCGTGTCCCAGGGTGCGGCCGGACTCGAACGAGGTGCGGCCCTCGTACATGTGCAGGTCCGAACCGCAGATGTTGGTGGTGGTGATCTTGACGATGATGTCGCAGGGGTGTTCGATCTTCGCGTCCGGTACGTCCTTCACGGTGACCGTTCGCGGTCCCTCATATACCGCTGCTTTCATGATGACTTCCCTCGGTGTCGCGGCATGACCGCGGCACGACGGTGATGGAGACGGCACGAAGAGCCTGACTCCCGAAAATCGCCGAGACGGGGTCCGTGGCTCCGGCACGCCTCTGTGGCCGTTCACCCGGTTCGGGTGGAACGGGTGGTGCCGCCGCCGGCCTGCCAGGCGGAGCTTCGGCGCTCCGGCGGCGTGGCGTCCGGGTCCCCGTCGGCCCCGAGGCGAAACAGCCACGCACCGTCCGATCAGCGCAGTTCCGGGACCCGGACGACCACCTGCCGACGGCGCGTCTCCGACCGAGGTCACCAGTCAGTCACCGTGGTCGCCCTGCAGCGCGCTGCGACGTTCCTGTTCGCGCTTGGAGTAGGCGGCTGCCCGGATCGCCTCGTCGCTCTCCAAGCCCGATCCCAGCGCGCCGCCCACCGTGGCGACCGAAGCGACGAACCAGGACAACGTCCAGTACTCCGTACCGTGCAGCGGGGTCCGTGTCATGGAAGCGAACACCCGGTCGCTGAGGATGAACAGCGCCCACACCAAGTTGATGACCATCAACCCCACGTAGCAGACGAGCACCCCGATACCCACGGTCACGACCGTCGAGGCGTTGTAGAGAGCCGCCCTCTTCCTCGCCTCCGGCGATGCCTCATCCGTTCGATGCCACAGGTTCGCGTCCACGATCAACCAGCCGATCATGAGCGCGACGGACCCGACCATGGCGATCACGAGGCGCGGGGTGCCCAGGGACACGGCCAGGCTCCAGATGGTGGAGTTCACAGTGGCGACCGCTCCCGTGGCGAGTGCGGCCGCCAGGGCTTTCGACAAGCCCGGCACCAAGCGCCACGGCCGGTTGGCGCGGACCATACCGAGGAGCACCCTCAGGTAACCGCGCGGCCCGCTGACGATGTACCGAAGATCGGCGATCTCCTCCTCACCGACCTGGCCCGGACGGATAGGCGTGAGACGACCGATGAAGGGCCCCCGCAGCGGCTGACTCCCCGGAGGCCCCTCAGCCCCAGTGGCCTGCGGGCCCGCCAAGCTGAGCACGACTTCTTCCACGGCCTGCCGGGCCCTGGTCTGCAGCCGGAAGCCCCCCAGCGTGGGAAGGGACAGCAGCGCCACGCCGTGTTCGTGACTCAGATCCACCACGAGCTTGCGCCCCTGTGAGTGCAGCGGAAGGTCGGTGAGGGCCACGACGATGTCCCAATTCTCCGCACTTCCGCGTTCCATGATCCGGTGCATCAAGGCGGGCGGGTCCTCGGTCCCCGCGGTGAAGGGCTCGCTCACCACCTCGACGTCGAACCGTCGGCCCTGGTCCGACGTGTCGGCGAGCCGATCGGCAAGTATCCGGGCCATGCGCTGTGCGATCTCCGTCGGCGCGTCCGGATCCGCCAGGAGGGCCACGACCGTAACGCCCTGAGACGACACCCGCATGACTCCTTCTCGTCGGCTGCCCCCGCGATCGCACGTGCCCACAGGATGCCCCCGGGGTAAACGCCGACGCCGCGTGACACGCTGGCCCTGCCGGCGGGTGCGGGCGGTACGGGGCTGTTGTCGCCGAAGCCGGGATTCTCCGGATGCTCGTGTGAGCGGGGCCCGGTCACGGCGCCTGCCGCGCGGTTCCCGGCGCGATCAGGTACTCAGGAAGGGTGAACAAGGACGCGACGGACCCCTTCGTGCATGTCCGAGGCGCCAGTGAGAACAACCTGCGGAACATCGATGTCGACGTTCCGCGGGACGCGATGGTCGCCTTCACCGGCGTCTCCGGTTCGGGCAAGTCCTCGCTCGCGTTCGGCACGCTCTACGCGGAGGCCCAGCGGCGCTACTTCGAGTCCGTGGCACCGTACGCCCGAAGGCTGTTGCAACAGGTCGGCGCACCGCACGTGCAGGAAATCACCGGCCTGCCGCCGGCCGTGGCCCTGCAGCAGCGACGCGGGTCGCCCAGCTCGCGATCGACGGTCGGCACCATCACCACGCTGTCCAATCTGCTGCGCATCCTGTACTCCCGCGCCGGCACCTATCCGCCCGGGGCCACACGGCTGGATGCCGAGTCGTTCTCACCCAACACCGCGGCCGGCGCCTGCCCGGAGTGCCACGGGCTGGGCGTCGTGCACGACGTCGCCGAGGACCTGCTCGTCCCGGACCCCTCGCTGAGCATCCGCGAGGGGGCGATCGCCGCCTGGCCGGGCGCCTGGCAGGGCGCCAACCTGCGCAGTGTCGTGAACGGCCTGGGAATCGACATCGACCGACCGTGGCGCAGGCTCAGGAAGAAGGACCGGGACTGGCTGCTGTACACGGACGAGCAGCCCTCCGTGTACATCGAGCCGGAGGAGGACCGCATCGACTACGGCTACCAGGGCAAGTTCTGGAGCGCCCGCAAGCACGTCATGCACGTCCTCGCCGACTCCAAGAGCGAGAAGATGCGCGAACGGGCGCTCCGGTTCGTCAGGAGTGTGCCCTGCCCCGAGTGCCACGGCAGCGGACTGCGGCCCGAGGCGCTCGCCGTGACCTTCGCCGGACGTTCCATCGCCGAGATCAACGCGATGCCGCTCACCGAGGTCGTGGCGCTGCTGCGGCCCGTCGCGGGGCGGTCCGAGGCCGACGCCACCACGTCGACCGCCCGGTCCGGGGAGACGACCGAGGTCGCGGTCCGGATCTGCGGCGATCTGGTCGCGCGGATCGACGTACTGCTCGACCTGGGCCTCGGATATCTCAGCCTCGGGCGCCGCTCGACGACCCTGTCGCCCGGCGAGGCGCAGCGCCTGCGGATCGCCACCCAGCTGCGCTCGGGGCTGTTCGGCGTCGTCTACGTCCTCGACGAACCCTCCGCGGGCCTGCACCCGGCTGACGCGGAACCGCTGCTGGACGTGCTGGACCGCCTCAAGGCGGCGGGCAACTCGCTGTTCGTCGTGGAGCACGACATGGACGTCGTACGGCGGGCTGACTGGGTGGTCGACATCGGCCCCGGTGCGGGCGAGGGCGGCGGACGCGTGCTGTACAGCGGCCCGGTCGCCGGTCTTGAGCGGGTCGGGGAGTCGGCCACGAGCCAGTACCTGTTCGGGCGTGCCCAGCCGCTCGGTCACCGCCCGCGGACACCGCACGGCTGGCTGCACCTGAGCGGCGTCTCCCGCCACAATCTGCACGACGTGTCCGTCGACGTACCGCTCTGCGTACTGACGGCGGTGACGGGCGTGTCCGGTTCCGGGAAGTCGACGCTGGTGACGCAGGTGCTCGCCGAGGTCGTCCGCGGCCACCTCGGACTCGTACCCGAGGAGCCCGACGAGGCGCAGCTGGAGGTCGACGTCCAGGACGCGTCGGGGATCGAGTCCTTCGACCGGCTGGTCCGGGTCGACCAACGGCCCATCGGCCGCACTCCCCGGTCCAACCTGGCCACCTACACCGGGATGTTCGACGCGGTGCGCAAGCTGTACGCGGCGACGGACGAGGCCAGGGCGCGCGGCTACTCGGCCGGGCGGTTCTCCTTCAACGTGCCCGAAGGACGGTGCGAGACCTGCCAGGGCGAAGGATTCGTCGCGGTGGAACTGCTGTTCCTGCCCGGCACCTACGCGCCGTGCCCGACCTGCGAGGGCGCCCGCTACAACGCCGAAACGCTGGAAGTCACCCACCGCGGCAAGAACATCGCGGAAGTACTGGCGCTGTCCGTCGACGCCGCCGCCGAGTTCCTGTCCGCCGTCCCGGCCGCCTCCCGCAGTCTGGAGACGCTGCGCGAGGTGGGACTGGGGTACCTGCGGCTGGGCCAGCCCGCGACGGAACTCAGCGGCGGTGAGGCGCAACGCATCAAACTGGCCACCGAACTGCAGCGAGCCCGCCGCGGGCACGCGCTCTACCTGCTCGACGAGCCGACGGCGGGGCTGCACCCCTCGGACATCACGCTGCTGCTGCGACAGCTGCACCGGCTCGTAGACGCCGGCAACACGGTCGTCCTCGTCGAGCACGACCTGCACACGATCGCCACCGCCGACTGGGTCATCGACCTCGGTCCGGGCGGCGGCGACGCGGGCGGGCGGGTGGTCGCGGCGGGCCCGCCGGCCAAGGTGGCGAGGGCCCGCCGCAGCGCCACCGCGCCCTATCTCGCGGCCCGGCTCGCGCACTCCTGACGACAGCGCGAGGGGCTGAGCACCGGTCAGCTGGCTTCGGGGCGCGGGGTCGCGCGCGTCGCCACGCTGCGGTCCAGCCTGTGGCGGACATCGCTCGCGAGGTGTCCCGTCCGGGCCGGTTCCCCGAGGATTCCGGCGACGTGGCGCATCTTGATCGCGGGCCCCGGCCGCATGCTGGTGGGCGCGGGGCAGACCGTGGAGTCGACGCTCAGGTCCCACGCGATCGCACCCTTCCCGTCGGCCAGAGACTGGAGCCGGGTGAGGATCCGGTGCCGGGTGCCGTTCCACTGCCATCGGCGGAACAGGTCGTGGACACGGCCCCACGGCCCGTACTCGACGGGCATGTCGCGCCGACACCCTTCGGCAACGACGGCTCCGGCACCGCGCACTGCTCGTCCGTGAGATCTCCCCGCCCCATGAACCGCGATCGTTCACAGCCCGAGATCCGCGCGCCGGCGCGGTGCGCGAGTACGCCGGCTTTACGGCAACCGCGGGACCCGGCCTGCCGCACCAGTCCCGCAGCCCGGCGTAAGCGGTCGCGAGTGGCAAGAATGACTCCATGCACATTGTGATCGCGGGTGGACACGGAAAGATCGCGCGCCGGCTGACCCGGCTGCTCTCGGCGCGCGGCGACAACGTCACAGGGCTGATCCGCAACCCGGACCATGCCGACGACCTGCGCGCGGACGGCGCGGAACCGGTGGTGTGCGATCTGGAGCACGCCTCGCTGGATGAGGTGGCCGGCCACCTTGGCGGCGCCGACGCGGCACTGTTCGCCGCGGGCGCCGGACCGGGCAGCGGCGCGGCCCGCAAGCAGACGGTGGACCGGAACGCGGCCATCCTCCTCGCCGACGCGGCCGAGCGCGCCGGGGTGCGCCGCTTCCTGGTGATCTCCGCGATGGGCGTGGACAGCCCGCCGCCGCCCGGCACCGACCCGGTGTTCGCCGCCTACCTGAAGGCCAAGGGCGAGGCGGACGCCGACATCGCCTCCCGTCCGGGACTGGACTGGACGATTCTGCGCCCGGGGATGCTGACCGACGACCCCGGTAGCGGCCGCGTCACGCTCGCCGAGCACACCGACCGCGGCCAGGTGCCGCGCGATGACGTGGCTGCGGTGCTCGCCGCCCTGCTCCACGAGCCCAGGACCGCCGGGCGCATCCTCCAGCTGATCAGCGGGTCCACGCCGGTGGAGGAGGCGGTGCGCGCCGTGGCCGGCGGCTGACGCCGCACTCCGCCTCGCCCGGGTGCGGGTGAGGCGCGGTACGACGGCGGTCACTACCCCCACGGCGAGATCGACGCCATCGACATCCGCCGCGGCGGGAGCAATGAGTCGGGACGGTGCGTCCTCACCGAGAAAGGGCGATGAGGACGGCTGCGGCCACCGCAGCGGCCACGCCGCCGATCACCACACGTGCTTTGCCGGCGCGCCCGAGGCCGTTGATCTTCGGCTGCAGGCCGTTCACCGTCGGTGCCGACGACCTGGCGACGGCCGATGGTGCGGGCGCTGCCCGGCCGCGGATCGCCTCTCCGGACGACGCTGGAGCGCCGTTCGTACGAGAGGCCACAGACGGCCTGAGAGGGGGAGGATGGACGTGAGCGACGAAGGAGGCCCGTCATGAAATCCGGAGCCCCTGATTACGACGCGTGGTACTCGCGCACACCCTCGCAGGCCGAGGGCGAGCGGGACGAGACGGGCGAGCGTACCGCAACGGAACAGCACCCGGACGTCCCTCGGAGCGAGCCATCCCAGGCGGAGGGCGAGCGGGGGGACGACGCCTAGCCCCACTGGACGATCCGTCGCCGGGGGCCGGGTGAGGGTGCACTTTTTCCGGCGCTGTCACCGGTTCCCGGCCCGCCTGCCGTCCAGCAGTCCGTGCAGGTGCGCGGCGGCGTTCCGCCCTGGACGACCGGGACGAGTGGAGCGAGCACCGGCGGAGACCCAGGGGCGTCGTGTTCAGATGTCGGCTGCTGCCGCCCGGATATCCTGTCGAGCCTGCCCCATCAGCTCGTTCAAGTCGCCGACCTCAGGAGTGAGTTCCCGCGCGCGCGGCGCGATCTGCTGCAGCCATGCCGCAGTGGCCAGGGCCAGGTCGACGGCCTCCCGGGTCCGCTCCTCGCCGAGCAGTTTCTCGACCTTGAAAGCAATGCTCGCGAGCGTGTCGTCATCGGTGGCAGGTACCAGGTAGGGCTCCAGGCCCGGCGGATACGGCGTCCGCTCCCGGTACTCACGCATCGCGGTCACGACCGCGGGCACCGCGCTGTACCTGTCGAGGAGGCCCATGAAGATGTACAGGCGGGCCACCAGCCGTGGCAGGCCGGGGTGCCGATCCAGCCAGGCCATCAGCTCGCGCTGATCACCGAAGTGGTCCGTGATCTGCGACATCTCCTCCGCGACCCGGTTGGGCCAGGTCCAGTGGAAGGGCAGCAGCCGCGCCACCTGATGGGCGAGCGCCGCCTCGCCCTCCGCGTCCAGCGTGCCGGCGACGAATTCGGCGACCTGCCTGTGGTCCAGTCCGTAGTCGGCCGGCGCCGCCCGGTCCTGCGAGCTCTGTGACGAGTCGTGGCGCAGACGCAACAGCTGTGTGCCGATCTTGTTCAGTATCCGGTTCCGCATGGTTCCTCCCAGCTCGCGATGTGTTCTTCATCGTCCGGAGCGGCCGAACGACCAGTTCCTGCTCGGATCCACGCGACCGCCACCCCACCCCCGCAGTTCGCCGGACCGCAGCGAACGCAGCAGACCTCCCAGGCAGTCTCAGCCGTTACGCGAAGGCACCGGTCCGGCGGGCGCCATGGCGCGGGAGGGAGTCAGACCTCGACCTCGAAGGCGTCGTCGGTCGCTGTGACGTCCGCGAGTGGGCGTCCACGCGGCTGCGGACGCGGCGCCGCCCACCGTGGACACGAGCAATCCGCTCATCTGATTGAGCGTCGCCGAATTCAATAAGCGGACTGCGGGCCCCCGAGGCGCCGCTGCGTTGTTCCGCCACCGCGGTGGCTCCGCAGGGGCATGGTCATCGTTCTTCGTCTCCGTCTTCTCGTGGGTTCGCGGCAGGCCGCCTTCTTCACCCGGGGTGGCGGACCGGCCGGGCCAAGGCGCCTGCTTCGGCAGAGGAGCTCATGGTTCGCACCTGGGCACGCGGTTCTGTTCCGCGCTTCCGGGGGGCTTCCGCGGTGGTCCATTGTGTTCACCGTCCTGCAGCGGTTCGCCGGCCCGCCATCGCTTGCTCGACCCACGAACGCACCTCGAAGGCGCCGACTGACCCGTGGATTTGTCTGTGTCGACCTTGACGGGCGTGATCCGTCCGGCGAGGTCGCGGGCGACCTGTCCGAGGGCGCGGGGCTGACCATGCGGCAGGGGCCGCACCAGGTGGCCCACGCCGGGTTCCCACCGGTGCACACGGAGAGTCGCAAGCACTCCCCAGGGTGACGAGCCGGGTTGCTCCACGCCTGCGTCTGGCGAGTCAGGAATGCACAGGTCCGGTCGCCCCACGAGTACGGAGAAATGATCGACACACTGCGGGTAAGCCGGCCCGCGAGTGGGTACGCGACATGCCGCTCGGTTCTCTGAAGGCTTCGAGGGACGGAGTGATCCCATGGTCGCCAGCCGGGCGCACAGCCTGTACCACCGCTACTCCCACCGGAAGGGCAGCCTTCCGCGGGGCAGCGCCGGGCGGCACCCCGCGGCCGCGCGCGGAGGGCCCCGCTCACCCGCTCGCACCCCAGCCGACCATGCACTCCATGAACTGGTCGCGCTCTCCCGCGCCCTGTTCGGCACTGCGGACGAAGTCGAGATCCTGCGCCTGGCCATGGACCACATAGCCGCCACGGGGCCGTACACCGCCGAGGCCGGATACCTCAAGGTGGGCGGCGACCTGGTCCCGCGTCCAAGGGACGGGCAGATGCCTGCCTTGGCCGTGAGCCGGAGGGTGCGGGAGCTGGCCGGGCAGGACGGCAACGTGACCGTACCCGGCAAGCCCTGGGGCCGGGCCCTGGGGCTGCGCGGACTCGAGGGACTCCACGGCTACCTCGTGGTGACGTCCCGTTCCCGGCCCACCGCGGCCGAGCGATCTCTGCTCGCCACGCTCGTCCGCCACACCGCTGCTGCACTGTCAGTCGCTTGCGCACATCGCCGCCGACGCGAGGACGTGCTGGAGCTGCACCGACTGAGGGACGAACGCACAGCCCTCCAGCTGCAGCTGATCTCTGTGGCGGCTGAGCTGGGCTACGAGCGAGCCGTTCACGCGTTCATGGCCGGCGTCGCTGCCTCGGGTGGCGGCGAGGAAGCCGTCACCCGCGCACTGCACGGGTTCACCGGACTTCCCGCGCTGGTCGAGGACCGCTTCGGTCGGCTGAGGTCCTGGACCGGCCCCAGCCGCCCCGTCCCCTATCCCGAACCGGACCCCGTGCGCCAGGACGAAATGCTGCACGCCGTCGCCCGTCAGGCCGGGCCGGTGCGGATAAGGGACCGGCTGATCACCCTGATCCGCCCGCATGGCGAGATCCTGGGCGTGCTGGCCCTGGTCGATGCCCGGGAGGAGGCCGACGAGCACACCGTGCTCGCGCTGGAACACGCTGCCGCGTCACTCGCCCCGGAGCTGACGCACCTGCGCCATCTGGCCGAAGTGGAGCTGAGGCTGCACCGCAAGCTGGTGGACGACCTCCTGGCTGGGACGGACGAGGCGAGCGCCTACGCCCGGTCCGAGGCAGTCGGACACGACCTGCACCGCAGCCACTACGTCGTCGTGGTGCAGTGGTCGAACCGGACCGCCGACGATTCCTTCGCACGGACCGTGGAGCGGGCGGCCTCTTCCGTGGGCATGCGCTCGCTGCTGACCCGACGCTCCGACCACGTCGTCCTGGTCGCCGACGACAGGCCGCACGCCCGCGCGCTGTACGAGGCGCTCGCCCGGGAGACCGGAACACGGTCCGGGACGATCGGGGTGAGCGCCCCTTCCGACTCCCTGAACGGCATCCCCCACCACTACCAGGAGGCGCTGCGCGCCCTGGAAGTGCGCCGCCACTCCCGCGAGCGCTACGGCACGACGTTCTTCGACGAACTCGGCCTCTACCGCATCCTGGGACCCGGCAACGATTACCAGGAACTGGAGACGTTCGTACAGGAGTGGCTCGGGCAGCTCATCGACTACGACTCCCGCCACCAGGCGACCTTGGTGGAGACCCTGACCCGGTACTTCGACTGCGGCGGCAACTACGACGAGACCGCAGAATCCCTCGCGATCCACCGCAGCACGCTGCGCTATCGGCTCCAGCGCATCCGCGACATCAGCGGCAACGACCTCGCGAACGTCGAGGACCGGCTCAACCTCCAGGTGGCGACCCGAGTGTGGAAGATCGTGCTGGGGCCCGGCTGACGCCTCGCTGGAACTCCTGTGGGAGTGGTGTCAGCAGCGCTGCAGTGTGTGGGCCGGGCGGCGGCGACCTGGTCGAGCAGCCGGGTGCCGGCCGCGGAGTCCCGGATACCGGCCGTGGTGACCAGCACCGCCGGGAGGAGGCCGACGGGCCGGTCACGCGTCGCTCGCGGCCCACGATCTACGCAGCCTGTCCCGCTCCCACACCACCAGCTCGCCATGGAGAGCGCGGTCGGCCGGCTCGTAGGTCAGCCCAGCACCTCTTCGATCGGGGCGTCGGCGTCCACGTAGCGCACGAGCTTGCGGTTCGCGAATTCCACGATGCCCATGTCGCCGAGTTCGCGCCCGTAGCCGGAACGGCTGATGCCGCCGAAGGGCAGCTCCGGCCGGGACGCCGTCGGGTGGTTGATCCACACCATGCCCGCCTCCAGTCGGTCCGCGACCCCGCGAGCACGTTCCGGGTCGGCGGCGAAGACCGCACCCCCCAGGCCGTAGGGGGAGGTGTTGGCCAGCGCCACGGCCTCGTCCTCGTCGGCGACCCGGTAGACGGCGGCGACGGGGCCGAAGAGTTCTTCCCGGTAGGCCCGCATGTCCGGTGTGACGTCGGTGAGGACGGTCGGCTCGACGAAGGCGCCCGGCAGGTCGGGCCGCCCGCCGCCCAGCACCACCGTGGCTCCCTTGTCCACCGCGTCACGGACCTGCTCCATCAGGAGTTCGGCCGCGGCCTCCGAGGACAGGGGGCCGAGCGTGGTGGCGGGGTCGGCCGGATCTCCCGGCTGGACCTCGCCCATCCGGTCACGCAGCCCGGTGAGGAAGGCGTCGTAGACGTCGGCAAGGGCGATGAAGCGCTTGGCCGCCACGCAGCACTGCCCGGTGTTGCCCATCCGGCCCAGGAACGCGGCGTAGACGGTGCGGTCAAGGTGGTGACCGTCCAGCACGATGAAGGGATCACTGCCGCCCAGCTCAAGGACGGACTTTTTGACATTGCGGCCGGCGATCTCGCCCACGCTCACGCCCGCCCGCTCACTTCCGGTCAGTGATGCTCCTTGCACACGGGAGTCATCGATGATCTTCCCGACGTCCCTGCCCCGCACGAAGAGATTGGTATAGACCCCGCTCGGCATTCCCGCGTCCGTGAACAGCTGCTCGAGTGCCAGTGCGGACTGGGGGCAACTGCTCGCGTGCTTGAGCAGGATCGTGTTGCCGAGGACGAGGTTCGGACCCGCGAATCGGACCACCTGGTACAGCGGGAAGTTCCAGGGCATCACACCGAGAAGGACGCCGAGCGGCTCGTTCACCAGCACCGCCGTGCCCCCGGGCACCGGCAGGGGTCGCTCTTCCAGCAGCTCGGGACCGTGCTCGCCGTAGTAGGTGAGGATGTCGGCCGCGAGGTCGACTTCTGCACGGCTCGAATTGATCAGCTTGCCGACCTCAAGGGTCAGGAGTTGCGCCAGTTCCTCCTTGCGCTCCCTCATGAGCCGGCCGGCGCGTTGCACGAGGGCCCCCCGGTCGGCCGTCGACCGGGCGCGCCAGTCCGGAAAGCTCCGGTGCGCCGCCTCGATCGCGCGCTCTACGTCCTCCGCGCTCAGCGCCGGGAACTCCCGAACCCTTTCACCGGTGTACGGGTTGACCGTGGCGATGGGGCTTCCCTGGCCAGTGGCATGGGCGTCCATGGCGCCTCCCTGGAGTCGGGGCACCTCGGGTTTCCATGCCCAAGCCCGTTCACACCTGCTGTTTTGTCCTATTCCAGGGCAATTTATGGCACCTGGAGCCCCTGTGGTTCCCGTCGAACGTCCAGAGCGCCACAGAGGTGTCAAGCTGTGGGTGGTCGTGGTCACCACCGTCCGGGCGCGGGCCGGGTCGGCGTGGCAGGCTTGTAGGGGTCCGCGCCGTTCGTCGCAACATGGCAGCGAAGGAGGACGACGCATGGATGAGCAGGAATTCGTCCGTACCGTCGCCGAGCGCACCGGACTGAGCCGGCAGGAGGCGGCGGACCTGACCTGGGCCACGCTCGAGACGCTGGCCCACAGGCTGAGCCCCGGGGAGGCCAGGGACCTGATCACCGAGCTCCCCGAGGGCCTCGCGCAGGCGGTGCGCCGGGGAACCACGGACCGCATCGAGCGCTTCGGCCACCACGACAGCGTGCGGCGCGTGGCCGAACGCACCATGCTCAAGGAGGAGGAAGCCGACCGGGGTGTGCGGACCGTACTGGCCGTGCTCCGGGAGGCGATCAGCGAGAAGGAGTTCAACGACCTGATGTCGCAGCTCGGAACGGACTTCTCCCAGGCCATCGAATCCACCGGGTGACCCAGGAGCCTTCGTCACGGCGCCCGCGTCACGGCGCCGACGGCCCGGACGCTGCGTGTGCGCAGGAGCGCGGCGGCTGACGCGCGCGGACCGCTGGTCCGTCGCGGCTGCCATGGCGCGAGGCGCACACGACGGTGTGGTCATGACGGCTGGCGTGCCCGAGACGTCGCCCGGCGGATCCGTGCGCGTCGTACTGGTGGCCGACCCCGGTCTGCCGTCGGAGATCGCCCGGGCTTTCGCGCCCCCGGTTGCCCGACCATCTCCGCCGGGCAGTCCGTGCTCGGGTCGGATGGCAGGTCGACACGACGACCGCCCCGCTCGGCGTGAGCGAGCAGGCCGACGTCTCCGACTTCGCCGAGGCCGTCAGAAACCACCTCGGCGTCGAGGCCGGCACCGCGCTCCGTGCCGTGCGCACCTTGGAGTCCGCCTTCGGCACCGGGTGCGGCAGGCCGTCGTGGATGTCGTCCGAGAGCTGGTCGCGCACGAGGAGACGCCCAGGCAGCCGGAGGCGATCGGCCGCCCCGCGCGAACCGGTACCGGACACCCGTCCCGGCCCCGAGCAGCCCCGGCGCTACGTCGTGCCCGGCCCGCGCGGCCACGCCCGACTCGTCGTCGAAAGCGTCAGCGGATGCTGCGGCAGAATGTCGCGGCCGGAGCCGGAGCCGGGGGTGCGGGCAGCGGCGAACGCGGGCGGGGAGGCGATGTCGTCGCGTACCTCGGAATGGGCCTGTCCTCCGACCTGTTCGACATCGCCCTGCGGCATTTCGCCGTGCAGACCGCGGTGATCGGCTTCGCGACGGTCCTCTCCTGCGGCGCATGCGACACGGCTGTCTGGGAGGCGCGGACCTGGGCACTCGGTGCGGGTGCGCGTGACACGGATCCGCGGCAGACGGGAGGCCCGAGATGTCTGCGGAATCGGCCGGAACGATCGCGCTCCCCTCCGGTGAGGAGATCGCGGCGCTCGGGCAGGGCACCTGGTACCTGGGCGAGGACCCGGCCCGGCGTGAACAGGAGATCACCGCGCTGCGGCTGGGCGTGGACCTGGGCATGACCGTCGTCGACACGGCGGAGATGTACGGCGACGGCGCAGCCGAGGAGCTGGTCGGGGAGGCCCTCCGGGGGCACCGGGAGGAGGTCTTCCTCGTCAGCAAGGTGCTGCCCGGCCACGCCGACCGGAAGGGCACCGTCGCCGCCTGCGAGGGCAGCCTACGGCGGCTCCGTACGGAACGGCTGGACCTCTACCTGCTGCACTGGCGGGGACGGTGGTCACTGGAGGAGACCCTTGCGGGATTCACCGACCTGATGGAGGCGGAGAAGATCCGTTACTGGGGCGTGAGCAATCTGGACGTCGCCGACATGGCCGAGCTGACCACCCTCCCCGGTGGTGACGCCGCGGCCGTCGACCAGGTGCTGTACAACCTCTCCCGGCGCGGCATCGAGTGGGATCTGCTCCCCTGGTGCCGCGAGGCCGGGGTGACGGCCATGGCCTACTCCCCGATCGAGCAGGGGCGGCTGCTGAAGGTCGAAGCACTGGGTGCCGTGGCCCGGGCCCTGGGAGCCACGCCGGCCCAGGTGGCGCTCGCCTGGGTGCTGGCACAGGGGGTCGCCGCGATCCCGCGTTCCGGATCACCCGGCCACGTTCGGGAAAACCGCGGCGCGCTGGACCTCCACCTGCCCACCGAGGCGCTCGACGCCCTCGACGAGGCGTTCCCGCCACCCAGCGGGCCCACGCCCCTGGAGATGCTCTGAAGGAGTTGACAGGATGGCGCGCCCGCTCGTCGTCGGAATGGGAGGTTCGCTGCGCGCCCCGTCGACCAGCCTCACCGCACTGCGTGTGGCGGTCGAGGGGGCGGCCGATGCGGGTGCCGACACCACGGTGATCGACCTCAAGCGGCTGGCTCTTCCGTTCTACACGTCGGAGCACGGGATCCCTGCGTCCGCCCGCCGGTTTGCGGACACCGTTCAGGCCGCCGACGCCCTGCTGTGGAGCAGCCCGACATACCACGGGTCGGTCAGCGGCGCGTTCAAGAACGCGGTGGACTGGCTCGCCCTTCTGGCCGACCACGACCCGCCCTACCTCAGCAACAAACCCGTGGGGATGCTGACGACCGCCGGTGGAGTGCAGGGCCTGCAGGCGATCAACGCGATGGAGTTCATCGTGCGGTCGCTGCGCGGCTGGGCCGTGCCGCTGGTGTTCGCGGTCCCGCGGTCCTCCCGGGTCTTCGACGGCGACGGACGCCTCACCGACCAGGCGGTCGCGGACCAATTGCGCGGCCTCGGCGCGGAGGTGACCAGGGCGGCCCTGCAGTTCCGGGCGGAGGGCACGTGCGACTACGCGCAGGAGCGGCCGTCCGGGGCCGTTCGGGACTGAGCCCGGCCCTGTCACGCGGGGGGCGCCGGGGCCGTGCTTCCTCAGGGCCCGGTCCGCTCCACGGGTCGCCGGTGCTCGCCGCGCGCCCCGGAGCGCCCGGGTGGGAAGTGCGGCAGCACGTGTTCGGCCAGTTCGTCGATCACTTCGGCGACCGGACGGCGGCTGTGCTTGAAGTTGATCATCAGCTGGTCGATGCCGATGTCCTGCCAGGCCCGCATCATCGCCAGGAACGACACCCGGCCCACCGAGAAGCCCTGATGGATGCGCCGGGGCAGGGCCAGCGGGTCCGCGGTCAGATCCAGATAGGTGGCCTGCGCGTACGGCTTGAACCCACCGCCATCGCCCCGGGTCAGCTCCCGCCACCGCTCGATGTTCTCGGCCTGCTGCTGGAGCGGCGGGGTGTAGTACAGCCAGCCGTCCGTGTTGTCGGCGATCCACCGGACGTCCTGCCTGCCACGTCCCGTCATCAGTACGGGGATCCGCCGGTACACCGGCTTGGGCAGCAGATCGGTGCCGAGCATCCGGCCGAGCGGCGACTCCACGTGCGGGAAACGGTGCTCCAGGACGATACAGAAGTACTCCAGCGACTGCTGGAACCTCTCGGCCCGGCCGCCCAGGTCCTGACCGAAGGCCGGGAACTCCACGGGCCGGTCACCGGTGGCCACCCCGAGCAGGAGCCGTCCGCCTGACAGCTGGTCCACCGAGGCGGCCGCCTTGGCGGTGTGCAAGGGATGCCGCAGCGGCATGACGATGCTGGCGGTCCCCAGTGTGATCGAGGTGGTGCGGGCACTGAGCTGCCCCAGGTACACCCACGGGTCGAAGACCTGCCCGGCGTCCCCGAAGCTCGGGTCCAGCAGCGGCACGTCACGGACCCACACCGAGGCGAAGCCGGCCCGCTCGGCCTGCTGGATCCGCTCGATGTGCCCGGCCAGGGACGGCACGGGCCCTTCGAAGCCCTCCAGGGGCGTGATGGCGCCAACGGTCATCCTGCCGCCCGGATACGCCCTGGCCATGGCAGCGTGCTCGGAGAACGGCCGCTGCGCCCCGCCTTCGACGTCCACGGGTGCGCCGGCTGAAGAAACTGTCGATCGTGTCATGCGATCCTCCGGCGATCTCATGCCGAGTCAAGGCGCATAAGGGAGACGAGCATGGTGCTGCAGGCGTCCTGGGAAAGCACGGTGAGGTGGTGCGGCCGGTGGCCGTCCACCCGGGTCCGCCAGTCGGAGATGACCCGCACGTCGCGGAGGAACAGCCCCTGCGGCACCTCGGCCTCCATGTCGCCCGAGGTGCCCGAGACGCAGAACGTCCGCCCCTCGACCAGTGTGACGGTGGCCGTCGTGACTACGGCCGGTTCCGTCTCCTCGACGATGGCGCCGGCCTCGTCGGTCATGGCTCCCTCTAGCCCGGGGCGCCGAGGAGAGCCTCGAAGTCCCGGGGCAGCTGGGATAGTACGTGGCGGAACTCGCCATCACTGACCGCGTCCCTCAGGGTGCTCAGCTCCGCCCGTACGCCCTCGCGGGCCTCGTCCGGGCTCACCCCTGCTCGCCTGCTCACCCGGTTGATGAACTCGTCGAGTCCGAAGGGCTCGGCCTCCGGAGTGGGAGAGACCAGCGTTTCCTTCAGCGGCTTGGGCAGTTCGGACGCGAGGTCCCCGGCCTCCCCCCGGGTGAGCCGCTCGGCCAGGGTTTCCAGGGTGGCGCGGGTGAGGGGCTCCGCCTTCTCCGGGGGGACAGGGGCGCGCCGGGTGATGGTGTCGAGGAAGGTGTTGTAGTCCATGAGCCGTCCTTTTCCTGAAGCATTGCAACTGCCTGGCGTGGGACTTGAAACAGCCACCGGATAGGGTGCGCCGTGCGTGTGGGGTGGCGGGCTGATGCCCGTCATGGTGCATGCGCCTCGGCAGAGGCCATTTCCATGCTCCGCATGTGGGCTACACCCTGCCTGCTCCCGGCGGGCGGAAAGGTGGCGGGCTCCATGGACCTCCGAGCACAAGTGCACATGGCTCCGCCACGGCCAAGGGGACACCGGCGCCGGTCTGCCGGATGTGCGCCAGGGCGCCGTGTCCGTGGGCGCGGTCGGCGCGGCTCTCATTCGCACCCACGAGATGAGCATGACCTCGTCGGACACGGTGCTGGCCCGCCCCGCTTCCTCCAGGGCCCTCGAAGCGGTCAGCGGCTCTCGTTCGAGGCGCTGCAACGCCGCGCAGCTTCCTGCGGAGGGGCGGCCGTGCGGCCGGCCGGGGGATGCCTGCGCATTTCATGCTGCTCTGCCAGGGTAGGAGGGGGTGTTCTTTTTCGGCCCGGGGTGTGGAGGCGCTCGGCAGGCGGGCTCTGCGAATCTCGACCGGTAACAGCCGATGGCGGCGCTGGCGGGAGCGAACGACGCCGTCCGGTTCCCGGTGAGGAGGCGAGAGGCATGACCGTGATGGGTGTGTCGAAGTTCGAGAGGTTCTTCCGCGCCGCCGCAGGCCTCGACGTGGACAAGAACGACCTGAAGCGGTACGGCGACTTCGTCGACGCCAAGCTCTACGACCTCCTGGTTGTCGGCCAGGCGTCGGCCAAGGCCAACGGCCGGGATACCGTCGAACCGTGGGACCTGCCGATCACCAAGGGCCTCCAGGAGAGCATCCACCGGTTCCGGCGGCTCGACGAGGAGGTCGAGCTGAAGCCGATCCTGGAACAGCTCGCCGCGCACCCTCCCCTCGACAGGACACCCACCCAGGAGACCGAAGAGCGCTACCCCGAGATCATCGGCGGTCTCAGTGTCGCCCTCGCCGAGACGTTCAGAATCATGTATCCGGATGTCAAGAACCCGCAGACCAGCCACTGGGACGGCGTGACCGCGGTGTTCGACTCGCTGCTGTAGCAGTCGGAACATCCGTGAGCCCCGCTACCTCATGCCGGGCCGAACCCTGAGCTACCCGCCGAACCCGAACCGTCGTCCCGCCTCCTGTCCTCGCAGACCGACCGCCGGTGCCGCTTTTCGACCCGCTGGGCGCAGGCGGGGTGACCGGGCGAACAGCCACTCTGGGGCCTGTCGGGACCACTCGGCGGTCCGTCGGCGGAAGGAGTGGCCATGACCGAGCAGGCCCGCAGGGCCGTTGCCTCGTACTCCACGTACCAGGAAGCCGAACGTGCCGTCGATCACCTCGCCGACCAGGGCTTTCCCGTCCAGAAGGTGGCGATCATCGGTCGGGACATACGCCTGGTCGAACAGGTGGTCGGTCGAGTGGGGCACGGGGAGGCCGCCCTCCACGGCGCAGCCACCGGAGCGCTGCCCGGCGCACTCGTCGGCTGGATCTTCGGGCTGCTGAACTGGCTGAATCCGGTCGTCTCCGGTCTGCTCCTCGCCCTGTACGGGCTGATCTTCGGAGCGGTCGTCGGTGCGCTGCTCGGCGTGCTGTTGCACACGGCCCAGGGCGGCCGCCGGGACTTCGCCTCGGTCCGCTCGATGGAGCCCAGCCGGTACGACGTCGTGGCGGACGAGGACGTCGCCGATGAGGCCGTCCGGCTGGTCGCCGGGCTGGACAGCGGGTCCGGCGCGAACACGGAGAGCGCCTCCTCCGGGAGCCGGCGCCCGCGCGGCGACCCCGCCCCCAGCTGAACGAGTTTCGAAGCCGGGCGGACAGGGCCCGGAGGACGAACGGTCGCCGACGGACGTCGACCGCCGCGGAAGGAGTTCCTCATGGCCAAGGCAGTGGGCATCGACCTGGGCACCACCAACTCGGTGATCGCCGTGTGGGAGGGCGGCGAGCCGTCCGTCGTGCCCAACAGCGAGGGCAACCGCACGACACCGTCCGTGGTGGCCTTCACCGACACCGGGGAACGTCTGGTGGGCCAGCTGGCCCGGCGCCAGGCGATCCTCAATCCCAAGGGCACCATCTACTCGGCCAAGCGGTTCATCGGCCGGCACTTCGACGAGGTCTCCGACGAGGCCAAGGCCGTCGCCTACGACGTCGTCCCGGGAGAGAACGGCGAGGCCCGCTTCAAGGTGCGCGACAAGCTGTACGCGCCTGAGGAGATCAGCGCACAGGTGCTGCGCAAACTCGCCGACGACGCGTCCAAGCAGCTGGGGGAGCGGGTCACGGAGGCGGTCATCACCGTGCCCGCCTACTTCAACGACGCCCAGCGCACCGCCACCCGTGACGCCGGCCGGATCGCGGGCCTGGAGGTGCTGCGGATCATCAACGAGCCGACGGCGGCCGCCCTCGCGTACGGCATGGACAAGAAGGAGCACGAGACCGTCCTCGTTTTCGATCTGGGCGGCGGCACCTTCGACGTGAGCATTCTCGACGTCGGCGACGGCGTGGTGGAGGTGCGCTCCACCGCCGGTGACAGCCACCTGGGCGGCGACGACTTCGACCGGCGTCTGGTGGACTACCTCGCGGACGACTTCCAGAAGGAGAACGGCATCGACCTGCGCAAGGACCCGCAGGCGCTGCAACGTCTGTTCGAGGCGGCGGAGAAGGCCAAGACCGAGCTCAGTTCGGTGACGCAGACGCAGGTCAGCCTGCCGTTCATCACCGCCGACGCCTCGGGCCCCAAGCACCTCACCGACTCGATCATGCGCTCCACCTTCGAGCAGATCACCGGCGACCTGGTGGAGCGTTGCCTGGGACCGGTGCAGCAGGCGATGGCCGACGCCAAGGTCGGCGAGAGCGACATCGACGAGGTCATCCTCGTCGGCGGCTCCACCCGCATCCCCGCCGTCCAGGCGCTGGTGCGCCGGCTGACCGGCGGCAAGGACCCCAACATGAGCGTCAACCCCGACGAGGTCGTGGCGCTGGGCGCCGCGATCCAGGCCGGGGTGCTCAAGGGCGAGGTCAAGGATGTCCTGCTGCTCGACGTCACCCCGCTGTCGTTGGGCGTGGAGACGCGCGGCGGAGTGATGACGAAGATCGTCGAGCGGAACACCACCATCCCGGTGCGCCGCAGCGAGACCTTCTCCACCGCCGAGGACAACCAGCCGGCCGTCGATGTGGTGGTCCTCCAGGGCGAGCGAGAGCGGGCCGCCGACAACCGGGTGCTCGGCCGGTTCCAGCTCACCGACATCCGGCCGGCGCCGCGGGGCGAACCACAGGTCGATGTCACTTTCGACGTCGACGCCAACGGCATCCTCAACGTCAGCGCGCGCGACAAGGACACCGGCAAGGAACAGGGCATCACCATCAGCGAGAGCTCCAACCTCGACCGGAGCGAGGTCGAACGCATGGTCCAGGAGGCCGAGCGCAACCAGGGCCAGGACCAGGCCCTCCGCGAGGCCGTCGACGCCCGCAACGAACTAGACGCCGTCGCGTACCAGGTCGAGAAGCGTCTCGCCGAACTGGGCGACGCAGCGCCCGCGCACGAGAAGGCACGCGCCGAGATGCTCGTGTCCGACGCCCGGGCGGCGGTCAAGGAAGAGGCGGGCGTGGAGCGCGTGCGGCCCCTGATCTCCGAACTCCAGCAGGTGCTGGCCGGGCTGGCGGCCCATCAGGGCGCCGCCACCACGGGCGGCGGCCCCGGCCAGGACGCCGCCACCGGCGGTCCCACGAGTGACGGTGGCGGTGACGATGATGTCATCGACGCCGAGTTCGACAAGGGCTGAGGCGCGCCATGTCCAGCCACCCCCAGGAACCCGACCGGGCCGCGTCGGATCCGGGCGCACGGGTCCCGGAAGGCGCCGGACCTGCTCCTCGCGGGGACCTGCCCCAACCGGCACCGCCCCGGCCCGAAGCGGCGAACGGCGAACCGGGACCCGACGCCGCCGGCCCCGCGCCTGCCGAGGACGAGTACACGAGCGCGATCCGGGAACTGGAGGACCGCTGGCGGCGCGCACTCGCCGACCTCGACAACCTTCGCAAGCGCCACGCCAGGGAACTGGAGCGCGAACGGGCGGTCGAGCGCTCCCGGACGGCGGCCGCCTTCCTGCCCGTCCTCGACAACCTCGAACTCGCCCTGACCCACGCCGGCGCCGATCCGGGCGCGATCGTGGAGGGCATCCGGGCCGTACGTGACCAGGCGGTGAACGTCCTCGAACTGCTCGGCTACCCGCGGCATGCGGAGACCGGCGTCGCCTTCGACCCGGCCCGGCACGAGGTGGTCGGCGTCGTCCAGGACCCCGACGCCCCACCGGGCACGGTCGTCGAGGTGCTGCGCCCCGGCTACGGGGACGGCGAGCGGCAGCTCAGGCCCGCCGCCGTGACTGTCGCGAAGCGGGAGTGACCGGCCATGGCACGGGACTTCTACGAGGTGCTGGGCGTCTCGCGGACCGCGAGCCAGGACGAGATCCAGCAGGCATATCGCAAACTCGCCCGCAGGTACCACCCAGACGTCAACAAGGACCCCGGGGCGGAGGAGCGTTTCAAGGACCTCAACGAGGCATACAGCGCCCTGTCCGATCCCAAGACCCGAGCCCGTTACGACCGCTTCGGCGAGGATTTCCGTAAGGTCCCGGAGGACTTCGACGAACGGGTCGCGGCGGGAGCGGGCGGCGGCTTCCGCGGCCGGAGGACCGCAGGCGGCGGTCCTCGCGTCCGGTACGCCACCGGTTTCGGCGACGACTTCGGCGCGGAGGGCATCGACATCGAGGACCTGCTCGGCTCCATGTTCGGAGCCGGCGCCGCCCGAGGCGGTGTCCCCGGAGCGGACCAGGAGGCCGAACTGCCGCTCACTGTCGAGGAGGCGTACCGAGGCGGCCGTCGTACCGTCACGCTCGCCGGTCCCACCGGGCAGCCGCGGCGGTACGAGGTCGACGTGCCGCCGGGCGTCACCGACGGGCAGCGCATCCGGCTGGCGGGTGAGGGCGGCCAGGGCAGTGGTGGCGCCGCCGCGGGCGACCTGTACCTGCGGGTGCGTGTCCAGCCCGACTCCCGGTTCCGGCTGGACGGCCGTGACGTGCACGTCCAGGTACCGGTCGCCCCGTGGGAGGCGGCCCTGGGCGCGACCGTGCCGGTGCCCACGCCCGGTGGCGGCACGGCCAAGGTCACGGTGCCCGCTGGTTCGTCCAGCGGCCGGCGGCTGCGGCTGCGCGGTGAGGGCATGCCGAACCCGCGGGGCGCGAACGGCGACCTGTACGCCGAACTCCGCATCATGGTGCCTCCCGTCCTCGGCGACCGGGAGCGCGAACTGTTCGAGGAGCTGGCCGCCACCTCCTCGTTCGACCCCAGGAGGACGCGATGAACGACCGACCCGCGGGAGCGGGAGGCTTCGGCCAGGCCGGCGTGGGTGGCCGTCCGGTACGAACGGGCGCCGACATCACCGCCTCGACTGCTGTCCGGTACGCGCTGGTGGCCGCCCCGAGGCTCTCCCTCGACGCCGTGGCCCGTCGCTCGGGCCTCCACCCCGATCTGATCCGCCGGTTCGTCGCCCTCGGCCTGGTGGATGCCGAACGCGACGGCGCGGGGCGCCTGGTGTTCGACCCCACGGCTCCGGCGGTCCTTGCCCGCATCCAGCGGCTGCGCACCGGACTCTGCCTCAACTACGCATCCATCGGCCTGGTGCTCGACCTGCTCGACCGCATCAGCCTGCTCGAAGCCGCCCTGCGCGGCCGCGGCACGAGGAGTGAAACACCCCCATGGACATGAACCGTCTCACCCAGAGGTCCCAGGAAGCCCTCCAGGAGGCCCAGACCGTGGCCGTCGGCATGGGACACACCGAGGTCGACGGAGAACACCTGCTGCTCGCACTTCTCGATCAGGAGGACGGTCTGATCCCGCGGCTGCTGCAACAGGCCGGCACCGAGCCGACGGAACTGCGCGCGGCCGTGCGCGAGGAACTCTCCCGACGCCCGAAGGTCACCGGCCCCGGCGCGGCACCCGGCCAGGTCTTCGTCACCCAGCGCCTGTCCCGCCTGCTGGACGCCGCCGAGCGGGAGGCCAAACGCCTCAAGGACGAGTACGTGTCCGTGGAGCACCTCCTGCTCGCCCTGGCCGAGGAGAGCTCTTCGACCGCCGCCGGGCGACTGCTCAAACAGGCCGGCATCACCAGGGACTCGTTCCTGAGCGCGCTCACCCAGGTCCGCGGCAACCAGCGGGTCACCTCCGCCAACCCCGAAGTGGCCTACGAGGCGCTGGAGAAGTACGGCCGCGACCTGGTCCTGGAGGCCCGGTCCGGGCGGCTGGACCCCGTCATCGGCCGTGACGCGGAGATCCGCCGCGTCACCCAGATCCTCAGCCGCAAGACCAAGAACAACCCCGTCCTCATCGGCGACCCCGGCGTCGGCAAGACCGCCATCGTCGAGGGCCTGGCCCAGCGCATCGTCCGCGGCGATGTCCCCGAGGGTCTGCGCGACAAGACGGTGTTCGCTCTCGACATGGGCTCCCTGGTCGCCGGCGCGAAGTACCGTGGCGAGTTCGAGGAACGCCTCAAGGCCGTGCTGTCCGAGGTGAAGGCCGCCCAGGGGCGCATCCTGCTCTTCGTCGACGAACTCCACACCGTCGTAGGAGCAGGCGCCGCCGAAGGGGCCATGGACGCGGGCAACATGCTCAAGCCGATGCTCGCCCGCGGCGAACTGCACATGATCGGCGCCACCACCCTCGACGAGTACCGCAAGCACATCGAGAAGGACGCCGCTCTGGAACGCCGCTTCCAGCAGGTCATGGTCGACGAGCCGAGCGTGGAGGACACCATCTCCATCCTGCGCGGACTGCGTGAACGCCTGGAGGTCTTCCACGGTGTGAAGATCCAGGACACCGCGCTGGTCTCCGCGGCCACCCTCAGCCACCGCTACATCACCGACCGGTTCCTGCCCGACAAGGCCATCGACCTCGTCGACGAGGCGTGCGCCCGGCTGCGCACCGAGATCGACTCGATGCCCGCCGAACTCGACGAGATCACCCGCCGCGTCACCCGCCTGGAGATCGAGGAGGCGGCCCTGTCCAAGGAGACCGACGCCGCCAGCAGAACTCGGCTGGAGGAACTGCGCAAGGAACTCGCCGACCTGCGCGGCGAGGCCGACGCCAAACGCGCCCAGTGGGAGGCCGAACGGCAGGCGATTCGCCGCGTGCAGGAACTGCGCCAGGAACTGGAGCAGGTCCGCCACGAAGCAGAGGAGGCCGAACGCGCCTACGACCTCAACCGCGCCGCCGAACTCCGCTACGGCCGCCTCCAGGACCTGGAACGCCGGCTCGCCGCAGAGGAGGAGCAACTGGCCGCCAAGCAAGGGCAGAACCGGCTGCTGCGCGAGGTCGTCACCGAGGAGGAGATCGCCGAGATCGTCGCCGCCTGGACCGGCGTCCCCGTCGCCCGCCTCCAGGAGGGCGAGCGCGAGAAACTGCTGCGCCTCGACGAGATCCTGCGCGAGCGCGTCATCGGGCAGGACGAGGCCGTCAAGCTCGTCGCCGACGCCATCATCCGCGCCCGCTCGGGCATCCGCGACCCTCGCCGCCCCATCGGCTCGTTCATCTTCCTCGGCCCCACCGGCGTCGGGAAGACCGAGCTGGCCAAGACCCTCGCCCGGGCCCTGTTCGACTCCGAGGAGAGCATGGTCCGCCTCGACATGAGTGAATACCAGGAACGGCACACCGTCAGCCGGCTCATGGGCGCACCGCCCGGATACGTCGGCTACGAGGAAGGCGGCCAGCTCACCGAGGCCGTACGCCGCAAGCCGTACTCGGTCGTGCTGTTCGACGAGATCGAGAAGGCGCACACCGATGTCTTCAACACCCTGCTGCAGATCCTCGACGACGGCCGCATCACCGATGCGCAGGGCCGTACCGTCGACTTCCGCAACACCGTGATCATCATGACGTCCAACATCGGCTCCGAGCACCTCCTCGACGGCGTCACCGCCGAAGGTGAGATCAAGCCCGACGCCCGGGCGCTGGTGATGGGCGAGCTGCGCGGGTACTTCCGCCCGGAGTTCCTCAACCGCGTCGACGACATCGTGCTGTTCAAACCGCTCGGCGAGCGGCAGATCGAGCGGATCGTGGAGCTGCAGTTCGACGAACTGCGCCAGCGGCTCGCCGAACGCCGCATCACCGTCGAACTCACCGACGCTGCCCGAGAAGTGATCGCCCACCAGGGCTACGACCCGGTGTACGGGGCCCGGCCACTGCGCCGCTACATCTCCCACGAGGTCGAGACACTGGTCGGACGCGCCCTGCTGCGCGGCGACGTCCAGGACGGCGCGACGGTCCGCGTCGACGCCGAACACGGAGAGCTGGTGGTCACCTACGACCAGCCCGAGGACGTGAAGGGAGCGCGGGCGGCATGAGCACGACGCAGGCGACGACCGTCAGTTGTCCGAACTGCGGGCGCACCAACCGGGTGCCCGTGGCCGCGGAGGGCCGCCCCAAGTGCGGCCACTGCAAGCAGCCCCTCCCGTGGATGGTGGACGCGGGCGACGACGACTTCTCCGAGGTCGCCGAGCGGGCCGACGTCCCCGTCGTGGTCGACCTGTGGGCCACCTGGTGCGGCCCGTGTCGCATGGTCAGCCCCGCACTGGAGAAGGTCGCCACCGATCTCGCCGGCCGGATCAAACTCGTCAAGGTCGACGTCGACAAGAACCCGCGACTGTCGCAACGTTTCGAGGTGCAGGCCGTACCGACCCTGCTGATCCTCGACCAGGGCGAGACGGTCGCCCGGCAGGCGGGGGCGGCGCCCGCCCCCGTTCTGCGCCAGTGGGTGGAACAGTCGATCACCACCCGGAAAGGGTGATCCGGATGACCCTGCACGCAGACCCCCACCTCGCGCTTGTCCGGCCGGTCCAGCCGCTGACCCCCGAAGGGTGTCAGGAGTGTCTGCTGCTCGGCTCCCCGTGGGTCCACCTGAGGCTCTGCCTGACCTGCGGGCACGTCGGCTGCTGCGACTCCTCGCCGAACAAGCACGCGCGCAAGCACGCAGCCGCCGACGCACATCCGATCGTGCAGTCGTTCCAGCCCGGCGAGGAATGGCGCTGGTGCTACGTCCACGAGGCGTTCGTCTGATGTCCGGCGACCAGTCGCTGCCGGGCGAGGAACCGGTGCCGGAGAAGGCGGACGAGGCCGCCTTCTGGGAGACCCCGGACATCTACGGCGCGTATCCGCGTCTTACGGAGGACCAGATAGCACGTCTGGCGGAGCACGGGCAACGCCGGACCATGGCTCCGAACGACGTGCTGATCCGGGAGGGGGAGCGCTGCGAGACGTTCTTCGTCGTCCTCAGCGGTACCGTCGCCGTCGTCGAGGACTACGGCACTCCGGAGGAGCACGTGCTGCGCGTGCACGGCCCCGGTCGCTTCATCGGCGAACTCGGTTTGCTGCACGGGCAAGTGGCCTTCTACACCGCTGTCGCCAGGGAGCCGGGCGAGGTCCTCGTCGTCTCCTTGGACCAGTTGCGCCACCTGGTGTCCCAGGACTCCACCATCGGGGACGTCGTGCTGCGCGCCTGTCTGGGCCGTCGCGCGCTGCTCGTCGGACAGGGCGCCGGCTTCCGCATCATCGGCTCGCGCTACTCGCCCGACACCAGACGGCTGCGCGAGTTCGCCGTCCGCAACCGGCTGCCGCACCGCTGGATCGACCTGGAGACCGACGAGGAGGCGGAGGAGCTGCTGCGCCGCTTCGGTGTCGGCCCGGAGGAGACACCGCTCGTCATCTGGCGGGACACCACCCTGTTGCGCAACCCCAGCAACGCGGAACTGGCCCGGCTCATCGGTCTGCCGTCACTGCCCGCGGGGAACCGTCACGGCGACGTCCTCATCGTAGGCTCCGGACCCGCCGGCCTCGCTGCCGCGGTGTACGCCGCCTCCGAGGGCCTGAGCACCACGGTGGTGGAGGCGATGGCCACCGGTGGCCAGGCCGGCACGTCGTCCCGCATCGAGAATCTGCTCGGCTTCCCCTCCGGCATCTCCGGCGCCGAACTCACCGAACGCGCCGTGCTCCAGGCCGACAAGTTCGGCGCCAGGATCAGCCTCCCGCTGGAGGCGACCGGTCTCCATCCCAAGGACGAGGACCACTACGTGGTGGCGTTCGCCGACGGCACCGAGATCGCCGCCCGCGCCGTCGTCCTGGCCATGGGTGCCCGCTACCGCCGGCTCCAGGTGCCCGGCATCGAACGCCTGGAGGGAACGAGCGTGCACTACTCGGCGACCGTCTACGAGGCCCAGCAGTGCCGCACCGACCCGGTGGCCGTCGTCGGCGGAGGCAACTCGGCGGGCCAGGCGGTGCTGTTCCTCGCCGGGTACGCGCCGAAGGTGCACCTGCTGGTCCGAGGAGCCGGCCTTGAGGCCAACATGTCCCGCTACCTGGTCGACCAGGTCGAGCGCCATCCGCGGGTGGAGGTCATGCTGCACACCGAGGTCACCGAGGTCATCGGCGAGGAAGTGCTGGAGGAGCTCGACGTGGTCGACAACCGCACGGGCGGGCACCGCCGGCTCGCGGTACGGAGCCTGTTCGTCTTCACCGGAGCCGACCCTCACACCGAGTGGCTCTCCGGCATCATCGCCCTCGACTCCCGCGGCTTCGTCCTCACCGGGCCGGAGGCCCAGGAGGCCTGCGGCTACCCCGAGGTGTGGCACGGCCGCGGGCGCTCGTGCATGACCCTGGAGGCCAGCCTGCCCGGGGTCTTCGCGGTAGGGGACGTCCGTAGCGGCTCGGTGAAGAGGGTGGCCTCCGCGGCCGGTGAGGGCGCGATGGCCATCCACTTCGTGCACCGGCACCTGGGGCACACGGCCGTACCCGGCACCACGGGCACGTCAGCTGTCGCGGGCCACTCGGACGTCTCCCCGCGCATACGTCACAAGGAGTCCGCATGGCTCGCATGAGGAATGGCGGACGATGAGATCACGAGAAGGAAGAAGGAGGCGATGGCGATGGCCACGCCCGTCCGGCGCCACCGCGGTGGTGGCCTGCAGGAAAGGCCCGTCTGGGCACCCACCCCTCTCAATCCCCTGGTCGAGTTCGATGAACTGCTCAACCAGATGAGCGGCCTGCTGGAGTCGACGGTGGGCGCGGCACCCGCGGTTGCGTGGACGCCTCTCGCGGACGTGTCGGAGTCCGAGGACGCGTTCCACATAGAGATCGAACTCCCCGGTGTGAAGAGCAAGGACATTGACGTGGAGGCCAACGGTCCCGAACTCGTGGTCACCGGAGAGATCAAGGAGCGGGAACGCAAGGGTGTCCTGCGCCGCAGCACCCGCCGCGTCGGAGCCTTCGAGTACCGTTTGCGGCTGCCCGGAGAGTTGGACACCCACAAGGTCAAGGCCGAGATGCAGGACGGAGTGCTCAGCATCACCGTTCCCAAGGCCGACGTCGCAAAGCCGCGGCACGTCGAGATCACCGAGACGAGTGGAAGTACCGAGGGCAACGGCTGACACGCGAGCGCGGCAGTGCCGGGCACCCGTCCGGCACTGCGGCCGGGCCGGCGAGACTCGACACCCCTCACGGCGGCGGGGACGCGCTACGTGGCTCTCCGTTGATGGTTTCCTGCCTTCCTCGCTGACCTTCCTCGTGGCGTACGCGGGGAGCGGACTCTGCCCGTCTGACGGTGAGCGAGGTCCTGAAAATCGCCGACCGCACCGCCCGTCGCCGGGAGTAGGGGCGCGCCGGAGCCCGCCATCACCGCCCGGGCAGCACCCCGTACTCGCTGAGGATGGCCGGCACCGCGGGTACGGCAAGTCGTACGTCCGCCATGGCCACGAGTCAGTGTGAGCGCTGAAACACCTGGGGACAGCTGACCGAACATGCGAATCGTCCAAGATCTAGCGTATGCCGCGTCCCATCTCACCGCCCGGATCATGAACGACATCGATCACGTGGTCGCTGAGAGCGGGGTCGCCGACATGAGCCCCGGTCTCGTAGATCGCTGGGGTACCCGCCTGCTCCGTTTGGCGCTCTTCTCCCACCTTCAGGCTTCGGCGCACGACGCCCGACTGCTCATATGGGCCGCGGAACACGACTGGTTCGGCATGTCACCCGCGCTCTG
Organism: Streptomyces sp. NRRL S-1022; assembly: GCF_000720135.1. GTDB lineage: Bacteria > Actinomycetota > Actinomycetes > Streptomycetales > Streptomycetaceae > Streptomyces. The sequence goes on along the minus strand of NZ_JOIU01000026.1, from coordinate 101,768 downwards.
CAGGACCCCGACGAGAGCAGTCTGCTGGTCGTCAACTTCGGGACGCTGGACAGCAGGACCCGAAATGAGCTGGCCGCCGCCTCCCAGGACACCAAGCCGATCATGGTGGTGGACGACGCCGCGCTGGCCTACCTCATTGCGCACGGCAACCGGCGGGTGGACGCCACGACCGAGACGCTGTTGCCGTTCTCCGCGGTGAACCCGTACATCAAGGAGAAGCGGGGCCAGATCGGCCGGGAGATGTTCTACGGCCGGGACCGCGAGCGCAAGAGCATCCACGACCCTGCGGGGACCCAAATCCTCTATGGCGGCCGGGGTCTCGGCAAGTCGGCCCTGCTCGCCGACGCGGGGGACCGTTTCGAGGAGCAGCGGCCGGGGTCCTACCGCAAGCTCTACCTCAACCTGGACAAGATCGGTATCGGCCGGGGCACCGCACTCGGTGCCGAAGCCATCTGGCCCACGCTGGACCAGGAGCTGATCAGGCAGGGAGTCCTGGAGGAGCCTCGACGCCGGGGCCCACGACAGGAGGCATGGCAGCGGGTCACCGACGGGATCGCACGGTGGCTCGCTCAGGATCCCGACCGGCGGCTACTCATCCTCCTGGACGAGTGCGACCGCTTCTTCGAGGCAGACGTCCCCGAGTGCACGGAGACCCGCAGGCTGCGTGGTCTGGGCGAGGACTCGCGTGGGCGGGCCAAGGTGGTCTTCGCCGGTCTGCACTCGGTGCAGCGTTTCACCCGGCTCGCCAGGAACGGCCCGTTCAGCCACTTGGCGCAGACCCCGACGGTCGTCGGACCGCTCGCCCCGCAGTTCGCCGCCGACCTGATCGTGCACCCGATGCGTGCGCTCGGCTTCGAGTTCGCCGACGTCGACCTCGTCAACCGGGTGCTCGGATTCTGCTCGTACCAGCCCCTCCTGCTGCAGATCTTCGGCAGCCGGATGGTGCAGGTCATGCAGGACAAGCGGGCGCGCGCACCACTCGCGCCGCCTCCGTACACCATCGAGGGGTCCGATGTCGACGCGGTGGAGCAGGATACCTCGCTGCGCTTGGACATCACCGCGGCCTTCAAAGACACCCTCGCCCTCGACGACCGCTACCACGTCATCGCCAATGTCCTTGCCCAGCATGCCCGGGACAACGGTCTGGAAACCCGGCTCAGTGACAGGGAGTTGCGGGAGGAATGTGCCGTCTGGTGGCCCCGCGGCTTCGAGCACCTGGACAGCGAGGGTTTCCGTGATTATCTGCAGGAGATGGTCGGCCTCGGTGTCCTGGCGCCGAACAACGACGGGCAGGGCTGGCATCTGCGGGGGCCCAACGCGCTGCGCATGATCGGTACTGCCCAGGAGATCGAGGCACGGTTGCTGCGAGCGGAGACGGAGTCCCGGCTGGAGGAGACCGTTGTCCTGGAGAGCCGTCCGGACCTCTCTGACGGCAGGTCGGCCCCGCTCACCGTCAACCAGATCGATTACCTGCTGGGTGAATACGTCAACCAGGTCCGCGTCGTTCTCGGCACGCAGGGGACCGGCGTCGCGGATGTGGAACGGACTCTGCGTGAGGTGACCGGCAGGGTGGCGGGCTGGTCCGTGCCCGCGATCGGAAGTGCCAAGGCGTTCCGCAAGGAGCTCGCCGCCGGCCGCGCCGGCGAGCGGCGACTGCTCATCAGCGATCTCTCACAGAGCAGTGAGAAGTCCTGCCGGGAGTCCTTCGACCTGGCCAGGGCCGTGCTGCCCGAGGCCGCCGAGGCGACCCGCTCGGTGGTCCTCGTGTCGGGTGTGGAGCAGCTCGGCTTCTGGTCTGGCCTACTCACCGGTCCCGACGCGGACCACGACACCGTCGTGGTGCTGCGCCGACATGACCTGCGCAGCCTGAAGGACTGGACGCAACGCCACAGCCTGTGCGAGACGGAGGAACGACTGACGCGCCTGGCGGAGGCGACCAGTGGCTGGCCGTACCTGCTGGACAAGGCGCTGCAGCTGCGTGATCACCGACCGGACCAGGACCGAGTGCTGGCAGACCTGACGTCGTGGCTGGAGCAGGGCAGCGGCGCCGAACAGTTCGTCGACGCCGTGGGACTGCTGGAGAACGACACCCTCAAGGCCGTTTACGACGGGGTCGTTGAGCAGCTCGGTATCGACTGGCATGACGATGCCTACCTCGTCACGGCGGCCGAGATGGCTGGTCTCTCGTCCGGGGAGGCGCGTGGTGCCGTCGTCTGCCTGGAGGCCCTCCAGGTGTTCGACCGGGACGGGACGCGCCTGCGCGTGGAGCCGGTCCTCCATACGGCGCTGGGCGTACTTGAGACCAAGGTCTGACCCACCGAGTGGGGCCGGGGTCGCCCCTGGCCCCACTGAGACTTGACCAGCACACCCGCCTCCTGTCGGCGGCCCCAATCGGAGCTTCGACACCCATTTCCGTCTCGTTGCCGAGCTTGCTTTGCCATGGGAAACGTGCGGCATGACTGGCAAAGAGCGTGATCGCTGCCCAAGACGTCTGGAGGTGTGGTGTTCGACGAGGACGCGTCGCTCGATCCGTTGCTGAAGTTCCTGCTGTATGCGGTCAGCGCGCTGACTGTCGGCAAGATGTTCTGAGTGGCTCACCGAGGACGTCGGCCAGTGGATCACCGTAGATCTGTGGGGCTGATAGCCGATCACCGGTGGTGGACCGGGCTCATCGTCGTTGACATAACTTGCCCGCGATGACGAGGATCGCCTCCTGATCGTGCAGTGCAAGCAGTATCAGAGCCCAGTCGGATCAGGTCACGTGGCTTCGCGCCGCAGGAACGGGCTCCCGTTGCCGACGGCGTCCTCCCACGCGTGGAGTGCTTCCTCCACGCGTCCCCAGTCCGGATTCCTGTGCTCGCGCAAGGCGACTGCTGCCTTCGAGGTGTCCGTCTCCAGGGCCTCGGCGAATCGCGCCGCCTCGGGGACGAAACGGCTGTCGGCCCGCGGGACGTGGCTCTCCATGAGCATCGCAGCCCGGCCGAACCTCTTGAGCGCCTCCTGCGCCTCCCGCGACGTCAGACCCTTGGGGGGCGGACCGGTTCCTGTCGTGCCTGGTCGTATGCCTCCTGCCAGGCGGCACGTGCCTCCCTGCTCGCCAGCAGGGCCCGGCGCATGTCGGCGTGATGCGCCCGGGTCGGTTCGGCGTAGTGGCGGAGCACCGCGGCCGCGTAGCGGCCGTTAGCGGCGAGCCAGTCCGCGAGCCGGCCCGGCATCCGGGGGACCGCCCGCACACGCTACGTCGGCCCAGTGTGAACCCCTCCTACCGGCCGGCCCCTTGGGCATCCGTGGCACTCATGGTCCCGACGACGGCTGAGGCAGTGCATCGCCGGTCAGCTGGGCTTGAAAGTGCAAAGAACACAGCAAGAACCGGTAATTGCCGCGCGTGTGCCCCCAATAGGGTGAATCGCGCTGGCGCCGGCGAAGCGCTGGCTCCCCCCTTTCCCCACAAAAAGGTAGGACACATGTTCCGTGTCATGTCCGGATTCGCTCGACCCGCCCCCGTGCGAATGGCTGCAGTCCTGGTCTCCTGTGTGCTGTCAGCAGGCTCCATGGTCGCGGCCGCGGTTCCGGCTTCGGCGTCCGACGTGTCGGTGAACTATGTCCATTACGGGGACGGCACTTGGTACAACACCGGCCAGGGCGCCTGTGGGTGGACCAGTAACGACAGCCAGCTCGTCGTCGCCGTTTCACCGCGGTGGTACGGCAGTCAGCCCAACCCGAACAACTCGCCGGCTTGCGGCAAGCAGTTGAAGGTGCGCGGACCGAGGGGCGTCGTATACGTCACGATCGTGGACAAGTGCCCGACCTGTAAGGACGAAGACCTGGACCTCAGTCCGGCCGCCTTCGGTCAGATAGCCGACCTCGGCGCCGGAAGAGTGCCGATCCGGTGGGTTTGGGCCTGATCGACAGGCGGTGAGGGGACGTCGGCGCGCACGACGGTGTCCCCTCACCAGCGACCCCCACCGGGTTCACCTGCACAGGCCTGCAGACGTGTTCGCGCATGACCAGGCGTGCCGCCGGTACCCTACGGGCGGCCCGGCCGGTGTACGGCGCCCTGGACAGCAGGCAGACGAGTGAACCGCTGACGCTCCCGGCACCGAGGATCGAGGAGAGCCGCCCGCTGTCGGCCGGCCGGCGTCTCCTTACGCACCGTCGACACCCGGACACCGCGGGGAACGCAGCACCGGCTGGCCCGATGCCCCGGTGCCCGCCGGGCCAGAGGTACGCACTGAACCGCTACGGCAAGCCACTCACTGCCCCGACCGGGCACCACCTCGTACGCCTGGGCCATCTGGGGCCGGCGCCACCTCACGACCGGTGGGTGACGTGCCTGATGCGCAGAGGCTTGCCTTGATGAGGGACCAAGCAGGATGAGATTCAGCAACGCGTCACAGCTACGCGGCAGGCAAGCTCAACTGAACAACCTACGCCTTGCCGCCGAGATCCGCGGTCGGCACAGCTGGGTGGTCGCGCTCCGTGGACAGGCCGGCAGTGGGCGCTCGGCGCTGCTGCGCGCCGCTGCTCCGCTGTGGCGCGCTGACGGCCTGCGCGTGGCTCGCGCCCCCCTGGAGATCCCCGGCGTCAGCGTCATGCCTGGGACCGTTCTGGTGGCCGACCGGGCGGACATCACCGTGGAAGCGCTGAGGACGTCCGTCAAACCAGGCTGCCTGACGGTGGTCACGTGCTCGGAGGAGAACGCGGAACTGGCGGAATCCGCCGACCTCGTCATTGACCTCCCTCCGCTCGACGACGACACCGCTGCCGCGCTGCTGCATGACGATCTCGGCCTTGATGCCCCAGCCGTCACGGCACTGCGGACTGCGCTCGGACCGTGGTTCGGCAACCCCGGAACCCTCGTCACCGTCGTGAGGGACCTGCTGGCGCGCAACCGGCTCCGCCCCGTACGCGATCGCCTGTGCCTCGCCGACCCCGAGGCCCCGATCGCCCTGCCGGCCAGCCACTTCGTGCTCCGCCGCAGTGCGAACCTGGCCGGCCCGACGCAGTCCGTACTGAAGGCCGTCACCGCACTGGGGAAGTGTGACCTCGTCGACCTTCCGCACGTCGTGCGCGCCGACGCAGCGGTCACCGGTCGCACCGTCGACGCCCTCGTCGAGACGGGCGCACTGGAGGCCGACCGGGAGGGTCGTCTGCGCATCTCGTTCCCCGCACTCGCGGCCGCGGTGAGCGACCGTCAGCGTCCTGCCGATGTACGCGCCATTCACCAACGGTGTGCACGACGCCTTATCGCGAAGCGCCGAAGGGGACAACCGATCGACGAGGACACACTCGCCGACCACCTGGCGGCCTGTGGGGCCGACCTCGTGGAGGCCGGTGACGTCCCGGCCTGGCTGGTGGAACGAGCCGAAGAAGTCGCGCAGTACGACGCGGACCGGGCTGGTGCGTGGTGGATCGCCGCCTGGCGCCTCGGTGCCGACGTCGATCCGTTGCGGTTCGCGCTCGACACCGGGACGTACGGGATTCTTCACGAAGTCTGCGATGCCCGGCTGGCTACCGCCGGCCCCGAACTCCGGTGGGACCTCGCCGTCCTGGCCATGCTCGTCGAACTGGACGGCGGCGAGCCGGTGCCGGCTCTGACCGAGGAGCCGCCCTGCCGCCTGGCAGGCTGGTGGAGGGGACGACATGGGTCGTGGGAACCGGCACCACCCCGAGCCGACGACAGTGAGCGGCTCATGTCCACAGCAGAACTCAACGCGATTTATCACGCCCTGAGTACGCGTCCCCGGGAATGCGCGGATGCTCTGCGTTCCGCAAGACAGCGGCAAGCGTTCGCGAGACTCGACGAACTCATCGAGGCGGGTGCCCAGGGCGACGTGGCCTCAGCCCTGGAAATCATGCTGGGGCCCCGCTACCGCGTACCCAGGACCGGTGTGCTGGCCGCGTACCAGCGAGTCCTGCGCGCTTACGTCTCCGCCGACTGGAACGGCTCCCTGCAGGCCATCCGGCAGCTCGAGCTCCTCGGAGACGGCGACGGTCCCGCCCACCACTTGGCCCGCCTCTACGCGGCCGGCGTCCACCTCGCGCGTGGCGAGCTGCGCCATGCCGTCCCGTGGCTGTCGAGCGTGAGCGGCGCTCCTCGCTTCGCCTTGGCCCGTGCGACCGTGGAGACCGCGATGCTGCACCGGCGGGGAGCCTCGGCCGCCGCCCTGGACCTGGCCCGTCGCACGCTCCAGCAGACGCGACGACTCGGCTTCAGGCCAGGCAGGGAGCGTCTGCTGCTGACGACACTCCAGATCGCCCTGCGGTCGGGAGACAAAGTCGGCGCCAAGACTCTCATGCGGGAGATCGCGGTCCTCCACCGCGAAGAGAACTCCCGATGCACCAGGCAGACGCTCCTGCTGGCACGCGGCCTCCTGTACGGGGACGTCTCCAGCGCCACCAAGGGGGTCGAACTGGCCCACCAGCGCGGCCACCGCCCGGATGTCCTGTGGGCCTGCCACATCCTGGCCCGGTTCTGCGACGATCCACGACACGTTATCGACGAGCTGAACCTGCTCGCCCAGCAGACCGAGCCGTCCTCGCTCCTTCCTGCGCAGATCGACGCACTGCTGGCAAGGTTCGGGGCAGGCTCCGCACGCCCGAGCGGCGGCGGACCATTTTCCAGCCACGAACTGGGGATCATCGAGATGGTGACGTCGGGCTGGACCAACCGACAGATCGCCATGAAGCTCAACGTCAGTGAGAAAGTCGTCGAGAACACCATGACGCGTCTACTGGCCCGAGCCGGATGCCGATCGCGCGTGGAACTCGCAGCCGCCCATCTCGCCGGCCGGCTCGCGGAAACGAAGTGATGTCGCCGGCCATGCTCCCACTCCACACCGAAGCGATCAGGACCGCCGTGGCTGCAGCCGGCTCCGGTGATCCAGGGCTGACCCTCATCACAGGACCTTCAGGAGTCGGACGTACCGCCACCCTTGCCGCCGTCATGAAGGCTCTCGGCACCAACAACGTGGGTACGCTGCGCTTCCGGCTTCCACGTGACGACCAGGACTTCGTCGCACAGGTCGTCGCCGCACGGGCATCGGCACCATCGTCAGTGCTGTTGTTCGACGATCTCCATCGTGCCGGTCGAAGAACACTCGAAGCTCTGTCCCACCTTCGAGCGCCGGCGGTGGGCACCTATTGCACTCCCGTCAAGCCGGCGCACGCCGATCTCGCGCAATTGACGCGCGCGATCATTCCCCTGCGACCCCTGCGACGCAGCGAAAGCGAGCGTCTCGTCACAGCCATGATCGAGGCCACGCCGACGACCGAACTTGTGAACATCCTTCATCGCGGCAGCCGCGGGCACCCCTTGCTCCTGCGCCTGGCCGTCGACGCTCATCGGGCCGGCGGTGCACTGCGCATCCTCGACGGGATCGCGTACCTCCCGAAGGCCGACACGCCTGCCAGCCCGCCCCGGCACCACCCGGCGCTCCAGCGAGTGCGGCTCCTGGGCCCGGCGGCGTGGGGTGTCGCCAAGGCATTGGCGGTGTTGCGTCCGCTGGGCCGTCACACCGGGCAACTCCTCACAGACGGGCTGGGGATGTCACCGTCGGACATGCACGAAGCGCTCCTGCGTCTGTCCCCGTACATCACCAAGGTGAGGGGCGGTTGGCGCTTCCGTGCACCACTGCTTGAGGAGTGCCTACGCGAGCAGCTCGGTCCGTGGGAGCGGCAGGAACTGTCCAAACTGGCAGTTGTCGCCCTCTGGGACGGGGCAGCGACCTGTTCCGACCCGGCCTACCTCCCCGACCGTCTCGTCGACGCCGGGCCGGTGGTCGACACGGAACGCGCCGGGGCCGAACTCCTTGCCGCCGGCTGCGCGGCGATGGGACGCGATCAGTACCGGGCCCGACGTTGGCTGCGCGCGGCAGCCAGGTTCCTCCCCGACCGTGCGGAGCGAGCGACGGCCCTGGCACTGCATGCCGTGGCCTGCGGAAAGAGCAACGCATTCAGTGAAGCGGTGACTGCTGCGGATGAGGTGCTCCACCGATGGGCCGGCCTCGTCTCCGAGGACCTGCTGCAGGAGATTCACCTGACGCGGCTGACCGCGCTCGCCGCTGCCCGGGACGTTTCGAGCCTGCAGCACATCGCGGACCACGGATCGAGGGTGCTCATGGGCGGTGAGGGCTGCAGAGCTGTCAGCAAGGCGATGGCGCTCTCGCTGACCGGCCGCTGGAACGCTGCTCACCGGACGCTCGTCCGAACGGACGCCTCCTGGGCCTCCGCCGACATCACGACCGCCACGTACGGCGAGCTGCTCCGGGTGGAGACAGCCGTTCTCGCCGGCGACGCCACAGACCTGAACCGCCTGGTGGAGATGCCGGAATCACTACCGCTGTACCGCGATCCGTGCCGCCGACCCACCATCCTGTCGCATCTGGCGCGGATCCTGGTCGGTCTTGGCGAGACGACACGTGCCGAGCATCTGCTCGCCCGGCACGGCGTCGACGGAGATACCGTGTCAGACGCCGACAGCGCTCTGACCGGGCTGCGCTCAGGGCGATGGAGTGTCGCCCTCGAGCGAGCGACGGCGGCCATCGACGAGTGCGCCTTGGCCGGGCAGCCGATTGCCCACACCGCTCTGCTCCACCAGACCTCCACAACCCTCGCGACACGTGGGTGGCTCAAACGCGCCCGGGGAGTCATCGAACGAGGAAGAGCGGATCACTCCGCCGTTCACCACGTACTGAAGCTGGCGGAAGCCGACATCGCGCTCCTGCTCGGTGAGCGCGGCAGGGCGCGACGACTCCTCGAACACGGCCTGACACACGCCATCCGGGAGAACCTGCTGTTCAACACCGACGACTTATGGCTCCGGATCCTCCTGCTGTGCCCGCGCCAGTCACACACCGCACTGGCCGAGCTCGAGCGAGTCGCCGGGCAGATGGGCACCGGTCGCGCATGCCGGAACTACCTGCTCGGGCGCGCCCTCGTGTACAAGGAACACGAGGACCGACTGGTCGAGCTCGTCGAAGACCGTGGTCAACCAGCAGAGGTCGCGGAGACACTCGAACTGATCGCGATCCACACCCCGTCGGGAAGCGCGCGCCTACTCCGAGAAGCCTATGAGGTGTACGGGGATCTCGACGCACTCCTGCCTCGTGCACGGATACGTCAGATCATGGCCGAACGCTCCATAGCCGTACCCGGAAGGGCAGCGACCGTGGAGGAAACGGAACGGCTACTGGCTGTGCTGGTCGCGCAGGGGTTGACCAACCGGGAACTCGCCAATTCACTGCAGACGACGGAGAAGAGCATCGAGAGCCGACTCACCCGCCTCTTCCAACGGGCCGGCTACCGTTCGCGGGTCGAACTCGCCGCTGCGGTGATGACTGGACGGTACCCCGTGGAACGCTGAGCCCAGCGCGCTTCCGATCCACCCCTCAACGATCAGGAGAACGATCTACGGTGTCCAGTACATCCGCTTCGCTCATTCGCTGCTTGCGCCGCCGGATCACGGTGCTCTCGGTCGCCGGCACGGCTCTCGCAGTTGCCGGCACGGCTCTCGCAGTCGCCGCCCCCGCGTCGGATACGCCGGTGAACGACCTGGCCCGATCCGTGTCCGATTCCCCGGTCTCCCTGATGACCTACACGGCTGAAGAACGCCGCGATGCGCTCGCCTACTGGACTCCGGCTCGCATCAAGGCCGTCGGGAAATCCGTGGATCTCGGCCCGACCGGACCGACAACCGTGGGAAGGCACCCCGCTCAAGACCGTGGGGCGGCTCTTCTTCGTCAACTCCAGGGGGTCGGATACCTGGTGCACCGCCACCGCGACGAAAAGCGCCAACCGCTCCGTCGTCATGACTGCGGCGCACTGCGTCCGCCGCGGCTCCTCACCGGCCAACACCAATAGCACGATGGTGTTCGTCCCGAACTACAGCAAGGGAAAGCAGCCCTTTGGCACCTTCGCGGTCCGCACCGCTCTGACCCCCCGCAGTTGGGAGGAAAAATCCACCAACGACGTGTCCGCGCTCGTCGTCGACACCGACAGGAACGGTCGTAAACTCACCGACGTCGTAGGCGGCCAAGCCATTGCCTTCAACCGTGCGGTGGGCGGCCCCGTCTCCTCCTTCGGGTACTCTGCGACCCACCCCCAGCTCGGTGAACAACTCCTCCGCTGCAGCGGTACAGCGAAGAAGGACAACGACATGCAGAGCATTCCCTGTGACATGAGCGGTGGCTCCAGCGGGGGCCCCTGGCTGGCCGACTTCGACGCCGCGACGGGGACAGGTGTACTGGTCTCGGTCAACAGCCAGCTCGATTCGCTCCAGCCCAGCGAGATGTACGGTCCGGTGCTGGGAACCGTAGCCAAGGCGGTGTACACGCAGGCGGAGCACAGCTGACCGCTCAGTTCAGCACTCCGCCGGCCGTTCCGCTGCGCTCACCGGAGCGGGCGGAGGCGTGGAGACGCTCGCCGGTCCGGCGGCGGCAGTACCCTTGCCGCCGCCGCACCATTCGTCTGCCCACCTCGAAGCCGCACGGTCTCCTAGGGGCGGGCTCGCGACGCCCGGTATTGGGATGGAGAAACTCCCACATGTTTCCGGAACGCGCGGCTGAAATGGGCGGCAGTCGTATATCCGCACATGTGGCCGATGCTCGCCACAGAGTCCCGCCGAGTACGTAGCCAGTACTTGGCGGCCTCCATCCGCTGTTGCGTCACGTACTGATGGGGGGTCACACCGGTGGTCTGTTTGAAGAGACGGAGGAAGTGGAACCGGCTCAGTGACAACTGGCTCGCCAGGTCATCCAAGGTGATGGCTCCCGCGAGGTGCGCTCGGACAAAGTCTCGCACCAGGTCCATTTGGCGCACGGACAGGGGACCATGAGCCTCGACTGTTTTGGGCGCCAAGATGTGAGCTATGAGGTATTGGGCAGTGCAGTCCGCGTACAGCTCGCCGGCTCCTGCCTTCTGTGCGCCGACCAGAGCCACGGCGGCGGACGTGATGACTGGATCCGGTTTGGCGAGCTGTGCAAGGTTGTACAGGTCCGGCTCACTTCCATGCCATGTTTCATCGAGATGCCGCCGGAACGCGGCCAGTGGCAGCGTGATGTGTATGTGCTCCATGGGTTCGTCCTGGAGGAGTTGCCAGCGCATCAGAACGGTTCGACCGGGTGGCACTATGCAAGCGTCCCCCGCGCGGCAGGTGACTGTTTTCCATGCCCCTTCGCCGTCGTGGCACTGCAACCTGTAGGCTGCCTGCACATGCGCGATGATCCGAACGTCTTCTCGTGCCTCGTGTTTGTAAGCGCGGATTGTCGTGTGCACGACCTTGCGTTCAACCTCAAGCGCTTTCCAGGTTTCCGAGGATGCGACCTTCGAGTCGACCGTTTCCATCGCTCGGAAAATCGGATTACCGCCAGACATACTATCCAACCCTCCAAGGTCACGTGGCGCACCGAGTTCGATCCCCGACCTGCTGAACAAGGGCTGGCGTGATAAGCCGTCGACTTTGCCATCCGCACACCCTTGCCGCTTCTCGCGCAAGATGTTCGAGTGGGCCACTTGAGCCTTATCGTATGATCTTTGCGCAGCGCAGACAAGGACTCCGGAGGAAAAGCGAGCCCATAGATCCCGTGCAGGGCGGATCTCTGTCAGCCGCTCGGATGCCGGCTGAAATGAAACTGAGGCGGGACCGGTTGAATCACCGGTCCCGCCTCCTTCGTCACCGGTCAGCGGCTCGAGAAGAGAACTCTGTTGTCACCGACGCGGTTGACGGAGCCGAAGTAGGCCCAGTTCCGGAACCCACCGTCGCCCTTGCGGACGAACTCGCCGTCGCCCTTGAAGACCACCCATCGGTATACGGCCGTACCCAGCACGGCACCGCAAGGCGTCTGCTTGGTCGAGCCTTCGGCCACCACCCCATGGAACCAGGCGGACTGTTGGGCGGATGCCTTGAAGACGACGATGTTGTTGCTGGTGTCGGAGCCCCACCCCTGGAGCTCGTCGACCTTCGTGCGCAGATCACAGGCGTTCACCCAGTCGCTCGCGGACGCTGCCTGGGGCACTTCGATCGTGAGTGTGCCGGCTACCGCCAGGGCGGCCACGCCTTGAGCGCACGCGCGCCAGAATTTCTTCATCACAGCCTCTCCTCGAGTTCAGCGGGTATGGAAGACCACGCGGTTGCCCTGACGCTCCCAGTTACCGTGGAACGCCCAGTTCCGGTAACCGCCGTCACCCTGGAGGTCGAACTCGCCGTCACGGAACACAGCCCAGAAGTAGTTGACGCTCTGCGGAAACGCCTTGCCGCACTCCTGGGCGTTCTGCTGGCCCTGGTAGACCACGCCGTTGAAGTGGGCGAAGCCCTTCGCGGACTCCTTCCAGACCATGATGTTGTATTGCCCGTTGGTGTCCCATGCCTTGATCTCGTCGATTTTCGACCTGAGGTCGCACACGTTGAGCGAGGCGGTGGACACGTGGCCGGGGGACGGGGCGGCGAGTGCTGGCTGCTGCGCGACGACAGCCAGGGTGCTGAGCGCGGCGACCATGGTGGCACCCAGTACGGTGCGACGCTGGAGCTTCATGCCGGTTCCTCGTCTCATCGGTCAGCGGCGGTGGAAGTTGACGGTGTTGCCGTTGCGGTCGAACCAGCCGCGGACGCCCCAGTTGATCCATCCCGCATCTCCGCTGTTGGTGAACTGGCCGGCTTCGGCGAGCCAGAGGCCGTAGTAGACGTTGCCCCACTGGATGTTGGCGTAGAGGTGCTTGCCGTCGAGCCGCTCGCTGTAGTTCTGGGAGAGGTTCATGACAACCACATCGAAGCGGCCGCCACTGACGTCGAACGCGGTGTCAACGACCCGTTGGACGAACCTTCCGCGGTTGTCCTCCCTGATGCCGCTGATGGCCGCGGCGATCTGCAGACCATTGGCGCCGACGTCGTAGTGAACGGTGACTCGGGGTGCGTTCGCGGTTGCCGACACCGATTTCCCGGATGCTGTCGACGCTGCCTGGGCCGGCAGCACGGCCCCGCCAAGGACGGTGAGCGCGACCAGGGACGCCGTAGCACACGCGATTCTGAACTTCATGGATCAACCTCTCGAACGGACGTAGTTCCGGGTGGGGCGTGCTACGAGCGGTGGAAGTTGACGGTGTTGCCGTTGCGGTCGAACCAGCCCTGGAAGGCCCAGTTGATCCAGCTGGCGTCACCGCGGTTCACGACCGTCCCCGAATCGAAGACGACCACGTGGAAGTCGGGGTAGCCGCTGGCGTGAACCCGGGCGTCGTAGACGACACCGTTGACATTCAAGGTGTAGGGGTGGTCCCACTTGATCACCAGGACGTTGTACCGCTGGCGAGCGTCGTAGAAGGCGCCCTCCATCAGGCTCTTGACGTATCCGCCGCGATTCTGCTTGACGGCGATGGCCTCGTTGATGATGTCGTACAGCTTGCCGCTGACATCGACGACCTTCGTGAAGACATCGAGCCCGACGCCCTGCACGGTGGCCTGCCGGCTGATCGCGGCCGACTCGTGGGCCTCCATGGCCGGTGCCGCAGCCGCATCGCTCGCGGGGACCAGCGCACCACCGATGGCCACGGCGGCAACGCTCGCGCAGATACTTCGGGTGAGCGGTGAGTTCGGCATGTCCCACTTCCTTTCCGACGAGTTGAGGGTTTGCGGATTCGGCGATCCGATGAACACAGACCGCTGATCCACGGTTGAGAGTAGAAGCCTCGTCGTGGCCGCATTCGGTAGGAGGGGATAACCCGCACGAACACCGTCTGCGGGGTGCCCACCCCGGAGATCCGGCCGCACTCCTCGCCGCCGGCAATCGCGCTGCAAGCGTCCCGACTACGCGGACAGGACCGCGTAGTCGTGGCCGAACGCAGTAACCATCACTCTCGCAAAGAAGCCCTTTCGTGAGGGATTCCCCCCGAGCGATGCGTCGGATCACGGCGACCAGTCATAACCTGTTCGTCGTCCACGTCCTGGTACCCGAAGGTGCTCCGGACCGGAGGTCGTCACGCGTTCCGCCCGCCGACTTCTGGGCGGCGCAGCTTCGGCAGGATGTACGGTCGCGCACGTCCACGACCGGGCGGGGCTGATACGCCAATGACACGGGCAGCGGCTCCGCAGCCCGGTGAAGCTGCGGTCGATGCGCCGGTTCGGTGCGCACATCGTGCTGCGCCGCTCACACACCCGTGCCGGGAGACCGTGAGGATGCCCGCGCCCAGCGTCCCGATCCGCCCCCACGCCGCTGATGCCGGCGCCTGACGAACAGAGAGAAGACAGTGCACGAACCGGCTCTTACTGAACGGGACGCCTCGGCCGGAGCCAGGTGGCTGGCCGGCTTCCATCCTGTCCCCACCGCGTGCTTGAGCGTGTGGGATGCGGGGCAGCCAGTCGACATCCCACTGGGGTTCTTTTCCGTACTGCGGGTCAGCGCCACGTTCGGTCGAGAGGCGCTGGAGCTGATGGACCCGGTCGGCCCGGTGCTGCACAGTGCTGACCGGGGGACGGTCGAATTCTTCGGCACGTGGCGTCTCTTACAACCCGTCGCCGACGGGCACGGCGTCCTCCTGACGGGAGGAGTGATCTCCTGCCCTGCACCCTATGCCGCCAGAACGGCCAGAGCGGCGCTTCCCCGCAGGCGGGCACCCTATTGGCTGATTGCACCCGACGGGAGCGGCACGCTCGTCGACCTGTCCCGGGCAGCCGCGGTGATCCGCGAACGATATGCCTTCTATCGCGGCCTCGAAGGGCCCGAGGCGTCACGAGACCGCCTGAGAATCACCACGCCGACTCTCGCCAGCCGCTTACTGCGGCGCAGGACCTGAACAGGGCCAGTACTCCCGCCAAGCCGGATTCCGGCCCTGACCTCTGTCAAGCCTTCGACTAAACCCCTGTGCCCCGACCCGTGCACCTCCGCGGTCATCCTGAAATGACGCACAGTCTCGAATCGCCGGTCATCCGGCACACTCACCGTCTCCCTGCTCCCCAGGGCCCCGCCGGGGAAGGAGCCGTCGCCGCACGGCAGTTCGACGCGGCACTGACCTCCGTGGGCTTCAAGCTCTCGGTCTGCTGGAGCGGCTGTCGAGGCTGTCCGAGAGCACGGTCGTGCACGCCGCCAGGCGGACGCTGCGCACCGTGAGCGAGATGGTGGGCGACCACGTCCGGCACAACTCGTACTTCATCGACTTCCCGGCGAACGTGCCGGACACCGAGGAGTTCTGGACGCGGTGCGTGGGGAAGGCCCTCGGTGACGACACGTCACGTGAGAGCGTGGTGAGGCAGCTGGGGAGGGGGGTGCTGGACCTGCTCAGCCTCCCCGCGTACGGCTCGTACCAGCACACCTACGAGGAGATGCTCGCGGCACAGGCGGAACTGATCGCCTCGGCGGGCGACCGGGTCACCGTCCTGCATCTCGGCCGCGATCTGGACGAGGAGCTCACCGACCTGTACCTGGCCCTGGCCGGCAGCACGACACCGCTGGGCGAGGACGACCTGCGCGACCTCAAGATGCTCGCCGAGCGGTGTGCGCTCGGCCCCCAGCCGGAGGCCATCCCGGTACGGGAGAACCGGGCGGTCGTCAACGAGGCCCGGCTCGGTGTCGGGGCCGACCTCCTCCTGGACACCGTCACCGACGTACTCCGGCTGGCCTGCGCGCTGTCGGGGGGCGACGTGACGCTGCGCGAACGCACCCGGTTCCGGTCGCTGCCACGGCCGGTGCGCCGGGGACTGCTCGCAGGCCTGGACGCCGTGGTCGCGGCGAACCCCGGGAAGCTCGCCGACGTGCACGCGCACCGGGAGCCCTTCAAGCGGCTCGGTGAACGCCTTCACCCGCACGAGTACCCCCGCTGGCCGCACGCCGCCGACGTGTTCGCGGTCGCACGGGGTGAGAAGGAAGCACGGTCCTTCGACAGCCGGATCGAGGAACTGCTCGTCGCCTCCGACGTCCCCGGCGCGGTGGAGCTGCTGAAGCCCGCTCCCGGCAAGCTGTTCCGCGCCCTGGACCTCCTGCTGCGCATCGCCGCGGACCAGGGCGAACGGGATGCTGTGGTGGCCGCCGCTATGAAGGTCGCTCCCCAGGTCTCCGGCCGGGTCGTGCTGTCGGTGCGCGAGCACCTCCACAACCGGGCACGGGAAAGCGGCGAACCGCGGATCTTCGTCAACCGCCGCGGCCGCGCCTGGGTGAGTCCGGACCTCCGGCCGCCGGTGCCGGCCGCCGACCGCGACCGTCTGATCGCCGCCCTCGACGCCGAGCTGCGCCGCCGGCTCCCCGTGCCGGGCCCACTGCTGCTGGACCCCGATGTCCTCGACGTGGCGCTCCCGCTCAGCGGCCGGGCGAGTGCGGCCGGCCTCGGCGTACTGCCGCGCGGGTCGACCTGCCGGGTCGACGGCGAGCAGCTGCGCTTCTTCGTGTACTGGAAGGAGACCGGGAGAAGGACCGACTACGACCTCTCGGCGCTGCTTCTCGACACCGACTACAGCACCGATTCCTGGCTCTCCTACACCTCCCTCACAGCCGTCGGGGGCGAGCATTCGGGCGACATTACCGAGGCGCCCGACGGGGCATCGGAGTTCATCAACCTGTCCTTGGACCGCGTGCGCAGCACCTTCATCGTCCCGCAGGTCAACATCTACGCCGGCGAGGGCTTCGAGGAGGTCGAGGAGTCGTTCTTCGGCTTCATGCTGCGCGACGGGGAGCAGAAGGGCCGCCCGTTCGAGCCACGCACGGTACGGATGAAGTCCGAGCTGCGTGGAGCGGGCCGGGTGGCGCTGCCACTGGTGTTCCAGCGCGGCGACGACGGCCGGTGGCGCGCGAAGTGGCTGCACCTGTATCTGAGGGGCATCTCCTCGGCCAACCGGGTCGAGGAGAACCAGGTGTCCGTGTCGAAGGCGGTGCGCGCGTTCGTGGAACGCGAGTCCCTGACGATGGGATACCTGGTCGACCTGATGTCCGCCGGCAGTGAACCTGTGGGACGGCGGGCCGGCCCCGGACGAGCCGGTGACGTACATCGGCCTCGAACATCCCGAGGGACTCCATCCGGACTCACGGATCATCACCCTCGAAAACCTGCGCGACTTGATCCCCAGCTGACTGCTACCGTTACCCACGGCGAGGCCATGAAGGGGCTTCCTTCTCAACTTCTCTGTCGAAACGAGTCTCTTCGCTTTCCTCGCGGCCGACTCCGACTGGGTGGCGCCCGCCGGGCGCTCCCCAGCTCACCTGTGCGCCGGTGCCCCCGGAACCCGGGAGCATTCCCGCCTGCCGTCAGCGCCGCAGGGCTCGCCCGGACGTCGAAGACAAGTGCGACGGCCCGGTTTTCGAGTGGTTACACACCACTGCCTGCGTATGCCACTTCCGGACTGTTGCATGGAAAAGTCGGGGCGGTGAATTCTGCGGTACGACGCGCGCGGAAGATGCCGTTCGGCGGCGATCGGCGGACGAGTGCAGGCAATGGGCGTTGCGACATCCAGGTCCGCAACACGATCTACGAGCCCGCTACGGACTACCGGCTGTCGGTCGACGGCCGGCCGCCCTCCGGCGGCCTGGGGGTGTTCAACGTACGCAGCGACCCCCACCGAGCCGAGCACGACCGCGTACTCCACGACTGAGGGATGCGGGCACCACCCCTGACGGCATGGCGAGGAGGCCGGGGCGACGGGGCGTCGGTGGGGCCGGGACGCCGGGCACCCGCGCGGGTGCCCGGCGCGGCTCGTCAGGCGGAGAAGGGTACGGCGTCGGCCGGGTCGGCGTGCCAGTTGGTCGCCACGGGCCGGTCGACGGTGACCGTCTGCGACAGCTTGAGGGTGACGGAGTTCGACTCGTCGCCGGTGACGGAAAGGTGGAGGCGGTCGAACTGCCCGCCCTGGTTGTCCTTGGTGGTCTTGGGGTTGATGCCCGCGTAGGCGGCCTTTCAGCACACGCTGGTACTCCGCCGCCTCCACGCCACCGACCTCGCGGTCCCGGTACGGCGGCACCGGCTCGGGGCAGCGCGATCCGCACCGGCACCAGTTCGGCCGAACGTTGCGGAAGCAATCTGGAACAGGGGGAATAACGTCAAGTGAATGGCGTGTAATTGCCTTGCGCTTCCCCGAAGTTGCGCGCCGAGTATCTGCGACGGGGCGAGCATCTCCGGGCCATTCCGGTTCCATTCCGCATGGTGAGATGGCTCACAGACATGACATCAAGTGGCCGACTAGCATCATGAAAAGAAGCGGTCAGCTCCGTCATTCTTGCCGCCCCCTCCCATGCGAGGCTTATCGCGGCGCGGAAGCATCGACCATTCTGAGCCACCGCACTCCCACGTCAGAACGCAAGGATTGGTGTGTACGTCTCAGCCGGTTGGCTCGAACGGCAGAATGCCGTCGAGTCGTTAGGTCCTTGCGCCGAGCAGATGCCCGTCGCGCTCGTCGTCCCCGGCCGTCACAACGGCACACCATGGCAAGCGCACCGTTGGGCGGCGACCTCTCCACCTGACACACCGTCGGCAGTCCGCGCCGACCTTCGACACGCTTCGCGCCGCCGTCATCGCCGGGCAAGGCCCGGCGAACTCGCCCCGCATACGCGCCGGACGCCGGACCGGGACTCCCCGTGCCCGCCCCGCCCCACGCCCGTCGGCGCGCGACCCCTCTCCGCGCTCGCTCCGCTCCCTGGCCTCCGCGTCGCCCTGGCTTGAGCCCCCGCAACCCCGCTCTTTCTCCCCCCTCGCCGCCCGGCCCTTCCCCCGCCGTACGGCCGTCTTTCCCTAGGTAAGGAACGCCACTTGGCAACCACGACACGGAATGCGACCAGTGATCCGGACCGCGTCAGCTTCCTGGAGGAGCTCTACCAGGGCCGCTTCCGCTGGGACCTCGTCCGCGACTTCCCCGTGCAGGACCCCGCGGACGCCGCGACCGGGGAGAAGCTGACCGAGGAGCTGACCGCCCTCTTACGTGAGCAGATCGACCCCGACGACGTCGACGCCCGGGCCGCCCTGCCCGACGGGTTCCTCGACGAGCTGGGCCGGCGTGGTTACTTCGCACTGCAGGCCGACCCCGCCCTCGGCGGACACGCCCTGTCGCACTACAACACCTTCCGCATGGTGTCGACGGCCGCCGCGCACAGCACACCGGTGGCCCTGTCCCTGGCCATCGAGAACGCGCTCGGCGCCGGGGCGTTCCTCACCGTGGCGCCCGAGGGCCCGTTGCGTGAACTGCTCGGTGACGTGGTGCGCCGGGGAGCGCGCTCCGCCAGCGCGGACAGCGAACCGCAAGGGGCCGCCAACCAGCGCCGGTTCACCACCGCCACCCGCATCGAGGGAACCGACGACTACCTGCTCAACGGCAGCAAGGTCTTCGTCGGACACGCGCCCGTCGCCGAGGTGGTCAGCGTTTCCGCCACGGTCAACGAGGACGGCGTCGACCGGGTGCGGATGTTCTTCGTGCGCACCGACAGCCCCGGAGTGACCAGCGGTGACTGGCACACGTACATGGGAATCAGGGGATTCCCCAACGGCTGGCTGGAGTTCAGGGACGTGCGGGTCCGCGGCGGCCACATGCTCGTCGAGCGGGACCTCGGCCACGTCGTCCGCACCACCCCCGCCACCGCCCGGCTCGTCGGCCGCGGCCGGATGCACCTGATCGCCGCCCCGTCGCTCGCCGTCGCCCGGCTGTGCGTCGGCTGGATGCGTGACTTCGCCGCCCGCCGCCTCATCGACGAACGGCCGCTGGCGGAATACGACGAGGTACGGCGGCGGCTCGCCGAGAGCCTGGCCGACACCTTCGCCATCGAGACCATGGCCCAGTGGTGCCTGCTCCCCGAGGACCAGGGGCGGGGCCTCAACCTCCGGTTCGAGCAGAACGCCGTCAAGAACGCCTCCTCCCTCCTCGCCTGGGACGTCGCCGAGCGCGCCATGTCCCTGCTGGCCGGGGAGGGGTACGAAACCGCGCCCAGCAAGCGGCTGCGCGGCGCTCCTCCCGTTCCCGTGGAACGCTTCCTGCGGGACCTGCGCAACCTGCGCATCTCCGGCGGTGTCGACTTCCAGATCGACAACTGGATCGGCCAGCGGGCGATCCTTTCGTACTACTACCCCGAGCCGGACCACGCCGCAGAACTCGAAGGCGGCGACGAGGTCCCCCTGGACACCACCGGCACGGTCCTCAGCGACCGCAACCTCGGCCACCTGCGCTGGGCGGCGCGGCAGACCCGGGCCTTCGGACGCACCTGCCTCGACCTGGCCCGCAGCCACCCCGACCGGGCGGAGCTCGACGCCGCGGAACGCACCCTTATCCAACTCGCCGCGGTCACGCGGGAGATCCTCGGCGTGGCCCTCACGCTCGCCCGCGCCTCCACACTCTCGGCCGCCGGGGACGACAGCGCCCAGGCACTGGCCGACGTCTTCTGCACCGCCGCCCGGCAGCGGGTGACCGATCTCCTCGGCCGGCTCCAGAGCCAGCCCGGACCGGACATCGAGGCGGTCGCCTCCGCCTGGATGTCCGGTACCGCCTACGCATTCCTCACCGCCGACGGCGCCCCACGCCCGTCCCTCGGTGGCAGCACTGAAAAGAGCACCTCATGAGCACCCCCATCCCGCACGTCCCGCTGACCGTGGGCCAGGAGGCGATGTGGATCTCCTGGAAACTCGACCCCGAGCAGTGGACCCACATCATTCCCACCCCCTTCGAGGTGAGCGGCACCCTGAACTTCGACCGGCTGCGCCGTGCCGTCGCCGAGACGGGTGAGGCGTTCCCGCACCTGCGCGCCCGGGTGCGCCCGGGAGCGGACGGAGCGGTCCTGGACTGGTCGGAGGCCCGGGCGATCCCCGTCCGACGCACGCGTACGGTGCAGGACCGCGACAGTGCTGTCCGGGCCGCCTGGCAGACCCCGTTCGACCTGCGAGAGGGCCCCCTGGCCCGCGTCGACCTCATCGACGGCCCGGACTACACGGTCCTGCTGATCGCCGTGCACCACCTCGTCCACGACGGTGCCTCCGTCCTGCTGTTCCTGGACGCGCTGCGCGCCGCCTACCGCGGCGACAGCCTGCCGCGAGAGGACCACGCCCCCGCGCTTGCCGCTTTCGCCGCCCACACGCGGAACCTCGCCTACGGTCCGCAGGGGGAGGAGCACCGGCTCCACTGGAAGGAGATCCTCGCCGACGGCGGCGGTGACTTCACCCTGCCCGCAGGACAGGAGGATCCGCGCTACACGGTCGTCAGCGAGGCACTGCCGGCGGACCTCGCCGCCGCGCTGCGCGACCGTGCCGCCGAGGCCGGCATGTCCTTCGTGACCGTGCTGATGGGTGCCTGGTACGCGCTGCTGCGGCGTCACAGCGGCAGCACCGACGTGCTGTCGTTCCTCCCCTACCACGGCCGCGCGCTGCCCGAAGTGCGCGACCGCGTCGGCTATTTCGTCAACGCCCTGCCGGTCCGCGTCCCGGTCCACGCCGACGACCGCTACAGCGACCTGCTGGCCAGGGTGCGCGGCCGGGTCAAGGAGGCCCTCGCTCACGGCGACCTGCCGCTGCCCGCCATCATGCGCGCCGCCGGACTGACCGGCCCCGAGGCGCAGCGACGCACCCACCAGGCGGTCTTCCAGTACTGGCACGCCGGGCTGCACGCTGACATCGATGTCCACGATGTCCGGCTGAGCCATGACGGAGGCGAGGCGCGGCTGAGTCTGATGGACATGGAGAGCACCGCCGGCTTCCGCCTCGCCCTGATGGTCCGTGAGGACAGCTGCGGCACGCATCTGCTGTGGAAGGACCCGGCCGGCTCCCTCGGTGCCGCCGTGGTGCGCGCCATGGCCGAGGACTACTCGTCCATCCTGCGCGCGATCGCGGCCGACCCCGACGCCCCTCTCGCCGAGGTGCCGGCATCCGACGGCCCCGCCCGGGCCGGCACGGCCACCCCGTCCGCCGAGGCGCCGGCCGGCTCGGCGGGATGGGACGCCCGGGTGTGGGAGATGGCAGAGGTCTGGCAGTCGGTCCTCGGCTCGGGCCCCGTTGGCGCGGAGGACTCGTTCTTCGAGCTGGGCGGACATTCGCTGCTGGCGGAGACGCTGGTGGCCGCGGTACGGGACCGTTTCCCGGGCACGTCGGCCCGGATCCGCACCCTGTTCGACCACCCGCGGCTCGCGGACTTCACCGCCCGCGTCCTGCCCGCCACCGGCACCCCCCGGACCGCCCCGGCCCCCGCCCGGATGCCGCACACCGAACCGGCCGGGGACACCTTCCCCGCCTCCAGCTTCCAGCGCCGGATATGGCTCGCCCAGCGGGTCGCGGGCGATCCGGCGGCGTACAACGTGCCCCTCGCCTGGCGCGTCGAGGAACCCCTGGACGCGGATGCCGTCACTCGCGCGCTGGCCGCGACGATCGCGCGCCACGAGATCCTGCGCACCGCCTTCCACGAGGTGGACGGCGACCTGATGCAGACCGTACGCGCCCCCTGGACCCCGCACGTGGAACGGGTCGACCTCAGCGGCCACCCCGATTCCGACGAGGCGCTCAACGCCTGGATCCGCACCGCCGCCCACGAGCCGTTCGACCTCACCACCGGCCGGCTGCTGACCGCCGCCCTCATCGAGCTCGGTGACGCCGGACAGGTGCTGTTCGTCTGCCTGCACCACCTGCTGTGGGACGGCGAGTGCGAGAACATCCTGCTCAAGGAGCTCGACGCCCACTACACCCAGCCGAGCGCCAGCAGCGCTGCCGAGCGGCCGTCCGGGTACGACGCGACGGCCCCCGCCGCCGAGGACACCCACCCCGCCTCCGCGCACCAGGAGCGCATGTGGTTCGTCGACCGCTTCGAGACGGGATACCTGTACCCGGCCGCGCCGACCTACCACAACCTGCCCCTGTTCCTGCGGCTGGACGCCCTGCCGGACCGCACCCGGCTGGCCGAGTCCGTCACCGCCGTCGTGACCGCCCACGAGGTGCTGCGCACCGAACTGCTCGACGTGGACGGCCGGCCCGTCCAGCACGTGCGGCCCGGGGCGGCCGTGGTCCCCGAGTGGCTGCCACCCGCCGGGGGGACGGACCGCGACCGGTCCGTCCCGGACGCCCTGACCGCCTGGGGCCGCGAGCCGTTCGACCTGTGCGCCGGACCGCTGCTGCGGGTCGCCGTCCAGCCCGACGCCGGCACACCGGGGGGCTGGATCGCCCTCAGCGGACACCAGGCCGTCGTCGACCGTGTCTCCCTGCTCACCGTCGCCGAGCAGATCCTCGCCGGGCCGGCCGGCGAGGCACCCCTGCCGAGCAGCTACCGGACCTGGCTCGACGCCGCTGACGAGGACACCCACCAGGCCCACCTCGCCGCCCGTGCCGCCGTACTCCAGCCGCCGGCCGACCCGCTGCGGCTCCCCGAGCGCCGCACCCGCGACGCCGTCCACGTCTACGAGGAGCGGTCGGTGGCCTTCAGCCTCCCGTCCGGACTCGGACTGCGCACCGCCGCCGACCGGCTCGGCGCCGACGTGCCGGAGATCGCCCTCGCCGCCTTCGCGGCGCTGCTCCAGTGGTACTCCGGCCAGGAGGACATGGTGCTGGGCCTGTCCCACGCCGGACGGGACGAGCGGGACCGGCACGTCGTCGGCCCCCTCGGCAACCTGCTGCCCGTCCGCCTGCGCCCGCGCGCCCGGCAGTCGTTCGCCGACCTCGTCGCCCACACCGCCGCCGAGACCGCGCACGCCCGCGCCCACGACCGCGCCCGGTTCGACGAACTGGTACGCGCCGTCGACCCGTCGAAGGACATGAGCCGCACGGCGCTCTTCGACGTGCTCTACAGCTACCTGCCGGCCGCGGCGCCCCTGACCGGCCCGGACGGCACCCTCGCGCACGTCGTGGACACGGCCGGCGGCCGCGGCAAGTACGACCTGCACCTCGCCCTCCAGCCCGACGGGGACGGCCACCGCGGCCATCTCGTGTACAACGGGCTGTACTTCGACCACGATCAGATCTCCGCCATGGCCGAGCACTACGTCGAGGCCGTACGGCAGCTGACCGAGCGCCCCGAGCGTGAGGTGTCCGGCATCGACCCGCTCTCGGAGCGGGAGCGCCACGTCCAGCTGAAGGTGTGGAACGCCACCGGGGCGTCGTACGCGGAGACCCCCGCCCACGAGCTGATCGCACGACAGGCCACCGTCCGGCCCGAGGCCACGGCGCTCACCGACGGCGAGGTCATGGTCAGCTACGGCGACCTGATGGCCGACGCCCGCGCGGTCGCCCGGGGCCTGCTGGCCGCGGGCGTACGCCCGGGCGAACTCGTCGCGCTGCTGTTCCCGCGCGGCGCCGACCAGGTGCGCGCGGTGCTCGGAACCCTGCTGGCCGGTGCCGCCTACCTGCCCATCGACCCGGCGATCCCGGCGGAGCGTCGCACGTTCATCCTGTCCGACTCCGGTGTGCGCCTCGCACTCGCGCCCGGCGCCGGCACCGGCGGTGACTTCGACGGGACGGTGCTCGCGCTGGACGCGCTGCTCACGGCCCCCGCCGGCGAGGAGACCGCGCTTCCGGCCGTGCCCCTGGACTCGCCCGCCTACTGCATCTACACCTCCGGCACCACCGGTCGGCCCAAGGGGGTCGTGCTCACCCACCGCAACCTGGTGCGGCTGCTCGTCAACGACCGGCTGCCGTTCTCCTTCGGGCCGGCCGACGTCTGGACGATGTTCCACTCCTACGCCTTCGACTTCTCCGTCTGGGAGCTGTTCGGCGGCCTCGTCCACGGCGGCCGGGTCGTGCTCGTCTCCGAGGACGAGACCCGGGACCCGGGCCTCTTCTTCGACCTCCTCCAACGCGAACGCGTCACCGTGCTCAACCAGACCCCCAGCGCGTTCCGCCGCCTGCTCGGCCTGCACCCCACGACCCCGGACGGGCTGTCCGCCCTGCGCTGCGTCGTCTTCGGCGGCGAGGCCCTGCGCCCGGGCATGCTGACCGAGTGGTCGGAGCGTTTCCCGCACGTCCGCCTCGTCAACATGTACGGCATCACCGAGACCACCGTGCACGCCAGCGTGCGCACCGTCACCCGCTCCGACATGGAGACGGACACGAGCGTGGTGGGCACCCCGATCCCCACCACCCGTCTCTACCTGCTCGACCGCCACACCGGCCGTCGCCTGCTGCCCGTCGGCGCCGTCGGTGAGATCTACGTCGCCGGCGACGGAGTGGCCGGCGGCTATCTCGGCCGGCCCGAACTGACCGCCCAGCGCTTCGTGCCCTCACCGTTCGGCGACGGCACCCTGTTCCGCAGCGGCGACCTCGCCGCCTACCTGCCCGACGGCTCCCTGCGGTTCATCGGCCGCGCCGACTCCCAGGTACAGCTGCGCGGTTACCGCATCGAGCCGGGAGAGGTACAGACCGTGCTGTGCGGCCACCCCGACGTCTCCGACGCGGTCGTGTTCGCCGAGGACGACCGCCTCGTCGGCGTCGTGCAGAGCGAACGAGAGCTGGGCGCGGCGGAGTTGCGCAGCCACCTCGCGCAGCGGCTGCCCTCGTACATGGTGCCCTCGCTGTTCCACGTCGTGCCGGCCATCCCGCTGACGGTCAACGGGAAAGTCGACGTGAAGGAACTGCGGGCGCGGACGGCCGACCTGGCAGTCCCCGCGCGGCGCGAGCCACGCGCCGGCACCGCCGCCGAACTCGCCGCCGTCTGGCGCGAGCTGCTCGACGTGCCTGCCGTCGGCGAGGACGACTCGTTCTTCGCCCTCGGCGGGCACTCCATGCTCGTCGTCCGCCTCATCGGGGAGATCGCCGACCGGTTCGGCGCCGAACTGCCGATCAAGATCCTCTTCGAGACACCGCGTCTGGGCGATCTCGCCGACCTCATCGACGCGACCCCCGGCCGTCGCGGCACGGCACCCGCCGCTCCCGCACCCGCCGTACGGCAGGAGCCGGCCCCCGCCGCTCCCGCCCCCGCCGCACCGGTCGCGTCCACCGCGGACGCGCGCCGCCCCGTGGCGGCCCGCCCCGATCCCTCGGCGGCCGGCGACGAGTCGCCCGCGAGCGCGTTCCAGCGCCGCATGTGGCTGGCCGAACAGATGGGCCAGGGCGCGCTGGCCCACGTCTCCCTCGGCTGGACCGTCACCGGTGCCCTGGACATCGACGTCCTGGAGGACGCGCTGGCCCGCCTGGTCGCCGGGCACGAGATCCTGCGCACCGCCTTCCGCATGCGCGGCGGCACCGTCCGCCAGGTCGTCGAGCAGCCCTGGCGGCCGCACGTCCACACCTTCGTGGCCGAGGACGGCGACGGTCCCGAGGAAGCCGCCGCGCGGTGGCTCGACGAGGCCGCCGGCCGCCCCTTCGACCTCGCGTCGGGGCAACTGCTGCGCGCCGCCGTCGCCGACTGCGGTCCACGCGGTACGGCGTTCATGCTCTGCGTGCACCACCTCGTGGTGGACGGCGAGTCCGTACGCGTCCTCATCCGCGAGCTGGAACGCTGCCACCGCGACAGCCTCGCCGGGGTGCCCACCGCGCCACCCGCGCTCCAGTACGGCCCCTTCACCGCCGCCGCCGAAGTCACCGGCGCCGCCCGTCGCGAGGCCGACCTCGCCTTCTGGCAGGAGCGGCTCGAAGGCTGGCCCGCCCGGCTCGGCCTGCCCGCCCCCGAGCGGCCCGAAGCCCACGGAGCCGTCCCGATCGCCCTGCCCGACGGCCTGCTGGGCCGGCTGCGGCCGGTCATGGCGGAACACGGCGCGAGCTGGTTCATGATCATGGCGGCCGCCCTGGCGACGGCCCTGCACCGCTGCGGCGGTATGCCGGCGCTGACCTTCGGCGTTCCCGCCAGCATCCGCGACGCCGCCTCCGCCGACCTGCTCGGTCCCTGCCTCAACCACGTCGTGCTCCGCTCGGCCCAGACCGCCGGCACGACCGCGCGCGACGCCCTGACCGCCATGCGCACCGAGGTGCTCGATGCCTTCGAACACGCCCACGCTCCTTTCGACGAGGTCCTCGCCCGGCTCCGGCCGGAACAGACGGCCGGCAGCGCGCCCTACACCGACGTCGTCCTCAACATGAATCTGCGCGGCGACCGGCGCGCGGTACTCGGCGACGCCGAACTGCGGCCCGTTTCCACGGAGTCGATGTGGCTCCGCGAGGTCAAGTTCGGTGCCACCCTGACCGTGACGGAGCAGGACGGTGAACTGAGTGCCGTGCTCTCCCACCGGGGCGACCGGGTGTCCGCCGCCGATGCCGCCCGCCTGGCGGACGCCGTCGCCGCCTACCTCGTCGACCTCGCGACGGACGTACTGCCGGCGCAGTACCGGGACTTCGTACGCGCCCAGAGCACGGCCCGCTCCTCCAGCCGGCACGAGGCCTCTCTCGCCCACTGGCAGCAGCGACTGGAGGGCGCGCCCGCCTACCTCGAACTGCCCGCGCCCGAGGAACCCGCCCCGCACGGCGTGGTCGACCTGGTGCTGCCCGAGGGAACGGGCGAGCGCCTGCGCACCCTCCACGAGCGGTACGGCATCTCGCCGTTCATGACGGCCGCCACCGCGCTGGCCGTCCTGCTGCACCGCCGCACCGGCACCGACGACGTGGTCATCAGCGGTCCCATGACCAACCGGGGACGCAACGGACTCGCGGAGGTGTTCGGCCCCTGCCTGAACACCGTCCCGCTGCGCTCCCGGCTCCGGCCCGGTGCCACGGTGCGCGACATGCTGGAGGCCATGCGGGACGAGACGCTGGAGGCGTTCGCGCACGGCGAGGTCCCCTTCGAGGACGTCATCGACCGAATCAACCCGCCCCGCAGGCCCGGCCGCACCCCCTACGGCGACGTCAGCCTGTCCTTCAGCACGGCCGCGGCACGTCCCCGCACCCTCGGCGGGCGCACCCTCAGTGCCGTCCCGCTCGACGGCGAGGACGCCGCCTACACCGGCAAGCTCGGTCTGACGGTCGCCCTGGTCCTCGACGGCGCCCACCTGCGCGGCCGCATCTCCTACCACGGCGGCCTGCTGCGCCGCACGGACGTCGAAGAGATGGCCGGCACCCTGACCACGCTGCTGGACCGGCTGCCCGACAGCCTCGACACGCCCGTGGCCGCACTCGACCTGCTCCCGCCCCAGGAAGCGGAACGCATCCGCGCCTGGGAACACGGACCACGGCCGGGACCGGTCACCACCGTCCCCGCGCTCGTCCTGCACCAGGCCCGCACCCGTCCCGGCGCCCCGGCCGTGGAGAGCACCCGTGGCACGCTCGACTACCGCGGCCTCGTACGCCGCGCCCGCGCGCTCGCCGCGGCCCTGAAGCCACACCTGTCGGACGAGGCGCCCACGGTCGCCCTGCTCCTCGAACGCGGCGAGGACTTCGTCGTCGCGATGCTGGCCGCCTGGTTCGCCGAAGCCGCATTCTGCCCACTCGACCCGTCCTGGCCGGCCGCACGGCAGGAATACGTCCTCGACGACGTACGCGCCGACGTACTGCTGACCCGTACCGGGACCGCACTGCCGGCGACCGGCGCTGCCACCGTGGTCGACATCGCCGAGGTGGCGGACGCCGAACACGGCAAGGACACCGAGGACCTGCCCGACTGGTCCGCCGACTCCCGGGCCTATGTCATCTACACCTCCGGCACCACCGGCAAGCCCAAGGGCGTCGCCGTCCGGCACGGCGGGCTCGCCAACCTGGTGCGCTCCGCGGCCTCGACCATGGGCCTCGGCGCCGGGGACCGCTGCTCCCACCTGCTCAGCGTGAGCTTCGACTCCTCCCAGATGGAGGTCTGGCAGGCCCTCGCCAACGGCGCCTGCCTCATCCCGCACGAGGAGCCCGTGACTCCGTCCACGCTCGGCGCGTGGCTGGACGCCAAGGGCGTGACGGCGGCGTTCTGCGCGACCGCGCTGGCCGAGGCCATGTGGAGCAGCAGCACCACCACGCCCCGCGCGCTGCGCTGGCTGGGCATCGGCGGCGCCGCGCTCTCCCAGCGCCCGCCGGCCCCGCTGCCCTACCGGGTGCTCAACTCCTACGGCCCGACCGAGAACACCGTCGCCTCTTCCGAGCACATCGTGGACAGTGCGGGCACCGCCCCGCTGAACTGCATCGGCCGCCCCCTGGCCGGGGTGCGGATGCTCGTCCTCGACGAGGCCGTGCAACGTGTCCCGCTCGGCACCGTCGGCGAGATCCACCTCGCCGGTGACAGCCTCGCCGAGGGATACCTGCACCGGCCCGAACTCACCGAGGAGCGCTTCCGCACGATCGAGCTGGACGGCGGCCGGCTGCGGGTCTACCGCACCGGTGACCTCGGCCGCAGGCTGCCCGACGGCTCCGTCGAGTACCTGGGCCGGGCCGACCGCCAGCTCAAGCTGCGCGGGTACCGCGTCGAGCCCGGCGAGATCGAGCACTTCCTCCAGCAGCAGCCCGAGGTCGCCCAGGCGGCCGTCACCGGGGACCCACACCGCACGCCGGCCCTCGTCGCCTACGTGACCCCGCGTGGCGAGCACACCCCCGACAGCGCCGGACTGCTGCGCCGCGCACGGGCGGAGTTGCCGGCGTTCATGGTGCCGGAGGCGGTGGTGGTCCTGGCCGCCCTGCCCCTGACCACCAGCGGCAAGGTCGACCACGCCGCCCTGCCGCGCCCCGAGCGCGCCGACCTGGTCGGCACCGTCGGACACGTCGCGCCGGGCAACGACACCGAACGCAAGGTAGCCGCCCTCTGGTCGGAGGTCCTGGGGCTGCCCGAGATCTCGGTCCACGACACCTTCTTCGACCTGGGCGGGAACTCCCTGGCACTGGCCAAGCTGCACAGCAGGATCGTCACCGCCTTCGGCCGGGAACTGCCCATCACCACGCTGTTCGAGCACCCGACCGTGTCCGCCCTGGCCCGCGCGCTCGGTGCGGCCGCCGAACCCGGCCGCCCGGCCGGGACCCCGGACGGGCCAGGACACCCCAAACGCCCCGTCCGGTCGGGCCGGCCCGTCCGTCGCGGCCGCCGGCGCCCCGGCACGCAAGGAGGCGAGTGACCGTGACCACGGAAACCACCCCGGCCACTCCGGCCGGCTCCCCGCCCGGTGTCTGGAGCCACCCCACCCTTCGCGTGCTCCTCGCCGCGGAGATCACGTCCATGCTCGGCACCCAGCTCAGCGCCGTGTCCATGCCCTGGCTGGTGCTCCAGCTCACCGGCGACGCCGGTGACATGGGCCTGGTCATGGCCGCCCAGCTCGCCGCGATCGCGGTGTTCGGCTTCTTCGGCGCCTCCTGGACCGGCCGGATCGGGCCGAGGCGGATCATGCTCATCGGGGACACCGTCCGCGGCCCGCTCGTGGCGCTCCTCCCGGTGCTGTACTACCTGCACTGCCTGAACACGGCCACCTTCATGGTCGTCATGTTCGCCATCGGCGCCTTCTACGCGCCCTACCTGGCTAGTCAGCAGGCCATCCTGCCGAGCGTCGTCGGCGAGGACGAGCAACTCCTCGGCCGGGCCAATGCCGCCCTGCACAGCGCGACCCGGCTCAGCGTCCTGCTGGGCCCCACGCTCGGCGGCCTCCTCATCTCCCTGTTCGGCGCTCCCACGGTGCTCCTCGTGGACGCGGTGTCGTTCGCCGCCTCCGCTCTCCTGCTGAGCCGGCTTCTGCCGCACACCCCGCCGCAGGCGCCGGCGCCCCGACGGTCTCCGACGGCCGGGCTGCGCCTGCTGCTGTCCGACCGGCTGCTGAGCAACTGGTCGGCGGGCCTGGCGCTCGGGGAGATGGCCTGGCAGGCGATGTTCGCCCTGCTCCCGGTGATCGCCGTGACGCGCGAGGGCGGTTCCTCCGTCGTCGCCGGCGGCCTGCTGACCGCGTTCGGCGGCGGCGCCCTGACCGGCACCCTCCTGGCCGGCCGGCTCATGCGCCGGGTACCCCCGCGCACCCTCGCCCTCACCGGCAGGATCGGCCTCGGCGTGGCGTTCTTCGCGCTGCCGCTGCACCTCGCACTGCCGGGGCTGGTGTGCCTGCTGGTCTTCACCGGTCTGCTCAACGGCGTCTCCAACGCACCGGTCGCGACCGTCCGCGTCCTGCGGATCCCGCAGGACCGGCGGCCGGAGGCGCTCACCGTCGCGACGGCCCTGGCGCTCCTGGGCGGCACGGTCGGCTGGGTCCTGTCCGGCACCGTCGCCCAGCGGGCGGGGATCACTCCCGTCTTCTGGGGCCTGGCCGCCCTCCAGGCCCTCGCCGCCGTCCTGTTCGTCACCGGCGCCCTGGGCTCCCGGGGAGCCGCCCCCGGTGCCTCTTCCGCACACCCCAGGAAGGACTCTCGATGACCGACAGCCGACAGGACGACCAGGACCACCTCGTCGCGGTGGTGGGCATGGCCGGCCGGTTCCCCGGTGCTCCGGACGTCAAGCGCTTCTGGGAAAACCTGCTCGCGGCCCGGGAGACGATCACCGTGCTCCCCGACCGCGCCGACCCCGCCCACCCCGAGTTCGTCCCCGCCTACGGCGTCCTCGACGGCGTGGGCGACTTCGACGCCGCCTACTTCGGGCTGTCCGCCCAGGACGCGCTGATCACCGACCCGCAGCAGCGGCTGCTGCTGGAGTGCGCCCACGAAGCCCTCGAACGGGCCGGGCACGCCGGCGCGGACCGCCCGGTGACCGGCGTGTGGGTCGGGACGGGCGGCAACGGCTACGCGGAGGCCGTGCGTGCCCGCCTCGACGAGATGCCGTTCCTCGACGAGTGGCGGGTGCGCCAGGCCACCGCCCCCGACTTCGCCGCCACCCGGATCGCCTACCACCTGGACCTGACCGGTCCCGCGATGACCGTGCAGACCGCGTGCTCCACCTCGCTGGTGGCCGTTCACCTCGCCGTGCAGGCACTGCTGAACGGCGAGTGCGACCTGGCCCTCGCGGGCGGCGCCACCGTGGTGCCGCACCTGCCCGCCATGCGCTACACGCCCGGCGGCATCGTCGCGGCCGACGGTCACTGCCGCGCCTTCGACGCCGACAGCGACGGCACGGTCTCCGCCAGCGCGGTCGGCGTGGTCGTCCTGCGCCCCCTGGCGGACGCCCTCGCCGACGGCGACCACGTCCACGCGGTGATCCGCGGCTCGGCCGTCAACAACGACGGACGCCACAAGGCGGGCTTCACCGCCCCCAGCATCGTGGGCCAGGCCGAAGTGGTCCGCACCGCCCACGAGGTCGCCGGCATCGAACCCCGCGAGGTCGGCTACGTCGAGGCCCACGGTACGGGCACCGCGCTCGGCGACCCCATCGAAGTGGCCGCGCTCACCCACGCCTTCGGGACCGGCGAGGACCGCGAAGCCCCCTGCCTCATCGGCTCGGTGAAGACCAACATCGGGCACGCCGACGCGGCGGCGGGCGTCACCGGTTTCATCAAGGCCGTCCTCAGTGTCGAGCACGGTGTCGTCCCGGCGACCCTGCACTACCAGCGGCCCAATCCGGCCGTCGACTTCGCCACCGCCTCCTTCGAGGTCAACGCCACCACCCGCGCCTGGCCGACGGACGGGCCGCGCATCGCCGGCGTCAACGCGCTCGGCGTCGGTGGCACCAACGCCCACGTCGTCCTCGAACAGGCCCCGCACCGCGAGGAGTCGGCGCCCCCAACCGGTCATGAGCTCCTGCTCGTCTCCGGCAAGACCCCGGCCGCCGCCGAGACCGCCGCGGACCGCCTGGCCGACCACCTCGCCGCGCACCCCGGAACACACCTGGGCGACGCCGCCCGGACCCTCCAGGCGGGACGGACGCACCACGCCTACCGCCGGTTCGTGGTGGCGTCCGGCACCCAGGATGCGGTGACCGCGCTGCGCGGTCGCGCCACCGCCCCCGGGGCGGGTGCCCCCTCCGACGCCGAACTGGTCTTCATGTATCCCGGCCAGGGCGGCCAGCACACGGGCATGACGGCCGAACTGTACGACGGTGAGCCCGCGTTCCGGCGTGCCGTGGACGAACTGGCCGACGCCGCTACCGGTACGCTCGGCTTCGACCTGCGCGAAGTCCTCTATCCCCGCACGGACGCCGAGAAGGCGGTCGCAGCGCTGTCAACGGCCCCGGCCAGTGCACGGTCACCGGTCCCGCCGCCTCCGTGGCGCGCTTCGCGCAGGAGCTGACCGACCGCGGGCTGGAGGCACGGGTGCTGCGCATCGCCACCGCGGGTCACTCACCCCTGGTCGACCCGGTCACCCCGCGCTTCGCCGAGGCGATCGAAGCACTGCCGCGCGAGCGGCCGGCCCTGCCGGTGCTGTCGGACACCACCGGAGCATGGGCCGACCCGGACGCCGTGCGCACGTCGCGGTACTGGGTGCGGCACATGCGTGAACCCGTCCGCTTCGGAGAGGCGCTGAACACCCTGTTCGGCACCCCGGACCGCGTACTCGTCGACATGGGTCCGGGCCGCACCCTGGCCACGCTGACCCGCCAGCACGCCGCCTACGACAGCAAGCAGACCGTCGTGCGCCTCGCCCCGCACCCGGCGGAGGAGGCGTCCGAGAAGGCGGTGCTGCTCGCGGGCGTCGGCGAGATGTGGGCCCGGGGTGCGCACCCCGACTTCGCCGCCCTGCGGGGCGACGAGCCCGGGCGCCGGATCGCCCTGCCGACGTACCCGTTCGAACGCCGCCACCACCTCGTGCCGCCGACGACCCCGTTCACGGCGACGCATCCGCCCACGGCCCCGTCCCCCTCCACGACCGCGGCGCCGGCAGCCGGGCCGCCGAACGTGCCGGGGGAGGCTGCCACCGCTCCTGCCGATCCTGTCGCCGACACACCGGCCGGCGTCCCCGCGCCGGAGCACCCGCCCGTCCTCCAGGCCGTGCTCACCGCCTTCGGACAGGCCCTCGGCTACCCGGACATCGACCCGCAGGACGGCCTGTTCGACCTCGGCGGCGACTCGCTGACCGCCACCAAGCTCGCCGCCTGGGCCGGCTCCGCCTTCCACGTGACCTTCAAAGCCTCGGACGTCCTGCGCTTCCA
This sequence comes from Streptomyces sp. NRRL S-1022, assembly GCF_000720135.1. GTDB lineage: Bacteria > Actinomycetota > Actinomycetes > Streptomycetales > Streptomycetaceae > Streptomyces. The sequence continues at coordinate 67,966 of NZ_JOIU01000026.1, read as the reverse complement.
GACCCCGTCGGCGTTCGCCGCGCTGATCGAGGAGCGCGGGGCCGGCGCTCCCGCCGAGCCCAAGGAGAACCCCACCACATGACCACGTCCCTTCCCGCCCCGCTGCTCGGCGGCACCCCCGCCCGGCGCAATCCCTGGCTGAACGGCCGCCCTCCCACCGCGGCCCCCGAGCGCCATCTGTACTGCTTCCCCCACTCGGGCGGCCTCCCGGGCGAGTACGTCCGCTGGAGCCAGTACCTGAAGGGCACCCAGGTCTACGGCGTCTGCATGCCGGGACGCGGCGGCCGCGCCGCCGAACCGGCCTTGACCGACCTGGACTCCGTGGTCCACGCCCTGCTGGCGGAGACGGAGTTCGCCGCACCCTACGACCTGTTCGGACACAGCCTCGGCGCACTGGTGGCCTACGAGGTGACCCGTGAACTGGCCGCCCGTGACCGCCCCCTGCCCGAACGGCTCATCGTCTCGGCCTTCCCGGCCCCCCACCTGCCGCGCCACGGGGCCCGGCTGTCCGATCTGCCGGACGAGGAACTGATCGCGGTCCTGAAGGAGCGCTACGGCGGCATCCCGCCCCAGATCGCTGCCGACCCCGACCTGCTGGCGCTGCTGCTGCCCGCGTTCCGTGCGGACTTCGCCCTGCTGGAGAACTACCGGCACCGGGAGTCCGGGCCGCTTCCGGTCCCGCTCGTCGTCCTCGGCGGCGACGCCGACAGCGTCACCCCGAACCAGCTCGACGCCTGGGACCGGCACGGCACCGCGCCCCTGCGCCGGCACACCTTCACCGGCGGTCACTTCTACTTCCGTGACGCCATGGCATCGCTCGCCGCCGTACTGGCTCCCTGAGCCCCCACCTTCGGCGCCGCGAGGAGAGGGCTCGCCCCGACCTCGCGGCGCCAGGGTCCCGTCCCCGTCGACGACATCGTCTGCCGGCCCGCCCGCGCGCCGTCCCGGCACGTGCCGGGAGCCTCACGGCACCTCCGAGGCGCCGCGGCGCCCCTCGCGCATGACTTCGTCGAGGTCACCGAGCCGGTCCAGCCCCTGAACGGCGCGCCGCATGCGCGCGTTGCCGGACAGCAGCCGCCGGTGGCGGTCCAGGAAGATCCAGTATCCGGCGGTGTACGGGCACGCGCGGGGACCGGTGCGCTCGGTCGGCCGGTAGGCGCAGCCGCCGCACAAGTTGCTCATGCGGTTGATGTACGCGCCGCCCGAGGTGTACGGCTTGGTGGTCATCCGGCCGCCGTCCGCGTACTGGGACATGCCCACCACGTTCGGCACCATCACCCAGTCGTAACCGTCGACGAAGCAGCGGTGGAACCAGTCGGTCACCGCGCCCGGGTCCCAGCCCCGCTGCAGCGCGTGGCTGCCCAGCACCATGAGCCGGGGGATGTGGTGCGTCCACCCGGTGTCGCGCACCTGCGCCAGCACGGTGGCCAGGCAGCGCGCGGTGACCGCGTCCGCGTCCAGTTCGGCGAAGTACTCGGGCAGCTCCGCAGTGTGCCCGAGCGCGTTGCCTCGCCGGTAGTCCTCGCCGAAGTGCCAGTACAGCTGCCAGACGTACTCACGCCAGCCCGCGACCTGCCGGACGAAACCCTCCGCGCTGTTCACCGGGACCGCGCCCTCCCGCCAGGCGTGCTCCGCCCGCTCCACGCACTCCGCAGGGTGGAGCAGCCCGAGGTTCAGCGAGGACGACAGCAGACTGTGGCTCATCACCGGATCGTCGTCGAGCATCGCGTCCTCGTACGGCCCGAACGACGCCAGTCGGTGATCCACGAACCGCCGCAGGGCCGACAGCGCCTCCCGCCGCGTGGCCGGGAAGCGGCGGGGGCCGTTCCGGCCGACGAACCGCACCCCGCCCTCGCGCTCCCACCGGTCGAGATCCGCGCGCACCTCGGCGTCGACGTCGTCCTCCCGCGGCCGGTAGGGAGCCGGCACGTCGAGCCGGCGGACACCGCTCGGCGGGGGCTCGCGGTTGGCGTGGTCGTGGTTGAACCGGCCGCCGGCCGGCTGGCCGCCTTCCATGAGCAGTTCGTGCCGCCGGCGCACCCAGCGGTAGAAGTCCTCCTGGAGCAGCCGCCGCCCACCGCGCTCCTCGGCCCAGGCGGTGAACTCCTCGCGCGCCACGAGGAAGCCCCGTGCGGGCAGCACCCGCACCCCGGGCAGGGAGCGCACCAGCCGGAGTGCGGCGTGCGAGGTGGGGTGGCACACCGTCACCGGTGAACCGCCCACCGCGCGGCGCAGCCCCTCCCGATACGTCTCGGCCCGGACGTACGTCACCCTGCCGCCCAGTTCCGCCGCGCGGTGCCGCATCGCGGACAGCACCAGGTGCGCCTTGGCCCGGTGGAAGCGGCGCCGCCGGAAGACCGACCGGGCCTCGATCATCACCACCGGCGCCCCCGGGCCGGGCCCGTCCGCGCCGGCCGGGGCGAGGAAGTGCGGTCCGAGCTGGTCGCCGAAGATCCAGTGCGGGGTGGTCACGTCAGGGACACCTCCTTCGCCGCAGGCTCCCACCGCACGCCCCCGGCGGGGTCCCCGACACCGGCCGTTACCCCGCCCGGCGGCGCACATGTCCTCCGTCCGGCCGCCTCCCGGAAAGGACGGCCGGCGTCGGGCAGGAGGCGTCCACCGCCGGAAAACTGTTCGGTGTGCCGCGGACCTTTCCTGCGTCAGCCGGACCCGGCCGACGTCCACAGGGCCAGATCGGCCTCGTAGACGGTGCCTTGCGCGGTGAGGGTCTGGCGTCCCTCGAACAGGACCACGCGCGCCGGATTGAGGGATGTCGACGCGCGTCGTCACCTGCTGCTCGGACAGGTTGAACAGGCTGAGGTGCTCTTCCGTGAGAGCCGCGCGGACGCTGTGGTCCTCGGCCTGCGGAGCGGCACGGTGCGAGAGGTCGCGGAGCTTGTCGGTGGATATGCCGGGGAGGCCTTCCACCAGCAGGGGCGCTGCCGCGCCGTCGGCCAGGACGATCGTGTCGCCGTACACCGCGAGCGGCTGCCTGGATCCCCGGACGACGAGGCCGGCCCTGGCCTCCCAGCGGAGGGTGACACGATCCACCAGGTGTGCCGCGCCGAGGTCGACGGCGATCCAGCTGTCCGCCCGGCGCCGGTCCGCCTTCGAAACCGCCCATCGGCTCGTGGCGTTGCCGTCCACCGCCAGCGCCGGCTTCGATTTCGCCAAGGTGGCTGGGAACTGAACGGCACTCGCGTCCGACTCGTAAGGAGGGGGCAGGTCGGCCAGGTAGGAGTCCGTGGGCGGTGATGCGTGTGCCTGGGCCGGGGGAGAGATCCTCTGGAGGCGTGGCAGCATCAGGTGCCGTGAGTGTGTCCCTGGTGGTGCGGAGCGTGCGCGCGGCGGTGTTCGCCGTGCTGTGCGTGCTGCTCGCTGCCGGAGGGCATGCCATGGCCACGGGCATGGCGCCGTCGCTGTGGGTGCAGGCCGCCGGGTTCGTGCCGGTCTTCGCGGCCGGCTGTCTGCTGGCTGGCCGCGAGCGGTCGCTGGCCGCCATCGGCACGGGGACTCTGGCCGCCCAGGGCGGGTTGCACCTTGCCTTCCACGCCGCCGAGCCCCATCACGCCGCGACGGTCATGCACGGCATGCGGATGACCCAAGCGCCCCATGCACTGACACCGCACGCCACCGCCGCGCATGCCGGGGCGGCCCTGCTGCTGACCTGGTGGCTGCGGCGCGGTGAGGCGGCACTGTGGTCGCTGCTGCGGTGGGCGGTCGCGTTCGTGCCGGGGCTCGTCGCCTGGTGGCAGGAGGCCGGCGAGGCGTGGCGCGCGCCGGCCGGGCCAGGGCTGGTGCGTCGGGCCGCCGCTGAGCCGTGGGCGCCCAGGCAGGTGCGGCTGAGGTACGCGATTCACCGACGGGGGCCGCCGCCCGGGATGTCGCACGCGCCGTCGTACGCGATCCGAACCCGACATCCCTTCTTCCGTACGGAGATCCCTCACCTCATGTCCAGGACCCGCACCACCCTGCGCCGCGCCGGCGCCGTCACGGCCCTGACCGCCGCCGGACTTCTCGTTGCCGCGGGCGTCGCCTCCGCGCACGTCACCGTCCACCCCGACAGCTACGCCAAGGGCACCACCGACGGCGTGCTGACTTTCCGTGTCCCCAACGAGGAGGACAACGCCTCCACCACCAAGGTCCAGGTCTTCCTGCCCACCGACCACCCCGTCCTCGGCGTGCTGGTGCACCCGCAGGACGGCTGGACCGTGAAGGTCACCAACACCAAGCTCAAGACGCCCGTCAAAACCGACGACGGCACCATCACCGACGCCGCCTCCGAGATCACCTTCACCGGCGGCAAGATCGCGTCCGGGCAGTACGAGGACTTCGACGTCGCCTTCGGCCAGCTGCCCGACGACACCGACCAGCTGACATTCAAGACCCTGCAGACGTACTCCGACGGCAAGACCGTCCGCTGGATCGAGGAGGCCCAGGGCGGCCAGGAGCCGGAGAACCCGGCGCCCGTGCTCAAGCTCACCGCCAAGGGCACGGAGGACGGCGGTGGCACCGCGACCGCCTCCGCGGCGGCTTCGAAGGGCTCCGACAGCGCCAAGCCGACCGCCTCGGCCAGCGACTCGACCGCCCGCGGCCTCGGCATCGCCGGGCTGGTCGTCGGCGTGCTGGGGCTCGCTGCGGCGGGCTTCGCCATCGTGCGCGGCCGTTCCGCCGGATCCCGGGCGGAGTAGCCCACCTGCCCTGCCGACGGTAGCCGTCGGCAGGGCAGCGCTCCGTCGCCGTGGCCCTCGAGCACAGTCGTCCCTCACGTGACGCGGGCCACAACGCTGCTCCGGAACTCGACCCCCGGCGGCCCCGACTCCTGATGCAGTACGGCGCGATCCGACCGGCGCCGTACGACGTGATCTGGAGACGCGATTGATGGACGAGTCCCGGCAATCCTCCTCCGACACGGGTGCGGTGTTGCGGAAGCTGGTGCCTCCGCCCGCCCTGTGCGGATTCCTTCTCCTGCTGGCGCTGATGTTCACGGTGTCGTACGCCGTCGGTGTCGCGGCAGGGCCCGTCGCGCCCGGCATGCACGGCACCGGCACGAGCCGGGGGGACGGCGATCCCGGCGGGGGCGGCGGCACGGACGACATGGGGGGCATGCACGGGGGTGGCCACTGATGGGCGGGGAACCGGTGGCCGTCGACCTGGTGACGACCGACCTGACCGTCGGTGGCATGACCTGCGCGGCCTGTGTGAGGCGCGTCGAGAAGAAGCTCGGCAAGCTGGACGGGGTCACGGCGACCGTCAATCTGGCTACCGGGCGGGCGCGTGTGAGCCACCCACCGCGGATCAGCCCCGAGGAACTCGCCGCCGCCGTCGGGAAGGCCGGCTACACGGCCGCCCTTGCCGAACCGCCCAAACAGCCCGGGACACGCGAGGGCAAGGACGCGGGCGAGCCCGAGGACGCTCGCCAGGAGCGAGACCGGCTGCTGATCACCGCGCTGCTCGCGGTGCCCGTGCTCGTGGTGTCGATGGTGCCCGCGCTGCAGTTCCCGAACTGGCAGTGGCTGTGCTTCGCGCTGGCGGCCCCGGTCGCGGTATGGGGCGCTTCGCCCTTTCATGTGCGTGCGGCGCGTGGGCTTCGGCATGCGGCGGCGACCATGGACACCCTGGTGTCGCTGGGTGTGGTGGCGTCCTTCTCCTGGTCCACCTACGCGCTCTTTCTCGGTGGTGCCGGGGAGCCCGGCATGCGGATGCCGTTCACTCTGGTGCCCTCGGCTTCGGACGGTGCGGCGCACCTCTATCTCGAAGCGGCCGTCGGCGTACCGCTGTTCGTCCTGGCGGGGCGGTTCCTGGAGGCGCGGGCCCGGCGCGGGACCGGGGCAGTGCTCAGGTCACTGGCCCGACTCGCCGCCAAGGAAGTGACCATCCGGGAAGGCGATGACGAACGGCTCGTTCCCATCGAGTGGTTGAGGCCGGGGCAGGTCTTCGTCGTACGGCCGGGGGAGCGCGCAGCCACCGACGGACAGGTGGTGGAGGGCAGTTCCGCCGTGGATCTGTCCCTGGTCACCGGGGAGAGCGAGCCCGTCGAGGTAGGGCCGGGTTCGGCGGTGGTCGGCGGCGCCGTCAACGCCGGGGGGCTGCTCCTGGTGAAGGCCACGGCTGTCGGCGCCGACACCCAGCTCGCCCGTATCACTCGGCTGGTGACCGAGGCCCAGGCCGGCAAGGCGCGGGCGCAGCGGCTGGCCGACACGGTGGCAGGCGTCTTCGTTCCCGTCGTGCTGACGCTGGCCGTCACCTGTCTCGGCTTCTGGCTCGGTGCCGGGGCCGACCCGCAGGCCGCCCTCACCGCGTGCGTGGCCGTCCTCGTCGTGGCCTGCCCTTGCGCGCTCGGCCTGGCCACGCCGACCGCGCTGATGGCCGCGACCGGCCGCGGTGCCCGACTCGGCGTCCTGGTCGGCGGACCCCAGGCGCTGGAGGGGCTCCAGCACATCGACACGGTCGTCCTGGACAAGACGGGCACGCTCACCTCCGGCCACATGACCGTCGCCCGGGTCACGGCCGTACCCGACGGTCTGGGCAAGGAGGCGCTGGTGCGGCTGGCCGGTGCCGTCGAGCACGGCTCGGAGCATCCCCTTGGCCGGGCGATCGCCTCCTACGCCCGGCGGGAACTCCCCGAGGGGTCGCTGACGGAAGTGAGTGGGTTCGCCGCCGTGGAGGGGCGGGGGGTGCGCGGCCTGGTCGAGGGCCGGCTGGTGGAAGTCCTCGCCTCCGAAGGCGAGTTGCCCACCGCCCTGGCAGACGCGCTGACGGTGGCCGAGGCCGCCGCCCACACGCCCGTCCTGGTCCGGGTGGACGGTGTGGCCGAGGCCCTGATCGAGGTCGGGGACGTGGTGCGGCCCGGCAGCTATCGCGCCGTGGACCGGCTGCGGCGCCTCGGCGTGCGGCCGGTGCTCGCCACCGGTGACCGTGAGGCACCCGCGCGGGCCGTGGCCGCAGCACTGGGCATCGACGAGGTGCACGCCCGCTGCGCTCCCGAGACCAAGGCCGACCTCGTACGGCACCTGCAGGAGCAGGGCTACCGCGTCGCGGTCGTCGGCGACGGAGTGAACGACGCCGCGGCCCTGGCCGGCGCCGACCTGGGCATCGCCATGGGCAGCGGCACGGACGTGGCCATCGGGGCCGCCGACGTGACGCTGGTACGCGGGGACATCGAGGCGTTGGGGGACGCGGTCCGGCTCGCCCGGCGCGCACTGGGCACGATCCGCGCCAACCTCGTCTGGGCCTTCGGCTACAACGTCGTGACCCTGCCGCTCGCCATGGTCGGCCTGCTCGATCCGATGCTCGCGGCGGCGGCGATGTCGGTGAGTTCGCTGCTGGTCGTCGGAAACAGCCTGCGGCTGCGCACCTGGCAGCCCTCGCCCGCTCCCGACCGGAGGCGTACCCGATGACCGAACAGAAGCTCTGGCGACCCAGTCGCGGCCGGTTGACCGACACCCTCCTCGCCGCGCTGGCGCCCGTGGCCGCGTGCAGTCTCGCCCTGGGCGGGCTGACTACCTGGGCCGGGGCCGGGAAAGCGGGTAGCCCGCCCCGGATCACCGTCTCGAACGGGCGGGTCCTCCTGCCGTACGGGGACAGCACGGACACCGCTGCGCTCTTCGACATCGCCAACGTCGGTGGCGCGGACGACCGGCTGGTGAACGTGACGTCCACCGCCACCAACGGCCGGATAACCCTCAGCGGACACCGCATGCTGGGCGGCCGGGCCGCCTACAAGCTGGACGTGACCTCGGTCGGCGTCCCTGCGGGCGGCGTGCTGTCCATGTCGCCGCGCGGTGTGGACGTGACGCTGCGGGCCGGGGCCGGCTGGCGGGCGGGTGGTCTCGTGCCGTTCACGCTGCACTTCGAGCACAGCGCGCCGGTCGAGACGACCGCGGTCGTGATCCGCCCGGGCGGCAGCGGTCCGTGATCGCCCGCCCTGAAGGTCGAGGATCCTCTTCCTGGACGTCGGGGCAGAGTGTCGTCGAGTTCCCACCTGTTGCCGTGGGCTGGATCACAGCCTGCGGGGTGAGTACGGTCCCCCGTGGATGTCCGTACCCACGCATGACGACCGAAGCCCGGATGCGAGGATGAGGCGCCATGACAGCAGGGTGGTGTGCTCGCGCGATACGGGCCGCGGTGTTCGCGGCCGTGTGCGTGCTGCTCGCTGCCCTGGGCCACGTCCTGATGTCCGGCAGCGACGTGCCGGCGTGGGCGCTGGCCGCCGGCGGGGCCGTCACGGGTGCCGTGGGCTGGTGTCTGGCGGGGCGTGAGCGCGGGCTGCCGTTGGTCGTGACGGTCGTGGTCGCCGCACAGACGGTGCTGCACGAGGCGTTCTCCTACGCCCAGTCGGCGTCCGGCACGTCCGACGGCTCGGCCTTCATGGACATGAGTGACATGGGCTCCATGGGTACGGGTTCGATGCGCATGGGCTCCATGGACATGGGCGCCATGCACATGGACCACACGGGCATGAGCCCCATGGATCACATGGGGCATTCCATGGACGGCGGTTCGTCGTCGTTCGGCATGCTCGCCGCCCACCTGCTCGCCGCGGTGCTGTGCGGCCTGTGGCTGGCGTACGGCGAGAAGGCCGCCTTCCGGATCCTGCGGGCGGCGGCCGGATGGCTGGCGGCACCGCTGCGGTTGCTGCTCGCCCTGCCCGAGACCCCCGACCGCCCGCGCGTCCACCTGAGGCGCCGCCGCTCGGACCGGGCGCCGCGCCTCCTCCTCCTCATCCACGCGATCACTTCTCGGGGTCCGCCCGTGGGAACGGCTGTCGCCTGAAGACAGCTGGTTCCCCGAGGCTGCCCGGCTACCCGTGTGCGCCTCGGGCCACGGCCGTACGACCGCACAGGCGTGGTGACGCCTCAGCGGCGTCGTAGGGCCGTCTTTCCCACTTTCACCGGACCGCGCGCTTCGGCGCGCCCTGGTCCGGATCACGGTTGACCCGAGAAGGACACCAGGTGATTTCCTCTGCCCTGCCCACGTCGCGCGCCAAGAGCCACAAACCGGCGGCGCCCGACGAATCGATCACCGCGTGGGCGCTGGCCGCCCGAGGCGGTGACGCGCACGCGGTCGAGCAGTTCGTGGGCGCCCTGCACCGGGACGTCCGGCGCTACGTCGCCCATCTGTGCGGCGATCCCCAGGCGGTGGACGATCTGGCGCAGGACACGTTCCTGCGTGCGCTCGGCAGCCTGCACCGGTTCGAGGGGCGTTCCTCGGCCCGGGCGTGGCTGCTGTCCATCGCCCGCCGAGCGGTGATCGACAGTTACCGGTACGCCGCCGCTCGCCCGCGCCTGGCCGACGTACCGGACTGGCAGCTGGCCGCCGAACTGGCCCAGCCGTGCGACCTGCCCGGTTTTGACGACGGCATCGCCCTGCTGGATCTGCTGGCCTCACTGCCCGATGACCGTCGGGAGGCGTTCACCCTCACGCAGCTGCTCGGCCTGCCGTATGCGGAGGCAGCCGAGGTGAGCGACTGCCCGATCGGCACGGTCCGCTCCCGCGTGGCCCGTGCCCGCGCGACCTTGATGGACCTCCTGGACGATGGGGGCACCTCCCACGCCGTCAAGGCAGTGGGGGAGGACCAGCCGACTGCGCTGGCTGCCTGACGCTCCGGGAGGGTGCCGGTGCCGGCCGGAAGAACGGCACCGGCACCCTCGCCGCCGGAGCGCCGAGAGCGGTGCACCCCAGCCGGATCGCGAACGGGCCGGGAACCAGGGGCACCTTCGCTCCGACTACTGGAGCGGGTGGCGGAGGCTCGCCCGTGTACCGAGTGGATCCGGGAGTTGTTCGATGCGTTCTCGTGTGTGGGGCGGTACCGCGGCCGTCGTACTGGTCGGCCTGCTGGTGGCGGGCTGCGGCGGCGGGGGGAAGGACACGGCGGACGGGAACGCGGGGCAGGCCGGGAAGGCGGCTGCCGGCGGCTACCCGGTGTCCGTCACCGACTGCACGGGCGCCAAGACGACCTTCTCCGGTGCCCCGAAGAGAATCGTCACCAGCAACGCCTCCAGCCTGGAGCTGCTGCTCCGCCTCGGCGCCGGCGGCCAGGTGATCGGCACCGGCTTCCCGCCCGGCAAGGGCACGCTGCCCGGCGCCCTCGACGCACAGGCGCAGAAGGTCAAGGTGCTCAGCCAGACCGTGATCCCCAAGGAGAAGCTGCTCGGCTCCGGCGCCGACCTCTACATCGACACCTTCGCCTCCATGGGAAGCATGGGCGGCTCGGGCATGGGCGACGCGCCGACGGCGGAGGAATTCGAGGCCGCCGGGATCAAGCACATCTACCTGAAGTCCACCGCCTGCGCTGCCCAGAGCAAGAGCCCAGTGACCGACCTGTCCGCCGTCGAGGCCGACATCACCTCCCTCGGCGCGGTCACCGGCACGAGCGCGCAGGCGCAGAAACTTGTCGCAGGGATGAAGGCGGAGGTGGCTGCCGTCCAGAAGGCGGTCGGCGGTACGGCGGAGACCAACCGGCCGACGTACTTCTTCTTCGACTACGACGCCGGTACGAAGCAGCCCTCCGTCACCTGCAACCGCCAGATCGCCAACGCCGTGATCACCCTGGCCGGAGCCCGCAACGTCTTCGCCGACTGCGACGGCGACTACAAGCAGGCCGGCTGGGAGGACGTCATCGCGAAGAATCCCGACTGGATCCAGCTGGGCGTCCGCAACCGCGGCAGCGAGGCGGCGAACAGGAAGGCGTTCGACGAGGCCGAGCAGTGGCTGAAGTCGAACCCCGCCACCAAGGGGCTGAAGGCGGTCGAGGAGGGCCACTTCCTGCGCATCGGCTCCGAGCAGACCACCATCGCGGGAGTCGAGAACGCCGACACGGTCGAGGCCATCGCCAAGACCCTCTACCCGGGCAAGGTCGCCTGATCGTGGCCTTCACACTGGTGCGCCGTAAGACCGTGGCTGCGGAGGCGCGCGGCAGCCTGGCCGCCGGTCCGCTGGCGGCGGTCCTGGCCGTGGCACTGCTGGCCGCGCTGACGGCCGCCGTGGCCTGGGGCTCGACGTCGATCCCGCCCGGCGAGGTGTGGAGCGTGGTGTGGCGGCGGCTGTCCGGTGAGGCTCCGCGCCCCGGCACGGACGACCTCATCGTCTGGCAGCTCCGATTTCCCCGTGCCGTGCTCGCCGCCCTCGTCGGCGCCGGCCTCGGTGTCGTCGGTACGGCCGTCCAGGCGCTGGTGCGCAACCCGCTTGCCGACCCGTACCTGCTGGGCATCTCCAACGGCGCCTCCCTGGGCGCGGTTGCCGCGATCGTCCTCGGCCTCGGGGCGGGCGGGGCGCTGGGCCTGGGGCTGTCCGGGGCGGCTTTCGTCGGCGCGCTGGCGACGTTCGCGCTGGTGTGGGCGGTGGCCCGGCGCGGTGGCGGGTTCGCGCCGCTGCGGCTGGTGCTGGCCGGGGTCGCGATCGGCCAGTTCCTCTCCGGGTTCACCAGCTACCTGGTGCTGCAGGCCGGGGACGAACAGCAGACCCACAGCGTCCTGTTCTGGCTCATGGGCAGTCTCAGCGGAGCGACGTGGGAACTGCTCGCGGTACCCGCCGTCGCCGTACCCGTCGCTCTGCTGTGGCTCCAGGCACGCGCCCGGGGCCTGAACGCCCTGCTGATGGGTGACGAGACGGCCGCCGGGCTTGGCATCGACGCCGCCCGGCTGCGCCGGGAACTGTTCACCGTCACCAGTGTGCTGACCGGTGTCCTGGTGGCGGTCTCCGGTGCTATCGCGTTCGTAGCGTTGATGGTGCCGCATGCCTGCCGTCTGGTCGTGGGGGGCGACCACCGACGCCTCCTGCCGATCTCCGCGTTGTCCGGCGCTCTGCTGCTGGTCGTGGTCGACATCGTGTGCCGTACGGCGATGGACTCGCAGGAGCTGCCGGTGGGCGTGGTCACCTCGCTGCTCGGGGCTCCGGCCCTGCTGTATCTGCTGGACCGGCCTCTGGGGAGCGGAAGTTGAGGATCGACATCGAGGATCTGCACGTCGCCTACGCCGGCCGCACGGTGGTCGCGGGCGCCCATCTCGTCGCCGCGGAGGGCGAGATCACGGGCCTGGTGGGCCCGAACGGCAGCGGCAAGTCCACGCTCCTGCGCACCGTCTACCGGCACCTGAAGCCCACCGCCGGGCGGGTCCTCCTGGCCGGCACTGACCTGCGGGAGACGACCCCGCTCCAGTCGGCGCGGCACGTGGCGGCCCTGCCGCAGGAGCGCGGGAGCGACTTCGAGCTGACCGTGCGCGAGGTCGTCGCGATGGGCCGTACGCCCTACAAGCGGGCCTTCGCCGGGGAGGATGCAGCCGACCGGGACATCGTCGCGCAGGCGCTCACCGACGTCGGCATGGCGGAACAGGGCCGACGCCGGTTCACGGCCCTGTCCGGCGGTGAGCGCCAACGTGTCCTGCTGGCACGGACGTTCGCGCAGAACCCGGACGTCCTGGTGCTGGACGAACCGACCAACCACCTCGACATCCGCCACCAGGTCGAACTGCTCGCCCTCCTGCGTGCCCAGCGCCGTACGACCCTGGTGTCGCTGCATGACCTGAATGCCGCGGCCTCCGTCTGCGACCGTCTCCACGTCCTGCATGATGGAGCGGTCGTCGTCTCCGGCCCGCCGCGGGAAGTCCTCACGCCCGCGCTGATGGCGGAGGTCTTCGGGGTCCGAGCGGCGGTTGTCGACCATCCCCTGACCGGTGAGCCGCTCATCGCCTTCGACCACCGGACGGCGGCGGACGAGGCACTGACAGCCGTGCCGCTTCAGACGCCCACCCGGGGATGAACGGGCTGATGAACGGGCTCGGGCAGGACGACGGTCGCGTCCTGCCCGCTCGGCCGTCTGCCGGGATCAGGCGGCGATCGAGTCGGCGATGTCGTACCCGGATTCGACGATCGCCGCGCGCAGCCGCTCGTCTTCAAGGTCCGTGCCGTGCACGGTGACGGCGTCGGCACCGAGGTCGACCACGATCTCGCTCACCCCGGGTACCTCGGAGACCTCTTCCCTGATGCTCGCACTTCGGCGTGGCGTACGGACGCCCGAACGCGGATGTTCGGGCCGACGCCGTCGTCTTGCCTTGGGATCCTGAGCCCAGGACGATCCGGCGCGGCTGGGCGCGGATCCACGGGGGAACCCGGCCGTTGCTCGCGGTCACCGTGGCCGTCCTCGTAGCCGGGTACGGCCGGCCCGGATCCGTCGTCGATGGAGCGTTCGGCGCGGCTGTCGGCTGTGCCGCCGGGCTGGTCCTCTGCGCGCTGCCGTACCTGTTGGTGGAGTCGGCCGGGTCGGGCAAGCCGGCACGCGGCGGCCGCCGAAACTGATCGGCGCGGGCAATTCCAGCCTGCCCACCATGATTTTTTGGACGCGCCCGGGAACTCTTGTGCGATCCCGCCCGACTTGTGGGACGAGGCTGCCGTCCGGCAGCCCATCCACGACCGTGAGGGGCGGCAACGGTGACAGGCCACAGTCCCGGTTCTCAACAGCCCGGCCACATACCCGTCGGCGGCGACGACCGCTGGCTGCTCGTCGCGGTGGCCGGCCTGCTGTCGTTCGTGGCCATGCTCGACATGAACATCGTCAACGTGGCCCTGGCGGACATCGCCGACGGTCTGCACGTCTCCGCCGCGACCGCCCAGTGGGCGGTCCTGGGTTATCAACTGCCTGTGGTGGCATTGCTGTTGCCTGTCGGCCGATGGCTGGACGGAGTCGGAATGCGCTCCGCCCTGCTGGTCGCGACCGCGGGCTTCGGTCTGTGCAGCACGCTGGCGGCCGCCGCGCCCTGGGCGGCCTGGCTGATCGCCGCCCGCCTCGCCCAGGGCGCGTTCGGGGCCGTGCTCTTCGTGCTGATGCCGGTTCTCGCCCTGCGTTCGGTACGGCCGGAACTGCGCGGGCGGGCCATGAGTGTGCCCGCGACGCTGGGCCCGCTGGGCGCGGTGACCGGTCCGGCGGTGGGCGGACTGCTGCTGGACCACCTGGGCTGGCGCGCCGTCTTCCTGGTCAAGATCCCTTTCTGCCTGCTCGCCCTGGTCGTGGCGATGGGGGTCCTCCCGCTCGGGCGAAGCCGAGAGTGGGGGAGGGCGATGCCGAGGGACGGGGGCCTGCGCCTGCCCGACCGGCGGTCGGCGGCGGATGTGCTGCTGGTGGGTTCCGGGGTGACCGCCCTGCTGCTGGCGCTGACCCTGGCGTCGGGAAGCCCGGGGTGGCTGGTGCTCGCGCTCGCCGCCGTACCGCCGTTGTGGTGGTGGCTGCGGGGACCGGGTGGTCGCCCGGTGGTCGGCGTACTGCGGACGACGGGGCTGTTCCGGGCGCACACGGCGGTGCTGGCGCTGGCCGCCGGGTTCGCGGCCATGCACTACGTCGTCGCCCTGCACCTCCAGCGCGACGACGGTGTCAGCGCCACCACGACCGGGCTGACCGTGCTCGCCTTCCCGCTCGGCATGGGGCTGGCCGGACCGCTCGGTGGTCGCCTCGCCGACCGGTGGGGCGCTCGGCCGGTGGCAGTCATCGGCGCCGCCCTCACGGCCGCCGGTCTGCTCCTCCTCGTTCCGCTGGGGGGTGACTGGTCGCCGCTGGACGTGGCCTGGCGGCTGGCTCTGGCCGGGGTCGGCATGGGGTTGAACGGCGGCCCCACCCAGGCCCTCGTCATGGGCGCGGCCCCACCGGACCACGCGGCAACAGTGGGCTCCTCCGTCCAACTGGCCCGCAGCCTCGGCTTCACGCTCGGCCCGGCCCAGGCCACCGCCGCCTGGGGCCTGGCCGGAGGCGACGACGGCGTGACAGCCGGGCTGACCCTGGCGGCAGTCGCCGTCTGCGTCGCCGTACCCCTGCTCGCACTGCACGGACGCAGGCCGGCGCTCCTGCAAGAGAAGTCCACCGACGCGGCTCCCGCCGCACACCACCCCTGACCGAGGAGTCCTCCCCATGTGCGGAATCACCGGCTGGGCGTCCTTCCACAGTGACGCCCGCACCCAGGCCCCGGTCATCGAGGCCATGACCGCCACCCTCACCCCGCGGGGCCCCGACGCCGGAGGCGTCTGGCTCGGCGAGCGGGCCGCGATCGGTCACCGACGCCTGGCCGTCATCGACCTCGAAGGCGGCGTACAGCCGATGACCGACCGGCCCGACGAGCCGGACCTCGTGCTCAGCTACAGCGGCGAGGTCTACAACCACCACGCGCTGCGCACCGAACTGCGCGCCCGGGGACATGCGTTCCGCACGCGCAGCGACACCGAGGTGGTGCTGCGGGCGTACGCCGAGTGGGGCGAGGCGGTAGCCGAGCACCTGGAGGGCATGTTCGCCTTCGCCGTCTGGGACGAACGCGCCCAGCGGCTGCTCCTGGTCCGCGACCGGCTCGGGGTGAAGCCCCTGTTCTGGGCCACGGTCGACGGCGGCCTCGCCTTCGCCTCCGAGCCCAAGGCCCTGTTCGTCCATCCGGAGATACGGCCCCGGGTGGACGCGGACGGGCTGCGGGAGGCGTACAGCCTGCTGTTCAACACCGGTCCGACCGTGTGGTCCGCAGTCAGGGAGGTCGAGCCGGGCGGTGTGCTCGTCCTGGACCGCGGCGGCATCCGTGAACGCCGCTACTGGCAGTTGGAGGCCACCGGCCACACCGACGACCAGGACACGGCCATCCAGCGGGTCCGCACCCTGGTCGGTGCCGCGGCCCGCAGCCAGCTCGAAGCGGACGTCCCCCTGTGCAGCCTGCTCTCCGGTGGCATCGACTCCACCGTCCTGACCGCCCTGCTCGCCGACGAACTCCGTCTTCGCGAAGGACCGGACGCCCGCGTCCGCTCCTACGCCGTCGACTACAGTGACCAGGCGGAACGGTTCACCGGCGACGTCCTGCGCACCGGCCACGACACGCCCTACGCCATCGAGGCCGGCGCCTTCATCGGTACCGACCACAGCACTGTCGTCCTCGACCCGCGCGCCCTGCTCGACCCCGAGCACCGCAAGGCCGTCGTCGTGGCTCGTGACTCACCCATCGGCGTCGGCGACATGGACACCTCGCTGTACCTGCTCTTCGGCGAGATCCGCCGGCACTCCACCGTCGCCCTCTCCGGCGAGGCGGCCGACGAGGTCTTCGGCGGCTACCCGTGGTTCCACAACCCGAAGGCCCTGGCAGCGGAAACCTTCCCGTGGCTGCTGGTGACGGGCGACGAGGCCGCCATGCCGCTGAACCCCGAACTCGACCTGCGCATAGGCGAGTTCCGTGACGACACCTACCGCGCCGCCCTGGCCGCCGTACCGCACGCCGACGGCGAGAGTCCCGCCGAACACCGCCAACGCGAGATGCAGCACCTGTCCCTGACCCGCTGGCTGCGCCAGCTCCTGCACCGCAAGGACCGTCTCAGCATGGCGCAGGGCCTGGAGGTCCGCGTCCCGTACTGCGACCACCGGCTCGTCGAGTACGCCTTCACCACCCCCTGGGTGCTGAAGAGCTTCGACGGACGGGAGAAGAGCCTGCTGCGCGCGATGGGCTCCGGTCTTGCTCCGGACTCGGTGCTGCACCGCCCCAAGAACCACTACCCGGCCACCCACCACCCCGACTACAACCGCGGCCTGCAGCAGCTGGCCCGCGACGCGCTCGCCACCGAACAGGTCCGCGCCCTCGCCGACGAGACCCGCATCAAACCCTGCCTGGACACGCCGCCCGACCGGCTGGAGTGGGGCCACCGCCTGCGCCTCGAACGCGTCGTCGACCTCGCCCTCTGGCTGGACCACTACCGGCCCGAACTCGCCCTCTGAGGAGCCTGACCATGACCCTCCGGAAACAGCAGCCAGTCGCAGATCCGGACACCTTGCCCGATCCGGTGCCGCTGATGGGCTGCCCCTACAAGAGCAACCCCTACCCCCTGTACGAGCAGATGCGCGAGGCCGGCCCCGTCCACCGGGTCCTCTTCCCCAGCGGCGTCCAAGCGTGGCTCGTCACCGGCTACGACGCCGCCCACGCCGCGCTGAACGACGACCGCCTCGGCAAGAACCACGACCGCGGCAACGACCGCTGGCGCGCCCGCGCCTCGATCATGCCCGAGCCGCAGCACTCCCAGCTCCAGGTCCACCTCCTGCACCAGGACCCGCCCAAGCACACCCCGATGCGCCGCTTCGTGACGGACGCCTTCACCCCGCGCCGCATCGAGCAGCTCCGCCCCCGCTTCCAGGAACTGGCCGACGCCCTCGTCGACGCACTGCCGGAGCACGGCCCCGCGGACCTCGTCACCGGCTTCGCCGCCCACTTCCCCTTCAAGGTCCTCGCCGAAGTCATAGGCCTCCCGCGGGAACTCGCGGCCCGCTTCGACCGCGACTGGGGCAGGGTCGTCCAGCCGGTCGGCCCCACCGACCCCGGCCGACCCCTCTACGAGGCCCGCCTGCACGGCCTGCAGAGCTACATCGCCGACGTCGTTACCCACAAGCGGGAACACTGGGACGACGACCTGCTCAGTCGCCTCGTCGTGGCCCGTGACCGCCGTGAACTGTCGCAGGAGGAGCTGGACTCGATGATCTTCCAGCTCCTGGTCGCGGGCCAGGAGCCGGTCACCAACCAGATCACCACCGCCCTGATCGCCCTCTTCCGCCACCCAGCCGAACTGGGCCGCCTGCGCGACAACCCGGATCTACTGCCCCCCGCCGTCGAGGAACTTCTGCGCTATGACAGCGCCTTCGAGCTCACCACCTGGCGCTTCTTCGACAAGGACAGCGACCTGCGCGGCACGCGCGTACCCGGCGGCGACTCGGTGATCGTCTCCCTGTGCGCCGCCAACCGCGACCCGCGCCGCTTCCCCGCCCCGGACACCCTCGACTTCGACCGCTCGCCCAACCCCCACCTCGCCTTCGGCCACGGCATCCACTTCTGCCCCGGCGCAGCCTTGGCCCGCGCCGAACTCCAGATCGCCCTCGGTACCCTCCTCGCCCGCCTGCCCGGCCTCCAACTGGCCGTCAGGGACGAGGACATCGAGTGGATCCCGGCCGTCCTCGGCCGCGGCACCAATCACCTCCCCGTCGGCTACGACCGCCGCCTCTGACACCGACGTACCGCTGACCGGGTCCGGCCACACCAGCCGACCCGGCCCCGGCCGACACGCCCACTGACCTCAGGCGCCTGGCTTCCCCTCCCGCCACGGCGCCATGTCGACGTGCCCTCGCACGCCCTCGTAGCCCAGGAGGAACGACATGCCCTTGACGACCGCGCCGGACACCCTCCCCACGAGCATCGCCACCGCGATCCTGAACCTGCTCCTGCCCCACCACCGCACGACCGGCCCCGCCCCGGCTCCCGCGCAGGCGTTCCCGCATCAGCTGCGCCGCATCACCGCCTTCGTACGCGACAACGCCCCCGTCGTCTTCACCCTGCCCGGCTTCCCCTGCAAGTCCCCCAACCCCGCAAAGGTCCTCGGCCACCTCCCCGACCAGGGTGAGCGCCTCTCCCTGACCTTCCTGAACACCCTGTGCAGCGAGATCGAGCGGATCTACCCGCCCGGCGCCCGCGTGATCATCTGCTCCGACGGCCACGTCTTCGGCGACCTCATCGGTGTCCCCGACGACCACATCGACGCCTACGCCGACGACCTACGCATACAGATAGGACGGATGGGCCTGCACAGCCTGTCCGTCTTCGACCTGCGCGACGTCCTCGGCGACCTCCCGCACGACACGAAACGCACCCGCATCCACGAGCGCTACGCCCCCACCCTGGAGGCCCTCCGCGCCGAGATCCGCGCCGACGACCAGGCCCTCGCCCTCTACCGGGGCATCACCCGCTTCCTCGTCGAGGACACCGCCGACTGGACCGGCACCCGCTCCGCACTCCAACGCGCATGCCGGCAACGGGCCTACGGCGTCATCCAGCGCAGCCGCGCCTGGGGCACCCTGATCGCCGAACACCACCCCGGCGCCGTACGCCTCTCCATCCATCCCCAGCCCGTAGGCGCCCCGAAATTCGGCCTCCGCCTCCTCGACGCCCCGGACGCGTGGACCACGCCATGGCACTCCGCCCCCGTGCGCCGCAGCGACGGTACGTGGGCTCTCATGCCCAGAGCCGAAGCCGCTCGGATGGGACGACTGGTGCGGCAAGGCGGCAGAGACAGTCACTTCGAGCAGGACCGGGCGGCTTGCCTTCCGGAGCTTTCTGTGAGGCTGCCCTGACGCGACCTGGGAGCAGCGATCGAATGGTGACCTGGGTGACCTGCCGTCCTGATCAGTACCGACCCGAACCTTTCTTCTACGGCAACGACTCGGACGCTGCTGCCAACCACCTCTTCGGCAGGGTCGCCGACTGACAACCCTCGATTCGGCCCGGGCCGCGCACGCCCACACCACTGCTGCTGTGGGCGTGCGGCGTGGAGGCAGGCCAGGCAGCGTCCGACGCCGTTCGGCATACCCCCGACACAGGTGCCCCCGACTCCGACCAGCCAACACCACCCGCCTACCGCGGGGGCCCTTCCTCCGCACAAGACCTCATCGCCCATCTCACGAGCGGCTGCTTCAAGGTCGATGCGGAGAGTGGCTCCATGCTCGACCAAAGCGCGTACCTGGCACCGCGTCAGGTAGGTCAGCATCAGTTCCCCGACATCCTGAGAGGCTCTCGAACAGGTTCCTGGCCGGTGGTGCCACAACAGCCTGGGTGGTGCGGAAGCCCAGGCTGGGACCCCTCTCCCCAACGACAAGCGATGTTGCTCACAGCCATCGAGTCCGGTGCGTGTCAGGGGTACAGTGAAGACCGCCCTTGACCTGCACAAAGCAGGCAGGGAGCCGTCCTCCAGGAGTCCAAAGTGCTGCGTACTCTGTTCAAGTCCAAGATCCACCGCGCCACCGTCACCCAGGCCGACCTGCACTACGTGGGATCCGTGACCATCGACGCCGACCTGCTCGACGCGGCCGACCTGCTGCCGGGTGAGTTGGTGCACATCGTCGACGTGACCAACGGGGCCCGGCTGGAGACGTACACCATCGAGGGGGAGCGGGGGTCCGGGGTCATCGGGATCAACGGGGCCGCGGCCCATCTCGTGCAGCCCGGGGATCTTGTGATCATCATCAGCTACGCGCAGGTCACCGATGAGGAAGCGCGCGAGCTGCGGCCCCGGGTCGTACACGTCGACGCCGACAACCGGATCGTGTCCCTCGGCGCGGACCCCTCCGAGCCGGTGCCCGGTTCGGACCAGCAGCGCAGCCCCCAGGCCGTGGGGGCCTGACCGGGGGACCGGACCGGGGATGCGGAGGGGCCGGCGGCGGCCCGCCCGGTCGGGTCGTGAGGGGCGGTCGGCGTTCGAAGCGGCTTCGCCGGGCGATCCGAGTGTGGTGGCGGTCGGGAACCGGCCGCGCGCGCGTCCTTCCGGACGACGGCCGGTCCCTGTCCTCCCGTCGGCCACCCACTTGGCCCCGTTCGGTGCTGCCGTCGGGTGAGTGGTCGGGCGGGCGACGGGTAGGCGGGGGAGTAGTCCAGAGGCGACGTGCCGTGACTGCCCGGAGGACATCATGACGAACCCGCACCCCGACCCGGTCCCGCCGGGCCCGACACCGGGTCCGGGCCCGACACCGACCCCGCCGGATCCGTACCCCAGCCCGGTCCCGCAGCCGGAGCCGGCCCCGCAGCCCACTCCGCCCGCGCCGGGTCCCGACCCGACCCCGCCTCCGGCCCCGCCCCACCCGGGCCCCCCGGAGCCGTCCCCGTCCCCGGTCCCGCCGGGCCCCGAGCCCGTACCCAACCCGGAACCGGGCCCGCCCCTCACCTGACACCACAGGCGTCCGAGAGCCGCACCCGGCCTGGAACCGGTCCGCCCCTCACCTGGAGGCGGCGGACCGCGCCCAGGCCCGGCCGTCGGCCCCGAGACGGCGCCGAGGGGCGCAGGGCGCCGCGTGCAGCGCCCATCACTCGCGCCCCGGCATCACCCGCACCCGCGCCCCGCCGGCGGTCACGTCCTACGCGGACACCTCCGACCGGTCCCGCCCCACGCTCCTCGGCCTCGAGACGGCGCCGAGACGGCGCCGTGGGGTGCGGGGCGCCGCGTGTTCGGTGCGGGCCACTCGCGCGCCGGGGGCCCGGGGCGCCGCGTGGAACGCACATCATCCGCGCCCCGGCACCACCCGCACCCGCGCCCCGCCGACGGTCACGTCCTACGCGGACACCTCCGACCGGTCCCCGCCCCACAGCGTGTGGAAGGAGCCGTCCCGGTCCACCCGGCGGTACGTGTGGGCGCCGAAGAAGTCGCGCTGGCCCTGGGTCAGCGCCGCCGGCAGCCGCTCGGCCCGCAGTGCGTCGTAGTACGCCAGGGCCGCCGCGAAGCCGGGCGTCGGTACGCCCTGCCGGGTCGCGGCGATCAGGACCTCGCGCCAGTCGTCCTGGGCCTCGGCGATCTCCCGCGCGAAGGTCTCGTCGGACAGCAGGCTGGGCAGGTCGGCGCGGGCGTCGTACGCGGCGCGGATGCGGTCCAGGAACGCGGCCCGGATGATGCAGCCGCCCCGCCAGATCGCGGAGACCGCGCCGAGGTCGATGTCCCAGCCGTACTCCTCGCTGCCGGCCGCGATCTCGTGGAAGCCCTGCGTGTACGACACGATCTTGGACGCGTACAGCGCCTGCTCCACCCGGTCGGCGAAGGCGGCGGCCTCCGACTCGCCCAGCGGGGACGGCTTCGGGCCGGCCAGACCGCGGGAGGCGTCCCGCAGGGCCGCGTGGCCCGACAGGGAGCGGGCGAAGACCGCCTCGGCGATGCCGGACACCGGAACGCCCAGGTCCAGCGCGATCTGCACGGTCCAGCGGCCGGTGCCCTTCTGCTCGGCCTGGTCCACCACCACGTCCACGAACGGCTTGCCGGTGGCCTCGTCCACGTGGGACAGCACCTCGGCGGTGATCTCGATCAGGTACGAGTCCAGCCGGCCGGTGTTCCAGGTGCGGAAGATGTCCGCGATCTGCGCCGGCGTGTACCCGGCGACGTCGCGCAGCAACTGGTACGCCTCACCGATCAGCTGCATGTCGGCGTACTCGATGCCGTTGTGGACCATCTTCACGAAGTGCCCGGCGCCGTCGGGACCCACGTGCGTCACGCACGGCGCGCCGTCGGCGGCCTTCGCGGAGATCTTCTCCAGCATCGGGCCCAGCGACTCGTACGACTCCTTCGAACCGCCCGGCATGATGCTCGGGCCGTGCAACGCGCCCTCCTCGCCGCCGGAGATGCCCGTGCCGACGAAGTGGATGCCCCGCTCGCGCAGCTCCCGCTCGCGCCGCCGGGTGTCCGCGAAGTGCGCGTTGCCACCGTCGATGATCATGTCGCCGGGCTCCAGCAGCGGGGCGAACTCCTCGATCACCGCGTCCGTGGGCTCGCCCGCCTTGACCATGATGACCAGTCGGCGCGGGCGTTCCAGGGCCGCCACGAACTCGTCCGCGGTCTCGGCCGCGACGAAGTCGCCCTCGTGCCCGAACTCCTCCACCAGCGCCTTCGTCCGCGACGCCGTACGGTTGTGCACGGCGACCGTGTAGCCGTTGCGCGCGAAGTTCCGGGCGAGGTTGCGGCCCATGACCGCGAGGCCCGTGACACCGATCTGCGCTGAAGTGCTCATACCGCCTGCTCCCTGGTTGCCTCGTGTACTACGGCTCCGTCAGTACGGGGCCTTGCCCATCCTGACGTGCCGCTTCGGCGAACGCACATCCGACCCGCCACGCATGTGTACGCGCGGGGGGTGCCTTCCGCCTCACTCACCGGCCCGTCCGGTCAAGCAGGGTCCGTTCCCGGCCACTTGGGCCGCGGGCAGGCCGGTTTCCAGTCTTGTCATGGCCTGTTCGTGGCGCTTACTTTTGCCGCTCCTGACGCATGCCGAGGGGACATCGGACATGGCCGTACGCGGCCGGCACCGCCGGTACCAGCCGAACAGGATCAACCGCGCCTCACTCACCGTCACGGCCGGCGGCGCCGGCCTGGCGCTCCCGCTGGTCGCCGCCGGCACCGCGAACGCCGCCGACGCGGCCACCTGGAACAAGGTCGCCGCCTGCGAGTCCAGCGGCAACTGGAGCATCAACACCGGCAACGGCTACTACGGCGGGCTGCAGTTCACCCAGTCCACCTGGGAGGCCTACGGCGGCGCCCGGTACGCGCCGCGCGCCGACCGGGCCACCCGGGCCGAGCAGATCGCCGTCGCCGAGAAGGTCCTGGACGGGCAGGGACCGGGCGCCTGGCCGGTGTGCTCGGTACAGGCGGGGCTCACCCGGGGCGGAGCCACCCCCGACGTGCACACGGAGAGCAGCTCCACGCATCCCGCGAGGACCGGCTCGAAGCCCGGCTCCGCACGCTCCGGCTCCGTCAAGGACGTCCAGCCGCAGATCACCCCGCAGTCCCGGGCCGGCCGCGCCGAGATGTACACGGTGGTGCACGGCGACACCCTCTCCGGCATCGCCGGCGACCACCACGTGCCGGGCGGCTGGCACGCGCTGTACGCGGGCAACCGCACCGCCATCGGCGCCGATCCCGACCTGATCATGCCGGGGCAGCGGCTCAGCGTGCACGGCACCGCCACCCGCCCCGCGCCCCCCAAGTCCCCGAAGCGGAAGACGCCTTCGGAGCACCCCACCACGCACCGCACGACGCCCCCGGCGCGGCACGCCCTCGTCGCCCCGGTGACCGCGTCCGTCGGCACCGGCTACCACGTGGCGGGCTCCCACTGGTCGAAGGGCTACCACACCGGCGTCGACTTCCTGGTGCCGACCGGCACGTCCGTGCACGCGGCTGCGGCCGGGCGGGTCGTGGCGGCCGGCTGGGGCGGCTCGTACGGCTACCAGGTGGTGCTCCGGCACGCCGACGGCCGCTACACGCAGTACGCCCACCTGTCGGCCATCTCCGTGCGGACCGGCCAGACCGTCACCGCCGGCCAGCGCATCGGCCGCTCCGGCGCCACCGGGAACGTCACGGGCCCGCACCTGCACTTCGAGGTGCGCACGGGGCCGGCGTTCGGCTCGGACATCGATCCGCTCGCCTACCTGCGGGCCGGCGGCGTCAGGATCTGACGCGGCTGCGCCGCCGGTCCGGGACCGGCAGCGGCACGGGGACGCCCTGGGCCGGCACGGTGTACGACGCGGGGAGCGCGCCGCCGGCCGGCGGTCCGGTGCCGTCGGTGTCCGCTCCGTTCCCGGACGGGCCCGGCAGCGGCAGCCCGCCCGGCACCGGTCCGTCCGGTCCGGCACCGGTCACGGCTCTCCCGGCGGGCGGGACGGCTGGGACGGTTGCCGCGCCGGGCCCCGCGGCTGTGGCCGTGCCCGGTCCCATGCCCGCGGTCCCGCGCTGCCGCGGCACCGCGGGGCGTGCCCCCGCGGAGGCCGGATGACGGACGGCGGGTGCTTCGTCGGAGGTGGCCGCCGCGCGCTCCATCCGCTCCGTCGTCAGCATGATCAGCCCGCCCGCCGCCACCACCGCGCAGCCCAGGGCGAGCGCGGTGCCCGTGGTGTCGTAGCGGAACGTCTCGCCGAACATGAGGATGCCGACCGCGGCGGCCAGCACCGGGTTGACCACCGTCAGGGTGGCCAGCGGGGCGGCGAGGCCGCCGCCCCGGTAGGCGGCCTGGGACAGCAGGACGCCGGCCAGGGTGAACAGCCCGATGACCGTGAGCGAGGACAGCCCGCCCAGGCCGATGCCGTGGGTCCAGTCGACGGCCACGGTCTTGGTGAACACCGACGACATGCCGAAGGCGATGCCGGAGGCGGTGGCGAGCAGCACGCTGCGCACCGCGGGGTGCCGGTGCGCGGCCAGGCCGGCGCACATCAGCGCCGCCACGGCCGCGCCGGTGACCAGCGCGACCGCCAGCCGCTGGGCCGGGGCGAGGGAGTGCGTGGCGGAGGAGCCGACCAGGGACAGCAGGCCGGCCAGGCCCGCCGTGGCCATGAGGGCACCGCGCCACGCGGTCGAGCCGGCCCGGCGGCCGACGCAGAGGGCCGCCATGGGCAGCGCGAAGACGATGGTCAGCGCGCCGAGCGGCTGGACCAGGCTGAGCGGCCCGCAGGCCAGCGCCACGACGTGCAGCACGCCGCCGAGGCCGTTGAGTCCGAGCGCGCCCCACCAGCCGGGCCGGCGCAGCGGGAGGTACCCGCCGCCGGCGGCGGACAGCGCGACCTGCTCCTGCACGATCGCTCCGCCCGCGTAGGCGAGGGCGGAGACGACCGACAGGAGCACGGCCAACGCCAGGGCGCTCATCGGTGTCTCCTCTGTGCGCCCCGGGCGTGCTCGCTGCGGTGCGGCGTGCGGTCGGCTTCCATGGCCCACACTCTGCCCGCCCGCGCGCCTCCCGTCGTCGTCCCTGAGCACGCAATGGGTCCTACTGCCGATGGAGTACACCGCCCGGGTGATCATCCCCTGGTCGGGTGACGCGGGGTGCGCGCCCCGCCCGCACCCCCGCCCGTGCGCCCCGGTGACGGGCCTGGTACCAGTACCTGTCGTGGACCTCGACCCCGAACTCGCCGCGCTCCGCCCGCTGGGCGGCTTCTTCGTGCTGCGCACGCTGCCGGGTTCGGCGGGCGGCGAGCCGTGGCGGCTGCCGGCCCTGGCGGACGGCTACGCGGGCGGCACGGCCGGACCCGGGCGGGATCCGGTGGCCCTGCGGGTCGCCGTCGTCGGCGAACGCCTGCGGACCGCCGAGCCGCGCGTCGCCGCATCCCTCGCCCAGCAGGGCCTGGCCGCCCGGCTGTGGTCGGCGGCCCTCGGCTGCGCCGTCCTGTACGGCCGGGTGCCCGACCTGGACCCGCGCCTGCTGCGCTGGGACGCCCGCGCCACCGCCCCCGACGACCTGTGGCTCGCCGGGCCGCACTCGCTGCCCGGGGACGCGGCCACACTCGCCGCGACCGTGCTGCACGGCCATCTGGAGCCCCTGGCGGCGACTTTGCGGGCGCGCTACGGCGTCGCGGCCGGCCTGCTGTGGGGCAACGCCGGCTCCGCGCTCGCCGCGACCGCCCGGGAACTGAGCCGCTGGGCCCGCGCCCACGGCCGTACCGACGTTGCGGCCCGCACCCGCGCGCTCGCCGGGGAACTCTTCGCCCACCCCCTGCTGGACGCCACCGGCACCCGTACCGGTACGGCCTTCCGGCGCCGCAGCTGCTGCCTGTACTACCGGATCCCCGGCGGCGGGCTCTGCGGCGACTGCTGCCTCACCCGGCCGCCGAGCTCCGCCCCGCCTGCTTCCCCGCGCCCACCCCTGCGCTCTTCCCCGCATACCTCCCCGCGCTCTTCCCCGGGCGGCGCATCTGGGTGACCATGAGGGGGACGTACCACCGAGACCAGGGGGTTGCCGGGTGCGAGTGGGACTGCTGACCCGGGAGTACCCCCCGGATGTGTACGGCGGCGCCGGTGTCCATGTGGAGTTCCTCGCCCGCGAGTTGGCGGCCCTGGTGGACCTGGAGGTGCACTGCTGGGGCGAGGGGCGCGGGGTCGGCGTCGTACGCCACCGCCCCTGGTCCGTCCTCGACGGATCCAACGACGCGCTGCGCACCTTCTCGGTGGACCTCGCCATGGCCGCCGCCCTCCAAGGCCGCGAACTCGTCCACTCCCACACCTGGTACGCCAATCTGGCCGGGCACCTGGCCAAGCTCCTGTACGGCGTCCCGCACGTGGTCACCGCCCACTCGCTGGAGCCGCTGCGCCCCTGGAAGGCCGAGCAACTCGGCGGCGGATACGCCCTGTCGGGCTGGTCCGAGCGGACCGCGATCGAGGCCGCCGACGCGGTGATCGCCGTCTCCGGAGCCATGCGGGAGGACGTCCTCGCCTGCTACCCGGCGCTGGACCCGGCCCGGGTCCACGTCGTGCACAACGGCATCGACACCCGGCTGTACCGCCCCGACCACGGCACCGACGCGCTCACCCGGCACGGCATCGACCCCGCCCGCCCGTACGTCCTGTTCGTCGGCCGGATCACCCGGCAGAAGGGCGTGCCCCATCTGCTGCGCGCCGTACGGGACATCGACCCCGGTGCCCAGGTCGTGCTGTGCGCGGGCGCGCCCGACACCCCGGAGATCGAGCGGGAGTTCCGGGATTTGTTCGAGGAACTGCACCGGGTGCGGGCGGGCGTGTTCTGGATCCCGCAGATGCTGCCGCGCGCGGAGGTCGTCCAGCTCCTCACGCACGCGGCGGTGTTCGCCTGTCCCTCGGTGTACGAGCCGCTCGGCATCGTCAACCTGGAGGCGATGGCCTGCGGCACGCCGGTCGTCGCGTCCCGGGTGGGCGGTATCCCCGAGGTCGTCGACGACGGCCGCACCGGTCTCCTGGCCGACGTGGACGACGGCTTCGAGTCCGCGCTCGGCCGGGCGCTGGACACCGTCCTCGGCGATCCGGAGGCGGCCCGGCGGATGGGGGAGGCCGGACGGGAGCGCGCGGTGCGGGAGTTCGGTTGGGACGCGGTGGCCCGCCGCACGGCGGGGCTGTACGAGGAGATCGTCAAGCAGGCTTAGTCCGGTCTGCTCGGGGCAACCATGGTGTCAACCACGGTGAGGGGAGCAGGCCATGCGTCGTGGAGGGCCTTCCGTACTAGGGATCGTGCTGGCGGGCGGCGAGGGCAAGCGGCTGATGCCGCTGACCGCTGACCGCGCCAAGCCGGCCGTCACCTTCGGCGGCACCTACCGGCTCGTCGACTTCGTCCTGTCCAACCTCGTCAACGCCGACGTGCTGCGCATCTGCGTGCTCACCCAGTACAAGTCGCACTCGCTGGACCGGCACATCACCACCACCTGGCGGATGTCCAGCCTGCTCGGCAACTACGTCACCCCGGTCCCGGCCCAGCAGCGCCTCGGACCGCGCTGGTACCTGGGCAGCGCCGACGCCATCCTGCAGTCACTCAACCTGGTCCACGACGAACAGCCGGAGTACGTGGCCGTGTTCGGCGCCGACCACGTGTACCGCATGGACCCGCGGCAGATGGTCGCGCAGCACATCGAGGGCGGCGCGGGGGTGACGGTGGCCGGCATCCGGGTGCCGCGCGCGCAGTCCTCGTCCTTCGGGGTGATCAGGCCGGGCCCGGACGGCCGTACCGTCGAGCGCTTCCTGGAGAAGCCCGCCGATCCGCCGGGTCTGCCGGACGACCCGGAGACGGTCTTCGCCTCGATGGGCAACTACGTCTTCACCACCAAGGTGCTGATCGAGGCGCTGCACCGGGACGCCGAGGACAGCGGGTCCGTGCACGACATGGGCGGCTCGATCCTGCCCCAGCTGACCGGGCGCGGCGAGGCACAGCTGTACGACTTCAGCGCCAACCACGTGCCCGGCGAGACCAGCCGCGACCAGGGCTACTGGCGGGACGTGGGCACCCTCGACGCCTACTACGAAGCGCACATGGACCTGATCGCCGAGCGGCCCGCGTTCAACCTGTACAACCGCCAGTGGCCCATCTACACGCACTCCTACCAGCTGTCCCCGGCGCGGTTCAACGCGGGCGGCATCGCGAGCGAGTCCATCATCAGCGCGGGCTGCCTGATCCGCGGCCAGGTCACCCGGTCCGTGCTCTCGCCGGGCGTACGGGTCGACCCGGGCGCGGTCGTGCAGGGTTCGGTGCTGCACGACAACGTGCACATCGGCCGGGGCGCGGTCGTGCGCGGTGCCGTGCTGGACAAGAACGTCGAGGTGCCGCCGGGCGCGACGATCGGCGTCAACCCGGAGCGTGACGCGGAGCTGTACACCGTCTCCAAGGGCGGTGTCATCGCGTTGGGCAAGGGGCAGCGGGTGCCGTAGCGGGCGCCGGGGTGACGCCACGTCCCTCGCGCCCGCGCGACGCGTTTCATGGAAATATCCACGAATGCCCGGGTTTTCGGCCTCCGCCGTCCAGGATGCAGACAACGATGTCCAACCTGCGGAGGTCATCCGACATGAGAGGGACCCGGCGCACGCGGCTGTGCCTGGCCGGGGTGATGGCAGCGTCCGCGCTGATCGCCACCCCCGCCGCACGAGCCGCCGAGCGGACCGACGGCCACCTCACCGACCTGGTCAACCCGTTCATCGGGACCCAGAACGAGGGCAACACCTTTCCCGGCGCGACCGTGCCCTTCGGCATGGTGCAACTCTCCCCGGACACCGGGCACAACACCGGCTACGACTACACGCAGAACCGTATCCGCGGCTTCTCCCTGGTCCACCTGTCGGGCGTGGGCTGCCGGATCGGCGGCGACCTGCCGGTGCTGCCCACCACCGGTGACGTCACACAGACGGACTACGCCCGGTACGCGGCGGCCTTCTCGCACGACGACGAGGAGGCGAGCCCCGGCTACTACCGGGTCGGCCTCGCCTCCGGCATCCGCGCCGAACTGACCGCGACCGCCCGCACCGGCGTGCAGCGCTACACCTTCCCGGCCACCGGCCGGGCCAACGTCCTGCTGAACGCGGCCCAGTCGCTGCACAAGCCGGTGAGCAGCTCGGTGCGGATCCTGGACGACCGCACCGTGCGCACCGAGATCACCGGCCACGGCTTCTGCCGGGACACCGGCCCCTACACGGTCTACACGATCACCCGCTTCAGCCGGCCTTTCACCGCGTACGGCACCTGGGACGGCGGGACCGTCACCCCGGGCGCCCGCAGCGGGTCCGGCGGCGCCTACGTCCGGTTCGACACCACCACGGACCGCACGGTCGAGGCGACCACCGCCCTGTCGTACGTCGACGCGCGCGGCGCCGCCGGCAACCTGCGCGCCGAGGGCGGCCGGTCCTTCGACGCCGTACGGCACCGGGCCCGCGAGGAGTGGGAGGCCCGGCTCGCCGCCGTCCGGGTGCGGGGCGGCACGCCCGCGCTGCGCCGCACCTTCTACTCCTCGCTGTACCGGTCGTACCTCGCACCCAACACCGGCAGCGACGCCGACGGCCGCTACTTCGGCTGGGACCGCCGTACCCACCGCGCCCGGGGCTTCACGTACTACCAGAACTGGTCGCTGTGGGACACCTACCGCACCCAGGCCCAGCTGCTCGCCCTGCTCGCCCCGCGCGAGGCCCGGGACATGGCGCGGTCGGTGGTCGCCGTCGACGAGGACGGCGGCTGGCTGCCCAAGTGGGGCTACGGCCCCGTCGAGACGAACGTCATGAGCGGCGACCCGGTCACTCCGTTCCTGACCACCGCCTACCGGATGGGGCTGCTGAAGGGCTTCGAGGGGCGGGCCTACCGCGCGCTGAGGAAGAACGCCGACGGGGTGCCGCCCGCCGGCTACCCGGGCATCGGCCGGGAGGCCAACGCCGAGTACATCGCGCACGGCTTCGCGCCCTTCGTCCAGGACCGGCCGCCGGCCAAGATGGGCGACTCCGACTACCACCACGGCGCCTCCGTCACCCTGGAGTACGCGCTCGCCGACGCGATGCTCGCCCAGATGGCCCGCGGCCTCGGGCACGCCGACGACGCGGCCCGCTACGCCGCCCGCTCGCGCAACTACCGCAACGTCTTCGACCCGGGCACCGGCTTCTTCCGCGCCCGCGACGCCGCCGGCGCCTTCACCGGCCCGGCCGACCCGGCCCGCGGCACGGGCTTCCACGAGGGCTCGGCTTGGCAGTACCA
Organism: Streptomyces sp. NRRL S-1022; assembly: GCF_000720135.1. GTDB lineage: Bacteria > Actinomycetota > Actinomycetes > Streptomycetales > Streptomycetaceae > Streptomyces. Next base: position 37,509 of record NZ_JOIU01000026.1, on the reverse strand, counting down.
GTGGCTGGTCCCGCAGGACGTCCCCGGCATGGTCGGTCTGATCGGCGGCACGCGTGCGGCCAACGCCCGGCTGGACACCTTCTTCGCCTACGACCGGCTGCTGGCCGACCCGGAGCGCACCGCCCGCCAGGTGTGGGTGCACGGCGACCCGTACGCGTACTACAACGCCGCCGTCTACAACCCGATGAACGAGCCGGACCTCATCGCGCCCTACACCTACCTGTCCACCGGCCAGCCCTGGAAGACCACGGACGTGGTGCACGCGGCGCTGACCCTGTTCACCGACAGCCCCACCGGCATGACCGGCAACGACGACCTCGGCACCATGTCCGCCTGGAACGTCCTGTCGTCCATCGGGATCTTCCCGGTCCAGCCCGGCTACGACACCTGGGGTCTGACCACGCCGGTCTTCGAGCGCGTCGACCTGGCCCTGGACCGCCGCTACTGGCCCGGCGGCCGGCTGACGGTGACCGCGCCCGGCACCTCGGCCGCCGACCGCTACGTCCAGGCCGTGCGCACGGACGGGGCACCGCACGGCCGGACCTACCTGACCACCCGTGCGCTGCGCTCCGTGCGCTCGCTGGCGTTCACGGTCGGCCCGCGCCCGTCGGAGTGGGGTACGTCACCCGAAGCGGCGCCGCCCGTTCTGAGGTGACCTCAGGTGTCTCCCGAGTCCCGCCGCCCTCACCGGGGGCGGGACTTAACCTGGTGTTAACTGAGCGTAGTCTGATCGTACTTGACCGTAATCGTTCAACCGGGATTGACTGCTGATCCGCCCGTCTCCGCACGCGTGAGGCAAGCCCTTGACTTCCGACCTGCTCGCTCCGCTCGACCTGGCCTTCTGGAACATGGAGTCCGACCGGCACCCGATGCACCTCGGGGCGCTCGGCGTCTTCGCCGCGCACTCGCCCACCGCCGGCGCCCACGCCGCCGACCTGCTCGCCGCCCGCGCCGCCGCCGTACCCGGCCTGCGCATGCGCATCCGCGACACCTGGCAGCCGCTCGCCTTCGGCGGCGCGACCCGCGAGAGCGACCCGGACTTCGACCCGCTGAACCACGTACGGCTGCACGCCCCGACCGGCGACTTCCACGCGGCTGCCGGCCGGCTGATGGAGCGCCCGCTGGAACGCGGCCGGCCGCCGTGGGAGGCGCACGTGCTGCCCGGCGAGGACGGGGTGTCCTTCGCCGTGCTCTTCAAGTTCCACCACGCCCTCGCCGACGGGCTGCGGGCGCTGAAGCTCGCCGCCGGCGTCCTGGACCCCGTCGACCTGCCCGAGCGCGCGCCCCGCGCCGTCGAGCCGCCCCGCGACCTGCTCTCCGACGTGCGCCGGCTGCCCGCGCTGGTGCCCGGGCTGGTCAGGGGCGCGCTGTCCGACGTGGGCCGGGCCCTGGACATCGGTGCCTCGCTCGCCCGGTCCACGCTCGGCATGCGCCCGACCGCCGCGCTGACCTGCGCGCCCAGCGGCACCCGCCGGACCGCCGGCGTCGTCGTCGACATCGACGACGTGCACCGGGTGCGCAAGAGCGCCGGCGGCACGGTCAACGACGTCCTCATCGCCGTCGTCGCCGGCGCGCTGCGGCGCTGGCTGGACGAGCGCGGCGACGGCAGCAAGGGCGTCGCCCCCCGCGCGCTGATCCCCGTCTCCCGGCGCCGCCCGCACACCGCCCAGCCACCGGGCAACCGGCTCTCCGGGTACTTGATACGGCTTCCGGTGCACGAGCCCGACCCGCTCGGCCGGCTGGAGACCGTGCGGACGGCGATGGTGCGGAACAAGGACGCGGGACCCGACCGGGGCGCCGGCGCGGTGGCGCTGCTCGCCGACCACGTTCCGGCGCTCGGCCACCGGCTCGCCGGGCCGCTGGTCGGGCAGGCGGCCCGGCTGTGGTTCGACATCCTGGTCACCAGCGTGCCGCTGCCCGGGCTCGGGCTCCGGCTCGGCGGGCACGGGCTGACCGAGATGTACCCGCTGGCCCCGCTCGCGCCCGGGCAGGCGCTGGCGGTGGCGATCTCCACGTACCGCGGGCGGGTGCACTACGGACTGGTCGCCGACGCGGCGGCGGTGCCGGACCTCGACCGGTTCGCGCACGCGGTCTCGGCCGAGGTGGAGACGCTGCTGGCGGTCTGCGACCACTGACCCCGGCCCCCCCGAGGGTGGCCGGGGGCTCAGGGAGGTTCCCGCCCCGCGCCGCCCGTACGGCACCGCCACCGGTACGGCACCGCACCCGCGTGCTGCACGCGGGTGGCGGTGCGGGCCGGCCGTCGGTGCGGGGCCCGCCGCGGGCGGGCGGCCGGGGTCCGGCGGACCGCCCCGGCGACGCGTGGGAGCGGCCGGGTGGCCCCGGGTGCGGGGGCGGGCGGGCGGAGCGGTTTGGTGCCACGGCCCGGCGCTCCGTAAAATCCGCTGTTCGAAAGCGGGCGCGAGTCGGAGCGCTGCGCGGGTGATCAGGGAAGCGGCAGCGCGATGACGGTGACAGAGGACGGCTCGGCGTCCATGGACATGCCCACGGACGCCTCCGTGGACGAGCTGGTCCACGGGCCCGGCATCGACCCCGAGCGGCTGGCCGTATGCCTGAGCGTGCTGGAGGAGCTGGACCGGATCGACGTCGACCACCCCGACGCGATCGCGGTCCGCCGGGCCACCTCGCACATCTACCGGACGGTGAAGCAGCGCCGCCGCCAGGAGCGCCGGGCCGCCAAGACCGCGCACGACCGCGCCGTGACGGAGGCCACCGCCACCGGTTCCGCCGAGCGCATCGACGACGAGACCGAGGGCATCCTGCCCTCCTCCAAGGTCGACACCGGCAAGATCGCGGGGATACTCCAGCGTCCGCGCTCCTGCTACACCTGCAAGACGCGGTACGTGGAAGTCGACTACTTCTACCACCAGCTCTGTCCGGACTGCGCCCGCCTCAACCGCGGCAAGCGGGACGCGCGCGCCGACCTCACCGGCAAGCGCGCCCTGCTCACCGGCGGCCGGGCCAAGATCGGCATGTACATCGCGCTGCGCCTGCTGCGCGACGGCGCGCACACGACGATCACCACGCGGTTCCCCAAGGACGCCATCCGCCGCTTCAAGGCGATGGAGGACTCGGCGGACTGGATGCACCGCTTGGAGGTCGTCGGCATCGACCTGCGCGACCCGGCCCAGACCGTCGCGCTGGCCGAGCAGGTCGCCGAGGCGGGCCCGCTGGACATCCTGATCAACAACGCCACGCAGACCGTGCGCCGCCTGCCGTCGGCCTACGCCGCCCTGGTCGAGGGCGAGAGCGCCCCGCTGCCCGCCGGGGAGCTGCCCGCCCACCACGTGATCGGCGCCTTCAACTCCGGCGCCGTCGACGGCCTGGCCGCGCTGCCCCTCGGCACCAGCAGCCTCGACGCCCAGAAGGTCGCCGATCTCGCCCTGGTCGCGGGCAACGCCAGCGTCGCCCGGCACCTCGACGGCACCGCCATCGACGCGGGCGGCCTGCTGCCCGACGTCGTCGACAGCAACACCTGGGTGCAGACGATCGACCAGATCTCTCCGGTGGAGCTGCTGGAAACCCAGCTGTGCAACTACACGTCGCCGTTCATCCTCATCAGCAAGCTCCGCCCGGCGATGGCCGACGCCGCGCGGAAGGCGGCCAGCGGACGGGCGTACGTCGTGAACGTCTCGGCCATGGAAGGCGTCTTCAGCCGCGGTTACAAGGGCGCGGGCCACCCCAACACCAACGCCGCCAAGGCCGCGATGAACATGGTGACGCGGACCAGCGCCCAGGAGATGTTCGAGGCCGACGCCATCCTCATGACCTCGGTGGACACCGGCTGGATCACCGACGAGCGCCCGCACTACGACAAGCTGCGCCTCGCCGAGGCCGGCTTCCACGCACCGCTCGACCTGGTCGACGGCGCCGCCCGCGTCTACGACCCGGTCGTGCGCGGCGAGGAGGGCGAGGACCTGTACGGCGTCTTCCTGAAGGACTACGCGCCCGGCAAGTGGTGATCCGGCGCCGCGTCACCGGGTGCACAGGTGTCCGCCACCATAGGCCAGATGGGTGATTCGCCGGGTCGTCCGGGTGAGCGTCTTGTTTCAAACAGCCCCGTATGGGGGGGGTATTGGGCGGCCGGCGGACGCGCATCGGTTACCGCTTGTTTGCATTCCCTATCGAGCGGATGCCCGCTCATCTGGCTAACCTGGAGGGGACGGACAGCAGTACGGGGTCCCACCCACACCCATCGTCCGTCCTGGGGCGAGCCGGTCGACAACGGCCTGCTCCGACCGAGACACCGGCGCCACCGCGTCCGAACTGGCCTTCCATCCAGACCCGAGCGGGCGTCGAGCTCCGGAGCGCAGGCTGTCCGGTACGCCCCCGAGGGTGACCCGACACATAAGGAGTGCGCGGTGACACCGGAGAAGACGAAGCGCGAACAGCGCCCCGAGGAACACACGGAGCGCTCGGGCCGGCGGCCCGGAGAACTCGGCAGTCTCGACGTGTGGGCCCGGTCCGCCCCGATCCGACTCGCGGGGTACGAGGACGACCTCGCCGAGCCGCACATCCTGCCCAGCGTGGACTGACCTCCGGGGCCGGCCCGCCGCGACCGCCGCACGCTGCTCCGGCGGTGCAGACCCGCACCCCCCCGCCCCGCGTGGCCGCCACCGACTCCCGCCTCACCCGGCCACGGGGGCCGTCCGCTGCCACGGGCTCAACTCCTCCAGCTCCTCCGCCAGACCGAGCAGCAGGTCCTCCGTACCCGGCCGCCCCACGAGCTGTACGGCGCACGGGGCGCCCGAGGGCAGGGCGCCGGCCGGGACGGACATGGCGGGCCAGCCGGTCAGGTTCCACGGCGGGGTGAAGGGCGAATAGGCCGTGTTGGCCAGCACGTTGGGCAGCCAGCCGCGTTCGTGCCAGGCGCCGGCCCGCGGGGAGCGGCGGGCCAGCGCGGGGGTGAGCAGCACGTCGTACTCGGTGAAGAACGGCGTCAGCCGGGCGCGCAGCCGTTCACGGTCCGCACCGGTGCGGACCCGCCGGACGAACGGGCGGCCCACGGCCGCGTGCACCCGGGTCCGGCGGGCCAGCCGCGCCCGGTCCAGGCCCTCGGCGTCCACCGCCGTGCCCGCCGTCCAGTGCCGGAGCGCGGTCACGCCGAGCGAGAGCGGGTACGGCGGCTCGGCCCGCCGCACCTGGTGCCCGGCCCGGGCCAGCACCCCGGCCGCCTGCCGGACCGCGGTCGTATACGGCCGGCTCACGCTCACCCCGGCGAGCGGACTGCGCACCGCGGCGGCGATGCGGAGGCGGGGCCGCTCCTCCCGGCGCTCGCACCCCCCGTCCGCGAGGACCGCCAGCATCAGCCGCAGGTCCGCGACCGTCGTGGCCAGCGGGCCGTTCTCCGACATCCCGAACCAGTCTCCGTTGCCGATCCCGGCCGGCACCACCCCGTGCCCCGGTTTCAGCGTGACGAGCCCGCAGTTCGCGGCGGGGATGCGCAGCGAGCCCATGCCGTCGTTGCCGAGCGCGAGCGGCACCAGCCCCGCGGCGACCGCCGCCGCGCTGCCGCCGGAGGAGCCGCCGGCCGTGCGGGCGAGGTCCCAGGGGTTGCGGGCGATGCCGTACGGGCCCTCCGTGGTGCCGAAGACGCACAGCTCGGGCACGTTCGTCAGGCCGACGACCACCGCACCGGCCGCCCGCAGCCGGGCCACCGTCACATGGTCCTCGGCGGCCGGGACCTCCGGGGTGGCGGCCGAGCCGTTGCGGGCCGCCTCACCGCGCACCGCGAGGTTGTCCTTGACCGCCAACGGCACTCCGGCCAGCGGCAGTCCGGCCAGGTCGGCGCGGGAGGCCAGCTCGTCGGCCTCGGCGAGCGCCGCCTCCGCCCGGACCTTCCGGAACGCCCCGATCCGGCCGTCGAGCCGCTCGATGCGGGCGAGCTGCCCGGCCACCACCTCCCGGGGTGTCACCCGCTTCTCACGGACGGCGGCGGCGATCTCGACGGCACTCCGGCCGGCCCAGCTGCTCACGGGCACTCCTCGCTACTCAACGGTACGGACGGCGGGTAGGAGAACTCTGCACGGTGGGAGGGAGTACGTCGAGGGGATCCGCCCGGTGAACCGGGACCGGCGGCCGGTCAGGGCACCCTGCCGCCCGGGGCGCGGACGGCCGCGGTGCTGCCCCGCCCCGTCAGCCGTGGCACCGGGACCCCCACCGCCCGTGCCGGGGCGCCGTCGAGCAGGGAGAGCAGTTCGCGGGCGGCCGTGCGGCCGAACTCGGCGCTGTCGCGGGACAGGGCGGACAGCCGCGGGGTGACCATGCGGCACAGCGCCGAGTCCTCCCAGGAGACGACGGAAACGTCCTCCGGTACACGGCAGCCCAGTCCGGCCGCCGCCGAGACCCCGGCCACCGCCATCACGTCGTTGTCGTAGATCAACGCGGTCGGCGGAGCAGGGGAGTTCAGCACCCGGCGGGTCACGGCCGCGCCCTGGGTGTCGGAGTAGTCCGTGGTCACCGAGCGGACCTCGGTCAGGCCGCGCCGCTCCGCCTCCGCGCGCAGGGTCGCGGTCCGGCGCCGGGTGTGGGCGAGGTCGGGCAGGCCGGCGATGTGCACGATCCGCCGGTGGCCGAGGGCGGTCAGCTCGTCCACGACCGAGGCCATCGCACCCGCGTCGTCCGCCCAGACGGTGGACAGGCCGGGATGGCGTTCGTCCGGCGCGCCGCCGATCACCACGGCGGGCAGGCCGAGTTCGTCCAGCAGGCCGGGGCGCGGGTCGTCGGCCCGCGGGTCGGCCACCAGGACGCCGTCCACCCGGTGCTCCGCCCACCAGCGCCGGTACACCGCGCACTCGTCGGTCACGTCCTGCGCCACCTGGAACAGCAGGCCCAGGTGCCGTTCGGCCAGGACCTCCTGGATGCCGGAGACGAGCTGGAGGAAGAACGAGTCGACGCCCAGCGTGTGGGCGGGACGCGCCAGGACGAAGCCGACCGTCGCCGCGCCCTCCCCGGACAGCGCCCGGGCGGCCGTGCTGGGGCGCCAGCCGAGCTGTTCGGCGACCCGGCGGACGCGGGCGCGGGTGGCCTCGGAGACGCCGGGGCGGCCGTTGAGCGCGAAGGACACCGCGCTCTCGGAGACTCCGGCGCGCCGGGCGATGTCCTTCATCGTGGGCCGGCGGGCGGGGGACCGTCTGGTCGGCATCTTCCTCCCCTTCGGAGAGTGCGTGCTAATGCGCTTGAGTACGCGGATGTGTCAAGACCCTAAAGCGCATTAGTGAATTGCGGCAAGCGTGGCGTCAAAACGCTTCTGACCTGCACTAATGAAGGCCGATTTTCTTTAGCCCGGCGAATCCATTGACTTCCTCGGAAGGCCGCGGGCAAGGTCTCTGACGCCACCCAGCATCCCGACACAGCAAGGGAGCCGTGTCCCCGTGCCCATGTCCCGCAGAGCCCTCGCCGCCGCTGCCGTCGCCCTCGTCCTGCCGCTGAGCGCCTGCGGTTCGGGTGGTGACGACGGCGGTACGACCGACGCCTCCGGCAAGGTGGAGGGCGACATCACCTTCCAGACCTGGAACCTGCGCGCCAACTTCAAACCGTACTTCGAGGGCCTGATCGCCGACTTCGAGAACACGTACCCGGGCACCCATGTGAAATGGGTCGACCAGCCCGCCGAGGGCTACCCGGACAAGCTCAGCGCCGAGGCGGCCGGCGGCACCCTGCCCGACGTCGTCAACGTCTCCCCGGACCTGGTCGCCCCGCTCGCCGAGGCCGGCCTCGCCCTCGACCTCGACAAGGCCGCCGGCGCCTACCGGTCCGAGTACCTGCCCGGCGCCTGGGCCGGCCACCGCATACCGGGCAGGAAGGGCACGTACGCCTTCCCCTGGTACCTCAACACCGGCCCGCTCTTCTACAACAAGGCGCTGTTCCGGCAGGCCGGTCTCGACCCCGAGCGGCCGCCGAAGACGTACGACGAACTCTTCGCCGACGCGCTGCGGATGGCCGGCGAGACCGGCGGCAAGGTCGCCACCCTCGCCAACGTGCCCACCATCGAGGACTTCGGGCGCTACGGCGTCCCGCTGATGAACGAACAGGGCACCGGCTTCGCCTTCAACGACCCCAAGGGCGTGGAACTGCTCACCAGGTACAAGAAGCTGTACGACGCCAAGGCCCTCGACCCGCAGGCGCTGACCGCCACCGGGGAGTCGGCCGGCAAGAAGTTCCTCACCGGCGCCGTCGCCATGAACCCCGGCAGCGCCCTGGACCTCGGCAACTTCAGGAAGAACGCGCCGAGCCTGTACCGCGACATCGGCATCACCGACCAGATCACCAGCACCGGGCACGTCAACATGTACGTGATGGGCGTGATGGTCAGCTCCCGCAGCAGGCACACCCCGGCCGCGGTCGCCTTCGCGCACTTCGTCACCGACGCGCGGCACCAGATGTCCTTCGCCAAGAAGGTCGCCATCTTCCCGAGCACCGCCGGCTCCCTCGACGACCCGTACTTCACCAAGGAGGACGGCACCGACGAGACCCGGGTACGCGTGGCCGCCGCCAAGTCCCTGAAGAACGCCGTCAACTACACGCCCGTACTGTTCAGCGACCAGATGAAGACCGCGCTGCGCAACGAGGTCGCCAAGGCGCTCCAGGGCAAGCAGAGCCCGAAGGAAGCCCTTGACAACGCTGTCAACGCCGCCGACCGGCTGCTCCGGCAGGGCTGACCCGCCATGGCCACCCCCTCCCGCGTCAGGCGCCAGCTGCCGTCCAGCCCCTGGCTGTTCGCCGCGCCCGGACTGCTCGTCACCGGCGCCTTCGTGCTCTGGCCGTTCGCCTCCACCCTGGTGAACTCCCTCACCGACCGCCGCACCCTCGTCCCCGGCCGCTTCGTGGGCCTCGCCAACTTCCGCGAACTGCTCCACGACGACATGTTCTGGACCGGCCTGCGCAACAGCACCCTGTACATCGCCGGCGTCGTACCCGCCCTCGTCCTCCTGCCGCTGCTGCTCGCGCTGCTGGTGCAGCGGAACATCCCCGGCATCAGCTTCTTCCGCTCCGCCTTCTACACCCCGGTCGTCGCCTCGATCGTCGTGGTCGGGCTGATCTGGGTGTGGCTGCTGGACGAGCGCGGCCTGGTCAACTCCCTGCTGGAGACCGTGGGGGTCGGCCGGATCGGGTTCCTGAGCGACCAGTGGCTGCTCCTGCTGAGCGCCATGGCGGTCACGGTGTGGAAGGGCCTCGGCTACTACATGATCATCTATCTGGCCGCGCTGGCGAACGTGCCGCGCGAACTGCACGAGGCCGCCGCCGTGGACGGCGCCGGGCCGGTGCGCCGCTTCCTCTCCGTCACCGTGCCCGCCGTGCGCTCCACCATGGTGCTGGTCGCCGCACTGTCGTCCGTCGCCGCCTTCAAGGTGTTCTCCGAGGTCTACCTGATGGCCGGCCCGGACGGCGGCCCGGCCGGCGAGGACACCACCCTCGTCATGCTCGTCCAGCGCACCGGCACCGGCCTCACCGGCCGGGTCGGCTACGCCTCCGCCCTGTCCGTCGTCGTGTTCGCCGTCACCGTCGCCCTGATGCTGCTCGTGCTGCGCGCCGACCGGAAGGAGGAGCGTTGAGCGTCCTGGAGCGGGTACGGCCCGAGCGGCCGGCCACCGCGGCCCGCGAGCCGCGCGTCACGGACGGGCACGGCCGCCGGATCCGGGCCGGCGAGCTGGCCTGGCGCTACCTGCTGCTGCTCGCCGTCCTCGCCCTGACCGCCGGCCCGTTCCTGTGGCAGCTGTCCACCTCCCTCAAGGGCCCCACCGAGGACATCTACAGCTCCCCGCCCCGGTTCCTGCCCGGCCACCCCACCCTGCACAACTACGCCCGGGTCGCCGACACCATCCCGGTCTGGGACTACGCCCTGAACTCCCTGAAGGTCGCCACCGCCAACGTCGTCACCAACTGCGTCGGCTCCGCACTCGCCGGGTACGCCCTGGCCCGGCTGCGCTACCGCGGCCGGGGCGCGGCCACCCTCGTGTTCGTGCTGGCGATGCTCGTGCCCGTCGAGGGCATCGTCATCGCCCAGTTCACCACCATGCGCGAACTCGGCCTGAACAACACGCTGATCGGGGTCGTACTGCCCGGCGCCGTCGGCGCGATGAACGTGCTGCTGATGCGGGGCGCCTTCCGCAACCTGCCCTACGAGATCGAGGAGGCGGCCTACGTCGACGGCGCCCACGTCTGGCAGCGGTTCTGGCACGTGGCCCTGCCGTCGGTGCGGGGCACCCTCGCGGTCGTCGCGGTCTTCGCCTTCATGGGCGCCTGGGACGACTTCCTGTGGCCGCTGATCGTGCTGAGCGACCCCTCCAGGTTCACCCTGACCATCGGCCTGAACTACCTGCACGGCACCTTCGCCAACGACGAACGCCTCGTCGCCGCCGGGACCGTGATCGCCGTGGCCCCGCTCATCGCCCTCTTCGCCTGCCTCCAGCGGTACTTCTTCCGCGGGGTCGGCGAGGGCGCGGTCAAGGGCTGAACCTCCCCCGAATACAAGGACACCGCATGCCCGCTGCCGTGCGCTTCGGCGTCAACTACACGCCCAGCGAAGGGTGGTTCCACCACTGGCTCGACTTCGACCTGGACTCCGTGCGCGCCGACCTCGACGCCGTCGCCGCCCTCGGCCTCGACCACATCCGGGTCTTCCCGCTGTGGCCGTACTTCCAGCCCAACCGCACCCTGATCCGCCCGCGCGCCGTCGACCAGCTCGTGGCCCTCGCCGACGCCGCCGCCGAACGCGGCCTCGACGTCAACGTGGACGGACTCCAAGGGCACCTGAGCAGCTTCGACTTCCTGCCCGCCTGGACCCGGACCTGGCACCGCCGCAACCTCTTCACCGACCCGGACGTCACCGACGGCCAGGCCGCCTACCTGCGCACCCTCGCCGCCGCCCTCGCCGACCGGCCCAACTTCCTCGGCATGACCGTCGGCAACGAGGTCAACCAGTTCGCCGCCGGCCCCCACCCGGACCCCGACCGGATCACCTCCGGGCAGGCCGAACGCTGGCTCACCCGGATGCTCGCCGCCTGCGCCGCCGGCGCCCCCGGCCGGCTCCACCTGCACGCCTCCTACGACGCCGCCTGGTACCAGGACGACCAGCCCTTCACCCCCGGCCACTCCGCCCGGCTCGGCGACCTCACCGCCGTGCACTCCTGGGTCTTCAACGGCACCGCCCAGCGGCACGGCCGTACCTCGGTGCCCGCCGAGCACCACGCCGCCTACCTGGTCGAGCTGAGCAAGGCCTGGGCGGACGAACCGCACCGGCCGGTGTGGCTCCAGGAGGTCGGCGCGCCCGCGCCCCTGGTACCCGCCGAGCATGCCGCCGCCTTCGCCGAGGCGACCCTCACCCACGTCCTGGACTGCCCGGACCTGTGGGGCGTCACCTGGTGGTGCTCCCACGACGTCCCGCGCACCCTCGCCGACTTCCCCGAACTCGAATACTCCCTCGGCCTGCTGACCGACGGCCGGCGGCCCAAGGACATCGCCCGGGTGCTCGCCGGAGCGGCCCGCCGGACCCACCGCGCCCCGGCGGTGCGCGGCACGGCCCTCGTCGTACCCGCCGCGCCCGCCCGGCGCTCGCGCTGCGCGCCCGGCGGCGACGTCTTCGACGCCTTCTTCCGGCTCGTCGCCGACGGCGCCCGCCCCACCACCGTCCTCGACACGCGCGCCGACGACAAGGACCACCTCGCCGCACGCGGCATCACCGACGTCGTCACCCCCGGCCAGGTACTCCCCACCCCCCACGGAGGCACCCGCTCGTGAACCCCACCAGACGCACCGTCCTGATCGCCGCCGGTACCGCCGCCCTGACCCCCGCACTGCCCGCGGCGGCCGCCCCGCGCGCCGCCGCCGCCACCCCGCCGTACACCGCCTACTGGTACCCGGACTCGCTGCCCGCCGGCAGCCCCGGCCCCGGCATCACCTGGCGCAGCCTGAAGAGCTGGCGCGCGGCCGACGACCCCGACCTCGCCTTCAACGCCGCGACCGTGCCGCTCGCCCCCCGCTTCACCCCGGCCCCGGCGAACCCCACCGCCCGCTCGGGCCAGGCCCGCGTCCAGGCGCTCGTCTCCTTCGGGCCGACCTCGGGCAACCCCTCCCAGGGCTCGGCCACCGCCGACCACTACGCCCTGACCCACTGGGCGTACCTGGACGAGCTGGTCTTCTGGGGCGGCTCGGCCGGCGAGGGGCTGATCCTCGCGCCGAACGCGCCCGTCGTGGACGCGGCCCACCGGCACGGCGTGCCCGTCCTCGGGAACGTCTTCCTGCCGCCGGCGGCCTACGGCGGACAGCTGCGGTGGACCCGGGACCTGGTGCAGCGGGACGCCGCCGGGCACCACCCGCTCGCCGCGCAACTCGTCGCGGTCGCGGCGGCCCACGGCTTCGACGGCTGGTTCGTGAACGCCGAGACCGGCGGCGGGAACACCGCGCTGGGCACGGCCGTGCTGGGCTTCGTCCGGGAGCTGAAGGCCCTCGCGGCCGCCCGCGGCCAGCGGGTGACCTGGTACGACGCGATGACCGTGAACGGCACGGTCGGCTGGCAGGGCGCGCTGAACAGCCAGAACCAGGCGTTCTTCCAGACCGCCGACGACATGTTCGTGGACTTCCGGTGGAGCGCGGCCACCCTGGCCTCCTCCGGTACGAGGGCGGACCGGCTGGGGCGCGGCCGCTACCGGCTGTGGGCCGGCGTCGACGTGGAGTCGAACGGGTCGGGCACCCCGGTCGACTGGGACGCGATCGTGCCGGCCGGCAGACCGCACGTCACCTCGCTCGGTCTCTACCGGCCCGAGTGGACCCGCAACCACCTGCCCGCCGACCGGCGCACCCCCGGGGACTTCCACGCGGCCGACGACCGGTTCTGGACCGGGCGGTCGCTGGACCCGGCACGGCCGGACCCGAGTGATCCGTGGCGGGCGCCGGCGGTCTCCGTGGCGGACCGGTCGACGGTGACCTCGGTGCCGTTCGCGTCCGTGTTCAACACCGGGCACGGGCTGCGCTTCTACGAGGAGGGGGCCGTCGTCTCGGCGGCGCCGTGGAACCACCTGGGGCTCCAGGACCGGCTGCCGTCACGGCGCTGGGTGGTGCGGACGGCGGGGGAGCGGCCGTCGGTCGCCTTCGACTTCGCCGACGCCTGGCGGGGCGGGAGCAGCGTGCTGGTGGCCGGTGGTCTGGATCAGCCGGCGGTGGTGGACCTGTACGCGACCCGGCTGCCGATCGGTGTGAACACGGTTGTCGACCTGACCTTCCGGAGCGAGTCTGGGAGGGTGAGCGCCGAACTGGCGGTGGCGACGGCCGAACCGGGCGCGTCGGGGGCGACACCGCCGTACACGTATCTGCCTGTGGACCCGGTCGGCAAGGCGGGCCGAGTGCGGCCGGCCGACGGCTGGCGGACCGTGACCGTCCCGCTCACCGGCCTGTCCGGTACCGTCCACGCCCTCGGCGTCCGCCTCACCGCGGCGGACGGCCCGGTCCGCTGGCGACTGGGCGGCCTCGCCGTCCGTCCCGACGGCACCCCGCCGCCGCCCGCCGCCCCCACCGGCGCCCGTGTCACCGCGGCGAACGGCGGCGACCTCCGGCTCGCCTGGAACACCGCCCCCGGCACCGTCCGCCACTACACCCTGCACCGTCTCCTCCCCGACGGAACCCGCCGCTTCCTCGGCGCCACCGGCCAGCGCGCCTGGTTCGTCGCCGGCCAGCGGCCCGAACAGGGCGAGAGCGTGGCACGGTTCGAAGTACGCGCGGTGGGGGAGCTCTACGACGCCTCGGCCCCCGTCACCGTCACCCACCCCTGGTCAACACCGCAACCCGCAGGGAGCACCCCGCATGCATGACGACCGCACGCTGGTGGAAGCCCGCCTCAGGCGCGTCCTCGACGAACGTGTCCGCCCCGCCGTGTACCCCGAGTCCGTGCCGCTCCGGGTCGAGGTGTGGCACGCGCCCGGCGAGCCCGTGCCGGTCGCGGAGGGGCTCGCCGCCGAGCCCGGGCCGATCGAGGTGGGCGCCCGGTGGGGCGCCCCGTGGGGCACCAGCTGGTTCCGGGTGACCGGGACCGTGCCCGAGGCGTGGGCCGGCCGGACCGTCGAGGCGCTGCTGGACCTGGGCTTCGACGAGAACATGCCCGGCTTCCAGTGCGAGGGCCTGGTCTACCGGCCCGACGGCACCCCGGTGAAGGGCCTCAACCCGCGCAACCAGTGGGTGCGGATCGGCGCTCCCGTCGCGGGCGGCGAGGAGGTGCGCCTGCACATCGAGGCCGCCTCCAACCCGGTCGTCCTCGACTACCACCCCTTCCGGCCGACCCCGCTGGGCGACAAGGACACCGCCGGCAGCGAGCCGCAGTACACGCTCACCCGCATGGACCTCGCCGTGTTCGACGAGACCGTGTGGCAGCTGGTGCTCGACCTGGAGGTGCTGGGCGAGCTGATGGCCGAGCTGCCCGTGGACTCCGCGCGCCGGCACGACATCCTGCGCGCGGTCGAACGCGCCCTGGACGCCGTCGACCTCCAGGACGTGAACGGCACGGCGGACCGGGCGCGGGCCCGGCTGACCGGCGTGCTGTCCGCCCCGGCCGTGCCGTCCGCGCACCGGATCAGTGCCGTCGGGCACGCGCACATCGACTCGGCCTGGCTGTGGCCGCTGCGCGAGACGGTGCGCAAGGTGGCCCGTACGACGTCCAACATGACCGCGCTCATCGAGGACGAGCCGGAGTTCGTGTTCGCCATGTCCCAGGCGCAGCAGTGGGCCTGGGTGAAGGAGCACCGGCCCGAGGTGTGGGCGCGGGTGAAGAAGGCGGTGGCGGAGGGCCGGTTCGTGCCGGCCGGCGGGATGTGGGTGGAGTCGGACACCAACATGCCCGGTTCGGAGGCGATGGCCCGGCAGTTCGTGCACGGCAAGCGCTTCTTCCTCGACGAGTTCGGCATCGAGAACGAGGAGGCGTGGCTGCCGGACACCTTCGGCTTCGCCGCGGGCCTGCCGCAGATCATCAGGGCGGCCGGCTCCAAGTGGCTGCTGACGCAGAAGATCTCCTGGTCGCAGACGAACCGGTTCCCGCACCACACCTTCCACTGGGAGGGCATCGACGGCACCCGGATCTTCACCCACTTCCCGCCCGTCGACACCTACAACTGCTCGATGAAGGGCAGTGAACTCGCCCACGCGGCACGCAACTTCCGGGACAAGGGCCGGGCCCGGCACTCCCTCGCGCCCACCGGCTGGGGCGACGGGGGCGGCGGCACCACCCGGGAGATGGTCGCCAGGGCGGCCCGGCTGCGCGACCTGGAGGGCTCCCCGACCGTGGTCTGGGAGGCCCCGCGCGCCTTCTTCGAGAAGGCCGAGGCCGAGTATCCCGAACCGCCCGTCTGGGTCGGCGAGTTGTACCTGGAACTGCACCGCGCCACGCTCACCAGCCAGGCGAAGACCAAGCAGGGCAACCGGCGCAGCGAGCACCTGCTGCGCGAGGCCGAGCTGTGGGCGGCCACGGCGGCCGTACGCACCGGATTCCGCTACCCCTACGAGGAGCTGGACCGGATCTGGAAGACGGTCCTGCTGCACCAGTTCCACGACATCCTGCCCGGCTCCTCCATCGCGTGGGTGCACCGGGAGGCGCGGGCGACGTACGAGCGGATCGCCGCCGAGCTGGACGGGATCACCGGCGCGGCGCAGCGGGCCCTGGCCGGCGAGGGCGGCACCGAGCTGCTCTTCAACGCGGCCCCGCACGCCGGCCAGGGCGTCCCGGCGGGTGGTGCCGCCCCGCCCTCCGTGACGGGCCGCACGCGGCTCACCCCGCGCGAGGACGGCGGGTTCACGCTGGACAACGGCCTGCTGCGGATCACCGTCGACGCCCGGGGCCTGGTCGTCTCCGCCTACGACCCCGCCGCCGACCGCGAGACCGTCGCCCCCGGCCGCGCCGCGAACCTCCTCCAGCTGCACCCCGACTTCCCGAACATGTGGGACGCCTGGGACGTCGACTCCTTCTACCGCAACACCGTCACCGACCTCACCGACGCCGAGTCGGTCACGGCCGGCGAGGACGGCGCCTCGGTACGCGTCGTGAGGGCCTTCGGCTCCTCCCGGGTCACCCAGCTGCTGACCCTGCCGCCGGGGGAGCGGCGGCTGCTCCTGGACACCGAGGTCGACTGGCACGAGACGGAGAAGTTCCTGAAGCTGGCCTTCCCGCTCGACCTGCACGCCGAACGGTACGCGTCCGAGACCCAGTTCGGGCACGTCTTCCGCCCCACCCACACCAACACCTCATGGGAGTCGGCCAAGTTCGAGGCCTGCAACCACCGCTTCGTCCACCTGGAGGAACCCGGCTGGGGCGTGGCGATCGTCAACGACTCGACGTACGGCCACGACGTCACCCGTACGGTCCGTGCCGACGGCGACCGCGGCACCACCACGACGGTCCGGGTCTCCCTGCTGCGCGCCCCGCGCTTCCCCGACCCCGAGACCGACCAGGGCGTGCACCGCTTCCGGCACGCCCTGCTGCCCGGCGCCTCGATCGCCGACGCGGTCCGCGAGGGCTGGCGGGTCAACCTGCCCGAACGCCGCCTGACCGGCGCCCGGGAGGTCGCGCCGCTGGTCACGGTCGACAACGACGCGGTGGTGGTGACGGCGGTGAAGCTCGCCGACGACGGCAGCGGGGACGTGGTCGTCCGCTTCCACGAGGCCCACGGCGGCCGTGCCCGGGCCACGCTGACGGCCGGGTTCGCGGTCGCGGAGGTCATGGCGACGGACCTGCTGGAGCGGCCCTGGGACGAGGGCAGGCCGCCGGTGCCGGACGGCGACCGCGTCACCGTGCGGCTGCGCCCGTTCGAACTCGTGACCCTGAGGCTGCGCAGGGCGTGACACCGCGGCGGGCAAGGGGGCCCGGCGCGACCCGCCCCCGCCCGCCGCCCGGGCTTTCCCCGGCCCGGACACAGCGACGATGATGTGCCGATGCGACGAAGAAGGGTGCCCGACAACTCCTGGGCCGCGGAGCCGGATCCTCTGCTGGCCCTCGCCCGGAGGGACCTGTCGTTCTACGCGCGGGCCTCCGACCGCGCCAGGCGGCTGCACCACGCCACCGAGCTCGGCGCCCTCCTCACGACGTCGGTGACCGTCGTCGCCGCCGGTCTGCACGCCCCCGCCTGGCTGACCGCGCTGATCG
Source organism: Streptomyces sp. NRRL S-1022 (assembly GCF_000720135.1). GTDB lineage: Bacteria > Actinomycetota > Actinomycetes > Streptomycetales > Streptomycetaceae > Streptomyces. The sequence goes on along the minus strand of NZ_JOIU01000026.1, from coordinate 20,372 downwards.
CGGGCGGTGCCGTCTTCTGCACCGGCATACGCCAGCTGTACGGCGCCGGCTCGCGCTGGGTGCTGGCCGCGCAGGCGCGGGAGTCGCTGCGCCGGGCACTCGACCGCTACCTGCTCCTGCCGGAGCCCGAACGGGACGCGGCGGCGCGGCAGGCCCTGCAGACGGTGGTCGAGGAGGTCGGCGCGAACGAACTGCGCTCCTGGTCCGAGGCGCAGAGCGGGCGCCCGGAGGCGCCGCCGCCGGTGGCGGGAACCTGACCGCGGGAGGTGCCCGTCCGTCCGCTCGCGGGCGGGGCCGGCCTCCAGCACCTGCCGATGCCCGACCGCCCGGCCGTCCCCGGCACCCGGCTGCCGCGCCGCCCCGCGCCCGGGAGCGATCGCGCGCTGCGCCTTCGCCGGCGGCACCTACCGGGCCGCCGGCCCCGACCCCCGGAAAGGACAGCCCGCATGAGCGACTTCACGGGCCTGAGGGCCCAGGTCACCGGTGGAGCGTCCGGCACCGGCCGGACCCTCGCCCGCCTGGCCGGCCCGCTCTCCGGCGCCGCCACCGGCACCGCCCTCGCCGTCGGCGGCCGCATGCGGGGCCTGCGGCTGCGGCCGGCGGCATACCGGTGACCGCCCTGGGCCGCAGCGGCGTCGAGGTCACCGCGCTGGGCTTCGGCGCCGCCGCCCTCGGCAACCTCTACACCCCGGTGGACGAGGAGCAGGCGCACGCGGCGGTCCACGCCGCCTGGCAGCGCGGCATCCGCTACTTCGACACCGCCCCGCACTACGGCCTCGGCCTGTCCGAACGCCGGCTCGGCCAGGCCCTGCGCGGGTACGACCGCGCCGCCTACACCGTCTCCACCAAGGTCGGCCGCCGCCTGGACCCGGCCGACGGCACCGGCGACGACCTGGCCCACGGCTTCGCCGTACCCGCCGCCCACCGCCGCGTCTGGGACTTCACCGCCGACGGCGTCCGCCGCACCCTGGAGGCGAGCCTGGAGCGCCTCGGTCTCGACCGCGCCGACGTCGTCTACCTCCACGACCCCGACGACCACGCCGAACAGGCCTTCCGGGAGGGCTACCCGGCGCTGGAGGAACTCCGCGCGCAGGGCGTGGTCGGCGCGATCGGCGCGGGCATGAACCAGACGGAGATGCTCACCCGGTTCGTCCGCGACACCGACGTCGACGTGGTGCTCTGCGCCGGCCGCTACACCCTCCTCGACCGGAGCGCGGCGACCGCACTGCTGCCCGAGGCGGCCCGCCGCGGGGTGTCCGTCGTCATCGGCGGCGCCTTCAACTCCGGTCTGCTCGCCCACCCGACGCCCCAGGCGACGTACGACTACAGGAGCGCGCCACGGGAGGTGCTGGAGCGCGCGCTGCGGCTCAAGGAGGTGGCGGACCGGCACGGCACCACCCTGCGCGCCGCCGCCCTGGCCTTCTGCGCCGGACACCCGGCCGTGGCGAGCGTCCTGGCCGGTGCCCGCAGCGCCGCCGAGGTCCACGACTGCGCCGACGGGTTCGCGGCACCCGTCCCGGACGCCTTCTGGCGGGAACTGCGCGCGACCGGCCTGCTGGAGCCCGTCAGCGGGGGGCCGCCGTGACCGGCGCGGCGGCCCGGGGCTACGGCCTCCGAGTCACCCTCGCCAGCCGCGTCGGCGGCAGGTACTCCCGCACGAACGTCCGCTCCCAGCACGCCCCCGTCTGCCGCAGCTCCCGCCAGCTCGTGTACCGGTAGCGGAACAGCCGGGCCCGGACATGGCGGGGCGGGGTGTCCGGCGGGAACGGGGAGCGGCGCAGCAGCCTCAGCGTGTCCGGGTCGTTCTCCAGCAGGCGTTCCACCAGGGCGCCGAACCACTCCCCGGCGTAACCGGGCGACAGCGCCGCGAACCACATCAGCCAGTCCAGTCGCAGGTGGTAGGGGGCGAACTGGCGCGGCCAGCGCCGGGGATCGCCGGGCTTGCCCTTGAACGCGTACTCCCGCCAGTCGGAGTCCGGGCGCGGGGTGTCGTCCAGCGTGCCCTCGACCACCACCTCGTAGCGCACCCGGCTGACGCTGCCGAACGCGCCGTAGGTGTTCACCAGGTGCAGCGGGTCGAAGGAGCGGTTCATCACCTGGCGGCGGGAGACCATGTTCGCCACCGGGCGGTGGCTGAGGAAGAGCAGCAGCGCGGCGACCGCGAGCACCAGCACCTCGTACCACAGCGGCGCCGCCGGCACGGACGGCGCCGTCGACGGCAGCCGCAGCGCGGACAGGGCCAGCACGATGGTGATCCAGTTCAGCCAGGAGAAGTTGCCGGAGAGCACCAGCCACAGCTGGGTGACGATCATCAGGGCGGCGGCGGCCGAGGCGATCGGCTGCGGGGTGAACAGCAGGACCGGCACGACCAGCTGGGTGACGTGGTTGGCGGCCACCTCCACCCGGTGCAGCGGCTTCGGCAGATGGTGGAAGAACCAGCTGAGCGGGCCCGGCATCGGCTGCGTCTCGTGGTGGTAGTCCAGGCAGGTCAGCTTCCGCCAGCAGGCGTCACCGCGCAGCTTGATCAGCCCGGCGCCGAACTCCACCCGGAACAGGATCCAGCGCAGCAGGACCAGCACGACCACCGGCGGCGCCACCTCGTCGTTGCCGAGGAACGCGGCCAGGAACCCCGTCTCCAGCAGCAACGACTCCCAGCCGAACGCGTACCACGTCTGGCCCACGTTGACGATCGACAGGTACAGCCCCCACGGCACCAGCCACAGCAGGATCCCCGCCCACAGCGGCAGCGCGGAGTCCGCACCGGCCAGCAGCGCCGCCGCCACCGCGCAGCCCGTCCAGGCGCAGGCCGCGAAGAAGCGGTCGGAGTAGTGCAGGTGGAACACGCTGGGGGCGCGCCGGAACCGCACCCGGGCGGTGAAGCGGGGGACCGGCAGCATCCCGCGCTCGCCCAGCAGGGCCCGGAACTGCAGGGCCGCCGTCAGGAACGCGACCAGGTACAGGGCGGCCAGGGTCCGCTGGAGGACCAGCCGGCTCAGCCAGTAGTCGGGTGCGGTGAACCAGTCCACGGCTGTGCGCGCCTCCTGAGCGGGGACACCGGCGCCTTGCTCGTCACGACGGTTCCCGAGTTGCCAGGCAAAGCCGGGCAATGCCAACAATAGGACGTAATCACCCACAGTGATGCGGAGTGTGCGGTGCGGATACCCACCCGATCCATCGTCACGGCCTGCGCGTGCCTCGTGATGCTCCTGGCCGCGGGCTGCGCGGGCACCGGCGTCAAGCAGACCACGGCGGGGGAGCTGGTCCTTCTGCAGACCGCCACCGAGCGGGGGCCCGGGCCCTTCACCGAGTCCACCGACACCGGCGCCCCGAGGCCCGGGTCCCCCACGGCCACCCCCCGGGTCCAGCGCGGCGACGTCGAGGCGCCGCTGCGCGCGGCGCGCACGCTGTCCGGCGCGACACCCGGGCTGTACCGGGGCTCCCCGCGCGTGGCCGGCTGCGACGTCGAGCGGCACATCCGCCGGCTGACGGCGGACGAGGCCCGGGCCGACGCCTTCGCCGGGGTGGCCGGCGTCACCCGGGCGGCGCTCCCGGACTACCTGCGCGGCCTGACCCCGGTGGTCCTCGGCGCCGACACCCGCGTCACCAGCCACGCCTACCGCGCCCGCACGGCCTCCCGCTACCAGGCCGTGCTCCAGGCGGGCACCGCCGTCCTCGTCGACAACCGGGGCGTGCCCCGGGTGCGCTGCGCCTGCGGCAACCCGCTCGACGAACCCGCGCCGACCCGCGGCGGCGCCGGTGCCCGCGGCACCCCGTGGGCCGGCTACCGGCCGAACCAGGTGGTCGTGGTGACCCCGGCGTCCCGCACCGTCACCAGCCTCACGATCGTCGACACCGCGACCCGCACCTGGATCGAGCGCCGGGTCGGCCCCGACGTCCGCCGCGACCGGGTCGTGCCCGCGCCCCCGGGGGCCACCACCAATCCGGCCGACCCCGGCCGGCCGGACGCCGGAGCGGCGGTCACCGAGCCGCCCGGCCCCGACGGCAGCGGCCCACCCGCCTCCCCGGACCCCGGCGGCAGTCCGCCGTCGCCCTCCGCCCCCGCGCCACCGGACCGTCCCACCGGCCGCCCGGACCCGGCCGCCACCGCGACCGGCCCGCCGCCCCCCGCCTCCCGTCCCGCCCTCTCCCTCGCCCCCTCGCCCGGCGCCTCCGGCGGCACCGGCCCGCCCCGGGCCCAGGACGTGCCCGCCGGCGCCGGCGCCCACCCGTCCGCCGCCGTCTCCGGCCCCGCCACCCCCGGCACGACCGGCACCGCCCCCGGCGGTCCCGTCGGCCGGTCCGGCGCCTGAACCCCCGGTCAGGCCGCCGATCAAGTCGAAGAATCGGCCGGATACTGGCAGTGTGGGCCCCATGGCCGATCGGGGAGCGAGCGCCCTGTCCCTCCCGGAGGACTGGCCCGCACATCCGGCCCCGGTCCTCGCGCTCAACCGCATGGGCAGTTTCGACTGGGATCTGGACGCCGGTCTCTTCCACATGGATGCTCAGGCCTTCGAGGTGTTCGACCTGCGGCCCGAGGAGTACGACGAGCGCCCGGAAACCCTCGCCGTACGGGTGCCGCCGCCGGAGGCCGCCCGGCTGGACGCGGTCGTCGCCCGCGCGATCAAGGACGGCAGCGAGAACTACGGCACCTACTTCCGCATCCGCTGCCGCGACGGCAGCATGCGCTGGACCCACACCCAGGGCTACATCCGGCGCGACGAGACCGGCCGCCCGCGCCGGGTCGTCGGCATCGTCCGCGACGCCACCCAGGAACTCGCCGACAGCGCCGCCCGCAGCCTGCGAGCCGCCCAGGACGAGGCCTTCCGGCAGCAGACCAGCGTCGTCCAGGTCATCTCCGCCGCCCTCGCCCACGCCCGCAGCGTCCAGGACGTCATCGACGTCCTCAAGGACACCCACGGAGTCCGCCACCTGGGCGCGGCCAGCCTGGTGATGGGCCTGGTGGAGGCGGGCCGGATCCGGCTGGTGGCCGAGGGACCCGCCGGCGCCTCCGTCCCCGGCACCCGCATCACCCGGATCGACGAGCCGTACCCGATGAGCGAGGTCGTCCGCACCCTCAGCCCCCGGTTCATCGAGTCCCCCGAGGAGTTCGCCGCCGACTACCCGATCCTCTGGCCGCACCTCACGGACCTGCGCATCACCTCGGCCGCCTATCTGCCCCTGATCGCCCAGGCCCGCCCGATCGGCGCGATGGGGCTGCTCTACGACGACCGGCGCGGCTTCTCCGCCGAGGAGCGCGCCGTCCTGGTCGCCCTCGGCAGCAGCATCGCGCAGAGCCTCATGCGGGCCATGCTCTACGAACAGGAGAAGGACCTCGCCCAGGGCCTCCAGCAGGCCATGCTGCCCCGCAGCATCCCCAGCGTCCGCGGCGCCGACATCGCGGTCCGCTACCGCTCGGCGGCCCTGGGCCGGGACATCGGCGGCGACTGGTACGACCTGATCCCACTGCCCGGCGGCCGGGTCGGCGCGGTCATCGGCGACGTCCAGGGCCACGACACGCACGCGGCGGCCGTCATGGGCCAGCTGCGCATCGTGCTGCGTGCCTACGCCGCCGAGGGCCACACCCCGGCCACCGTGATGGCCCGCGCCTCCGCCTTCCTGCACGAACTCGACACCGACCGCTTCGCCACCTGCCTGTACGCCGAGGCCGACCTGTCCACCGGGGTCGTCCAGGTGGTCCGCGCCGGGCACATCGACCCGCTCGTCCGGCACAGCGACGGCAGCTGCGCCCGGATCACCGTCGAGGGCGGGCTGCCGCTCGGCCTGTCCGCCGAGTTCGGCCGGCTGGAGTATCCGGTCGCCACCCTCGAACTCGATCCGGGGCACACCCTGCTGTTGTGCACCGACGGGCTCGTCGAACAGCCCGGCACCGATCTCGACGACGGCATGCGCCGCCTCGCCGCCCTCGTCGCGGACGGCCCGGACGAGGTGCGCGACCTCGCCGACCGGCTGATCCAGCTGTCCGAGGAGCAGGGCGGCGACGACGACGTGGCCCTGCTCCTGCTGCGCCGCTGCGTCCCCGGGACGGCCCCCGCCGGCGGTCGGCTCCGCCGGCACGTGGCCCCGGGCGACCCGGAGGCCCTCGTCCAGGCCCGGCACATGATCCGCGCCGCGGTCCGTGCCTGGGGCGCCCACGAGCGCGCCTACGAGATCGAGCTGGCCGCCGACGAGCTGATCACCAACGCGCTGATGCACACCGAGGGCTCCGCGATCGTCACCCTGCGGGCCCTGTCCGGCGGCGGACGCCGGGTGCGCATCGAGGTCGAGGACTCCTCCAGCGCGCTGCCCCGGCGCCGGGACGCCGGCGAGAGCCGGGTGTCCGGCCGCGGCCTGCTCCTCGTGGACCGGCTCGCCGACAGCTGGGGCGTGGAGGCGCGGGGCGGCGGCAAGGCGGTGTGGTGCGAGTTCCGGCTGCCGTGAGGCACGGCCGGGCGGCCCGCGGGGCGTCCCCGGTTCCGGATGGCACCCTGGACGTATGCCGGAACTGCCCGAGGTAGAAGCGCTGACGGACTTCCTCGCCGAGCACCTGGTCGGCCGCCGGGTGGTGCGGGTGCTGCCGGTCGCCGTCAGCGTCCTGAAGACGTACGACCCGCCCGTCGACGCCGTGGAGGGCGGCGCGGTGACCGCCGTGCGCCGGTACGGCAAGTTCCTGGACATGGAGACGGACGGCGGGCTGCACCTCGTGGTCCATCTGGCCCGCGCGGGCTGGCTGCACTGGAAGGACCGGCTGCCGGACGGCCCGCCGAAGCCCGGCAAGGGTCCGCTGGCGCTGCGCGTGGCGCTGGAGACCGGCGAGGGCTTCGACCTCACCGAGGCAGGCACCCAGAAGCGGCTGGCCGTGTACGTCGTCGGCGACCCGGGTCAGGTGCCGGGCATCGCCCGCCTCGGCCCGGACCCGCTCGCCGCCGACTTCGACGAGGACCGCTTCGCCGCCCTGCTCCGTGACGAACGGCGGCAGCTGAAGGGCGCCCTGCGCGACCAGTCGCTGATCGCGGGCGTCGGCAACGCCTACAGCGACGAGATCCTGCACGCCGCGAAGATGTCCCCGTTCAAGCTGGCCGCGTCCCTCACCCCGCAGGAGACCCACCGGCTGTACACGGCGCTGCGCGAGACGCTCACCGAGGCGGTCGAGCGCTCCCGGGGCGTGGCGGCCGGCCGGCTGAAGTCGGAGAAGAAGAGCGGTCTGCGCGTCCACGGCCGTACCGGCGAGCCCTGCCCGGTGTGCGGCGACACCATTCGCGAGGTCTCCTTCAGCGACTCCTCGCTCCAGTACTGCCCGACCTGCCAGACGGGCGGCAAGCCGCTGGCCGACCGCCGGCTGTCCCGCCTGCTGAAGTGAACGCGGGCCGTGCCGGGCCCGGTGCGGGCGGCCGGCCGGGTCCGGGCACCGTCACCGTGCCTCGACCGTGACCAGGCGCTTTCCCTCCGCCGTGCGGACCTCGTAGCGCTCGATCTGGTCCGGGTGCAGGGCCGCCGCGCCCATCGTGGTGGTGACCCGGCTGCCGTCGCCGGGGTTGGTCCAGCCGGCGACCACCTGTTCGCTGCCGTCGCGGCCGACCGCGATCAGCCGGCAGGCGTGCGTCCCCGAGCCGTCCCTGACCTCCAGGCGCAGGTCGCTGCCCCAGTCCTGGTCCGCGGAGGTGACCTGCGCCCACACCCCGGTCCGCGGATCGGTCGCCGCCGTGACCTGCGACGCGGCCGGCTCCGGGTGGCCGGAGAAGGCCACGATGCCCGGGCCGGCCACCGCCAGCACCACGGAGGCGGCCAGTCCGTACAGCAGCCGGCGGCGCCGCGCCCGGTGCCGGAGCGCCAGCTCGCCGAGCAGCCGGTCCAGCAGCCGGGGGCCGGGCTGTGCCATGGGGTGCACGAAGCGTGGCGTGGCCCGGCGGTACAGCATCAACTGCCGGGTCGTGGACCCGAATTCGGTCACGTGTGCCGCGCAGCGGGGGCACTCCATGAGGTGGTCCTCGAAGCGGAAGGCCTCCGCCTCGTCCAGCACGCCGAGCGCGTACGCGCCGACGTCGCGATGCCTTTCCAGGGACCTCATGCCGAATCCTCGTGCCGATGGGTGCGGGTGGGGTTACTCCTTGCTCCCACCCGTACGCAGCCGGCCGCCGAATCACTCAAGCCGCGCACAGAATCGCGGACAAGAGATTCGGAGCGGCCCGGCCCGCGGATTGGTGTGAATTCCGGAAGGTTCAGAAGAGGTGGATCGCCAGGTGTCCGAGAGGCAGCCCCAGCCGCCAGGCCGGTGTCCACACCTTCGGTCCGTCGTCCTCCCCGGACACCCCGCCGCCCGGCACCGCGTCCAGGTCCGGGGCGAGCAGCTCGGTCTCCTCCAGCCAGCGCCAGGCGTCGGCCGCCAGCGCCAGGTCGGGGTCGGGGGCCTCCGAGCCGGCCGCCCGCCGGGTCAGCTCGGCCATGCGCTCCCGCACCCAGTCCCGCCACGGCTGGTCGTAGGCGGTCAGCGACAGCCAGTTCTCCAGCTGGGAGATCACCCGGATGCCGGACAGCTCCCCGTCGGTGTCGGACAGGAAGACGGTCAGTGCCAGCGCGTCCCGGCCGGCCCGGAACTCGAAGGACGTCGGTGGCATCAGATCGCCGGTGCGCAGCAGCTCGTCGGCGATGTACTCGGCGTACAACCAGGCCATGGGTACGGCCAGTTCACCGCCGCCGGTGCCGTCCGTGCTCTCGTGCCCTCTGTGCAGCATCCCTTCCTGCCTTCCTCCGGTACGTGCGCGTCACCCGAAACCCGGGGCCGCCCCCGACCGGAACGCGGATGAGGACAGCCCATTGCCCGAACGGGTGCCACAGCAAGGCGCTTTACCGAGGTTTGACCATGCCTCCGGTTTCACCGCAGGTCGGCCGTATAACCCGGAAGGACCCGGCGTAGGGCGCGCAGTGCGTAGTACGCGCGGGATTTCACCGTACCGGGTGGAATGCCCAGGGTCTGCGCCGCTTCCGCAACACTGGCCCCGAGGAAGTACACGAGTACCAGGACGTCACGGTGCTCGGGCGTGAGTGTCTTCACAGCCTCCCGGACGTCCAGCATCGCCGCGGCCCGTTCGGCGTGGTCGGCGGTCACCCGGGCGGTCTCGGGGATCTCGTCGCCGATCTCGGGCGGCCGTGCCTGCCGGGCCCGCCGGGCGTCGATGGCCAGCCGCCGGGCCACGGTGAGCAGCCAGGGCCGCACCGAGTCGAAGCCGTCGGCGTGCAGCGCCTCGGGATGCTGCCAGGCGCGCACCAGGGTCTCCTGCACGAGGTCCTCGGCGCGCTGCCGGTCGCCGTCGCAGAGCCTGAACAGCAGGGCGAACAGGGGGCCGCCGTGCTCGCGCTGGAGCGCGGCCAGCTCGTGCCCGGCGGTCGTCGTCCCGTGGGTGAGTGAGGTTCCGGCCGTCATGGCCGTATCGCAGCGCAGGGTGCGGCCCGGCGGACAGGGGGCGGGCCCGGTTGTGCGACGGGCGGTCGATCGCGTCGGCGAACGGTCGGCCGAGAGGTGTGCCGGGACACCGGATGGGCTAATGACACCAGCCGGGCTGTTTATCCGGCACATCAGATTCATACCCATATGCCCGTCACGGGTTCGTCGGTATATACGACAATCTTGGGGTGAAGAGATGATCGGACGCAGACAGCAGGTGGCTCTGGCCCTGACCGCCGTCCTCGCGGCCGGGGCGGCCTGCCAGAACCAGCACCGGGAGGAGACCGGTGCCCAGGGACGCGCGGCGCCCGCCGCGCCCGCCGGCTTCACCCTCGTCGCCTCCGGCGACGTGCTGCCGCACACCTCCGTCATCGAACGGGCCGCCTACGACGCGGGCGGCAACGGCCACGACTTCCGCCCCATGCTGGCCGGCGTCGCACCGGTGGTCTCCGGCGCCGATCTGGCGCTGTGTCACATGGAGACCGTCTACGGCGCCGACGGCGACTACGCCGGCTACCCCGTCTTCAAGTCCCCGCCGCAGGTCGCCGCGGGCCTCGCCGCGACCGGCTACGACGGCTGCTCCACCGCCTCCAACCACGCCCTGGACGACGGCGCCGCCGGCATCCGGCGCACCCTCGACGCCATGGACAAGGCCGGTCTGCGGCACTCCGGGACCGCCCGTACCGAGACCGAGGCCCGGTCGGTCACGATCCTGCGGGCGGGTTCCGCCAAGGTCGCCCACCTGTCGTACACCTTCGGCACCAACGGCAACGCGATGCCGCCCGGACAGCCCTGGGCGGTGAACCTCATCGACGCCGACCGGATGATCGCCGACGCCCGCGCCGCCCGGCGGGGCGGCGCGGACGTGGTCGTGCTCTCCGTGCACTGGGGCACCGAGTGGCAGGACCAGCCCGACCGCCTCCAGCTCTCCCTCGCCCAGCGGCTCACCGCCTCGGCCACCGACGGCCACCCGGACATCGACCTGATCCTCGGCACCCACGCCCACGTCCCGCAGGCGTACGAGAAGGTCAACGGCACCTGGGTGGTCTACGGGATGGGCGACCAGATCGCCGGCGAGATGTACAACGGCGACGGCGCCCAGGACCCGCGCGGCAACGAGTCCACCCTCGGCCGCTTCACCTTCGCCCCGCCCGCCCGGCCGGGCGGGCCCTGGCGGGTCACCAAGGCCGAGTTCGTCCCGCAGCTGTACGACCTCGACGCCGGCCGCGTCCTCGACCTCAACCACGCCATCGCCCAGGGCGCCGAGCTGGAAGCGGTGCGCGACCGCATCAAGGACGTCGTCCTCAGCCGGGGGGCCGCCCAGGACGGCCTGGTCATGGCGGAGTGATCAGCGCCGGCCGGCGCGCTGCCCGGTGGCCAGCACCGAGCGCCGGTAGGAGTAGCCGAAGTAGATCACGCAGCCGATCACGAACCACACCGCGAACCGCACCCACGTCTGCCACTGCAGGAACGTGATCAGCCAGATCGAGAAGAGCACCCCCAGCGCCGGCACCACCGGCATCCCCGGCGTCCGGAAGGAACGCGGCAGCTCCGGCTGCCGGTAGCGCAGCACGATCACCGCCGTGCACACCACCACGAACGCCAGCAGGATGCCGATGTTCGTCAGCTCGGCCGCCTCGCCGATCGGCACGAACCCGGCGATGGCGGCCGAGGCCACCCCGACGATCCAGGTCACACGGGTGGGCACGTGCCGCGTCGGGTGCGTCTTGGCGAACCACCGGGGCAGCAGCCCGTCCCGGGACATCGAGAACCACACCCGGGTCACGCCCAGCATGAACGTGAACATCACGGTGAGGATGCCGATGATCGCGCCGACCGCGATCACGTCCGCCAGCGCGCCCAGGCCCACCGACTTGAACGCCGTCGCGAAGCCGCTCTCCTTGTCGATGTCCTTGTAGTTCTGCATGCCGGTCAGCACCAGGCACGCCGCCACGTACAGCACCATGGAGATGATCAGCGAGTAGATGATCGCCTTCGGCATGTGCCGCTGGGCGTCCTTCGACTCCTCGGCCGCCGTCGACATCGCGTCGTAGCCGAACACCGCGAAGAACACCGTCGCGGCGCCCGTGAACGCCCCGCTGATGCCGAACGGGAAGAACGGGGTGTAGTTGCCCGCATCGATGTGGAACACGCCCACGCCGATCACCAGCAGCACCACCAGCACCTTCAGCGCGACCACGGACGTCTCGAAGCGGGCCGCGCTGCGGATCCCCTGGGTCAGCAGCCACGCGATCAGCAGGCACAGCACGACCGCGAACAGGTCGACCCGGTGCCCGGAGCCGGTGCCGGGCGCCCCCAGCATCCAGGCGGGCAGGTGCGCGCCCATCGCCTCGACCAGGAAGCCGAAGTAGCCGGAGATGCCGATGGCCACCACGGCCACGATCGCGGTGTACTCCAGCAGCAGGTCCCAGCCGATGAACCAGCCGGCGAACTCGCCGAGCACCGCGTACCCGTAGGTGTAGGCCGAGCCCGCCTTCGGGATCATCCCGGCGAACTCGGCGTACGACAGCGCGGCACAGGCGCTCGCGACACCGGCGATCAGGAAGGACACCAGCACCGCGGGCCCCGCCGTGCCGTTCGCCACCGTGCCGGCCAGCGTGAAGATGCCCGCGCCGATGATGCCGCCGACACCGATGGCGGTCAGCTGCCAGAGCCCCAGTGACTTGTCCAGCCGGGTGCCCTCGCCGACCTCGGTCTCCTCGATGTGCTCGATGGGTTTGCGGCGGAGAATCCCCTCACCCGCACGGAGCTTGGCCATACGCCTCACCTCTTCGCCGACGGCAAACGGCTGACGGCGGATCATGATGGCTCAGCACGGGCCGGCAGGGAAGACGCCACGCATGGCGGCCGGCCGGCGCCCGTGACCGTGGCTTCCTACGGTACGACCGTCACCGGCCAGCGGCCCGTCTTGACCAGGCGGACCGCCACCGAGCCGATGATCCGGTGGCCGGCCTGCTCCGAGGCGCCCACCACGACCGCGTCCGCCTTCAGCTCGTCCGCCGCCTTCACCAGCCCGTTGTACGGGTCGCCGCGGAAGGTGTGGAACTCCCAGCGCACCTCGAATATCCCCTTGAGCCGCTCGGCACCCTCCCTGATCTGCGCGACCAGGTCCTCGGCGATCTCGTCGGTGGTCTCCGCCACCGGCGCCCCGAGCGCCGCCCCGGCGGCGAGCACCGGCTGCACGTACACCACCGCCAGCAGCGCGTGCTGGCGCCGGGCGAGACCGGCCGCGTACGCGGCCGCCCGCATCGAGGAGTCGGAGCCGTCCACCCCGGCCACGATGACCTTCGGACCGTCCGTGCCCCGCTCGAACCGGTGTGCGGGGGAGTGCTGCTCGTGCTGTTCCGTCACGGCCGTGAGGCTATCGGAACCGACCGTTCCCGAAGAAGCGGCGGCTGCCCGGACCGCTCGACGGGCGAGCCGCAGCGCCCCTTCCTAGAGTCGGAACCATGACCGCCACCGCGGAGCCCGCCGCCGGCAGGGACGCCACGGCCCCGGCGCGTCCGCCCGCCGGCGGGCGCCTCGGCTGGGTCCCGGAGGCCTTCGCGACCCTCTTCGCCGCGCTCGGCCTGCTGTGCGCCCTGCTCGCGGTCGTCCCCCCGCTGCGCGGCCCGCTCCGCCCGGTCGCCCGCACCCTCGACCTGCTCCTGGTCCCCGTCAGCGCCAACCTCGCCTACGCCGTCTTCCTGTTCCTGCTGGCCGGCGCCACCGCCGCCCGCAAGAAGGTCGCCTGGTGGCTGGTCGTGGTCTACCTCGGCCTGCTCGTCCTCACCGACGCGCTCGGCGCGGCCGCCGGCCTGTACGCCGCCTCACTGCCGTCCCTGGTGCTGTGCGCGCTGCTGCTGCTCCTGCTCGTCCTGGCCCGCCGTGAGTTCTACGCCGCCTCCCGCCGCGGTGCCGTGTGGCGGGCGCTGGCCGTGCTGCTGGCCGGGCTGGCCGTGGCGATCCTGCTCGGCTGGGGCCTGGTGCTGCTCTTCCCGGGCACGCTCCCGGCGGGCCAGCACCTGGCCTGGGCGGCCGACCGGGTGTGCGGCGGACTGGTCTCGGCCGGCTCCTTCGCCGGCCGCCCGCCACGCGAGATCACCTTCCTCCTCGGCCTGTTCGGCGCCCTCGCCCTGCTCAACGCCGCCGCCGCGCTGTTCCGCTCGCAGCGCCTGGAGGCCGCCCTGCACGGCGACGAGGAGGCCCGCATCCGCGCCCTGCTGACGGCGTACGGCGACCGGGACTCCCTCGGCTACTTCGCCACCCGGCGCGACAAGGCCGTCGTCTTCTCACCCAGCGGCAAGGCGGCCGTCACCTACCGCGTCGAGGCCGGCGTCTGCCTGGCCGGCGGGGGCCCCGTGGGCGACCCGGAGGCCTGGCCGCACGCCATCGGCGCCTGGCTGGACCTCGCCCGCCGGCACGCCTGGGCGCCCGCCGTGATCGGCGCCTCCGAGGCCGGCGCCCGAGCCTGCGCCCGCGCGGGCCTGGGCGCCCTCCAGCTCGGCGACGAGGCCATCGTGCACGTGGCCTCCTTCGACCTGCGGGGCCGCGAGATGCGCGTCACCCGGCAGGCCGTGCACCGGGTCCGCCGTACCGGAGCCGTCTGCCGCATCCGCCGCCACGCGAGCCTCACCGAACGCGAGATGGAGGAGATCGTCGGCAAGGCCGACGCCTGGCGGGACACCGAGACCGAGCGCGGCTTCTCCATGGCCCTGGACCGGCTCGGCGACCCCGCCGACGGCGACTGCCTGCTCGTGGAGGCCCTCGGCGAGGACGGCCGGCTGCTCGCCCTGCTGTCCTTCGTGCCCTGGGGCCGCGACGGGGTCTCCCTGGACCTGATGCGCCGTGACCGGGCCGCCCCCAACGGCGTCATGGAGTTCATGGTCGCCGAACTGTGCGCCGCCGCGCCGAAACTGGGCGTCCGCCGCGTCTCGCTGAACTTCGCGGCCTTCCGGTCGGTCTTCGAGGAGGGCGCCCGCATCGGCGCCGGACCGGTCCTGCGGCTCTGGCGCCGGCTGCTGCTGTTCTTCTCCCGCTGGTGGCAGCTGGAGGCGCTGTACCGCTCCAACGCCAAGTACCGCCCCGAGTGGTACCCGCGCTTCCTCTGCTACGGCGACACCGCCGCCCTCGCCCGCATCGGCCTCGCCTCCGCCATCGCCGAGGGCTTCGTCTCCGTACCCAGCATGCGCAAACTCTGGGGAAAGGGGCACCCGGGCACCGGACGGCGGTCCGCCCGAGCGGTGGTCCCGCCGTCCGCGCAGGCGCTCGGCCTCGACGGAGGGGACCAGGCCGGGCCCGCCGCCCCGGACGCGGGCCTGCCCGACCAGGTCCGCGTCCGGCACCACACCCTCGACCGGCTGCGCGCCGCCGGCACCGACCCCTACCCGGTCGGCGTCCCCGCACCGACCCACGCCCTCGCCGACGTCCCGCCGGGCGCGGACGTCACCGTCGCCGGACGCGTTCTGCTGGTCCGCGACTTCGGCGGCATCGTCTTCGCCGTGCTGCGCGACTGGTCCGGCGACCACCAGATCGCCCTCACCCGCGACGGCTGCGGACCGGCCCTCGACCGCTTCACCGCCGACACCGACATCGGCGACCTCATCACCGTCACCGGCCGCGCCGGCCGGTCCGACCGGGGCGAGCCCACCGTCTTCGGCACCTCCTGGCAGCTCACCGGCAAATGCCTGCACCCGCTGCCCGACAAGCGCCGCGGCCTGACCGACCCCGAGGCCAAGGTCCGCCGCCGCCACCTGGACCTGATCACCAGCCCCGACGCCCGCGCCGTCGTCCGCGCCCGCTCCGCCGCCGTGCAGGCCCTGCGCCAGGGCCTGCTGGACCGCGGCTACCTGGAGGTCGAGACCCCGGTGCTCCAGCAGATCCACGGCGGTGCCAACGCCCGCCCCTTCACCACCCACATCAACGCCTACGACCTCGACCTGTACCTGCGCATCGCCCCCGAGCTGTACCTGAAGCGGCTGTGCGTCGGCGGCCTGGAGAAGGTCTTCGAACTGGGCCGCACCTTCCGCAACGAGGGCGTCTCCCACCAGCACAACCCCGAGTTCACCATGCTGGAGGCCTACCAGGCCCACGCCGACTACGACGTCATGCTCGACCTCGCCCGCGAACTGATCCAGGCCGCGGCGACCGCCGCCCTCGGCTCCCCGGTGGTCCGCAAGGACGGCACGGAGTACGACATCTCCGGAACCTGGCCGGTCAGGACCGTGTACGGGGCGATCTCCGAAGCGGTCGGGGAGGAGATCGGCCCCGGCACCGAACTGCTGCGGCTGCACCGGCTGTGCGACCGCGCCCGGGTGCCGTACACCGCCGACGACGGACCCGGCGACGTGGTGCTGGAGATGTACGAGCGGCTGGTCGAGCACCGGACCGGACCGCCCGTCTTCTACAAGGACTTCCCGACCGACGTCTCCCCGCTGACCCGGCAGCACCGCACCGACCCGCGGCTCGCCGAACGCTGGGACCTCGTCGCCTTCGGCACCGAACTCGGCACCGCCTACTCGGAGCTGACCGACCCCGTCGAACAGCGCCGGCGGCTCACCGAGCAGTCGCTGCTGGCCGCCGGCGGCGACCCGGAGGCCATGGAACTGGACGAGGACTTCCTCCAGGCCCTCGCCTACGCCATGCCCCCCACCGGCGGCCTCGGCCTCGGCGTGGACCGGATCGTCATGTTCCTCACCGGTCTGACGATCCGCGAGACGCTCCCGTTCCCGCTCGTGCGCCGCCGCTGACGCGCGTGCGCCGAAGGGACCGCGCCCGGACAGGTGTTCCGGGGACGTGCGGCCACTGCGCTGTCCGGGTGCATTCCGCCGCCGCACCGGTGCCGTCGGAGTGCGCCGGAGCGGTGTCGGGCGACTGATGAATCATGAAGAAGGATCAGTTGTTCACGCGGCGCCGGATGCTCCTCGCCGGCGTCGCGGCTCTGGGAGCGGCCGGCACCGCCGGGGTCGTCGTGGCGGGCGGCGAGGAGACCGCCCGGACCGCGGCGGCCCCCGTCGCCGGCCCGCAGGCCCGCCAGGCGCTCAAGCCCTCCGCCTTCCGGCTCCAGCCGCTCACCGGATACGGCCCGCCGCGCGCCGCGCCCCGCAGGCTGAAGGTGCGTGACGAACCCATCCTGCAGGTCTCCGGACGCGGCCGGCACATGGTGCTGACGTTCGACGACGGCCCGAACCCGGAGTACACCCCGCACATCCTGGACACCCTCGCCAAGTACCGCGTACGGGCGATGTTCTTCGTGTGCGGCGAGTGCGTCGTGGAGAACCGGGAGCTGCTGGCCCGGATGGCCGACGAGGGCCACGTGGTCGGCAATCACACCTGGACGCACCCGCTGCTCACCGAACTGGACCGCCATGAGATCCGCGCCGAGATGGAGAGCACCAGCGACGCCATCGAGGACGCCTACGGGGAGCGCCCGCAGTGGTTCCGCGCACCCTACGGCGCCTGGAACCGCGCCGCGTTCCAGCTGGGCGCCCAGATGGGCATGGAGCCGATGGCCTGGACCGTGGACACCACCGACTGGATGGAGCCCGGCACCGACACCATCGTCGACCGGGTGGAGAGCGGCGCCGCCCCCGGGGTCGTGGTGCTCTCCCACGACGCCGGTGGCGACCGTACGCAGACCGTCCGGGCGATCCGGGAGTGGCTGCCCTACCTGATCGACTCCGGGTACCGCCTCACCGTGCCGCCCCGGCGCGCCTGACGGTCCCCGGACCCCACCGTCCCGCCGGGCCGCGGCGGTTCACGTCACCGCGGCCAGGCGGGCGAAGACGACGACGTTCCCCTCGTAGCCGTTCTGCTTCGAGAAACCGCCGCCGCAGGTGATGACCCGGAGCTCCGGTGTCCCCTTCGAGCCGTACACGCGGTCGCCGGGGAAGTTGTTCTTCGCGAAGACCTCGACGCCGTAGATCTCGAACACCGCGGTCCGCCCGTCCTGGCGCAGGACCTCGACCTGGTTCCCCTTCGTCAGTGCCCCGAGGCCGTAGAACACGGCGGGGCCCTGCTTGTTGTCGACGTGGCCGACGATGACCGCGGTGCCCTTCTCGCCCGGCGACACCGCGCCGGTGAACCAGCCGGCCACGCCGGGGTTCTCCGGCGGCGGCGCGGCGACCCAGCCGTCCGCGTCCAGCCCGACCTGCACGACGGGCGCGTCCACCCGGATCGCCGGGATGCGGACCCGCTGCACCGGGGAGAACGGCAGGGCGGTGGGCGCCGGCGCGAAGGTGCCCAGCGTGGCGCGGCTGTCCGGGGCCGCCGCCGAGGCGGGCTGCGGCGGGCCGACGTCGAACTCCCCGGAACCGTTGCGGATCAGGGCCAGACCGGTCAGCAGAACAAGCGCTATCACGCCCCAGGGGGCGCGCTTCCTCCGCCGCTCCTCCTCTTCGGCCAGCTCGGCCAGCTTGGACGCAGACATTCGCCATCCCCTCTCGACACGGTCGCCGCCACGCCCGTCGCGCATGGGAAAACGCTAAGTCCCGCACGGACGACGGGCGACGGGGCGATCGGCGAACGGGTGGCCGCCCGCACGCTCGGTGAGCCATCCGAGTTGCCGTTCCCAGGAATTTTCTGACGGTCCGTGACCTGCGGCGATATCGGATTGTGTGGTTGTCCGACGGCGTGTCGGATCACCAGGACGGACCATTCTCGACATGCGGGCGTGTTCCGCGCGTCCCAGGGTCTGTACGGGAGGTGATTTCTCGCCGATCCACCGGGGACGGGACCCGGTGACCTCCCGCGGAGGATTACATGCGCAACCAACGTGCCCTGGCGGCGGCGTGCACCACGGTCGCCGTGCTCGGGCTCGCCGCCCCCGTGGCTGTCGCGGACGGCATGGGCAACGGGGGCGGTCCGAGCAGCAGCGACAACACCACCGTCATCGTGCCCGGTACCGGCAACATCGGCACCTTCAGCGGGGGCGGCGTCATCCCCGGCACCGGCAACGTGGGCGGCAACGGCCACTTCAACGGGAACGGGAACTTCAACGGCAACGGCAACGGCAACGGCAACTTCAACGGCAACGGCAACTTCAACGGGAACGGGAACGGGAACTTCAACGGGAACGGCCGCGGGGGCTTCGGCAACGGCCGCGGGGGCGAGGGGGGCAACAACGGCCGTGGCGGTGAGGGCGGCAACAACGGCCGTGGCGGTGAGGGCGGCAACAACGGGCGCGGGGACCGCGGGGACGACTTCGGGCGCGGTGACGGACGCGGCGACGGACGCGGCGGGGAAGGGGACCGCGGGGAGGGCTTCGGCAACTCCCGCGACATCTTCGTCACGCCCGACATCGTGCCCGCCGGCGGCCGCGTCACCATCATCGTGAACGGCTGCCGCAGCGGCACGGCCAGCTCCGACGCCTTCGGTGTCACCCGGCTGGAGTCGTTCCGCGACGACACCGCGCGGGGTGTCGCCACCGTCGACCGCGAAGCCCGCCGCGGCCGCTACGACGTGACCGTCCGCTGCGACGGCCGCACCATCACCCGCCGGGACGCCTTCACGGTGATCGGCGGTGTCAACGGCGGGTTCGGTGGCAGCCGCACCGGCGGCGCGACGCCCACCGACATGGCCATCGGCGGTGGCCTGGTGGCCTCGGCCGTGATCGGCGGGGGCGCCTTCTGGGTGCGCCGTCGGCACGAGAAGCGCGTCTGAGTTCCCGGTGCGCCGCCGAGGCCACCGGATCCGCCCCCGTCCCCGACCCACGCACGTCGACAGGCCTTCGCCCCGGTTCCTCGCGGAAGCGGGGGCGAAGGCCTGTCGTGGCCGCCGTGCCGGCCGGGGCTACCCGCCGGCGCCCGGGAACAGGCTGAGGAACGGCTCCGCGGTGACCGCGATGCCGCGGCTGTAGGGCGCGTCGAAGTCCCAGATGAGGAACAGCATGAAGGCGATGGTCGCGGAGAACAGTCCGGCCAGCACCAACTCGCGCCGGGTGCGCCGGATCTGGAGCGCGAACACCATGGCGATGGTGATCAGCGCCCCGGCCAGCAGACCCCACCACACCACCGGGGGCATGGTGGCCCCGGTGGCGTCGGCCCGCGCGTTGCGCGCCTGGTCGGCGGTGGCCAGCTGGTCCAGGAGGGGCTGGTAGGCCTGCGCCTCGAAGTCGTCGCGCGGCCGGTAGTCGGTGACGTCCGCCCGCACCGTCTGCAGCAGTTCGGCGCCGCGGTCCGTGACCTGCTCCTTGTCCGCCATCGCGCGCCACTCGGTGTGCACGACGTAGCCCACGTAGGCGTCCACGTCGGCGCGGACGCGGTCGCGGATGTCGGGCGGGTAGACCCGGACCCGCTCCGAGATCTCGTGCAGCGCCTGGGCCTCGGTCTGCACGTAGTCCTGGGCGGAGTTGCGGGCCTCCCAGACGCCCGCGATGGCCAGCCCCAGCACGATGGCGTAGATGACGCCGATCCACATCGTCATGTACTCGATGACGTCCGGGGTCTCGCTCGGATCCTCGTCCTCGGCGGCCGTCCGGTGCCGTAGCAGCGTGATGACGACCACCACGCCGCAGGCCCCCAGCATCGCGAGGACGAGAACAAGCCAATCCGACAACTGGTGCCTCCAGAAGTGAGCGGCCGGCGCGTCAGCGCGGGCGCAGCGCCGCGACGGCGACGATCGCGGGGATGGTGATGAGCAGGACGTAGGTGACGGGCGAGGTGTGACCGCGGGTGTGGTGGCTGACGGCGTGCGGGTGGTACGCCGGGTAGCTCACCGGGGTCACGGAGGGCCGCGGCACGGGCTTGGGCACCGGCTTCGGCGTGGGGGCCGGCTCGGGCGCCGGCGGTGGGGCGGGCGGTGGCGTCGGCCGGGGCGCGGAGGGAGCCGGGGGTGCCGGAGCGGGCCTGGGCGGCCGGGGCGTCGGCGTCGGCTTGGGTGTCGGCTTCGGCTTCGGCGTCGGTGTGGGGGTCGGCGTCGGCTCGGGGGTGGGCGT
>NZ_JOIU01000025.1 GCF_000720135.1 Streptomyces sp. NRRL S-1022 | reverse complement strand
ATCAACGACATCGCCCGCGACCTCACCATCTGGTTGGCCGCCCGCGACTTCCCCGGACGGCCAACCAGGCAGGTCAGCGAGTTCTAAAACACGGCCTAGGCGCCGGCGCTGCTCGCCGCGCGGGGCGAGTTCGACGGGCTGATCAGTGCCGTGGTCCCGGTGGCCGGGGCGGAGTCGGCGTTCGCGCTGGCCGCCGACCGGCAGCGGTCCTGCAAGGTGCTGCTGGAGTTCTGAGCGGCACGGACCGGCGGGCGACTACGGCCGCCACAGCGGGTGCTCCCGGTCCGCCCAGTCCTCGCTCACCGTTCCCGTCCGCAGGCCCCGCCTCGCCTCCGGGTCGCCCAGGGCCATGCCGATGTGGCCCGCCAGGACCACGCCGATGGTCAGGGCGAGCCAGTCGTGGACGAAGGTGGCCGAGGTGCGCCACATCAGCGGGGTGAGGTGGGTGAACCACATCATCAGGCCGGTGCCGAGCATCACCAGGGTGGCGCCGGCGATCCAGGCGGCGTAGATCTTCTGGCCGGCGTTGAACTTGCCGGCGGGGCGCTCCTCGTGGCGCCGGTCGCGGCGCAGGGCGGCGCGCAGCCAGACCCGGTCGTGCGGGCCGAAGCGGTTGAGGAAGCGCAGGTCGGTGCGGAAGGCGCGGGAGGCCAGGCCCAGCAGGACCGGCACCGGCAGGGCGAGGCCGGCGTACTGGTGGACCCGGACGACCAGTTCCCGGCGGCCGACCAGGACCGCCAGCTGCGGGATGTAGAGGAAGGCGGCGGTCAGCACGCACACGCCCATCAGCGCGGCCGTCGCGCGGTGCACCCAGCGTTCGGCGCGGGTGAAGCGGTGGACGCGGGCCTCCGGCGGAGCCGGGGTCTCAGCTCGTAGGCTCATCGGTCCGTCCGTTCGAGCGGCCGACCCAGGCGTCGACGTCGTAGCCGAGGTTCTCCCAGTAGCCGGGCCGCACCCGGTCGGTGACGGTGATGCCGGAGAGCCACTTGGCGGACTTGTAGAAGTACATGGGGGCGACGTAGAGGCGGACCGGGCCGCCGTGGTCGTGGCCGATGTCCTTGTCCTGCATGCGCAGGGCGACCAGGACGTCCGGGCGGCGGGCCTGGTCGAGGGTGAGGCTCTCGGTGTAGGTGCCGTCGAAGCAGGTGAAGCGCACGGCCCGGGCGGTGGGGCGGACGCCGGCCGCGTCGAGCAGGTGGGACAGGCGTACGCCCTGGAAGGGGGTGCCCGGGACCCGCCAGCCGGTGACGCACTGCACGTCCCGGACCAGCCGGGTCTGCGGCAGGGCGCGCAGGCCGGCCAGGGTGTAGCCGCCCGGGCGGTCGACCAGGCCGTCGACGGTGAGGCGGTAGTCCGCGGCGCTCCGGTGCGGAACGGAGGCGGCCACGGAGTAGTAGCGGAAGCCGCCGCCGTTGGGCAGCAGGCCGGTCAGCCCGGTGGGGTCCTTGTCGGCGACGCCGCCGAGGAACCCTTCGAGGCCGCGTTGCAGCGGGGGTGCGGCGACCACGCCGAGGGCGCCCAGGCCGAGGGTGCCGAGGAAGACCCGGCGGCCGATGGGCCGGCCGCCCGGTTCCGGTTGCGGTATCGGTTCCTCGGATGGTTCAGGGTTCACGTGTTCATTCGAGCACTCGGGGCCCCGCGGGGCCAGATCATCGGGTCGCGGGTCAGACTTTCGTCACTTTTTCCGTACTGCCGTATGTACGTCGGCGCGGCCGCTGTCGCTCACCGTCCGAGCGCGCGGGTGCGGGCGGCGTGGAAGGCGGCCCGGGGATCGGGGTGCGCGTAGGACCAGGGCGCCGGGGTGGCGTGCTCGCCGATGCGCTGGAACAGGGCCGCCGCCTCGGCCGGACGGCCGGCGCAGGTCAGGGCGAAGGCGAGGTGGTTGAGGTCGATGTGGCGGCGGGGGTGCTCGTCGTGCTCCCACTCCAGCCACCAGTCGAAGCAGGCGCGCAGGATGCGCCGGGCCCGCGGGCCGGACCAGTGCCCGGAGGCGGTGGGGCCGGCCGGGACCGGGCCGGTGGCGGCGAGGACCCGGTAGCGCTCGGCGTACGCGACGACCGGCAGGACGGCCAGCGGGGAGTCGGCGGGGGCCTCGGCGGCGGCCGTTTCGGCGACGTCGTAGACCTCGTGGGCCTCGGCCGCCCGGCTGCCCGCGGGCCGTTCGGCGAGGCGGGCGATCAGCAGGTGGTGGGCGTGGTGGTGCTCGGGGTGCCGGCGGTACAGCTCGCCGAAGGTGTCGAGCACCTCGCGCTCGGGTCCGAGGGCGCGGGCGAGCAGCAGCCGGCCGAGCCAGGGGGTGGGGTCGGCGGGGGCGAGGCCCGCGGCGGTGTCACAGGCCTCGCGGGCCCGGCCGGGTTGCTCCCTGCCGCGCAGCGCGCGGTGGACCAGGGCCAGGGCGAGCAGCGCGGCGGCGTCGGCGGAGCCGGGCTCGGCGGTCAGCCAGTCGCTCGCCCAGGCGGCGGCGTACGGGTCCCGGGCGAGCACGGTGAGGCGGTGGCCGCGGCGGTCCCAGTCGTCCCCGGTGTGCACCAGCAGGGCGCGCACGGCCTGCCGCCGGCCCTGGGCCAGCGCGGCCCGGGCGGTGCGCAGTCCGGCGTCGTCGAGGGCGGCGTCGAAGGCGCCGGGGTCGTCCTGGGCGGGCGCGCCGGACGGTTCCGTCGGGGCCCGGCGAGCGCCGAGCAGAGGCGGGAGAGGGGGCACCGCGGGCTTCCTGTTTCTCGGGCTGCCATCGACCGGTCACGCACAGCAAACCCCCAGCCACGGGTCGCGTCAAGCGGAACGGCGTAGTTGCGAGCTTCAACTTCTCGGCCCGAAAACGGACTTGAGGGCTCCGGCGCAGGTGGGCCGCGTACCGGGCGATCTCGCCGAGGGAATTTTCCTGTGGCGTATGCCATCGCGTTCCGGGCCGTCCGCCCCGGCTCCTGTGGCGTACGCCATGGCGCCGCGCCCGCCGGTTGCGGAGCATGACGAGTCCACCGCCCGGCTCCGGGCACGTGCGGGGCGCCTGGGCCCCGGGAGCGCTACAGTCGGCCACTACGCGCCCGTGGTCCGGCCGGATGATCGAGGTACGCAGCGTGTCGGTTCTGGTTCTCCTCCTCGCCGTGAGCGCGGCCTGCTGTCTGGGCTTCGGATTCGTCCTCCAGCAGGACGCGGCGCAGAAGGCGCCGCTGAGCGACTTCCTCTCCTTCCGGCTGCTGCTCGACCTGGTGCGGGTGCCGCGCTGGCTCGGCGGGCTCGGGCTGATGGTGGCCGGCATGGTGCTCGGCGCGGTCGCCCTCGGCAGGGGCGAGATCTCCCTGGTGGAGCCGCTGCTCGCGACCAATCTGCTGTTCGCCCTCGCCCTGTCCCGCTACCGGACCAGACAGGCCCTGGGCCGCCAGGGCTGGGCCGGTCTGCTGCTGCTCGCGGGCGGCGTGAGCGCGTTCATCCTGGCCGGCGAGCCGCGCGGCGGCACGGCCGTCACCGATCCGCTGCGGCACTGGCTGATCATCGGGGCGGTGACGGGCGCCGCCCTGGTCCTCACCACGTACGCGAAGCGCTCCCGGCTGAGCTGGGGCCCGGTACTGCTGGCCCTGGCGGCCGGACTGCTGTACGGCGTCCAGGACGCGCTGACCCGGGTGAGCGGCATCCGCTTCGCCGACGGCGGCTTCGGCGAGCTGTTCACCGGCTGGCAGCCGTACGGCGTGGTGGCGTGCGGGGTCACCGGTCTGGTCCTGGTGCAGAGCGCGTTCGAGACGGCCCCGCTGCGCATGTCGCTGCCCGCGCTCACGGCGGCCGAGCCGCTCGCCGGGATCCTGTGCGGAGTGGGCTTCCTCGGCGACCGGCTGCGCACCGACACCGGGGCGCTGGCCGGGGAGGCGGCCGGGCTCGCGGCCGTGGTGGCGGGCATCGTGCTGCTCGGGCTGCATCCGGCGATGCCGTGCGGCGCGGCGGAGCAGGCGGACCGGGCCGGGTCCCTGGAGCGGCGCTGAGCCCCCCTGCTTGGATACGGGCATGAACCCTGCTGACGAGATCCTCGACATCGTCGACGAGCACGACCGGGTCGTCGCGCGGTCCCCGCGCGGCGAGGCCTACGCCCGGGGACTGCGCCACCGCTGTGTGTTCATCGAGGCCCGGGACGCGGCCGGCCGGCTCTTCGTGCACCGGCGCACCGCGACCAAGCTGGTCTTCCCCTCCCTGTACGACATGTTCGTCGGCGGTGTCGTCGGCGCGGGCGAGTCCTACGACGAGGCGGCGCTGCGGGAGGCCGAGGAGGAGCTGGGGGTACGGGGGCTGCCGCAGCCGGAGTTCCGCTTCAAGTTCCTGTACGACGACGGCGCCGGGCAGGGCTGGTGGTCGGCGGTGTACGAGGTGCGCTGCGAACTGCCGGTGCGGCCCCAGGCCGAAGAGGTCCAGTGGCACGCCTTCCTGCCCGAGGAGGAGGTCGCGCGGCGGCTCGGCGAGTGGGAGTGGGTGCCGGACGGGCTGGCGGCCTACGAGCGGCTGCGGGCGTTCCGGGCGGCCCGGTGATCGCCGGGTAGGGTCGGCCGTGTGAGCGAATTCGTGCGGAACATCCGGTTGTGGTTCGCGCCGGAGCGGGTGCGGGACGAGGGCGGCACGCCCGACTACCGGTTCTCGCTGGCCAACGAGCGCACCTTCCTCGCCTGGCTGCGCACCGCGCTGGCGCTGATCGGCGGCGGATTCGCGGTGGACCAGTTCCTGCCGGACCTGAGCCGGGGGTGGCGGGTCGGACTCGCGCTCGCGCTGCTCGCCGCCGGGGTGCTCTGCTCGCTGCGCGCGGTGAACCACTGGGTGCGCTGCGAGCGGGCGATGCGCCGCGGCGAGGACCTGCCCGCGTCCCGTTTCCCGGTGCTGCTGAGCCTGGTCGTCGCGGTGGTGGCCGTCGCGATGGTCGTGGTCGTGCTGGTGGGGTGGGAGGGGTGAGCCCGGGCCCGGGACCGCGCGACGAGGACCCGGCGGGCCGGGATCCCGGGCTCCAGCCCGAGCGGACCCGGCTGGCCTGGCGGCGTACGACGCTGTCCGGTGCGGTGGTCGCCGTCCTGGGCGTCAAGGCGGCGCTGCACGGCGGCGCGTCCGCCACCGGTGCCCTCGTGTGCGCGCTGTGCTGCGGGCTGTGGCTGGGCTTCCTCGGCATGGCCCACCACCGCATCCGCGCCCTGTCCTCCGGCACCCCGCCGCCCGCCCTGGCCCCCCGCCACGCGACGGCGGCGGTGCTGTGCGCGGTGGCGATGGCCGCGTGCGCCGCGGTGCTGGTGGTGTAGGTGCGGCGGCCGGCTAGGCGGCGCCCTCCCCGGTCTCCCCTTCCCCGGACTCCCCGTCCACCGTCACGACGATCTTGCCGCGGGTGTGGCCCTCCTGGCTGAGCCGGTGGGCGTCGGCCGCGCGGGCGAGCGGGAAGGTCTGCTGGACGTGGACGGTGACGACGCCCTGGTCGGCCAGGTGTGCCAGGTGCCGCAGGTCCTCGGCGTCCGGGCGGACGAAGCAGTAGCGGCCGCCGTAGGCCACCACCTCGGGGTCGGCGATCGAGGCCAGCCGGCCCTCCGGGGCGAGCAGGTTGGCCGAGGTCTTCAGGGTGTCGCCGCCGACGGTGTCGAAGACCGCCTCCACCCCCTCGGGGGCGAGCGCGCGCACCCGCTCCGCCAGGCCGTCGCCGTAGGCCACCGGCTCGCCGCCCAGCGCGCGGACGTGGTCGTGGTTGCGCTCACCGGCCGTGCCGATGACCCGGGCGCCGAGGTGGACGGCGATCTGCACGGCGAGCGAGCCGACGCCGCCGGCCGCCGCGTGCACCAGGACGGTCTCGCCCTGCTTCACCTCCAGCGCCTTGACCAGCACCTGGGAGGCGGTGAGCCCGGCCAGCGGCAGCCCGGCGGCCTCCTCGAAGGACAGCCCGCTCGGCTTGCGGGCAAGGGTGCGCACGGGCGCGGCGACGTACTCGGCGAAGGTGCCCCGGGAGAGGAAGTCCTCGCGGACGTAGCCGATGACCTCGTCGCCGGCGGCGAACTCGGTGACCGCGGCGCCGGGCCGTACGACCACTCCGCTGACGTCCCAGCCGGGGACCACCGGGAAGACGGCGTCCAGGAGCGGGTCCAGGTACCCCTCGCGGCACTTCCAGTCGACCGGGTTGACGGCCGCCGCCCGCACTTTCACCAGCACCTGGTCGGGACCGACCTTGGGGTCGCGCAGCTCGCCGTACTCCAGTACCTCGGGTCCGCCGTAGCGGCGGTAGCTGATGCCCTTCATGCCCTCGACCCTCCGGGTTGCTCGTGCGCCACGCAACCGGGACGTCCTGGGACACGGCTTCCGCGTGGCAGCCTTTCGGTCCCACCCCCGTACCCCGCGGAGGCGAGCACCATGACCGGGCACCCCGGGGACGGCCACCTCGGCCTATCGTGGCTCCGGTCACGTTTGCCGTCGGGTTCGGCCTTCGCACTGGACGACATACCGACCGGTCGGCATCATGAGTCCTGTTCTTGTTCACCCGTTGTCAGGAGTGATGAATGAGCGCCGACCACCCGCCCGGACTCGACCTGGACCGGCTGCGCGCCACGCTGGAGCGCGAGCGTCCCGGCCTGGTCAGCGGCCCGCTGACCGGACGGCTCATCGAGGGCGGACGGTCGAACCTCACCTACGCGGTCTCCGACGGCACCTCGAAGTGGGTCGTCCGCCGGCCCCCGCTCGGCCACGTGCTGGCCACCGCGCACGACATGAGGCGCGAACACCGGGTCATCAGCGCCCTGCACCCGACCCAGGTGCCGGTCCCCCGCCCGGTGCTGCTGTGCGAGGACGAGGAGGTGCTCGGGGCGCCGTTCTACGTGATGGAGTTCGTGGAGGGCACCCCGTACCGCACCGCCGGCCAGCTCGCCGCACTCGGTCCGGAGCGCACCCGGAACGCGGTGCTGTCCCTGGTGGACACGCTGGTCGAGCTGCACGCGGTGGAACCGGCCGCGGTGGGCCTGGCGGACTTCGGCCGCCCCGAGGGCTTCCTGGACCGGCAGCTGCGCCGCTGGGGCAAGCAGCTGGACGCGTCCCGCAACCGCGACCTGCCGGGCATCGACGAGCTGCACGCGGCCCTCGGCCGTGACCTGCCCCGCTCCCCCGCCCCGGCCGTCGTGCACGGCGACTACCGGCTCGACAACGTCCTGATCGGGGACGACGACCGGATCAAGGCCATCCTCGACTGGGAGATGTCCACGCTCGGCGACCCGCTGACCGATCTCGGCCTGCTGGTGATCTACAGCCGGCCGCTCGGCACGCCGGACTCCCCCGTCTCCACCACCGCCGAGGCGCCGGGCCACCCCGACCCGCGGGAGCTTATCGAGCGGTACGCGGCCGGCTCCGGCCGGGACGTCTCGGCCGTCTCCTGGTACACGGCGTACGCCTGGTTCAAGCTCGCCGTGATCCTGGAGGGCATCCACTACCGGTACACCCTCGGCCAGACGGTCGGCCGCGGCTTCGACCGCATCGGCGACCTCGTACCCGTCTTCATCGACCACGGACTGACCACGCTCCAGGAAGGGTGACCGGCATGGACTTCGCGTTCGACGCACGCACCGAGGAACTGCGCGCCAAGCTGCTCGCCTTCATGGACGAGCACGTCTACCCGGCCGAGGCGGTCGCCGAGGAGCAGCGGGCCGCGCTCGCCTCGCCCTGGGACACCCCGGCCGTGGTCGGGGAGCTGAAGGCCGAGGCCCGCAGGCAGGGTCTGTGGAACCTCTTCCTCCCGGACGGCGAGTACGGCGCCGGGCTCACCAACCTCCAGTACGCCCCGCTCGCCGAGATCACCGGCCGCTCCCCGCACCTCGCGCCCACCGCGACCAACTGCGCCGCGCCCGACACCGGGAACATGGAGGTGCTGGCGCAGTTCGGCACCGAGGAGCAGAAGAAGCAGTGGCTGCAGCCGCTGCTGGCCGGCGAGATCCGCTCGGCGTTCGCGATGACCGAGCCGGAGGTGGCCTCCTCCGACGCCACGAACATCACCACCCGCATCGAGCGGGACGGCGACGAGTACGTGATCACCGGCCGCAAGTGGTACATCTCCGGGGCGATGAACCCGGACTGCGCGGTCTTCATCGTGATGGGCAAGACCGACCCGGACGGCGCCGACATCCGCCGCCAGCAGTCCATGGTCCTGGTCCCGCGCGACACCCCCGGCGTCACCGTCGAGCGGGCCATGCAGGTCTTCGGCTACGAGGACCACTCGCACGGCGGCCACGCCGAGGTGGTCTTCGACCACGCGCGCGTGCCGGTGGCGAACCTCGTCGGCGAGGAGGGCGGCGGCTTCGCCATCGCCCAGGCCCGGCTCGGCCCCGGCCGCATCCACCACTGCATGCGGCTGATCGGCATGGCCGAGCGGGCCATCGAGCTGATGTGCCGGCGGGCCGTGGACCGTACCGCGTTCGGCAAGGCGCTGGCCCAGCAGGGCGTGGTCCAGAACTGGATCGCCGACGCCCGGGTCACCGTCGAACAGCTGCGGCTGCTGGTGCTGAAGACGGCCTGGCTGATGGACACCGTCGGCAACAAGGGCGCCCACACCGAGATCCAGGCCATCAAGATCGCCACCCCGCGCGCGGTGGCCGGCATCCTGGACCGGGCGATCCAGCTGCACGGCGCGGGCGGGGTGAGCCAGGACTTCCCGCTGGCCGAGCTGTACGCGAGCGCCCGCACGCTGATGCTCGCCGACGGCCCGGACGAGGTGCACCAGCGGTCGCTGGCCCGGCGGGAGCTGAAGCGGTACCTGTGACACGCACGCCGGTGCGGCCCCGACGCCGCACCGGCCGTCCCCCTCGTGCCGACTCCGTGCGCCGTTGAGCGTGCGCCCGGTGTGTGGTGTCGTACCTCATCGGGAACCGGCCCGGCGAGGCCGGCGGCGCGTCGAGTGGGGGAAGCGTGACGGACCTGCGGGACCACCCGGAGTGGCGGACGGGCACGGAGACCGGGGTGACCCTGGAGCGGCTGCTGTCCGTCGTGGGG
This sequence comes from Streptomyces sp. NRRL S-1022, assembly GCF_000720135.1. Classification (GTDB taxonomy): domain Bacteria; phylum Actinomycetota; class Actinomycetes; order Streptomycetales; family Streptomycetaceae; genus Streptomyces. The sequence goes on along the minus strand of NZ_JOIU01000025.1, from coordinate 114,442 downwards.
TCGGGGGCCCTGGAGCTGGACACGGCACCGGCCGGACTGGCGGTGCCCGTCGCCAGGGCGGCGCTGCTGGATCCGCTGGACCCCGACATCAGGCCGCGGGTGCTGCTGCTCGCGCCGGCCGTCGACCCCGCCTCGGCGCACGCCCTGGACGTCGTACGCCGGGCCGGTGCCGCCGGCGCCGGCGGTGTGGTGCTGGGCCCCGACCGCACCGAACAGTCGGCCCGGGCCCTGCGTGCCGCCGCCGAGGAGGCCGGGGTGGCGGTGCTGTACCGCACCCGGTGGTGCGACTGGGAGCAGCTGGTGGGCGTGGTGCGGGCCGGGCTGGCCGCCGCGGGGGCGCCACCGGCCCTCGGACCGGCCGTCGGGGACCTGGACACGCTGGCCGACGCGGTCGCCGCCCTGGTCGGCGGCTCGGTGACCATCGAGGACACCGACTCCCGCGTCCTGGCGTACTCCTCCACGGAGGAGAACGTGGACGAGATGCGCCGGCTGACCATCCTGGGGCGGCGGGTCCCGCCCCGGCGGGTGGCCGCGATGCGGGAGGCGGGCCTGTTCCGTGCCCTGTGGGCGACGGACGAGGTGCTGCACCGGCGGGCCCGGGGCGATGACCCGGAACGCCTGGTGTGCGCCGTCCGCGCGAACGGCGAGGTGCTGGGGTCGGTGTGGGTGGCCGCGGTCGGCGGCAGGCCGCTCGCCCCGAACGCGGCCGAGGCGCTGCGTACGGCGGCCCGGGCGGCCGCCGCCCATCTGCTGCGCCACCACACGCGCGGGGCGGACGGCCGGCTGGTGGAGGACGCGGCGCGTGCGCTGCTGGAGGAGCGCGGCTCGGCGGAACTGCTGGCCGAGCGGGCGTCGCTGCCGGCGCAGGAGCCCTGCGCCGTGCTGGCGGTGGGCCTCGGCACCGACGCGCCCGCGGAGGAGCCCTCCCGCGACCCGTCGACGATGTACGGCCTGCTCGCCCTGCACTGCACCGCGCTCGGGCACCGGGTCGTGGTCGTACCGGCGGGCGGCCGGGCCCTGGTGCTGGTGTGCGCGCTGGATCCGGACCGGGCCCGCGAGCAGCTGGTGCGGCTCGGGGAGTCGCTGGCGGCACGGGTGTCGGAGGCGACCGGCGGGCAGGTGCGGGCGGGCCTGGGCCCGGTCGTGCCGGCGCTGGCGCGGGCGGCCGAGTCGCGCCGGGACGCCGAGCTGGCGCTCAGGGCCCTCGGCCGGGCCGGGGGCCCGCGCACCGTGGCGTGGGTGGAGGAGGTGGCGGACACGATCGGCGTCCTGCAGGTGGTCGAGGCGCTGCGGGACGTACTGCTGCCGCCGGGGACCTCGGTGGCGCGGCTGGCCGCGTTCGACGCCGAGCACGCCGGGAGCCGGCTCGTGGAGACGCTGCGTGCCTACCTCGACCACTTCGGTGACGTGTCCGCGGCCGCGCGCAGCCTCTCGGTGCACCCCAACAGCCTGCGCTACCGGCTGGGCCGGATCGCCACGGTCTCGGGGCTCGACCTGGACAGCCCGGACGCGCGGCTGCTGGCGCAGCTCCAGTTACGGCTGGCCGACGAGGGCCCGCGGCCGGGAGGGGCCGGAGCGCCGCCGCGGCCCTGACCCCGGGGCCGTCGTTCGTGCGCCCGCACCAAGGCGGGGCGCCGTCGCCGTCGGGGCGCACAACGGCGCGGCCCGCGCGGTCCGGCCGTACCCCCCGGCGGCGGCCGGGGCGGGGACGTCTCTGCCGAACCGACGAAGACGGGCGGGGGGCGCGGCGAGCAGCCTGGGAGGGCGCCCGGGACGCTCCCGGGCCTCGCGACCCCGACCCCGGAAGGTTCACCATGACCGCTGTGACCCCCGCCGCCCGGCGTGAACGCATCCTCCAGGAGGCCGTACGCCAGGGGCTGCTGGACCCGGAGGAGTCCCTGCTGGCCGCCTTCGTCGACCTCGACGGGGTCGCGGCCACGGTCGGCGCGCTGCACGAGGCGTTCGCCGGCCCCTGCGGGGAGGGCACCCGGCAGGACGCGGGCCCGTCCGCGGCCCCCCGCGTCCTGCACACGTTCGCCGCGAAGGCCAACTGCCTGGTGCCCGTGCTCCGGGAGCTGGCCGGGCTCGGCATGGGATGCGAGGTGGCGTCCGCGGGCGAGCTGGCCCGGGCGCTCGCGGCCGGCTTCCCGCCCGACCGGATCGTCTTCGACGCGCCCGCCAAGACGCGGGCGGAACTGGAGCGGGCCCTGGCCCTCGGGGTGGCCGTCAACGCGGACAGCTTCCAGGAGCTGGAGCGGATCGCGGACCTCCTCGCCCGGCGCCCTTCGGCGTCCCGGATCGGGGTGCGCCTCAACTGCCAGATCGGCGGCGGCAGCATCGCCGCGATGAGCACCGCCACGAGCACCTCGAAGTTCGGCGTGCCGCTGACGGACCCCGGCAACCGGGAGCGGCTGGTCCGGGCCTTCGCCGAGCACCCGTGGCTGACCTGGGTGCACACGCACACCGGGTCCCAGGGCTGCCCCCTCGACCTCATGGCCCGCGGGGTGGCCCAGGCGGTGGACTTCGCGGACGAGGTGGAGGCGGCCTTCGGGCCGGGCCGGGTGGAGGGCGTCGACATCGGCGGCGGACTCCCCGTCAACTTCGCCGACGACGAGGTCACGCCCGGCTTCGCCACCTACGTCGAGCAGCTGCGGACGCACGCGCCGGACCTGTTCCGGCGCGGGTACCGGATCGTCACCGAGTTCGGCCGCTCGCTCCTGGCGAAGAACGGCTTCCTGGCCGCGTACGTCGAGTACACCAAGACCGCGGGGGGCCGGCCGATCGCCGTCACCCACGCGGGCGTACAGGTCGCCACCCGGACGGTGTTCGGCCCCGACGCCTGGCCGCTGCGGATCGAGGCGTACGACGGGTACGGCACGGCCAGGCGGGGCCGGCCCGTGCGCCAGGACGTCGCGGGGCCGGCCTGCTTCGCCGGCGACCTGCTGGCCCGCGACCGTGCGCTGCCGCCGCTGCGGACCGGTGACCTGGTCGTCGTCCCGGACACCGGCGCCTACTACTTCTCGACGCCGTTCCACTACAACAGCCTTCCGGAACCGGCGGTGCACGGTGTCCGGGTGGGCGCGGACGGCGAGGTCGAGTTCGCGCTGATCCGGCCCGCGCAGGACCCGTGGCGGCTGTCGGAGCGGGACGGCGTCGGCGTGCCGCCCCTGGAGCCGGTGGGCGCCCCCGTCCCCGGTGTCGGCTGAGGGGTGCGGGGGTGTCCGAGTCCGAGCGTTCGCGGCCCGACCGGGACGGGCCGCTGCTCACCCAGCGCGCCGCCCTGGTCTTTCTGCTGGCCGCCCTGGCCGGGGCCGGCGCCACGGTGCTGGCGGCGCTGGCCGGCAACCCGTGGCCGGTCGCGCTGAGCGTGGGCGGCGGCACGGCCGGCTCCGCCGTCCTGTTCTTCAAGGAGATCATCGGCTAGTCCGAGGGGACGGACGACCATCGGCCGGCCGGGCCACGTGCCACGTGCTACGGACGCAGGGCCCGCAGCAGCAGGTCGGCGAGGTGGTCGGCCACCTCCTGGGGGCTCAGCGGGCCGTCGGGGCGGTACCAGGTCGACAGGTGGTGGACGGAGCCGAAGTGGTAGTCCACGATCAGGTCGGCCGGGGTCGCCGTGGAGAAGACGCCGGCCTTCTGGCCCTCCTCGATCAGCGCGCGGAAGCGCTCGTGGTAGCGCCGGCGCTCGGCGCGGACCTGCTTGTTCTTCTCCGGGCTCAGGTGGTGCATGGACCGGAAGAAGATCATCGCGTCGTCGAGGTTCTCGATCGTCGTGACGACGACGTCCGCCGCCGCGCCTCTGAGCCGCTTCTCCACGGGCTCGTCGGCATTGGCGAAGGTGTCCAGCCGCTCCTGCTGGAGGCGCAGCACGCGCGCGTACACCTCGTGCAGGAGGTCGTCCTTGGAGCCGAAGTAGTGGTACAGCGCCCCCTTGGTGACGCCGGCCGCCTCCACGATCTCCTGCACGGAGGTGCGGTCGTAGCCCTGCTCGGCGAAGAGCCGGGTGGCGGCGGCCAGCAGCCGCTGCGGGACGGGCGTCCCGTCTCCGTCCGTCGTCCTGGGCACTGCCGCCACCTGCCTTTCCGTTGCGCTGACCGGGTCTGCCGCTACTCGCGTCCGGTGCGGGAACGCAGTTCCCGCCGGAGGATCTTCCCACTCGCCGTCTTCGGCAGGTCGGGCAGGATCTCCACCTGCCGCGGGTACTTGTAGGCGGCCAGTCTCTCCTTGCAGTACACCGCGAGTTCGTCCGGGTCCGCCTCGGCCCCGGGACGGAGGCTGATATAGGCCTTGACGGTCTCGCCACGGTACCCGTCCGGCACGCCGACCACGGCCGCTTCGCGCACCGCGGGGTGCGTGTACAGGACGTCCTCGACCTCGCGCGGCCACACCTTGAAGCCGGACGCGTTGATCATGTCCTTCTTGCGGTCGACGACGTACAGCCAGCCCTGCTCGTCCATGAAGCCGATGTCGCCGGTGCGCAGCTCGCCGTCCGGGAAGGTCTCGGCGGTGGCGTCGGGGCGCCGCCAGTAGCCGGGCACCACCTGCGGTCCGCGGACGACGATCTCGCCGTGCTCCCCGAGGGGCACCTCCGCACCCTGCTCGTCCAGGATCCGCACGACCGTGTCGGCGCCGGGCAGGCCCACGGACAGCGTCCCGGAGACCGGGTCCACGGGCGCCTCCAGGTGGGGCGGGACGGAGGCGCAGGGGGCGGTGCACTCGGTGAGGCCGTAGCCGACGCGGATGTACGGTCCCAGGCGCTCCCGGAACTTCTCCACCAGGGCCGGCGGCACGGGTGCGCCGCCGGAGGACAGGTTCACGAAGGAGGCGAAGTGCTCGCGGCCGGCGTCCGGGTGGGCGGCGAGCGCCATGTAGGCGGTGGAGGGGCCGACGGTGTAGTGCGGGCGGTGCTCGGCGAAGGCCTCCAGGACGACACCGGGCTCGAAGCGGTAGGTGAGCACCAGGGTGCCGGCGCTGCTGAGACAGGCGCCGAACTGGCAGACCATGCCGGTGATGTGGAACAGCGGCGCGAGCGCGTAGTAGACGGGCGCCTCGGGCAGGCCGAGCCCGGTGGCCTGCCGCTCGGCGTTGTACATGATGTTGGCGTGCGTGTTGGTGGCGCCCTTGGGGGTGCCGCTGGTGCCCGAGGTGTAGCTGATCAGGGCGATGTCGTCGGGGCGCGGCAGCCGGTCCTCGGGGCCCCGGCCGCCCTGCCGGGCGACGGTCACCAGGTCGTCGGCGTCCGGGGCCTGGGGCAGCCGCTCGAAGGCCAGCACGCGCGGGTCGTCGCGGGTCTGGAAGTCCCGCTCGCACGCGGTGAGCGCGATCCGCACCGGCGAACCGGCGGCCGTCTCCCGCAGGTACGTCTCCCAGGCCCGGTCGGAGCAGATCAGCGCGGCCACCTCGCCGTCCCGCAGGACGTGCGCCACCTCGCCCGACTTGTACATCGGGTTGACCGGGACGACGGTCGCGCCCGCCTTCCAGGCGCCGAGCACGGCCAGCACGAAGTGCGGGGAGTTCTGCAGCAGGACGGCGACCCGGTCGCCGCGCCGCAGGCCGCGCGCCACGAGGTGGGCGGCCACGCCGTCGGTCAGCTCGTCCACCTCGCGGTAGCCGAGCCGGGCGTCGAAGTAGGCGAGGAAGGTGCGGTCGGGGGCCGCGGCGACGGCGTCACGCAGGGCGTGCACGAGCGAGTCGGCAGGGTCGAGCGGGGCGCGCTGGGTCTCGTCGAGCAGCGCGAGCCAGGGGCGGGCGGCGTAGGGGGACGTGGTCACCGGGCGGCCTCCCACTTCTGCTGGATGTGGTTCATGGTGGCGAGCCAGCGGTCGGGCTCACCGGCCCGCACCTGGTAGAAGCCGGCGACCTCGGGATGCGGCAGGATCAGGAAGCGGTCGTCCTCGATGCCCTGGAACAGGGCGTCGGCCACGGCCGCCGGCTCGATCGCGGTGGGCTGGAGCACCAGGTCGCCCGCGCTGCCGGTGGCGGCCAGCATGTCGGTGCGCACGCCCTGCGGGCAGACGGCGTGCACCTTGACGCCCCGGTGGCGGTACGTCAGCGACAGCCACTCGGCGAAGGCGTAGGCGCCGTGCTTGGTCACGCTGTAGGAGGGCGCGCCGATCATCGTCAGCAGTCCGGCGGCGGAGACGGTGGAGACGAACCGTCCGCTGCCCCGCTCCAGCCAGTCGGGCAGCAGCGCGTGGGCCGCGCGGACGTGGGCCATCAGGTTGACGTCCCAGGACGTCGCCCAGGTCTGCTCGTCCAGCGGGCGGTCGAGGTCGCCGTCCTCGAAGGCGACGCCGGCGTTGGCGCAGTAGACGTCCACCGTGCCGCCGAGCGCCTCCCGGGCCTCCGCGACGATCGCGGAGGCGTCGCCGGGTACGGCGGTCCCGCCGATCTCCTCGGCCACCGCCTCTGCCTTCCCGGCGTCCAGGTCGTTCACCACGACCCGGGCTCCCGCGGCGGCGAACCGCCGGGCCAGCGCGGCCCCGATCCCACCGCCCGCCCCGGTGACGACCACTCCCGCATCCTGCACGGCATCCACCATCGGTCTCCTTCGACACGATTTTCGCGCGGCGCGCGTCGGCTCTGGCCGGCTCAGACTAACCAGTCGGTATGTGTAAAGGAAAGGGTGACTGCCCCAACCTCTAGGGGCGCGGGGAACCGCGCGAGCACCACGCACGGTCCGCACGTGTCCACTCACCGGAGGACCCCATGCACCTGTCCCGACGGACCCTTCTCGCATCGGCCACGATGACGGCTGTCCCAGCCACGCCCGGACACCCCGAGCACCTCCGCACCGGCTTCGAAAGACTCGCGGCCACCGGTTACGCGCTCCTGAGCGGCCGGCGCGTCGGCGTCGTCACCAACCCCACGGGCATCACCAGGGACGCCCGGCACATCGTCGACGTCATGCACGCGGACCCGCGCGTCCGGCTGACGGCGGTCTTCGGCCCCGAGCACGGCTTCCGCGGCACCGCGCAGGCCGGCGGTTCCGAGGGCCGCTACGACGATCCCGCCACCGGGCTGCCGGTGTACGACACGTACCTCAAGAGCGGCCGGCCGCTCGCCGACGTCTTCACCGCCTCCGGCGTCGACACGGTCGTCTTCGACATCCAGGACGTCGGCGCCCGCTTCTACACGTACATCTGGACCCTCTACGACTGCATGGAGGCGGCCCAGCTCGCCGGCCTGCGCTTCGTCGTCCTGGACCGCCCCAACCCGGTCACCGGCCGCGAGGCGCAAGGCCCGGTCCTGCACCGGGAGTTCGCCACCTTCGTCGGCCGGCAGCCGATCGCGCAGGCCCACGGGATGACCGTCGCGGAGCTGGCCCGGCTGTTCAACGGGGAGTTCCTGGCCACGCCGGTGGCCCTGGAGACCGTAGGCATGTCGGGCTGGCGACGCGGCTGGTTCCACGACGCCTCCGGTCTGCCCTGGGTGCCGCCGAGCCCGAACATGCCCACCCCGGACACCGCGCTGGTGTACTCCGGTACCTGCATGTTCGAGGGCACCAACCTCTCCGAGGGACGCGGCACGACCCGGCCCTTCGAACTCCTCGGCGCCGAGGGCGTCGACGGCCGCTGGGCCGCCGCCGCCGGCGAACTCGGGCTGCCGGGCGTGCGGTTCCGGGAGGCGTACTTCACGCCCACGTTCTCCAAGTTCCAGGGCAGGACCGTCGGCGGGGTGCAGATCCACGTGACCGACCGGGCCGCCTACGACCCCGTACGCACCGGGATCGCGCTGCTGGTGACCGCCCGGCAGGTGTGGAGCGGCTTCGCCTGGCGGTCCGACGACTGGATCGACAAGCTCACCGGTTCCGCCCGGGTGCGCACGATGATCGACGCGGGCGCCGGCCCGGACGAGGTGACGGGCGCCTGGCAGGAGGAGCTGGCCGCGTTCCGGCGGGTTCGAAAGGAATATCTCCTCTACAAGTGAGCCGCGTCGTATGGCCAACCCCGCGTTCCCGCAGGACGATACGCGCGAAACGCACCGATGCGCACCGTGTCCCGGGGGACGAGGGAGCCTGGTATGGCGGATGCTGGGATGAGCGTGACTCCCTACTGGGAGCTGACCTTCGACGCGGACGGGGACGTGGACGGCCCCGAACGCGACCGGCTGGTGGCGCAGGTCACGGAGCACGGCGTCCGTGACCTGATCGTCTTCTCGCACGGCTGGAACAACGACCGCTCGGGCGCGACCGCCCTGTACCGCCGCTTCTTCGCCCCGGTACCGAAGCTGGCCCCGCGGGCGCGGCTCGGGTACGTCGGCGTGATCTGGCCGTCGATGCGGTTCAGCGACGAGCCGATCCCCGACTTCCCGAGGTCCGTGGCGGCCGTGGAGGCGGAGGCGGCGCCGCGCCCGGCGCTGGACAAGGACTCCCGGCGCGCCCTGCTGGAGGCCTTCCCGGGCCGGGCGCCGGTGCTGGACCAGCTGGCCCGGATGCTGGACGAACGGCCGGACGGCACCCGGGGGCTGGCCGAGTTCGGGGGGCTGGTGCGGCTGCTGCTGGACACGGACGGGGACCCGGGGCCGGCCGACACGGACGAGGAGGGCGAACCGGCCGTGTTCGACGGGGATCCGGTGACGGCGTGCGAGCAGTTCGCCGAGGCCCTGGCCGCGCTCGGACCGGAGGGCGGCGCGCCCGGGTTCAGCCTGCCCGATCCGTGGGACGGCGCGAAGGAGCTGCTGCGGCAGGCGACGTACTACCGGATGAAGCGGCGGGCCGGGACGGTCGGCGAGCGGGGTCTCGGGCCGGTGCTCGGGCAGCTGGCCGGGGCGGCGCCGGGGGTGCGGGTGCACCTGGCCGGCCACAGCTTCGGCGGCCGGCTGGTGGCGTTCGCGCTGCGCGGGCTGCCCGCGGGCGTGACCACGGTGAAGTCGGTGACGCTGCTCCAGGGGGCCTTCTCGCACTACGCCTTCGCGGACCGGCTGCCGCACGCCCCGGACCGGTCCGGGGCGCTCAAGGACGGCCGGCGGCGCGTCGACGGCCCGCTGGTGTGCTGCTACTCGCACTTCGACGCGGCCCTCGGCACGTTCTACCCGCTGGCCTCCCGGCTCGCCGGGGACGACCGCGCGTGCGCGGGCAGTGAGATCGCGGCCGTGCTCGGGCCGCGCTGGGGGGCCATGGGGCACGACGGGGTGCAGGCCGTCCCGGACACCGCCCGCCTGGACCTGGCGGCGGCCCTCGGCGGCTCCCTGCCCGCGTCCGGCTGTGTGAACGTGGACGCGGCGGCCGTCGTCCGGCGCGGGGGCGCGCCGACCGGGGCGCACAGCGACATCGTGCACCCCGAACTGGCGCGGCTGGTGCTGGCGGCGGGCGGGATCGCCTGACGTGCGGCGGGCGGGCGCCGGCCCACGGTCGTGAGCCGGCGCCCGTTTCACCGTGGGTGCCTCACCTGTGTGACGTGTACTCCACGACCTGCTGGAACGTCGGCCGGTTCTGCCAGCTGATCCTGCCGTGCTTGATGCCGCCCAGGGTGCGCTGGACGATCGAGTCGGCGCACCACTGGTCGCCGGCCGAGCACTGGTCGTCGCCCGGGTAGACCTGGGCGGCGGTCAGGCCGGCCGCCTGCTTCAGGGTGCCGATCAGGATGTCCCGGCAGGCGGTGAGGCTGCCGTCGCCGCAGTACTTCCGGCCGAGCGGTCCCTGGACCGGTTCCCCGAGCACCGACCGGATGTCCTTGTCGACATAGCTCCACCAGCCGTACTGGAAGGAGCTGCCGGCGTGCGAGCCGGTCGGGCCGTGGCCGGCGGACGGTGCCTCATCGACCGGCAGGTTGTCCGTGATGGCGGTGTACAGGCCGTCGCCGAGGCCCGGCTGGAACTCCGCCTTGACCAGCAGCGGCCACCAGGCGTCCAGGATGCGGATCGCGTCGGCGTCGGCGTAGGTCTTCGAACCGGCCGACGTCTCGGTGCGCTTGGCACCGGCGGTCACCCAGGACTTGAGCCTGGTCACCGCCGCGGCGGCCGTGGAGTCGCTCACCGGCGCGGAGTCGATCACCTTGAGCAGCTTCGGCAGCACGTCCTCGGCGCGCAGATCGGCGAGCCCCGCGTCCGCCATGGCCTGCACCAGCCGGGCACGGGTCACCCCGCCGGCCGCGACCAGCTTCTTCACCCGGTCCTCCAGCAGGTTCCCGCGGTGCACCGAGCCGTCGCCCCAGGGCGCGGTCGTGTAGTCCTTGGCCTGCTTGTTGTTCCAGGAGACGTAGTAGTCCTGGTCGACGGAGTTGGGGTGCGCGGAGGCCGGGGTGTAGTCGGCGGTGTTGGTGGCCGGGTCCCAGTTCCGCCACTCGTACGCCGGCCGGGCCCACACCGGGAACTCGGTGTCGACCCCGCTCGCCCGGACCGGGTTGTCCCCGCTGTTGTAGTAGGCGGTGTGCTGGGAGTCGGCGTAGAACCAGTTGAAGGTGTAGTTGATGTGCTGCGCCGCGCTCTGGAAGTCCTTCGGACCCTTGACGTAGTCGGGGTCGTTCAGCATCTGGAAGCCGATGATCGAGTCGGCCTCGTGCAGGTAGGAGGAGCGCAGGGTGGTGTAGGCGACCTTCCGGCCGCCGACGGTCGCCCGGTACTCCACCGGCCCGTACGCGGTCCGCCACACGCGCATGGTGTACGAGCCCGCGGCGGTGCCGTCGGCCGTGGTCGGCTTCCAGGCGTTCTTCTGCTCGATCTTCTCCATGGCCGTGCAGGTGCCGTGGTACAGGTAGTGGTAGTCGTCCTGGCACAGCTCGACCGCGTAGGTGTCGATGATGTCCTGGCCGGAGGTGGTGGCGCTCCAGGAGTAGTCCTGTCCGCGGCCGAGTTCGACGTACATGCTCAGGCCCGCGAAGGAGGCTCCGCGGGCGCTGATGCCGGGGCCCTGGATCTCCTGGAGCATCAGCAGCTGCGGGGCGAAGTAGCCGGTCTGCGGTCCGAAGACGGCGATCGGGTGGCCGCTCGCGGTGTACTTGCCGCTCACCACGAGGGCGTTGGACATGCCGCGCCGCGCGGAGCCGAGGGCGGTCTTCGCGGTGGTGGCGGTGGTGCGCTTCGCGGCCGCGGTGCCGGCGCTGCCCGTACGGTCGTAGACGAGCGGTTCCTGGGCGACCGAGCCGGCGTCGGGGAGGGCTCGGCCCTGGGCGTCGGCGGGCTTGGCGCCGTAGGGGAAGCTCTCGCCGTCGTGGACGGTGAGGACGGCCTCGGGGTCGTTGCGCTCGCGGAAGGACTCCCAGATCCTGGTGCCCTCCTCGACCCCGTACTTCGCCTGGGCGGCGAGCAGGGACACGGCGTTGTTCACCTCGCCGCCTCCGCCGGAGCCGAACAGCGAGCCGATCACCGAGGCCAGCGCGACCAGGTCGGTCACCTTGAAGTGCTCTATGGTGCCGGCGTTGGTGATCGAGTCCTTGTGACCGGTCAGGACGTACTCGCCGGGGAAGTAGCGGCCGCTGTCGGAGGCGTCGATGTAGGCGTTGACGCCGGCGAGGTAGGCGTTGACGTCGGCGAGGGCCTGCTGGCCGCGGGCGCCGTTCTTGGCGATCGCGCTGTCGATCTGCGCCTGGAGGTCGGCCTCGGTGTAGGGCGCGTTGCGGTAGAACTGCTGCTCAAGGCCCTGGTTGGCGGGGGCGCCGCCGGCGAAGGAGGTCAGCCGGCCGCGGCCCACGTGCCGGAAGACGTCCATCAGCCACAGCCGGTCCTCGGCCGCCGCGTACCCGGCGCCGAACTCGGTGCCGTACCGGGTGGTGCCTGTGATGTGCGGCACACCGGTCTTCTTGTCGCGGACGATCGTCACGTCGCCGCGGCCGGCCGGCTTCTCGGTGGAGGCGACCTGGTCGGCGGGGACGCCGAACGAGGAGTCGTCGAAGAAGGTGTTGATCGTGGCGTCGGTCAGGCCCTTGTAGCCGCCGGCCAGGTTGGCGTAGGGGCCGAGCTGGTCCTCCGCGTGCGCGGGCTGGGTGCCGAAGGCCTGGTTCAGCAGGATCTGGGCGAGCGTCGCGTTGCCGTTCTCGCCGGGCGGGAGGATGTCGGAACACCGGCCGCCGCAGTAGTCGTCGGCGGCCGTGGTGCCGGCCGCCGCGACCGCGGTCTGGGTGAGCGGGGAGAGAAGACCGGCGACGAGGACGCATACCGACGCGGTCTTCAGGAACCCGGGAAGTCGGCGGAACGTTCTCAGTCTGTCAAGGGTGGTACGTGGGGTTCGCCGTGGCATGGCAGCTCCTAGCGACAGGGGTGACCGGACGTTACCGCCGGTATCCCCCCGTTCAAAGATGAACATGCGTCACTTTCCGGAGTCCGCAAGGAGATCCGGAGAAGAGATGGAGCCGAATCGCCTGTCGATACGTCTATTCGGCGACGTCCGTGCGACGACGCCGAAGTGACCGGGGTACAGGTGCAGATGCAGATGTGACGGAGGTGCAGGGCGATGGCCGGTTTCCGGAGTCTGGCAAGACAGGTACGCGATCCGGACTGTGATCTGGCGCTGCGGCGGTACTCGCTGCGCAAGTGCCTGGAGAAGTTCGCCCCTTACGGGCATCGGGCGACCTGGGACCATCTGTGCTCCCGGGCGGGTTTCGGTCCCGAGGACCGCTCCCCCGATCCGGCGCGGCTCGTGGCCGCGCTGGAGGAGCTGGAGGAGGCCCGTGACGTCTGGCTCGCCTACGAGACCGACTTCACCGAGCGACGCAGGAAGGAGAAGCACGACGGGCTGCGCCGGCCGGGCAGCGTGGACGACTGGCACCGGCTGACCTGGGGCGGCTTCGGGGTCGCCTGGTGCGACGACCCGCGGGTGCATCCAGAGGAGCCGCTGGCGGAGGTGCTGCGCCGGCTGATCGCGGCGCTGGAGCGGGAACCCGGCTCGTCGTGCCCGGTCTGCGGCGGGGAACGACTGGTCTGGAGGTACGGCCTGGACCACGAGCCGTCGTCCGGCCCGGTCTGCACGGACTGCGGGATCCTGGTGCCGCGGCCCGTCCTGAACGCACAGGCCCTCGAATACGCCGGGCGGGGACGCCTGCTGATGTCGGCCTGAGCGGTGCGGAGGTCACCGGGTGCGGCCCGAACGGCGGGCCGGTACCGGTGCCGGGGGTGCGCAGGGGATGCCGCACCCCTTACTGGGCACCATCGACAGCATGGTGCAGGTGTGTCTCAACGGGCGCCGCTCGGCCGCCGACGGCGCGGGCGTCCCGATGTCCCCGGAGGATCTGGCCCGTTCGGCCGCCGCAGCGGTGGCGGCCGGGGCCACCTCGGTGCATGTCCATCCGAAGACGCCGTGCGGGCGGGACAGTCTGTCCCCGCACGTCCTCGCTCCGGCGCTGGAGGCGATACGGGCGCGGGTGCGGGTGCCGGTCGGGGTGACCACCGGCGCCTGGGCGGAGCCCGGACCGGCGGCCCGGCGCGCCCGGGTGCGCGCCTGGTCGGTGCTGCCCGACTTCGCCTCGGTCAACTGGCACGAGCCGGGCGCCGAGGAGGTCGCCGAGGAGCTGCTCGGCAGGGGTGTGGCCGTGGAGGCGGGCATCTGGTCCGGCACCGGGGGCGCGGGGCGCTTCGCGGCCTCGCCGCTCGGGCCGGGGGTACTGCGGGTGCTGGCCGAGGTGACCGACCCCGACCCGGCGACCGCCGAGGCGTCGGCCCGGGCGCTGCTGGCGGAGCTGGGCGCGGCGCACGGCCGGCCGGTGCTGCTGCACGGCGAGGAGGGCGGCACCTGGCCGGTCCTCCGGCTGGCGGCCCGTCTGGGCCTGGCCACCCGGATCGGCCTGGAGGACACCCTGCTCCTCCCGGACGGCCGACGGGCCCTGTCCAACGCGGAGTTGGTGACGGAGGCACTGCGCACGGGGGCCCGGCCGGCCCCGGCGCGCGACACCGGGGGGCAGTGAGGCACCGCCTCCTGCGGCCGGCCGGGAGTGGGGTCGCTCCCGTCACTGCGTGGCCGGATTTCAGCGGCCCTCGGCGATGAGACCTCAACGGCCCTCGGCGAAGAGCCTGGAGCCCGTCAGGCGTTCGCCGAAGACGTCGTCCGGGTTGGACAGGACGCACGTCTCCAGGGAGAGGCACCCGCAGCCGATGCAGTCGGTGAGGTGGTCGCGCAGACGGTTCAGCTGGCTGATCCGCTCCTCCAGCTCCGAGCGCCACCGCCTCGACAGCCGCGCCCAGTCCTCCTTGGTGGGCGTGCGTTCCTCGGGCAGTTCGGACAGGGCGTCCCGGATCGTGGCGAGCGGGATGCCGACCCGCTGGGCCGCGCGGACGAAGGCGACCCGGCGCAGGGTGTCGCGGCTGTACCGGCGCTGGTTGCCGGGGGTGCGCCGACTGGAGATCAGGCCTTTGGACTCGTAGAAGTGCAGGGCGGACACCGCGGCTCCGCTGCGTGCGGACAACTGGCCGACGGTCAGCTCGTGGATCTTCTCGGGAATCTGGGGCACCCCTCAGAGCCTACAGAGACGGCTCGCCGCGCCCGGCCCGCCGCCCGTTGACATCGCCCCGCGACCCGAGCATGCTAAGCAGTCGCTTAGAGATGCGAGCGAGAGGGCCGGGAACATGGCAGAACCGAGGATCTTCAACTCCCCCGACGAGCTGCGGGCAGCCGTGGGCGAGCAGCTGGGCCACACCGACTGGCTGGAGATCGACCAGAAGCGGATCGACCTGTTCGCCGAGGCGACCGGGGACCACCAGTGGATCCACGTCGACCCGGAGAAGGCCGCCGCGGGGCCGTTCAGGACGACCATCGCCCACGGCTACCTCACCCTGTCGCTGCTCCCGCTGTTCGGGCCGCAGCTCATCCGGGTCGAAGGCGTGAAGATGGGCGTGAACTACGGGACGAACAAGGTCCGCTTCCCCTCCCCCGTCCCCGTCGGGTCCCGGGTGCGCGCCACCGCGAAGATCACCGGCGTGGAGGACGTCACCGGCGGTGTGCAGGTGACGGTCGCCTTCACCGTGGAGCGCGAGGGCGGCGACAAGCCGGTGTGCGTGGCGGAGTCGGTGGCCCGGTACTACCTGTAGGTCCGGTCCGGTACTCCCTGCGGGCCCGGTACTACCCGCGGGCCTGCCCGGCCCCGACCATGCGCAGCACGAGGTCGGCGTAGAGCGCGCCGACCTCCTCGGGGGTGCGCGGGCCGTTCACGTTGAACCAGCGGGCCACGTCGATGCACAGCGACAGCACGGCGAGCGTGGTCCCCTGGACGTCGAGCACGTCGAACTCCCCGGAGGCCACGCCGTCCTCGACGATGTGGCGCACCTCTGCGTCCACCTGCTGGCGCAGCGCGACGATCTCCGCGCGGGCCTCGGGGCCGAGGGCGTCGAGTTCGTACTGCACGACCCGCGCCGTGGTGCGCCGTCCGGCGTGCCAGCGGACGAAGGAGCTGACGGCGTCGGCCAGCCTCTCCGTGGCGCTGCCCTCGCGGCGGGCCGCCGTGCGCAGGATGTCCAGGGCCTTGTCGTGGCCGATCCGGCTGATCCGGTGGAGCAGCTCTTCCTTGGTCTTGTAGTGGATGTAGAGCGCGGCCGGGCTCATGCCGGCGCGTCCCGCGATGTCCCGGGTCGTCGTCGCGTGGTAACCACGCTCGGCGAAGGCCTCCACGGCGGCGACGAGCAGCCGCCGGGCCGCGTCAGGGGTGACCTCTTCCCACGGCTCCACTTCGCCGCCGGTCGTCTCCTCCGCCGTACTCATCGCTCGCTCGCCCCTCTCGTGACAGGAGCACCACCATACCGCCGACGGTGAGCGGGCGCTTAGCGTAGCCGCTCAGAGCTTCTCGAAGGGATCGTGGTCGGCGAGCAGCTTCTCCAGGCGGGCCTGGTCGACGCGGCTGACGAGCTGCCCGGCCTCCTGCCGGTCCCGGATGACCTTGGCGAGGGTGAAGGCCGAGGTGACCAGGTACAGGACGGCGATCGCCAGGAAGCCGCGGACCCAGGCGTCGGCGTCGAGCCGGGCGATGCCGATGGCGGTAGCCGCCATGGCGACCGCGAAGGAGGCGACGGCCTGGCCGTGGAAAGCGGCCGTGCTCTGCTGCTTGACCGGTGTGTCACTCATGGACAGAGCATCGGCGGACACGGCCCGCGCCACATCCGCCGGGATACTCAGGAAGGTACTCAGAAGGCCGAGACGCCCGTCAGCGAACGCCCGATGAGCAGCTTCTGGATCTGGCTGGTGCCCTCGTAGAGGGTCATCACGCGGGCGTCGCGCAGGAGCTTGCCGGCGGGGTACTCGTCGATGTAGCCGTAGCCGCCGAAGACCTGGAGGGCGTTGTTGGCGGCGCGGACGGCGGCCTCGGAGGCGAACAGCTTGGCCTTGGAGGACTCGACGGCGAAGGGCTCGCCGCGGTCGATCAGGTCGGCGACCCGCCACGTCAGCAGCCGGGCCGCGTCCACGTCGACGGCGATGTCGCTGATCAGCTCCTGCACCAGCTGGTGGCGGGCGATGGGCCCCCCGAACTGCTCCCGCTCACCGGCGTAGCGGACGGCCGCGTCCAGCGCGGCCTGGGCTATCCCGACACAGCCGGCGGCCACCGACATCCGGCCCTTGGCCAGCGCGGACATGGCGACGGAGAAGCCCTTGCCCTCCGCGCCGAGCATCGCCGAGGCGGGCACACGCACGTCCTCCAGGACGAGTTCGGCGGTGGCCTGGCCGCGCAGGCCGAGCTTGCCGTGGATGGTGCGGCGGGTGAGGCCGGGGGTGTCGGCGGGGATCAGGAAGGCGGACACGCCCTTGTGGCCGGGGGCGTCGGTGGAGCGGGCGAAGAGCAGGACGACGTCCGCCCAGGTGCCGTTGGTGATGAACATCTTGGTGCCGTTCACCACGTAGTCGTCGCCGTCGCGCACCGCGCGGGTGGTGAGGTTGCCCGCGTCGGAGCCGGTGCCGGGCTCGGTGAGTCCGAAGCAGCCGACGTACTCGCCCGCGGTGAGCCCCGGCAGCCAGCGCCGCTTCTGCTCCTCGTTCCCCCAGGCGGCGATCGTCTTGGCGACGAGGCCGAGGGAGACGGAGACGATCCCGCGGACCGAGGAGTCGCCGCGGCCCAGTTCCTCGGTGACCAGGCAGTAGGAGAGGTGGTCGCCGCCGGAGCCGCCGTACTCCTCGCCGACGGTCAGGCCGAGGAAGCCGACCTCGCCGAGCTTCTTCACGATGGCCCGGTCCACCTCCTCGGCGCGGTCCCAGGCGACGACGTGCGGGGCGATCTCGCGCTCCACGAAGTCCCGGGCGAGCCGCCGTACGGCCGTCTGCTCCTCGCTGAGCCCCAGGTTCACCACGAGATCACCCCACACCTTGAAAGCCGTACATTTAAATTAGCACTGCTAGTTTCCAGTCGCAGCCCTACTATGTGCGCCATGGCCCGACCGCGCAAGCCCCTCCTCAGCACCGACCGGATCGTCGAGACGGCCCGGGACCTCGTGGACCGGGAGGGCCTGGCGGCGGTCTCCACCCGCCGGCTCGCCGCGGAGCTGGGAGTGAGCGGCCCCTCGCTCTACAACCACTTCCGCACCAAGGACGAGATCCTGGAGGTGGTCGCGGACTCGGTGAGCGCGCTGGTCGACCTGTCGATGTTCGAGGACGGCCGGGACTGGCGGACCGCGCTGCACGACTGGGCCGTCTCCTACCGGGCCGCCCTGCGCGACCACCCGAACATCGTCCCGGTCCTCGCCCGCGGCCCCGGTCGCCGCCCCGCGGCGCTGCGGCTGGCCGACGCGGTCTACGGCGCGATGGTCGACGCCGGCTGGCCGCCGGCGCAGGCCACCTCCATCGGCGCCCTGATGCGGTACTTCATCATGGGCTCGGCGCTCGGCTCCTTCGCCGGCGGCTTCGTGGACGACGAAAGCGCGTACGACCCCGCCGACTACCCCCACCTCGGCCAGGCCCACCTCCTCGCCGAACAGCAGGAGAAGATCGACGAGCGGGCCTTCGAGACGGGCCTGACCGCGCTGCTGGACGGCCTGGCGCAGCAGTACGAGCAGGTACGGCTGAGCGTGTGAGGACACTTCGGCCGGCGCCGAAGCGCCGCTGCCGCATGCTGGGTGCATGCGCACCAAGGATCCCCGGGCCGCCGGTCTCGCCTCGCTCGCCTCGCTGATCGCCGACGAGACCCGGGCCGCGTGCCTGCTCGCGCTGCTGGACGGACGGGCCTGGAGCGCCGGTGAGCTGGCCCGGCACGCCGGGGTCGCCGCGTCCACGCTGAGCGAGCACCTGGGCAAGCTCGTGGCCGGCGGCCTGCTCGCCGAGGAACGGCAGGGCCGGCACCGGTACGTCCGGCTGGCCGGCGCGCGGGTGGCGCAGCTCGTCGAGGACCTCGCCGCGCAGGTGCCCGCGCCCGCGGTGCAGCGGACCGCGCGCACCCTGCGGCAGTCGAGCGCGGGCGCCGCCATGGCCCGGGGCCGTACCTGCTACGACCACCTGGCCGGACGGCTCGGCATCACCATCACCGACGCGCTGACCGAGCGGGGCCTGCTGCGCCAGGACACCGGGTTCGCGCTGACGGACGCGGGGCTGGCGTGGTTCGGCGCGGCGGGCATTCCCCTCGCACGCGACGGGCGCCGCCCGCTCGCCCGCGCCTGCCTCGACTGGACCGAACGGCGGCCCCACCTCGCCGGGGCGGCCGGTGCCGCACTGTGCCGGCACGTGCTGGACGCCGGGTGGTGCGTGCGGATCGGGTCCGAGCGGGCCGTGCAGGTGACGCCGTCGGGAGAACGGGCCCTGTGCGACCTGCTGGGCATCGAGCCGACGGCGTTGCGCTGAACCCGGCCCGCGCGCAAGGACCTTGCCCGACGGCGGGGCGAGGGCGACGAGGTGGCCGGAGACCGCCGTCGAGGTGCCGTGGACGAGGGGCGGGCGCTAGAACAGGACCAGCGCCCGGCCGCCCTTGCCGGCCAGCATGTTCTCGAAGGCCGCCGGAATGCCCTCCAGCCCGATCCGCTCGGTGACCAGGACCGACAGGTCCAGTCGGCCCTCGCGCACGTGCTCGGCGAGGACCGGCAGGTCGCGCGCCGGGTCGGTGTTGCCGTAGACGCAGCCGGACAGGGTGCGGCCCCAGTGGAAGATCTCCAGGGCGTTGAAGGTGACCTGCTCCTCCTTGCCGCCGATGCCGACGACCGTGGTGCGGCCGCCCCGGCGGGTGGAGTCCCAGGCGGCGCGGATGCTGACCGCGCGGCCCGCGCACTCCACGGCGACGTCGACGCCCTGCTTGCCGGTCAGGGCGCGGATCTCCCGGGGGGTGGTGTCGGAGGCGAGGACGAAGTCCGTGGCGCCGGCCGCGCGGGCCAGTTCCTCCTTCGCGGGCGAGACGTCGACCGCGACGACGCGGGACGCGCCGGCGATCCGGGCCGCCTGGAGGGTGGCGAGGCCGACCCCGCCGGCACCGAACACGGCGACCGTCTCGCCCTCGCGGACCTTCGCCGCGTGGTGGACGGCGCCGTACCCGGTGAGGACGGCGCAGCCCAGCAGGGCGGCGTCGGCGAGCGGCACCCCTTCCGGCAGCGGCAGCACGCAGGACGCGGCGACCACCGTCTCCTCGGCGAACGCGGCCACGTTCAGCCCGGGGTGCAGTGCGGTGCCGTCGGTCGTGCGGGCGTAGACGTCCGCGGCGCCGTTCAGCGCGTTGGCGCACAGCCAGACCTCGCCGAGCGTGCAGGCGTGGCACGTGCCGCAGGACGGGGCCCAGTTGAGGACCACGGGGGCGCCGGGTGAGACGTGGGTGACGCCCTCCCCGACGGCGACGACCGTGCCGGCGCCCTCGTGACCGAGGACGGCCGGTACCGGCACCCGCATGGTGCCGTTGGACAGGGACAGGTCGGAGTGGCAGACGCCGGCGGCGGCGAGGCGGACCCGGACCTGGCCGGGCCCCGGGTCGGGCAGCTCGATGGCGGTGATCTCCAGCGGGGCGCCGATGGCGGGCAGGACGGCGGCTCGTACGGCCATGGGAGTCGGACTTCCTTAGAACTGGAGGGACTTGGTCTGCAGGTACTCGGCGAGTCCGTGCGCGCCGAGTTCGCGGCCGACACCGGACTGCTTGTAACCGCCGAAGGGTGCCAGCGGGTTGAACCGGCCGCCGTTGATGTCGACCTGGCCGGTGTCCATGCGGCGGGCGAAGGCCACCGCGTCGGCCTCGTCGGCGGCCCAGACGGCGCCCGCGAGGCCGTACACCGTGCCGTTGGCGATGCGCAGGGCGTCCTCCTCGTCGTCGTAGCCCAGGATGGACAGGACCGGTCCGAAGATCTCCTCCTGGGCGATGGTCATCTCGGGTGTCACGTCCGCGAAGACCGTGGGGCTGACGAAGTAGCCCCTCTCCCGCGGGGCTTCGGGGCCGCCGGCGACCAGCCGGGCGCCCTCGGCGATGCCCTTCTCGATGTAACCGCGCACCCGGGCCTGCTGCTTGGCGCTGACCAAGGGGCCGATGCGGTCGCCGTACTTCGCGGCGGCGCCGGCTGCCAGCTCGACGGCCTCGGCATACCGCTCGCGGTGGACCAGCATCCGGGTCCAGGCGCTGCACGTCTGGCCGGAGTTGGACATCACGTTGGCGACACCGACGTTGACCGCCTTGGCGAGATCGGCGCCCGGCAGGATGACGTTGGCGGACTTGCCGCCCAGTTCGAGGGCGACCTTCTTCACGGCGGCCCCGGCCACCGCGCCGATCTGCCGCCCGACCGCCGTGGAGCCGGTGAAGGAGACCAGGTCGACGCCCGGGTGCTCGGCGAGGGCCTGTCCGGCGACCGGGCCGAGGCCGGTGACCAGGTTGAACACGCCCGCGGGCAGTCCCGCCTCGTGCACCGCCCCGGCGAAGAGCCGGGCGGTGAGCGGGGTGTCCTCGGCGGGCTTGAGGACGATCGTGCAGCCGGCGGCGAGGGCCGGGGCGACCTTCGCGACGATCTGGTGCAGGGGGTAGTTCCAGGGGGTGATCGCGCCGACCACGCCGATCGGCTCGTGCAGGACGGTGGAGTTGCCGACCTTCTCCTCGAAGGCGTGGGTCGCGGCCAGTTCGGCGTAGGAGCCGGCGACGGCGATCGGCACGGCGGCGTGCACGTTCCGCGAGAACGCGAGGGGCGAGCCCAGTTCCGCGGTGACCGTCTCGGCGATCTCGTCCTTGCGGGCCGCGAGGGCGTCCCGGAGGGCGGTCAGCCGGGCGGCGCGCTCGGCCGGGGGTGTGGCGGCCCAGGCGGGCAGGGCGGCGCGCGCGGCCCGTACGGCGGTGTCGACGTCCAGCGCGCCGCCCGCCGGGACCCGGGCGATGACCTGCTCGTCGGCGGGGTTGACGACGTCGATCACGTCCCTGCTCTCGGCGGGGCGCCAGGCGCCGTCGATGTACAGGCCGTCGTGTGCCTTCATGCTGTGTCCTCCCGGGCGGGTCCGCGTCATCGGACACACAAACTAGCGATGATAGTTTTCCGGCGCCAGACGTTCCTGGACCGCGGACGTTCCGGGACATCATCGCGAACGGACCGGCCGGCGCGGGCACGTGGTCCGCGCCGGCCGGTCCGCCGGTCACCTGGTCGCGGTCAGATGGGCGTAGACCACCACGTTGCTGGTGTAGCCGGTCCGCCGGCTGAAGAGGCCACCGCAGGTGATCACCCGCAGTTCCGGGCGGCCGGTCGGGCCGTAGACCTCCTTGTCGGGGAAGCCGGCCTTGTCGTAGACCTCCACCCGGTCCACGGAGTACACGGCGGTACGGCCGTCCGCCCGGCCGACCTCGATGGGCCTGCCGGGCGGGACCTGGGCGAGCCCGGCGAAGACGGCGGGACCGGTCCTGGTGTCACGGTGCCCGACGGCGATCGCGGTGCCGGCCTCGCCCGGTGTGGGACCGCCCTGGTACCAGCCGACCAGCTTGGGTGTGTCGACGGGCGGTGTCTCCAGCCGGCGGTTCCGGTCGAGGCGGAGGGGGGTGACGGGGGCGTCGATGCCCAGGGAGCGCACACGGAAGGACGTGGGCCGGGACCGGGGCAGCGGGCGGGGCGGCGGCGCCGGGTCGCCCCCGCCGGCCCGGGCGGCGGCCACGGCGTCCGGGCGGTGCCCTGCGGCTCCGCCGCCCGCCCCGCAGCGGGAGACCACCGTCACCAGGACGACCGTGAGCAGGGCCGTCCTGACGAGGCGGTAGGCGCGGGTCCGGTACCAGGGCCTGCGCCGGTACCTACGCGGCGCCATGGGGCCGCCGGCGGACCAGCCGGACGTACACGACACCGCCGACGGCGATCAGGCCCACGGCACCCGCGGCGGCCACCGGGGAGTACGCGGCGGCCGTGTCGATGAGGCCGCCGCCGCCCGCGTGCACCCCGCCCTTCGGGCCGTCGTGGTCGCCGCCCTGGCCCCAGGACCCGTCGTTCTGCTGGTGGTCGGCGATCTGCCCGTTCGGGCCGTTGTCGCCCTTGTCCCCTTCGTGGCGTCCGTCCTTGCAGTTGACGCGGAAGACCTTCTCCTTCAGCGCCACGGGGGTGCCCACGGCCCAGCTGAGCTTGTACTGCCCGTCCGACAGGCCCAGCGGGTCGGTGTGCCCGGCGCCCCCCGCGAGCGCGATGGTGCCGGTGACGGTGGCGGCGGTGGGGAGCGGGGGCTGCGGGGTGATGGTGTAGGCGACGGCGGTGAGCGTGTCGAAATTGACGGCTTCGAGATAGAACCTGCAGACCACCGGATCGTCCTTGGCCGATCCCACGAGCGGCCCACGGAGGTGGCGCTCGTCGTGGATCCGGATGTCGCCGTTCTCCCCCTGGGCCGCCGCCTCCGGCGCCGCCACCCAAGACGCGCCGGCCGCGGCGAGGGCGGTGAGGACGACTGCGGCGCCCGCGCGAGAGCCGGCGGCGCGTGGGAGTGTCAGGGTGGGCATGCGCAATCCTCCAAGTTCAGACGATTTTCATACAAATCGCTCTTTCGCCTGGACTCTGCGTCATGCACCCCGTAGGCCGTCGGCACCGACGCCCGACGCGCCGTCAGAGATCGCTCGTGCGGCGCAATCCGGGCCGCTTCCGCCCCTTCCCGGTCACCCGTCCGGCCGAGCCCGCGGGCCGGCCCGGCGACCGCAGCGCCACTCCCGACGACAGCAGGAGCAACGCCCCCAGCATCACGAACGGCGCAGCGACCCCCGCCAGACCGGCGACGAGACCGGCGCTGGCGGGCGCCGCCACCTGGCCGAGCCGGTTGCCGGTCAGCCGCAGGGCGAGCGCGGTGGAGCGGGCCTCGTCGGGGGCCGCCTGCACCACCGTCGTCATCGACAGCGGCTGGCCCACGCCGAGGCAGAAACCGAGGACCGCGAGCATCGCACCGAGCCCCCACACCGGCACCGGCAGCGCCACCCCCGCGCACAGCAGCGCGGCCGACAGGCAGGTCACCGTGAGCAGCGCGGGCCGGCCGAGCAGCCGCAGCAGCGGGGTGAGCACGAGCCGGCAGGCGATGGTGGCGCCGGCCCGGAGGCTGAGCAGGACGCCGATCACCGACGGCGCGATGCCCCGGTGCTCGCCGACCACCGGGAGGTAGGCGGTGAGGATGTCGGTCGCGGACAGCACCGACAGGCTGATCAGCATGCCCGCGGGCACCCCCCGGGCGCGCAGGATGCCGGCGACCGGCACCCGGGCGCCGCGCCCCGGGCGGGAGCCGGCGGCCGTACGGTCCTCGATGCGCCACAGCGAGGTGAACGCGACGGCCGCGCCCGCGCCCGCCACCACGAGGGCGAGCGCGCTGCCGTGCGCCATGCCGGGGCCGCCGATGAGCGCGCCCGCGGCGGCCGGGCCGATGAGCTGGCCGAGGGAGGCGCCGATGGTGAAGTGGCCGAAGTTGCGGTCCTGTTCGTGCGGCGCGGACCGGCGGGCCACCAGCGACTGGGCGCCGATCACGAAGCACAGGTGGCCGAGGCCCATCACCCCGCTCCACAGGGCCATCGCCCACAGCGAGCCGGCGAGTCCGCTCAGCGCGCAGCCGCCGGCGACGAGGACCACGCCCGCCGGCAGCAGGGGCGCGCAGCGGCCGTGGTCGGTGCGCCGGCCGAGCGGTACGGCGGCGAACAGCGGCAGCAGCGCGTACACACCGGCGATGACACCGACCGCGCGCTCGTCCGCGCCCAGCGCGAGGGCCCGGTAGGAGACGGCGGGCCGGGCCATCGACACCGCCCCCTGCGCGAAGGAGAAGGCGATGACGAGGCGGAGCAGCCAGCCGCGGTTCCCACCGGGCGCCATGGGTACGACCTCCGTCGGGTGATCAGATGATGCCGAACAGGATGCCCGCGCCGAGCACCACCAGTGAGGTGAGCGCGGCCCACTTGACCACGAAGCGGGTGTGGTCGCCGAACTCGACCCTGGCCATGCCGACCAGCACGTACACGGCGGGGACGAGCGGGCTGGACATGTGCAGGGGCTGGCCGACGATCGAGGCGCGGGCGATCTCCACCGCGGGCACGCCGTGCGCCTGCCCGGCCTCGGCGAGCACCGGCAGGATGCCGAAGTAGAAGCCGTCGTTGGACATGAAGTAGGTGAGCGGGATGCTCAGCACGCCGGTGACGAAGGCCATGTGCGGGCCCATGCCGTCGGGGATGTTGCCCACCAGCCACTCGGCCATGTGGTCGACCATCCCGGTGCCCTGGAGGACGCCCGTGAACACGGCGGCGGCGAAGACCATGCCGGAGACGTTGAGGACGTTCTCCGCGTGGGCGGCGACGCGGGCCCGCTGGTCCGGCATGTGCGGGAAGTTGACGGTCAGGGCGAGGGCCGCGCCGAGCAGGAACAGCACCGGGATCGGCAGCCACTCCATGATCATGGCGGTGAGCAGGACGACCGTGAGCAGCGCGTTGAACCAGTAGAGCCCGGGGCGCAGGGTGGGACGGTCCGGGTCGAGGCCCTGGAAGCCCTCGTCGGCGGGCGCGTCGCCGGACGCGCCGGCACCGGAGCCGGAGCCCGCCGCGGCCTCGGCGCCCGGGCCGGAGCCCGCCACGGGCCGGGCCGCCGCGCCGGAGCCGGCGCCCACGAGCACGGTTTCGGGCTCGGTCTCCTCGACCAGCACCTCGTCCAGCGTGAGCACACCGAGCCGCCCCCGCTCGCGGCGGCCGAGGACGTAGGCGAGGCCGAGGACGAAGAGCAGGCCCGTCGCGAGGGCCGGGATCATCGGCACGAAGATGTCGCCGGCGTCGAGCTTGAGCGCGGTGGCCGCGCGGGCGGTCGGGCCGCCCCAGGGCAGGGTGTTCATCACGCCGTTGGCCATCGCGGCGACGCCGGTCATCACGACCAGGGACATCTTCAGGCGCTTGTACAGCGGGTACATCGCCGAGACGGTGATCATGAACGTGGTGGAGCCGTCGCCGTCCAGGGAGACGATCGCGGCGAGGACCGCCGTGCCGACCACGATGCGCAGCGGATCGGCCTTGCAGAATTTCAGGATGCCCCGCACGACCGGGTCGAAGAGGCCGACATCGATCATCACACCGAAGTAGACGATCGCGAACATGAGCATCGCCGCGGTGGGGGCGAGGTTGGTGACGCCGTCGATGACGTAGTCGCCGAGCTTGGCGCCCTTGCCCACGAACACGCAGAACAGCGCGGGGACGAGCACGAGCGCCGCGATCGGCGACATCTTCTTCATCATGATCAGGACCAGGAAGGTCGCGATCATGGCGAAGCCGAGGATGGTCAGCATGAGTGGATACCTAACGTTCGCCCTTGAACATCCCACCTGGGGGTCGGCGGTGCGATGACGTTAGGTCCGTTCAAACGGCGTTAACAAGTGGTTGACGCCCGAGCAATAAGCGCAAAACTCCAGGTCACGGCAGTGCTACGACGGCGGTGAGCTCCACGGGGACGCCGTTGAGCACCGCGTTGCCCGAGAGCGGGTCGAGCAGGCTGCCGTCGAGCAGCTGGTTGACGTTGACGCCGGGGACGGTGGCGGCGTGGCTCAGCCGGGTGCCGGAACGGTCGTGGCCCCAGCCGTGCGGCAGGCTCACCACCCCGGGCCGGATGCCGTCGGTGACCTCGGCGGGGGCCACCACCTCTCCCCCGGCGCCCTTGACCCGTACGTCCGCGCCGTCCCGGACACCGAGGCGGGCGGCGTCCTCGGGATGGATGTGCACGGTGCAGCGGTTGCTGCCGCCGGTGAGGGCGGGCACGTTGTGCATCCAGCTGTTGTTGGAGCGCAGATGGCGGCGGCCGACCAGGACCAGGCCCGCGGGGCGCTCGCGCAGGGCCGCGCGGAGCCGGGGCAGGTCGCCGGCGATCGGCTCGGGCAGCAGCTCCACCTTGCCGCTGCGGGTCTTCAGCGGCTGCGGCAGGCGCGGGCGCAGCGGGCCGAGGTCGATGCCGTGCGGGTGGTCGAGCAGCCTGGCCAGGCTCAGCCCGTCGGGCCGGGCGCCGAAGCCGTCGCCGTACGGGCCGAGGCGCAGCATCAGGTCCAGCCGCCGCTCGGGGCCGTTGTCCCCGGTGAGCCGGGCGGCCAGCTCGCGCGGGTCGCGGCCGGACACCGGCGAGTGCTCGTCCCGTACCGCCTTGGCCAGGGTCTGGTCGATGACCATCGCGTCGACGGCGGCCGGGTCGGTGCCGTGCATGCCGCTCACCGCCAGGACCAGCCGGGCGAGGATCTCGCTCTCCGCCATGCGGCCGGGCTCCAGCGGGACGGCGGGGCGGCTGTAGCGGACCTGGTTGCGCACGGCGAGGGTGTTGAAGGCGAAGTCGTGGTGCGGGCTCTGCGCGGGCGGGGGCGGCGGCAGTACGACGTGGGCGTGGCGGGAGGTCTCGTTCAGGTACGGGTCGACGCTGACCATGAAGTCCAGCGATCGGAGGGCCTTGTCGAGGCGGTCGCCGTCGGGTGCGGAGAGCACGGGATTGGCGGCGATGGCGATCAGGGCGCGCACCGGGGTGCCCTCGGCGGTCGCGGTGTCGATCTCCTCGGCGAGCGCGGAGAGCGGCAACTCGCCCTTGGCTTCGGGGTGCTTGCTCACCCGGGAGTGCCAGCGGCCGAGGGCGAAGCCGCGGCCGGGGCCCGCCGGGCGGGGCGTCCGGTCGGTGGCGGCCTGCGGGAAGAGGGCGCCGCCGGGGCGGTCCAGGTTGCCGGTGAGGACGTTGAGGACGTCGACCAGCCAGCTGGCCAGGGTGCCGTGCGGGACGGTGCAGCTGCCGATGCGGGCGTAGACGGCGGCGGTGGGGGCGGCGGCCAGGTCGCGGGCCAGGGCGCGGATGTCCTCGGCGTCCAGGTCGCAGGCGGGGGCCACGGCATCGGGGGTGAAGTCGCCCAGTGCGTCCCGGAGTTCGGCGAGCCCCTGGACGTGCGGGGCGAGGTGCCCCAGGTCGACGAGGTCCTCGGCGAAGAGGGTGTGGACCATCGCGGCGAGCAGCAGGGCGTCGGTGCCGGGGCGGATCGCGAGGTGCCGGTCGGCGAGCGCGGCGGTGCGGGTGCGGCGCGGGTCCACGACGGTGAGGCGTCCGCCGCGGGCCTTGAGGGCCTTGAGCCGGCCGGGGAAGTCGGGGGCGGTGCACAGACTGCCGTTGGACTCCAGCGGGTTGGCGCCGAGGAGCAGCAGGTGGTCGGTGCGGTCGAGGTCCGGCACCGGTATCGCGTTCGCGTCGCCGAACAGCAGCCCGCTGGAGACGTGCTTGGGCATCTGGTCGACCGTGGAGGCGGTGAACAGGCTCCGGGTGCGCAGGGCGCCGACCAGGACGGGCGGGTAGAGGCCGCCGGCCATGGTGTGCACGTTGGGGTTGCCGAGGACCACGCCGACGGCGTCGGGGCCGTACCGCTCGACGACCGGGCGCAGGCCGGCGGCGACCGCGTCGAAGGCCTCCTCCCAGGTGGCCTCGCGCAGGGTGCCGTTCTCCCGGACGAGCGGGGTGCGCAGCCGGTCGGGGTCGCCGTCGACGGCGCCGAAGGCGGCGCCCTTGGGGCAGATGAACCCCTTGCTGAAGACGTCGTCCCGGTCACCGCGGGCGCCGGTGACGCGGGTGCCCTCGACGGTGAGGGTCAGCCCGCAGGTGGCCTCGCACAGGGGGCAGATTCGCAGGGCGGTGCGGGACACGGGTCCTCCCGGTGGGGTCGGCGGCGGGTCGCCCGGGCCGCACGGGCGGGCAGGCTCGGGGTGAGCATACCGACCGGTATGCACGGAGGGGAGACCCTCGCCGGATTCCCCTCGGCCGGCCCCGCCTAGTCGAGCACCCGCCCCAGATACGCCCGCAGCAGCTCCCGGGTCTCCCGGATGATCGCCTCGTCGCCCTCGGGATCGACCCGGAAGGCCAGTTGGACCAGGGTGTCCGCGGTCTCCACGGCGACCAGGAAGACGCGGCCCAGCTCCTCGTCCGGGGTGCGGCCCAGGTAGCCGGAGAGCAGCTGGATGAGCCGGTCGGCGACCCGGGTGTTGGGCTCGGCCTGCCGGACGCCGACCGGTATCTGGTTGCCGAAGTCGACCAGGGAGAAGCCGGGTGCGGTGCGCTTCATGGCGAGGTACTCGTCGAGGACGGCGTCCATGGCGGCCCGCCAGTCCCCCTGGCCGGCCTCCTTCAGCCGCTCGGTGACGCGCTCGACGTACCGCTCCAGGTTGCGCTGGGCGAGGGCGTCGGCCATCTGCCGCTTGTTGCCGAAGAAGCGGTAGACCGAGCCGATGGGGACTTGGGCGCGCTCGGCGACCGCGCGCGTGCTCAGGGCGTCGTAGCCGACCTCGTCGAGGAGTTCGGCGCAGGCGTCCAGGATCCTGGTCAGGCGTTCGGCGCTGCGCCGCTGGACGGGCGCGCGGCGGAGCGATGTCGCGTGGGGCACGGGCTTCATGATGCCTTTCCGCCGCGGTCCGGTGAACCTCTCCCCCCAGTACGGGGCCGGACGGCCGGCGCACTCACTCACGGGAACGGGTGGCGGGCGGCCTCACCCGCCGGCGGTGCTCACCCTCCGGCGGTGGTCATCCGTCCGCCGCGGGGGACGCGGTCGCGGCCGGCGGATCCGGTGCGTGCGCCTCCGCGTCGGAGACCGTGATGTCGGCGGTGCTCTCGACCGGCTTGCCGCGGACGGCCCAGACCGTGCCGTCGTCGGCGTACAGGCGCGCGGTGACCTCGTGGGTGCCGTGCGGGACGACGCCGGCGGCCACGTGGTACGCGGGGCCGTGCAGCCGGGCGATGCCGTGGCCGTCCACGAACAGACGGGCGAAGCCGTGGCCGGTGGCCGCCGCCGGCCGCGCGCCCGGCGCTGAGCACCGGAAGTGCCGGAAGGCCAGCCGGACGTCCCAGCCGCCGGCCGGGTCGGGGGTGACCTCCATGCCGACCTGGGGGGCGTTCTTCGGGGGCACCTCCCGCAGGTTCCGGCCGGTGTCGTCCGTCTCGTCCAGCACCTGCCCCACGGGTGAGGGGGACACCGTCCGCCCGTGCGCCCCGCCGGCGGTGCAGGCCGCCGCTCCGAACGGCAGCAGGACGCACACCGCGAGCGCGGCGAGCGGTCCACGCTTCCACTTCGTCCACGACATGAGCGGGAGCGTAGAACAGCGGCCGGGCACCCCGGATCCCCCTCAGGTCTGGTTCCGCCCCTACCTACGGGGGAGGACCCGGAACCCTCTTGCGCGGACCCCCGCTGATTCCTACGGTGTTGCATAGGAATCGGGAACGCGAGGGAGCGAGCATGAGCGGGGACGCGCGGAAGACCGCCGAGGGGCTGACGTACCTGACCGGGTTCGGCAACGAACACGCCTCGGAGGCGGTGCCGGGCGCCCTGCCCGAGGGCCGCAACTCGCCGCAGCGCGCGCCGCTCGGCCTGTACGCCGAGCAGCTGAGCGGTACGGCGTTCACCGAGCCGCGGGCGCACAACCGCCGCTCCTGGCTGTACCGCGTCCGCCCGTCGGCCGCGCACCCGGCGTTCACCCGCACCGCCAACGGCGCGCTGCGTACGGCCCCCTTCACCGAGACCGTGCCCGACCCCAACCGGCTGCGCTGGAACCCGCTGCCCGAGCCCCCGGCCGGCACCGACTTCCTGGGCGGTCTGTGGACCCTGGGCGGCAACGGCGACGCGACCCAGCGCGCCGGCATGGCCGTGCACCTGTACCACGCCAACGCCTCGATGGAGCGGGTGTTCTCCGACGCCGACGGGGAGCTGCTCATCGTGCCGGAGCGGGGCGGACTGCTGCTGCACACCGAGTTCGGCCGGCTCCATGTGGAACCGGCCCAGGTCGCGCTGATCCCGCGCGGGGTGCGCTTCCGTGTGGAGCTGCTGGACACTGCGTCCGACGGCGGGCAGAGCCCGACCGCCCGGGGTTACGTCTGCGAGAACTACGGGGCGCCGTTCCGGCTGCCCGACCTCGGCCCGATCGGCGCCAACGGGCTCGCGAATCCCCGGGACTTCCGGGCGCCGGTCGCGGCGTACGAGGACGTCGAGGGTCCGGTTGAGGTGGTGAACAAGTTCTGCGGCAACCTCTGGACGGCCACCTACGACCACAGCCCCCTGGATGTGGTCGCCTGGCACGGCAACTATGTGCCGTACGTCTACGACCTGCGCCGGTTCAATGTGATCGGCACCATCTCCTACGACCACCCCGACCCGTCCATCTTCACCGTGCTGACCTCCCCGTCGGACACCCCCGGTCTGGCCGGCGTCGACTTCGTGGTGTTCGCACCGCGCTGGCTGGTGGGCGAGGACACCTTCCGGCCGCCGTACTTCCACCGGAACGTGATGAGCGAGTACATGGGCCTGATCGAGGGCGCGTACGACGCGAAGGCGGAGGGCTTCGTGCCCGGCGGCGGCTCGCTGCACAACATGATGTCGGCGCACGGCCCGGACCGGGAGACCTTCGACCGGGCGAGCGCGGCCGAGCTGCGGCCGCAGAAGATCGGTGACGGGCTGGCCTTCATGTTCGAGACCCGCTGGCCGGTGACCCTCACCCCGCACGCGGCCGGCGCCGAGCACCTCCAGCAGCGCTACGACGACGTGTGGCAGGGGCTGGAACGCCACTTCCGGGCGTGACCGCCACCGTTGCGCCGAACGTTCTCCGCCAGGTACGGATAGCCGCGTGACCTCCTTCGCTCCGGATTCGATCGTCCTGAACCGCAAGCTGCCGCTGTGGTACCAGGTGTCGCAGTCGCTGCGCGCCTCGATACTGGGCCGCTCGCCCCGGGACCCGCTGCGCCTGCCCACCGAGGAACAACTGGCCGAGCACTACGGGGTGAGCGTGCTGACCATGCGGCAGGCCCTGAAGGAGCTGGAGGACGAGGGCCTGATCAGCCGGCACCGGCGGCGCGGCACGTTCATCGAACCCGACGTCCGGCGCGGCGCCCCGGTCCGGCTGCTCGGCTCGGTGGACGCGATCGTGGCCCAGCAGTCCGGGATGACGACCGAACTGCTCGGCCACGGCCGGGTGCCGGTGCCGGCCGGGCTCGCCGAGCACTTCCCGGACCTCGCGGAGGTGGCGGCGTACCACCGCCTGCGCAGCGACGAGAAGACCGGCGAGCCGACCAACCACGCCGTCAACCACATCCGTCCCGAACTGGCCGAGCACATCGACCCGGAGGACCTGGTCCGCTGGCCGATGACCAAGGTACTGCGGGACCTGGTGAAGGCGGACATCAGCCGGATCACGGACACCGTGGAGGCCCGGCTCGCCGACCCGGAGACGGCCCGGCTGCTCGAAGTCCCGTTGCTCAGCCCGATCCTGCACTACACGGGCGTGACGTACGACACCGATGGACGGGTGCTGGACGTGGCGGTCATCCACTACCGGGGGGACCGCTTCTCGTTCACGGTCACCCTGGACGCGTGAGCGCTCCGCCGGTCCGGCCGGGCGGGGCCGGCGGCCTGCCGCGGGACCCGTCGCGGCCGGTCGCGCGGTTCCCCGCGGCCCTTCGGGGCGCTGCCGTACCATGCCCGACGTGACGCACGACGACGCTCCGCCGCTGGCGGACCTCATGCCGTGGTCCGTTGCACCGTTGCGGCCGGGCCGCGCCTGGCCGCTGGCACCCGACGCGGCCTCGCTCAGGGCCCGCTGGGACGCCCTGCTGAGGGCCGAGGGACCGGACCGGGAGCGCCTGTTCGAGGCGACCCGCGCCCGTACGCTCCGGTCGGCGGTGGCGCAGCTGCCCGGGCAGTCCACCGGTACGGAGCGGCTCTCGCGTGCCGAGGGGCCCTGTGCGGAGCCGGTGCGGGTCCTGGCCGCCGCCTTCGACGAGCAGTGGCTGATCCCGGACCACCGGCTGCTGGACGCGGCCCGTCCGGAGCTGTGGCGGGTGGCGGACGCCCGGCAGGTGTTCACCGTGGAGACGGGCGACGCCGACAACCCGCTGCTGGCGACCTCGCACCCGCCGGTGCTGCGCTCCGGCCGCGTCCGCCCGCTGTACCGCCGCCCCGGCGGCACGGAGCCCAACCTGGCCCCCGGCCTGCTGGACCATCTGTCGGCGCGGCTGGGCGCCCGCCCCTCGGCGTCCGACGTGCTGGCCTGGATCCTGGCGGCGGTCCGCCCCGACCTCACCGTCCCGCTCACCGAGGACCCTGTCCTGTGGGCGGCCGGCGTGGACGAGGGCCGCCGGACGCTGTGGCTGATGCTCCGCGACGGCGAGCGCCCCAAGCTGCCCGGCGGCCGGCGCCCGTACGTCCGCGCGCCCCTGCCGAGCCGGCCCGTCGGCCTGCGCTACGACCGGGACGAGGAGTCCCTGTACCTGGACGAGGGCCGTGTCTCGCCCGTCCCGCCCGAGGCCTGGGACTACGAGGTGGCCGGGGCCCGGGTCCTGGAGAGCTGGTTCGCGGCCCGCACCGCACCGGCCGAGCCGGGCACCCTGGCCGCGATCCGCCCGGCGGCCTGGCCGCAGGCGTGGACCTCGGAGCTGCTGGAGCTGATCACGGTCCTCGCCCTGCTGGCGGACGCGCGGGCGCCGCGGGCCGGGTCGGAGGTGACGGCACCGGTCACGGCGGCCGACCTGCGGCGGGCGGGCGTCCTGCCGGTGCCGGAGCCGTCCCGCCGCCCCGCCTCGGTCCTCGACCACCTCGAGGAGGGTCCGGACGGGCAGTTCGCGCTGCTCTAGCCCGCCGTCCCCCGGCGCAGCGCGGCCTCCAGCCGGGCGATGTCCTCGGCGTCCTTGGCCCGGCGGGGCCGGGAGGGGTCCCAGACCGGCATCATGCGCTTGATCTCGATCTGGACGCGCGGATCGACGATGGGCGCCTCCAGCGCGCCGATGCGGCCCGGCTCCGTGCCGAGCAGCCCGTCCGGCCAGGGCGTGCCCGCCCAGGGGCCGCCGGCGACGGTCACCCGGCCCGCCGCGTCCGTGTCGACGAGGGTGAAGCTGCTCTCCAGGCCGTCCTTCACGAAGTCCAGCTGGAGGCCGGCGGGCGGCCCGGGCACCGGGGTGTGGCCCAGCCGGACCAGGATGCCCGCGAGCGGTGCCGCGTCCTTCGCCCAGGCGAACCAGTCGATGTCCCCGTGCTCCCGGGTGACCTCGCCCAGGAAGAAGTCCATGGCCCAGCCGCCGCGCAGCCAGAGCGGGACGCCGGCGGCCCGGGCGGCCTCCAGAACCCCTGCGATCATGTCGAGTTGGCGCCGAACGCGCTCGTGGTCCACCGGCTCCGCCACTCCTTGTCGGTGAGGGAAAGGCCGCTCTCGCGGGTGCCCGGTCAGCGCGGCGCGAACGCGTCGATGACCCGCCCCACCGCCCGTTCGAAGACCGCCTCCAGATCGATCGGCCCCGGG
Organism: Streptomyces sp. NRRL S-1022; assembly: GCF_000720135.1. Classification (GTDB taxonomy): domain Bacteria; phylum Actinomycetota; class Actinomycetes; order Streptomycetales; family Streptomycetaceae; genus Streptomyces. The sequence continues at coordinate 80,912 of NZ_JOIU01000025.1, read as the reverse complement.
TCCTCGGCGAACGCCGCCGCCATGCGCGGGTAGGCGCCGGAGGCGATCCGGCGGCCCAGGTAGGCGATGCGGACCGCGTTCTCCTCGTCCTGCGACCACGGCAGGGCACGGGCCCGCTCAGCGGTGTCGAGTTCGTTGCGGACGTACGTCGTCACGACGCCGTTGAGCATCGCGAGCAGCTCCAGCTTGGTGCCGTAGGCCTCGTCCAGCGGGTCCAGGCAGGCCAGGCAGTGCTCCAGGTAGCGCAGGGCGTTCGGGCTGAAGCCGTACACGGGGGACATCAGGCGCGGCAGCCAGGGATGCCGGTGCATCAGCTCACGCGTCTGCCCGGCCACGCGGCGCATGTCGGCCCGCCAGTCCCCGCTCGGCTCCCACGCGGCGTGCTCCGCGCTGACCGCGTCCACCATCAGCTCGTACAGGTCCTCCTTGCGGGGGACGTAGTTGTACAGCGACATGGTGCCGCAGCCCAGTTCGGCCGCGACGTGCCGCATCGACACCGCGTCGAGCCCCTGCGCGTCGGCGATCCGGACCGCGGCGGCGGCGATGTCGTCCCGCGTGTACGCCGGTCGCGGGCCCCGGCCGGTGCGCTCGGGGCGCGCCCAGATCACTTCGGGGACGGCCCCTCGGACTGCCATCGACATCACCTCGACCACCATCCTAGTTACGTACAGCGTACGTAGTGCGGTATGGTCCCGGCATGACTACTACGTACGCTGTACTTAGTGAGGGTCTGGAGAAACGCTTCGGCGCTGTGCCCGCCCTGCGCGGGCTGGATCTGGCCGTCGCCGAGGGCACGGTCTGCGGGCTGCTGGGGCCGAACGGGGCGGGGAAGACGACCGCGGTGCGGCTGCTGACCACGCTGCTGCGCCCGGACGGCGGCTCGGCGCGGATCGCCGGGCACGACCTCGTGCGGGAGGCCGCGGCCGTGCGCCGCCGGATCGGCGTCACCGGGCAGTACGCCTCGGTCGACGGGGACCTCACCGGCCGGGAGAACCTGCGGCTGTTCGCCCGGCTGCACCGGGTGCGCGGGCCGGCCGCCCGGGCCGACGAGCTGCTGGAGCGCTTCGGCCTGACCGAGGCGGCGGACCGGAGGGCGTCGGCGTACTCCGGCGGGATGCGGCGCAGGCTGGACCTGGCCGCGAGCCTGGTCCGCCGTCCCGACGTGCTCTTCCTGGACGAGCCGACCACCGGACTCGACCCGGCCAGCCGCGCCCGCATCTGGCAGGCCGTGCGCGAGCTGACGGCGGACGGCACGACGGTGCTGCTGACCACGCAGTACCTGGAGGAGGCCGACCAGCTCGCCGACGACATCGCCCTGGTGGACCGGGGCCGGGTCGCCCACACCGGCTCGCCCGCCACGCTCAAGGCGCTCGTCGGCTCGCAGGTGGAGGCGGTGGTCGCGGACGCCGGCGCGCTGGCGCGGGCGGCGGCCGTGCTCGACCGGCTCACCGGCCGGGAGCCGGTGTGCGACCGCGAGCGGAACGCGGTCGGCGCGGTCACCACCGACCCGACGCTCACCCTGCCCCGCCTGGTGCGCGAACTGGACGCGGCCGGCGTGCCGTTGCTGGACGCGGGCATCCGGCCGCCCACCCTCGACGACGTCTTCCTGCGGCTCACCGGTGAGTCCGCCGACACAGAGGAGCTTGCCGCATGAGCGCGTTCGCGTACGACGGACTGGCGATGACGGGCCGGCAGCTGCGCCGGGTCCGCAACAACCCGGGACTGGCGGTCCTGACCCAGCTGATGCCGGTCAACATGCTGCTCTTCTTCGGCTACGTCTTCGGCAGCGCGCTGGCGATGCCCGGCCGCGAGTACCGCTCCTTCCTGGTGCCCGGGCTGCTCGCCGCGACGGCCGCCGGCGGGCTGATGACCGGCATGTTCCAGGCCGCCCAGGACACCCACCGGGGCGTCATGGACCGGTTCCGCACGATGCCGGTGAGCCGGTCCGCCGTTCCCCTCGGGCAGGCCGTCGCGGACCTCGTCGTCACGGCCGCCGGGACGGTGCCGCTGCTGCTGACCGCGCTCGCGGTGGGCTGGCGGATCGAGGGGTCGCTCGCCGGGGCCGTCGGGGCGGTGGGGCTGCTGCTGCTCTTCCGGTTCGCCTGCACCTGCGCCGGGATCCTCCTGGGCCTGCTGTCCCGCAGCGAGGACGCCGCCGGACAGCTCGGCGCCTCCTCCTTCGTGCTGCCGCTGCTGTCGAACGCGTACATCCCGACGGACGGCCTGCCGGGCTGGCTGCGCGCGCTCGCCGAGTGGAACCCGATCAGCGCGGTGACCACCGCCCTGCGCGACCTCTTCGGCAACGCGCCCGTCCCGGAGGGCGCCGCCTGGCCGGTGGCCCACCCGGTCGCCGGGTCGCTGCTGTGGAGCCTGGCCCTGATCGCCCTGTTCCTGCCGCTCGCGGTGGGCAGGTACGCACGGGCCGAGTGAACCCGCACTGCTGACAAAGCCGCCGGTCAGGGGAGATCATCCACCCCATGGATCACCTCCCGCTGCCCCTGGAGGGCATCACCGTCGTCGCCGTCGAGCAGGCCGTGTCCGCGCCCTTCGCGACCCGGCAGCTCGCCGATCTGGGCGCCCGCGTCATCAAGGTGGAGCGGGTCGACGGCGGTGACTTCGCACGCGGCTACGACACGGCGGCCCGCGGTCTGGCCTCGCACTTCGTGTGGTGCAACCGGGGCAAGGAGTCCCTCGCGCTGGACCTGAAGGACCCGCGTGGCCTGGAGGCCGTACGGCGGCTGGTGGCGGACGCGGACGTGTTCGTGCAGAACCTGGCGCACGGCGCCGCGGCCCGGCTCGGCCTGGACGCGGCCACCCTGTGCGCCCGGCACCCCCGGCTGATCGCCGTGGACATCTCGGGCTACGGCGGCTCGGGGCCGTACTCGGACAAGCGGGCGTACGACATGCTCGTGCAGTGCGAGGCGGGGCTGGTGTCGGTGACCGGGACGCCGGAGCAGCCGGTGAAGGCGGGCATCCCGGCGGCGGACATCGCGGCGGCCATGTACGCGTTCTCCGGTGTGCTGGCCGCGCTCGTGCGGCGCGGCACGACCGGGCGGGGCGGGCCGGTGGAGGTGTCCATGCTGGAGGCGCTCGCCGAGTGGATGGGCCATCCGCTGCACCACGCGCTGCACGGCGGCGAACCGCCGGCCCGCACCGGCCTGGCGCACGCGGTGATCGCGCCGTACGACGCCTATCCGACCGCGGACGGCGGGCGGGTGCTGCTGTCGGTGCAGAACGACCGCGAGTGGCGGCGGCTGGCCGAGCAGGTCATGGGCCGCCCGGAACTGGGCACGGACCCGGCGTACGCGACGAATGCCGCGCGGGTGGCGCACCGGGAGCGGACGGACGCCCTGGTCGCCGGGGCGCTGGCGGTGCTGACGGCCGACGAGGCGCTGGCCCGGCTGGAGAAGGCGGGCATCGCCTGTGCGCGGCTGCGGGATCTGCACGAGCTGGCGGAGCATCCGCAGCTGGCGGCCCGGGACCGGTGGCGTCAGGTGGGTTCACCGGTGGGGCCGCTGAAGGCGCTGCTGCCTCCCCTCACGCTGCCGGGCGGGGACGAGGCGCGGATGGGCGATGTGCCCGCACTCGGGCAGCACACCGGAGCGCTGCTGCGTGCCGTGGGGATGACGGACGACGAGATCGCAGCACTGCGCCGGGACGGTGTGGTGGCCTGAGCGCGGGCGCCCCTGCTCGGGGGTCAGGGGCCCTGCGGTGCGGTCAGTGACCGCCGAACAGCGAACGGCGCAGTCGGCGCAGGGGCGCGAAGAGCGAGACGCGGCCGATCCGCGTGCCCCGGTCGCTGCGCTGGTGCACGGAGTCACGCGCCGTCAGTTCACGCATCAGCGACGTCGCCTCGACCGTCTCCCGCTGCGGTATGGCCGGACCGGCCAGTACCGACAGATGGCGGTCGAGCCGCGAACTGGTCGCGGTGCTCCCGCAGGTGATCGCAGGGACCCTCGCCCTGCTGCGCACTGTTATCTGTTCCATGTCACTCCCCACCCGTACGAGTCCACCCGGCCCGGGCAGGGTAACCCTATCGCCCCACCGGGGCACGCGTGTATCCCGGCCACAGGATTCACCTTCCCTGTAAGGGGGTTGACCATCCCTCTTTGACTACTCTCCGAATCCGACCGATTTCAGGGTGAGTTGGACAATGGGCTGGCCGGTGGGCTGTGCTGATCCTCCGTCAGGCTCGACGGTTACGGCGAGTGACGTCGAGGAGGTGTCGACTCCCCTGGCGACCAGGGGCGTGTCGCCCGCGAGGAGGCCCAGGGAGCGCGGTTGTGCCCGGGGACGCATGAGCCAGAGCTGGTGTACCCGTCCACCGGACGGGGTGCCGTATCCGCTGAGGGTGACGACGGCCTCCCGCTCGGAGGCGGAAGCGATCACTCCGATACTGCGGCCCCGGGTGTCCTCGCTGCTCGCCGCGCGGGCGTCGGGAGCGGCCAGAACGTGGGCGATCTCACGTGCCCGGGTCCGTTCGGCCGCGAGCCGGTCCTCGGTGCGGTGCGCCTGGACCGCGAAGAGGGAGGCCACGACGAGGGCCGCGGCGGCGGTGACCGTGGCGAACGGGGCGAACAGGGGCCGCCTGCGGGAGGTGCGGGCGCGTCCCGGCGGCGGCTGGGTGCCCCAGACGTGCGGCGGCAGCAGCGGTGCGCGCTCCCGGCCGGGCGCCTGCGCCCGCGCGGCCGCCCGGCCGCGGGCCGGTGCCGGCTCCTGCGGGGTGCTGCGGACGGCGGACAGGACCCGGTCGCGCAGCGCGGCGGGCGCGGGCGCCGCCGTGGACCAGGCGAGCCGGACCGCGTCCTCGGCCAGGTCCCGCACCTCGGCGGCGCAGCGGTCGCAGCCCGCCAGGTGCTTCTCGAAGCGGCGCCGCTCGCCCGGTTCGAGGGCGTCGAGCGCGTAGGGCGCGGCCAGGGAGTGCAGGTCCTCGCGGCGCGGCAGTCTGCCGAGGATGCTCATACGGCGCCTCCCAGGCACTGGCGCAGCCGGGTGAGCCCGTCGCGCATCCGCGTCTTGACCGTGCCCAGCGGCAGCGACAGCCGCTCGGCCACCTCACGGTAGGTGTACCCGTCGTAGTAGGCGAGGGTCACGGACTGGCGTTGCAGGGCCGTGAGCCGGTTCAGGCAGCGGCGCACCCACTCGCGTTCCAGGCCGGCCTCGACCTCCTCGGCGACCTGGTCGAACGCGGGTCCGCCGGCCCGCAGGGCCTCGCGCTGCTCGCGTTCCCCGGCCGCGCGGGCGCTGCGCACCCGGTCGACGGCGCGGCGGTGGGCGAGGGTGAGGATCCAGGACAGGGCGCTGCCCCGGCCGGGGTCGAACCGGGCGGCGGAGCGCCACAGTTCGAGCAGCACCTCCTGGGCGACCTCCTCGGACTGGGCGGGGTCCCGCACCACCCGGCGCACCAGCCCGTACACCGGGCCGGACACCAAGGCGTACAGCTCCTCGAAGGCCCGCTGGTCGCCGCCCGCCACGAGCACCAGCAACTCGTCCGCCTGCATCCGGGCCCCCTCACCGTGGCCGCAGCCGGCTCTTCCTCGCGCACCGCGCATCCGCACCGAGACACACCTCCCCGAGGGGTTACGGATCGGCGGGCCGAAAACGCGGGTCCCGGACCGGGAAAAAGTTTTTCGCCGCCGACCAAACCGATACGCGGGTCTGCTCCGTATACCCGTCCGTCACAAGCAAGTCGGCACTGAGGACGGACGGCATGACACCTCTCTTCTCCAGGGGCGCCCTCTCCGGGAGGGCGTCCTCCGGGCGCGGCACGGGACGCACCGGACTGGTCACGCTCATCTGCGGCGCGCTGGCCGCCGGCGGGCTCGCGGCCGCCGGCGCCGCCGCCCTGGCACCCGGGGCGGCCTTCGCGTCCTCCCACCGCGAGGCCCCGCTGATCTCGGGCACCCCGCAGTACGACAACACCGACCTGTACGCCTTCGTCAGCCCGGACAAGCCCGACACGACGACGATCGTGGCGAACTGGATCCCGTTCGAGGAACCGGCCGGCGGACCGAACTTCTACACGTTCGCCGACGACGCCCAGTACGACCTGCACATCGACAGCAACGGTGACGCGCAGGGCGAGTTGGTGTTCCGCTACACCTTCAAGACCCACACGAAGAACGGCAACACGTTCCTCTACAACACCGGTCCGGTCACCAGCCTGGACGATCCCGACCTCAACCTCACCCAGACGTACGACATCGACCTCATCAAGCTCAGGCACGGGCACGAGATGTCGAAGACCAAGCTGGCCGACGACGTGCCGGTGGCGCCGTCGAACGTCGGCAAGGCGTCCATGCCGGACTACGGCAAGCTGCGCGCGCAGGCGGTGTACAAGACGGCGGGCGGTGCCGCGACCTTCGCCGGCCAGGCGGACGACCCGTTCTTCGCGGACCTGCGCGTCTTCGACCTGCTGTACGGCGGGAACCTCACCGAGGTCGGCCGGGACACCCTCAAGGGCTACAACGTCAACACGATCGCCCTGCAGGTGCCGAACGACCTGATCCGCGAGTCGTCCCACCAGCCGGTCGTCGGCATCTGGTCGACCGCGCAGCGCCGCAACGCGCAGGGTTACTACAGCCAGGTCTCACGGCTGGGCAACCCGCTGGTCAACGAGGTCGTCAACCCGCAGAAGGACAAGGACAGGTTCAACGCCTCGCAGCCCGCGTACGACGCGCAGTTCCTGAAGAACGTCACCAACCCCGAGCTGCCCAAGCTGATCGAGTCCATCTACAAGATCAAGGCACCGGCGGAGCCGCGCAACGACCTGGTCGACGTCTTCCTCAAGGGCGTCAAGGGGCTCAACCAGCCGCCGCACGTGACGCCTTCGGAGGAGCTGCGGCTCAACACCTCGATCAAGCCGAGCATGCACCCGAAGCGACTGGGCGTGCTGGACGGCGACAACGCGGGCTTCCCGAACGGCCGGCGGCTGGGCGACGACGTGATCGACGCGTCGCTGCAGGTCGTCGAGGGCGAACTGGTCGGCTCCAAGAACGACCTGGGTGACGCGGTCGACAAGAACGACAAGAAGTTCGAGAGCTACTTCCCTTACGTCGCCCAGCCCACGGCCGGTTCGCGCGGCCGGCTCGCCAAGGGCACGACGGCGGGGGCGGACGTGCGCAGCCAGCTCGGGGACGCCCTCCAGCCGGCCGGGTCCGCCTCCGGCGGCTCCGGGAACACCACGCTGATCGCCGCCTCGGCGGCCTCCGGCGCGGCCGGGATCCTGCTGCTCGGCACCGCCTTCGCGTGGTGGCGCCGGCGCATGCAGCGCCCGTACTAGATCCCGCACCCACCCCAGACCGGCGCGGCCCGTGATTCCCCCCTCCCCCACGGCGGGCCGCGCCTTCCACACGACCGACGGAGGAGCAGGCATGGGCCCGCGCGGGCAGGACGACGAGCAGGACGCGCAGCAGCAGGTGAGCACGGGCGGCGGGCCCCGGCCGGAGCCGACCGCACCGGCACCCGCGGCCTCCGGCCCCGACGAGCGGGGCGGCACCGGGGGCGGTACCGGGGGCGGCCCGGCCGTCGGGCAGGAGGCCGGGGGCGACGAGCGGGTCGCGGCCGTACGGCGGGCCGGTTCGGTCCGGCGGCTGTGGCGGGGCGGCGCCCAGCTCGTCGTGGCCGCCTCGCTGCTGGCGGTCGCCCTGACCGGCGGTGCGATCGCGCTCGGCGCGGACCGGGGGCAGACGTCCGTGCCGGTCGCGGCCGGCGCCGTGGATCCCGGGGTGCTGAGCGGCGGGAACCTGGACGCGAGCATCACCGCGCTCCAGACGCACCTGCGGGCCCAGCCGAAGGACCACGGCGGCTGGGCCACCCTCGGCCTGGCCTACGTCGAGCAGGCGCGGACCAAGGGCGACCCGTCCCGGTACCCGCAGGCGGAGCAGGCGCTGCGGCGCTCCCTCGCGCTGGCGCCCGGCAACGACCAGGCCCTGGCCGGCCGCGCCGCCCTCGCCGCCGCCCGGCACGACTTCCACGGCGCCCTGTCCTTCGCGGACGCGGCCCTGCGGCACAACCCGTACAGCGAGCGCGCGCTGTCCTCCCGGATCGACGCCCTGGTCGAACTCGGCCGGTACGCCGACGCGGCGAAGGCGGCGCGGACCGCCGACGCGCGCAAGCCGGGCGTACCGGTCTTCACCCGGTACGCCTACGTGCAGGAGCTGCGCGGGGACGTGCGCACGGCGCGCCGCGTCCTGGAGCAGGCGCTGACCGCGGCCGCCTCGCCGGGCGACACCGCGTACGTGGCCACCCAGCTCGGCCAGCTCGCCTGGAACCAGGGCGACCAGCGCACGGCGCTCACCTACTACGCCCGCGCCCTGGCCGCCGACGACGGCTACCTCCCGGCGCTGGAGGGCCGGGCCCGCGCGCGGGCGGCGAGCGGTGACCGGACCGCGGCCGTCAAGGACATGGAGACGGTGGTGGCCCGCGCTCCGCTGCCCGGCCCGCTGGTCGCCCTGGGCGAGCTGTACGAGGCGCGGGGCGCGGCCGGCGACCGGGCGCGGGCCCGCCAGCAGTACGCGCTGGTCGACGCCTGGATCGCGCTGGCCCGTGCCAACGGCGTCAATGCCGACCTGGACACCGCGCTGGCCGCCGCCGACCACGGCGACAAGCGGGCCGCCCTGCGCGCGGCCCGCGCCGAGTGGGCCCGCCGGCACACCGTGCACACCGCCGACGCCCTCGCCTGGGCGCTGCACGTCAACGGCCGTGACGCCGAAGCCCTGCCCTACGCCCGCCGGGCCGCCGCCACCGGCTACCGCAGCGCGGTCTTCCGCTACCACCGCGGCATGATCGAGCTGGCCACCGGCCACCGGGCGGCCGGCCGTGCCTCGCTCACCGCGGCCCTGAAGCTGAACCCCGGCTTCTCCCCGCTGGGCGCCTCGCGGGCCCGCGAGGCGCTGGAGGGAACCCGGTGAAGCCCCGTCTGCTGTACGCGCTGCTCGCCGGGTGCGCCCTGGCGCTCCTCCCGGCCGGCCCCGCCGGCGCGCACCCCCTCGGCAACTTCACCGTCAACCGCTACGACGGCCTGGTCGCCGCTCCCGGACAGCTCCGCGTCGACCATGTGGAGGACCTGGCCGAGATCCCGGCCACCCAGGCCAAGCCCGGCATCGAACGGCTGGGGCTGGACGCGTGGGCCCGGCAGCGCTGCGCGCGGGCCGCCGCCGACAGCGCCCTCACCGTCGACGGGCGTACGGCCACCCTCACGGCCGCCCGTGGCAGCGCGCGCCTGCGCCCGGGCCAGGCCGGTCTCGACACCCTGCGCGTGGAGTGCCGGCTGACCGCCGCGCTGCCCCGCACGGGCACCATGACCCTCGGCTTCCACAGTGCGGGTGCCACCGGCGGACCCGGCTGGCGTGAGATCACGGCGCGCGGCGACCGGATGACGCTCACCGCGACGGACGTGCCGAAGGAGTCGGTCTCGCGGGAACTGACCTCCTATCCCAAGGACTTGCTGTCCTCCCCCGCCGACACCGGCACGGCCTCGGTGCGGGTGCGGCCCGGCGGCCCGGCGCTGGCGGCGGACGCGCAGCGGCAGGCGGCCCCGGGCGCCGGCGTGCTGCCCCGGGGGGCCGACCGCTGGACCCGGGCCCTGGACGACCTCGTGGCCCGGCAGGACCTCACGGCCGGGTTCGCCGCCGTGGCGCTGCTCATCGCGGTCGCCCTGGGTGCGATGCACGCCCTGGCCCCGGGCCACGGCAAGACCCTGATGGCCGCGACGGCGGCGGCGCGCGGGGGCCGGGCCCGGCCGCGGGACGTGCTGCCGCTGGCCGCCTCGGTCACCGTGACCCACACCCTGGGCGTGGTCGCCCTGGGCCTGCTCGTCACGGCCGGCTCCGCCGCCGCACCGGCGGTGATCTCCTGGCTGGGCATCGCCAGCGGCGTCCTGGTGCTGGCGGCGGGTGTCACCCTGGTGCGCCGGGCCTGGCACAACCGCGTACGGCCGGCCGTCGCGGTCCACGGCCATGCCGAACGGCGGGAGTTGGCGGCCGTGGGGGCCGGCCACGGCACCGACCACCACCATCATCACCATGGGGAGGACACCCGTGGCGAGCACCCCCATGGTGAGCACGCCCACACGCACACGGACGACCATGGAGAGCACGCCGGTGGAGAGCACACCCATGGTGAGCACACCCATGGGGGCCACACCCACAGCCACGGGGGTCACACCCACACGCATGGCGGGCACACCCACACGCACTCCGTCGCGCCCACCGTCCGCGGCACGATCCTGCTGGGGTTCGCCGGCGGGCTGGTGCCCAGCCCGTCCGCCGTGGTCGTACTGGTCGGCGCCGCCGCGCTCGGCAAGGCGTGGTTCGGACTGCTGCTCGTCGTGGCGTACGGGGCGGGGCTCGCGCTGACCCTCACCGCCGCCGGGTTCGCCGTCGTACGGCTGGGCGCGGGGGCGGCCCGGGTCATGGAACGGCGTCCGGGCTGGAGCGCGCACCCCCTGGCCGCCCTGGTGCGCCGGACCCTGCCGCTGGTGTCGGCGCTGGTCGTGCTGGCGCTGGGCACGGGACTGGTGCTCAAGGGGGCGGCATCCGCGCTGGGCTGAGCTACTTTTGTGGAGAATTCGCGCGAGATGCCTTGGGGGCGCCCGTGTCCGAGGAGCCGGTCCCGCAACGTGTGATCGCGGGTCGCTACCGCCTGCTGGCCCCGCTGGGCGCGGGCGGCATGGGCACCGTGTGGCGTGCCCGGGACGAGGTGCTGCACCGCGAGGTGGCGGTCAAGGAGGTGCGGGCGCCGGCGGGGCTGCCCGGCCCCGAGGTGGAGCGGCTGTACGCGCGCCTGGAGCGGGAGGCGTGGGCGGCGGCCCGGGTCGCGAACCGCAACGTGGTGACGGTGTACGACGTGGCGGTGGAGGGCGGTCGGCCGTGGATCGTGCTGGAGCTGGTGCGCGGGCTGTCGCTCGCCGACCAGTTGGAGGCGGAGGGTCCGCTGCCGCCGCGGCGGGCCGCGCACATCGGCGCCGAGGTGCTGTCCGCGCTGCGCGCCGCGCACGCCGCCGGGGTGCTGCACCGGGACGTGAAGCCGGCCAACGTGCTGCTCGCGAACGACGGCCGGGTGGTGCTGACCGACTTCGGGATCGCCACGGTGGAGGGCAGCGCGGCGCTGACCATGACGGGCGAGGTGGTCGGTTCGCCCGAGTTCCTGGCGCCGGAGCGGGCGTTGGGGCGGACACCGGGCCCGGAGTCGGACCTGTGGTCGCTGGGCGTGCTGCTGTACGCGGCCGTCGAGGGCGTGTCGCCGTTCCGGCAGGACACCCCGCTCAGCACGCTGCGGGCCGTGGTGGACGAGGAGTTGCCGCCGCCGCGGTGGGCCGGGCCGCTCGCGCCCGTGATCCGCGGGCTGCTGCAGAAGGACCCGGCCGAGCGGCCGGCGGCCGGGCAGGCGGAGCGCGAGCTGCGGCTGATCGCGGCGGGCGGCGCGGCGCGTACGGGGACCGCGGGCGCGGGGTCGTCGTACGCGCCGTCGGTGCCGGCGCGTTCGCCGGAGCCGTCCCGCACCCCGCCGGCGCCGCTGCCCACCGGGTATCCGGGCCCGGGCACCACGGCCGCCGCGCCGGACGGGCGGCCCGAACGCGGCCGCCGGTCCGCCGCCGTGCTGGTCGCGGGTGTCCTCGCGGTCGTCCTGGCGCTGGCCGGACTGACGTACGTACTGCTGCACCGCGACGACGGGAGCAGGCGGGGCAGCGGCGTCCCGGGCGCCGGCCGGGTGAGCCGCGGCGCGCATTCCCCCACGCCGGGCGGCAGCACGGGCACGGACACCAAAGCCGCCTCGCCGACGCGCGGCAGTCCTTCGGCGAGCAGCGCGCCGGCGCAGTCGGTGCACGTGACGGTGACCGGCGCGCACACGGCGTACGCGGGGGCGTGTCCGCCGCCGGCCGCCGAGGCGCCCGCGTTCACGGCCGCGTTCACGGTGGGGCGGCTGCCGGCGCAGGTGGAGTACCGGTGGGTGCCGGCGCACGGATCGGTGCCGGACCCCGGGTGGAGGACGCTGCCGTTCCCGGCGGGCGGCCCGCGCACCCGGCAGCAGCAGGTGACCGTGAGCACCCGTGCGGAGAGCGGGACGGTCGGGAACGAGATCGGTGTGGAGGTGCGCGCCCCGGTGCGGGCGACGTCGGACTCGGTGCCGTTCTCCTTCACGTGTACGACGGAGGCGGAGACCCCGTCGCCCGGGGCCTCCGCCTCTTCGTCCGGCTCGCCCTGAGGGAGTCCACCGGGAACCGGCCCGGAGTATTCAGCCGCAGGCGAGCCCGCACGGGTCAGGCCGCGTTGGTGAACACCGGCAGGTAGCCGCCGGAGTGGCCGGACGCGGTCGGGTGGTACGACTCGCCGATGTCGAGCCAGTTGACGCTGTGCAGCCAGGAACTGCTGGAGCAGATCTCGTGGCCGCTGAACGTGGTGCGGACGTCGCCGAAGACGAAGTTGTGGGCGGTGGCGCGGGCCTTGATGGCGGCGTCGATGTAGTCGGCGGCGTCGTTGATCGCGGACCGCTTGGTCTCCGAGAGTCCGAGGCACGACTGGCCGAGCAGGTAGAAGCGGGGATAGCCGATGACGACGACGCGGGCGGACGGGGCTTTGGCGCTGATCGCGTTGTAGACGGTGTCCAGCTTGCCGGGGAGCGTGTTGGCGACGTACGCCTTCGCGGTGTTGATGCGGGACAGGCACGTGCTGTCGGAGCTGGTCACGCAGGTGGTCATGACGTCGGCGAAGCCGGCGTCGTTGCCGCCCACGGTGAGGGACACCAGCGAGGTGGCGGAGTTCAGCGAGCCCAGCTGGCTCGCGAGCACGTCGTCCGTCGTGGCGCCGGAACAGGCGTTGAAGGCGAACGAGGAGGGGCTGTGGGCGGCGTTCCACAGGTACGGGTACGCCTTGGTGCTGCGGTCGCAGCTGCCGCTGGTGCTGATGTAGCTGCCGGCGCCCACCCCGGAGGAGTAGGAGTCGCCGAGTGCCACGTAGCCACCGGCCGCGGCCGTCGAGGAGGCGTGCGCCGAAGCGGCCCCGGTGAGACCGAGGCCGGCGGCGAGGAGGAGCGAGGTCACGAATCCGGTAAGTCGGGAACGTCTCATGGAACCTCCCTTTAGCAGGATCTCTGCCTCAACTTTGGTAGCAGCTACGCGTGTTGACAGGAAGTGTTCATGCCAAGACTTTTGACATCTCAACAGAATCGGCCCGGAACGTTCACCGCTCATGTATTGCGTGTGCATGTCATATCTGTTGACGCCTCGCCAACTCCCTTGTGACGGACGGCGGCGGAAGAACCGCGCTCCGGCGGTGGAAATGCCATGCGCGGAGCGCATCCGTGCCGGATCATGGCGGCATGTCTGCGAACCCACACGACGCTCTGCCGATCCGGCTCCACGTCGACGACTCCGACTCGCCGTCCGACGTCGTCGACGCGCTGTTCCTCGGCCGCTTCGCGACGGGCGAGCAGCCGTACTCGCACGCGGCGAACATCGACCGGGTGCGCTCGGGCGTGACCCTGCTGCCGGAGGGCGCCCGGGTGCTGCGGGTCGCCCGCGACGACGACCGCAGCGCGACCCTCGCCGAGGGCGACGGCTGGACCCTGCTGGTCTCCCGCTGGAACCGGGGCGCGGACGTCACGGTCACCGCGACCAGCGCCGAACTGGCCCAGCAGATCCTCGACCGGGCCACGGACGGCGCGGCCGACGAGCCGGAACCGCAGCCGGAGAACGTGACGATGGGGTTCTGGTACGTCTCCCCCAGGCGCGGCCCGCACCGCACCACCCGGCAGATCTCCGCCGGCACCTGGGAGGAGGTCCGGCCCAACTACACGGCGCCGGTGGCGGAGGCCATGGACCGTCTGATGAAGACGACCCCGCAGGACATCGCCGGCCGGCTGCTGCTGCTCCACGGGCCGCCGGGCACCGGCAAGACCTCCGCCCTGCGCACCCTGGCCCGGTCCTGGCGGGACTGGTGCCAGGTCGACTGCGTCCTGGACCCGGAGCGGCTCTTCTCCGACGTCGGCTATCTGATGGACATCGCGATCGGCGAGGACGACGGCGCCGGCAAGGGCCGCTGGCGTCTGCTGCTGCTGGAGGACTGCGACGAGCTGATCCGCGGCGAGGCCCGGCACACCGCGGGCCAGGCCCTGTCCCGGCTGCTGAACCTGACCGACGGCCTGCTCGGCCAGGGCCGCAACGTGCTGGTCGGCGTCACCACCAACGAGGACCTGGAGCGGCTGCACCCGGCCGTGGTCCGCCCCGGCCGCTGCCTGGCCCGCATCGAGGTGGGCCCGCTGACCCGCCCCGAGGCGGTGAACTGGCTGGGCACCGAGCAGGGCGTGGGCCGGGACGGCGCGACCCTGGCCGAGCTGTACGCGCTGCGCCGGGGCACCACGCCGACCTCGGTGCCGGGCGCGCGGGAAGGCGCGGACGCGGGCCTGTACCTGTAGGTGCTTTCATGAGGGTATGACGCTGTTCGTCGGCACGTCGGGGTGGCAGTACAAGGACTGGCGGGAGCTCGTCTACCCGGCCGGGGTGCCGACGCGGCTGTGGCTGGAGGAGTACACCCGGCTGTTCGCGACCGTGGAGATCAACAACGCGTTCTACCGGCTGCCGTCGTACGACACCTTCGCCGCCTGGCGCGGGCGCGTCCCGCCGGAGTTCGTGGTCGCGGTCAAGGCCAGCCGGTACCTCACCCACATCAAGCGGCTGAAGGACCCCGAGGAGCCGGTGCACCGCCTGATGACGCACGCGGCGGGCCTCGGCGACCGCCTGGGCCCGGTCCTCCTCCAGCTGCCGCCGACCCTGCGCGCCGACCCGTCGCTGCTGGACGCCTGCCTGGCCTGTTTCCCGCCCGGAACGCGGGTCGCGGTGGAGCCCCGGCACGAGTCCTGGTGGACGGGTGAGGTGCGCGAGGTGCTGTCGTCCCGTGGCGCGGCCCTGTGCTGGGCGGACGTCCTGGCCCGCCCGGTCACCCCGCTGTGGCGCACCGCCGACTGGGGCTACGTCCGCTTCCACCAGGGCCGCGCCCAGCCCTGGCCGCGCTACGGCCGCCGCTCTCTGGACACCTGGGTGGACCGCATCGCGACGACCTGGTCCGCCGGGGAGGACGTCCACGCGTACTTCAACAACGACCCCGGGGGCGCGGCGGTCCAGGACGCGGTCGCCTTCGCCCGCTCGGCCCACCGGGCGGGCCTGCGGGTGACCCGGACACCGGAGCCGGCGAAACGGGGCTGATCCCGCCCCGGTCCGAACGACAGGCCCTAGTCCCGGTAGGCCGCCCGCAGGGCGTCCCGCACCGCGTCCAGGGCCGCCGCCTCGTCCAGCCCCAGCCGCCGCACCCGGTCGGCGTACGCCTGTGCGGCCAGGGAGGCCTCACGCACGGCGGCCGAACCGGCGGCGGCCACGAACGTGCCGTTGCGCCCCCGCGTCTCGATCACCCCGTCGCCCTCCAGCGCCCGGTACGCCTTGGCCACCGTGTTCACCGCGAGCCCCAGGGACTCGGCCAGCCCCCGTACGGTCGGCAGCCGGTACCCCACCGGGAGCACCCCGGACCGTGCCTGCTCGGAAATCTGCGCCCGCACCTGCTCGTACGGGGGCGCGCTGTCATCGATGCGGATCTTCAGGCTCACGGGGCCGATTGTCCCGCACCGGGCGGAAAATAAGAGGCAGCCCGGCCTCGCCACCCGTACGGTGCCTCATCATGACAGTGCTCGTCCGCGCCCTGCGCCCCGACCTCCCCGCCGACACCGAAGGCTTCGCGCGCGTCCGCCGACTCGCTCTCCCGTACATCCTGTTCACCCCGGACTCCGTCCGGCACACGGCGGCCCGCATCCACCCCGACGCCCGTTTCCGGCCGCTCGTCGCGGAGGAGGACGGCGAGATCATCGGCACGGCTCAGGTCCACCTGATCCACGACAGCCGCGAACCGGGCCAGGGCGCCCTGAACATCTACGTCCGCCCGGACCGGACGCACCGCGGGGCCGGCCGGCTGCTGGCCGAGGCCGCCGAGGAGTACCTGGCGGACCTGGGCGCGACCCGGCTGTTCGCCTGGGCGCTGGACGAGCCGGCGAACCGGGCCTTCGCCGAGCGGCGCGGCTACCGGCGGGGCCGTACCGCGCACTTCCTCCGGCTCGACCTGGCGCACGGCACCCTGCCCCCGCTCCCGGAGATCCCGCCGGGTGTGGAACTGCGGACGGCCGCGGCCTTCGCGGACGACCCCCGGCCGCTGTTCGAGCTGGACGCGGAGACGACACGGGACGAACCGAGTGATGTGGACTACGCGTTCACGGACTACGACGCCTGGGTCGCGGAGACCTGGAGCCACCCGCTGCTGGACCGGGAACTGACCACGGCCGCCTGTGTCGACGGCCGGCCGGTCGCCTTCACCGTGGCCTACACGGACGGCGACGGCCGCTACTCCACGGCCATGACCGGCACCGCCCGCGCCCACCGCGGTCGCGGCCTGGCCAGACTCGCCAAGATCCATTCCCTGCACCGGGCCCGCGCGGCCGGTGTCACCGAGGCCTTCACGGGCAACGACACCGGCAACGACCCCATGATCGCGATCAACAAGTGGCTCGGGTACCAGGTCTGCGCGCAGGAGGTGCGTTATGTCCGCGAACTCGGCTGAGCCGGCGGCCCGGTTGGAGGTCGTCCTGGTCAAGGCGGGCCGGACGAAGATCCGTTACCCGGCGGAGCTGCTCCGGGACGACGGCGACCGGATCGCCGTGCGCGCCGCCTGGGCGGGGGCGGGCGTCCGTGACTTCGGGTTCGTGCGCTTCGAGCCGGGTGATGTGTTCACCGAGTACTACTGGCGCAGCCGGTGGTACTCGGTGAAGGAGGTGCGCGCGGCGGACGGCCCGGTCAAGGGCTGGTACTGCGACATCACGCGCCCCGCGGTGCGGTCCGGGCCGGAGCTGGTCGTGGAGGACCTCGACCTGGACCTGTGGCGCTCCGCGGACGGGCGGGACGTACGGCGGCTGGACGAGGACGAGTTCGCCGAGAGCGGGCTCGCCCGGCGGGACCCGCAGGCCGCGGCCGCCGCGGTGGCCGCGCTCGACGCGCTGGAGGCGCTGGCCCGCGCCGGCGGCTTCGCGGAGCTGCTGGCCTGACGGGCCCGGCCGCCCCGGCGCGGTCACACGGTGGCCACCACCGCGTACCGCTCGTCGGCCACGTCCTTGCCCCACAGCGGGGAGTCCTCGGACAGCCGCTCCACGCGTACGTCCCGGGTGAGGGGTGCGAGGTGGGCGGTGAGCCGGGCGGCCGGTATGCCGACCGGGGCGAGGGTCCCCCACACACCCTCGACCAGGACGAACCGGCCGCCGGGGCGCAGCAGGTCCCGCCAGTGCCGCAGCACCCCGGCGGGGTCCGGCAGCGCCCACAGGACATGCCGGACGAGGACCACGTCGAAGGACCGCGGTGCCACGGGCGGGGCGGTGGCGTCCCCGCACAGGATCCGCGCGCTGCGCCCGGCGAGCTTGGTGCGGGCCCGCTCCGCCATCGCGGGGGACCGGTCGACTCCCGTCACCCGGTGCCCCTGTTCGGCGGCGAGGAGTGACAGGCTGCCGGTTCCGCAGCCGAGGTCGAGGACGTCGGCGGCGGGCTCCGGGAGCCAGGCGCGGAGCCGGTCCGACCAGGCCGCGCGGACCTCCGGAGCACGCAGGCCGTGGTCCGGTTCGTCGTCGAAGGCGGCGGCCTGCGCATCCCAGTCCACTTCCGGGGCAACCGCAACCGTGTACCTGCTCTTGCTCGTCATTCCCGAAGAGTGACAGACGCCACTGACAACCCGGCACCGATGAGGAAGTCTCGCCGAAAGGGTCTGCCCCCGTGACACCGCGGAACCCGGTGGGCTCGAAGGAGGCAGCCATGCGCCGTGTGACCGTGCACAAGCCCCTGAAGAGGACGGACACCCGCCGGATCCGCGAAGAGGCGGAAGAGCGCCCGGTGGGACGCCCCGAGGTGCGCAAGGACATCGCCCGCACCTGGTGGCCCGACGGCTGACGCCCGGGACGCCTCAGCGCAGTCGCTTGCGGTAGTGGATCCGGTCGTACGGGCCGCCCAGGGCACGCGCGTGTGCGTCGGCGAAGCGCAGCAGCCGCCGTCCGACGCCCGTGCCGTGCGCATCGGGACGGACGGCGATGCCGTCCGGGAAGAGGTGGCCGGCGAATCCTCGGTGCGGGCCGGCCGGAGCGGTTCCGTGGCGGTGCTGTCCGTGCCGGTCGTCGTGGAACGCTATCCACGGTGCCGTCCGCCTGAGCGGAGTCTGAGGGCACCCTTAAGCGGAGCATAAGGATCTTCTCCGACCGCCCCCGGCAGCGGACTTCCCGGCTTCTCCGGGCTAGCTTCGGATCGCCCCCACGGGTTCCGGGGCCCGTCCGGCGGCTCAGGCCGGACAGGCCCCGGCGGAGGCTCAGCTGAAGGCCGAGGCGCAGGTGGTGGCGGTGGCGTGGGCCGGGTCGAGGGCGTTGGCCACCTCGTGGAAGGCGATCCGGTCGAACAGGGCGATCGCGAGGTGCTCGGAGAGGTCGAGCGGGCACAGGTCCTGGAGCAGGACGTTGCGTACGTCGGAGCCGCCCAGGTACTGGGTGCGCCAGGGGGTGGCGACCTCGTCGTACTTGGTGGAGATGACGGTGTAGCGCACTCCGGGGACGGTGTCGCCGCCGGTGTTCAGCTTGGTGAGGAAGGCGGAGCCGGTGATCTGGTCGGCGAGGCCGGGGGTGGTGGCCTTGAGCAGGTCCTCGGCACCGGGGAAGTAGGGCAGCAGGTGGGTGAGGCTGTCCAGGTCGGTGCCGTGGTTGTCGGGGGCGAGGCCGACGAGGGCGCCGATCCTGGCCGCTCCGCCGAGGAACCTGAGGTAGTAGCGGGGCATCATGCCGCCCTGGGAGTGTCCGACCAGGTCGGCCTTCGCGGCTCCGGTCGCGGCGAGCACCTTGTCGACGAAGGCCGACAGCTGCTCGGCCGACTTGTCGATGGGGCCCAGGCCGTGGAAGAGGGGGACACCGGGGAGCTGGCCGTAGTCGAGGGAGTAGACGCAGTATCCGCGGCTCGTCAGGTAGGGCGCGAGGCCGAGCCAGTTGTCGACCGAGTTGCCGAGGGTGCCGTGGACGAGGACGACGGGGCGGGGGTGGGCGGCGGAGGGCTTGCAGGAGTAGTCGTTCCAGCCGGAGGTGGGGGCGGCGGAGTCGGAGGCGCTGGCCGCGGCGGCCGGTACGACGGCGACGGCGGCGGTGAGGAGGAGTGCGGCGACGGGTCTGAGCACTCGCTTCCAGGGCAGCATCGTGTGATCTCCTTGCGGCTCAAGGGAGGTGGGGGCCTAACCCTGTGATCCGGATCACGAGGATGCTGTTCACTTGTCAAGTTACGGGCGGGTAGCCGGACTGAGAAGTTACGCGTCAGTAAAAACTTCCAGTGTTAACCAGTGGGGCGTCACGCCGCTCTGAGCCCGTCGGCCGACGGGGAGCCGCCGCCCCGGCCCAGCGCGCCCGGCATCACCGCGCGCGGCCCGAACTTCGCCCGGGCGCGGTCCGCGACCTCCTCCAGGCGGCGGGCCTTCTCGTCCACGGGGTCGAAGGTGAGCTGGTAGGAGGCCTGGTCGGCGGGGGCCAGGCCCTCGGCGCGCAGGGCGATCGCGCGGACCCGGGCGCGCTGCAGGCCGAGTGCCTCGTACATGCCGTAGGCCGCGCGGGTCAGGGCCGCCGAGTGCGCGGTCGGCTCCTTCAGGGTGCGGCTTCGGGTGGTGGCGGACCGGTCGGCGTAGCGCACGGTGAGGGTGAGGGTGCGGCAGACCTTCTCCACCGCGCGCAGCCGGGCGCCGGTCTCCTCGGCGGCCGACAGCAGCGCCCCGCGGTGCCGGCCGGGGTCCAGCTCGTCGATGCCGAAGGACCGTTCCGTCGTCAGCGAGCGCGCGACGGCGTTCGGGACGACCCGGCCGCGGTCGATGCCGCTCGCCTTCTCGCGCAGTTCCCGGCCCGCCTTCGCGCCGATCAGCCGCTGGAGCGTGGACAGCGGCGCGGCGGCGACCAGGCCCAGGGTGTCCAGGCCGTACTCGCCCAGGGTGCGGGCGGTCGCCGGGCCGATGCCGGGCAGCGCGGCGACGGGCTTGCCGGCGAGGAAGGCGGCGACGGCGTCCTCGGGCACCGCGCAGGTCACCCCGGGCCGGGCGTCGCGCAGCGCCACGCGGGCCAGCATCGGCCCCGGGCCGGCGCCGATCGCGCAGTCGACGCCGTACCGCGCGAGGGCGCGCACCCGGATCACCGAGGCCAGCTCCACGGCGCTGCGCCCGAAGTACCGCTCGGCGCCCCGGAGATCGGCCAGCGCCCCGTCCGGCGGCAGCGCCTCGACCACCGGGGTGAACTCCTCCAGCAGCCCGAGCAGCCCCGGCAGGGCCGGCTCGTACATCGGCGGCAGCTGGAAACGTACGCAGAGGATGGTCATCCCGCACTCCCCGGACTCTGGTGCCACAACTTCCGTATCGCCGCGGGCCCCTGCCCGGCGTCCTGGCCGGCGGGCCGCAGGTCGGCCCAGGGGTGCATCTCGTACCCCGTGGGCATGCGGATCGTCCGGTCGGCCATCGGGTCCCGGGCCGCGGAGCCGGCCGGCGCGGGCAGCCCCTCGGAACCGGCGAGCCGGGCCCGCAGCGGACCGCCGGCGTCCCCGGCCGGGGAGCCGTCCGCGCCGGACGGTCCGGCCAGCCGGGCCGCGACCCCGTCGAGCCCCTCTTCCTGCCGCACCTCCACCAGTTCGGCGAGGTTCCAGGCGGCGGAGCCGACCACGCTCAGGCTGCGCCGGCCGCGCCGCTGCACCACTCCGCGCACCAGCAGGAGCCAGGAGTGGAAGACGGTGTGGGCGCAGGCGTCGTGCGAGTCGTCGAAGAACGCGAGGTCGACCAGGCCGGTGCCGTCGTCCAGGGTGGAGAAGACGACCCGCTTGCCGGAGCGGATCGGCGGGGTCTGGGTGGCCGCCTTGGCGCCCGCGACCAGCACGGTCTCCCCGTGCCGGGCCTCGCGCAGCCGGCGCGCGGAGACCACGCCCAGCTCGTCGAGGAAGGTGCGGTGGTCGTCCATCAGATTGCGCGAGGCGTCCATGGACAGCACCCCCAGCTCGGCGCTGAGCCGCTCCGCGGAGGACAGGTCGGGCAGCCCGGCCGGGGCGGTCTTCCGGCCGCCCGCCAGCGGGAGCTGGCCGCCGCCGGCGCCCCGGGCGCCGCGGTGCAGCTCGGTCAGGTGCAGTTGCAGGTCGCGCCGGTTGGCGCCGAAGGCGTCCAGCGCGCCCACCTGGGCGAGCCGTCCGGCCAGCGGCCTGCTGGGCCGGGCCCGTTCCCAGAAGTCCAGCAGGGAGGCGTAGGGCTGCCCGTCCGCGATCCGCTCCGCCTCGGCCGCGCTGATGCCGTGGACGTCGGAGAGGGCGAGCCGCAGCCCCCACGCCTCCGGTGATTCAGACACCAGTTCGATCCTGTGTGCGACTCCGGAGAGGTTCACGTCCAGCGGCAGGATCGGCACCCCGCGCCGCCGGGCGTCCGCCAGCAGCAGCCGCTTGGGGTACATCCCGGGGTCGTGCGTGAGCAGCCCGGCGTAGAAGGCGGCCGGGTGGTGCGCCTTCAGCCACGCCGACTGGTAGGTGGGTACGGCGAAGGCGACGGCGTGCGCCTTGCAGAAGCCGTACGACCCGAAGGCCTCCACGATCTCCCAGGTCCGCCGGATCGTCTCCGCGTCGTATCCCCTGGCCGCCGCCTGCTGGGCGAACCACACCCTGATCCGTTCCTGCGTCCGAGGCTCGGACAGCCCGCGCCGCACCCGGTCGGCCTCGCCGCGGCCGCAGCCGGTCATGAGGGCGACGATGTCGATGACCTGCTCGTGGAAGACGACGACCCCGTACGTCCCCTTCAGCGGCTCCTCCAGGTCCGGGTGCGGATAGCGCACCGGCGCCCGCCCGTGCCGCGCCTCGATGAACGGGCGCACCATGTCGGCGGCGACGGGACCGGGCCGGAACAGCGAGATGTCGACCACCAGGTCGTGGAAGGTGCTCGGCTGCAGCCGCCCCACCAGGTCCCGCTGCCCCGGCGACTCGATCTGGAAGCAGCCCAGCGTCTCGGTGGACCGGATCAGCCGGTACGTCTCCGGGTCGCCCGGCGGCACCCCGTCCAGGTCGATCCGCTCCCCGGTCACCCGCTCCACCTCGGCGACCGCGTGCGCCATCGCCGACTGCATCCGCACGCCCAGCACATCCAGCTTGAGCAGGCCCAGGTCCTCCACGTCCTCCTTGTCGAACTGCGCCATGGGCAGCCCCTCGCCGCTGGTCGGCACCACCGGCGTACGGGCGAGGAGCGAGGCGTCGGACAGCAGCACCCCGCACGGGTGCATGGCGACCCCGCGCGGCAGGGCGTCGAGCGCCTCCACCAGCTCCCACAGCCTGTCGTACTTCGCGCCCTCCCGCCGGTGCTCCCCCGCCAGCTGCTTCAGCTCGGGCAGCTCGGCGAGCGCGGCACGGGCGTCGCGCGCCCGGATGTGCGGGAAGGACTTGGCGATCCGGTCGATCTCGGCCGGGTCCATGGACAGCGCGGCGCCCACGTCCCGGATCGCGTGCCGCACCCGGTAGGTCTCCGGCATGGACACGGTCGCCACCCGCTCCGCGCCGAACCGGCCGATGATCGCCCGGTAGACCTCCAGCCGCCGCGCGGACTCCACGTCGATGTCGATGTCGGGCAGCACGACACGCTCCTTGGAGAGGAAGCGCTCCATCAGCAGCCCGTGCTCGACCGGATCGGCGTGCGCGATCCCCAGCAGGTGGTTGACCAGCGACCCGGCCCCGGACCCCCGGGCGGCCACCCGGATGCCCATCCCGCGCACGTCGTCGACGACCTGGGCGACCGTCAGGAAGTAGGAGGCGAAACCGTGGTGGGCGATGATGTCCAGCTCGTGGTGCATCCGCTCCCAGTAGGCGCGCCGCCCGTCGTACCCGAGCCGCAGCATGCCCGCCGCCGCCCGCGAGGCGAGCGCCCGCTGGGCGGTGCGCCGGCCGGCGCCGACGAGGTGCGCCTCGGGGAAGTGCACGCTCCCCATCCCCAGGTCGCCCTCGGGATCGACCCGGCACTCGGCGGCCGTGGCCCGGGTCTGTTCCAGCAGCCGCAGGGCGGTGTCCCGCCGGTACCCGGCGGCCTCCACGACCCGCTCGGCCACGTGCAGCATGGCCTGCCCGTCCTTCAGCCAGGCCTCGCCGGAGTCCAGCTCCCCCCGGGGGTCGACCGGCACCAGGCGCCGCGCGGCATCCAGCACGTCGGCGACCGGTCCCTGCCCGGGATCGGCGTACCGGACGGCGTTGCTGAGCACCGGCCGCACCCTCTGTTCGGCGGCGAACCCGACGGTACGGGCCGCCAGCCGCAGGGAACCGGTCCCCGTACCCGTGCGCCCGTGCCAGACGGCCTCCAGCCGCAGCGCGTCGCCGTAGACCTCGCGCCACGGCACGAGCAGCTCCGCCGCCCGGTCGGGCCGCCCGGCGGCGAGCGCCCGGCCCACGTCCGACCCCGGTCCGAGCAGTACCACCAGGCCGTCGCCCCGGTTGCCGGCCCACGGGAGCAGCGGGGGCCCTTCCCCCGCGTGCGCCGCCGTGACCAGCCGGCACAGGCCGGCCCAGCCCCGGGCGCCGTCCCGGGCGAGGAAGGTCACCCGGGGGGCCGACTCGTCCACGAAGGCACCGCCGCGCACCGGCGTACGCCGCCGCTCACGCCGTACGGCCTCCCGCGCCTCCACCGCCAGGTCCACCCCGAACAGCGGACGCACGCCGGCCCCGGCGCACGCCTTGGCGAAGCGCACGGTGCCGGCGAGGGTGTCGCGGTCGGTCAGGGCGAGGGCGTCCATCCCCCGCTCCGAGGCGCGCTCGGCCAGCCGCTCCGGATGGGACGCCCCGTACCTCAGGGAGAACCCGGAGACGGTGTGCAGATGCGCGAAGCCCGGCACACACACCTCCCGCACTCGTGAGCCTCGAACGACTCTCGAACATCAGTTCCAACTTCCCCACCTCCACCATACCCCCATTCTCGAACGTGTGTACGACAGCCCGGGTGTGGCCTCTCACCTGCGCAAACAGGTCTCCGGGGCGGCACCCGGCGGGGCGTCCGCGCACGGCGAGGCCCCCGCACGCCCGAGGCGTGCGGGGGCCGGCTGCCGGCACAGGAGCTGTGCTGCGCCAGCGGGTGATCAGTAGACGTGCACCCCGTAGGCGCTCAGCGCCTCGGTCACCGGCTGGAAGAACGTCGTACCGCCGGAGGTGCAGTCACCGCTGCCGCCCGAGGTCAGACCGTAGGCCGTGGTGCCGCCGTACAGCGGGCCGCCGGAGTCGCCGGGCTCGGCGCAGACGGTGGTCTGGATCAGGCCGGAGACGACGTCGCCGCCGCCGTAGTTGACCGTGGCGTTCAGCGCGGTGACCCGGCCGCTGTGCGTACCGGTCGTGGACCCGCGCCGGTAGACGGTCGTGCCCACGGAGGGCGTGGCCGCGCTGGTGATGTCCTGGCTGCCCACGGCACCCGACTTGGTCACCGAGCTGTTGGTGTAGCGCACGATGCCGTAGTCGTTGCCCGGGAAGCTGGAGCCGGCCGTGGTGCCGAGCGTGGTGCTGTGGGAGGAGTTCGACCACCAGGTGCCCGCGCCGTCGGTGCAGTGCCCGGCGGTCAGGAAGTAGTAGTTGCCGCTGGAGTCCTGGACGTTGAAGCCCAG
The DNA here is from genome assembly GCF_000720135.1 of Streptomyces sp. NRRL S-1022. GTDB lineage: Bacteria > Actinomycetota > Actinomycetes > Streptomycetales > Streptomycetaceae > Streptomyces. Next base: position 56,237 of record NZ_JOIU01000025.1, on the reverse strand, counting down.
CGAGCAGCGCCAGCTGCTCGCGTAGATGGCGTCGCCGCCGGAGATGAGCTTGTTGAACCTGCCCGGTGTGCGCTTGACGACCAGGGCGTCGGCGGTGGCACCGGCCTGCTTCCTGATCTTGGCGATCTCGGCCTGGGAGACCGTGCTGTCGACGGTGACGACGACGCGGTGGGTCTTGCCGTCCACCGCCCAGGCGGTACCGGGGATGTCGGCCTTGAGGACGGAGTCGCTCGCCCGGGTGAGCTGAGCGGCGCTGAAGGTGTGGGCGTCGCTGGCGTTCGCGGTGGGGGCGGCGAACGCGGCTGCGGCCAGGAGGCCCGTGGCCACGGCGGTGAGCCGGGTCCGTCTCGCCATGGTGCCGCGGGGAGTGGTGCGCTTGTTCCTCACTTGTCGTTCCCTCCAAGGGAAGTCGGGGGGCCCGCGTGGGGTCGGGGCCCGTGAGGCGCAGCCAGGGACCGGCCGGATCCGAATACGCATGCCCCTGACAAGCGCTGGGGGGAGTATTCGGCCGAACGGCCGGTCGGCACAAGGGTGCCTTTCGGCCGACGGCCCGGAACCACCCGAACGACCCAAGGCGGCCCGGACCGGTACCCCGCAGGTCAGCCCAGCCGGCGCTCCCCCGCCTCGACCGCCGCGTCCAGCGTGTTGCCGGGAGGCGGGAAGGGGCAGATGAAGTGGTCCGCGAAGGCGCACGGCGGGAGTTGGGCGCGGTTGAAGTCGACGGTCGTGCGCCCCTCGGCGTCCGGGGCCGGGGCGAAGAGGAAGCGGAACCGGAAGCTCGTGTCACCGCTGGTGGCGTCGGCGAACACCGCCCACAGCAGCCCGTCCCCCTGCTGCGCGACCTTCAGCGTCCGCTCCCGTCCGCCCAGGGAGAAGGCGAGTTCGCCGGCGAGGGCGAAGCCGCGCTCCCGCCCGTCCGCGTTGCCGAGCCGGATGGTGCGCGTCCCGTCGTACGGCGTGAACCGCCCCGGCACCGACCAGCGCGGGTCGTAGGGCTCGGCCTCGATGCCCCGGAACGCCTGCCGGGCGGCGGAGCCGGGGTCGTACACCCGCACTCCCCACACGCCCTCGCGCACCAGCACGACCAGCCGCTTCGCGCCGAGCGCGACCCGCGCCCCGGACTCCGGACCACTGTCCGCGGCCAGCACGGCCTCACCGGAGAAGGGCCGGCCGTCCACGGACAGACCGTCGCTCTGCGCGGCCGTGAGCACCACTGCGCCCTCGTCCGCCACCCATTTCCCGGGAATGTCCGGAAGTCGACCCTCCGGATAGTCCTCGATCCAGTGCGTCGCGGTCAGCGCGAGCGGCCCGTAGGGCGCCGAGACGCTCTCCACCCGCTGCTCGTGCCACTGCTTCCAGACCTCGGACGCGTCGGTCGTCATGCCATCGGTTCCTTTCTCCTGTGAACGGCTCGTCATGTCCGGCTCTCCGCGGCCGGATGAGCCAGTCCGAGATGGGAGCGGAGGGTGCCGCCCCGGTATTCCGTGCGGAACGCCCCGCGCTCCTGGAGCAGCGGCACCACCCGGTCCACGAACTCCTCCAGCCCGTCGGCCGGCAGCTGCGGGACCAGCACGAACCCGTCGGCGGCTCCCTCGCCGGCGTACCGGTGCAGATCCGCGGCGACCGTGTCGGGCGTGCCGACGAAGGACTGCCGGCCGCTCACCTCGATCACCGTCTCCCGGACCGACAGCCCCTTCTCCCGGGCCAGCGCCCGCCATCGCGCGGCGAGCGCGCGGGTGCGGGGGTCCCGGGTGTCCGGGTCGGTCTCGGGCAGCGGGCCGTCGGGGTCGTACCCGGACAGATCCGTTCCCCAGACCCGCTCCAGCGCGTACAGCGCGTACCCCGGGGTGATCCGCCGGCGCCGGATGCCGGCGGCCCGCTCCCGCGCCTCGGCCGCGGTGTCCCCGAGGACGACGGTGACCGGGGACATGACCTTCAGGTCCCGCGGGGTACGGCCGTGGGCCGCGAGCCGCCGTTTGACGTCGGCGTAGCGCGCGCGGGCCGGCTCCGGCGCGGCGTGTTGGACGAGGAGGACGTCGGCCGAGGCCGCGGCCAGCTCCCGGGCCCGCTCTGACTCCCCCGCCTGGATGACCACGGGCCGCCCCTGGGGCGAGCGGGGCAGCCCGAACTCGCCGGCGATGTCGAAGTGCCGGCCGCGGTACGCGAACGGCCGGGGCACCCCGCCGGGGCTCCAGGAGTCCCACAACCGCCGGGCCACGCCGATGAGTTCGGCGGCCCGGCCGTACGGGTCGGGATGCCCGGCGGAGCGCGGGTCCGCGCCGGCGCGGGGGCCCGCCGAGGCCGCCACCCGCCAGCCCGCCCGGCCCGCGCTGAGGTGGTCCAGGGTGGCCAGCCTGCGGGCGAGTTCGTACGGCTCGCCGTGGGCGGCGTCCACGGTGGCGGCGAGCCCGAGGTGCACGGTGACCCCGGCGAGCGCGTTCAGCACGGCGACCGGCTCCGGCCCGCCGACCGGGTCCGGTTCGTGCAGCCGTCCGCGGTGCTCCGGCAGCCGGGGCTCCTCGTCGAGCAGGAGGAAGTCGAACAGGCCGCGTTCGGCGGTGCGGGCGAGCCGCTCGAAGCCGGCGAACGCGAGCCGCGCGCCGGCCGGCGCGCCGCCCCACACGGCCGTGCCGGGCCCGTCGGCGGCGCCGGACCCCGGGGGCGCGGCCGCCAGGTGCAGCCGCGTCACGGTCATGCCGTTCCCCCGGTCACGGCCGTCGCCCCGCGGGCGGTGTACCGAGGGGCGGGCCGGGCCAGGCCCAGGTGCTCGCGCAGGGTGCTGCCCGGGTAGAAGGTGCGGAACCGCCCGCGGTGCTGGAGCAGCGCCACCGTGCCGTTGACCAGCCGCTCCAGATCGCGGCGCGGTTCGACGGGGACGAGGTGGAAGCCGTCGGTGACGCCGTCGGCGTGCCAGGCCGCCACCAGTTCCGCGAGGTCGACCGGGCCGCCCCGGTACAGCGGGCCCTGCGCGGTGGGCCGCGGGCCGCCGCCGTGTCCCGGTGCGGCCGCGTGCTCGCCGTCGCCGAGGTCGACCAGCAGGCTCACCAGGACCCGCAGCGCGTCCGGGTTCCGGCCGGACGCGCTCGCCTCCTCGCGCAGCCGGTCCCGTAGGCCGGCGGCCTGGGCCGGCGTGGCGGCCCGCACCAGGGCGACGTCCGCGTACCGGGCGGCGACCGTACGGGCGGGGCCGTCGGTGGCGTCGACCACGCGCACGGGGTGGCCCTGCGGCGGCCGGGGCACGGTCGACGGGCCCGCGGCCGAGGCGGCGGTGCCGGTGAGGTCGACGCGGTGCGGCCGGTCCCGGTCGAGGAACCGGCCGGTGGCCTCGTCCCGGATCCCGGCGCCGTCCTCCCGGCTGTCCCACAGTCTCGCCGCCGCGTCGGCGACCTCGCCCGCCTCCTGCCACAGGGACTCCGCCGGGGCCGCGTGGCGGCGGCCGAACAGCCGGGCCTCGCCCTCGGTGGTGGACACGTCGATCCGCCAGCCGGCCCGGCCCCGGCTCACCCAGTCCAGGGTGGCCACGGCGGCCTGCACCCCGAAGGGCTCGGTGTGGGTGGTGGTGACGGTCGGCACCAGTCCGATCCGCCGGGTCGCGGGCGCCACCCGGCACAGCACGCCGAGCGCGTCGGGGCCGGGCCGGGCGAAGGAGTCGTCCAGCGTCACGAAGTCCAGCCCGCCCCGCTCGGCGAGCCGGGCCAGCTCCGCGTACGCCCCGCCGTCGACCACCCCCGGCAGATCGAGAGCGGCCGCGAGATGCAGCAGGCTACTCATCCGCGTCCCCCGGCTCACCGCGCCCCGGGGCCGAGGTCGCCACCCTCACAGCGCCCTCGCCAGGAACGCACGGGTCCGGTCCTCGCGGCCCACGATCCGTCCGCCGGCCATGAACAGCAGCGTGGGCTCGCCGGAGCCGGAGGGCCCGGGCACGACGGTGACCTCACCGGCGCGCACCTGGAGGTCGGTGCCTGCGGGCACGTCCGGCGAGCCGAAGCTCTTGTGCACCGGCCTGATGTCGACCATGACGCTCATCGCGCGAGTTCCTTTTCCAGTGAGCCGCTCAGCAGGGCCAGCACCGCCCGGGCGGTCGCGTCGTTCTGCCGGAAGGCGGGGCCGCCGGTGCGGGGGCGGGTGAAGGCGCCGGGGGTACGGGCGTCGGTGTAGGGGCCGAGGGCGAAGCGCCGGGGGTGCGGGCGTCCGGCGCGGTCGAGTATCCGGCCGTCGCCGGGGTCGACCCGGAGCAGCCCCTCGGGGGTCTCGGCGGCGCCGTCGGCGTGCAGTTCGCGCAGCAGGCTGTCGCGGGCGCGCCCGAGGGTGGGTTCGGGCAGCCGGGCCTCCACCAGTGCCCGGGCCTCGACGGAGAAGCCCGGCACGGTGGGACTGGTGGCCCGGAACACGCCGTCCTCGGCGGTGACGGCCATACCCGCCCCGACGAACCGGAGCAGTCCGGCCCGGGACAGCGCGAGCATCTGCCGCAGCCGGGGCCCGGGCGGCCCGGACGCCAGGTAGCTGAAGAAGCCGTGCCACCAGGATCCGATGTCGCCGAGCCGCACCAGCTGCCCGTAGACGGAGAGCAGCCCGAGGAAGACGGCCAGGTCGGCGCTGTGCGCGGGGTCGTGCCGGCGGGCGAGGTCCGCCTCGATGTAGTCCCGCAGCCCTTCCTGGAAGTCGTCGTGCGAGGCGTACCGCACGCCCGCCAGCGGGTGGTCGAGCGCGCCGAGGTCGAGCCGGTCGGCCGGATCCGGTACGGCGGCGGCGACCAGCGCCCGGGTCTCGGCGGGGCCGCCGGCCGCCGCGTACTTCTCCTCGAAGTCGGTCCAGGCCATCGCCGTACGCCCGGGGTGGGCGCTGAACAGTTGGTGGTAGTGGGCGAAGCCCAGCTCCTTCTCGACCAGCGGCCACACATCGCGCCGGAAGTCGAAGCCCCCGGGCCGGGCCAGCAGCTCCGCCACCTCGGCGGGGCCGAGGAAGCGGGGCAGCGGGGGCCGGTCGCCGGTCCAGTCGTAGCCGATCTTCGAGTGGTACGGCACCCCGCGCCGGGAGCCGACGTACAGCACCGGCTCCCGTCCCGAGGGCAGATAGGCGTCGCCCTCGTACCGCCCGCCGCGCCCCTCGGTGAGCAGCACCATCAGGTCGACGAAGGCCAGCCCGAAGCCGCGGACGAGGACGGGTGCGCCGGGTCCGAGCGCGGAGAGGTCGCTGTCGGCGGTGAAGTCGGGCGGCAGGTGCACCAGGCCGTGCTCGCGGGCGTACGCGGACAACTCGGTCTGCTCGGTGTCGAGTTCGGCGTCCTGGTGGCCCACGGCGAGGATCACCAGGTCGGCCGTGAGCGGGTGCGGGCGACCCTCCAGCCAGACCTGCTGGCGGCCTTCGCGCGGCCCGCCGACCCGCAGGGCGCGGTGGGGGTGGTGGTGGACGGTGACGTTCGGGGGCAGGTCGGCGAGGGCCCGGTCGTACACCCAGCGCAGATAGCGGCCCTGGAGCTGCCGGTCGGGGAAGGTGCGGCCGTCCAGCCCGGCCCACTCGTGCAGGGTGGGGCCCTCGCGCACCGGGCCGGCCATGGTCACCGTGTCGTCGGTGAACATGGTGACGTCCTCGGCCTGCGAGTTCATCCACAGCAGCGGGGACTGCGCCTGCCGCCAGATGCGTCCGCCGCCCGGCGGGTGGGGGTCGACCAGGTGGATGTCGAGGCCCGGACCGGCGTACAGCTCCGGCGCGTTGGCGGCGAGGCGTTCCAGGATGCCGGTCCCCCGCGGCCCGGCTCCGACGATCACCAGCTGCTGCCTCATCGGGCGTTCTCCGTGCCGCGGGCGTAGCGCTTCTCGACGTAGTGCTGGCCGATGCCCAGCAGCGAGGTGACCACCGCGTACCAGAGGGTGGCGACCATCAGCAGCGGGATCACCCGGTAGGTGCGGTGGTAGATCAACTGGGCGGAGAACAGCAGGTCGTTGACGGCGATGACGCTGACGATCGAGGTGCCCTTGAGGGTGCCGATCAGCAGGTTGCCGGCGGGCGGCACGATCACGCGCATCGCCTGCGGCAGCACGATCCGCCACCAGCGCCGCCAGGGGCTCAGGCCGAGCGCCTGGGCGGCCTCGATCTGGCCGCGGTCGACGGAGAGGATGCCGCCGCGGACGATCTCGGCGGCGTAGGCGGCCTCGTGCAGGGTGAGGCCGACGATCGCGACGGCGACCGGGCTGAGCAGGTCGACGGTCCGTACGCCGAACAGCCGCGGGTACAGCGCCCCGATGTTGAACCAGAGCAGCAGCTGCACCAGGATCGGGATGGACCGGAACAGCCAGACGTACCCCCAGCCGACCGCGCGCAGGACGGGGTTGGCGGACAGCCGGAACGCGGCGAGCAGGGTGCCGAGGGCGAAACCGAGGACCATCACCACCGCGGTCAGCCACAGGGTGAGCCACAGTCCGCGCAGCACGGAGTCGGAGGTGAAGTAGTCGGCGACGACGTCCCACTGGAACGCCCGGTTGCGCAGGACGGAGTTGACGGCGAACCCGAGCAGCGCGAGGACGACGACGGCCGCCGCCCACTGGCCGTACCGGCGCTGCGGGACGATCCGGGGGGCGTCGGCCGGCTCGGGCAGGTCCGAGGCGGCGGGGACTTTGGCGAGGGTGTCGGATGACATGCGAAGGCTCCGTGACGCGGTGGTCGAACACGGGTGGTGCCTTCACACGGACGCGCCCTGCGGCGCGCTACGGCCGAGCCCCTCAGCAGGACCGTGCACCGAGAGTACGGGGGCGTTTCCCTGCGCTGTCAAGGTTGTCCAGAGTGTGAGCCGTACATCTCAACTCGGTTGACGGAGAACCGGATGCCTGTTCCACTTGGCCCATGCATCCACAGCAGTGGCTGGTCACCCGCTCCCACATCGACTTCGGTCGCGTGTGGTCCTGTTCCTGTTGAGCTGACCCCCCTGCTCGCCTGCCCCCCGGGGGCGGCGTTTTCGCGTTCTCCCGCACTTCTGCTGCTCTTCCCGCCTTCACACGCGCACCCCTCCCCTCGCGTTCCCAGCACCCCTTCTGCTTCAGGAGACCGCTCCTCGATGCGTACGCCTGTTCATCGCCATTTCCTGGCTTTTGTCACCATCACCTCGGCCGCGTTGCTCCTGACCGCCTGCGGCTCCGGCGACCCGGACACCACCTCGGTGTCGGCCAAGTCCCCGAAGGTGCCCACCACGGACGTCGTCTCCGCCGTGCGCAAGGACGGCTCCGCGGCGAAGCTGCTGCCCGCCGGCACGACGAGCCTCACCGTCGCGGTCAGCGTCGGCGGCACCCCGCCCGGCACCACCTACGTCGACGACGGCAAGACCCTGACCGGTCAGGACGTCGACTTCGCCAAGGCCGTGGCCCGGGTCCTGGGCATCCGGCTGAAGGTGGAGCAGGCGAGCTTCGAGGCGATCCTGCCCGCCCTGGACAGCGGCAAGTACGACGTCGGCGCGAGCAACTTCGGTGTCACCGACGAGCGCCGCAAGTCCATCGACTTCGTCACCTACATCAACGACGGCCAGGGCTTCGCCACCCGCGCCGACAGCAAGCTCGCGAAGATCACCGACTTGAGGCAGCTGTGCGGCCTGAAGGTCGCGACCAGCGCGGGCACGACGTTCGAGGCCACGCTGGAGCAGAACAAGCACGTGTGCGCCGATGCGGGCAAGAAGGCCTACGAGGTGCAGACGTACGCCGAGTCGAGCGCGATCTGGTCCTCGGTCCAGCAGGGCCGCAGCGATGTCGTGATGTCCACGATCAACGGCCTGCGCTACGACGTCGCGCACCAGGAGGGCCTGAAGTTCCTCAACGAATTCCACCGCCTGGACGTCGGTTTCGCCTTCAAGAAGGGTTCGGAACTGACGCCCGCGTTCCAGGCGGCGGTGAACAGACTGCTGTCCGACGGCACCTACGAACGAATTCTCAAGAAGTGGGGCACGACCGGTTCGGCCATCAAGACGTCGCAGATCAGCCCGCCGGAACTGAAGGGCTGATTCAACCGTCGCAGGGGCAGCAGCAATCGCAGCCGTCGCAGCCCCCGGGGCAGGAACAGTCGCAGCAGTCGCACCACTGACAGCAGCCGTTGCGCTTCTTCCGGGACCACGGTCCCTCGTATTCCTCGGCGCAGCACATCCTGCACGTACAGAACAGCGCGAAGAACATCCCGCAGCCCGCCCAGAAGCCGCGTCCGCCCTTGGCGGGCTCGGGGCCGAAACCACCGGAACCACCACCGGAACCACCGCCGGAACCACCGCCGGAACCTCCGTCCGCACCGGCGGGACCGTAGGCGTTCCCCCCGCCGTACGGCCCCTGCGGCGCCGCGTGCCGAGGGGAGGCGCACACCGGTGCCGTGCCGAAGGCGCGGTCCACCGAGCGGCGCAGCTCGTGGACGAGGAGGAGGTGGACGAGCCGGCCGTCGCAGAATTCGGCCTCCCGCAGGGCGAGCCGGATGCCGTGCAGGGCGTCGTCGGCGAGCCGGCGGGCCTCGGCGACGGGCGTGCCGGTGGCGGTGAGGGGGTTCCAGGCACCCGTCAGGGCGTCGGCGCGCCGGTCCTCCACGGCGTCCAGCAGGTGGGCGAGCCGGCCGAAGAGCCGGCCGGCCTCCGCCAGCGGCCCGGCGTTGCCCGGCCGCCCGGCCAGCACCGCGGTGTGCGCGAAGGCCGCGGCGGTCGCGGTCTCGGTCGGCTCGGTGACGTCGAGGATCGGCGTGCCGGGACCGGCCAGGGTCTCCAGGCCGAGCTGCCGGTCGACGGCGTCGACCAGGACGCCGGTGTCGAAGCCGACCGCCGCCCCGCTGTGCGCCCCGGCCCGGCCCCAGCGCGCGGCGACCCGGCGCGCGGCGGCGGCGACCGGCCTGCGGGCCAGCAGTCCGTCCCGGTCGGCGACATGGTCGCGCACCTTCGCGGCGGCGAGCACCAGCGAGACGGCGGCGGCGAGCCGCGCACCCTCACCCTGTGCGACGGACGCGGTGCGCATGCCACGCAGCGCACACGGTCCGGCCGTACGGCGGCCGCCGTCCACCGGGCCGGCCTGAGCCTCTGTCAGAACCGATATGAGAAGCCCGTCATAGTTCGTCACGATCCGCGCGAGCTGACCGTGATCCCGGCGCAGGGCCAGGCACAGCCCGCACAAGTGTGCCGTCCAGTCGGCCTTCAGCCGCTCACCGAGGCGGTGGGCACACGGCTTGACGATTCCGAACACGACATCCCCCGTACTGTGATACGACGTTGGCGTTCACCCGTACGCACCGCGCATCACCCGTCCGCCGCAGACAATCATATTTCACTCTCAGTCAGCAGCCGTATGAGTCTCGCCCCTTGGGGCACAAGGACTCTCGACGGATCCGCTGTGCACCAGTACCGTCACAAACCCCCCGCGCGGCGTCTATCCACTTGGCGAGGCGTCCGCATCATGGATGACCATAGGGATGCGGAAAGCAAGAAAGACCGCTGTGAGAGGAGGCGTCCATGGGATCGGTACGCAAGGCGAGTGCGTGGCTCGGCCTCGTCGACGACAACGATGACGAGCGCTACTACGACGACGACTACTCCGAGGGCCCCGAGTCCGGGGACGCCTGGGTCACCGACCCGCGCGTGAAGGTGGCCACGGACACCGCCGAGGAGAAGGAACGCCGGATCGGCACGGTCACCCCGGACAGCTTCCGGGACGCCCGCGCCATCGGCGAGCTGTTCCGGGACGGTGTCCCGGTCATCATGAACCTCACCAACATGGAGCCCGGCGACGCCAAGCGGGTCGTGGACTTCGCGGCGGGGCTCATCTTCGGTCTGCGCGGCTCGATCGACCGGGTCTCGAACCGGGTGTTCCTGCTGACCCCGGCGGACACCGAGATCATCAGCGGTGAGGCGTCCGCCCACCGCTCGGACGGCTTCTTCAACCAGAGCTGAGGCAGGGCCGCGCACCGGCCCCGCCTCGCACCGGGCCTCACCGGAAGGCGTCGAGCCCGGTGAGCGCCTTGCCCAGCACGAGCTGGTGCATCTCGACGGTGCCCTCGTAGGTGAGCACCGACTCCAGGTTGGTCGCGTGCCGCATCACCGGGTACTCCAGGGAGATCCCGTTGGCACCGAGGATCGTCCGCGCCGTACGGCAGATCTCGATGGCCTCGCGGACGTTGTTGAGCTTGCCGAAGCTGACCTGCTCGGGACGCAGGCGGCCGGCGTCCATCCGCCGCCCCAGATGGTGGGCGAGCAGGATCCCCTTGTGCAGTTCCACCGCCATGTCGGCGAGCTTGGCCTGGGTGAGCTGGAAGCCGCCGATGGGCCGCCCGAACTGCTCGCGTGACCTGGCGTAGCCGAGAGCCGCCTCGAAGCTGCTGCGCGCCGCGCCCATCGCGCCCCAGACGATGCCGTAGCGGGCGTGCGAGAGACAGCTGAGCGGTCCGCGCAGTCCGGTGACCCCGGGGAGCACGGCCGTACCGGGCAGTCGTACGTCGTCCAGCACGAGTTCGCTGGTGACCGAGGCGCGCAGGGACCACTTGTGCTTGATCTCCGGCGCGGCGAAGCCGGGGGTGCCGGTGGGGACGACGAAGCCGCGGATGCCCTCCTCGGTCTGCGCCCAGACGACGGCCACCCCGGCGACCGAGCCGTTGGTGATCCACATCTTGCGGCCGTTGAGGACCCAGTCGTCGCCGTCGCGCTTGGCGTGGGTGCGCATGGCGGCGGGGTCGGAGCCGTGGTCGGGCTCGGTCAGCCCGAAGCAGCCGATCACCTCGCCGGCGGCCATGCGCGGCAGCCACTCAAGCTTCTGCTCCTCGCTGCCGAACCGGTGGATGGCGTACATCGCGAGGGAGCCCTGCACCGACACCAGCGAGCGGATGCCGGAGTCGGCCGCCTCCAGTTCCAGGCAGGCCAGGCCGTACTGCACGGCGCTCGCGCCCGCGCAGCCGTACCCGGTGAGCGACATGCCGAGCGCACCGAGCGCGCCCAGTTCACGCGCGAGGTCCCGGATGCCGGGCAGCTCGCCCTTCTCGTACCAGTCGGCGATGTGGGGCAGCACACGGTCGGCGGCCCAGCCGCGGACGGTGTCCCGGACCGCCAGGTCCTCCGGCTCCAGCAGGTCGTCGATCCCGAGCGGGTCGGCGGCATCGAACGGGGGCAGCTTCGCGGACGCGGACATGGAACACCCTCCGGACACGGGACGTCGATAAAACTAGCAGCGCTAGTTACGGCTTACCGGCCGACGTTACGGTGCAGTGTCCCGCACGTCCAGAGGGGATCAGGCGGTGACCCGCGGCTTCCCGGCCGCCGCCTCCGCCTCCCGCGGCGCCGGCAGCCCCACCTCGGCCCCGGCCGGCTCCTCCCCGCACTGCATGACCCACGGCAGCCGCAGCGCCATCACCCCGCCCAGCAGCAACAGCCCCGCGCTCACCAGCAGGGTCACGTGCAGCCCGTGCACGAAGGAGTCCCGCGCCGCCCGGCGCAGGGCGGCCCCGGCGGTTCCGCCGAGCCGGCCGGCGACCTCGTAGGCCTCGCCGAGCGAGTGGCCCGCCGCGTCCGAGGCACCCCGCGGCACACCCGGGACCGAGCGCAGCCCCGGTGTGTAGGCCGCGTTCATCACGCTGCCCAGCAGCGCGATGCCGATGCCGGCGCCGAGCTGGTACGACGTCTCGCCGATCGCCGCCGCGCCGCCGGCCTGGTCGGCCGGGGCCTCGCTCAGCATCGACTCGTAGGCGCCGAACAGCGTGGTCTCCAGTCCGAAGCCCAGCAGCACGAAGCCGGACAGCAGCAGCGCCGGGTCGTCGGTGCCGCCCATGGCCGTCAGCGTCAGCACCGCGGCGGCCGTCAGGCAGAAGCCGGCGCACACCATCCGGCGCGGCCCGAAACGGCGCAGCATGCGGGCGCCCGCCAGGCCCGCCGCCATGGCCGCGAGGGTCAGGGGCAGCAGCCTGAGGCCGGTCTCCAGCGGGGACAGGCCGAGCACCAGTTGCAGGTACTGGGCGGCGATCAGCTCCAGGCCGACCAGCGCCAGCATGGCCAGCACGATGCAGCCCACCGAGGTGCTGAACGCCGGCCGCCGGAACATGCGCAGGTCCACCAGCGGATGCGGGCGCCGGCGCTGGCGCCGGACGAAGAAGACGAGGAGGGCCGCGCCGATCAGCAGCGGCAGCACGGTGAAGGGGCTCGCCGCCGCCTCCCCGCCGCCGAGCCGCTTCACGCCGAGGACCACGCCGAACAGCCCGGCCGCCGCCGTCAGCGCGCCGGTCACGTCCCAGGGGCCGTCGCCGTCGCCCCGGGACTCGGGCAGCAGGGCCCGGCCCACCGGCAGGCTGACCAGCATCAGCGGGATGTTGATCAGGAAGACCGCACCCCACCAGAAGTGCTCCAGCAGGAAGCCGCCGAGCAGCGGTCCGACCGCCGCGCCGACCGCGGCGACCGCGCTCCAGACGCCTATGGCGAGGGCGCGCTCACGCCGGTCGGGGAAGACCTGGCGGAGGATGGACAGGGTCGCGGGCATGATCATCGCGCCGCCGACGCCGAGCAGCGCGCGGGCCAGGATGAGCGTCTCGGCGGTCTGCGCGAACGCGGCCACGGCGGAGGCGATGCCGAACAGGCCGTAGCCGAGCAGCAGGACGCGTCTGCGGCCGACCCGGTCGCCGAGGGTGCCGAAGAGGATCAGCAGCGAGGCGCAGACCAGCGGATAGACGTCGACGATCCAGAGCAGTTCCACGGCGCCGGGCCTGAGGTCCTCGGTGACGGCGGGGACCGCCACGTGCAGCACGGTCGCGTCGAGGGCGACGAGCAGCAGGCTGGCGCAGAGGACGACGAGGACGACCCACCGGTTGGCACCGGCCCCGGCCGCCCGACGGTGCTGCCGCACGGCAGCCGTGGTCGTCCCGGACATGTACGTACCTCCCAGATGATCCCTCGCGTGGGGCGGACCGACGGGGTGGGGACTCCCTGTCGTACGGCCGGAGAGGAGCGGTGTCTCCGGCCCGCGCGAACCCACGCGGGTGACTCGCCAGCGTACGCGAGTTCACCCGGGGGCCACGTGGCGGACCTCTCACACGCACGACGGAACCCGTGTGGCGTACGCCACGCCCTCCCCTCTTGACCCCCACCCGGCGACCGGTCCGGTGTCGGGGGCGGTCGATAATCGAGCCCGTGACCGATCTCGCGACGCGCGTGGACACCGCCCGCGCCCCCCTCCTGCGCCGGGCGGCGCCGGCCCTGCTGGGCTATGCGGCGGTCCGCGCCCTGGGGCTGCTCGTGCTGGCGGTGTGGAGCGCCGCGCACGGCAAGAGCGCGTACACCCTGCTGACCGCCCGCTGGGACTCCCTCTGGTACACCCGGGTCGCCGACCTGGGCTACGGCTACGAGGTGCGGCTGCCGAACGGGGACGTCCACTCCAACCTGGCGTTCTTCCCGCTGCTGCCGTGGCTGGAGCGGCTGGGGCACGCGCTCGCCCCGCTGTCGTACGCGGATGCCGGGTTCGCGGTGAGCCTGCTGGCCTCGGTGGCCGCCGCGGCCGGGATCTTCGCGGTCGCGGACCGGGTGTACGGGCCGCGGGTCGGCCTGTGCGCGGTGCTGCTGTGGGCGGTGCTGCCGGTCGGGATCGTGCAGTCGATGGCGTACAGCGAGTCGCTGTTCACCGCGCTGGCGGCCTGGTCGCTGTACGCGGTGCTGACCGGGCGGTGGGTGAGCGCGGGCGCGCTGGCGGCGCTGGCGGGGCTGACCCGGCCGGTGGGGCTGGCGGTGGTCGCCGCGGTGTGGACGGCGGGCGTGGTCTCTTTCGTGCGAGAGCGCGGCACGCGGCACGCGCCGGGCGCGCACCACCACGAACGCACCCTCGTCCGGCGCCGCGCGCTGGGCATGCTGCTCGCCCCGCTCGGCGCCGCCGGGTACGTCCTGTGGGTCGGCCGGCGCACCGGCCGGGGCCCGCTCGGCTACCTGGACGTCCAGGCCGGGTGGCGCAACGGGTTCGACGGCGGCTACGCCTTCGCCCGCTTCGTGGCCGACAAGTTCACGTCATTTCCGTCCGCCCTCGCCGGCGTCGGCCTGATCGCCGGGGTGGCCCTGCTGATCTGGCTCTACGTCACCGGAGTCCGCGGGCGCCAGCCGGTCGTCCTGCTGGTGTACACGGGGGTCGTGCTCGCTCTCGCCCTGTGCGCGTCGAGCTACTTCGGCTCCAAGCCGCGGCTGCTGATGCCCGCCTTCCCGGTGCTGCTGCCGCTCGCCGGCGCCCTGGCCCGGCTGCGCACCTCCCGATCGGCCCTGGTCATCGCGGGGTTGGCGGTCGTGGCGGCGGTCTACGGGGCGTTCTGGCTGAACGGCTCCGGCCCGCCGTGATCCACCCGGCCGGCCGATGACGCCCCGGAAAATTCCACGCCAGGGCCGGGTTAACACATTCATAAGCGCCATATAAACAACACCCGGCATGATCAAAGGAATTGGCCCGATCGGTGTCCCCGGATTGCGGAATCCCGGGAATTCGGCGCGCCCTTGAGACGTTTCCCACATCACATCGTCATCACAAAGCCGCTGTTTCGACCGGGAACACCGCTCACTCGCTGTAACGTCGATTGGGTGCGTACCGAACGAAACCTCACCCGGCGTCTGGACCGGGTGTTCGCCAGACTGGACCGTGAGCCGGAACGACCGGCCCACATCGATGTGCCGAGGATGAGCCGGCACCGGGTCGTCCTGTTCTCGGCGACCCTGGCTTTCTACCTGGCGATCGTGTGGGCCGTGGTGACCACCTCCTGGCTGGTCCGGCTGGACTGGCAGGTCATGTTCTTCCGGCCGTACCAGCAGTGGCCCGAGATCCACGCGTTCCTCGACTACTACGTGGTGCTGGGCCAGCGCGGCCCCACCGCCGTGATGGTCGCGGCCTGGCTCGGCTGGCGCTCCTGGCGGCAGCACACCCTGCGCCCGCTGCTCACCCTGGCCGCCTCGCTGCTGCTGCTGAACATCACGGTCGGCGCCGCCAAGCTCGGCATGGGCCGGCTCGGTCCGCACTACGCCACCGTGATCGGCTCGAACGAGATGGGCCTGGGCGGCGATATATTCCCCAGCGGCCACACCGCCAACGCGGTCGTGACCTGGGGAATCCTGGCGTATCTGGCCTCCAGCCCGAGAGCGCGCCGCTGGCTGTCGGCCCTCTCCGCCGTCACCTCGCTCGGCGTCGGCCTCACCACCGTCTACCTCGGTACGCACTGGCTGAGCGACGTGCTGCTGGGCTGGGCCGCGGGTCTGCTGATCCTGCTCGCGCTGCCCTGGTGCGAGCCGCTGATCACCAAGGCGGAGCTGTGGCTGTTCGACCTGCGCGACCGCTGGCGCGACCGCCGCGGCCTGCCCGCGCCCGAACCGGCCGTCCCCGTCAGGCCGGTGCTGCTCAAGACCCGCGGGGTGCCGGCCGGACAGCCGGTGCCGGTCCGCGAGCCGGTCTCCCCGACCCGGGCCTCCCGGGGCCTGGCGCACCTGGCGCCGGGGCCGCACACGGCCCGGTCGGAGCGCACCCCGGTCACCCCGGCGGGCAGCCGCCGCCCGCCGCACGCCGACCGTCTCGCGCACGCCGACCGCGTGCCGCGCGGCACGTCCCCGTCGGCCCGCCCGCTGACCGGCGGCTGACGGCCGCGACGGCGGCGGGTTCCGGTACGCACACCGCCCCGCCCCGCGCCACGGCGAAGGCCCCGCTCCCGAGGAGGAGCGGGGCCTTCGCCGTACGCGTGTCCGGACCGGGAGGGGGGTCAGCCCTTCCAGGCACGGGCCACCCGGCCGTCCCGCACCTCGAAGTTCAGCCGTCCGGCCCGGTACTCCATGGTGATGATCGCGTCCGGCGGCAGGGACCGTACCGTCGGCCATCCGCGCTGCCGGGCGAGCCGCTGGGCGTGCGCGGCGTCGAGGCCGACGTACCCGTCCGGACTGTCCTGGGGCTCCGCCTGCGGAGTGGGATTCGGTGCCATGCGGCCACGCTAGTCCGGCGGTGCGGGTAAGAGAAGGGTCAGTCTCCCGTCACACTTCTGTCACAGCCTGCGGGGCCGCGCTTTGCTCGAACTCCGTCACCCGTACGGGGGTTTCCGTTCGGCTTACCGGGGTAATCGAGCAGAATTCATGCGTGTCGGAGAGCCGTTCCGAATTCCCCCGAGTAAAGCGCCGCGACCGGTGACCGGGGCGACCCCGGACGCGTTTGTCCGCGCAATCCGCCGCGTCGGCGGTCAGGTTGACGCCGGAGGGGAATTTTCACGGATTCGGCACACAATCGCCGGACGCCGGCAGGCGCCGTCCCCGCCGGGACGGCGCCTGTCGGCCGAGTCGGGTCCGGGCCTCAGAGCGCGAGGCGCTGGCCGGGCACGATCAGATCGGGGTCGTCGCCGATGACGGCCTTGTTGGCGGCGTAGATCCGCTGCCAGCTGGTCCCGTGCCGGGCCGCGATGATGCTCAGGGTGTCGCCCTCGCGGACGGTGTAGTCACCGTGCGAGGCGGCGCGCCCTGAGGTGGCCGCCGGGTGTTCCGGCGCCTTCGCCGGGGCCTTCGCCGGGGCGGACCGCACGGGGGCGGACCGCGTCGTCGCGCCGCCGCGGGAGGCCGCCGTACCGGAGGAGTCGCCGTGGGCGGCCGCGGGGGCGCCGCCGGAGGCCCCGGCCCGTCCCGAGCAGACGGGCCAGGCACCCCAGCCCTGGGCGCCCTGGACCTTGGTGGCGACGGCGATCTGCGCGCTCCTGGAGGCCTGGTCGGCCGTCGGGGCGTAGGCGGTGCCGCCGTACGCGCGCCAGGTCGAGGCGGAGAACTGGAGTCCGCCGTAGTAGCCGTTGCCGGTGTTGATGTGCCAGTTGCCGCCGCTCTCGCACTGGGCGATGCGGTCCCACACCCCGTTGTCCGCCGCGGTGGCGTCGCCGGTCGCGGCCAGCAGTCCCAGCGGGGCCAGCAGCGCGGCTCCGGCGAGCGCGGCCGCCGTACGGCCCTTGCGGGCGCCGTCGGGACGCGCGCCGTCGGGACGGGCGGTGTTGCGGGTGGTATCGGCACACTCGGACATGTAGTTCCCTCTCCACGAACCCGGGCTCCCCCAAGGCGGGGCGCGCGTCGCCGCGTAGGGCCGCGGTTCGGCGCGTCCGCCCCGTCCGCCGTGGCCGGTGTCGGCGATTCTGCTCTGCCTGTGCCGGCCGGCGGACGTTCCCGAGCGGTGCTCGTTGCACACGGCGGAGGAATGTAGGGAGGACGAGCGGCCCGGATCAACCAACTCCGAGTCCTTCCAGGCCAGTTGGCTGTTACCGCAGGTATCGGCGATTTCCGGTCACCCACTACATGCGCCGATTTCCTGATTTGTCGACCACCACCCTGCGTAAACCGTGACCCACATCACCCCTTCAAGTTCCTTGACCATGCACGGCGCTGACGGAAAGGGTTCGAACAGTCACGTACAGTGACGCTGTGTGGTGGAAGCTTCGAACCGTTCCCCCTCGGGGCGTGACCCCCACCACAGGACGCCCGTTGTCTTCTTCATGAGCCCTGAGCCCCGGGGCTCATCGGCCGGGAGCCACCCGGCCGACCCCAGCCCCGCATCCCGAGGGAGCCACCCGTGCCGCGCATGCTCGACGTCAGCGACGCCGTACGCGCCGAGATCGGCGACGAAGAAGCCGACCGGCTGCTCGCCGGAGAGAACGCCCCGGGCAGTTACGACTGCACGTCCTGTCGCACCCCGGGCGACTCCGAGCAGGAGCGCACCAGCACCGTCCTGTTCGTCGGCGACGAGACCGCCGTCCTCGCCTTCGCCCACGCCAGCTGCCTGCCCTCGCAGGTCGTCCAGGTGACGGAGGAGCAGCTGCAGGGCGCCGTCCGGTCCATCGGCGCCGGCGACCTGGCCGGCGGCGCACCGCACAGGGCCGTGCCCGAGCAGGCCGTACTCGGGGTGACCAGCGGACTCGTCCTGATCCACGGCGAGTTGCACCCGGCGCTCCTCGTCGAGCCGACCTCGCCCATCGCCCGCCCGGGCACCATCACGGCCGGTGACGACTTCCTCCCGCTCCTCATCGAGCAGGGCTTCATGCCGGTGACCGAGCTGGCGTCCGTCCCGCCGGTGCTGCACGGCTGGTCCGTCCTGCTGGCCATGGGCCAGCTGCACGCGGTGCTGCAGCCCTCGGCGCACGGCGGACAGCCGGTCGCCTGGTGGCAGGCGCACCAGCCGCTGCAGGTGACCGACAGCTGGCGGGCCGCCGCCAACAAGCACCAGCAGGTGCTGATGTACGCGGCGCCGGTGGGCTCGATCGGCCGTCAGCCCCGGGAGGACCTGCTGCGGGACGCGCTGGACAAGGCCGCCGCCAACGGGAAGTTGGTCGCCGTGGCGCTGCCGCTCGCCGGTACCTGACCACCGCACACCGGGCGGCGGCAACGGCGGTTCGTGACCCTCAGGGGTTGCCGGACCGCATCCCTTTGACGTCCCCGTCGTTTGGACATACGTGCACGCATACGACACTCCTCCCCGCCGGTCCTTTTCGTCCGTGCCGTCCGCCCGGGCGGCGCACGAGCCCGCCGGTGGACCGTCGGCCACGCCGATCTACGACTCGCTCTACGCGGAGTGGGTCAAGGCCTTCCGTACGCTGCCGGGCGACCGCAGCGGCGAGGAGGGGCTGAGGTTCAGCGCCTTCGGGGACCTCCCGGACGCCTCGGGCACGTACGGCGGCCACCGGCCGGGGTCGTTCAGCAGCTCGTACAGCGCCTACAGCGCGGGGGCCTACAGCGCCCGGCAGCAGTCGCAGTGGCAGCGGGTCGGCACGCTCGGCCGGCAGCACGAGACCGGGATGCACTATGTCCCGGCCGTGGCCCTGCCGCCGGGACAGCGCCGGGGCGCGTGACAGGCGCCCGGACGTGAAGGGCGGCCCCCCGTCAGAGCCGGGGGGGCCGCCCTTCACGGCGTACGGCCGTTACTTCTTCTTCGCGCCGCGCTTCTCGCGCACCCGCACCGAGATGTGGATCGGGGTGCCCTCGAAGCCGAACTCCTCGCGCAGCCGGCGCTCGATGAAGCGCCGGTAGCCCGCCTCGATGAAGCCGGAGGCGAAGAGCACGAACCGCGGGGGCTTGGTGCCGGCCTGGGTACCGAACAGGATGCGCGGCTGCTTGCCGCCCCGGACGGGGTGCGGGTGGGCCGAGACCAGCTCGCCGAGGAAGGCGTTCAGGCGGCCCGTGGGGACGCGCGTCTCCCAGCCGGCCAGCGCGGTCTCGATCGCCGGGACCAGCTTCTCCATGTGCCGGCCGGTGCGCGCCGAGACGTTGACCCGGGGCGCCCAGGCGACCTGGCCCAGCTCGGTCTCGATCTCCCGCTCCAGGTAGTAGCGGCGCTCCTCGTCGAGGGTGTCCCACTTGTTGAGGGCGAGGACCAGCGCGCGGCCCGCGTCGACCGCCATGGTGACGATCCGCTGGTCCTGCACGGAGATGTTCTCGGAGGCGTCGATCAGGACGACGGCGACCTCGGCCTTCTCCACGGCGGCGGCCGTGCGCAGCGAGGCGTAGTAGTCGGCGCCCTGCTGGAGGTGGACCCGCTTGCGGATGCCGGCGGTGTCCACGAACTTCCACGTCTTGCCACCGAGTTCGATCAACTCGTCGACCGGGTCGCGGGTGGTGCCCGCCAGCTCGTTGACGACGACCCGCTCCTCGCCGGCCACCTTGTTCAGCAGCGAGGACTTGCCGACGTTCGGGCGGCCGAT
This sequence comes from Streptomyces sp. NRRL S-1022, assembly GCF_000720135.1. GTDB lineage: Bacteria > Actinomycetota > Actinomycetes > Streptomycetales > Streptomycetaceae > Streptomyces. The sequence goes on along the minus strand of NZ_JOIU01000025.1, from coordinate 36,593 downwards.
CAGGGCGATGCGGCGGGGGCCGCCGATCGCGGTGCCGAAGGACTGCTCGGGGGCGTCCGGCAGGACGTCGAGGACGGCGTCGAGCATGTCGCCGGTGCCGCGGCCGTGCAGGGCCGAGACCGGGTGGGGCTCGCCGAGGCCGAGGTTCCACAGGTAGGCCGCGTCGGCCTCGCCGCTGGGGCCGTCGACCTTGTTGGCGCAGAGCACGACCGGCTTGCCGGCCTTGCGCAGCAGCCGGACGACCGCCTCGTCGGTGTCGGTGGCGCCGACCTTGGCGTCGACCACGAAGACGACCGCGTCGGCCGCCTCGATCGCGTACTCGGCCTGCGCGGCCACGGAGGCGTCGATGCCGAGGACGTCCTGCTCCCAGCCGCCGGTGTCGACGACCTTGAAGCGGCGGCCGGCCCACTCGGCCTCGTAGGTGACGCGGTCGCGGGTGACGCCCGGACGGTCCTCCACGACCGCCTCGCGGCGGCCGATCATCCGGTTCACCAGGGTCGACTTGCCGACATTGGGGCGGCCGACGACGGCGAGCACGGGCAGCGGGCCGTGGCCCGCCGCCTCGATGGCGCCCTCGACGTCCTCGATGTCGAAGCCCTCTACCGCGGCGAGCTCCATGAACTCCGCGTACTCGGCGTCGCCGAGAGCCCCGTGGTCGTACTCGTGCTCAGCCGAGTCGCCGGGCTGGATGTCGTCGTTCATGAAGTCCGTACCTCGTCGTTCATTCGTGGTGATCGGTGGAAAAGCCCCGCATGGGCTGATCCACTACTCAAGTGTCGCCTAGCGCCCGGTCAGGCGCCCGGCGTTTTCCAGGTGGCTGATGAGCTGCTTGCGGATGCGCTCGGTCGCCTCGTCCAGCGCCTTGCGCGTACGCCGCCCGGAGCCGTCGCCCGCCTCGAACGGGTCGCCGAAGACGACGTCGATCCGGGAGCGCAGCGGGGGCAGCGCCTTGGTCAACCGTCCGGGCCGCCCGGAGCTTCCCAGGACGGCCACGGGCACGATCGGTGCCCCGCTGCGCACCGCGAAGTAGGCGAGCCCGGCCCGCAGCGCGGCGAAGTCGCCCTCGCCCCGGGTGCCCTCCGGGAAGATGCCCAGCACTCCCCCGGCCGCCAGCACGCCGAGGGCCCGGCCGATCGCGGTGCGGTCGGCGGCCGTGCGGTCCACCTTCAGCTGGCCGATGCCGGTCAGGAAGGCGTCCAGCGGGCCGACGAAGGCCTCCTTCTTGATCAAGAAGTGGGTGGGGCGCGGCGCCACGCCCATCACCATCGGGCCGTCGATGTTGTGGGAGTGGTTCACGGCGAGGATCACCGGGCCGGTGGCCGGCACCCGCCAGGCGCCGAGCACACGCGGCTTCCACAGGCCGTACATCAGGCCGACGCCGATGCGCCGCCCGACCTCGGCCCCCCGCTCCGAGGGCACGGACGGCTCGGTCACTTCCCGGCTCGCTTCTCCTCGACCAGGGTGACGACGCACTCGATGACCTGGGCGAGAGTGAGCTCGGTGGTGTCCACCTCGACCGCGTCGCCGGCCTTGGCGAGCGGCGAGGTCTTGCGGCTGGAGTCGGCCGCGTCCCGCTTGATCAGGGCCTCGCGGGTGGCGTGCAGGTCGGCGCCCTTCAGCTCACCGCTGCGGCGGGCCGCACGGGCCTCCGGGGAAGCGGTGAGGAAGATCTTCAGGTCGGCGTCCGGGAGGACGGTCGTACCGATGTCCCGGCCCTCGACCACGATGCCGTGCTCCGCGGCGGCGGCCAGCGAGCGCTGCAGCTCGGTGATCCGGGCGCGCACCTCGGGCACCGCGCTGACCGCGCTGACCTTGGAGGTGACCTCCTGGGTGCGGATCGGGCCGGCGACGTCGACGCCGTCGACCGAGATGGCCGGGGCGGCCGGGTCGGTGCCGGAGACGATCTCCGGCTTGCCGGCGACGGCCGCGATGGCGGTCGGGTCCTCCAGGTCGATGCCGTTGGTCACCATCCACCAGGTGATCGCCCGGTACTGGGCACCGGTGTCCAGGTAGCTGAGGCCGAGCTGCGCGGCCACGGCCTTCGACGTGCTCGACTTGCCCGTGCCGGAGGGACCGTCGATCGCGACGATCACGGGCTTGGCGGTCGGGGCGGCGCCGTTTTCCACGGGGGGACACCTTCCTGGTGCGGTGCGGTCGGGAGGCGGGGAGCGAGAGCGCCCCGCACAAGGTTACTGGGTGCGGGTCACTCGTCCGGACGCGTGCGGCCGTGCTACTGCCGCAGCGCCCAGCCGCGCTCCCGCAGCGCGGCGGTCAGCGGCCCCGCCGCCTTCGGCTCCACGCTCAGCTGGACCAGTCCGGCCTGCTGCCCGGTGGCGTGCTCGATCCGGACGTCCTCGATGTTGACCCCGGCCCGGCCCGCGTCCGCGAAGATCCGGGCGAGCTGGCCGGGCTGGTCGTCGATGAGGACGACGACGGTCTCGTACACGCGCGGGGCGCTGCCGTGCTTGCCGGGTACCCGCACCTGGCCCGCGTTCCCGCGGCGCAGCACGTCCTCGATGCCGGCGGTGCCCTCGCCGCGCTTGTCCTCGTCGGAGGACTGCAGGGCGCGCAGCGCCCGGACCGTCTCGTCCAGGTCGGCGGCGACGTCGGAGAGCAGGTCGGCGACCGGTCCCGGGTTCGCGGACAGGATGTCGATCCACATGCGCGGGTCGGAGGCGGCGATCCGGGTCACGTCCCGGATGCCCTGCCCGCACAGTCGTACGGCCACCTCCTCGGCGTGCTCCAGGCGCGCGGCGACCAGGCTGGACACCAGGTGGGGCATGTGGGAGACGAGGGCGACGGCGCGGTCGTGGGCGTCGGCGTCCATGACGACCGGGACGGCCCGGCAGTGCGAGACCAGTTCCAGGGCGAGGTTCAGCACCTCGGTGTCGGTGTCCCGGGTCGGGGTGAGCACCCAGGGGCGGCCCTCGAAGAGGTCGCCGGTGGCGGCCAGCGGGCCGGACTTCTCCCGGCCCGACATGGGGTGGCTGCCGATGTACGCGGTGAGGTCCAGGCCGAGCGCCTCCAGCTCGCGGCGGGGGCCGCCCTTGACGCTGGCGACGTCGACGTAGCCGCGGGCCACGCCCCGGCGCATGGCGTCGGCGAGCACCCGGGCCACGTGGGCGGGCGGGGCGGCCACGATCGCGAGGTCGACCGGGCCCTCGGGGGCCTCGTCGGTGCCGGCGCCCAGCGCGGCGGCGGTGCGGGCCTGGCCGGGGTCGTGGTCGGCGAGGTGGACGGTGACCCCGCGCTGGACGAGGGCCAGGGCGGCGGAGGTGCCGATCAGGCCGGTACCGATGACGAGTGCGGTTCTCACTGGGCGATGTCCTTGCGCAGGGCGGCCGCGGCGCCGAGGTAGACGTGGTGGATGTCGGTGCGCGGCGTGTCCGACTCGATGTGCGCGAGGATCCGTACGACCCGGGGCATGGCGCCCTCGATGTCCAGCTCCTGGGCGCAGATCAGGGGGACGTCGAGGATGCCGAGCCCGCGGGCGGCGGCGGCCGGGAAGTCGCTGTGCAGGTCGGGGGTGGCCGTGAACCAGATGCTGATCAGGTCGTCGGCGGTCAGCCCGTTCCGCTCCAGGACGGCGGTGAGCAGGGCCCCGACCCGCTCCTCCATGTGGCCGGCCTCGTCCCGCTCCAGTTGCACGGCCCCCCGGACCGCTCGTACCGCCACGGCGCTGCTCCTCGCTGACGTGCGTGTCTGGTTCTTGGTCCGTCCAGCCTAGTCAGCCCGCGCGGGGCGAGCGTGCGCCGCTCGCCCGCTGAGACGATGCGTACGTTCCGGTATCCACCGGTATGCACGTCTGTACGGAGGTCTGACATGCCCCAGCCAGCGACACGGCGGACAGTTCTCGCCTCGGGCGCCGGTGCGCTCGCCATGGGATGCGTGGGATGCGGCGGCAAGGACGCGGGCGAGGCCGCTCCGGCGTCTTCCCCGCCGTCGCCGTCGATGCCCGCGTCGATGCCCGCGTCGATGTCGATGTCACCGGCCGCGGAGGAAACGGCTGCCGACGGGAAGGCGCTGGCGCGGACGAGCGACATCCCGGAGGGCGGCGGCAAGGTGTTCAAGAAGGAGAAGGTGGTGGTCACCCAGCCCAAGAAGGGCGACTTCAAGGCTTTCTCGGCGATCTGCACGCACCAGGGCTGCACGGTGAACGCGGTGGCGGACGGCACCATCGACTGCCCCTGCCACGGCAGCAGGTTCCGGATCGACGACGGGTCGGTGGCCCACGGTCCGGCGACCAGGCCGCTGCCCGGACGCTCGATCACGGTGGACGGAAAATCGATCCGCCTGCACTGAGGGGGCCACGTACGCTCCGGGGATGCAGCCGCAGGACCTGGTACGCGACCACACGATCTACGCCTGTGTCATGGGCTCCCGCGCCTTCGGCCTGGCGACGGACGCCAGCGACACCGACCGGCGCGGGGTGTTCCTCGCGCCGACCCCGCTGTTCTGGCGGTTCGAGAAGCCGCCGACGCACGTGGACGGGCCGGGTGAGGAGCAGTTCTCCTGGGAGCTGGAGCGGTTCTGCGAGCTGGCGCTGCGCGGCAACCCGAACATCCTGGAGTGCCTGCACTCCCCGCTGGTGGAGCACCTGGACGACACCGGCCGCGAGCTGCTGTCCCTGCGCGGCGCCTTCCTGTCCCGGCAGGCCTACGCCACCTTCACCCGCTACGCCCTCGGCCAGCGCAAGAAGCTGGAGGCCGACATCCGCACCACGGGCGCCCCGCGCTGGAAGCACGCGATGCACCTGCTGCGCCTGCTGATGAGCGCCCGGGACCTGCTGCGCACCGGCGAGCTGCGGATCGACGTCGGCGAGTGCCGCGAGTCCCTGCTGGCGGTGAAGCGCGGCGAGGTGCCGTGGACACGGGCCGAGGCCTGGATGGTCCGGCTGGCGGCCGAGGGCGAGGAGGCCCTGCGGGGCAGCCCGCTGCCGCCGGAGCCGGACCAGGCACGCGTGGCCGGCTTCCTGTACCGGGTGCGGCGGGCCTCAGCAGTCCAGGCGGAGCCGGACCACCAGGTCGTGCAGGGCGTCGTGGGCGCCGGCCGCTTCGGGCAGGGCTGAACCGGCCTGCGCCTCGTCGAGCACGGCGTGCAGCCGCTCCACGTCGGCCTCCGCGCGCGCGTGGTCGATGTCGGCCCTGCCGTGCTCCCGCTCCCCCTTGGCGGCTATCAGCTCGGGCAGGTAGCCGGGCCCGCCGACCTGCTCCAGGAGCGTGGGCAGATGGGCCTGGACCTCGCCGCTGCGCATGAGGTGGACGCCGGTGAGCAGCACGCGGAAGGTGTAGAGCAGCGGCTTGAGTTCGCCGGTCTTCTCGAACAGCCGCCACTGGGTCACCGCGAACCCGCGGTAGTGGTGGGCGTGGTGGCTGGTGAGGACGCCGGGGGCCAGGGCGGCCAGCTCCCGGTGCGCCTCGGAGGTGTGCACGACCAGGGGCGACAGCAGCTGCTCCAGCACATAGCCGTTGCGGCGGAGCATCAGCCGGACGAACTTGCGCAGGTCGTGGGTGACGAGGTCCAGCTCGACGCCGTAGCGGACCCAGGCCCGCGAGCGGGTCTCCTCCGGCTCGTGCAGCCCGACGAGGTCGGCGGCGGGGAGCAGGTGGACGCCCCGCAGGTCCACGTCGGAGTCCTGCGAGGGGAAGCCGTACAGGTGGGCTCCGGAGACGGTGGCGAACAGCAGCGGGTCGGGCTGTTCCGCGACCACCGGGGTCAGGTCGATGTCGAGGTCGTCGATCATGGGGCTAAGCGTCCCAGAGCGCTCCGAGGGCCAACAGGTCGCCTCGGTACTCGATCCGCCCGGTCCAGTCGGCGGGCCAGACGTCCACGCCCAGCCAGGCGCCCGCGAAGGCGCCGGTGAGGCAGGCGAGGGAGTCGGAGTCGCCGGCGGTGCAGGCGGCCCGGCGCAGCGCGGTCACCGGCTCGTCCGGGAAGAGCAGGAAGCTCAGCAGACCGGTGGCGAGGGCCTCCTCGGCGATCCAGCCCTCGCCGGTGGCCAGGCACGGGTCGCTCTCCGGGGAGACGGTCCGCACGGCCTCCTGGAGGCGGCCGAGGATCTCCAGGCACTCGTCCCAGCCGCGCGCGATGAAGTGCTCGGGGGTGGGGTCCTGGGAGCGGGTCCACAGGTCGCCGAGCCAGGTGTGGTCGTAGCGGGTGCGGTGGTCCAGGGCGTACGAGCGCAGCCGGCCGACGAGCCCGGCCGGGTCGGTGCCCCGGGCGAGCAGGTGGACGGCGTGGGCGGTGAGGTCGGAGGCGGCCAGCGCGGTGGGGTGGCCGTGGGTGAGCGCGGCCTGCAACTGGGCGGCGCCGGCGCGCTGTTCGTCGGTCAGTCCGGGGACGAGGCCGACGGGCGCGACTCGCATGTTGGCGCCGCAGCCCTTGGAGCCGGTCTGGCTGGCGTCCTGCCAGGCCCGGCCCTCGCCGGCCAGCAGGCCGCACGCGGTCAGGCAGGTGTTGCCCGGGGCGCGGTTGTTCTCCGGTGACCGGTACCAGTCCACGAACTCCTCGCGCAGGAGCGGCTCCAGCCGCTCGGGCGTGAGGGGCCCGCGCTCCAGGGCCGTGGCGAGCGCGCGCCCGACCGCGAGGGTCATCTGCGTGTCGTCGGAGACCCGGGCGCGCTGTGACAGCTCCAGCTCCCGCCAGGGCCCGAACATCGACAGGATCAGCGGCACGGTCTTGAACTCGGTCGGGTAGCCGAGGGCGTCCCCGAGCGCGAGCCCGAGCAGTGTGCCGGTGGCCGCGTGTTTCGGCATGAGATCACCATCCCCCTTTATCGTCACACTGACCATAAAGGGGGATGGTGATCAAGGCAAGGGACTTCTAGAGCTCGACTTCCTTCATCAGCATGCCGACCTCGGTGTTCGACAGCCGGCGCAGCCAGCCGGACTTCTGGTCGCCCAGGGTGATCGGGCCGAAGGCGGTGCGCACCAGCTTCTCCACCGGGAAGCCCGCCTCCGCCAGCATGCGGCGCACGATGTGCTTGCGGCCCTCGTGCAGGGTCACCTCGACCAGGTAGTTCTTGCCGGTCTGCTCGACCACCCGGAAGTGGTCCGCGCGGGCGTAGCCGTCCTCCAGCTGGATGCCGTCCTTCAGGCGCTTGCCGAGGTCGCGCGGGATCGGGCCCACGATGGCCGCGAGGTACGTCTTCTTCACGCCGTACTTGGGGTGGGTCAGCCGGTGCGCCAGCTCGCCGTGGTTGGTGAGCAGGATGACGCCCTCGGTCTCGGTGTCCAGCCGGCCGACGTGGAAGAGCCGGGTCTCGCGGTTGGTGACGTAGTCACCGAGGCACTGCCGGCCCTCCGGGTCCTCCATGGTGGACACCACGCCCGCGGGCTTGTTCAGCGAGAAGAACTGGTACGACTGGGTCGCGACCGTCAGACCGTCGACCTTGACCTCGTCCTTCTCCGGGTCGACGCGCTTGCCCTGCTCGGTGACGATCTCGCCGTTCACCTCGACCCTGGCCTGGTCGATCAGCTCCTCGCAGGCCCGCCGGGAGCCGTAGCCCGCGCGCGCGAGCACCTTCTGCAGCCGCTCGCCCTCCTGCTCGGCGCCGGGGAAGGTCTTGGGCAGCCGGACGTCCTTCTTGCCCGCGTACCGCTCGCGGTTGCGCTCCTCGACCCGCGTCTCGTACTCACGGGAGCGCGCGGGGGCCGTACGGCCACCCTGCTGGGGCTGCCTCGGGCCGCCCTTGGCGCCGCCCCGCGCGGCACCGCCACGCCCGGCCTTGGGGCCGTCCTTGGTGGCTCCGGGGCCCACGTCGTAGCGGCGCTCCTCGGGGCGGGGCTTGCGGGGCCTTCCCTGTCCCTGCTTCTGGTCCCTGTCGTTGCCGGCACCGCGGTAGTTACCGCGCCCGCCGCTCTTGCCGCTGCCGCTGCTTCGCATCAAGGTTTCCGTCTTAGTCGTCTGCGTCCTGACCGCCGGGCGCGTCGGGCGCGTCCGGGTCGAACGACGGGACTCCCTCCTGGGTCTCGGCCTCGATCGCCTCCGCCTCGGGGAGGAAGGGCGCGAGCTCCGGGAGCTCGTCCAGGCCGCGCAGGCCCATCCGCTCCAGGAAGTAGTTCGTCGTCCTGTACAGGATCGCACCTGTTTCGGGTTCCGCGCCCGCCTCCTCGACCAGACCGCGCTGCAGCAGGGTGCGCATCACGCCGTCGCAGTTCACTCCGCGCACGGCGGAGACGCGGCTGCGGCTGACCGGCTGGCGGTAGGCGACGACCGCGAGGGTCTCCAGTGCCGCCTGGGTGAGCCGGGCGGTCTGGCCGTCCAGGACCAGCCGCTCGACGGCCGGCGCGTAGCCGGCACGGGTGTAGAAGCGCCAGCCGCCGGCCACGAAGCGCAGCTCGAAGCCCCGGCCCTGCACGGTGTACTCGTCGGCCAGCTCGCGCAGGGCGTCCGCGATCTGCCGCCGGGGCCGCTCCAGGATCCGTGCCAGGTGCTCCTCGGTCGCGGGCTCGTCCACGACCATGAGCATCGCCTCCAGGGCGGGCTTGAGGTCGAGGTCGGCGGTCTCGCTCATGCCTGCTTCCCCTCCTTGTTCCCCTTGTTCTCCTCCTCGGGCACCTGCGGCGGCCGGTCGAACTCGTCCGTGACCACCGGTGTCTCGTCCCCGTCCCCGCCGGTCCAGCGGACCAGCAGATCGCCGAGGGCGGTCTCCTGGTCCAGGGCGACGGCCTTCTCGCGGTACAGCTCCAGCAGTGCCAGGAACCTGGCCACGACGGTGAGGGTGTCGTCGGTGTCCTCGACCAGCGCCCGGAAGCTGGCCTCGCCCAGCTCCCGCAGTCGGGCGACCACGATCCGGGCCTGTTCCTGCACGCTGACCAGCGGGGCGTGGATGTGGTCGACGTAGACCTGCGGCCTGGGCCTGGGCTGCATCGCCTTGACCGCGAGCCGGGCGAAGCCCTCGGGGCCGATGCTGATGACGACCTCGGGCAGCAGCTCGGCGTGCCCGGGTTCGAGGCCGACGGTGCGGGGGTACCGGCGGGCCTCCTCGTCGAGCCGCTCGTTGAAGATGTCGGCGATCCGCTTGTAGGCGCGGTACTGGAGCAGCCGCGCGAACAGCAGGTCCCGGGCCTCCAGGAGGGCCAGGTCGGCCTCGTCCTCCACCTCGGCGGCGGGCAGCAGCCGGGCGGCCTTGAGGTCCAGCAGGGTGGCCGCGACGACGAGGAACTCGGTGGTCTGGTCCAGGTCCCAGTCGGGTCCCATGGCCCGGATGTGCGCCATGAACTCGTCGGTGACCTTCGACAGGGCCACCTCGGTGACGTCCAGCTTGTGCCGGGAGATCAACTGGAGGAGCAGGTCGAAGGGGCCCTCGAAGTTCGACAGGCGGACCTTGAAGACACCGTCGGAGGACTCCTGCGGATCCTCGGGCTCCGAGGGCTCTGGGGGCGCTTCGGCCGCGGGATCGCTCTGCGCGACGCCGGGCTCGGGCTGCCCGGGCCGCTCGGGCTCGGGAGCCTCGGTGGGTGGCGGTTCCGGAACCCCGGCGGGTACGGCGGCCGGCTCGGCCGGTGCGGTGCCCGGGCCGCGCCCCAGCGCACGCCGACGGCCGGCAGGTGCGCCGGGGGCAGGGGCTCCGTACGAGGTCATAGCCCCCGCAGGCTACCGCTACCGCCCGCGCAGCCGGCGTACGAGGATGCTCGCGTCCCCGCGGGACTCCAGGTCGGCCAGGACCACGGCCACCGCCTCGCGGACGATCCGCCCGCGGTCCACCGCGAGCCCGTGCTCGCCGCGGAGCACGAGACGCGCGTGCTCCAGGTCCATCAGCTCCTCGGCCGAGACGTACACGGTGATCTTCTCGTCGTGCCGCTCGCGGCCGCTGGGCCGCCGGGCCGCCGACCGCCCGCGCTTGCGCGGCTGCGCGGCGGCAGAACCTTCCTGCGCCCCCTGCCGGCGCGCCGGGCGGGTGCGGGACTCGCCGGCGTCGGCCGGCTCGGCCTCCGCGGCCGTGTGCTCCGCTCCCTCTCCGTCACCGCTCTGGACGGGCACCGACTGCGGTGCGTCCTCGGCGGCGGCCATCTCGTCGCTCTCCCCCGCGGGAGCCGGCACCCGGGCCTCACCGTTGGTCCCGCGCCGGGGCGTGGACGGCTGCAGCGCCATCCCCCCCGTCGTGCGGAACAGTTCGTCGGCCCCGGGCAGACTCACTCGGCGTGACACCGGGCGAGCACCTCCCTGGCGAGCTGGCGGTAGGCGGCGGCACCGACGGAGTTGGAGGCGTACGTGGTGATCGGCTCACCGGCGACCGTGGTCTCCGGGAAGCGGACGGTGCGCCCGATGACCGTGTGGTAGACGTGGTCGTCGAACGCCTCGACGACCCGCGCGAGCACCTCACGGCTGTGCACGGTGCGCGAGTCGTACATCGTGGCGAGGATGCCGTCGAGCTCCAGCTCGGGGTTGAGCCGCTCCTGGACCTTCTCGATGGTCTCGGTCAGCAGGGCCACACCGCGCAGGGCGAAGAACTCGCACTCCAGCGGCACGATCACCTTGTGAGCGGCCGTCAGGGCGTTGACGGTGAGCAGGCCGAGCGACGGCTGACAGTCGATCACGATGTAGTCGTAGTCGGGCAGCAGCGGCTTCAGCGCCCGCTGGAGCGTCGACTCGCGCGCGACCTCGGAGACCAGCTGGACCTCGGCGGCCGACAGGTCGATGTTGGAGGGCAGCAGGTCCATGTTGGGGACCGCCGTCTTCAGCAGGACCTCGTCCGCGGACATGCCCCGCTCCATGAGCAGGTTGTAGACGGTGAGGTCGAGCTCCATGGGATTGACGCCGAGACCGACCGACAGCGCGCCCTGCGGGTCGAAGTCCACGAGCAGCACACGCCGGCCGTACTCCGCGAGCGCGGCACCCAGGTTGATGGTCGACGTCGTCTTGCCGACGCCGCCCTTCTGGTTGCACATCGCGATGATCTTCGCGGGGCCGTGGTCGGTCAGCGGGCCCGGGATCGGGAAGTACGGCAGCGGGCGTCCGGTCGGGCCGATGCGCTCGCGGCGCTGGCGGGCCGCGTCGGGCGCGAGCGTGGCCGCGTACTCGGGATCGGGCTCGTACTCGGCGTCGGGGTCGTAGAAGTGCCCCTCGGGCAGTTCGTCGTAGTCGGCGAAGTGGTTGTGGGGCGCGCCACTTCCGTCGCCGGCCATGGCGTTCACGTGATGGCCATCCATGCTCTGGTGTGCTGTCCGGGCCACGTGCGGACCGGAACTCTGGTGGGCTGCGAAGGTGCGCACAGCGACGGAGCCGACAGCCTCGGAACCCGCGGGGCCCTGGCCCCGTGCAGGCATTCCTGGTTGACCACCCCCGGGAGAAAATGTCGACTCATTCACAAGTCGTCTTACCTCCTTGGTGACCAGGAAACTTCTAGACAAGGTCAGCGTGACACCATGCCGACGGTTGGCGACTCTATGGCGTGTCGGCGGTTCGCAGCAACACAATCCGCCGGACCCGGCAGGATGTGTCGGCAATGAAACATCTCGCTGTCAAGGGCGTAGGGCCGTCGCACAGCAGGTTTCACCGGTGTGCGAATCGGTCGAAGGGTTACGTTCGAGGCGAGTTGACCGAGAGCCGCAAAGTGACCATACACACATCCGGCCGGACCTTGTCGGGCAAGGTCCGGCCGGGCGCTCATAGTTGACGAGCCGTGTTGACGAATCGCCTTTTGGGTCAGCCGAGCAGCGAGTCCAGCTCGACGTGCTCCAGGCCGTGGGCCTCGGCGACCTCCTTGTAAACGACCTTGCCGTCATGGGTGTTGAGACCCTTGGCGAGCGCGGCGTCGCGGCGCAGCGCCTCCACCCAGCCGTTGTTGGCGAGCGAGACGATGTACGGCATCGTCGCGTTGGTGAGGGCGTTGGTGGAGGTGTTCGGCACCGCGCCCGGCATGTTGGCCACGCAGTAGAAGACCGAGTTGTGCACCTGGAAGGTCGGCTCGGCGTGGGTCGTCGGGTGGGAGTCCTCGAAGCAGCCGCCCTGGTCGATGGCGATGTCGACAAGGACACTTCCCGGCTTCATGCGGGCGACCAGCTCGTTGGTGACCAGCTTCGGGGCCTTGGCACCCGGGATGAGGACCGCGCCGATGACGAGGTCGGCGTCGAGGACGGCCTTCTCCAGCTCGAAGGAGTTGGACATGATCGCCTTGACCTTCGTGCCGAAGATCCGGTCGGCCTCGCGCAGCTTGTTGATGTCGCGGTCGAGCAGCGTCACCTCGAAGCCCATGCCGACGGCGACCTGGGTGGCGTTCCAGCCGGAGACACCGCCGCCGATGACCACGGCCTTGGCCGGGGTCACGCCCGGCACGCCGCCCGGCAGCACGCCGCGGCCGCCGGCCGCGCGCATCAGGTGATAGGCGCCGACCTGCGGGGCCAGCCGACCGGCGACCTCGGACATCGGGGCGAGCAGCGGCAGCGCGCGGCTCGGCAGCTCGACGGTCTCGTAGGCGATGGCCGTGGTGCCCGACTCCAGCAGCGCGTCCGTGCACTCCTTGGAGGCGGCCAGGTGCAGGTAGGTGAAGAGGATCTGGTCCTTGCGGAGGCGGTGGTACTCCTCCGCGATGGGCTCCTTGACCTTCAGCAGCAGGTCGGCGGCGGCCCACACCTCGTCGGCGGTGTCGAGCAGGGCGGCACCGGCGGAGACGTACTCCTCGTCCGTGATCGAGGAGCCGAGGCCGGCGCCGCGCTCGATGACGACCTGGTGGCCGTTGCGCACCAGCTCGTGCACGCCGGCGGGGGTGATGGCCACCCGGAACTCGTTGTTCTTGACCTCGCGGGGGATGCCGACCTTCACGTCGATCACGGTCCTTGGCTCAGAGGGTATGGGGGTGCATTACAGACGTACCCAGACATGCGGGGGCATACCGGGAGACACCGCTGGAGAACGTGCGGCAGAGCCAGTCTAATGAAGGTGTTCCGGCTGTCTAGCCTTCCATTGCATCAATCTTCGCTGGATGCGGTACGGATTTCGCAGGCGTTAGCGGCTTGTTCCGGCCTTGCGTCGTCCTCCGGGGGCTTCTCACCCAGCATGCGCTCCGCCGCGGCGCGGTGCAGGCGGGCCGCGGCCGGGTCGCCGAGCCGGTCCAGGGTGTCGGCGAGGCGCAGCTGCACCGCGGCCTGCAACCGGACGTCCTCGGCGCGCCGCGCCCACTCCACCGCCTCCTGGCAGGTGCGCAGCGACTCCTCGGGCCGCCCCGCGTACTCCTGCACCCGGGCGATCTCGCTCAACGCCCGCGCGCTGGCGGCGACATCACCGCTCCTGCGGTACCCGGCGAGGGCCGCCCGCCAGTTCCTGAGCGCCTCGCCGTAGCGCCCCGCGTAGGTGTGGGCGGTGCCGATGCGGCCGTACAGCCGGGCGGCCTCCGGGTGCTCCCCCCGGGCCAGCCGGTCGGCCAGCGCCCGGCCGAACCAGTCCGCGGCCCGGTCGTGATCGCCCAGCTCCTGGTAGGCGCCGCCTACGGATTCCATCGCGCGGCCCGTCGCGTACGGGTCGTTCGCCTCGCGTCCGGCGTCCAGCGCGGCCCGGTAGCGGGCCAGCGCCTCCCGGGTGCGGCCGGTCTGCGCGTCCAGATCGCCCAGGTTCAGCAGGGCCGCGGCCTTCTCCCGGGGCAGCCCGCGCCGCTCGGCGACATCCAGCACCAGGCCGTGCACGCCGTACAGGTCGGGCGCGGCGGCCTGCGTGCCGACATGCGCCGCCAGGGCCCTGACCAGCTGGGACATCAGCCGGCGGGCGAGGGTGTCGAGCTCGCCGTCGGCCACCGCCAGGCGTGTGGAGGCCAGCAGGGCGGGCCGCCGGATACGCAGCCAGTCCGCGGCGGCCCGCGGGGTGGGGAAGCGCAGCGCGGGCGGCAGGCCGCTCAGCTTCTCGCGGGCCTGCGGGCTGTCCGTCTCGGTGATCGCCCGGCAGGACTGGAGCAGCCGTACCGTCCGCTCCAGCATCCGGGCCCGGGCCAGCTGGAGCTCGGCGGGCCGCTCCTGGCTCTCGGCGAGGGCGCGCAGCAGCGGGTGCAGACAGCCGGGGACCTCGTACTGGGGCAGCGGGGAGGCCACCGCGCGCAGCAGGCCGAGGGCGACCAGGTCGTCCAGGGTGGTGCGGGCCGCGTCGACCGAGCAGCCGGCCAGCGCCGAGGCGGTGTGCGGGTCGACCAGGCCGGCCGGGGCGAGGCACAGCAGCCGCAGGGTCCGGGCGGCCGGGGCGGGCAGCTGCTCGTACACGAGCCGGAAGACGCGGGAGAGCGGGGTGGCGTCCGCGCCCGCCTCGGTCTCCGTGTGCAGCCGTTTGGCCAGGTCGGAGACGGCGGCCTGGGGGCGGGCGGCGAGCCAGCCGCCGGCCAGCACCAGTGCGGCCGGGTGGCCCTGGCACCCCTCGACGAGGCTCTCGGCGGAGCGCGGGTCGACGGTGATGCGGACCGAGCCGGTGTAGCCGGTGAGCAGTTCCAGCGCGGACTTGGTGTCGAGCCCGCCGAGCGTGCAGGGACGGACGTCCGCGATGCCGGTGAGCGGGCCCTGGGAGACGGCCACCACCAGGCAGTCCGGGGCGTCCGGAAGCAGCGCGTCGACCTGGTCGGCGCCGGCCGCGTCGTCCAGCAGGAGGAGCATCCGCCGGCCGGTGAGGGCCGCGCGCAGGGCCGCGGCCAGCTCCTCCTCGGCGGCTCCGGCGGGGGCGGGCAGCCCCAGCCCGGCCAGCAGGTCGCGGGCGGCCTGTTCGACGGGGACCGGCGTGCCGCCGGGCTCGCTCAGCCGGGCCCGCAGCACCCCGTCGGGGTAACGGTCGGCGACCAGCCGGACGAGTTCCTCGGCGAGCCGGGTGCGGCCGGAGCCGGGGCGGCCGGCGATGAGGAGCACGCGCGCGCGGGGGGCCTTGCGGCCGGAGAGGGTGTCCAGTCCCGCGCGCGCGATGTCGGCGCGCAGCTCCTTCAACTCCCGGCTACGGCCCAGGAAACGGTCCGTCGTGGCCGGGTGTGCGGACAGCTCCGCACCGTCTGGGTCCACCGCCTGATCCGTCACGGGCCACACTCCCGTCCCACCGCACGCGCAAGCCCGCCGGTGTCTTCCGGTACGGGCGTTGAAGAGCCTAGTTCACGCTCTGCGACGTTCCGGGAGGAGCGCGGCGGACGGATCGCCCGATCGGATCAGGCGATCGTCACACCAGTGACCCGGACGGGTGCGGGCCCGGGGGCCGTGCCCGTCTCAGGCAGCGAAGGGGCGCGCCGGCCACGGCGCGTCCGCCGGCCGCAGCGCGTCCAGGCCGTCCCCGGTCCGCGCCGCCACCAGGGACAGGACCCCGACGACCAGGCAGTTGTTGTGCACGTCCCCGGCCAGTACCCGGCGCACCAGCTCATCGACCGGCACGCGTGCGTGCTCCATGTCGGTCTCCTCGTGCTCCGCCGCGAAGCGCTCGCCCTCCGCGTCGGACAGGCCGCGGGCCAGGAAGACCCGTACGGCCTCGTCGCAGCCGCCGGGTGTGGTGTACACGTCGGTCAGCACCCGCCAGTCCTCGGCCTTGACGTGCGCCTCCTCGTACAGCTCGCGCTGGGCGGCGTGCAGCGGGTTCTCGCCGGGCACGTCCAGCAGGCCGGCCGGGATCTCCCACAGCTTGTGCCGCACCGGGTGGCGGTACTGGTTGATCAGCAGGACCCGGTCCTCCTCGTCCAGGGCGAGGACGGCCACGGATCCGGGGTGGACCTGGTAGTCACGGCGGACCACCGAGCCGTCGGGCATGACCACGTCGTCCGTGCGGACGGAGGTCTTGTTGCCCGTGAAAGGGGTCTCCGTCGCCCGGATCTCCCACTCCTCGGGGGTGTCCTTGATCGTCATGCCCTGTCCTTCCACACACGTTCCGCACGACCGGCAGAAAGAAGCCGGGGTGCCCACCTTTCGAAGGTATGCACCCCGGCCACCGTACAACTGGTGTGTTACTTCGAGATCTTCCGCTCGACCGCGGCCTTCACCAGACCGGCGAACAGCGGGTTGGCGCGGGTCGGCCGCGAGCGCAGCTCGGGGTGCGCCTGCGTGGCGACCAGGTACGGGTGGACGTCCCGCGGGTACTCCACGTACTCCACGAGCTTGCCGTCGGGCGAGGTGCCGGAGAAGACGATCCCGGCCTTCTTCTCCAGCTCCGCGCGGTAGGCGTTGTTGACCTCGTAGCGGTGGCGGTGCCGCTCCTCGACGTACTCCTTGCCGTCGTAGACCTCGCGGACGATGGAGCCCTCGGCGAGCTTGGCCGGGTACATGCCCAGCCTCATCGTGCCGCCCAGGTCGCCCTCGCCGGCGACGATGTCCATCTGCTCGGCCATGGTGGAGATCACCGGGTGGGCGGTGGCGGGGTCGAACTCGGTGGAGTTGGCGTCCGGGATGTCGGCCAGGTTCCGCGCGGCCTCGACCACGATGCACTGCAGGCCCAGGCAGAGGCCGAGCAGCGGGATCTTGTTCTCGCGGGCGTACCGGATGGCGCCGACCTTGCCGTTCACCCCGCGCTCGCCGAAGCCGCCGGGGATGCAGATGCCGTCCACGTCCGCGAGCTGGGCCTGGGCGCCGGCCGGGGTCTTGCAGTCGTCGGAGGTCACCCACTTGATCTTCACGCGGGCACGGTTGGCGAACCCGCCGGCGCGCAGGGCCTCGGTGACCGAGAGGTAGGCGTCGGGCAGGTCGATGTACTTGCCGACCAGGGCCAGGGTGACCTCGTGGTCGGGGTTGTGGACGCGGTCCAGCAGGTCGTCCCAGGTCGTCCAGTCCACGTCCCGGAACGGCAGGTCGAGCTTGCGGACCACGTAGGCGTCCAGGCCCTCGGCGTGCACGACCTTGGGGATGTCGTAGATCGAGCGGGCGTCGGGGCAGGCGACCACGGCGGCCTCGTCGACGTCGCACATCAGGGAGATCTTCCGCTTGATCGCGGTGGGGACCTCGCGGTCGCAGCGCAGCACGATCGCGTCCGGCTGGATGCCGATGTTGCGCAGGGCGGCCACCGAGTGCTGGGTCGGCTTGGTCTTCAGCTCACCCGAGGGGCCGATGTAGGGCAGCAGCGAGATGTGCACCACGAAGACGTTGTCCCGGCCGACCTCGTGGCGGACCTGGCGGACGGTCTCCAGGAACGGCAGCGACTCGATGTCGCCCACCGTGCCGCCGACCTCGGTGATGACCACGTCGACCTCGTCGGTGGCCATGCGGCGGATGCGGTGCTTGATCTCGTTGGTGATGTGCGGAATGACCTGCACCGTGTCGCCCAGGTACTCGCCGCGCCGCTCCTTGGCGATCACGGTCGAGTAGACCTGACCGGTGGTGACGTTGGCGGTGCCGTCCAGGTCGCGGTCGAGGAACCGCTCGTAGTGGCCGATGTCCAGGTCGGTCTCGGCGCCGTCGTTGGTGACGAACACCTCACCGTGCTGGAAGGGGTTCATCGTGCCCGGGTCGACGTTCAGATACGGGTCGAGCTTCTGCATCACGACCCGCAGGCCCCGTGCCTTGAGCAGCATGCCCAGGCTGGAGGCGGTCAGACCCTTGCCGAGCGAGGAGGCGACACCCCCGGTGACGAAGATGTGCTTGGTCGTCGTGGTTTTGGGCGGCATGGCCAAGAGGGGGCTCCCGTGGTCGCGGTCTGGGGGGTGCGGTCCGGCGTCCCTCCCGGCGCTGCCGGGGGTGCCGTCGCTGCGGTTCGGGGGTTTTTTCCCACCGGTCCACGGGCTACCAGCGTATCAGCGCCTGGCACGGATGGCTTCCGGGCACGCTCCGCACCCGGCCGCCCACACGCTGCCGCCACACATGTCACTCGTGTCACTGGAGACGTGCCGCGGACACACCGTTCTCACCCGGTGCTCACTCGTTCGGCCCACACGGGTTGCCCGGAGCGGCACGCACATCATCTACGTGCGTCGTATCCTGCTCGGACATTCGCTGCCGAGCCCGGCCGGAACGACGGCACACCCCCGCCAACATCACCCGGAACAACGAGAGCGCGGCAGTTCGTTGAGCAAAGACTGTCGTGTTGCCTCAGGGCTCGGCGGGCTGCTTTGCTTCACCGCTCAACGACGCACAAAAACGACCCCTTGACCGCACTAGCGACAGCCCCCTGCGCGGGGGTGTGACGTGGCCGTTCGACTGGAGTTGCACGTGGCCGGGCGCATCGAAGACTACGCACTCATCGGAGACATGCAGACAGCGGCGCTGGTCTGCCGGGACGGCACGGTGGACTGGCTGTGCCTGCCCCGCTTCGACTCGCATGCCATCTTCGCCGGCCTGCTGGGCACCGAGGAGCACGGCTTCTGGCGGCTCGGCCCGGCGCACGCCGCCGACGCCAAGCCGCCCACGGCCGCCCGGCGCAGCTACCGCGGCGACTCGCTGATCCTGGAATCCGAGTGGGACACCCCGCGCGGCACGGTCCGTGTGACCGATTTCATGCCCCCGCGTGACGGCGCCCCGCAGCTGATCCGGATCGTGGAGGGGGTCACCGGCCGGGTGCCGATGCGCTCGGCCCTCAGGATGCGCTTCTCCTACGGCCGGGTGGTGCCGTGGGTGCACAAGCACGAGGGCCGTACGGTGGCCGTCGCCGGGCCGGACTCGGTGTGGTTCGACACCGAGGCGGAGACCTACGGCAAGGCGCTCACCACGTACGCCGACTTCACGGTCGCCCCCGGTGACCGGATCGCGTTCACGATCTCGTGGCAGCCCTCGCACAAGGAGCCGCCGCCGCTGCCGGAGCCCGAGACGTCCCTGGAGGCGACGGAGGACTTCTGGCGCGAGTGGGTCGAGCACTGTACGTACCACGGGCCGTACCGCGAGGCGGTGATCCGCTCGCTGATCACCCTGAAGGCGCTGACGTACGCCCCGACCGGCGGCATCGTCGCCGCCCCCACCACCTCCCTCCCGGAGGACATCGGGGGCGTGCGCAACTGGGACTACCGCTACACCTGGCTGCGGGACGCGGCGATCACCCTGTCCTCGCTGCTGCGCACCGGCTACCGCGAGGAGGCCCGCGCCTGGCGCGAGTGGCTGCTGCGCGCGGTCGCCGGCGACCCGGAGAACCTGCAGATCATGTACGGCATCGCCGGCGAGCGCGAGCTGGGCGAGGCGGAGCTGGACTGGCTGCCGGGCTACGAGGACTCCGCCCCGGTCCGGGTCGGCAACGGCGCCGCGCACCAGCTCCAGCTGGACGTGTACGGCGAGGTCACCGAGGCCCTGCACCTGGGCCACATGACGGGCCTGGCCCGCAACGACTACGCCTCGCTGCTCCAGCTGAAGCTGATCCGCTACCTGGAGGACCACTGGCAGGAGCCGGACGAGGGCATCTGGGAGGTGCGCGGCCCGCGCCGGCACTTCGTGCACTCCAAGGTGATGGCCTGGGTCGCGGTGGACCGCACGATCAAGCTGATCGAGTCCGGCGGCGCGGACGGCCCGCTGGAGCGCTGGAAGGAACTGCGCGACGACATCCACCGGGACGTGTGCGAGAAGGGCTACGACAAGGAGCGCAACACCTTCACCCAGTCGTACGGCTCGCAGGAACTGGACGCCTCGCTGCTGCTCATCCCGCAGATGGGCTTCCTGCCGCCGGACGACAAGCGGGTGATCGGCACCATCGAGGCCATCCAGCGCGAGCTGTCCACCTCGGACGGGTTCATCCTGCGCTACCCGACGGAGGGCGACCACGCAGGTGTCGACGGCCTGCCGGGCGACGAGGGCGCCTTCCTGGCCTGCTCGTTCTGGATGGCGGACGACCTGGCGATGATCGGCCGGGTGGACGAGGCCCGCAAGCTGTTCGAGAAGCTGCTCGCGCTGCGCAACGACCTCGGTCTGCTCGCCGAGGAGTGGGACCCGCGCCTGAAGCGCCAGGTGGGCAACTTCCCGCAGGCGTTCAGCCACGTCCCGCTGATCGACACGGCCCTGCGTCTGACGGCCTCGGGGGCCTACGGCGGCTAGTCCGGCCGCCCCGGCCTAGGCTGGGAGCCGGACCTCCGCTGCACGGCCCGGCAAGGGGGCGGCCATGGCTTCCAAGGCGCACATCGCCCTCGCGGCGCTCCGCGCGGAACTGGCCGGCGAGGTGTTCGCCCCGGGGGACCCCGGGTACGACGGCGCGCGGGCCGTCCCCAACGCCAGGACCGACCGGCGTCCGGCCGTGATCGCCCGGTGCGCGCACGGGACGGATGTGGTGCGGGCCGTGCGCTTCGCGCGCGAGCTGGACCTGCACATCGCGGTGCGCGGCGGCGGACTGGGCCTGGCGGGCACCTCGGTGGACGGCGCGCTGGAGGTGGACCTGCGCCGGCTGCACGAGGTGACGGTCGACCCGGCGGCCGAGGCGGCCCGGGTGGGCGGCGGGACGACGGTGGGGCGGCTCGACCGGGCCACGCTGCCGTACGGCCTCGCGGCGACCGTCGGCCGGGCCCCGGGCGTCGGGGTCGCCGGCTGTGTCCTGGGCGGCGGCACCGGCCCGCTGGACCGCGCCGTCGGACCCGCCGCGGACCATCTCGTCGGGGTGGAACTGGTGACCGCCGACGCCGAGCGGGTGCACGCCAGCGCCGACGAGAACCCGGAGCTGTTCCGGGCGCTGCACGGCGGAGGCGGCAACTTCGGCGTCGCCACCGCGCTGACCCTGGCGCTGCACGAGCTGCCCCGGCTCGCCGCCCTCGCCGTGCTGTACCGGCCGGAGTCCGGCCCGGCCGCGGTACGCGCGTTCCGCGAGGTCGTCGGCGCCGGCCCGGACGAGGCGGGCGGGGCGGTGCTGTACCTGTCCGGGCGGCCCGCGCCGAGGTGCGCCGCGCTGGTGACGTACGCGGGCGGCGAGGCGGAACTGCGCGCGCTGGCCGGGCCGCTCACGGCGCTCCCGCACGAGGCGGAGGTGGGCGGGGCCCGGGCTCTGGGACTGCTGTACCCGCCCGGGGGGACGCGGGCCCACTGGTCGGCCCGGTGCCTGACCGGTCTGCCCGACGCGGCCGTGGACGCCGTCCGCGCCCTGGCGGCGGACCTGCCGACGCCGGGTTCCCGGCTCGTGCTGCTGCCGCTCGGCGGAGCGGTCGCCGCCGCAGGCCATCCGCTGCCGTACCAGCGGGCAGCCTGGATCGTGCACCCCTTCGCCTGCTGGGCGGACCCGGCCGACGACGAGCGGGCCCTCGCCTGGGTGCGGGACGCCTGCGCCGGCGTACGCCCCTGGAGCACGGACGCCGTCCCCCTCACCCTCGTCGGCGACGAGGGCCCCGAGCGGGTCCGGGCGGGCCTGGGCGAGGGGAACCTGCTGCGCCTGGAGAAGGTGAAGCGGCGCTACGACCCCGACAACGTCTTCCGCTTCAACCACAACATCCGGCCCTTGTAGGCGGGAGCTGTCCTGAGGACGTCGCCGCAGGTAGCGTCCGCTGCATGGACAGCCGTACGGACCACCGATTCGACACCCAGGGCGCCGGCATCACCGTGCAGCGGGCGCTGGAGCTGCCCGGACTGCGCAGCGGGCTGCCCGAGGTCCTGGCGGGCGCCGACCGGCTCGGCCGTACCGTGCGCTGGGTGCACGCGGGCGAGGTCCCGAACATCGCCTCGCTGCTCAAGGGCGGCGAGCTGCTGCTCACCACCGGCTACGGCCTGGGCACCCGGCCGGCCGAGCAGCGGGCGTTCGTCCGGACCCTGGCCGAGCGGGGGATCGCCGCCCTGGTGGTGGAGCTGGGCCCGCGCTTCGCCATGCTGCCGGCCGCCCTCGTGGACACGGCCCGGGCGGCCGGTCTGCCGCTGGTCCAGCTGCACCGCGAGGTGCCCTTCGTGACGGTGACCGAGGAGATCCACACCGAGATCGTCAATGGCCACTACGCGCTGCTCCAGCGCGCGGAGGAGGTGCACCGGCGCTGCACCGAGGCGCTGCTGGGCGGCGGCGGGGTGCCGCAGGTGCTGGGCATCCTGGCGGACTTCGGCGACAACCCGGTGTTCCTGGAGACGGCCGACGGCCGGCTGCTGTACGCCGCCGGTGCCGGACCGCAGGGCGCCGACCCGCTCCAGGTCTGGGAGGGGCTGCGCGGTCCGCACAAGGAGTCCCCGCCGCCCGCCGGTTCGGTGCTGGTGGACGTGCCGGGCGGCGGACCCGGTACGGCGGGTTCGGTGCGGGCCCGGCTGGTGCTGCTGCCGGTGCGCTCCCCGCTGTCCCCGGTGCACCGGATCGCCGCCGAACGGGCCGCGGGCATCCTGGCCGTGGTGCTGATGCAGGCCCGGCAGGAGGAGGAGCTGGCGGCGCGCGGGCGCGGTGACTTCCTCACCGACCTCGCCGAGGGCCGGATCGTGGCGGAGGACGCCCCGGCGCAGGCCCGGGTCCTCGGTTTCAAGCCCGGCACCGGCCCGCTGCTGCCGGTGGTGATGCGGATCGGTGACGGCATCTCCCCCGGCGGGGGCTGGGCGGTGCTGGCCCGGGCGGTCTCCGAGGAGCTGGCCGCGGTGGGCGTGCCGGTGCTGCTCGGGGTGCGGCCGGTCGAGGGCCGGGTGCTGGTGCTGCTGGGGATGCGTTCGGAGTCGGAGCGGGCGGCGGTCGCCGACCGGGTGGCGGCGGCGCTGCGGGCGGGGGTGGAGCGGGCCGGGATGCTCCGGCCGGGCTCGCCGCCGCCGGTGGTGGTCGTCGGGGTGGCCGGGGGCTGGGCGGCGGCCTCGGCGGGGCTCCGGCACGCGGCGGAGACGGCGACGGCGGCCCAGGGCCTGACCGACCGGCCCTGGTACGACGCCCGGCGCCTCGACATCGACCTGCTGCTGTGGCGGCTGCGCGAGCACCCGGACCTCGCGGCCTTCGTGGACCGCGCGATCGGCCCGCTGCGCGATCACGACCACCGCTCCAAGCCGCCGCTGCTGCCGACCCTGGAGACCTATCTGGCGCACGCCGGCCGCAAGGCGGAGACGGCCCGCGAGCTGCACCTCAACCGGCAGACGCTGTACAACCGGCTGGCGCGGATCGGGGAGTTGCTGGGCACCGACCTCGACGACCCGCAGACCGTGCTGGCGTTGAGCCTGGCCCTGCGCGCGCGCCGGCACGTGCCCTAGGACCCGTCGTTCCCAAGGCTCAGGCCAGCGGCCTGGGCTGGGTCAACTCGTCGTACACGCTCAGCACTTGGGCGACGGTCTCGTCCTCGCTCGGCCAGGTGGCGGCCTGCCGGGTCCCGCGCTCGCGCAGCTGTGCGCAGCGCTGCGGGTCGGCGAGCAGCCGTACGACGGTGCGGGAGAGGGCTTCCGGATCGCCGTAGGGGACGAGTTCGGCGGCGTCGCCGACGAGGTCCGGGATGCCGCCGACGCGGGTGGCGACGAGCGGCACGCGCGCGTGCAAAGCCTCCTGGGCGAGCACGGACCGTGACTCCCACCTGCTGGTCAGGAGTGCCAGGTCGGCGGCGGCGAGCAGCTCGGCCACGTCGTCCCGGTGCCCGATGAGCCGTACCGGCAGCTCCTCGTCCTCGATCCGCCGCTGCAGCACCGGCCGCAGCGGCCCCTCCCCCGCGACGACCACGAGCGGTGCCGGGTCCAGGTCCCGCCAGGTGCGGGCCGCGTCGAGCAGGACGTCGTAGCCGCGGTTCCGGTCCAGGGAGCCGACCGCGATGAGCAACGGGCGCCCGGTGACGCCGAGTTCGGCGCGGATCTTGGGCCGCAGCCGGTCCGGGTCGTCCGGGTCGAGGGCGTCCGGACCGAGGGCGTCGGTGCCGTGGAGGGCGCCGGGCCGGGGCCGGGCCGGCAGGGCGACGGCCGCGAGCCGGGCGTCCCGCGCGCCGGTCCGCCGGGCCCGGTCGACCAGGTCGGAGCTGGTGCCGAGGACCACGGCCGCGGTCTTCACCACCCGTCGCTCCAGCATGCGCAGCAGATGGGCCCGCGGCCCCTCGGCGTGGGCCCGGTTGTGCCAGGTGACCACCAGCGGGGTGGTGCGCCCGCCGAGCGCGAGCACGGCCCGGAAGGAGGCGTGCAGTCCGTGCGCGTGCACCAGGTCGGCGTTGGCGCAGGCCGTACGCAGCGCGGCCACGGAGACCGGGTCGCTGCTGCGCGGCACGTGCACGTGCTCGGCGCCGGTCCCGGTGAAGTCGTAGGCGCGGTCGGCCTCGGCGGGGGCGCACACCGTGACGCGCACGCCCCTCGCCACGAGCCCCTCGGCCAGCGAGCGCACGTGCGCGCTGCTGCCGGCGTTGCCTCCGCCGAGCACCTGCACGGTGCGCAGCGGCGACTGGCCGTGCGGTGCGTTGCTGCTCACGGGGGTCACGGGGCCGGGGCTCCTGGTTCACGGCGGGGGCGGTCACGAGGGAACGTACAGAAGGTAGCGGGCTCCGGGGGGCGGAAGGACGCACACCGCGCGCCTCCCGCGCGGACCGTCCGGACCCCCTGCCCACCCCGTTTTCCCTGCCAAGCATGCCAGCCCGTACGGCCGTTCAGGGCCATTCGGGAGGGCGCACCGTGCGGCGGGCCGGGGCAATGCGCCGGAGCACATCACCCACACGGGTGAAGAAACCCCTGCCGTGACCGAACGCCGTGCGAGGGCGTCCGACGAGGTCAGCCGCCCACGACAGCCATGCCCACGCGCTCCCCCGGACCCCGTCCCGGGCCGCCCCGGCCGTACGGACGGCGCACGCGGGCAGGCCCGGTGCGCCGGTTCCCCGCCCCGACCGCCACCCCCGCGCGAACCCGAGCCCGCGCGCCCCTCGGGCCCGGGCACCCCCGGGCGACCCCGCCCGGCCGGCGACGCTCCGGGCGGCCCGCCCGGCCGTGGGGCTAGGCGTCCGCCCTGGCCGTCGCCAGGAGTTCCTCGGCGTGGGCGCGGGCCGTCTCGGAGTCCTCCTGGCCGGCCAGCATCCGGGACAGCTCGCGGATGCGCTCCTCGCCCTCCAGGACCTTCACGCCGGAGCGGGTGACGGAGCCGTCGTTGGTCTTCTCCACCAGCAGCTGGCGGTCGGCGAACGCCGCGACCTGGGGCAGGTGGGTGACGACGACGACCTGCGCGGTCTTGGCGAGCTTGGCCAGGCGCCGCCCGATCTCGACGGCCGCCTTGCCGCCGACACCGGCGTCGACCTCGTCGAAGAGGTACGTCGGCACCGGGTCGGTGCCCGCGAACACGACCTCCACGGCCAGCATGACGCGAGACAGCTCACCGCCGGAGGCGCCCTTGGCGATGGGGCGCGGCGGGGCGCCCGGGTGCGGGGCGAGCAGCAGCTCGACCTCGTCCGCGCCCGAGGGGCCGTAGGCGACCGTCCGGCCGCCGACCTCGACGCCCTCCGGGTCCTCGGTCTGCCGGATGTCGAAGGAGACGCGCGCGTGGGGCATCGCCAGCGAGGCCAGCTCGGCGGTCACCGCGGCGGCGAACCGCTCGGCGGCCTCCGTCCGGGCGTCGGTCAGGGCCTGCGCGAGGCCGCCCAGTCCGGTGCGCAGGGCGTCCCGCTCGGCGGTCAGCTCCTCGATCCGCTCGTCGTCCCCGTCCAGCTCGGTCAGGCGCGCGGCGCTCCGCTCGGCCCAGGCCAGGACCGCGTTCACGTCCTCGCCGTACTTGCGCGTCAGCACGGTCAGCGCGGCCCGGCGCTCCTCCACCGCGCCCAGCCGCAGCGGGTCGGCGTCGAGATCGTCGGCGTACCCCGCCAGCTCGCCGGCCACGTCACCGAGCAGGATGCCGATCTCGCCGATCCGGTCGGCGAGCGCGGACAGCGCCGGATCGTGCGCCCGCACGGAGTCCAGGGCCCGGTGGGCGCCCGCGACGAGGGTCGAGGCGTCGATGCCCTCGGGGTCCTCGGGGTTGCCCGCGAGAGCGGCGTGCGCGGCCGTCGCGGCGGACGCCAGCGCCTCGGCGTGCCCGAGCCGCTCGGCCTCCTCGGCCAGCTCGACGTCCTCGCCGGCCCGCGGCTCCACGGCGGCGATCTCGTCGAGCCCGTACCGCAGCATGTCGGCTTCCTGCGCCCGCTCACGCGCGCGCGTGGTGATCTCCTCCAGCTCGGCGGAGACGGCCCGCAGCCGCTTGTACGCCTCGGAGTACTCGGCGAGCGGCACGGCGACGGCGTCGCCCGCGTACCGGTCCAGCGCCTGCCGCTGCCGGGACAGCTTCAGCAGCCCCTGCTGGTCGGTCTGCCCGTGCACGGCCACCAGGTCGTCGGCCAGCTCGGCGAGCAGCCCGACGGGAACGCTGCGCCCGCCCAGGTGCGCCCGGGAGCGGCCCTCGGCGGAAACGGTACGGCTGATCAGCAGGGCCCCGTCGTCCAGCTCGGCCCCGGCCTCCTCGGCACGGACGACGGCGGCGGCGCCGGCGGGTACGGCGACCCGCCCCTCCACGACCGCCTTCTCCGCCCCGATCCGTACGAGCGCCGGGTCCGCGCGGCCGCCGAGCAGCAACCCGAGGCTGGTGACCACCATGGTCTTGCCCGCACCCGTCTCACCGGTGACAGCGGTGAACCCCGGTGACAGCTCGACGACAGCATCGTCGATGACCCCGAGCGACCGTATCCGCATCTCCTCCAACACGGAACAGACCATACGAGGTCCGGGGCGGGGAGTGCACATGGCCCGCCCTTGTCACTCCGAGGAGTGGTGCGGCGCCCCCCGCCATCCGGTCGTCGGCAGCGCGAACTTGGCGACCAGCCGGTCTGTGAACGAGGAGTGGTGCAGCCGGGCCAGCCGCACCGGCACGGCCCCCCGCCGCACCTCCACCCGCGCCCCCGGTGGCAGCTCCACGGTCCGCCGCCCGTCGCACCACAGCACCCCCGGCGGGACGTGCGGCAGCACCTCCACCGCGAGCACCGAGTCCGGCGAGGTCACCAGCGGCTTCGCGAACAGCGCGTGCGCGCTGATCGGCACCATCAGCAGCGCCTCCACCTCCGGCCACACCACCGGTCCCCCGGCGGAGAAGGCGTACGCGGTGGATCCGGTGGGCGTGGACAGGACGACCCCGTCGCACCCGAACCCCGTCACCGGCCGCCCGTCGATCTCCAGCACGACCTCGAGCAGCTTCTCGGCGCCGGCCTTCTGCACGGCCGCCTCGTTCAGCGCCCAGTCGGTGTGCACGATGTCGCCGTTGCGGTGCACGACCACGTCGACGGTCATCCGCTCCTCGACCTCGTAGGACCGGGCCACCACCCGGTCCACGACCCGGTCCAGGTCGTCCCGCTCGGCCTCCGCGAGGAACCCGACGCGCCCGAGATTGACGCCGAGCATCGGCACTCCGGAGGCCCGGGCGAACTCGGCACCGCGCAGGAGCGTGCCGTCACCGCCGAGGACGATCAGCAGCTCGCACCCGTCCAGGCACTGCGGTGTCGCCTCCTTGACGAGGGCCACCTCGTCGGGGAGCGGCAGGTCGCGCGCCTCCTCCTCCAGCACCCGCACCCCGATGCCATGCCGCAGCAGGCCCTTGACGACGAGTTCCGCACTGCGGATCGCCGCGGGCCGCCCGGTGTGGGCGAGCAGGAAAACAGTACGCGCCAGGTTCTGTGTCAACGCGGCCCCTCCGCCACTGCACGGTCGACGTCGGCCGGGTCCACCCGAGGTGCCCCCGCCCGCAGCCAGAGAAAGTACTCGACGTTCCCCGAGGGGCCGGGCAGCGGACTGGCGGTGACACCCTGCACCCCGAGCCCCAGCTCCCAGGCCTTCTCGGCCACTCCCCGCACGGCCTCCGCCCGCAGTTGCGGACTCCGTACGACACCTCCGCTGCCGAGCCGCTCCTTCCCCACCTCGAACTGCGGCTTGACCATCATCACCAGGTCGGCGTCCGGCGTCACGCACCGCTTCAGGGCGGGCAGCACCAGCCCGAGCGGGATGAAGGACAGATCGCCCACGACAAGATCCACAGGTTCCCCATCGATCGCCTCAACCGTCAACTCGCGTACGTTCGTACGGTCCTTGACGGTGACGCGTTCATCGTTGCGGAGGGACCAGGCGAGCTGGCCGTAGCCGACGTCCACCGCGACGACATGGGCGGCGCCCGCGCGCAGCAGGACGTCGGTGAAGCCGCCGGTGGACGCGCCGGCGTCCAGCGCGCGCCGGCCCGCGACCACGAGACCCCGCGGGACGAAGGCCTCCAGCGCGCCGGCGAGCTTGTGCCCGCCCCGGGAGACGTACTCCGGATCGCTGTCGTCGGCCTCGACGACGATCGCCGCCGCGGTCTCCACCTGCGTGGCCGGCTTGGTCGCCACGGTCCTGCCGACGGTGACCCGGCCGGCGGCGATCAGCTGGCTGGCGTGCTCGCGCGAGCGGGCGAGCTTCCGGCGGACCAGCTCCGCGTCGAGACGGCGGCGTGCGACTCCTGCCACGTTCGGTTCAGCTCCTGCTCTGGTACGACGTCGGTGACGCCGGGTACGACGGTGGGGGCGCCGGAGGTCCCGGGCGGGCGTCGAGCGCGGTGAGCGCGTCGCGCAGCCCCCGGTGTACATCCTCGTACACCTCCAGGTGCCCGTCGGTGGCGAGGTGGTCGGCGTCGGCCAGCCGCTCCAGCAGGGCGTCGGCCTCGGCGTTGCCGGTGGGGGTGCGGGGGACGTTCAGGGGGGCGGGCGCCGCGGGGTCGGACGCGGGCGCCGCCTCGGTGCCGATCTCGGCCTCGGACACGGACTCGCTCATGCCCAGACGCTACCCCGAACCGCTGGGGTACCGTCGGGGCGATGGCCACGATCGAGGAGTGCCGCCGGGCACTGGGGAAGCTTTCGGACAACATGCAGGGCGCCGGGGGCGAGGTCCGCGCGGCCGCCGCGCTGGACCGCTCGGTGAGCTGCCACATCACCGACCTGGACGTCACCTTCGCCGGCCGGCTGACCGGCGGGCGGATCGAGGTGGACGACACTCTTCCCGGGCCTCCCCCCGAACGGGCGCAGATCAGGCTCGCCATGGCCGGCGACGACCTGGTGGCCCTGGTGGACGGCGAGCTGAACTTCGCGACCGCCTGGGGTTCGGGCAGGGTGAAGCTGGAGGCGAGCCTGCTGGACCTCTTCCGGCTCAGGAAGCTGCTGTGACCCGTGCCCTCCGCGCGGCCGGCACCACCAGCGGGGTGCCCGTCTCCGGGTCGTCGATGACCTGGCAGCGCAGCCCGAAGACCTCCTCGACCAGCTCGGCCGTGACGATGTCGTTCGGGGCGCCCTCGGCGATCACCGTGCCGCCGCGCAGGGCGATGAGGTGGGTGGCGTAGCGGGCGGCGTGGTTGAGGTCGTGCAGCACGGCCACCAGCGTCCGCCCCTGCTCCTCGTGCAGCTCGGCGCACAGGTCGAGGACGTCGATCTGGTGCTGGATGTCCAGGTAGGTGGTGGGCTCGTCCAGGAGCAGCAGCGGGGTCTGCTGGGCGAGCGCCATGGCGATCCACACCCGCTGCCGCTGCCCGCCGGACAGCTCGTCGACGTACCGTTCGGCCAGCTCGGCCACGCCGGTCCGCCGCATCGACTCGTGCACGACCCGCTCGTCCTCCGCCGACCACTGGCGCAGCACGCCCTGGTGCGGGTAGCGGCCCCGGCCGACGAGGTCGGCGACCGTGATGCCGTCGGGCGCGATGGACGACTGCGGCAGCAGGCCGAGGGTCCGCGCGACCTTCTTCGCGGGCATCGACTGGATGGCCTGCCCGTCCAGCAGCACCCGGCCCCGGCTCGGCCTGAGCATCCGCGACAGCGCCCGCAGCAGCGTCGACTTGCCGCACGCGTTGGGACCGACGATCACCGTGAAGGAGTTGTCCGGGATCTCCACCGACAGCTGCTCGGCGATGACCCGCTGCTCGTAGGCCAGGGTGACGTTGTCGGCGGACAGGCGGTTCACAGTGCTCCTAGGGGTGGTCGGGTGCGCGGCACTCGGGTCCGGGCCCTCGGCGCGCCTCATATCCGGCCCGCCCGGCGCTCGGTGACCAGCAGCCACAGCAGGTAGGCGCCGCCGAGGACGCCGGTGACCACGCCGACGGGCAGCTGGTCGGCGCCGAAGACGCGCTGGGAGGCCCAGTCGGCGGCGACCAGCAGGGTCGCCCCCATGCACAGCGAGGGCACCAGGTTGGGCCCCGGCGAGCGGGTGAGGCGGCGGGCGAGCTGCGGCGCGGTCAGCGCGACGAAGCTGACGGGGCCCGCGGCGGCCGTGGCGGCGGCGGTGAGCAGCACGGCGGAGACCATCAGCAGGAGCCGGACCCGCTGCACGCGCACGCCGAGCGCGTGGGAGACGTCGTCGCCCATCTCCATCATCCGCAGGCCGCGCGCGTTGGCGAGGACCAGCGGGACGACCACGGCGCACAGCCCGAGCAGCGGCCAGACCTGGTCCCAGTCCCGGCCGTTCAGCGAGCCGGTCATCCACACCACCGCGCGGGTCGCGTCGACCAGGTCGGCCTTGGTGAGCAGATAGCCGTTGACCGCCGTCATGACCGCGTTGACGCCGATACCGACCAGCACCAGCCGGTAGCCGTGCACGCCCTGCTTCCAGGCGAGGGCGTACAGAGCGAGACCGGTCGCCAGGCCGCCCACCAGCGCGCCCAGGGTGACCTGGGAGGCGCTGCCGGACAGCAGCACGATGACGATCAGCGCGCCGGCCGTCGATGCCTGGGACAGGCCCAGCAGGTCCGGACTGCCGAGCGGGTTGCGGGAGACGGACTGGAACAGCGCGCCGCCGAGGCCCAGCGAGGCACCGACCAGCAGACCCACGAGGACCCGCGGCAGCCGCAGTTCGTTGACGATGAAGTCCTGGTACGCGGTGCCGTTCCCGGCGAGCGTGCGCAGCACGCCGGCCGCCGGGATCTTCGCGTCGCCGGTGCCGATCAGGGCGACACCGGCGGCGCAGGCGGCGGCCAGCAGCAGCACGACGACGATCAGCGCACGCGGCTCCAGACGCAGGGAGAACCCGCCGGGAGTGCGCACGGCACGGCTCCTGGGGTGTGTCTTCACAGCTGGGCCGTCCTCCGCCGTCGTACGAGAAAGATGAAGACCGGGCCGCCGACGAGTGCGGTGACGATGCCGACCTGGAGTTCGGCGGGGCGGGCCACGACCCGGCCGGCGACATCGGCGCCGAGCAGCAGCACGGGCGCCAGAACCATGGCGTACGGCAGGATCCAGCGCAGGTCGGGCCCGGTGAAGGAGCGCACGACGTGCGGGACCATCAGGCCGACGAAGACGATCGGGCCGCAGGCGGCGGTCGCGGCACCGCACAGCAGCACGGCGGCCAGCATGGCCAGCGCGCGGGTGCGGCCGAGGTGGGCGCCGAGGGCGCGGGCGGTGTCGTCGCCCAACTCCACGGCGTTGAGCGGCCGGGCCAGCGCGAGCGCGAGCACCGTGCCGACCGCGAGGAACGGCAGCACCTGCGTGATGGTCGGGTAGCCGGCCGAGGCGAGGGAACCCACCGTCCAGAAACGCATCTTGGCCAGCGCCGCGCCGTCCATGATCATCACGGCTTGGAGGTAGCCGTACAGGGCCGCGCTGATCGCCGTACCGGCCAGCGCGAGGCGTACCGGGGTGGCGCCCCGGCTGCCGCCGAGGAACCACACCAGCGCGCCGACCGCCGAGGCACCCAGGAACGCGAACCACACATAGCCGGTGAGGCTGGTGACACCGGCGTAGGTGACGGCCGTGACGACCGCCGCCGAGGCGCCCGCGTTGATGCCGAGCAGCCCGGGGTCGGCCAGCGGATTGCGGGTCAGCGCCTGGAGCACCGCGCCGGAGAGACCGAGCGCGGCACCGGCCAGCAGGCCGAGGACCGTACGCGCGAGCCGCTCGTCCACGACCACGTCGCCGTACGTCCCCGTGTCGTGGAACAGGCCGTGCCAGACCTGGTCCGGGGACAGCGCCTTGGCCCCGATAGCGATGCTCGCCGCAGCGACGAGCACCAGGAGCAGGACCGAGAGCAGGAGCCCAAGGGCCCGCGCCGCCCGGCGGGTCGGGGGCGCGGGGGAGGTCTCCGCGCGCGGTTCCGGAGGACTGTCGACCAACACGAGGTTAGGTTAGCCTACCCTCGCATCGCATCTCGATGCCCGGTTCCCGCGGCTCCCGCCCACGCCCCCTGAGAGCCCGTCAGAGACCCAGCCTGGCCAGCGCCTTCTCCCCGTCCAGCGCGCAGGAACCGTCTCCCGCCGCCGTCCAGGCCGCCGCGCACAGCGCCCGCAGCCCGTCCAGCGCCTCGCCGTCACCGGCCAGCTCCAGCCGCCCGGCCCCGGCGGTCGCCGTCCACCCGCCGCAACGGAAACCGTCACCCTCGCGGGTGATCTCCGGCTGACCGGCGAGCAGCCCCCGCAGATCGGCGTCCACGTACGTCGGCCGGTGCTGCGGCGGCGCGGCCAGCAGCTGCGCCCCGTCGGTGACACCGGTCAGCACCAGCAGCGAGTCCACCCCGCCGTTGAACGCGCCCTCGATGTCCGTGTCCAGCCGGTCCCCGACCACCAGCGGCCGCTCGGCACCCGTCCGCAGGATCGTCTCCCGGTGCATCGGCGGCAGCGGCTTGCCCGCGACCTGCGGCTCCGCGCCCGTCGCGATCCGCACCACCTCCACGGCCGCCCCGTTGCCCGGCGCGATGCCCCGCCCGCTCGGAATCGTCAGGTCGGTGTTGGACGCGAACCACGGCACCCCGCGCCGCACCGCGTACGACGCCTCCGCGAACCGCCCCCAGGGCAGATCCGGTCCGCCATAACCCTGCACGACCGCCGCCGGGTCGTCGTCCGCCGACTCCACCGGCACCAGGCCGCGCTCGCGCAGCGCCACCCGCAGCCCCTCGCCGCCGACCACCAGCACCCGGGCCCCCGCCGGCACCTGCTCGCCGATCAGCCGCGCCACGGCCTGCGCCGAGGTGATGACGTCGTCCGCACCCGTCGGTATGCCCAGCTCCGTCAGATGCCCGGCCACCGCGTCCGGCGTCCGCAGCGCGTTGTTGGTGACGTACGCGAGACGCATTCCGCCCGACCGGGCCGCCGCCAGCGAGTCGACCGCGTGCGCGATCGCGTGCCCGCCCGCGTACACCACCCCGTCCAGGTCGAGCAGCGCCGTGTCGTACACCTCGCTCAGGGGCTGCCCACTGCCCTCGGGCCTCGTCCTGACGCCCTGGCTCATGTCCACATCGCTCCTCGTTCACTCGCCTTTCCCCCGATCATCCCGCACGCCACCGACACACGTACGATGCCGGGATGAACACAGCAGGTCACTGGGAGGCAACACCGCGTCGAGGCTTGGAACTGACCCCGTTCCGAGGCCTCCGCTACGACCCCGACCGGGTCGGCAGCCTCGCCTCCGTCACCTCTCCGCCCTACGACGTCGTCGTACGCCCCGACGGCCTGCACCACCTCCAGTCGGCGGACCCGTACAACATCGTCCGGCTGATCCTGCCCCAGGCCGGCAGCCCCAGCGCCCGCACCGAGCAGGCCGCCGACACCCTGCGCCGCTGGCTGGACGAGGGCGTCCTCACCGCCGACCCCGAGCCGGGCCTGTACGTGTACGAGCAGCGGGACGGCAACGGCATGCTCCAGCGCGGGGTCATCGGCACCCTGCGGGTCTCCGAGCCCGCCGAGGGCGTGGTGCTGCCGCACGAGGACGTCATGCCGCCCGTGGTCGCCGACCGCGCGGCCCTTATGCGGGCCACGCGCGCGAACCTCGAACCGCTGCTGCTGACCTACCGGGGCGACGGCACGGCCGCCGAGGTCGTCGAACGTACGGCCGCCCGTCCGCCCCTGCTGGCCACGACCACCGAGGACGGCTGCCACCACAGCCTGTGGTCCGTGACCGACCCCGACGACCTGGCCCGCATCCAGACCGACCTGGCCGGCCGCCAGGCCCTGATCGCCGACGGTCACCACCGCTGGGCCACCTACCGCCGGCTGCGCACCGAGCACCCCTCCCCCAGCCCCTGGGACTACGGCCTGGTCCTCCTGGTCGACACCGCGCGCTATCCGCTGCGCGTCCGCGCCATCCACCGGCTGCTGCACGGCCTGCCGGTCGCGGAGGCGCTGGCGGCGGTGGACGGCCTGTTCCGGGTACGGCGCCTCGACGTGCCCCTGCCGCAGGCCCTGGAGGTCCTCGCGGACGCCTCCTGCGGGGGCAACTCCTTCCTGCTGGCCGGCGACGGCGCCTTCCACCTGCTCGACCGCCCGGACCCGGACCTGCTGGCCCGCACGATCCCGGCGGACCGCCCCGCGGCCTGGCGCTCCCTGGACGCCACCGTCCTGCACGCCACGCTCCTCGAACACGTCTGGCGCATCCCCGAGGACTCGCCGGCCCACATCGCCTACATCCACGACACGGCGGCGACGGTCGAGAAGGCGGAACGCGACGGCAGCACGGGCGTCCTGATGCACCCGGTCCGCGAGGAGGTCGTGCTCGACCTGGCCCGGCAGGGCGTGCGGATGCCCCGCAAGTCGACCTCGTTCGGCCCGAAGCCGGCCTCGGGCCTGGTGCTGCGGGCGCTGGAGATCTGACCGGGCGACAGCCCTACACACGCGAAAGAGGGCAGGCCCCCGGGGGCCTGCCCTCTTTCAGTGACCAGCGAACAGTGATCAGCGATCAGGTGTTCAGTGACCCGTACGGACGTCAGTCCTCGTCGCGGTCCTCCGCGGAGCCACCGTCGGACTCGCCGGAACGGTCCGCCTCACCGGACTCCGCCGTCTCGCCGGACGCGTCGGCCGCATCCTCGGCCAGGGCGTCGACGAACTCCACGCCGTCCAGCTCGGCGAGCCGGTCGGAGGCGTCCGTGCTGCCGTCCCGGTCCGCCTCGACGGCCTTCGCGAACCACTCCCGCGCCTCCCGCTCCCGGCCGGCGGCCAGCAGGGCGTCGGCGTAGGCGTAGCGCAGGCGCGCGGTCCACGGCTGGACGGAGTTGGAGGCCAGCTCCGGGCTCTGCAGGGTCACGATGGCCGCGTCCAGCTGCCCCATGTCCCGCCGGGCGCCGGCGGCGACGAGCCGCATCTCGACCTGGCCGGCCTTGTCCAGCTTGTGCACCTCGGGGGCGCCGGCCATGTCCAGGGCCTTCTCCGGCCGGCCTAGTCCGCGCTCGCAGTCGGCCATCACCGGCCACAGCTCCACGGTGCCGGTCATCCGCCGGGCGGCACGGAACTCGGCGAGGGCCTCGCCGTACTTCTGGCTCGCGTAGGCGGCGAATCCCGCGGCCTCCCGGACGGCGGCCACGCGGGACGCCAGACGCAGAGCCACCCTGGAGTAGCCGTAGGCGCCCTCGGGGTCCTCGTCGATCAGCCGGGCGACCATCACCAGGTTCTTGGCGACGTCCTCGGCGAGCGACTTGGGCAGGCTCTGAAGCTCCTGGCGGACGTCACTGTCGATCTCGTCGCCGGTGACGTCCTCCGGGATCGGCAGCCGCTTGATCGGCTCGCGGTCCCGGTCCCGCTCCTCGCGGCGGAAGCCGCCGCCGCGGCGGTCGTCACGGCCGTCACGGCCGCGGAAACCACCCGGCCGGCCGCCACGGTCCCCACGGTCGTCCCTGCGGGGCCCACGGCCGCCGCGGTCGTCGCGCCGGTCGCCACGGTCACGGTCGTCACGACGGAACCCGCCGCGGTCGCCGCCGCGGTCGTCCCGCCGGAAGCCACCGCGGTCGTCGCGACGGTCATCACGGCGGTCGCCGCCGCGGTCGTCACGGCGGTCGCCGCCGCGGTAGCCACCGCGGTCGTCGTCGCGACGGTAGGAGGGACGGTCGCCACCGCGGTTGTCGTCGCGACGGTAGGAGGGGCGGTCGCCACCGCGGTTGTCGTCACGGCGGCCGTAGCCGGCACGGTCGTCGTCGCGGCGGTACGAGGGACGGTCGCCACCGCGGTCGTCCCGACGGAACCCGCGGTCCCCACGGTCGTCGCGACGGTCGTCACGCCGATCGTCCCGGCGGTCGTCCCGACGGAACGGCGGGCGGCCACCGCGGTCACCCTCGCGGCGGAAGCCGCCACCACGCCGGTCGTCGCGGGTGTCGTCCCTGCGGTCGCCACGGTCACGGTCGTCACGACGGAAGCCACCGCGCTCACCACGGTCACGGTCACCGCCGCGGTAGCCACCGCGGTCGTCGTCGCGGCGGAAGGAGGGGCGGTCGCCACCGCGGTTGTCGTCACGGCGGCCGTAGCCGGCACGGTCGTCGTCGCGGCGGTAAGAGGGACGGTCGCCACCACGGTCGTCCCGACGGAACCCGCGGTCCCCACGGTCGTCGCGGCGGTCGTCACGCCGGTCGTCCCGGCGGTCGTCGCGACGGAACCCGCCGCGGTCGCCACGGTCGCGATCGTCCCACTGGAACCCGGGACGCGCACCGCGGTCGCCCTCGCGGCGGAAACCGCCGCCACGGCGGTCGTCGCGACGGTCATCGCGGCGGTCGCCACCGCGGTTGTCGTCACGGCGGCCGTAGCTGCCACGCTCGCCGCCGCGCCGGTCGCTGTCGCGGCGGAAGCCGCCACGGTCACCCCGGTCACCACTGTCCCGTCGCCGCTGGTCGCGCTCCGGTCGGTCGTCGGGAGAGTTGGTGGACATGGTGACTCCTGTCTTCGCCCACAGGGTCCCCCCTGCAGTACCATCGGCGCTGTGAGGCTTAGCTTCCGGGTTCGGAATGTAACCGGGCGTTTCCCTCACGCTATGACCACCGAAACCCTAATGGTTTCGAGCGAACAAGCACACTTTTCTGTTATGCGTTCTGCTCTAAGCCGGCAACGGTCGTTGCCTCAGAACTAACACAGTGGACGCGAGCAACTGAGGACAAGCCCTCGGCCTATTAGTACCGGTCACCTCCACACGTTACCGTGCTTCCAGATCCGGCCTATCAACCCAG
>NZ_JOIU01000024.1 GCF_000720135.1 Streptomyces sp. NRRL S-1022 | reverse complement strand
GCCCCCGCCCCCTCCCGTCCCCGCACCCGTTCCGCCGCCGGTGCCCGTGCCTCCCCCCGCGCCTCCGGTCCTGCCGGTGCCGCCGGGAGCCGTCTTCCCGCCGCCCCCGCCCTTGCCTCCGGCCGGTACGGGCGCCCCCGTACCCGGCCTGGCAGCCCCCGCGCCCGCCGCGGCCGCTCCCGCCCCGGGGGCGGCGGTTCCCGGCACGGGCGCCGCCGCGGGTGCCGGCGCGGCAGCGGGTACGGGTGCGGGTGCTGCGGCGGGCGGGGGCGCGGGTGCTGCTGCGGGTGCCGGTGCCGGTGCCGGAGCGGGCGCCGCCGCCGGAGCAGGTGCAGGTGCAGGTGCGGGTGTTGCGGCGGGCGGGGGCGCGGGTGCTGCTGCGGGCGCCGCCGCCGGAGCAGGTGCAGGTGCAGGTGCAGGTACCGGTGCCGCAGCCGGTGCGGGTGCTGCGGCCGGAGGAGCGGCAGCGGGCGCGGGAGTCGGAGCAGGTGCTGGTACCGCCACCGGTGCCGGTGCTGTGGCCGGTGCGGGTGCTGCGGCCGGAGGAGCGGGAGCGGGAGCCGGTGCCGGTGCCGCCGCCGGAGCAGCCGCCGCGGGCGCGGGTGCGGCCGGGGGAGGGGCGACGGGTGCCGGAGCCGCCGCCGGAGCTGGCGCTGTGGCCGGTGCCGCTGCGGCGGCCGGGGCTGGTGCCGCGGCCGGCGGAGGAGCAGCCGCAGGTGCCGGAGCAGCAGCCGGTGCCGCAGCCGGTGCCGGTGCAGCAGCCGGTGCAGCGGCCGGCGCCGGAACAGCGGCCGGTGCAGCAGCCGCAGCCGCGGGAGGAGCGGGTGCCGCCGGTGCCGCCGCCGCAGGAGGAGCGGGTGCGGCCGGTGCCGCTGCCGCGGGAGGAGCGGGTGCGGCCGGTGCCGCCGCCGCAGGAGGCGCTGGAGCCGGCGGTGCCGGAGCCGGCGGTGCGGGGGCCACCGTCGGCGTGGCCGCAGGCGCTTCCGCCGGCCAAGGCGGCGTCGCCGCAGGCGCGGTGACCGGTGGCGCGGCGACCGGAGCCCAGTCCACGGGCGGCGAAGCCACGGGCGGTCAGTCCACCGGCGGCGAGGCAACCGGCGGCGAAGCGACGGGCGGCCTGACCACCGGCGGCCAGACCACCGGCGGCCGTTCCGCCCCACCGAGCCGCCCCCCGGCCGCCACCCCCTCCACTCCCCCCACTCCTTCCTCCCGCACCCCGTCCCCCCGAACGCCGACCGCCCGCACCCCGCCCCAGCACCCCCCGAACGCCTCCATCATGTCCCGCTTCATCCGCCCCGGCGGCGGGCCCACAGGGCTCGGGCTGCTCGCGCTGCTGCTCCTCATGCTGATCCCGGCCGCCCTCGCCGCGGCCCTCCTCGGCTCGCGGCGCATCGGCAAGTAGGCGACGGACAGCGGCCGTTCACACATCGCAGCA
This sequence comes from Streptomyces sp. NRRL S-1022, assembly GCF_000720135.1. Taxonomy (GTDB): domain Bacteria; phylum Actinomycetota; class Actinomycetes; order Streptomycetales; family Streptomycetaceae; genus Streptomyces. The sequence continues at coordinate 129,372 of NZ_JOIU01000024.1, read as the reverse complement.
CTCCGAGACGACAGGAGACCGAGCCGATGATCGAGACCTTCGCGGTCGTTGTGGGGATCGCCATGGTCGCCGCGGGCGTCGTGATGATCCGGCACCACTACTGGCCCCCCGCCCCGGACGCGGAACCCCGCGAGGACGTCGCCGAGTACATCTCCATGATGGTCGGCGTGCTCTACGCCCTCGTCCTCGGCCTGTCGATGGTGTCGGTGTGGGAGACCCGGTCCGGTGCGGTGGGCCATGTGCAGGCGGAGGCGAGCGCCGCCCACCAGATCCGGCTGCTGTCCGCGGGACTGCCGGCGCCGGAGGGGGAGCGGACCCGGGAAGCCGTCGACGCGTACGTGCACCACGTCGTGTCCGCCGAGTGGCCCGCGATGGCGCAGGGGCAGCCGCCGGGCCGGCGCGGCTGGGAACTGCTCAACGACCTGCGGGCGGCGGGCCAGGTCCCCGCCGACGCCACCCCGGTGCAGCAGGCCACGCTCCAGGAGACCCTGGCCGAGCTGAGCGCGCTGGACGACGCCCGGCGGGGCCGGGAGGCGGACGTGGCCGACTCCCTGTCACCCGTGCTGTGGTTCGGCCTGGTCGTCGGCGGTGTGCTCACCGTGGTCTTCATGTTCATGTTCGGGGTGCGGCGGAGCTTCACCCACGTGGTGATGGTGATGGGCCTGACGGCGCTCATCACCTTCACCGTGCTGCTGGTCTACGAGCTGAACCAGACCTTCACCGGCCTGTTCGCCGTCGGCTCCGCTCCCTTCACCCGCTACTTCACGGGTGGTTGAGGGTGCGGTTCCCTGCCCGCGGCCTCCTCGCGCAGCCGCGCGGTGATCCGCCGCTCGTCGGGCCACCGTACGTCGTACGCCCAGCCCCACCGCTCGAACCGGGCGATCAGCCACGCCGTGAGGTCCGGCTGGCCGCGCAGCCCGCCGTGCCGGGCGCTGTTGGGGTCGGCGTGGTGGAGGTTGTGCCAGCCCTCGCCGAAGGTCAGCAGGGCCACCCAGCCCACGTCCCGGGACTGGTCGCGGGTGGTGTAATGGCGCGGACCGAAGGCGTGGGCCACGGAGTTGACCGACCAGGTGACGTGGTGGACGACGGCGTACCGGACCAGGCTCGCCCAGAAGAAGGTGATCAGCGCGGAGCGGGTGTCCTGGGTGACGGCCAGGACCAGCACCGGCGGCAGGCCCAGGGAGACGGCGACGGTCAGCGGGTACCAGCGGTCCAGGCGGCGTACGTCCGGGTCGGCGAGCAGATCGGGGGCGTAGCGCGGGTAGTGGGACCGGACCGTCGAGGAGAACCAGCCGACCTGGGCGTGCCACAGCCCTTTGAGCAGCGCCCGCCGGCCGGTGCCGTACTTCCACGGCGAGTGCGGGTCCCCCTCCCGGTCCGCGTACTGGTGGTGGCGGCGGTGCTCGGCCACCCACAGCGTCACCGGGCCCTCCATGGCGAGACCGCCCGCGACACCGAGGACGAACCGCAGCGGTCGTTTCGCCTTGAACGACAGATGGGTGAAATACCGGTGGTAGCCGGCGGTGATGCCCATGATGGACAGCGCGTACATCCCGGCGCCGAGGGCCACGTCGTACCAGCGGGGCCCCCAGCCGCCGGCCAGGGCGACGGGCAGGGCCAGCGCCAGGACGGCCAGCGGGAGCACCACGATCGTGAGCACCGTGTTCGTGCGCAGCGGCCGGCTGACCGGAACGGTGTCGGGGAGCGGGGTGCCCAGGCCCTCGGGGCGTTCGGAGGACAGGGTCACGGCGCGCCTCCCACCAGGGCAGGCGGGGGAATACAGGGGGTCATGTGCGGCGATTATGCGGCAGCCATATGCCCCTGCGGCCCAGGCTCGACGGGCCGTACGGCACCCGGCGGCATCCTCTACCTGGATGGATGAAGGTGCGGGCGCGGACGCCCTGGCCGACCATGGGAGCGAGGCCGCGCCCCCCGACGCGGCCGCAGCCCTGTCCTTGAGTGGCCGAGCCGAGGGAGTGTCGGATGCGAGCGGACGGCAGCGCACCCGGACGGCCGGCGCCGGACGGCCAGGACGCCAGGGAACTGCTGCGCCGGTGCGCGCGGGACGTGGTCGGCGTCGCCGAGGGCATCCGCGCGGTGTCCGAACGCACCAGCACGGCGCTGTTCGCCCCGGCCCTGACCGTCTCCGCCCGCCGCCGCCCCCGTAGCGGCCTCGCCGCCCGGTGGGCGCTGCTGCGGGCCCTGACGAACAAGCAGGGCCTCGGCGGTTCCGCGATCACGGCACCGAAGGGCATGGGGCATGTGATCGGCGCCGCCGGGGAAGTGCTGGGCCGGGAGAGCCTGGCCGCGCTGGTGGCGGTCACCTCGCTGCGGCTGCGGATCGCCGCCGTGCTGGTCGACCACCCCGAGTTCGAGCGCGACCCCGGCATGCGCCGGCTGACGGAGGCCGTCACCGCCGACAAGGACCTGGCGGCCGTACGCTCCCTGCGCGCTCTGTTCCGCGACCAGGGAGCCCAGCGGGCGCTGTCCGGGCTGGCCCCGGTGATGGCCGAACTCCTCGCGATCCGCGCCCTGCTGGACGAGGACCCGAAGAACGACGAGACCGGCTGGGCGCTGGCCACCGGCCGCGAACTGTCCGCCGACCCGCTGCACGGCGTCAGCGCCGCCCACCTCGCCGGCCTGGACAAGGGCGAGGGCGCCGCCGAGGCCGTCGACCTGACCGACCAGGAACGCCAGGTCATCGCCCCGGAGGGCTCCTTCCTCGGGTTCCTGCGCAACATCGAGATGCTCTCCACCGACGGGCGGATCCTGCTGCAGAACGTGCGCGGCCCCGACGGCGTCGTCCGGTACGTCCTCCAGGCGCCGGGCATGGCACCCGGCCGCCCCCGCAACGACTCCCCGCAGGACTTCGTCGGCGCCTGGCGCAACCTGTTCATGGCCGACTCGCCGTACACCCGCTCGATCCTGCTCGCCCTGGCGGACTACGGCATCCCGCGCGGCGCCGACCTCGCGCTGATCGGGCACAGCGAGGGCGGCATCGCGGTGATGAACCTGGCCCAGGACGAGGAGTTCTGCCGCACCTACCGGGTCACCCACGTGATCGCCGTCGGCTCCCCGGTCGACAACAAGAAGCCCGCGGACCCTCGCACCTGGGTCGCCAGCATCACCAACCAGCACGACATCGTGCCCGTCCTCGACGGCCGCGGCGCGGGCTCCGCGTTCGACCCGCATCCGAACTGGTACGAGGTCGACTACACCGGGCCCGCCCACGAGTTCCCGCTGTGCCACATGCTCCGCGAGTACATCGAGCACCTCAGGACCGTCGTCCCGGAGGCCCGCGAGCGCGTCGACGAGGCCCTCGCCCCCTACCGCGGGCCCGTCGTACGCACCCAGGCCTACCAGCTCAAGGACCGCGCCAACCCGCCCGAGGGCTACCCCTTCCTCACCCTGCCCACCACCTCGGTGCCCACCGCGGCCGGCCCCGTCGACGTGCCGGTGCGCTACTACGACTCCTCCGCCGCCCACCTGTGCTTCCGCGTCGACGCGGGGGCGGCCCGCGGGCTGCTGCCCGACGTCACCTGGATGACGCCGAGCCGGCTGGGCCGGGGCGCCATGGCCGTGCTCTCGCTGTACGAGCACCGCTGCACCACGATCGGCCCGTACACCGAGATCGTCCTGTCCGTGCTGGTCGACGACCTGTGGCGGCCGCGCCCCTACGACGTCGCGCTGGACCTGCTGCGCCGCGCCGACCTGCGCCGCACCGGCCGGCACGTGCTCTGCCTCGCCGTCACCAGCGAGGAGGCCAGGGTCGTCGGCCAGGAGATCTGGGCCCAGCCCGCACTGCGGGTGACCGCCGATGCCGACCTGACGGGCCGGCAGATCGGCGTCCGCTCCCCGGACCTCGGCATGACCGTCGACGGCCGTCTCCGGCGCGGCCTGCGCTGCCCCGAGGCCGACTGGATCCTCTACGGCCGCCGTGGCGAGAGCACGATCCGCACGCTGGTCCGCACCCACGGCAGGCTGCGGCTGCACACCGGCGCCGGCATCCGGCTGCGGCTGGACACCGCGGCGGACGCACCCCTCGCCGGGCAACTGCGCCGGCTCGGCCTGGAGGGTGCCCGGCCCCGGTTCGTCCTCACCTGCCCCCAGTTCATGCAGCACCGCAGCGCCGGCGCCGTACTGCCGCGCTGACGCAACCCCACCCCACCGCCCGCGGGAGCACGCCATGGTGACCGAGTCCCCCGACGTCACGTCGTACGACACCGAACTCCTCGACCACGTCGGCTCGCTGCGGTCGGACGCCGAGCTGATGGAGGAGTACGCGCGGCGGCTGCGCGCCACCGCGGCCACCCTGGACGGCTGTCCGGCGGCCCCCGCGAGGAGCCGGCCCGCACTGGAGCGGCAGGCCGCCGCCTGCGTCACGGCGGCGGAGCAACTGCGCACCGCCGCCGAGGCGTTGCTCGCGCACGCGCGAGCCGGGGACTGAGCCGGGTTCAGCGGGCCGCGGCGGCCCGGGCGCCGGCCGCGGTCCGGCCGAGCGACACGTCGTAACGCGCCTTGTCCTCCGGCAGGTTGCGGTGCACCAGGTCGGAGAAACTGCGCGTCTCGCGGACCACGCGCAGGCCCTCGGGGGAGAAGGTGTCCGGCCCGAACAGGCGGGGCGAGAGCAGCGGGTTGTTCAGCGCCTCGGAGAACGCGTCGACGGAGATGATGCGTTCCAGCAGCCGCCCGAAGATCGCGCCGGGCTCCGGCTCCTCCGCGAACAGCCCGACGTACAGGTCGATCGCGTCCACATCGCCGTACAGGTCCAGCAGCGCCTCCTGCACCCGCGGGTCGCCGGAGATCTGCCGCGGGTCGGTGACCCGGGGGAAGCCGTAGTAGGCGCGGTAGTCGTTGTACGAGGCCAGCCGCAGCTCCCGGCCGACGGCGACACTGTGCGCCTCGATCGGCAGCAGCAGTTCGTCGGTGTTGAACAGGCCGGACAGACCGGCGGGCTGCCGGGAGAGGTCCTCGAAGAGCGGGCCGAGCCCCCGGTCCACGACCAGCCGCCCGTTGGCGATGGTCCGCGCGAGCGGCACCGGACGGCCGGCGATGGTGTACGCCGACGGGATCAGGCTGTGCCAGCGGTAGACCAGACTGAACTCGATCGTCGCCCAGTTCTCCCGGTGCCACACCCCGCGGTCGGTGCGCACCGGATCGAGGACGAAGCCGAAGTGGTACGGCGTGATGTGGTTGATGTACTCCTCCAGCATCACCCGGATCATCAGCACGATCAGCGTGTTGCGGGTGGTCTGGAAGATCCGCTCGTCGTCCCAGTCCGGATGCGCGGCGGCGAGGAGGCCGGCGACCCGGTTGTGCTCCCGCAGGAACAGCACGTTCAGCGCCATCGGCCCGATGTGCGCGTGCACCCGCTCCCCGCCGCACGCGAACAGCGTGTCCAGCAGTTCCCCGGGCACCTCGTCGAACCGGACCGGGCGGATGGACCGGAACTCGTCCGTGATCCTCCCGTCCGCGCACAGGGCGGGCGGGAACTCCGCCCCGTCGATGATCCGGCTCTTCAGCCGGCCGCCCTCGAAGGTGCGCAGACAGGCGGTGACCTCCTCACGGTCGCCGTACAGCTGGCACATGTCCAGGGTGTGCGGCGAGTCGGTGCGGCGCGGGTCGCCGGTGGCCGCATGTCCGCGCAGGAAGCCGTCGGTGAACCACTGCGCGAACGCCGGCAGCAGCGCACTGGACCGGGTGCACGGGCGGCCCTCGCCCTCCCGGCGGAACAGCTCGGCGACCTTCTCCGGGGCGGGCAGGTCCTTCGGCGGCGCGGCCACCGGCGGCAGGTGCCGGCCCACCCAGGACCGGTCGGTCAGCGAGTCCCACGAGGTGTACGGGGCCTTGGTGCTGAGCGGGTCGGGGCGCGTCGGAGCCTTCAGCACGGCCAGGTCGGTCAGCTTGGAGTTGAGCCTGCGCTGCAGCCACCGGCTGCGCTGGGCCGCCTGCCAGGCCGGGCCGTAATGGGTCAGCAGGTGCGTCTCGAAGCGGTTGCGCAACCCGTCCCGGGACCTGTCCCGGGCCCCGGTCCACGGCACGGTCCGGGTCGGGGACGGACGAGTGGTGACGGTCATGGGTCCTCCGGTCGGTTCACGGGTCGGGTCCCGGTGCCGCGACGCGGGTCACGGCCGGGCCGCGCACAGGCGGGTCGTGGCCGGGCTCGGGCGGGGGGGCGCGGCCGGATCGCCGTCCCGGCCGGGCGGCGGTCACCGCCGGTCCGGGTGGGGTCAGTTCGGGGCCACGGCGGCACGGCCCGAGCGCACCGCGTAGTGCTGGGGGAACGGGGTGCCCGCGTAGTCCAGGGCGCGTTCGGCGCCCGGCAGCGGGCGCACACCGGGACGGAGCAGCACGCGCCGCACCAGTTCGGGCACGATCACCCGGGCCGCGTACCTGCCGGCGCAGTCGTGGGCGCCGTAGCCGAGGACGAGGTTGTGCGCGGGCGGCCGGCCGGGCCGGAACTCCTCCGGCGCGTCGAGCACGTCCTCGTCGAACATCGCCGACGCGAAGCAGGCCAGCACCACGCTCTTGGCCGGGATCACCGTCTGCCGCGGGGTGCCCGCGGCCAGCACGTGGTCCCGCAGGCACAGCCGGGGCGTGACGGGCACGAACGGGTGGAAGCGCAGCGCCTCCCACACATAGGCGTCGAAGCGCGCCGGGTCGCCGTCCCGCGCCGCCCGCGCCGCCTCGGCCAGCACCTCGGGACGCACCGCGAGCTCCTTGAGGGCGGTCGCCGTGCACTGGGTGGCGTTCTGCTGATAGCCCGTCAGGTAGCCCACCAGGTTGGCGTTGATCCGCTCGTCGTCGAAGCCGTACTCGGCGGGCAGCCGGGTGCGCAGCATCCTGCCCAGGACGTCGTCGGGGCCGCCGTCGTGGGCCGTGTCCCGCCGGCGTTCGATCAGCTCGGCCACCTCGTCGTGCAGTTCGCGCCCCGCCGCCACGCCCGCCGCGTGGATCTCCGGGTCGCGGCCGGGGTTGACGGCGAACGCCCACTGCATCCGGCGGGTGCACGAGTGCAGCGTCTCCTCCGCGATGCCGGTGATCCCCAGATAGGCGGCGGCGACCCGGGCGGCGGCCACGCGGGCGTAGTCCTGGACCAGGTCGAAGGTGTCGGTGTCCCGGGCGGTGACCTCGTCCAGCACCTCGTCGGCGATCCGCGCGGTCAGCTCCCGCACCCGGGGCGCGTCCTCGGCGGCGAGCATCAGCTGCGCGTACCCGCGCTCCCGCCAGTGCACGTCACCGCCGTCCCGGGCCAGGATGAACGGGGCGCCGAGCACGTCCTCCAGCGCCGGGCCGAACACCCCCACGGTGAACGTCCCGGGCGCCGACAGCACCTCCAGGACGTCGGGGTGCCGGGTGACGAACACGCCGACGGGCGTGCTGAACACCGGCCTGCGGGCGCGCAGCTCGGCGAACAGGGCCGCCCTGCCGGTCTCCATGGTCGTGCGCAGCAGGGCCACCCGCTGCGGGACGTCGTCCTCCGGGATCGCGTCGTACGCGGCGAGAAAGTCCATGACGGCCATTGAGCCACCGGCCCGCGGGCACCGCACGTCAAACAGGCATTCGGGGCAGAATGGCCGTGCGCCGGAACGCGCCGCCGGTGACGACCGGCAGCCGGTCCGGACACGGCGGAGAGGAGTGCCCCATGCTGTCCGCGTGGGCCGGGGCCCTGGTGCCCGTCTTCAGTGACACGAGCGTGAGCGGTACCGGCCACCTGGCGTACCCGCCCGGCAGCGGGTACGTCCTCGCCGCCAACCACACCTCGTTCTTCGACCCGGTGCTGCTCATCGGCACCCTGCACCGGCTGGGTCTGCGCCCCGCGGTGCTCGCCACCGCCGGGCTGTGGCGGGTGCCGCTGCTGGGCCGGGCCCTGACCCGGGAGGGGTACGTGCCCGTCCACCGGGGCAGCCGCCGCGCCCCGGACGCCCTGCGGCACGCCGCCGACGCCCTCGCCGCCGGCCGCGGTGTGCTCGTCTACCCCGAGGGCGGCCTGTCCCGCTACGACACCTCCCACGACCGCCCGCCGGGCCGGCTCAAGTCCGGGGTGGTCCGGCTCGCCCTGTCCACCGGCGCCCCGGTCGTCCCCGTCGGCCACGCGGGCGCCCGCCGGGTCTCCTCCGGCAGCCGCGCCAAGCAGCTCGCCGGCTGGGCCACCGCGCCCGTGCGCCGCCCCCGCGTCCACGTGCACATCGGCCCCGCCCTGCGCCTGGACACCGCCGACCGACCGCTGGACGACCTGGAGGCCGCGCTCGCGGGAGCCTGGTCCAGCGCGGTCCGCGCCCTGGACGAGGCGCCCGCCGGCCGGCACTGACCCCGGCCGGCCCGCCCGCGCGCATCCGCGTTCACGCATCCGGGTGGTAGCACCGGCCGACCTGGGCCGAACGAGTTGCGGCGGCCCGGAACCGCTGCCCGCGCCCCGGATAATCACGCCTCATGCAGCAGGTGAGAACAGGCGCGCGGCGGGCCCCGGTCGCCGTCACCGGACTGGGCATGGTCACCCCGGCCGGTATCGGCCGGGACGCGGCCTGGGCGGGCCTGTGCGCCGGACGGTCCACCGCCACCGCCGACCCCGCCCTGGACGGGCTGCCCGTGGCCTTCTCCTGCCAGGTGCCCGGCCTGGACGCGGCCGGCCTGCTCGGGCACCGGCTGGCCCGCCGGCTCGACCGGTTCACGACCTTCGCGCTGCTCGCCGCCCGCGAGGCCGTCGCCGGCGCCGGCCTCGCCCCCGACGGCTGGGACGGCGCCCGGGTCGGCGTGGTGATGGGTGTCGGCACCGGGTCCATGCAGGGCTGGCAGGCCGAGTTCGACCGGCTCGCCGCCCACAGCCCCGAACGCGTCTCCCCGCTCGCGCTGCCCCGCAGCGTGCCCAACATGGCCGCCGCCGAGATCGCCCTCGACCTCGGCGCGCTCGGCCCCAACATGGTGGTCAGCACCGCCTGCGCCTCCGGCACCAGCGCGCTCGGCCTGGCCCGGGACTGGCTGCTGTCCGGCCGCTGCGACCTGGTCCTGGCCGGCGGCAGCGAGTCGGCGCGGCTGCGCATGACCGCCGCCTGCTTCGCCCAGATGCGCGCCCTGTCCCGCCGCGCGGACACCCCGGACGCGGCCTCCCGCCCGTTCGACCGGGACCGTGACGGCTTCGTCCTCGGCGAGGGCGCCGCCGTGCTCGTCCTGGAACGCACCGAGGACGCCCGCGCCCGGCGCGTACGGCCCGAGGCCCTGCTCGCCGGGTTCGGCGCGTCCTGCGACGCCCACCACTTCACCGCCCCGCACCCCGACGGCGACGGCGCCGCCCGCGCGCTGAGCGGCGCCCTCGCCGACGCCGGCCTGGCCCCCGAGGACATCGACCACGTCAACGCGCACGGCACCGCCACCCCGCAGGGCGACGCCGCCGAGCACAACGCCCTGCACCGGGTCTTCCGCCGGCCGCCGCCCGTCACCGCTGTCAAGGGCACCATCGGGCACGCCATCGGCGGTGCCGGGGCCATCGAGGCGGCCTGCACCGTGCTCACCCTGCGCCACCAGCTGATCCCGCCCACCGCCAACCTGGACACCCTCGATCCGGCGATGGACCTGGACGTCGTCACCAAGACGTCCCGCCCGCACCGGATACGAGCCGCCGTCAGCAACTCCTTCGGCTTCGGAGGCCAGAACGCCGTGCTCGCCTTCACCGCCGTCGACTAGCCCGGTCCCCGGCCGAGAAAGGGTCGCCATGTCCTCGGAGTTCTCCGGATCCACCCCACTGGCGGCCGGCAGGCGGTCCTGGCCCACCGGCGAGCAGCTGATGATCGGGGTCTTCGTCGCCGTACCGTTCCTCGCCGTGCTCGCCGCCGTGCCGTTGGCCTGGCGGCACGGGCTCAGTCCCGCGGACCTCGCGCTGGCCGTCGCCTTCTACCTGGTCAGCGGACTCGGCATCACCGTCGGCTTCCACCGGCACTTCACCCACGGCTCGTTCAAGGCCAGGCGGCCGCTGCGGATCGCCCTCGCACTGGCCGGCAGCCTCGCCGTGCAGGGCCCGCTCATCACCTGGGTGGCCGACCACCGCAAGCACCACAAGTACTCCGACCGGGACGGCGACCCGCACTCGCCCTGGCGGTACGGCCACTCGGCCCGTGCCCTCGCCAAGGGCATGCTCTACGCCCATCTTGGCTGGCTGTTCGAGACCGAGCACGCCCCGCCGCGGACGTACGCGCCCGACCTCGTCCGCGACCGCGCCCTGATGCTGATCTCCCGGCGCTTCGGCGTCCTGGTCCTCGCGTCCCTCGCCCTGCCCGCGCTGCTGGGCGCGGCACTCACCCGGTCCTGGCAGGGCGCGCTCACCGCGTTCTTCTGGGCCGGACTGGTCCGCATCTGCCTGGTCCACCACGTGACCTGGTCCATCAACTCCATCTGCCACGCGTCCGGTTCCCGCCCCTTCCGCAGCCGGGACCGCTCGGGCAACGTGTGGTGGCTGGCCCCGCTCTCCTTCGGCGAGTCCTGGCACAACCTCCACCACGCCGACCCCACCAGTGCCCGGCACGGCGTGCTCACCGGCCAACTCGACGCCAGCGCCCGCCTGATCCGCTGGTTCGAACACCTCGGCTGGGCCTACGACGTCCGCTGGCCCGACCAGCACCGGCTGACGGAACGCCGCAGAAACACCACCTGACCCCGAAGCACCGGGCGGGCCGGCGAGCCGGGCGCACGCGGTGGCGGCCGGCCGAGACCGGCGGCTGGGCTGCCCGCATGGCTGAGGTGCCGGTGGATTGGGGGCGCCGGCTGCGCCGTTGATTCGACCGAGCCGGCGTCGCTGCCCCCGGCAGCGGGGAGGCGCGGACGCGTCGGGCGGAGGACGGCCGTTCGCGTCGGCCGAGGCCGACGGCCGGGCTGCCCGCATGGTTGAGGTGCCGGCGGATCGGGTGCGCCGGCTGCGCCGTTGATTCGACCGAGCTGGCGTCGCTGCCCTCGGCAGCGGGGGGCGGACGCGTCGGGCGGAGGACGGCCGTTCGCGTCGGCCGAGGCCGACGGCCGGGCTGCCCGCAGGGTGACGTGTCGGCGGACCGGGTGGCGCCCCGCACGCGACGGGCTGCCGTCCGGCCGTTGCCGAGGCCCCGCAGGGGACGCGGGGCTCGGTCAATGGCATCGGGTGGTCGTCGGGGTGTCGTGGCGGTGCCAGACCGCGTCGACGACGCGGCCGTCGGGCAGGGTGTGGCGGAGCGGGCCCCGGTCCGGGAGGAAACCCGCGCCGGCCAGGGCCCGCCGGCTCGCGGCGTTGGCGGGCTCGGCCCCGGCGCGGATCGTGGCCAGGCCCAGATGGGTGTGGGCCAGCTCCACGCCCGCACGGAACAGCTCCGTGCCCAGGCCCTGCCCGCGGCAGCCCGGTGCCAGCCAGCCGCCCATCTCGCCCCGCTGTGGATGGAGTTCCAGGGCGCCGGCGTAACGGAGGTCGGACCTGCGCACGCAGACCAGCAGCAGCGGGTCGTCCGGGCCGGGGCTGAACGGCTCGGCCAGGACGGGCGGGATGCGGCGGCCGTCGCCGGCGGGCGGCCAGGCCAGCGCGATCCGGCGGGCGTCGGGGTCGGGCAGCACCTCGTCCGCCTTGGTGCCGAGCCACCGCTGGGCCCCGGCGTCCGCGCTGGCGGCCAGCGCCGCCACCACGTCCAGCCGGGTCCGCGGGGTGAACAGCAACAGCCGTTCGGTGGCCAGCGCGTGCCGGCCGGGCGCGCACCGCCCCGGCACGGGAAGTCCGGCCGCGGACCGGCCGCGGCGGAACAGCGACCAGACCATGGCACCCCCGGCGGGAACGGCGGACGCGGCGGGCCCGGTGTCCGTGCCGGAACCGGACCGCCGACGAGCGCGGACGCTCCGCACCGGCGGTGAATCTAGCGGGTCGCGGGCCGGATCCCGTAACGCTGCGCGGCCGGGCTCAGCCGGCCCGTCGCTCCGAGCCGGGCTTGGGGTGGGTGCGGGTCCAGGACGGGTCGGCGGCGGGCGCGGGCGTGGGGGTGGTGTGGTGCATGGCTGTCCTTCGGACGAGTGGGGTGGTCCGGGTGTGACGGTGGGGGGAGGGAGCCGAGGCAGGTGAGGCCTCTTCCGCAGCTACGCGGAAGAGGCCGCGCCCGCACCGGAGTTCTTCAGGCCGCGCCGACGCCCGTGCCCGCGGGCCGGAGGCGGCCGGCGGAGCCGGGGAGCGGGGCCCCGGAGGCGAGCCGGTCGGGGCCGTGGGGCCCAGGGAGTCGACCGGGACGCTCGCCTCCGGGTGGTCCGGGGACGCCGGCCGGAGCCGGCGGTGCGGCCCGGAACGTTCCGCCCCGTATCAGGTGCGGTCGGTCCGGTCCGTGGTCGTGGGGCGGTCGGGGGAGGGGAGGCGGAGCCATCGCCGTGCGCCTTTCGTCCGGCCTCGCGGGTGGAGCCGCGGGCATCGGGCCGGCCGTTCGGGCAGCAGACGTCACACCGCCTGACAGCAGGCCGTGCCGGCGGCTGTCTCCCCTGACCGGCCGCGCCGCCTGCTCCGCGGGTCGGCCGGAGCAGTAGGTCCACTCTGGCACCTGCCAACCACGCTCCGCAACCAGCAAGTTGAAATTTGCAAGTGGGGAAGTGCATGCTGCATTCGCCAGAACGTGATCGAATGGGCTCGCAAGCCCGATCACGTGCGAGGGTGATGTGCGGGACCTGGGACCTGACGAGGGGGTGGGGCGTGACCGCGGAGACCGACTGGGGCGGCGCCCCTTCCGTGCTGCGCATGATCCTCGGCAGACAGCTGGAGGAACTGCGCACCCGGGCCGGCCTCGGCTACGCCGAGGCGGGCGCCGCCATCGGTGTCAGCCACTCCACGATCCGGCGCATGGAGGCCGCCAAGGTGGCCCGGCTGCGGCTGGCGGACGCCGAGAAACTCCTCCAGGTCTACGGCGTCACCGACCGGCAGGAGATCGACACCTTCCTGCAGTCCGTCCGCGAGGCCAACAAGCGCGGCTGGTGGCACACCTACCGGGACGTCATGCCCGACTGGTTCGCCGCCTACCTCAGCCTGGAGCAGGCGGCCCTGCAGATCCGCGCGTACGAGGACCAGTTCGTGCACGGCCTGCTGCAGACCGAGGACTACGCCCGCGCCCTGCTGACCACGGACGAGCCGCACGCCGGCGCCGAGGCCGTCGAACGCCGCGTCGCCCTGCGCATGCGCCGCCAGGAACTGCTGTCCAGGCCGGCACCGCCCCGGCTGTGGGTGGTGATGGACGAGACCGTCCTGCGCTGGCCGGTCGGCGGCCCGGGGGTGATGCGGGCGCAGATCGACCACCTCCTGGAGGTCAACCGGCTGCCCCACGTCACCCTGCAGCTCATGCCGTTCGCCAACGGACCGCATCCCGCCCTGCGGGCCGGTGCCTACCACCTCTTCCGGTTCCAGGCCCGCGAACTGCCCGACATCGCCTACCTGAGGGGCCTCGCCGGCGCCGTCTACCTCGACAAGACGGAGGACGTCGTGGTCTACCGCGAGGCCCTGGACCGGCTGAGCGCCCAGGCCGCCTCCCCCCGGAGGACCGAGACCCTGCTCGGCACGCTGCGCAAGGAGTTGTGACCCGCACCCGCCCCCTGTGACGTGAAGCATCCGACCCCTCGACCGAATGGGAGACACGGCGTGCCCGACAACGGATGGCCGGCCGACCGGATCGACACCGAGAACGCCCACTCCGCCCGCATCTACGACTACATACTCGGCGGCAAGGACTACTACCCCGCCGACAAGGAGGCGGGCGACGCGATGGCGCGGGAGTGGCCCGCGCTCCCGGTGCACATGCGCGCGAACCGAGACTTCATGAACCGTGCCGTGCGCTGGCTCGCCGAGGAGGCGGGCATGCGCCAGTTCCTGGACATCGGCACCGGCATCCCGACCTCGCCCAACCTGCACGAGATCGCCCAGGCCGTGGCCCCCGGGTCCCGCGTCGTCTACGTCGACAACGACCCGATCGTGCTCACCCTCTCCCAGGGCCTGCTGGCCAGCGCCCCCGAGGGCCGCACCGCCTACCTGGAGGCCGACTTCCGGGACCCCGCGGCCATCCTGGACGCCCCCGAACTGCGCGAGACCCTGGACCTGAGCCGGCCCGTCGCGCTCACCGTCATCGCGATCGTGCACTTCATGCTGGACGCGGACGACGCGGTCGGCGTCGTACGGCGGCTGCTGGAGCCGCTGCCCTCCGGCAGCTACCTGGCGATGTCCATCGGCACCGCCGAGTTCGCGCCGGAGGAGGTGGGCCGGGTCGCCTACGAGTACGCGGCCCGCAACATGCCGATGCGGCTGCGCACCCTGGACGAGGCCCACGCCTTCTTCACGGGCCTCGACCTGGTCGAGCCCGGCATCGTCCAGGTGCACAAGTGGCATCCCGACGGCAGCGGCGAGCAGGGCATCCGGGACGCGGACATCGCGATGTACGGCGCGGTCGCCCGCAAGCCGTGACAGACCCGGGGCCGGGGTCCGACCCACCTCCCGGACCCCGGCCCCGCCTCCCGCCGTACGACGGCGGGGGCGGTCGCCGGACCGCTACCGTGAGCCCATGCACACCACCCGAGTCACCCGGCACGTGAAGGCGCCGCCGCACGCCGTCTACCGGGCCCTGACCGACCCGGAGGCGGTCGCCGCCTGGCGGGTCCCGGCCGGTATGACCGCGCGCGTGCACACCTTCGACGCCCGCGAGGGCGGAGCCTTCCGGATCTCCCTCACCTACGACGATCCGGCCCGCGCCGGCAAGTCGGGCGGGCGGACGGACACCTACCAGGGCCACTTCGCCCGGCTCGTGCCCGGCGCCCTCGTCGTCGAGGTCCTCGCCTTCGAGACCGGCGACGACACCCTGCTGCCCACGATGACCATGACGACGACGCTCACCGGGGCCGGCGACGGCACGGACGTCGAGATCCGGCACGAGGGCGTCCCCGACGCGATCGCCCCCCGGGACAACGAACAGGGAACCCGCACGGCCCTGGACAACCTCGCCCGGCTCGTCGAGGGACGGAGGGCGTCGGCACCGGAAATGACCGGAAAGAACAGCAGCGCAGGCGGAACCAGGCAGGGGGAAACGCGGTCTTAAGGTCCGTCGACGGCCGGGATCGGACCGGTCGCGAAGAAACCGGGGGAATGACGCACATGTCCGTCCGCAAGCGCAAGACCCTGCTCACCGCAACGGTGCTCACCGCCGGCCTCACCCTGGCCGCCGTCACGCCCGCCCTGGCCGGTGTCTCCGCGAGCCACACCACCCGCGCCGCCGCCGTGTCGTCCGCCCAGGGCGACCCGCGCAACACCACCCAGCACGTGGCCGACTTCTACGGCGCCTACATCGACGCCGTCTGGGCCACCGACGACGCCACGGCCGCGCCCGCCGCCAAGGCGCTGCGCGGTTTCTACCTCTCGTCCGCCGTCCGGAAGCAGGTCGCCGCCTACGAGAAGAAGGAACACGCCGACGGCATCCTCTTCGCGCAGAACGTGCCGGTGAAGTGGAAGGTGACCTACACCGGTTCCGGGATGGGCCACGCCACCAGCCGGGTCACGCTCACCTGGGGCGACGGCCCGCACGCGCAGGTCAGCCGGATCGACGTCCAGTCCGACCTCAAGACCCTGAAGATCACCGGCCTGAAGCCGGCCGGCTGACGAGGGGCCCGGACGTGGGTCCCGCCCCGCCCCATTCGGAGCGGGGCTCACGCCCGCCCGGCGGTCAGCCGTGGCCGTGCGGGCGGTAGGACCGGGGCAGCGGCATACCGCGGTCGGCCATGATCCGCCGGACGCGGTCGGGATAGTCGGTGATGATCCCGTCGACGCCCAGGTCCATCAGCGCCTCCACGGTCGCCGGGTCGTCGCAGGTCCACGGCACCACCTTCAGCCCCCGGGCGTGCGCCCGCGCGACCATCGCCGCGTCGGAGTAGAACCGGAACCCGGGGTCGCCGACCTTGCCGCTCTGCGGGAAGCCGTAGTTGGGGGAGAGGGTGGTGACCCCGGGCAGGGTCGCGGCCGCGCGGACGAAGTCCCCGTCGTAGTCGTCGGCGTCGATCCCGCCCAGCCACGGGGACGCGCCGGGCTTGCCGACCTGGAGGAAGTCGTAGTTCGTCAGTGCCACCAGCGGCCACCGCGGCGCCAGCCGGTGCATCACCCTGAGCGCACCCCAGTCGAAGGACTGGATGGTGACCTGACGCTCGATGCCCGAGCGGTGGATCTCCTCGTAGACCCGGCGGACGAACACCTCGCGGGGCGCGGTCTGTTCGGGGGCGCCCGCCTCCACCTTCGTCTCGATGTTCAGCCGCACGCCCCGGGCGCGGTAGCGCTCGACCAGGTTCAGGACGTCCTTCAGCTCCACCATCCGGAAGCCCTTGACGACCTCCTGCTCGGGGAAGCCGGGCAGCTGCTGGTAGCCGCAGTCCAGCGTCCTGACCTGAGCGAGCGTCAGGTCCTTGAGGTACTTGCCGACATACGGGTACAGCGGGTCGCCGGGGGTGGCCGGGCCGGTGTCCCGGCACTTCACGCCGCTGATCTGCCGGTCGTGGTTGACGACCACCCGCAGGTCCTTGGTGACCTGGGTGTCCAGCTCCAGCGTGGAAACCCCGAGCCGCAGCGCCTTGCCGAAGCCCTCCAGGGACTCCTCCGTCGTCAGGCCGAGGCCGCCGCGGTGCGCCTGGAGGTCGAAGCGGCCCTTCACGGGACCACCGGGTGCGGCCTGGGCGGCCACGGGGGACAGCAGCGCCGGCAGCAGGGCCAGACCGGCCAGCAGACGTCGTAAGGGTGCCGGCATCGGATACCTCCCGGGTCGGGGCGGGCGCACGTCAGGCGTCGGCGCGAAGGGATGCCCGCCGCAGATTCTCGCAACGCCCCGGCGGGAAGGGCCACCCCGCGAACCGAACATCGCCGCACACGCAGGTGAACGCGAGCACCGGAGCGGGAACGGGACCACCGCCGGCCGCGCGTCTCAGCCGCCGCGGCCCGGGTCCCCGCGGCCGTGGTGCCGGCGGCGTTCGACGTGGGTGCGGTGTACCGCGATGAGCGCGGCGTCGTCGCCGAGCCGGCCGCCGACGTGGGCCAGCAGATCGCGTCGCAGGTGGTGCATCAGCGCCTCGGGGCTGTCCTCGGCCCACCGCACGACCCGGTCGGACAGCGGATAGAACCGGCCGTGTTCGTCCCGGGCCTCCACGACCCCGTCCGTGTACAGCAGCAGTGTGTCACCCGGCTCGAAGGAGAACACGTCCAGTGTGTGTTCGCTGCTGTCGTGCACCCCGAGGGGCGGCGACGGGTGCAGACTCGGGACCGTCACGACGTGTCCGGGGCTCAGCAGCAGCGGCGGCGGATGACCGCAGCTGGTCATCCGGGTGACCGGGTCGCGGTCCGGGATCTCCACGAGGAGGGCGGTGGCGAACCGCTCGCCCTCCTCCTCCGGGGTCTCCAGATCGGCCGCGTACCGGGTGACGCTCTGGTTCAGCCGGTTCGCCAGCTCGGCCAGCGGGATGTGCCGGTGGGCGCTCTCCCGGAAGGCGCCGAGCAGCAGCGCGGCCTCACCGATGGCGGGCAGCCCCTTGCCGCGGACGTCACCGATCAGGAGCCGGATCGCGCCGTCGCTCACGGTCGCCGCGTACAGGTCGCCGCCGATCTGCGCCTCGTCCTCCGCGGCCAGGTACAGCGAGGCGATCCGCAGCGGGCCGATCTGCTCGGGCAGCGGCCACATCAGCACGTGCTGCGCGGCCTCGGCGACGGTGCGGACCTGGGCCAGCTGGGCCTGCCGGCGCTGGCGCAGCGCGCTGTAGACGACGGTGAGCACCACCAGGACGGACAGGGTGATGAGCTGCACGACGTGGTTCGTGGTGCCGATCCCGCCGTGTCGGATGCCGATGAGCGCCTGGGCGGCCACCGCGAGCGCCCCGATGCAGGCCGTGGTCCGGGGCCCCGCGAAGGACGGGGTGAGCGCCGGCGCGATCACCAGGGCCGGCCCGAGGTGGACGTCGTTCGGGGACCGCAGGTCCACCACCGTGATCACCGCGATGAGCGCGACCGGGAGCACCAGCAGCGCGTGCGCCGACTGCCACGGCTGCCGTGGGCCCACGCGCCCGAGCGGAGGTGCCATGCCTCTCAGCTTGCGCCCGGGGCGGGTGCCGCGCACGTCACACCGGGTCCGCGGCGCCGGGACCCCGGCGCCCGTGGTGGCGGAGTGAACCTTTCCGGCGACGCCGTGTCGCGGGCGGAGCGCCGGGTACCCGTACGACCCCCCGGGGCCGCCGCCCGGGGTGCGAGGTGCCGAATGGAGAGGTCATGACGCACAACGGGGAGGACACCGCGCCCCTGACGCGGCCGGAGGTCACCGAACTCCGGCTCGCCTCGGGGCCGGACCCGCTCATGCCCGCGCACGAGCCGTCGGAACTGCCGCAGGACCGCAGCCAGGCCATCCTGGAGGCCACCAAGGCGATCGGCGCGCTGCTCAAACGCGCCGGCCATCCCTTCGCGCTGGCCGGCAGCGTGGCCGTCTACGCCCACGGCGGCAGCCGCTACCTCCAGCACGACGCCGACTTCGCCATCCTGCCCGACGACGCGGAAGCGGTGGCCGCCACGCTGCGCGAGGCAGGTCTCGGCGTGCGGACCCCGCCGGAGGACTGGCTGCTGAAGACCACCTGCCACGGGCAGAACATCGACATCATCTTCGCGCTGGCCCACCAGCCGGTCACCCGGGACATGCTCGACCGGGCGCACGTCCTGCCGGTCGACTCGGTGCTCATGCCCGTGCTCTCGCCGACCGATCTGCTCCGCAGCCTGATCAGCGCCTTCTCCGAACACTACTGCGACTTCGGATCGGTGCTGCCGGTGGCCCGCGCGGTCCGCGAGAAGGTCGACTGGGACACGGTCCGCGCGTCGTGCGGCGACCAGCCCATGCCCGCCGCCTTCCTCTTCCTCCTCGAACGGCTGAACGTGATCAACCCCCAGGAGGGGCAGCCATGACCGACACCAGCCCGCCGCCGTCGGCGGCAGGGAGCCTGGACTACCGCGTCGCCCACCTCGCCGAGCACCTGGCCGGCGGAGATCTCGCCGAGCTCGGCGTACGGCTCGAACTGCGCGGCGACACCGTCCTGCTCACCGGCACCGTGCCGTCCACCCAGTGCCGGGAGGACATCCTGCGCATGGCCCGCGAGGAACTGGCGGGGCACCCGGTCCACAGCGACCTGCTCATCGCCGGGACCTCCTCGCCCGACCACGGAGAGGACCTGACATGATCCGCGTCGCGGCCGTCGGGGACATCCACATGGGCCCCGAGAGCCAGGGCACCCTGCGGCCCTCCTTCGAGACGCTGCCCGAATGCGCCGACGTCCTGCTGCTCGCCGGCGACCTCACCCGGCACGGCACACCGGAGGAGGCCGCGATCGTGGCCCGGGAGATCAAGGACATCGGGGTGCCCGTCGTCGCCGTACTCGGCAATCACGACCACCACGACGAGCGGCCCGAGGAGGTCGCCGCGATCCTCCGGGACGCCGGCGCGCACGTCCTCGAAGGGCAGGCCGCCGTCGTCACCGCCGACGGTGCCCGGATCGGGGTCGCCGGCACCAAGGGCTTCGGCGGCGGCTTCGTCGGCCGCTGCGCCGGGGAGTTCGGCGAACCGCTCATGAAGGAGTTCGTGCGTTACACCCGCCGGTGCGCCGACGCCCTGCTCGGCGCCCTGAAGCACCTGGAGGAGCAGGACTGCGACGCGACGGTCGCGCTGACCCACTTCTCGCCGGTCCCGGACACCCTGGCCGGGGAGCCGCTGGAGATCTATCCGTTCCTCGGCAGCTATCTGCTCGCCGAGGCCATCGACACCGGCGGCGCCGACCTCGCGGTGCACGGCCACGCCCACGCCGGGACCGAGCACGGCATGACCAGCGGAGGCGTCCGCGTCCGCAACGTCGCCCAGCCGGTGATCGGGCAGGCCTTCCACGTGTACCACCTGCCCGGCCGGCCCGGCTGACACCGGCCGGCACCGGGGCCGGGGGCGTCAGGCCGCCGTCTGCAGGGCCGCGCGGCCGGTCATGTCGCCGTCCTTCGCGCACACCGTCAGCGGCACCGACGGCGCGGCGCGGCGGTGCACCAGCAGACCCGCGCCGACCGACCCGGCGATGAGCAGCCCGCCGGCCACCAGGGCGCCGCGCGCACCGGCCCACTCCATCAGCAGGCCCAGCAGCGGCGGCCCGCCCAGGCTCCACACCGTGCCGACGCTGCTCCACACCCCGAGCACCCGGCCCCGCAGGTGCGGCGGCGGGTCGGTCTGGAGCACGGCCGTACCGGCGGTGTCGGAGACGGACTCCACGATGGCCATCGGCAGGACCAGCACCAGCAGCACGGCCAGCGACGGGGACAGGCCCGCCACCACCTGGAGCAGCGCGCCCGCAGCCGCGAGCAGGCCCACGGTCCGCACGGACGGCCTGCGCAGCCGGGCGCCGAGGACCGCGCCGAGGATGCCGCCGACGGCCAGCACCGTGGAGACCGTGCCGAACGCCCCGGCTCCGCCGGCCAGCGGCCCGGTGACGAGGACGGCGAGCGTCAGGCCGTAGTTGCGGCCGAAGACGGAACTGAGCCCGGTGATGCCCGCCAGCGCGACCAGGCGCGGCCGGCGCGCGAAGAAGGACAGGCCCTCCCGTACGGTCATCGGCGCCGGGGCCGGTACCGTCCGCGGCCCGGCCGCGGGCTCCGGAGCGGCCCCCGGCGCCGGCCGCAGGAACGGCACCACCGCGGCCACGAACAGGAACGACAGCCCGTTGGCGGCGTAGGCGGCGCCCGTGCCGAGGAAACCGACGGTGATGCCGGCCAGGGCGGTCCCGGCCAGCCGGCCGGCGCTGTGCACCAGTGCGCCCACGCCGATCGCGGACGGCACGTCCGCCACCGGCACGAGATCGTTGCCGAGCAGCGCGCAGGCGGGCCCGTCGACGGTGGCGATGACGCCGGTCACCGCGGCCAGCACCAGCAGGGCCGGCATGTCGATCCGGTCCAGCGCCACCAGCAGCGCCGTCGTGAAGGCGACCGCGCCGAGCAGGGCCTGGCTCACGGTGACCGTCAGCTTCCGGGGCCAGCGGTCCACAGCCGCGCCGCCGAGCAGGCTCACGAACAGCGCGGGCGCGGCCTGGACCGACATGGACAGACCGGTCGCCGCCGCCGAGCCCGTGATGTGCAGCACCAGCAGGTTCTGCACGGTGAGCTGCATCCAGGTACCGGCGTTGGAGACGAAGTTCGCGGCCGACCACCAGCGCATGCTCCGGTACCGCAGGGAACGCCATGGCGAACGGGAGGCCGGGGCGGCTGGGGACAGGGACGTGGGCGCGGGCAGGGCAGAGGAAGAGGGCACGGCGGGGTACTCGACAACCAGGCGGTGGGACAGACCGGCGGTTCCCGTCGGTCCGGCGGCGTTGCACGGCCGGGCCGCCTGGTCAGGGCGCCGACCATCGTGGCAGACGGGACACCGCGGTCGCGCCACGGCGACCGGCCGCCCCGGCCGGCGTCCCCCGACCACCCGCGCGTGCAGGGCGAGTTGGGGCCCGCGTGGGGTTCCTCACAGCCGCCCCGCCGGCCCCGCCCGGACCGGCCGGCTGTGCCCTCGGCCACACCGGTTCCGCCCCCCCCGCGCCGGCTAGCGGTCGACCGTCCGCATCCCCGCCTCGTCGTAGCGCTCACCCGACGCCTGCGGCAGCTCGGCGTCGATGCGGGCCAGGTCGTCCGCGGTCAGCTCGACCGAGACAGCGGCGGCGTTCTGCTCCAGATAGGTGCGGCGCTTGGTGCCGGGAATCGGCACCAGGTCGTCGCCCTGCGCCAGCACCCAGGCGATCGCCAGCTGGGCCGGGGTCACGTCCTTCTCGGCGGCGATCTCCTTGACCTTCTCCGCCAGCCGCAGGTTGGCCTGCAGATGGGCGTCCGTGAAGCGGGGGTTCTGGCGACGCCAGTCGTTCGCGTCCAGCTCGTCCGGGGAGCTGAACCGGCCGGCGAGGAAGCCGCGGCCGAGCGGCGAGTACGCCACGAAGCCGATGCCCAGCTCCCGGCAGACGGGCAGCACCTCCGCCTCCACGTCCCGCGACCACAGCGAGTACTCGCTCTGCACCGCGGTCACCGGGTGTACGGCGTCGGCCCGCCGGATGGTCTCCGCGCTCGCCTCGCTCAGCCCGATGTACCGCACCTTGCCCTCGGCGACCAGCTCGCCCAGCGCACCGACCGTCTCCTCGATGGGCACGTCCGGGTCGACCCGGTGCTGGTAGTACAGGTCGATGTGGTCGGTGCCGAGCCGCTGGAGCGAGCCGTGCACCGAGGCCCGCACGTGCTCGGCCGAGCCGTCCGGCCGGCCGACCGTGCTCATGTCGCCGGGCACGGCGTCGTCCATCCGGTAGTTGAACTTCGTCGCGATCACGTACTCGTCGCGGTGCCCCTTGATCGCCTCACCCACGAGCGACTCGTTGGTGAGCGGCCCGTAGACCTGCGCGGTGTCGAGGAAGTCGATGCCCAGTTCGAGGGCGCGCCGGATGGTCGCGATGCCCTCGCCCTGGTCGGCGGAGCCGTAGAAGGCGGACATCCCCATGCATCCCAGCCCGATGGCCGATACCTGGAGGTCCCGCAGCCTGCGCTTCTGCATGGGAAATCCCTTCGTGCGTACCCGATCGTCGTTCCGGCGCGGCCCGTGGCCTTACTCCATCTAGCGACGGATCCCGGCACCCGGCATCCCGTGGGAGGGACCGTGCGCGCCGTCCGCGACGCTACGAGCTGGAGCGCTCTCGAAGTCAAGCCGCGCCCGGGGCCCGGCATGATCCGGACGACAGGCCTTAGGGACGCAGCCGCACGGGCAGCTCGAACAGGTCGTTCTGCGTGACCACCGGCTTGTTGCGCAGCTCGCTCGGCGGCACCGCCAGCTCCAGGCCGGGGAACCGTTCGTACAGCGCGGGCAGGGCCACCCCCGCCTCCAGCCGGGAGAGCGCGGCGCCCGGGCACACGTGCGGGCCGTGACCGAAGGAGATGTGCCGGTTCCGGGTCTCGCGGGTGACGTCGAACTCCCCGGCGGTCGGCCCGTGTGCGTTCTCGTCCCGGCCGATCGCCCCGTACGACACGATCAGCGCGTCCCCGGCCGGGATCACCCGGTCGCCGACCGGCACGTCCTCGGTGGCGAACCGGATCAGGACATGGGAGGTGGGGGTGGAGTACCGCAGGGTCTCCTCGATCACTGCCGGCCAGCCGGCCTGCCCGGACAGCACCAGGGCGCGCTGCCCGGGGCGGGTGGAGAGGTTGACGACGGCGTTGACGATCAGCGAGATCGTCGTCTCGTGGCCCGCCGCCACCATCAGCTGGAGCGTGGAGACGATCTCCTCGTCGGTGAGTCGGTCGCCGTCCTCCGACGCGAGGACCAGCGCGCTGGTCAGGTCGTCGCCGGGCGCGGCCCGCTTCGCCGCCACCGTCGCGGCCATGATCTCCGCCAGCTCGGTCAGGGTCGCGACGACCTCCTGCGGCGGGGTCTGCGTGGAGAAGAACTTCTCGAACAGCACCTTCAGCCGGGGCAGCCGCGCCTCCTCGATGCCCATGAGGTCGGCGACGACGTACATGGGCAGCGGGTAGGCGAAGGCCGCCTTCAGGTCGACGGTGGAGCCGTCGGCGGGCAGCGCGTCCAGCAGGTCCCCGGTGAGCTTCTCGATCCGCTCCCGCATCCGCTCCACCCGGCGCGGGGTGAGCGCCTGCGCGACCAGGCCGCGCAGCCGGCGGTGGTCGGCGCCGTCCACCGTGAGCATGGAGCGGCCCGGGTTGGCCAGGCCGATCAGCGGCCAGTCCGCGGGTATCTCGCCGCGCCGCCAGGCGCCCCACACGTTGATGTCCTTCACCAGCCGCGGGTCGGTGAGCAGCGCCCTGGCCTCGGCGTGGTGCGTGACGGCCCACACCGGGACCCCGCCGGGCAGTTCGACGGCGGCGAGCGGGCCGGCCGCGCGCAGCGCCGCGCTCTCGCCGTCCAGGTCGGTGACGAAGGGGTCCAGGGCGATGCGGGGTGCTTCGGTACCGGTCGTCATCGTGACGTGCCTTTCAGGGCGGGGTCGGGTACGGCGTGGGCGGGACGGCGGGGTTGGCGCGGGCTCAGCGGGCGGGTACGGGCGTGAACCGCACGGGCAGCCGGGTCAGTCCCCGCAGCCACGGCGAGGGCCGGCGGGCGAGGGAGCCGGCGGGCACCGCCAGGTCGATGTCCGGCAGCCGGTCCAGGACCACCTCGATGCCGGTCCGCGCGATCACCTCGGCGATCTCCTGCGCGGGGAACGGACAGCGGTGCTCGCCGTGACCGAAGGAGAAGTGCGCGTTGTTGCCGCCGGTCAGCGCGGAGGCGTCGGTGCGTACCCGCGGATCGGAGTTGGCCCCTTGCAGGCCGAGCAGCAGCAGGTCGCCGGCCTTGACGCGCCGGCCGCCGAGGCGGGTGTCGCGGACGGCCCAGCGGCCGGCCACGTTCTGCGTCGGCGTGTCCTCCCACAGGACCTCGTTCATCGCCTCGGCGACGCTGTTGCGCCCGCCGAACAGGGACGCGGCGAACCGGTCGTCGGTCAGCATCAGCCGCAGCGAGTTGCCGATCCAGTCCGCGGTCGGCTGGTGCCCGGCCGCCATCATCACCATCAGGTCCTGGGCGATCTCCTCGTCGCCGAACCCGCTGTCACCGGCGAGCATCCGGGAGACCACGTCCTGCGCGGGCTCCTTCTTCCGGTCGGCCAGCAGCTGCCCCATGGACGCGGCCAGACGGGCCTGTCCGGCCAGGGCCCGTTCCCGCCCGTCGATCATGTCGTTGAGGGCGGTCACCAGCCCCGGACCGTCCTCGTCCGGGAAGCCGTACAGCCGGGCCAGGACCCGCACCGGCAGCAGCATCGCGTACTGGGCGACCAGATCGGCCTCGCCCGCGGCGCACAGCGCGTCGATCAGCTCGTCCGCGAACCGCTCGGCGTGCCCGCGCAGTTCGAAGGGGTCCACCGCCTCCAGCGCGTTCGCTATCAGAGCCGCGCGCTGCCGGTGCCGCTCACCGACCGTGTACAGGATCGACGGCTGCCCACGCCCGATCATCGGCAGCAGCGGCCAGTCGGCGGGGATGTCGTCCCACTGGTTCCACAGGCCCGAGTCCCGGCTGAACAGCGCCGGGTCGCCGGTGACCTGGTGCAGTTCGCGGTAGCCGAGCACCAGCCAGGCCGGGACGTCACCGTCGAGCAGCACCGGCACCACGGCGCCGTGGTCGCGCCGCATCTCCCGGTAGAGCGTGGCGGGTTCGGTCTGGAACCGGGGTCCGCTGAGCGGGACGGCGTCGGGGGTGGTCACACGAGCTCCTGTAGGGGCGGGCCCGTTCGCACGGACGGGTCGGCGTACCGGTGCTTGACGTGCTGCACCAGCGTGATCAGCACCTGCTTGGCCGACTCCCGGGAGCGGGCGTCGCAGTCGACCAGCGGCACCTGCGGATCCAGGTCGAGGGCCTCGCGGACGTCCGCGCCGGCGCGGACCGGGCCGCCGAAGTCGTTGCAGGCCACGATGAACGGCGTGCCGTGGTGCTCCAGCCGGTCGATGGCGTACCAGGAGTCGTCGATCCGCCGGGTGTCGACCAGCACGACCGCGCCGAGCGTGCCGGCGAACAGCCGGTCCCACAGGAACCAGAAGCGTTCCTGGCCGGGCGCGCCGAACAGGTACAGCACGTTGCGGGCGTCCAGGGAGATCCGGCCGAAGTCGAAGGCGACGGTGGTGCCCGTCTTGCCGCGCACCTGCCGGACGTCGTCGACGCCCTCGCCGGCCCGGGTCATCGTCTCCTCGGTGTTCAGGGGACGGATCTCGCTGACGGAACGGACCAGGGTGGTCTTGCCGACGCCGAAGCCGCCCACGACCACGATCTTGAAACCCTGGTCGGCGGAGGCACCCAACGGGGTGCGCGCGTCAGAGGTTGCGGAGTCCAACGAGCACCTGCTCCAGGATGTCGGGGTCGGTGACGGCCGGCCGGTGCGGATGACGGGCGCTGACCCGGCCCGCCGCCAGCAGGTCGCACAGCAGCACCTTGGTGATGCCCACGGGCAGCCGCAGCTCGGCGGCGATCTCCACCACCGAGGTGGGGAACCGGGTCAGCTTCAGGATCGCCGCGTGCTCCGACTGCATCCCGGCTGCCGGCTCCGACTCGGCGACCACCAGGGTGACCAGGTCGAAGGGCGTGTCGGGGCCGGTCCGCGTGCGTCCCTGGGTGAGGGTGTACAGCCGGTCCGGGGCGTCGTCCCGGCCCGGACGGTGCATGCCCGGTCCGCTCATGACGTACGGGGCGGAGCGGTCAGGTGCTCCCCGAGCTGCTCCACCAGTTCGCTCATGTTGTGCCCGACGACTCCGGCGTCCGCGTCCTCCGCGGCGATCACGGCCAGATGGGCGCCGGCGCCCGCCTCCACGATGAACAGCACACCGCCGTAGAACTCCGTCATCGCCGAGCGCACCCCGCCGGTTCCGTCGCCGAACTCCACCGAGGCGCCGTGCGAGAGCGACTGGATGCCGGCGGCGATCGCGGCCAGCTGGTCGGCCCGGTCGACGCTCAGCTCCGGCGTACGGCACAGCTTCAGCCCGTCCCGGGACAGCACGAGTGCGTGCCGGGCCCCCGGGGTCCTCTCCAGCAGTCCCTCCAGGAGCCAGGTGAGCTTGTCGTCGGCGGTGATCGGGCCGGTCATGAGGTGGTGTCGCCTTCCGGGTGCGCGTGCGGGTGGGAGGGGTCGGGGCCGGTGGGCCGGCCACCGCCGGACGAGGGGTCGCCGGCCGGCTCGTCCGGCGCGGGGGTGTGCGGGGCAGCGGCGGTACGACCGTCCCGTACGGCGTCCCGCGCAGGACCGGCCGTGAGGTCGTCGGGGGCCGTGCCGTGATGCGGGTCGGGTGCCGCGGAGCCGGCCCGCCGGTCCGGTGCCATGGACGCGGGCGGTGCCGGGTCGGGCTGCCGGGGGCCCGGGTCGGAGGGCCGTACCGCCTGGCGGAAGCTGCTGAAGCGGGCGACGCGGGCCTTGGCCGCGCCGGGGGCCGGTGCGGTGCGGGGCGCGGCGGTGCCGGACGCGGCGGTGCCCGGCGCGGACCGGGCGCGCTCGGCCTCGGCGAGCGTACGGCCCCGGCGGCGCTTGGGCAGTCCGGCCGGGCCCTCCTCCGGCGGCGCGGCGGACTCATGGACCACGGCGGTGTCCACGGCGGCCGGCGCCGTTGCCGGCGGGCTGCTCACCGGGGGCGGGGTGGCGGCGGCCGGCTCCGCCGGGGCGGGACCGGTCAGGATGGCCTGCGGAACGAGCACCAATACGCCCGTGCCCCCGCGCGCCGACGGCCGGAACGACACCTTCAGCCCGTGCTTGCGGGCCAGCCGGCCGACCACGGCGAGCCCGAGCCGGGTGCCGGTGAGGCCGCCGAGGCCGGTGATGTCACCGGAGACCGCCCGTTCGGCCCGGCGCAACTGCACCTCGCCCATCACCAGCCCGCTGTCCTCCACCGACACGATGACACCGGCCGGCACCTCCTCCACGTAGACGTGGACCTCGGCGGTCGGCGGCGAGAAGTTCGCCGCGTTGTCGAGGAGTTCGGCGAGCGCGTGCATCACGCCCTCGGCGGCGTGCCCGGCGACGAAGGCCTCGCTGACCGAGTGCACCCGGATCCGCCGGTACCCGGCGATCCGGCCCATCGCGCCCCGCAGGATCGACTCCATCCCGATCGGCCGCGCCCACCGGCGGCCCGAACGCGCCCCGGTGAGCACGGCGACGGAGTCCGCGAGCCGGCCGGCCTGGGCCGTGCGGTGGTCGAGGTGGAGCAGGTCGGCCAGCACGTCCTCGTTGGTGTGCCGGTCCTCCATCGCCCGCAGGTCGGCGAGCGTGGCGGTGGCGAGGGCCTGCATCCGGGCGGCGGCGTTGGAGGTGGCGGACAGCGCGGTGGCCCGTTCCCGACGGGCCCGCTCGGACTCGCCGGTGAGCCGGGCGTTCTCCTGCCGGAGCCGGTCCAGCTCGTGCGCGGCCTCCTGGTCGAGACGGGCACGTTCGGCCGCGAACGACTCCGTCAGCTCCGTGCGCTGCCGGGCGAGCTCGTCGATGAGCCGCTGCTGCTCCCGGCTCGCCTCCTCGGTGCTCCGGGCCTGCTGCCGCAGGAGCCGTCCGATGTCCTGGGTGGCGCCCTCCAGCCTGCGCCGGGCGGTGCGCGCGGTGTGCAGGGCGTGCGCGGCCGTGGCCACCGCCGCGCTGAGCACGACGGCCGCCGCGCCCGTGCCCCAGGCGAGCGGGGTGCGCACCGGGCCGGGGGCCGCCGCCACGGCCGCGCAGACCGCGAGCGCTGACAGCACACCGGTCACGGCGAGGGCGGAGGCGAACGGACGGAGTGAGGGGCGGTCGCCGGGGTGCGTGGGCGCGGTCATCGGTCCGGTGGGGTCCTCGCGGCAGAGACGGCTGACACTGGAGGTCAAGTGGCCGTAACTATACGAGAGTTTGTGATCGAAACAGAACGGTTCCGTGTTCTTTGCGTCGTGCTGCGAGACCGTGCCGGAACGGTTGCAGAGCATTCGGGTGAAACGGGTCCCCGCGCCCGCCCACCGGGTCGGCGTGCCCCTGTGGCGCCGGCCACCCCGTCGGTGTGATGGTTTTCGCACCTCGACCCGTGCGGGCACCCCCTAAGGTGGCCGCGAGTACGGCAGGGCGTGGCTGACACCAGGGTGTTCGTCGCCGGCAGGCAGCTGAAGGGAATCCATGATGTTCCGCAAGGTGCTGGTCGCCAACCGTGGCGAGATCGCGATCCGCGCGTTCCGTGCGGGCTACGAACTCGGCGCGCGCACCGTCGCCGTGTTCCCGCACGAGGACCGCAACTCGCTGCACCGGCTGAAGGCCGACGAGGCGTACGAGATCGGGGAACCGGGGCACCCGGTGCGGGCCTACCTCTCCGTCGAGGAGATCGTGGCCGCGGCCCGCCGGGCGGGCGCCGACGCCGTCTACCCGGGCTACGGCTTCCTGTCGGAGAACCCGGAGCTGGCCCGCGCCTGCGAGGAGGCGGGCATCACCTTCGTCGGCCCGAGCGCGGCCACGCTGGAGCTGACCGGCAACAAGGCCCGCGCGGTCGCCGCCGCCCGCGCGGCCGGCGTACCCGTGCTCGGCTCCTCCCAGCCCTCCACGGACGTGGACGAACTGGTGCGGGCCGCCGAGGAGATCGGATTCCCCGTCTTCGTCAAGGCGGTCGCCGGCGGCGGCGGGCGCGGCATGCGCCGCGTGCAGGACCCCGCCCAGCTGCGCGAGTCCATCGAGGCCGCCTCCCGCGAGGCCGCGTCCGCGTTCGGCGACCCGACCGTCTTCCTGGAGAAGGCCGTCGTCGAGCCCCGCCACATCGAGGTGCAGATCCTCGCCGACGGCGAGGGCAACGTGATCCACCTCTTCGAGCGCGACTGCTCGGTGCAGCGCCGCCACCAGAAGGTCATCGAGCTGGCCCCCGCGCCCAACCTGGACCCGGACCTGCGCGACCGGATCTGCGCCGACGCCGTACGCTTCGCCCGCGAGATCGGCTACCGCAACGCCGGCACCGTGGAGTTCCTGCTCGACCGCGACGGCAACCACGTGTTCATCGAGATGAACCCGCGCATCCAGGTCGAGCACACCGTGACCGAGGAGGTCACCGACGTCGACCTGGTCCAGGCCCAGATGCGGATCGCCTCCGGCCAGACCCTCGCCGACCTGGGCCTCTCCCAGGACACGGTCACCCTGCGCGGCGCCGCCCTCCAGTGCCGGATCACCACCGAGGACCCCGCCAACGGCTTCCGCCCGGACACCGGCCGGATCAGCGCCTACCGCTCCCCGGGCGGCTCCGGCATCCGGCTCGACGGCGGCACCACCCACGCCGGTACGGAGATCAGCGCGCACTTCGACTCCATGCTGGTCAAGCTCACCTGCCGGGGCCGTGACTTCCACGCCGCGATCGGCCGGGCCCGGCGTGCCGTGGCCGAGTTCCGCATCCGCGGTGTCGCCACCAACATCCCGTTCCTCCAGGCGGTCCTGGACGACCCCGACTTCCAGGCCGGGCGCGTGACGACCTCCTTCATCGAGCAGCGCCCCCACCTGCTCACCGCACGCTCCTCCGCCGACCGCGGCACCAAGCTGCTCACCTACCTCGCCGACGTCACCGTCAACAAGCCGCACGGGCAGCGGCCCGACCTGCTCGACCCGCTGACCAAGCTGCCGCCGCTGCCCGCCGGCGAGCCGCCCGCCGGCTCCCGCCAGCTGCTCGTCGACCTCGGCCCCGAGGGCTTCGCCCGGCACCTGCGCGAATCGCCGACCATCGGTGTCACCGACACCACCTTCCGCGACGCCCACCAGTCCCTGCTCGCCACCCGGGTGCGCACCAAGGACCTGCTCGCCGTCGCCCCGGTCGTCGCCCGCACCCTGCCGCAGCTGCTGTCCCTGGAGTGCTGGGGCGGCGCCACCTACGACGTCGCCCTGCGCTTCCTCGCCGAGGACCCCTGGGAGCGGCTGGCCGCGCTGCGCGAGGCCGTCCCCAACATCTGCCTCCAGATGCTGCTGCGCGGCCGCAACACCGTCGGCTACACCCCGTACCCGACCGAGGTCACCGACGCCTTCGTGCAGGAGGCCGCCGCCACCGGCATCGACATCTTCCGCATCTTCGACGCCCTCAACGACGTCGGCCAGATGCGCCCCGCCATCGAGGCCGTGCGCGAGACCGGCACCGCGATCGCCGAGGTCGCCCTCTGCTACACCGCCGACCTCAGCGACCCGGGCGAGCGGCTCTACACCCTCGACTACTACCTGCGCCTGGCCGAGCAGATCGTGGCGGCCGGCGCGCACGTCATCGCGATCAAGGACATGGCCGGCCTGCTGCGCGCCCCGGCCGCCGCCAAGCTGGTCTCCGCGCTGCGCCGCGAGTTCGACCTCCCGGTGCACCTGCACACGCACGACACGGCCGGCGGCCAGCTCGCCACCTACCTCGCCGCGATCCAGGCCGGGGCCGACGCGGTCGACGGCGCGGTGGCCTCCATGGCCGGTACGACTTCCCAGCCGTCGCTGTCCGCGATCGTCGCGGCCACCGACCACTCCGAGCGGCCCACCGGTCTGGACCTCCAGGCGGTCGGCGACCTGGAGCCGTACTGGGAGGGTGTCCGCAGGATCTACGCCCCGTTCGAGGCGGGCCTCGCCTCGCCGACCGGCCGGGTCTACCACCACGAGATCCCCGGCGGCCAGCTGTCCAACCTGCGCACGCAGGCCGTCGCGCTCGGCCTCGGCGACCGCTTCGAGGACATCGAGGCGATGTACGCCGCCGCCGACCGCATCCTCGGCCGCCTGGTCAAGGTCACCCCGTCCTCCAAGGTGGTCGGCGACCTGGCCCTGCACCTCGTCGGCGCCGGCGTCTCCCCGGATGCCTTCGAGTCGACCCCCGACAAGTTCGACATCCCCGACTCGGTGATCGGCTTCCTGCGCGGCGAGCTGGGCACCCCGCCCGGTGGCTGGCCGGAGCCGTTCCGCACCAAGGCGCTCCAGGGCCGCGCGGCGGCCAAGCCCACCCCCGAGCTGTCCGCCGAGGACCGCGAGGGACTGGCCAAGGACCCGCGGGCCACCCTCAACCGGCTGCTGTTCCCCGGCCCGACCCGCGAGTTCGACACGCACCGGCAGAGCTTCGGCGACACCAGCGTGCTGGACAGCAAGGCCTTCTTCTACGGCCTGCGCCCGGGCAAGGAGTACGCCGTCGACCTGGAGCCCGGCGTCCGGCTGCTGATCGAGCTGCAGGCGGTCGGCGAGGCCGACGAGCGCGGCATGCGCACCGTGATGTCCACGCTCAACGGCCAGCTGCGCCCGATCCAGGTCCGTGACCGGGCGGCGGCCTCCGACATCCCGGTGACGGAGAAGGCCGACCGGTCCAACCCCGGCCATGTCGCGGCACCGTTCGCCGGTGTGGTGACCCTGGCCGTCGCCGAGGGCGACGAGGTGGCGGCCGGCGCGACGATCGCCACCATCGAGGCGATGAAGATGGAGGCCACGATCACCGCTCCCCGGGCGGGCCGTGTCTCCCGGCTGGCCATCACCCGCATCCAGCAGGTGGAGGGCGGCGACCTGCTGGCGGAACTGGGCTGACGGCCGCCCCGGCCGCCCCTCGCACGGGTCGCGGCCGGGGCCGGCCCGGGTGCCCGGACCGGTCTCCTCCTGCCCCCGGCTGTCCCGGGCTGACCCCGGCTATCCCCGGCCGATGAGGTGGCGCAGGCGGGAGAGGAGGAGGTTGGGGTCCCGCCGGGTGGTGAGCGCGGAGTTCGGCACGTAGACGGTCCGGCCGCGGACGGCCACGGAGGTCGGGTCGGACAGGCCGTCCCGGGCGGTGAGCACGTCCGTGACGGTGCCGTCCGGCCGGATCAGGACGACCTTGCCGGCGGAGTCGAGCGCGGCGAGCACGCTCCTGCCCTGCCCGGGGAAGCAGAAGTCGTCGATGCCCGGGAGCGCGTCGGCCCGGGTCTCGACGGGACCGGCTGAGCCGTCCGGGCCGACCGGGATGCGCAGCAGCGTGCCCCGGTCGCTGTTGGACACCCACACGGAGTCCCGGCGGACCTTGATGCCGTCGGCGCCGAAGCCGCGCGCGGCCGGCGCCGGGAGCGGGGCGAGTGCCCGGCCCGTCGCCCACGCCGTGGCCGTGCCGCCTTCCTGCGGGACGCGCCAGATCGTGCCGCGCACCGAGTCGGCCGCGTAGAGCACGCCCCGCCGCTCGTCGAGGGCCAGCCCGTTGGGCAGTCCGTCGGCCGGCAGCGCGGCGATCCGCTGCGGTGCGCCGCCGTCGGGGGAGAGGCGCCAGATGCCGGTCGCGTCGGTGCCGGTGGCGTAGCCGACGTACAGCGTGCCGTCCTGGGCGCGGGCGATGCCGGTGACGGCGGCTCTGTGCACGAGCGGGGTGGCCGGGTGCGCCACGGCGGGCAGGGTCGCGCGGACCTGGGTGCGGCCCTCCGGGGTGACATGGGCGATCTGCCGGGCGAAGGCGAAGGTCAGGTCGGCGGAGCCGTCGCGGTCGAGCGCGATGTTCTCGGGTGTCTGCCCGGCGGCCAGGTCGAAGTGGGCGAGGACGCGCGCGTCCGTGACGAGCGGCTCGTGGCCGGCGGCGGGCGCGGCGGCGAGGAGGCCGAGCGCGAGTGCGGCCGTGGCGGCACCGGTCAGCCGGGGGAGTCGGGGCATGTGACCTCTTTTCGGTCGGCGCGCGAGGCGCCGGCGTGCGGGGCCACACCAACATGACGGGCGACGGGTCACCGGTGGCGGGAGCCGGGCCGCGGGATCGCCCGCGCGGCCCACCGCCGCGCGCCCCACCGGACGCGCCCGGGTGACACCCGGTCCGGGACCGCCGGCCCCAGCCGTCAGTCCCAGAGCGGAAGCGTCATGACCTGCTGGAAGCCCTCCGGACGGTCCTTCTGGTAGGTCAGGCTCATCCGGGTGTAGTGCTGGACGCCCGGCTGCTTCTTCCAGGGCCGGGTGTCGTCGAGCCGGACGGTCACCGGGTACGCGCGGAAGCTGCCGGCCGCGCAGTACGGCTTGCAGTCGTTGACCATGTTGACGCCCTCGGCGGTCGCGTGGTCCGGACTCCACTGCGACCAGTGGAGTCCGGTCAGCCGGCTGTTGCCGTCACCGCAGGCCAGGATGAAGTCGCCGGGCCGGACGGTGCGGTGCCAGAAGCAGTCGACCAGCACCGGCTGCGCACCGCCGGCGTGGGCGGGGGGCGCGGTACCGGTACTCGGCGGACTGGCCGTGGCCGTGGTCATGGCCGCTGTGAGCAGGGCTCCCGCCACGAGGGCCGCCGTTCCCACCACTGATCCGCGCATGGTCGCTCCCACCCGTCGTACTGTGTCCGACCGCGTGCACCCGACGCTACGGCCGTCCCGCCGTTTGCACCAGTCGCGCAGGTAGGGCCGTTTTGTCAGCCGTGGGAGACGGTCAGCCCGTAGAACGCCACGCGGGCGCCGTCGGTGGTGCTGTCGGAGGAGGACTGGTTGTAGGAGCCGGCCTTGAAGTACTGCCTGTACGGCTTGAAGGCGGACGGGACGGCGTACCGGCTGGTGGTGCCGTTCACGGTCAGCTCGACGGTGTTCCCGCCGGTGACGGCGATGGTGTAGCTCCAGGTTCTGCCGAGGGAGACATGCCCGACGGGGTGCTGGGTCTGGCCGCCGGACGGCGAGTCCTCGGTGCCGAGGACGATGTCCCCGTTCGCGTGGTAGTACAGCTCGACCAGCGGCTTGGTGGAGGAGCCGCCGGAGCCGAGGTGGATCTGGCCGACGCACACGTTCCTGGTCACGGACACCACCCGCAGGGTCGCGCTCATCCGGTGGCTGCCGGCGAGCGCCCAGTCGGCGGGGGAGCCGTCGCGGTTCGTCTCGCGCAGCTCGGAGCGGGCGTAGTGGGAGTTCGGTGTCGTGACGCCCTTCTCGGGCGCCCAGAAGGTCATCGCGCCGTCGCGGGTGTCGGTGTAGAAGTACGCGTCCTGGTAGCCGTTCGGGCCCTGGAGCCGGGAGGAGGGGATGGTGGTGGGCTTGCCGGGGGAGCCGACGGGTTCCTGGAGCTGCCAGACGGACAGGTCGAAGTTGCCGCCGGGCGCGACACGCGGGTCCGCCGCGTCCGCGCCGCCGGTGCCGAGTGCGGTGAGGGCGACGGCGAGGGCCGCCGTGGCCGCCGCCGTGAGAAGCCGTGACCGGGTCATGTGGGGGGTCCTTCCGTCGGACCGGGATGCGTTCAGCACGCTGAACGCTGAACGCATCCTTGGTCGCCGATGACCCGTGAAGCTAAAGGTCTGAACCAGACACGTCAAGAGGGCGACCGTGTCAGCAGGCACCCTCGTCCTGCCAGGGACCCCACTGCGAGGCGCCGGGCGCCTCGTTCTGGGTCCACCACTTCGCCTTCCAGTTGTGCTTGTCGTACGAGACCTCGTTGCCCTGGGTGTACACCGCGCTCGCGCTCCAGGCCGGCTTGCAGGAGGCCGGCGTGGGCGTGGGCGTGGGGGTGGGGGTGGGGGTCGTGCTCGGCGGGGTGGCCCCGGCGAACGTCACCGAGTACTTGGCGAAGTCCCACGCGCTCTGGGCCACGCTCGAACAGGTGCCGGACGTACGGCCGCCGTTGTCGGCCGGCGTGCACTGCCGGTCGCGGTTCAGCGACCAGAAGGTGAACCGGTCCATGTGGTGGCTCGTGGCGTAGTCCAGCACGGTCCGGAAGTCGGCCTGCGTGAAGTACTCGCCGGTGTCGCTGCGGCCGTTCATGCCGGAGAAGCCCTCGTGGGCGTATGCGGTCGCCTGGTCCCAGCCGAACGTGGACTGGAGGACGGAGTTGAAGTTGGTGAGCGCGCCGGTCTGGCTCGCCGCGCCGTTGAAGCCGCCGTCGAACGGCATGATGGAGAAGTTGTTCGGGGTGAAGCCCTGCGACTTGGCCTCCAGCAGCATCTGCTTGCCGAACCAGCCGGTGCCGTCCGCCGTGCCGGCCGTGGTCACGGAGACGTACAGCCCCGGGTTGTTCTGCTGGAGGATCTTGGCGGCGCCGATCTCGTTGTGGATCGCCGCGCTGTTCTCGTACTCCGGCTCCTCCAGGTCGAAGTCGATGGCGTGCAGGCCGTACTTGGTGATGACCTGCTGGTAGGCCGCCGCCGTGGACGCGGGGTCGGCGCAGGCCTGGCCGAGCTTGGTGCCGCCGTAGCCGCCGATGGAGACGGAGACGTCGCCGCCCTTGGCGCGGATGGTGCCGATCACCGACTGGACGGCGGTGTCCGAGGCGACCGGCGCCGTGCCGCCCCAGGTCGGCGTGCAGCCGCCGCCGTTGGGGGCCAGGACGAACGCCAGCTGGAACGCCTTCAGACCGGTGGCGTCCATGATGGCGGCCGGGTCCGGCGGGTCGTTGTCCAGCGGCATCAGATAAGGGGCGGCGGCGTACCAGCGGTTGCTGAGCGCACCGGCCGCGCCCGAGGCGTTGCCCGCGACCAGCGCGGTGCTGCCGGCGGCGGCGAGGGTGACGGCCGCCGCCGCGCCCAGACATGCCCGAAGACGTCTCACGTGTGCCTCCAGAGGGTGGGGACCCCAGAGCGGGGAGCCCCACCCTCCGGGACTGTTGCGGTCACGTCAATAAGTTGGACTAGACCAAAGCTCACTTTGGACTAGACCATGCGATTCCTTTACCTTGCGGCCCTCGGGCCGGCCAGCCGCAGGGTGAACCCGCGGTCGAGCGGCAGGCCCGGCGTGCTGACGGTGGTGACATGGGTGCCTGCGTCGTACGACCACGCGCTGTCCGGCAGCCGGCGCCCGTCGAGCAGGACCCGCGCGGGGGCGGTGCCGCCGTGCACGGTGAACCGGTACGTCCGGGTGGCCGGCTTGCCCGCGTAGTCGCCCCTGCTCGCGCCGACCGTCACGGTCGTACCCCGGGCGCCGGCCCGCACCGACACCCGCTGCGTGGCCGCCGCGCCCTCGGCGAAGTCACGGGTCACGCCGTCGTCCTCGTACAGCGTGTAGCGACCGGTGCCGTGCGCGGCCGGGTACAGGTCCCAGTCCAGTTCGTGCCGGTCACGGGTCTGCCAACTCGTGGTGCCCTTCGGCCACATGGGCACGATCGCACCCTCGCGCACGAACAGCGGGAGGGTGTCCAGCGGGGCGTGGTAGCCGTTCAGTGTGGCCGGGCCCCGATAGGTGCGGCCGGTCCAGTAGTCGGTCCAGGTGCCCTTCGGCAGATAGATGCCGTCACGGGTGTCAGAGTCCTGGTAGACCGGGGCGACGAGGAAGTCCGGGCCGGACAGGAACTCGTACTTCGCCTGCGCGCCCAGGGTGTCCGGATCGTCCGGGTACTCCAGCCACAGCGGGCGCACCGCGCCCACACCCGTCCTCGCGGCCTGCGCGGACAGCGTGTACATGTAGGGCAGCAGCCGCTCCTTCAGCTGGAGGTACGTGCGGTTGACCGAGGTGTACGGCTCGCCGTCCCGCCACGGCTGCTGGTCGGCGGGCTTGCCCGTGGTGAGGTCGCCGGCCCAGCCGTCCATCGTCATCACGGCCGGCAGGAACGCCTTCCACTGGAGGTCGCGGGTGTACATCTCGGCGTCGTGGCGGTAAATGCTGCCGATGTCACCGGTGTTGTAGGCGATGCCGGACATCGTCGCCCCGGCGTACGTCGGGATCTGCCAGCGGATGTAGTCCCAGGACAGCTTCTGGTCGCCGCTCCACAGCACCCCGCAGCGCTGGGCCCCCGCCCAGGACACCGGCAGCCAGACGAAACCGCGGGCGTCGCTGTTGTCCTCGATGCCCTTCTTGGCGGCGTCGCAGGCGTCCAGCGCGAACTTGTAGCCGTTGCCGACCCAGGCCACGTCCAGCTTGGCCACCCGCTGACCGGCCTTGACCTGGCCGGCGAGCTTGTCGATGCCGTCCTGGGTCCACAGGCCGAGCTGGGCGTGGTGGTCCTGGAGGCCCCCGGCGGTCTGCTCCAGGTTCTCGTACCCGCAGCCGTACCCGTCGTTGACCAGCATCCAGCCGAGCGGCATCCGGTGCTCGGTGTAGCCGTCGGCGATCTTCAGCGCGTCCAGGGTGTGCCGCTCGCCCCGGTTGGCGTTGTGCAGGTAGCAGTCGGAGTCGCCCGGTTCGAGGCCGTACACCGGCGGCATGAAGGGCCTGCCGACCAAGGCCGTGTACTTGCCGATCACTTGCTTGGCGTCACCGAGGAAGTAGTAGGCGTCCAGGCGCCGTTCCTGCTGGCCGGTCGTCACCGGCGAACCGAAGGTGTACACGCCCGGCGCGAAGGTGTTGCGGAAGACGCCGTAGCCAGCGCTGGAGAGGTAGAACGGCTGCGAGTTGTTGTAGCCGCCCTCGTTCCAGTCGAAGCTGTTGGCCACGTACATGGTCCGGCCGCGGTGCGAGAAGCTGCCGTTCTGCTCGCCGCCGCCGAAGAACTGCTCGTCCGCGCCCCGCGCCAGACTCTGCCGCATCCCGCCGGTCGACCAGCGCAGCGGCTTGTCCTCCTGCCAGATCCGGGTGCGG
The DNA here is from genome assembly GCF_000720135.1 of Streptomyces sp. NRRL S-1022. Lineage (GTDB taxonomy): Bacteria > Actinomycetota > Actinomycetes > Streptomycetales > Streptomycetaceae > Streptomyces. The sequence goes on along the minus strand of NZ_JOIU01000024.1, from coordinate 91,444 downwards.
TTGTCGGGCCGGTACAGGCCGAACCGCAGCGGCTTCTTGTACACCCGCAGCACGGCCTCGGGCGAGCGGACGCCGTAGTAGTCCCCGGCGTCGAAGGACGAGGTGTGCCGCTGGAGCGCGGGCTGCTCGCGCACGATGGCGGTGCCGGCCGGATCGCTCAGCGCGCCGGACGGGTCGGCCTGGAGCCTGAGCCGGCCACCCGTCAGGAAGTCGGCCCGTGCGGTCAGTTGTCCGGCGGCGACGGTGTAGCTGCCCCCGCCGCCGGAGAACGACGTGAGGTCGCCCGCGTCCGTGGTCGCGGGCAGGTAGGCGGTGCCGGCGAAGGAGTTGTCGTGCACGTCGTACGGCACCACGAGCAGGTGGTAGGTGCCCGAGGCCCGGGGGATCACCGTGGCCTCCGGGTCCGCGGTGCCCGCGCTGGAGGCCACCTGTTTGCCGTGGTCGTCGTAGACGTAGAGGTCGAAGTCGTCCGAGGGGTGCTGCCAGGTGACGGACAGCGGGATGCCGCCCTCGGGGTTGTCGTCCCAGTAGCCGTCCGGCACCGAGACCGTCAGGTCGGAGCGGGCACAGACCGCCCCGCCGGGGTCGGCGGCGGCGTCGGGACAGGTCTCGGGCCCGCCGCCGGTGCCCTTGGCGTAGACCGGGCTCTGCCAGCTGACGCTGCTGTGCGCCGGGTCCAGTACGGCGCCGGCCGCGGGGGCGGCGGCCCTCGCCGGGGCGGCGAGCGCCGTCGCGGCCAGGACGCTCGCCAGCCCCAGCGGTATCCAGGCCGGCCACGGCACACGGTGTCGGAGTCTTCGCACGGCGGAACAGCTCCCCTCGCACCTTCGCGGACTGACTGTTCTTGCGGCTGCACTGCTCGGAAACGCTTGAAACAAGCGCCGATCGAGCAACTTCACGCACGAAGCCTCGGGGTTGATGCACGTTCATGTCAATACCGTGCTCGTCCCGGCCGGCCCCGGCCCGCCGCGCGACCGCCGGCCGCGAGCAGCTGGTCCGGCCCGCCCCGCGGGCGTCAGACGATGCCGCCGTTGGCGCGGACCACCTGGCCGTTGACCCAGTGACCGGCCGGGGAGGCGAGGAACGCCACCACCTCGGCGATGTCGGCCGGCGTGCCGAGGCGCTCCAGCGGTGGCTGGGCGGCCAGGCGGGCGACGGTCTCCTCGTCCTTGCCCTCCAGGAACAGTTCGGTCGCCGTCGGGCCCGGGGCCACGGCGTTCACCGTGACGTCCCGGCCCCGCAGCTCGCGCGCCAGCACCAGGGTCAGCGCCTCGACCGCGCCCTTGCTCGCGCTGTAGGCGCCGTAGCCCGGGAACGCCAGGCCCACCACGGACGTGGAGAACGTGATCAGCGCTCCGCCCCGGCGCAGCCGCCGGGCGGCCTCCCGGGCCACCACGAAGGTCCCACGGACGTTGGTGCGGTGCAGGGCGTCCAGTTCCGCGAGGTCGAGCTCGGCGATCGGCGCCAGGTACATCCGGCCCGCCGTGTGCACGACGACGTCGACACCGCCGTACTCGGCCGTCGCGGCCTCGAACAGCGCGGCGACCTGCTGCTCCTCGGCCACGTCGGCGCGGACGGCGAGCGCGCTGCCGCCCGCCGAGGCGACCTCCTCGACGGCGGCCTCGGCCCGTTCGCGGTTGCCCGCGTAGCCGACCACCACGGCGTAGCCGTCGGCGGCCAGCCGCTGCACCGTCTCGCGGCCGATCCCGCGGGAACCGCCGGTGACGACGGCGACGCGGGGCTGTGCGGGGATTGCCTGTGCGGACATGGAAGCTCCTGTGCTCGAAGACGGCGGGACGTCGTGCCTCCAGCCTCGGCCCCGGCCCGGACACCGACCAGGGCTGTCCGCACCCTGGGGTCGGCAACCCCTGGCTCCGCACGGCCGCGGGCAGGACCATGGAGGGCGTGAACCACTCGGAGCTGGCCGCATTCCTGAGGTCCCGGCGCGACCGGGTCCGCCCCGCCGACGTCGGCCTGACCGCGGGCCCCGCCGCCGGGTGCCGGGCCTCAGACGCGAGGAGGTCGCCCAGCTGGCCGGGCTGTCCGCCGACTACTACACGGAACTCGAACGCGGCCGGGGCGCCCAGCCCTCCGCGCAGGTCCTGGCCGCCCTCGCCCGGGCGCTCCGGCTGAGCGGCGACGAGCGCGACCACCTCTTCCACCTCGCCGAGCGCCCGCTCCCGGCCGTCGCCCACAGCTCCGCCGCGCACGCCCAGCCCGCCCTGCTCGGCCTGCTGGACCGGCTCGTCACCACCCCGGCCCAGATCATCACCGACCTGCACGAACCCCTCGCGCAGAACCCCCTCGCCGTCGCGCTCCTCGGCCCGGCACCGGTCGGGCGCGGACTCGAAGCGAGCTTCGCCTACCGCTGGTTCACCGACCCCGCCGCCCGCGCGCTGCACCCGGCCGAGGACCACCCGCACCACTCCCGGGTGTTCGCCGCCGACCTCCGGGCCGTCGCCGCCCGGCGCGCCAAGGACCCGGACGTCACCCGGCTGGTGGCCGCGCTGCGCCGGCGCAGCGAGGAGTTCGCCGCGCTGTGGGAGCAGCGGGAGGTGGCCCTGCGCCGCACCGACCACAAGCGGATCGTCCACCCCTCGCTCGGGGTCGTCGAGGTGGACTGCCACAACCTGTTCAGCGAGGACGGCCGGCAGCGCCTGCTGTGGTTCAGCGCCCCGCCGGGCACCGAGGGGGCCGCCCAGCTGGAACTGCTGTCGGTGATCGGCACCCAGGACCTCACGCCGGGCACGGACCGGCTGGGCCGGCACCCCTGAGGTCCTGCGGGCTCCGGGGCCGGGGGCCGGCCCTCCGCCGTGACGGCGGTGGCCCGGGTGCGCGGCCTGCGCCGACCCGTACATTGAGAGGTGGGACTCCCACGGGCCCGGGACGGCGGGCAGCAGCCATGGAGATCGTGGCACGGATCGACTACGCGGCACTGTTCGCCGCCACACCCAGCCCCTACCTCGTCCTCGGCCCGGACCTGGTGATCGTCGACGTCAACGACGCCTACCTGCGGGCGACCGGGCGGACCCGTCAGGACCTGGTCGGGACGTACATCTTCGAGGCCTTCCCCGACAACCCGGCGGACCCCTACGCGGACGGCGTGCGGAACCTGAGCGCCTCCCTGCACCGGGTCCTGGCCACCCGGGCACGCGACACGATGGCCCTGCAGCAGTACGACATCCCGGTCGTGGACCGGCCGGGTGCGTTCGAGGAGCGCTGGTGGTCCCCGGTCAACACCCCGGTCGTCGCCCCCGACGGGGCGGTCGTCTGGATCATCCACCGCGTCGAGGACGTGACGGAGTTCGTCCGCTCCCGCCGCTCCCGCCGGGGCACGGCACACGAACAGCGGCCGGTCCCCGGGAGCGGCGCCGGACCGGAGCGACCCGGGGAACCCCGGGAGCCGGAGGAATGGGAAGTCCTGGAGGCGGAGCTGTACGGCCGGGCCAAGGAGTTGCAGAGCCTCAACGAGGAACTGCGTCTGGCCCACGCCCGTGAGCGCCAGGTCGCCGTCACCCTGCAGGAGGCGATGCTCAGCTCCCCGGACCTGGTCCGGCACCCCGACATCGCGGTGCGGTACCTGCCCGCCGTGGGTTCGCTCAACGTGTGCGGCGACTGGTACGACGTGGTCGATCTGCCCGACGGCTGCTTCGCGGTGGCGGTCGGCGACGTCGTCGGCCACGGCCTGGCCGCCGCTGCCGTCATGGGCATGCTCCGCAGCGCGCTGAGCGCGGTCACCCGTACCGTCGAGGAACCCGCGCAGGCGCTGGAGGTGCTGTGCCGGTACGCCCTCTGCGTGGAGGGGGCACTCACCACCACCGCGGTCAACGCGGTGATCCACACCGGCGAACGCGTGATCTCCTACAGCAGCGCCGGACACCCGCCACCGGTCCTGCTGCACGCCGACGGCACCTGCGAGCTGCTCGACCGGGCCACCGATCCGCCGCTCGGGGCGCACGTCGAGCACGTCTCCCGGACCGAGGCACGGCTGCCCTACACCGTCGGCGACACCCTCGTGCTGTACAGCGACGGCCTCATCGAGCGTCGGGGCGAGGACATCGACGTGGGCCTGCGCCAGCTGTGCGACGCCCTGTCCCGCTCCGTCCGCCTGGGCCCCGAGCGCCTCGCGGACGCGCTGCTGGCCCGCCTGGGGGTCAGCGGCGGCGCGCGCGACGACATCGCGCTGATCGCCGTCCGTCTCGACGAGCGCGCTCCCGCCACGGGCCGGTGAGGCTTCAGGTGCCCCCGCGGCTCCGGGCCGGCCGGCCGCGGGCGACCAGGCACGCCGGTACGGCGACCCCGGCGCCGAGGTACAGCAGCGCGGGATAGCCCAGGGCGTGCACGGTCTGCCCGCCGGCGGCGCCGGCCAGGGACAGGCCCACGAACAAGGCGCTGTTGTTCCACGACAGCAGGGCGGTCGCCCGCTCCGGGAACAGGTCGACCAGGTGGCGCTGCTGGGCGGGGAAGAAGGCGTAGGCGGCCAGCGCGAACAGGGCCAGGGCGCCGGCCAGTGCCCCGGTCAGCGGGAACGCCAGGGCCACGACGACCTCCAGCACCGCCGTCAGTGCCAGTGCCGACCTGGTGACCCGCACGGGATCGGCCCGGTCCGCGCACCGGCCGCCCAGCTGCCCGCCGACGACGGCGCCGATGCCGTAGGCGACCAGCAGCCACGGCACGGTGGCGGCCCTGCCGTCGGAGTGCAGCGCGACGGCCAGGAAGGTGTAGAGGCCGTACACGGAGAAGGCCCACAGGGTCGTCACCGCGACGGCGGACACGGCCACGGCCGTACCGGGCCGCCCCGCCCGCGGCGGCGCCGCCGCGCCCGGGCCCGGCCGCCCGGTCCGCTCCGGCGGCGCGGCGGCCACCGGTACCGGACGGGCCCGCCAGACGAACGCGTGCGGGAGCGCCAGCAGGAACGTGCCCGCGGCCAGGACGAGGAAGGCGGGCCGCCAGCCCGTGTACCGCCCCAGCAGCGACCCGGCCGGCGCGCCCACCCACAGGGCGGTGAGCAGGCCCGAGCCCACCACGGCCAGCAGCTGCGCCCGGGACTGCGGCCGGGCACGGGTGCTGACCAGGGCGTACACCGTGGGGCCGGTCGCGGCGGCCGCGAGGCCGGCCACCACGCGGGCCGGCAGCAGCACACCGAAGGACGGCGCCAGAGCGGTGCCGACGTTGGCCGCGGAGAACAGCACCAGGGCCACCACCAGTACGGACGCGCGGTCCCAGCGGTCGGAGAGCCAGCCGGCGAACGGTGACGCCACCACGTAGGCGACCGAGAAGGCCGTGACCAGCAGGCCGGTGCTCGCCACGGAGACCGCGAACGACGCCGCGATGTGCGGGAGCAGCGGCGCCACCACGAAGAGATCGGTTCCCACCAGGAACTGCGTCAGCCAGGCCAGCGCGACCGGCCCGGCGGACAGGCCGGGCACCGTGTCCACGGCCGGCGCGCCACGGGGCGACTGCATGATCCGACGCTAGGGCCTTGGCCGGGGCCCGGCCATCGGGGACGGACGGCGGGCGGCGGCGGGGCCGCAGCGGGGGCGGCGGCCCGGGCCGTCCGTCCGGGTCAGGCGGGCGGACCGGCGATGCACAGGGTGGCCGCCAGGGACGGTGCGGGGGTGCCGGTCTCGCCCGTCGCGTCCGTCCACCAGTCGCTGCCGTCCTCGGCATAGCGCAGGAGCACGCCCTCGCGGATCGCCCAGGGGCAGACGACGGCCCGGCGCAGGCCCATCAGCTTCAGTGCCGTGTGCCCGACGACCGCTCCGGCCAGGCTCTGGGCGGCACGCGGTGCGGAGATCCCGGGCAGCAGGGCGCGCTCGGCGGCGGGCAGTACGGCGAGGGAGCGCACCGCCTCGCGCAGGTCCCGGCAGGCCAGCTCCCGCTCCACGAACGGGCCGTAGCGCCCCGGCGCCGCCCCGCACAACCGGGCCAGCTGCTGGAACGTCCGGGAGGTGACGGCGGCGGTGCGCGGGCCCTCCCAGCGGATCCGCGAGGCCACGTCCCGCAGTTCGTGGCGGATCCGGCGGCGCAGCACCTTCAGCTCGCCCGGCGCCGGCGGGTCCTGGACGCCCAGGTACTCCCGGGTCAGCCGGTTCGCGCCGAGCGGCAGCGACGCGGCGAAGTCGGGCAGCCGGCCCCGGCCGAAGGCCACCTCCAGCGAGCCGCCGCCGATGTCGAGCAGCGCGAGGGGGCCCGCCTTCCAGCCGAGCCAGCGGCGGGCCGCCAGGAAGGTCAGCTCGGCCTCCGTCTCGCCGGGCAGGGTGCACATGTGGATCCCGGTACCGGACGCCACCCTCTGCAGCACCTCGTGGCGGTTCGGGGCGCTGCGGACGACCGCGGTCGCGAAGGCCAGGGGTCCCGTCGCGTGCCAGCGCCGGGCCGTGGCGCCCGCCGCGGCCACCGCCTTCACCAGCTGCTCCACCGCCTCGTCGGCGATGGCGCCGTCCGGGCCGACCTGCTCGGACAGGCGGAGCTTCCACTTGACGGTGTGCACCGGCAGCGGAACACCCCCCTCCACGTCGGCGATCACCAACCGGACCGTGTTCGAACCCGCATCCACCACGCTCACCCGCATAAGCGGGGGAGTACCCATTTCACCGGCGGCGACCCGTGAACACGGGGGGCGTGCCGGTGCACGCCGCCCCGGCCGCGCGCCTCAGGACGGACGCGCGCGGCGGCCCGGACGCGGACCGGTACCGCGCGGCGCACCCGCCGGTACCGGGCGGCGCATCCACCGGGACCGGGCGGCGCCCGGGGTCTCTTCGCCGGTTCGCTGTCCGAAACCCGCCTCGAACCGGCCCCGGCCGGGCCCCCGTTGTCCTTAGATGGTCACGACCACTGCCGGCACCGGGAGCGGCAGGTGAGCGGAGCGGGTGCGATGAGGGTACTGGTGATCGGCGGTGGCATCGCGGGGACCGCGACCGCCCTGGGGCTGCACAAGGCCGGTATCGACGTGACCGTGTTCGAGGCGCACCCGGACACGGCCGAGGACATCGGGGCCTTCCTCACCCTGGCGAGCAACGGCATGCGCGCGCTGGCCGAACTGGGCGCCACGCACGCCGTCACGGCCGTCGGTTTTCCGCTGACTTCGCTGCGGCTGCTCGACAGCCGGGGCACCGAGGTCGCACACCAGCCCCTGGGCGAGGCCGGCGACCCCGCCCTGCGCTACCGCTGTCTGCGCCGCGGCGAACTGAACGCGGCCCTCCAGGGCGAGGCGGCCCGGCGCGGCATCCGGCTGCGCCACGGCGCCCGCCTGGTGTCCCTGGCCGACGGACCGGACGCCGTCACCGCCCGCTTCGCCGACGGCACCACCGCCACCGGGGACGTGCTCGTCGGCGCCGACGGGCTGAACTCGACCGTACGCGGGCTGCTCCGGCCCGGGGTGCGCCCCGGATACGCCGGTCAGCGGGTGTACTACGGCTACACCCGCACCGCACCCGCCCCCGGCCCGGAGGGCGCGATCACCATGGTGCGGGGCAGTGCCACCGCGTTCGGCTATGCGGTGTCCCCGGCGGGGGAGACGTACTGGTTCGCCCGCGCCGGCGGCGACCCGCTGCCCGCCGGGGCGCCCGCCGCGCCCGCCGCCGAGCTGCGCGCCCACCTGTTGCCACTGCTGCGGGAGGACGCGACACCCGCCGCCGGTCTGGTCGAGGCCGCCGACGGAGCGGTCATGGTCACCAACGCCACGGAGCTGCCGCTCGGCACCGCTTGGCACACCGGACGGGTCCTGCTGGCCGGGGACGCGGCCCATGCCGCGTCCCCGGCGACCGGCCAGGGCGCCTCGATGGCGCTGGAGGACGCCGTCGTCCTGGCCAAGGCGCTGCGCGACCTGCCCGCCCCCGGGACCGCGTTCACCGCGTACGAGCGGCACCGCCGCCCGCGGGCCGAGCACAACATCACCGTCAGCGGCGGCCTCTCGCGCGGCACCCGCACGCCGTCCGGCCCGGCACCCGTGACGGCCCGGCCCGCCGGACCGGACGAGGGGCTGCTGCGCCAACTGGCCTGGGACACCCCGCTGTCCGCGGTCCCGCCCGCGCCGCACTGAGGCCACGCCCCCTGCGCGAACGTGGCCGCACCAGCCGTCCCGCACGCACGAAAGTGCAAGAGGCGGCGCACGGGAGTCCATTGCCGGGGCGCCGCCCGGGCCGGATCGTTCCGTGCAACCGGCCCTTCGGCAGCAAGGAGTACCCGTGCGACCGTTGAGCAGAGCAGGCGGCGCCGTCGCCGCGGCCGTCGCCCTGGTCCTGGGCGTCGGCACCGCGGCGCCCGCGCGGACCGCGTCCCCCGGCGCCGCCGGCTACACCGTGACCGTCGGGACCCCGGTGCCGTTCACCCACCCCACGGACACCCCCGCCACCCCCTACCTCGACAGGGACGGCACCTTCCACTACCAGCAGTCGGCCGCCCTCTACGGCGCCGGCGACCCGCGGGTCTGGGACTTCTACACCGGCAAGGACTTCGACAGCGCCGCCTTCGACCGGAGTCTGAGCGAGGCGGTCGACCCGGCCGACCCCGCCGACCGCAACGACGACACCACCCGGCGGTGCAACACCGGCCCCACCGGGCGGGAGGCGACGTACGCGCCGAGCGGCTCGGGCTACGCGCAGAAGAACTACTGCGACCTGTCCGGGGTGTGGGTGGACCCCGACACGGGCGACTGGTACGGCCTGGCGCACAACGAGTTCACCCCGCAGCCCTTCGGCGACGGCCTCCACTACGACGCCGTCGACTACGCCGTCTCCACCGACCAGGGCCGCACCTGGACCATCGAGGACCACGTGATCACCTCGCCGTACAGCACGGAGCGCGGGGACACGGCGGCCTTCCCGCACGAGACGTACTCCTACGGTGACGGCGACCAGCGCCTGTTCGTGGACGCGGCTTCCGGCTACTTCTACGTCTATTACGGCTCGCGGATCGTCGACAAACGCGGCGGCTGGAAAGCCTTCTACGAGCACGTGGCCCGGGCCCCGATCGCCGCGAAGATGGCCCCCGGCTCCTGGCGCAAGTGGTACGACGGCGCCTGGTCCGAGCCCGGCACCGGCGGCCGGGAGAGCGACATCGTCCCCGTCGACGCCGGCCACCCCACCGGCTACACCCCCGCCGGAGCCGAGTACGACCCGGCCAACCCCGGTACCGCCGCGGAGCAGATCGCGGCCGGCACCATGCCCCCGACCTCGCCGCTGTTCGTGCTCGACATCGCCTACGACGCCCATCTCGGCCTGTACATCGGCACCCCGCAGGCCGTCGACCAGAGCGGTGGCGCACCGCAGTACCTGTACGCCACCGACGACCTGGCCACGCAGAAGTGGCGGCTCATCGGCGACACCGGCGCCTACACCACCGCGTCCTGGTACCGCTGGTTCCTGGACCCCGCCGGCCGCACCGGTTCCGCCGTCCTCGGCCGGACCTTCCGCGCCTACTGCTCCTTCGGCTGCTCCCACGACGCCTCCGGCGAGTACGTCGACGTCACCGTCGACCCCGTCGCCCCGGCCGCCCCGCCCGTGGACACCGGCCGCGGTTACCGCATCGCGAGCGGCAGGGGCCGGGTCCTGGCCCAGGCGTCCGGCGGCTCCGCGGTCACCTCGGTGGCCCCGGCCACCGGCTCCGCCCGCGCTTCGTGGTCCTTCACCCCGACGGGCGACGGCGCCTTCACCGTCGCCAACGCGGCGACCGGCCGGCTGCTCGCCGTCGACTCCGCGAGGAAGGCCGGCCGCGCCTGGGGCGCCAAGCCGGTGGTCACCGCGCCCCGCACCGGCGGGCCGGCCGTCGGACAGCAGTGGTTCGTCCTGCCCGCAACCCCCGAAGACGGCACCTACCGCCTGGTCAACCGCTACAGCGGTCTCGCCCTCGGCCTCTCCGCGACCGCGGGCCGACTCGCCGAGACCACACCCGTGCGCACCTGGACGGACCGCACCGGCGGCCCGGTGGGCGGCGGACGCACCGCGGCCGAACAGACCCTGACCCTCACCCCGGCCACCACCTGACCCGGCGACCGGTTCCCGCCCGACTCCGGTGTGGGAACCGCCCGTCGTGCACCCCATGACGATCGGGTCCGGGGAGCCGGCCGGAGGCCGTCTCGACGGAAGGCGCCGCCGTCTGATGGGATGCCCGCATGACCCTGGCCGACGACCTGGCCGCCCGCTTCGGCCCGGCCCTGGACACCCGCCCGGACACCCTGCGGGACGCCGCCCAGGACTTCGGGCAGCTCGTGCGGGCGACCCCGCGGGCCGTACTGCGGCCGGGGTCCGCCGCCCAGATCCGGGACCTGCTGGAATTCGCCGGACCGCGGCACATCCCGGTCGGCGTGCGCGGCGGCGGCCACGCGCTGTACGGCCATAGCCAGGCGGCGGGCGGGATCGTCGTCGACCTGCGCGCCATGAACGGCGTCGGCCAGGTGACAGATGACCAGGTCACCGTGCAGGCAGGCGCGTTGTGGCGGGAGGTGCTGGCCGCCACCCTGCCCTCCGGCCGTACGCCCCCGGTCCTCACCGACTACCTGGGCGCGGGCGTCGGCGGCGTCCTGTCCGCGGGCGGCCTCGGCGGCGCCACCCACCGGCACGGCCTGGTCGCGGACCAGGTGCGGGAGCTGGAGGTGGTGACCGGGGCGGGGAAGCACCGCGTCTGTTCGCCCGGCCGGGACCCCGCGCTGTTCCACGCCGTCCTCGCCGGGCTCGGCCAGTGCGCCGTGATCGTCGGGGCCACCCTGCGCCTGGTCCCCGCGCCCGAACGCGTCCGCCGCTACTGCCTCTTCTACGACGACCTCCCCCGCTACCTCGCCGACCAGCGGCGGCTCGCCGGGGAAGGGCGTTTCGCCTACCTGGAGGGCCAGGCCCGCCCGGTGGGGGACCGCGACTGGCAGTACATGATCGAGGCCGTGGCCTGGCACGACGGGCCGCGTCCACCGGACGACGGCCGCCTGCTCGACGGGCTCGCGCACGATCCGGTCACCGTGGAGACGGCCGACCTCGGGTACGCCGAGTTCGCCCACCGCGTCGACAGCGACGAGGAGATCCTCCGGGCGACGGGGGAGTGGCTGCATCCGCACCCGTGGCTCAACCTGCTCCTCCCGGACCACACCGCCGAGACCGTCGTCCGCTCGGTGCTCGCCGACCCCGCCTTCGCCGACCTGCGCACCACCGGTCTCGTCCTGCTCTACCCGCTCGTCTCCGGCCGGCTGCGCGCGCCGCTCTTCCGCCGCCCGCCCGGTCAAGTCCTGTGGCTGTTCGCCTTGTTGCGCACGGCTGCGCCGGGCAGCCCGGAGACGGCCGCCCGGATGGTGGCCGCCAATCGCGCCGCCCACGACCTGGCCCGGGCCGCCGGCGCCGTCGCCTACCCCGTCAACGCCCTGCCCCTGTCCGCCGCGGACTGGCGGGAGCACCACGGCGCCGGCTGGCGGTCCTTCGCGGACGCCAAACGGCGCCACGATCCGCATCTGGTCCTGGGGCGCGGGCACGGTCTGCGCCTCTGAGTGAACTCCTCCCCCTCGCACACCGGTTGAAGGATCTCATGTCGCAAGTCTTGTGGCCCGCTTGGTTCATCACTTAAATCAAAACATGAACTAAGCCGTGGGGTCAGGTTCGCCGACCCCGCCCTCGTCTGGAGCCGCCGAATGAGACTGAGATCCCTGGGTGTCGCGCTGGCCGCCACGGCAGCGCTGATCGCCCTGCCCACCGCACACCCGTCGGCCACCGCGGCCGAAACCCCCCTGTCCCAGGGGAAGACGGCCACCGCGTCGTCCGTGGAGAACAACGGCACCAGCGCCGCCCTCGCCGTGGACGGCGACACCGGGACCCGCTGGTCCTCGGCCGCGGGCGACGACCAGTGGGTGCGCGTCGACCTCGGGACCACCGCCACCGTCAACCGCGTGGTCCTCGCCTGGGAGGCCGCCTACGGCAAGGACTACAAGGTCCAGATATCCGCGGACGGCACCACCTGGACCGACCTGAAGTCCGTCACCGGCTCCGACGGCGGCGTCGACACGCTCGACGTCTCCGGCCAGGGCCGCTACGTACGGATGCTCGGCGTCCACCGGGCCACCCAATGGGGCTACTCCCTCTGGGAGTTCCAGGTGTTCGGCAGCACCGGCGGCGGCCAGGCGGGCTGCGGCACCGCCGACGCCGCCCAGGGCAGGCCCGCCACGGCCTCCTCCACCGAGAACGCCGGCACGCCCGCCTCCGCCGCCGTCGACGGCAACACCGCGACCCGCTGGTCCAGCCAGGCCGCCGACCCGCAGTGGCTCCAGGTCGACCTCGGTTCCGTCAAGGACCTGTGCAAGGTCGACCTGAACTGGGAAGCCGCCTACGGCAAGGACTTCCGGATCGAGGCCTCCTCCGACGGGCAGAGCTGGAACACCCTCAAGAGCGTCACCGGGGCGACCGGCGGCACGGCGTCCTACGACGTCAGCGGCTCCGGACGGTACGTGCGCCTGTACGGCACCGCCCGCGGCACCGGCTACGGCTACTCCCTGTGGGAGCTCGCCGTGCACACCGGCAGCACCGGCGTCCCGCCCGTGCAGGGCGGCGGCGACCTCGGCCCGAACGTCATCGTCGTCGACCCCTCCACCCCGGGTCTCCAGCAGAAGTTCGACGACGTCTTCGCCAAGCAGGAGTCGGCCCAGTTCGGCACCGGCCGCTACCAGTTCCTGCTCAAGCCCGGCACCTACGACGGCATCAACGCCCAGCTCGGCTTCTACACCTCGATCTCCGGCCTCGGCCTGAACCCCGACGACACCCGGATCAACGGTGACGTCACGGTCGACGCCGGCTGGTTCAACGGCAACGCCACCCAGAACTTCTGGCGTTCGGCGGAGAACCTCTCCCTCAAGCCGGTCAACGGCACCGACCGCTGGGCCGTCGCCCAGGCCGCGCCGTTCCGCCGGATGCACGTCCAGGGCGGCCTCAACCTGGCCCCCAACGGCTACGGCTGGGCCTCCGGCGGCTACATCGCGGACTCGAAGATCGACGGTACGGTGGGCCCCTACTCCCAGCAGCAGTGGTACACCCGGGACAGCTCGGTCGGCGGCTGGACCAACGGCGTGTGGAACATGACGTTCTCCGGTGTCCAGGGCGCCCCCGCCACCAACTTCGACAGCGGCCCGTACACCACCCTGGACACCACCCCGGTCTCCCGCGAGAAGCCCTTCCTGTACCTGGACGGCTCCGCCTACAAGGTGTTCGTCCCGGCCAAGCGCACCAACGCCCGGGGCGTCTCCTGGCCCGCGAACGCGGGCACGTCCCTCCCGCTCGACCAGTTCTACGTCGTCAAGCCCGGCGCCACGGCCGCCACCATCAACGCGGCCCTCGCCCAGGGCCTCAACCTGCTGTTCACGCCGGGTGTCTACCACCTCGACCGGACCATCGAGGTCACCCGCCCGGACACCGTCGTCCTCGGCCTCGGCCTGGCCACCCTGGTCCCGGACAACGGCGTCGACGCGATGCACGTCGCCGACGTCGACGGAGTGCGGCTCGCCGGATTCCTGATCGACGCGGGCCCGGTCAACTCCGACACGCTGCTGCGCATCGGCTCGCCGGGAGCGAGCGCCGACCACTCCGCCGACCCCACCACCATGCAGGACGTGTTCATCCGCGTCGGCGGCGCCGGACCCGGCCTCGCCACCAACTCCGTGGTGATCGACAGCGACGACGTCGTCATCGACCACACCTGGCTCTGGCGCGCCGACCACGGCGACGGCGTCGGCTGGAACACCAACCGCGCCGACTACGGCCTGCGCGTGAACGGCGACGACGTCCTCGCCACCGGCCTGTTCGTGGAGCACTTCAACAAGTACGACGTCTACTGGAGCGGCGAACGCGGCCGGACGATCTTCTTCCAGAACGAGAAGGCGTATGACGCCCCGAACGCCGCCGCCGTCACCCACGACGGCATCACCGGCTACGCGGCCTACAAGGTCGCCGACTCCGTCACCACCCACGAGGCGTGGGGCCTGGGCAGCTACTGCAACTACACGGCCGACCCGTCGATCGTCCAGGCGCACGGCTTCCAGGTGCCCGTCACCCCCGGGATCAGGATGCACGACCTGCTGGTGATCTCCCTGGGCGGCAAGGGCCAGTACGCGCACGTCGTCAACAGCACCGGCGCACCCACCTCGGGCACCGACACGGTCCCGTCCAAGGTGACGTCCTTCCCCTAGAACACCGGTCAGCCACCGGTCAGGGTCTCGTGCGGGGCCCGCCGGTAGGTGTCCCGGTACAGGGAGGCGAAGCGGCCCGGGTGGTGGAAACCCCACCGGGCCGCGATCTCCGTGACCGTGGCCCCGGCGCCGGGGTCGGCGGCCACCAGGGCGTGATGGGCGTGCGCCAGCCGGACCCGGCGCAGCTGGGCGAGCGGCGTGGTGTCCAGATGGCGGCGGAAGGCGTACTGGAGCGCGCGGACCGTGACATGGGCCGCGGCGGCGATGTCCGCGACCGTCACCGGCTGGTCCGCGTGGTCGTCGATGTAGGCGAGCGCACGGCGCAGCACCGCCGGGTGCGCGTCGGCGCCGCCGGCGGCGGGCTCGTCCAGCGCCGTGTTCGGGAACGCGGCCAGCACGCTCGCCGCCAGGTGCTGGGCCGCCGTGGCCGCGATCAGCGGCTGGTCCGCCAGCTCCGGATCGGCGAACACCGTGTCCCGCAGATGGGCGATCGTGCGGTACAGATTGCGCGCCGACGCCCCCGAGCGCGGCCGATGCCCGGTCAGCCGTACCGGCCGCGAGCCGTCCGCGTCCCCGGCCACCTGCGTGAGCAGCGCCGGTTCCAGCATCGTGATGTTGTAGCGGGCGTTGCAGATCCGGCCCGTGTACGGCAGGTCCGGCGGCGCGAACAGCACCACGTCACCCGGGCCGAAGGCGTCCTCGACGCCCTGGAAGGCGTGGTCCCGCACGGTCCCGTCGTGCATGACGCACAGACAGATCCGGCCCAGCGGGGTCACCGAGTAGTCCATCTCGAAGTCCAGCGCGAGCTCGTCGACACTCACCGAGTCGATGCCGGTACGGCGGATCCGGGCGCGGTGGGAACCGGGGCTGCCGCTGCCGATCCGCATCCGGGCGTAGGCACGGCTGAGGAAATCCTCCGTCACGTCCATGTCGTCGCTGTCGAAGGTGAGTGTCTGCATGGCCTTCCGCTGCCCCTGAAACCCACGTGTATGGGCCTCCTACCAGCCATTTTTCGTTTTTTGTACGGTGGCTTGCCCTGCTGTTCGCATGGCGGCTTGCGGCGGGCGGCCGGGCCGCTCAGGGTGAAAGACATGATCGGACCCGACGAGCGGACGGACCAGGACCAGGTGAAGGCACTCCAGGACGAGGTGGACCAGCTGCGTGAGGCGCTGGTCTCGCACGCCCTGGTGGACCAGGCGATCGGCGTGGTCATCACCGTGGGCGGTCTGCGGCGGGAGCAGGGCTGGGAGGCCCTGAAGCACATGTCGCAGCACACCAACGTCAAATTGCGGGAGGTGGCGCGCTGCCTGGTCGAGTGGCCGGCGCGGCGCACGCTCCCCGAGGTGATCCGCCGGGCGCTGCCCGCCGCCGTGGAGCACGCGCGCGCCCAGGCCGGTGCCGACCACCGCAAGGCCGGGCACGAGGTGGCGTGCGGCCGGCCGGGCTGAGCCCGGCCGCGGCCGGGCGCGCTCAGGCCGGGGCCCGGCGCAGGTCCTCCCACGCCCGGCCGCGCAGCTCCGCGTCCCCCAGGACGTCCGCCGCCGTGCAGGCCAGCGCCTCCACCACCGCGAGGAGCACACCGCGGGCCCGCTCCGAGGCCGCCGCCTCGGCGAACTCCGGCGTGTGGTCGGAGCCGTCCGCGCCCATGATCGCCACGAACGGGTGGATGGCGGGCACCCGGCCGCTCACGTTGCCGATGTCGGAGGAACCCAGGTAGACCCCGGGAGCGGGCGGCGTGAGCGTGATCCCGGCGCGGTCCAGGTGCCCGGCGAACCGCTCGGACAGCACCGTGCTGTCCCGGAAGTGCTCGTAGCGCACGCTCGCGCGTTCCACCGTCACACTCGTCCCGGTCGCCAGCGCGACGCCCTCGGCCGCCGTGCGCAGCTGCGCCGCCAGCTCGTCCAGGGCGGCCGTGGTGAGCGCGCGCAGCCCGAAGCGGCCCTCGGCGTACTCCGGGACGATGTTCGTGGCCGTACCGCCGTGGGTGATGATCCCCTGCACATGGGATCCCTCCGGCAGCCGCCGGCCGAGCGCCGACACCACGTTGAACAGCTCGATCAGCGCCGCCAGCGCGTCGATGCCCTCCGTCGGGTTGCCCGTCGGGTGCGCGGCCCGGCCCCGGAAGCCGACCCGGTACTGCTCCTGCGCGGTGAGCGGTGCCCGCACCCAGTCGTACACCCCGGGGTGGAACATCAGGGCGGCGTCCACCCCGTCGAAGACCCCGGCCTCCACCTCCAGGGCCTTGCCGCCGCCGCCCTCCTCGGCCGGCGTCCCCACCGCCAGGACCGTGCCCGGGGCGCCGTCCCGTACGGCGTCCACGACCAGGGCGGCCCCGAGGCCGGCCGCCGCGATCAGGTTGTGCCCGCAGGCGTGCCCGAGCCCGGGCAGGGCGTCGTACTCCAGCGGGAACGCCACCACCGGCCGGCCCTCGCCCGAGCGGGCCGTGAACGCGGTCGGCAGGCCCGCGGCCTCGCGCCGGACCTCGAAGCCGGCGCCCTCCAGCTCGCCGCTCAGCAGCGCCGCCGCCCGGTGTTCGGCGAAGGCGGTCTCCGGCTCCGCGTGCAGGGCCGAGGCCACGGCCCACAGCGCGTCGGCGCGCCGTGCGGCCTCCTCCCGGATCCGCTGGTACAGGGACACGAGACCTCCTCCGGTCCGGCGGGCGTGGAGCGTGCCGGCCCGGGTTCCACCCGGACGGCCCCTGACACCAGCCGGAGTGTTTGGGGCGCCAGGCCGGTGCAACACGGTGGGTGCGGCCCCGTTCAGCTCAGGAGGACACCCATGGACCACTCGCGCGTACCCGTCCTGGAGGCACTGGAGGAGTTCCGCCGCCGGGGGGACGTGGCGTACGGGCCGCCGGGGCACAAGCAGGGCCGCGGGGCCGATCCGCGCGTCGCCGAGATCGTCGGCATGGACGTCTTCCGCTCGGACGTGCTCTCCCTGAACGGCCTGGACGACCGCCGTCAGTCGCAGGGCGTGCTGCAACAGGCCGAGGAGCTGATGGCCGACGCGGTCGGCGCCGAGCACGCCTTCTTCTCCACGTGCGGCAGTTCCCTGTCCGTGAAGACCGCGATGTGCGCGGTCGCCGGGCCGGGGGAGAAGCTGCTGCTGTCCCGTAACGCGCACAAGGCCGTCATCTCCGCGGTGATCATCAACGGTGTGGAGCCGATCTGGGTCCACCCGAAGTTCGACACGGAACGGCACCTCGCCCACCCGCCGGAGCCCGACGACGTCCGCGCCCGGCTGCGCGAGCACCCGGACGCCAAGGGCATGCTGCTGATCACCCCCACCGACTGGGGGACCTGCGCCGACATCCGGGGCGTGGCCGACGCCTGTCACGCCTGCGACGTACCGCTCATCGTGGACGAGGCATGGGGCGCCCACCTGCCCTTCCACCCCGGTCTGCCGGCCTGGGGCATGGACGCGGACGCCGACCTGGTCGTCACCAGCGTCCACAAGATGGGCGGCGCGATCGAACAGAGCTCGGTGTTCCACCTCCAGCACGACCGGATCTCGCCCGACGTCCTCAAGCAGCGTGAGGACCTGCTCGGCACCACCAGCGCCTCCTCGCTGGTCTACGCGACGCTCGACGGGTGGCGGCGGCAGATGGTGGAACAGGGCCACGGACTGCTGGACGCGGCCCTGCACCGCGCCGAGCGCATCCGGGCCCGGCTCCGGGAGCTGCCGGGACTGCGGGTGATGGGCGGCGAGATCGTCGACGAGGGCCTGGCCGCCGAGTTCGACCCGTTGAAGATCGTCGTCGACGTACGCGACCTCGGCATCAGCGGCATGCAGGCGGCCGAGTGGCTGCGTGCCAACTGCCACATCGACACCGGCGGCTCCGACACCTGCCGGATCAGCGCCTCCATCACCCACGCCGACGACGAGGAGACCGAGAAGCTGCTGCTGGAGTCCGTGCGCACACTGGTCGAGCGGGCGGACACCATCGAGCGGCAGCCCGCCGTGCACCTGCCCGAGCCCCACGTCCTCGAACTCGAACAGGCCGTCCTGCCCCGCGACGCCTTCTTCGGACCGGCCGAACAGGTGCCCGCCGAGCGGGCCGTGGGCCGGGTCGCCGCCGAAATGATCTGCCCCTACCCGCCGGGCGTGCCGGTCGTCGCGCCCGGCGAGGTGATCACCGCGGAGGTCCTCGACTACCTGCGCAGCGGTGTCGCCCACGGCTTCCTCATCGCGGGCGCGGCGGACCCCGCCCTGGAGACCGTACGGGTGACGGCCCGGCCGTGACCGGCCGGCCCGGCCCCACGCGACCGGCCGCTCCCGGACTGCGCCGGCCGCCGGCAGCACCTAGGGTGGCGGGTGCGGGCGGACGGTTGTTCCGCCTGCCCCGGGTCAAGAAGACGGCCCTGCTGACGAACACGCCCTCGGCAGGGGCGCATTCGGCCCTGCCGTTGGTCCCCGGATCCATGACCGGTGCGTCCGGCGGCCCTGCTCTCCCGTCGACTCGGCGGGAGGCGGCCCGACTTCACCCTGACCGGAAATCACCTGTGGTTCCCGGTTTCGGACGCCCCGGTCCGGGGACCTCGGTACCAGGGTCGCTGTCGACCCTTTCCTCATAGATTCACCCGCTATGCCCATGGTGTCGGTCGCATACCCGGCGTGGCCACCGCGCACCGGACACATCCCGTCCGTCCCTGCCGGACCCGCCGCGTGACCCAGTGAAGGATTAGGTACTGATGAGCGAGACGAACCCCCTGAAGCGAGCGGCGGACAAGGTGGCGGACGCCCTGCACGGTGCCACCGGCCCCGAGGACGGCATCCCCGGCAAGCCGGGACCCCAGTCGCCCTCGGTCGCCGAGCCCACCGAACCGCGTGAGCCGCTTCCCCCCAAGCCCGACCAGACCGGCCCGGCCACCGTCTCGCCCACCGGGCAGCCCACCGGCGCCGACCAGGCACGGATGGCACAGAGCGGCAGCTACCTGACCACCGCCCAGGGCACCCGGCTCCCCGACACGGACCACTCCCTCAAGGCGGGCCCCCGCGGCCCCGTGCTCCTGCAGGACCACCACCTGCGGGAGAAGATCATGCACTTCGACCACGAGCGCATCCCCGAGCGCGTGGTCCACGCCCGCGGCGCCGGAGCGCACGGCGTCTTCCGCAGCTACGGCACGGCCGCGAACGTGACGAAGGCGGCCTTTCTCGCCGAGGACGTCGAGACACCGGTGTTCGTGCGCTTCTCCACCGTGCTCGGCTCCCGCGGCTCCGCCGACACCGTCCGCGACACCCGGGGCTTCGCGACGAAGTTCTACACCAGCGAGGGCGTCTTCGACCTGGTCGGCAACAACATCCCGGTCTTCTTCATCCAGGACGCCATCAAGTTCCCCGACGTCATCCACGCCGGCAAGCCGCACCCGGACCGCGAGATCCCGCAGGCGCAGAGCGCCCACGACACCTTCTGGGACTTCGTCACCCTGCACACCGAGGCCACCCACCACACCCTGTGGAACATGTCCGACCGGGGCATCCCGCGCTCCTACCGCACCATGGAGGGCTTCGGCGTCCACACCTTCCGCCTGGTCAACGAGGCCGGCGAGAGCACGCTGGTGAAGTTCCACTGGAAGCCGAAGCTGGGCGTGCACTCCCTGGTGTGGGAGGAGGCGCAGATCATCAACGGTGTCGACCCCGACTTCCACCGCCGCGACCTCTACGACGCCATCGAGGCGGGCGCCTACCCCGAGTGGGAGTTCGGCATCCAGACCTTCCCCGACACCCCCGACCAGACCTTCGAGGGCATCGACCTGCTGGACCCGACCAACATCGTCCCCGAGGAACTGGCCCCCGTGCAGCCCATCGGGCTGCTCACCCTGAACCGCAACCCGTCGAACTTCTTCGCCGAGAGCGAGCAGGTCGCCTTCCACGTCGGCCACCTCGTCCCCGGTATCGACGTCACCGACGACCCGCTGCTGGCCGGACGGCTCTTCTCCTACCTCGACACCCAGATCACCCGGCTCGGCGGACCCAACTTCTCGCAGATCCCGATCAACCGGCCGCACACTCCCGTCAACGACATGCTGCGCGACGGCTTCCACCAGACGGCCGTGCACCGCGGCGTGGCACCCTACCGGCCCAACTCCCTGGACGGCGGCTGCCCCTTCACCGCCGGCGCCGACATGAGCGCGTTCGTGGAGACGCCGGTGCGCGTCCCCGAGGCGACCAAGGTCCGCGAGGCGCCCGAGTCGTTCGACGACCACTTCAGCCAGCCGCGCCGGTTCTGGCTCAGCATGAGCCCGGTGGAGCGCGAACACATCATCCACGCCTACACCTTCGAACTCGGCAAGTGCTACGAACAGGCCATCCGCGAAAGGGCATTGCAGGTCCTCGCCAACATCGACCCGGAGCTGTGCGCGGGCGTCGCCGACGGACTCGGCCTGCCCGCACCCGAACCCACGGTCGCCCTGGCCGACGTCGAGCCCAGCCCCGCCCTCTCCCAGGTCGGGCAGAGCTGGCCCGCCGACGGCCGGATCATCGGCATCGTCACCGGGCCCGACGGCGACCTCGACGGCGTACGGACCGTACGCCAGGAGATCCTGGACAGCGGCATGGTCCCGCTGATCATCGCACCGGCGGGCGGCACCCTGGGCGACGGCGCGGACGCCCTGACCGTCCAGCGGACCTACGCCACCGCGCGCTCCGTGGAGTTCGACGCGCTGCTGGTCGCCGGCACCCCGGGAGTGGGGACCGACGCCTTCGGCGCCCGGGACGCCAAGGCGGGCCAGCCCAGCCTCCGGGAGGCCACGCCCGACCCCCGGGTGGGTCTGCTGCTGGCGGAGGCGTACCGGCACGGGAAGGCCATCGGCGCCGCCAAGGGCGGGGAGGTCGCGCTGGAGGCGGTCGGCATCCCGCTCGACGCGCCCGGCGTGGTCGACGGCGACAGCGCCACCACGGTGTTCCAGCAGCTGACCCGGCTGCTGGCCACCCACCGGGTCTGGGAAAGGTTCCCGTCCGCCGCCTGACCAGGAGGCCAG
Source organism: Streptomyces sp. NRRL S-1022 (assembly GCF_000720135.1). Taxonomy (GTDB): domain Bacteria; phylum Actinomycetota; class Actinomycetes; order Streptomycetales; family Streptomycetaceae; genus Streptomyces. The sequence goes on along the minus strand of NZ_JOIU01000024.1, from coordinate 70,312 downwards.
GGCGGGCCAGGAGTGCCAAGGCGACCAGGAGTGCCGGGGCGGGACACCGCCCGCACGGCGCGGCGCCGGCCCCGTCACGGGGCCGGCGTCACCGCCCGCTCACTCCTGCGTGGTGCGGCACAGCAACAGACAGATGTCGTCGTCGTGTTCGGAGTCGTGCAGCATCGGCTTGAGCACCGCGTCGGCCGCCGCGTCCAGATCCACCAGATCCGCCCCGCCGAGCGCCCCCATCGCCTGGGCCAGCCGGTCGATGCCCGCGTCGATCCCGGCGGCCCGGCGCTCCACCAGACCGTCCGTGTACAGCGCGAGCGTCGACCCCGCCGGCAGCTCCAGGGTGTGCTCCTCGTACGTGAACGGCACCGGAACCCCGAGCATGATCCCCGGCTTGGCGTCCAGCACCCGCACCTCGCCCCGGGGACCGCGCGTGACGGCCGGCGGATGCCCGGCCGCGGCCCACACCACCCCGGGCTCGCCGGGCGTGAACCGGGCGATCGCACAGGTCGCGTACAGCTCCGGCTGCTGGTGGCGGAGCATCCGGTGCAGCAGGGTGAGGATCTGCGCCGGGCCGTTGCCCTCGACGGCGTAGGCGCGCAGCGCGGTGCGCAACTGGCCCATGATGACCGCCGCGCGCAGCCCGTGCCCGGTGACGTCCCCTATCACCGCCAGCACACTGCCGTCCGGCTGCGGAAACGCGTCGTACCAGTCGCCGCCGATGTTCAGACCGTGCGTCGCCGGCAGATAGCGGGCGGCCAGGTCGAGACCCCGGGTGGCGGGCAGATCGGTGAGCTGCGCCCGCTGCAGGGCCTTGGCGACGTCCCGGTGCTGCTCGTACCGGCGGGCGTTGTCCAGGGCGATGCCCGCCCGCCGGGCCAGCTCCAGCAGCATCACGGTGGTGTCCGGGTCGAACCGGTCACCGGGCGCGGCCAGCGTGAGCACGCCCTGCACGGTACGCGCGCCCAGCGGCAGGCACAGCAGCGGCCGGTCCGGGTACAGCGCCGAGGCCGGCAGGTCGTCCACGCCCGGCAGTTCGGCGGGGTGCGGGCCCGCGTGCTGCGGGCGGCCGGTGCGGGCCGCCGTCACCGTGGCCGCCGCCCGCTCGCCCGGCGCGGTCCGCTCGTCGTCCATGAACCAGATGTCGACGTGCCGCGCGTACTCCGGGACCAGCAGCTCGGGCAGCCGGCGCAGGATGTCCTCGTGCTCCAGGGAGGCGTTCAGGACGGCACTGGCGTTGGCCAGGAACGTCAACAGGCGGCGCGCGTTCTCCGCCTCCGCGCGCGCAGCCCGCTCCGCGTCGAGGAGTTCACGCTGTGCCCGCGCCGCCGCCTCCAGTTCGGCGTGCAGCGCCAGCACCCCCTGGTTGGTCTGGTGCAGCTCCTCCCGGTGGAACCCGAGCAGCTCCTCCGTCTCCGTCAGGCGCGCCAGCAGGGCGTCCGCGTCCGCGTCGGCGTCCAGCAGCGCCTCGGCGAGCGGGGCGTCGTCCAGGCCGGACGGCGGAGCGGCCACCGGCGAGGGACAGACGACGGTGTGCTGCCAGGGCTCGGGCCCGCCCAGGGCGACCCGCAGCTCGCCGCCCGCGCCGGCGGTCACGGTCAGGTCCGTGCCGTCCGCGGCGAGGCCGGCGCGCAGCCGGGCCCCGAGCGCGGCGAGGAAGCGGACCCGGTCGAACGCGGACACCCCGGCGTCCGCGAGGAGCCGGGCCAGCAGGGCACGGGCGCGGGCCGCGTCGGCGGCGGTGGCGATGGTCCAGTTCTCAGAGGCGGCTGTCATGGGCGCTGGTCCGGCGGTCGGGGGCCAGTACGGCCACGCTGGTGTCGTCGCGTACGGGGCGGGCGGGGCTGCCGGCGTCCCGCAGGATCGCCGCGGCCACCACCGACGGGTCGTGGGCGAGCAGCAGGGGATCCTCCGGAGGATGCCAGCGGCTGGGCAGTCCGTCGCTGTGCAGCACGAGGAGACTGTCCCGGCGCCACGGCATCCGGCGCACCGGAACGTTCGACGGGAAGTATGCCCCGACGATCCCCGGGTGGGAGACGAGGGACGTCCAGGAGTCCGCGGTGCGCAGCCGGGCGCCGGCGTTGCCGACCCCGGCGAAACTGAGTTCCGCCCGTTCCTCGTCCACCTGGGCCACCGCCACCGCGGCGCCCCGGGTGCGCCGCAGCACCGTGTGCAGGCGGCGCAGCAGCTCCCCCGGCGGCAGGTACGGGGCGCTGCGCAGCTCGGCCACGGCGGCGTCGGAAGCGTGCGCGGCCTTCGCGCCGTGCCCGAGGCCGTCCGCGAGCAGCAGCGTCAGCAGGCCGCCCGAGCGTGCCCAGCCCCAGGCGTCGCCGGACTGCTCGGCCTGCGCGAGCGCGACCGTGATGCCGCCCGCGGGCACCGGCGCCGCGAAGGCCCCGCGCCGGTCGGGTTCGGGGTCTATCCGTGCCGCGGCCACCGTGCCGCGGCCCGGCACGCTGTGCAGATGGAAGGAGTTGGCGCTGCGCAGGCAGCTGCCCAGGCCCGCGCCGAGCGAGCCGGTGGCGCTGGACCAGCCGTCGCGCTGCGCCGCGCCGACGTCGGCGATGCCCGGCCCGTGGTCGAGCGAGTACACCTGCACCGAGGTGCCCGCCTCACCGGTCGGCGGCTCCACGAGGTTCACCACCATGAGGCCCCCGCCGGCGTGCTTGAGCAGATTGGTGGCCAGCTCGGTGGCGACCAGCTCCGCGTCCGCCGTGCGCACGGGGGCCAGGCCCGCCTGTTCGCACGCCTCACGGGCCGCGATCCGGGCGTCCCGGACCCGGGTGGAGTCGTGCACCGGGACCTCCCACACCCGGCTCATCCCACCCCCGGACGGGACGAGGGAACCTGGGCGACCCAGGCGACGGCCGTGACGGTCGTGCCCCGGCCGGGCTCGGTGTCGACGCTGAACTCGTGCACCAGCCGTTTTGCTCCGCTCAGCCCGAGTCCGAGGCCGCCGCCGGAGGTGTATCCGTCGGTCATGGCCAGCTCCAGGTCGCGGATGCCCGGACCGTCGTCGATGAAACTCATGCGCAGGCCCCGGGTACGGCCGTTGTCCAGCGGGGTGATCTCCGCCCGCCCGCCGCCGCCGTGCACCAGCGTGTTGCGGGCCAGCTCGCTGGCCGCCGTGACCAGCTTGGTCTGCTGCACCAGACCGAAACCGAGTTGCGCCGCGCATTGCCGCACCTGCTGCCGGACCCAGGCCAGATCCGCGTCCGAGCCGATGGGCAGGCGCGTCGCGGTCGCCTGGCCGGACAGCTGCATCAGCTCCCCCTCTGGGTGAGCAGTTCCATGGCACGGTCGACGTCCAGGGCGGTGACCAGACCGGGCAGGGTCAGTCCCAGTTCGACCAGGGTGATCGCCACGGCGGGCCGCATCCCGGCCAGCACCGTACGGGCCGCCAGCAGGCTGGCCGTGGAGGCGATCTCCGCGAGCACCCGGCCGAGGAAGGAGTCGACGACGTCCACGCCCGAGATGTCGAGCACCACGCCGGTCACCCGGCTGGTGGCGATACGGCTGGAGATGTCGTGCTGCAGCTGTTCGGCCATGCCGTCGTGCAGCTCGCCCTGCAAGGAGACCAGCAGGACGTCGCCCAGGGCGAGGACGGGGACCTGGGCGGACTGACCGGGAGTGGGCTGGTTCACCGGGCGCTCGCACCCGCGTCCGAACGGGACACCTCGATGCCCTGCTTGCCCAGCGCGTAGGCCAGCGCGTCGGACAGCGAGGCACGGGTGAGCACGGTGCCCAGGTCGATGCCGAGCTGCACGATGGTCTGCGCGATGGCCGGGCGGATCCCGGAGACGATGCACTCGGCACCCATCAGGCGGGCCGCGGCCACCGTCTTCATCAGGTGCTGGGCGACGAGCGAGTCGACCGTCGGCACCCCGGTGATGTCCAGGATGGCGTACCGGGCCCGCTGGTCGACGATGGCCTCCAGCAGCGACTCCATCACGACCTGGCTGCGCGCGCTGTCCAGCGTCCCGATCAGCGGTACGGCGACCGTGCCCTCCCACAGCTTGATCACCGGGGTGGCCACTTCGAGCAGCTGCTGCCGCTGCCGTTCGATCAGCTCGGCGTTCGCGTCCAGCGCCGTCTCCATCACCACCAGGCGCAGCGTGCACAGCAGCAGGGTCAGCGCCAGCACGGACTCCTGGGCCTGCGGGGCCGCGGGGTCGGTGAACTCCTCGCGCAGCAGCTCGACCGCCGAGTCGCGCAGCCCGCCCACCTCGTCGGCGATCTGCGCCGGGGTCGATCCCGCCCGGGCCCGGGTCTGCGTCATCCGCCCCAGCTGGTCACGCACCGGCGCGAAACCGGACGCCCCGATGTCCTCCAGCCGACCGCTGACGGCCACCTCGGACAGCGCCTCCACCACGGCCTTGCACGCCTCGACCGCCTCGTCACGCGAGACGGTGAAGACCGACCGGAACAGGGGGGCGTCGGCCCAGCGCTGGGCGATCTGCTCCTTGCGCTGTTCCAGGAAGGAACTCACCACCTGTGGTGCCGATTCGACCGCGTCCTGCTCGGGCACGCTCATCCTCTCCTCTCGCACGGCCAGGTCCGCCGGTCCGCCGGCTCCCGACGCCGATCATTGCCGACCGCCCACCGTAGCTCTCTGTGTCCGGCACGGCCAAACCCGCTCCCGGTCCCGCGTTCACGCGAACTTTCCCCAGGTCACAGGCGCTTTGCCCGGAACACCGGGCGGCTGGTGCCGACAGCGGATGCCCGGGCCGCGGCCTGCCCGCCCGGGGCGGTCCCGCACCCGGCGCCGGCAGCCCGCGGCGGCCGAGGCGCACGGCATGCGGGAGCGCGAGCCGTACGACCCCGCCGCTCCGCTTCCCGCGCACGCCGACTCGGCTCCTTCCGTGCGTTCGACTGGTGCCGGCCCGTCGGCGGGCGCCGCCGGGCCGGTGTCGGGTGCCGCCTACCCCGAATGACGCGGGACTCTCCCGGCTGTTGCGGACGTCACCCGCGCGTGCGGCCGGACGGACCATGGCGCGGGGTGGCGAAGGGGGGGGCGGCGGGCGTCGGCCGGGGCGGCGCACGGAGCGCGGAGCGCCGTGCCCGTCGTGCCGGTGCCGGCGTCAGTCGTGCGCCGGTGCCGGGGCCTCCCGGCCGGCCGGCACCGGGGCCGGCCTGCGGCGGCGCAGCAGCAGGCGCCGTGCCGGGCACTCCACCGCCTCGTACAGCAGCCAGGACAGGCCGAGCGAGACACCGAACACGGCCGCGGTGACCATCAGCCCTGCCGGGGCGCCGAAATGCGGTTTCTTGCCCAGCACCTCCGCCGTGGCGCGCAGCACCAGCAGATGGATCATGTAAAAGGCGAACGACAGCTCCCCGAGCCGCACCATCCGCGGGCGGCGCCACAGGGACGGCAGCCCGTGCAGGTCGGCGGCCGCCGCCGCGGGGATGAGCAGGGTGAAACCGGTGAGGGTGCACACGAGCGAGGAGTAGCCGGGCGTGATCTGCGGCACCAGGAAGTAGCCGATGACGGCCAGGGCGAGCGAGGCCTCCAGACCGGGTCCGCGCCAGCGGTCGAGCAGCACCAGCCGCGCGGTGACCGCGCCGAGCACGAACTCGGGCAGCCGCGCTGCGGGGAACGAGTAGATCGGGTGGTCCCACCAGTGGTGGGCGTCCGACCAGGCCAGCACCAGGACCGCCGCCACGGACAGCCCGCCCAGCGCCATCGCGCCGCGCACCCCGAGCCGGCGCAGCAGCAGGAACAGCAGCGGGAAGGCCGCGTAGAAGAACGCCTCGCAGGCCAGGGACCAGCTCACGGGGTCGAGGGTCTGCCACCACGGCTGCCACCAGGAGTGCAGCAGCAGCACGTTCGCCAGCGCCTGCTTCACCGTCGGCCGGGGCTGGTGGGACAGCGTGCACGCCATGACGAGCGCCACGACGAGGGTGGCCAGGTGCACCGGGTAGATCCGGGCGATGCGCCGCCGCCAGAAGGCGAGCGCGCGGTCGCGGGGCCGGGCCGACCAGGTCAGTACGAATCCGGACAGCACGAAGAAGAACGACACTCCGGTGGCGCCGGCGCCGAAGGCCCAGTTCACGAGGCGGCCACCGGTGCCGCCGAAGTAGCCGAAGTTGTTCACGTGCAGGCCGAACACCAGCAGCGCCGCCATCCAGCGCAGCCCGGTGAGCGACGGCAGGGAGGGCGGAGCGGTCGGCGCGGGGGGCCCGGCGGTGGCCGCGCCGGTCCGGGCGGATGGCGTCCGGGGCGCCCGGGTCGTCGCCGTGGTCATCACATCACCTGCTGCTGGGGGTTCGCGTGGGGCATGAAGGGGAACGTTGCCCGTTCAACGCCGATCCATCACGCCACATGGCAAAGATCACACTGCTGCCGAACGGCCGGCCCCCGGATGCCGCGGACGGCGGGGCGGGGTGCGCCCGCATGGGTGAGCAGGTCCGGCGCGCTCGAAGGCACCGGCCGGGCGGGCTCGTTCGGCCGCGTTCCCGGTAGTTCATGCACCGGGAATCGCCTGCGTGGTCGTCTTCCCCCGGCCGCGCCCGTCGTTCCCGCCAGGAAACCTCGGTGCCGCTCCGAAGCCGCCGTCCGGCCCGACCACCTGCTCCCACCGCACCGGGAAACCGTTCGACACACCGTCCGGAACGGGCCATGATCCGCTCGTGACGACGTCTGAGCAGTCCATGGTCCGGGCCGCCGCCCGCAACAACGCCGAGTGGTGCGCGGCGATGAGCCGATCGCACGGCCTGGCGGGCGAGTTCGGAGAGGAGGCATGGGCCGCTCCGGCCCGCACGCCCCCGTACTACCCCGACGCGGTGACGCTGGCGCCGGGCGCCGACCCGGCCGCGTTGGCGGCCCGCATCGACACCACCGCGCCGGGTGCCTCCGTCAAGGACAGCTTCGCCGACCTCGACCTGACCGCGGCCGGCTTCCAGGTCCTCTTCGAGGCACAGTGGATCCATCGTGCGACGAGCGCGGCCGCCACTGCCTCCGGCCTCGCGTGGGGGGTGGCCGACGCGCCGGACGACCTGCACGCCTGGGCACTGGCCTGGGACGACGGCGACGGCGACGCGGACCTCTTCCGGTCCGAACTGCTCGGCGATGCGGCCACGTTCGTGCTCGCCGGACGGGACGCGGGCGGCCGGGTGGCCGCCGGAGCGGTGGCGAGCCGCAGCGACCAGGTGGTCGGCGTCTCCAACGTCTTCGCCTCGGACGGCGGCCCGGACACTGCCTGGCTGGGCGTACTGGAGGCGGTGCACCGGCTGTTCCCGGACCTGCCGGTGGTCGGTTACGAGCACGGCGCCGGCCTGGAGGCCGCCCTGCGCCACGGCTTCGAGCCGGTCGGCCCGCTGCGGATCTGGCTCCACGGATAGAGCCGCCGTCATACGGAGCGCACCTTCATCCGCTCCAGGACCGTGAACTTCGCGGTGTCCCCGCACGAGATGCAGAGCGGGAGGAGCCAGGCGTCGATGGCCTTGTGATGTGCGTTGACGCGGAATTCGCCGCTTGCCCGGAAGCGCTCCGACGGGCACGCGCGGCAGCGGTGGAGCACGAGCGGCAGGCAGGTGGGCGCGTCCACCCAGGTGTTGAGCACGGGAGTACACCGATCTCAGTGAGAAGTCCGCAGCAGGAAGCAGCGCTCGGGAGGTCTCACACGGTGTACAACGGCACGCCTTCGCTCAGACGACTCGGTCCGGCAGCACGGCAGTGGGGCGCGACGGCGCCGCTCCAACGGTTTTCGAGCGCCCGCCGTGGTGGCCGCGGGGCCAGGGCCTGTCGTTCGGAACCGGACGGTCCGCCCGTGCGGCGGCGGTGCCGGCCCGGCGCCGGGCCTCGCGGACGGCCCGGCCGGCCTGTCCTGCCCGTTCCCGCGCCTCCTGCTCGCCGGCCCGCGCCCGGCGCTGCTCCTCCTCGGCCTGCCGCAGCCGCTCCCGCAGCTCGCGGACCCGTTCCTCCGCCTCGCCCATCCGGGTGCCGGCCTCCTCGACCGCCCGTCCGGATGCCTAGGCCTCCTCCTGCCGGGCGCGCAGCTCCTGCTCGTCTACGCGGCGATGGCCTTCGAGTTCGTGACGCCCGACGCCCCGCACCGCGTGGACGGCCCGCGGCGCGACCTCGACATGGCGAGCCACGCCGCCACCAGGACCGTCAGGGACCACCCGGACGACCCGGACTCCGCCTGGCACCGGGAACCGAGGCAGGCCTTCCACGCCCTGGCCCGCCACTACCGGGACCACTCGCGTCACGCATGAGGCGACGCATACCGCCCCGGACGACGGCCCGCAAGCCATCCGCCGGCCCATGGGCCCCGCACACGGCTTGAATTGCATCGTTCGTTTTCTTGAACGACTCGTGTTTATGGCGATAGGTTCGCCGTCATGACCGCCTCCCCGAGTCCGACCACCGCCGAGGAGCTCCGCGGTGCCGGCCTGCGCGTGACGGCGGCCCGCGTCGCGTTGCTGGAGACCGTCCGGGACGGCGACCACCTCGGCGTCGAGGCGATCGCCGCCGGAGTCCGCGATCGCGTGGGCCACATCTCCCTGCAAGCCGTCTACGAGGCCCTGCACGCGCTCACCGCCGCGGGCCTCGTGCGCCGTATCGAACCGGCCGGTCACCCGGCCCGGTTCGAGGGGCGCGTGGGCGACAACCACCACCACATCGTCTGCCGGTCCTGCGGCACCGTCGCCGACGTCGACTGCGCCGTCGGCGACGCGCCCTGCCTGACCGCCGCCGACGACCGCGGCTTCGCCATCGACGAGGCCGAGGTCGTGTACTGGGGCGTGTGCCCCGGCTGTTCCACCGGCCGCAGTTCCTGAGCACCGAGTTCCGCACAGTTCGGAAGGATTGCCATGACTGAGAACCACGACGCGATCGTCACAGACGCGAAGTCGGAGGAGGGCAGCGGCGGTTGCCCCGTCGCGCACGACCGGGCCCTGCACCCGACCCAGGGTGGCGGCAACCGCCAGTGGTGGCCGGAGCGGCTCAACCTGAAGATCCTCGCCAAGAACCCGGCCGTGGCCAATCCCCTCGGTGAGGAATTCGACTACGCGGCGGCCTTCAAGGCCCTGGACCTCGCGGCCGTGAAGCGGGACATCGCCGAGGTGCTCACCACGTCGCAGGACTGGTGGCCCGCCGACTTCGGCAACTACGGCCCCCTGATGGTCCGTATGGCCTGGCACAGCGCCGGCACCTACCGCATCAGCGACGGCCGCGGCGGCGCCGGTGCCGGCCAGCAGCGCTTCGCGCCGCTCAACAGCTGGCCCGACAACGGCAACCTCGACAAGGCCCGCCGTCTGCTGTGGCCGGTGAAGAAGAAGTACGGCCAGAGCATCTCCTGGGCCGACCTCCTGATCCTTACCGGCAACGTCGCCCTGGAGCAGATGGGCTTCCAGACCTTCGGCTTCGGCGGCGGCCGCGAGGACGTCTGGGAGGCCGAGGAGGACGTCTACTGGGGTCCCGAGACCACCTGGCTGGACGACAAGCGCTACCGCGGCGACCGCGAGCTGGAGAACCCGCTCGGCGCCGTCCAGATGGGCCTGATCTACGTCAACCCGGAGGGCCCGAACGGCAACCCGGACCCGATCGCCGCGGCCCGCGACATCCGTGAGACGTTCCGCCGCATGGCGATGAACGACGAGGAGACCGTCGCCCTCATCGCCGGTGGCCACACCTTCGGCAAGACCCACGGCGCCGGCCCGGCGGACCACGTCGGCGCCGACCCCGAGGCCGCCTCGATGGAGGAGCAGGGCCTGGGCTGGCGGAGCACCTACGGCACCGGCAAGGGCGGGGACGCCATCACGTCCGGCCTGGAGGTCACCTGGACCGCCACGCCGACCCAGTGGAGCAACGGGTTCTTCAAGAACCTCTTCGAGTACGAGTACGAGCTGGAGCAGAGCCCGGCCGGCGCCAACCAGTGGGTGGCCAAGAACGCCCCGGAGATCATCCCGGACGCGCACGACTCGGCGAAGAAGCACCGCCCGAGGATGCTCACCACCGACCTGTCCCTGCGCTTCGACCCGATCTACGAGCCGATCTCCCGCCGGTTCTACGAGAACCCGGCCGAGTTCGCGGACGCCTTCGCCCGCGCCTGGTACAAGCTCACCCACCGTGACATGGGCCCGAAGGCGCTGTACCTCGGCCCGGAGGTCCCGCAGGAGACCCTGCTGTGGCAGGACCCGCTGCCGGAGCGTGAGGGCGAGCTGATCGACGGGGCGGACGTCGCCACCCTGAAGACCAAGCTGCTGGAGTCGGGTCTGTCGGTGTCCCAGCTGGTCACCACCGCGTGGGCGTCCGCGTCCACCTTCCGCGCCAGCGACAAGCGCGGCGGTGCCAACGGCGCCCGCATCCGCCTCGCCCCGCAGCGCGGCTGGGAGGTCAACGACCCCGACCAGCTGGCCCAGGTGCTGCGCACCCTGGAGAACGTCCAGCAGGAGTTCAACGCCTCCTCCGGTGCCAAGAAGGTCTCCCTGGCCGACCTCATCGTCCTCGGCGGTGCCGCCGGCGTGGAGAAGGCCGCCAAGGAGGCCGGCTTCGAGATCGAGGTGCCCTTCACCCCGGGCCGGGTCGACGCGACCGAGGAGCACACCGACGCCGAGTCCTTCGAGGCGCTGGAGCCGACCGCGGACGGCTTCCGCAACTACCTCGGCAAGGGCAACCGCCTGCCGGCCGAGTACCTGCTGCTCGACAAGGCGAACCTGCTCAGCCTGAGCGCCCCCGAGATGACGGTGCTCGTCGGCGGTCTGCGCGTCCTCGGCGCCAACCACCAGCAGTCGCAGCTCGGCGTCCTGACCACGACGCCCGGCGTCCTCACGAACGACTTCTTCGTCAACCTGCTCGACCTGGGTACGACGTGGAAGGCGACCTCCGAGGACCAGACCACGTTCGAGGGCCGCGACGCCGCCACCGGCGAGGTGAAGTGGGCCGGCAGCCGTGCCGACCTGGTCTTCGGCTCCAACTCGGAGCTGCGCGCGCTCGCCGAGGTGTACGCCTCCGACGACGCGAAGGAGAAGTTCGTCAAGGACTTCGTCGCCGCGTGGAGCAAGGTCATGGACGCGGACCGGTTCGACCTGGTCTGACGTTTCTGGTCCGGCCGACCTGGTCTGACCCTCCCGACGCGCCGGGACAGGACGTCCGGGACCGCCCCGCGGGGCGGACCCGGACGTTCCGTCGTTCCCGGAGCCGGAGCCGGAGCCGGAGCCGGAGCCCCGAGGCCGGAGGCCGGCGGTGGTCGTGGTCCCGGGCCCGCCGGGATCAGTGGCCGAGCACCGCCGCGCCCGCCCGCGCGTACTGTTCGTCCAGGTCGCCCGACGGAGCGCCCGCGACGCCGATGCCCGCGACCGGGGCGCCCTGCGCGGTCACCGGCGTGCCGCCCGCGAGGAACAGCGTGCCCGGGATGTCCTTCAGGTTCGGCGCCTGCGCCAGCCGCCGGGCCAGCTCCGAGGTCGGCGCGTTCCAGGACACCGCGGTGAACGCCTTGCGCTCGGCGGACTCGTAGGACTGCGGGCCCGCCCCGTCCCCGCGCAGGGTGACCAGGGTGTTGCCGTCGCGGTCCACGACGGCCACCGACACCTGCCGGCCGTCCTTCCCGGCCGCCTCCACCGCGGCGCGCGCCGCCTTCGTGGCGGCGTCCAGGGTCAGGTGCGTGCTCCGGGTCAGCTCACCCTGGCGGGCCGCGACGGGGGCGGCGGGTGTGGCGTCCGTGGCGTCGGCGGCGTTCGCGGCGACCGTGCCGGCGACACCGGCGGCCACGACGGCCAGGGCGGCACCGCCCACGAGGACACGGGTACGGCGGGACGGCTTCGTTCGGCTGGGCATGCTGGGGAACCTTCCGGTAGGCGGGGCCGGGAGCGTCGGTGGCTCCCGCAACCGATCCTCGGCCCCGACCCGGCCGCCCCGCGTCGCCGTACCGGTTGTCCCCGGGGTCATCCGATCGGATGACCCCGGGGGCCGCGGACCTGGGCACAATGAGAGGTGTTTGCCCAGTTCAGCGAGGCGGAGGAGGTGCCTGCGGTGGCCGTGCCCGAGCGCGACGACACCCGCGCCCTGACCGTCGTCATGCACACGGCGTTCTTCGTGCTGCTGGCCGCGTCCGTCGCCCGCTACCTCGCCCGGCACGCCGGCGGGCCGCACACCCCGTGGGTGCTCGCCCTGTCCGCGCTGCTGGCCGCGCTCTACGTCCTCGGTCCCGCCCTCGGCACCCGGCCGACCCCGCGCCGCCTGACCTGGCTCGGTCTGGTCGTGGCCGCCTGGGCGCTGCTCGTCGTCCTGGCCCCCAGCTTCGCCTGGTGCGCGGTCCCGCTCTTCTACACCGGCCTGCGCACCCTGCCGCCGCGCGCCGCGATCCCGCTGGTGGCGCTGCTGACGGCGCTCACGGTCGCCGCCCAGCTGGGCCTGGCCGGCTGGCCCGACCCGAACGTACTGCTGGCACCGCCCGCGGTGGCCGCCGTGGCCACCACCGTGTTCGTCGTCATGCAACGCCAGGCGGCCCGCCGGGACGCCCTCATCGACGACCTGGTCCGCACCCGGCGCGAACTCGCCGCCACCGGGCGCCGAGAGGGCACCCTCGCCGAACGCGAACGGCTCGCCCGGGAGATCCACGACACCCTCGCCCAGGGCCTGTCCAGCCAGCGCATGCTGCTCCAGGCGGCCGACCGGCTCTGGGACACCGCGCCCGGCACCGCCCGCGACCACGTCCGTACGGCCGCGGCGATCGCCGAGCGCGGGCTCGCCGAGGCCCGCCGTTTCGTCCACGACCTGACCCCGGCCGACCTGGCCGAGGGCGGCGGCCTGCTCCGGGCCCTGCGCGCCGTCGCCGAGCGCGAGACGACACCCGCGCTCACCGTGCGCGTGCACACCGAGGGCACCCCGCCCGACCCCCTGCCCGCCCCCGTGGAGTCGGCCCTGCTCCGCATCGCCCAGGGTGCCCTCGCCAACGTCCGCGAACACGCGGCGGCCCGCACCGCCACCCTGACCCTGACCTGCCTGGACGACCAGATCGTCCTGGACGTCACCGACGACGGCCGCGGCTTCGACCCGCACACCCCGGCCGCGCCCGCGTCCCCCGCCGCCGCGGCGGACGCGCGCGGCCACGGCCTGCCCGCCATCCGCGCCCGCCTGCGCCAGCTGGGCGGCACCCTCACCGTCGAGTCGGCACCGGGCGAGGGCACGGCCCTGTCGGCGGCGATCCCCCTGGAGCCACGATGACCCCCGAGACGGCCCCCCGCCCGCCCGTGCGCATCCTCGTCTGCGACGACCACGCCGTCGTACGCGCCGGACTGCTGGCGCTCCTGCACAGCGCACCGGACATCGAGGTCGTCGGCGAGGCCGGCAGCGGCGAGGAGGCGCTCGCCCTGGCCCGCAAGACCACCCCGGACGTCGTCCTGATGGACCTGCAACTCGGCGGGGGCATCGACGGCGTGGAGACCACCCGCCGTCTGCGCGCGACCCCGCCCGCCCCGCACGTCCTGGTCCTGACCACGTACGACACCGACGCCGACGTCACCCGCGCCATCGAGGCCGGCGCCACCGGCTACCTGCTGAAGGCCGAGCGCGCCGAGGACCTCTTCACGGCCGTCCACGCCGCGGCCCAGGGCCGCCCGGCACTCTCACCACCCGTGGCCGACCGGGTCATGTCCCGCCTGCGCAACCCCCGCCCCTCCCTCACGCCACGCGAACGCGACATCCTGGCCCACCTCTCCCGGGGCCTGCCCAACCACGCCATCGCCCGCGCCCTCCACATCAGCGAGGCCACGGTCAAGACCCACCTCCGCCGCATCTACGACAAGCTCGGCGTGGACACGCGGGCGGGCGCGGTGGCGGTGGCGAAGGAACAACGCCTGCTGCCCTGACGAACGAGCGGCTCCGCCGCCCGGGCGCGAGCCGCCCCTAACCCCGCAGCGCCTCGAACGCCTCCCGCCCCGCCACCCCGATCGCCAGGTCGATGTCCGGAGCGAGCCCCGCCCGGCGCACCGAACGGGTCAGCGCCGCCATCGCCACCCGCTCGCCGGACTCCGCCTCGACGACCCCGATCTCGTGCCGCAGATGCAGGAACGTACCGGTCTTCCCGCTCCACCGGAGCGTGTCCGCCCGCAGTTCGCCCGCCAGCCGCTGCGTGAAGACCTGGAGCCCCATCAGCCGGCGCAGCTCGGCCGTCGCCGGGGGAGTGGCGATCTCGTCGCACCACACGCGGCGCAGCAGTGCGACGAGAGCCGCGGCCGAGCCGGCGTTGGCGTGCGCCGGGTCCAGGGTCTCGATGGTGTGCCGGCCCGCGCGCTCGTCCCGGACGGCCAGCTCCAGCGCGAGGGAGAAGTCGTTTCCGGCGGCCCCGGCGGCGCACTCGTACAGGTGGTTCATCCGGTGCCGCATCCGGATGCCGTCGCACCCCCACGCGCGCAGCCGGGCGTCGACGTCCGCCACCGTCACCAGGCCGAGCAGCGCGTCCGCGGCGGCGTTGTCGCTCACCGACAGCATCAGCAGGACCAGGTCGGCGACGGCCACGGTGGCGGGGTGCCGGAAGGCGGCGAGCCCGGTGGGGCCGACGCTGCTCGTGCCCGGGTCCACCGTCACCGGGAGCGCCGGATCGAGGTCGCCGGTCGCGATCCGCTCCAGCACGGCGAGGGCGAGCGGGACCTTCACCACCGATGCCAGGGGCGTCGGCTCGTCGACGTCGAAGCCGAGTTGCCGGCCGGTGTCGAGACTGCGGGCGAGGAAGGAACCGCGGACGCCGAGGGCCGCCCAGTCCGCGGCGATCGCCTCGGCGACGTCCAGCAGGGCGGTGTCGTCGCCGGTGTACACCGGGTGGTGCGCGGCTGCCGCGCTCACCCGCGTGCCGCCAGCCGTGCGCGCGGGTCCTCGCTCCCGGCCCCGGGTCCCGGTTCGGCGCGCCGGGCGGGTACGGCGCCCACGGCCGCCGCCAGCGACGCGGCCAGCCAGCCCGGCACTTCACCGGCCCCGTTCCGGCCCGGGGCGGCGCGTACGTCGTACCCGCGGTGCAGGGCGCGGTCGGCCAGGGGGGCCCAGTGGGCCCCGTGCTGCCGGGCGAACGGTTCCGTGCACAGCAGCAGCGCGCTGCCGGCCAGGGTCTCGGCGAGCGCGGTGGCCGCCGGCCCGGCCGGCCGGATCCGGCCCTCGGGCAGCCCCGCGCGAGCCGCGGCGCGTGCCAGTCTGTCCTCGAAGTACGGCACTTGGTCCTCCGTCAGGAGCAGCAGGGGCGGGGGTGCGGTGCGGGCGGTGGCGCGAGTGCGGCGTGGCCGCAGCTCTTCGAGGTGGACCCGGTGCAGTGCGGTGCCGTCCTGCGACGGCGCCGACGCCAGTCCCAACGGCACCCGGAACGCGGCCTCTTCCGGGGCGCCCCGCACCAGTGCGTACCCGAGCGAGCCGTCGGCCAGGCCGGAGACCCGGTCCGGCGGTGGCAGTTCGCGCATGCCGAGGGCGACGCCGCGCTCGGTGCCGGCGCGGAGGCCACGGGCCAGCGCGGCCGGGGCGCAGTCCGCGGGCACGCCGACGGCACACACCCGCGACCGCCGGGCCGAGCGGGCGACCTGCCGCAGCCGCTGGGCCCGGTCCAGTACGTCCCGGGCGTACGGGAGCAGCAGCACGCCCAGTTCGGTGGTCGCGATCTGCCGCCGCGACCGGTCGAAGAGCAGGCCTTCGAAGTGCTCCTCCAGCGTCTTGATACGGCGGCTGAGCAGCGGCTGGGCGATGCCGAGCCGGTCGGCCGCCCGGGAGAAACTCTGCTCCTCGGCCGTCGCCACGTACGCGTCCAGATGTGCCAGGAGATCCACCGGGCACTCATATCAACAAGGCATGGGATCTTCAAAGTTCACTCTTGGACATGGGTGCCCGCCTGCTGTTTCGCTGTCCCTCGTCGGAGATCCGCACCGACGACGGACGACTGGGAGGACCACACCCATGACCGGTACCGACCGACCCAACCCGCTGCCGCGCCGCCGCCTGCTCCGGGCCGGCCTCGCGGTCACCGGCACCGCGATGGCCGCCACGGCGCTCTCCGGGCCGGCCGCGACCGCCGCCCCGGACGCCCGGGTACGCGCGGGGCAGGCGGAGCTGGCCGAGCTGGAGCGGCGTCACGGCGCCCGGCTCGGTGTCTACGCGCGCAACGTCCGCACCGGGCGGACGGTGTCCCACCGGGCGGGGGAGCGGTTCGCGATGTGCTCGACGTTCAAGGTGTTCGCCGCCGCGGCGGTCCTGCGCGACCACGGCGGCTGCGCGCCGCTGGACCGGGTCGTGCACTATCCGCCACACGACCTCATGCCCAACTCGCCGCGCACCGAGGAGAACCAGGTGACCGGCATGACGGTGGCCGACCTGTGCGCGGCGGCCATCCGGTACAGCGACAACGCGGCCGGCAACCTGCTGCTCCGGGAGGTGGGCGGCCCGGCCGGTCTCACCCGCTTCCTCCGGTCGCTCGGCGACGCGGTGAGCCGGCTCGACCGGTGGGAGCCGGAGCTGAACACCGCGGTCCCCGGGGACCCGCGCGACACCACGACCCCGGAGGCGATCGCAGGGAGCCTGGAGCGCGTCACCCTGGGCCGGGCGCTGGCCGACGCCGACCGCGAGCGGTTGGTCACCTGGCTGAAGGGCACCGCGACCAGCGCGGACCGGTTCCGCAAGGGCCTGCCGGGGGACTGGGTCGTGGCGGACAAGACGGGCACCGGGGACTACGCGAGCGCCCACGACATCGGCGTGGCCTGGACGACCCGGGGGACCCCCCTCGTGCTGGCCGTCCTGTCCGGCAAGGCGACCCCGGACGCCCCGGTGGACCAGGCGCTGATCGCCGACGCGGCGGCCGTCCTGGCCCGCACCCTCGCCCCCGGCGAGTAGCACCCCAACTCCCACAGGGATTCACAAATCTGAATAGAAATCATGTACGCGACGGTTGACGCGTACATGACGTCTCTCTACCGTCGGGGAAGTCCAGGGGAAAGCGCTTTCCCCGCGCTCCCTACCATGCCACGACCGGGCGTCGGGTTCACCCCCTGGACCACTCGCATCCGTACAGCGAAGCCAACCCGCAGGGAGACAAGCCGATGCAAATGAGACCAGCCATCGCGTGCGCCGGTCTGCTCGCCGGCGCGCTCGTCGCGCTGTCCGGCCCCACGGCCGTGGCCGCCACCGCCCTCCCCCACTTCGCACTCCGTTCGAGCGGGGGAACCGTCATCGAGGCAGAGAGTTCCAGCGCGGTCTGCACCGGAACCATCGACTCCGACTGGACCGGCTACTCCGGCAGCGGCTTCTGCAACGGCGCCAACGCCATCAGTGGATACGTCCAGTTCCCCGTGAACGCCGCCAGTGCGGGCACCGCGACCCTGGGCTTCCGCTTCGCCAACGGCACGACCGCCGCCCGGCCCGGGACCGTCGCGGTCAACGGCACGACGGCCGCCACGGCCTCGTTCGAGGCGACCGGTGCCTGGAGCACCTGGGCCACCAAGACGCTGACCGTGCCGGTGAAGGCGGGCGCCAACACCATCCGGCTCACCCCGACCACCGCCGACGGCCTGCCCAACCTCGACTACCTCGACGCCGACGTGTCCACGGCGGCGGCCGGCGCCGTGCTCTACGTGTCACCGAACGGCACCGACGGCGCGGCCGGCACCGAGTCGGCCCCCACCACGCTCACCTCGGCCATCAGCCGGATCACCCCCGGCGGCACGATCTACGTGCGCGGCGGGACGTACAACTACTCCTCCACGATCACCATCCCGGCCGGCGCGAACGGCAGCTCCGGCGCCCGCACCACCCTGTCCGCCTACCCCGGCGAGAAGCCCGTACTGAACTTCTCGGGGCAGAGCGAGAGCCCGTCCAACCGGGGCATCCAGCTCAACGCCGACTACTGGCGGCTGTACGGCCTGACCGTCGAGCACGCCGGTGACAACGGGATCTGCGTCGGGGGCAGCAACAACGTCGTCGAGCGGGTGGTGACCGCGTTCAACCGGGACACCGGGCTGCAGCTGGGCCGGATCACCTCCACCACGCCCAGCTCCCAGTGGCCGTCGAACAACCTGATCGTCAGCTCCGAGTCGCACGACAACGCCGACTCCGACGGCGAGGACGCCGACGGCTTCGCCGCGAAGCTGACCACCGGGACCGGGAACGTCTTCCGCTACGACGTCTCGCACAACAACATCGACGACGGCTGGGACCTGTTCACCAAGACGGACACCGGTGCCATCGGACCGGTGACCATCGAGTACTCCCTCTCCTACGGCAACGGCACCCTGAGCGACGGCACCGTCAACTCCAACGGCGACCGCAACGGCTACAAGCTCGGCGGTGACGGCATCGCCGTCAACCACGTGGTCCAGCACAGCATCGCCTACAGGAACGGCCACCACGGGTTCACCTACAACAGCAACCCGGGCACGATGACGATCTCCAGCAACGTCGGCATCGACAACGCCCAGCGCAACTTCTCGTTCGACGCGGGCACGTCGGTGTTCCGCACGAACACCTCGTGCCGTTTCGCCGTCAGCGGCTCGAACGACAAGACCGTCGGCAACGCCGACAGCTCCAACCAGTTCTGGACCGGCAGCAACGGCTCCCGCTGCTCCTCGTACGCGGGCGCCCTCGGCTGGTCCTTCGCCTCCGACGGCCACCTCGCGGTGACCTTCGGCGGGAGCGTCGTGAACCCGTAGCCGGTGCACGGCGGTGCGGGAAGGCGGGACGCCGCTTGGACGGCGTCCCGCTTCCGGCCGTTCAGCAGGCGGAGTTCGCCTGCGTCAGCAGGCCGAGCCGCCAGTGTGGGTCGTGTCCGGCTTCGGCGGGATCAGCTGCTTGCCGGAGGACCGGCGTCAGCTCGACGGCAGCGCGGCGGGGGCCGGCGGTGCCGCCGCCGTACCGCCGAGCGCGGACAGCACCGCGCCGTACGCGGCCTTCTTGTTGCCGGCGCCGTCGAACAGCAGCGGGTTCTCCCCGCTGCGCCAGGAGTCGCTGTCCCGGATGCCCCACACGCTGATGCCGGTGCAGCGCCCCACGTTCATGCAGGCCCTCACCGTGTTCGCGTACGCGCTCGCCGGCGCCTGGGCGATGTCCAGCTCGGTGATCTGCACGTCCACGCCGAGAGCCGCGAAGTTCGCCAGCGTGGTCTGGAAGCTCGCGGGCGGCCCGGACGAGCCGAAGTGGCTCTGGAAGCCCACGCAGTCGATCGGCACGCCACGGGACTTGAAGTCGCGCACCATGCGGTACACGCCCTGCGTCTTGGCGTCCGACCAGTTCTCGATGTTGTAGTCGTTGTAGCAGAGCTTGGCCGCGGGGTCGGCCGAGCGGGCGGTGCGGAAGGCGTCCTCGATGTAGCCGTCGCCCAGGACGTTCTGGAACACGGAGGCGCGGTGCGCGCCGCTGCCGCCGTCGGCGAACGCCTCGTTGACCACGTCCCAGGCGTACACCTTGCCCTTGAAGTGGGCCATCTCCTGGCTGATGTGATTGCGCATCACACTGCGCAGGGTGGTGGCGTCGGAGATCGAGCCGACCCAGCCGGGCAGCTGGGAGTGCCACACCAGGGTGTGGCCACGGACGCGCTGCCCGTGTGCGACGGCGTGGCCGACGATCTGGTCGGCGGCCGTGAAGCTGAACGAGCCCCGGGAGCGCTCCGTGGCGTCCCACTTCATCTCGTTCTCGGGCGTGACCGCGTTGAACTCCCGGTCCAGGATCGCGGTGTACGTTCCGTTGCCCAGCTTTCCGGCGGCCACCGCGGTGCCGAAGTACCGCCCCGACTGGGCGGCCTGGGCACCGAGGGTGCCCGCCTGCAGCGGTGCGGGCTGCGCGCCGGCCGTTCCGCTCACCGCGAGGGTGACGGCGGCGAACGTGCCTAAGAAGGAGGCCAGGCGCCGGCCCGGCCTTTGGGGACACTTCATGCTTCTCCTCGTACGGTCGATCGTTGCGAGCGGGCTTGATGCCATGCGCATGACATACCGGGAGGACGAGATCAGCCGTTTGACCTGCCGAACAGCGGTCGGCTTCCCGGATGCTCTGGATGATAGGAGGGGGTGACCGGCCGTCAATACCCCTCGCATCATTCGGGTTTCCGAGCGAAATGTTTCGAAGCGACCGGCCCGAGCGGAGTGCTCAGCCGACCGGGTCCGCCGGGCGCACGGGATGGGCCTCCAGGTCCGGCGCGGCCAGCAGGTCGGCGATCAGCTCCGGTGCACCGCCGACGTAGGTGCTGACCAGGTCCACGTCTGCGCCCAGGCACCAGGAGCGGTCCCGTGGCCACCACAGGTCGGGAAGCTCGGCGAACCCGTCCCAGGACACGGGGGAGACGGCGTCGGCCAGCCGGCCGGCGAGCAGCACCTCGTCCCGGCCCGGCGTCTCGAAGGTCGGGAAGCGCTCCCAGTCCCAGCGGCCGTACCCGCTCCACAGCCCGAACCAGCACT
The DNA here is from genome assembly GCF_000720135.1 of Streptomyces sp. NRRL S-1022. Taxonomy (GTDB): domain Bacteria; phylum Actinomycetota; class Actinomycetes; order Streptomycetales; family Streptomycetaceae; genus Streptomyces. Next base: position 49,969 of record NZ_JOIU01000024.1, on the reverse strand, counting down.
CCTCCGCGGTCGTGGTGTGCCGGGCCAGCACGGGCAGCAGCGCGCGTGCGACCTCCGGCGGGGTCGGACCCTCGTCGGGTTGCTCGTCCCACACGCCGGGCAGGCCCGGGTCCGGGCGGTTGACGTACTCCCCGTCCGCGCCGATGACCTCGTGCCAGCGGGTGACCGGGGTGACCCGCGCGCCGTGGGCGGCGGCCACGGTGGACCAGCGCACGGGCCGCTCGTCGAGCCGGGCCGGGTGCAGGATCCGGGCGTACGCGGCGAAGCCCGGCGCCGCGACGCCCGCGACCGTGCCCATGGCGGCCCGCCACGGACCGTGGACGGTGAGCCAGTCGGCGGGGGAGAGGTCGCTCTGCACCCGCAGCCGTCCGTACCGCTCCGGAGCGGGGTCCCGGTGGACCGGGCGGAAGTCGTCCATGCCGACAGTGTGCCGTGCGGCCCGGCCGGGGCGGGACGCCGGGGCAGGCCGGGACCGAGGCCCCGGCCTGCCCTTTCCTCAGGACCGCGGCGGCTGCTGGTGGCTGCCGTAGGGACGGGTGATGATCTCCATCCCGTGCCCGGCCGGATCCGTGAAGTACAGGCCCCGGCCGCCGTGGTGATGGTTGATCTCGCCCGGCTGCTTCCCGTGCGGATCGGCCCAGTAGGTGAGGCCTGCCTGCCGGATCCGGGCGAAGGCCGCGTCGAACTCCTCGTCGGACACGAGGAAGGCGTAGTGCTGCATGACGATCGACTCCGCCGGGATCGTGGCGAAGTCCAGGGTCACCCCGTTGCTCGTCGCGACGGGGACGAACGGACCCCACTCGGGCCCGGTCTCCAGCCCGAGGATGTGGGCCAGGAACGCGGCGGACTCCCGGTTGTCCCGGGCGTGGACGATGGTGTGGTTCAACTCGACTGACATGGAAGGAATGCCTCCGAGGGCAATCTCCCGGCACCTCCATGCCTCACCCGGCCGGTGACCGACACGCGATGCCGTACGACGATCTTACCAACCGGGATCCGCCTGCGCCCGGTGCACGACCTCCCGCCGGTCACCGTCAACTCCACCGGCCGGTCGGGCACTTCGTCACCCGGCGCGTGCACCGGGCCCACGGACGGCGCGGTGGGGCGCACCGGCGTGAGCCGGCGGTCCCATGTGCGCCCCGCCCGGTGCGCCGCGACCCCCTGGGTCCGCGGGCCTCCTCGCAGCCGCCGCAGTGTGCGGGCGGTGCCGGCGCCGGCCGTCGCCCGTGCCCCTCGGCGGTGCTCAGCGGGCCGGAGTCAGGTCTCCGGGCAGGGGTACCTCCGGGTGGCCGGCGTTGGTGACGACGGTCAGGCGGGGGCCGTCCGGTCCCGGCTGCCACTGGCCACCGGTCAGGGGCGGCAGGGCGATGTCGGGTGCCGGGCCGGTCGTCCAGTCGAGGCTGCCCGCGATGGTGTCCAGCCGGGTGCGGGCCACGGCATCGGCGACCGCGGCGCGGTCGGCCGGATCGGCTGCCGTGGCCCGGGCGTGGTGCGCGGTCTCCAGCAGGGCGTGCGCGGGTCCCAGCGGCTGGAGCCAGGGCGTCCCGGTGTCCTCCCGGCAGTCCCGGGCCGGCTGTGCCCCGCCAGGGTGAAAGCCCCGGCGCAGGAAGGGGCTGTCCGGAATCCGCCGCAGCCGACAGTACGAGTTTCCCAGTACCGCCAGTAACATGATCACCTTGTTCCGGGTGTACCAGTCAGTCAACTCGGCGCCGTCCCCGTCGCCGCCCTGCCCGGAGAAGTCGATGTCTTCTGTCAACGACGCGTTGGACAACGCGCGCTTCACCTATGAGCAGCACATGCGGACCTGCCGCCAGTGCCATGCCGACGCCGCGCACTGCGCCGTGGCGAAGCACCTCCTGCGGATCTACAACCTCGCCCGCAGGGACCACCTGCGCGCCACCGGCCAGGACGCGCCCAGGGCCTGACCCGTACGGACGCTTTTCACCCGGCCCGAGCAGGGAACCCGGTCGCCTGTTCCGTCCCCCCGAGACGCAGGAGGCACCGTGACGGACCAGCAGGGTGACCGGCCGAACCCGGTCACACAGCACGCCCGCCCCGACTTCCCCTCCCAGAACCAGCCGCACCCGGGCTGGACCGGCCCCATGGACCCGCCGCCCGACCACGGCGAGGAGTCCTACCGCGGCTCCGGCCGTCTCGACGGCCGCAAGGCCGTGATCACGGGAGGGGACTCCGGCATCGGCCGGGCGGTCGCCCTCGCCTTCGCCCGCGAGGGTGCCGATGTGCTCTTCACCCACCTCGCCGAGGAGGAGGACGACGCCCGCGAGACGGCCCGGCTGGTGGAGGAAGCGGGACGCAAGGCGGTCGCCGTGTCCTGCGACATCCGCGACGAGGACAACTGCCGGTCGCTGATCGACCGCGCGGTCGCCGAGTTCGGCCACATCGACGTCCTCGTGAACAACGCCGCCTACCAGATGTCCCAGCCGGACGGCATCGAGGCGATCAGCACCGAGCAGTTCGACCGGGTGATGCGGACGAACCTGTACGGGATGTTCTGGCTGACCAAGTTCGCCGTGCCGCACATCCCGGCCGGGGGCTGTGTCCTCAACTCCACGTCGGTACAGGCCTACCAGCCCAGTCCGCACCTGCTGGACTACGCGATGACCAAGGGCGCGATCGTCACCTTCACGCACGGGCTGGCCCAGATGCTCGCCGAGCGCGGCATCCGGGTCAACGCGGTCGCACCGGGGCCGGTGTGGACCCCGCTCATCCCGGCGACCATGCCCGACACGGCGGATTTCGGCAAGCAGAGCCCGCTCGGCCGCCCGGCCCAGCCCGCCGAACTGGCCCCCGCCTACGTCTATCTGGCCTCCGCCGAGGCGAGCTTCATCACCGGCGAGATCCTCAACGCGACCGGCGGCACCCCGCTGCCCTGACCCGCGCACCACCACGGCAAGCGGCCGGCCGGCCCGGAACCGGGGGCTCACGCAGGCGCGCCGGCGGCCGCACGCGGCCCCCGGCCCGGCACCGGACGCGTCGAGGACCGTCCGGCCCCAGGAGGCACATCCGGCCCAAGGCGCCCGGCCACCGGGCGGCTTCCCGCCCGCGTCGACCGGGTACCGGGTGCGCGCGGGGCTCAGGCAGCTTCGGGCCGGGCACGCCGGCCGGCCGCGCACGAGACGGCGCCCCCGGCGGGGGGCGCCTTCCCCGTTCCGGGGCGGGCTTCTCACGGCTCCCGCGTCCGGTGGACCTCGCCCGTGCCCAGGGTGATCACGGCGCGGGGCCGCATGGGTTCCTCGTCGCGCCGGGACAGCACGACCAGCTCCTCGACCGGTGCCGACAGCGCGCCCAGCCGGACGGCACACTCGGCGGCCAGCCGCTTCGGGTCCCGGGTGCGGCCGAGGGACAGATGCGGGGTGAACCGCCCCCCGCGCCCCTGGCAGAGCGGGAACCGCCACTCCAGCTCCCGGTGCAGCCGGGACCACGGCGCCGGGTCCGCCGCGGCCGGGTCGAGCCACACCGTCGCGTAGTGCCGGTGCCGGAACCAGCGCACACCGGCCAGGCGCGCCTGGAACGCCGTGCTCTCTGCCGCCGCCGCGGCGAGCAGCGGTACGGCCCGCTCGAACTCCTCCTCCGGTACGAAGCCGAACAGCAGGTTCACGTGCGGCGGCCACCGCCGGACCTGCGGATCGTGCTCCCGGCGGATCTCCTGGATCACCGGCCACAGTCCGGGCGGCGGCAGCCAGGCCACCGCGGTCCGGGGCGTCGGAGCCAGTGCGAGCACGTCCACACGCCCATGGTCCCAGGGTCAGCGGCCGCAGCGGCGCGGGCGCCCCAGGGCGAGGAGGGCGGTGTCGTCGTCGAGCCCGTCACCGAAGCTCACCAGGAGACGCACGAGGGCGTCGATCACGGCGCGTGGGCCGGCGGGGGCCAGCTCACCGGCGTACGAGTGCAGCGCGTCGTCGCCGTACAGCTCGTCCCGTTCCCCCGTGCGCGCCTCGGTGAGGCCGTCGGTGTACAGCAGCAGCGTGTCGCCGGGGCGCAGGGTGGTGCGGGCGCTCGTGAAGGAGGCGTCGGGGAAGGCCCCGATCAGCAGCCCACCGGGTGTCCGCAGGTACTCGGCGCCGCCGTCCGCCCGGAGCAGCAGCGCGGGCGGGTGCCCGCCGGAGGCCAGGTGGACGCGGACGCTCCGCCCCTCGGGTGCCAGGATGCCGAAGACGGCCGTGCAGTACCGCGGGTCCCCGCCGCCGTACCGCTCCAGCAGCGCGGCGTTCAGGGTGGACAGCACGCTTTCGGGGTCCGGACGGTGCAGGGCCGCGGTGCGCAGGGTGTAGCGCACGAGGGAGGTCACGGTCGCGGCCTGCGGGCCCTTCCCGCAGACGTCGCCGAGGAAGAAGGCGAAGCGCTCGTCACCGAGCGGGAACAGGTCGTAGAAGTCGCCGCCCACCTGTATCGACGAGGCCGTGTGGTAGTGCGCGGCGGTCTCCACGCCGGGCACGGCCGGCAGACTGGCCGGCAGAAGGCTCTGCTGCAGTACGGCCAGTGCCTCGCGCAGCTGCTCGCGGTCGGCCTCCGCCTGGCGCAGGGCCTCCTCGGCCGTGCGGCGTGCGCGCAGCAACTCGGTCTCGTAGGAACGGCGGTCGGTGGCGTCGAAGACGGTGGTGCGGACCAGCAGGGGACTGCCGTCGGCGTCGTGCTTCACGGTCGAGGTGATCAGGACGGGGAGCCGGGACCCGTCCGCGACCTTCATGTCCAGCGCGATCCCGCCCACATGCCCCTGCATGCGCAGCAGCGGGGCGTAGTGGGTCTCGTGGTAGAGCCTGCCGCCCGCGGTCAGCAGGTCGGTGAAGCGCCTGCCGTGCTCGACCTCCTCCCGGGAGAGGCCGAGCCAGTCCAGCAGCGTCCTGTTGACCTTGACGATGGTGCCGTCCATCAGCGTGGACAGGTAACCGCACGGTGCGGACTCGTACAGCTCCTCCGTACTGTCCTCCAGCAGGACGGTGGCATCCGTGCGGATGCGCGGCCGATCCTCCCTGCGCGGGATGTCCATATTTTCATCCTCGCACGTCAGGGGCGTGCTCGGACCGCCGCCGTCGATCGGCGCCCGCCCGCAGGTCAGCGCACCGGGAAGCCGAAGGCGTAGCCCTGCTGCTTCAGCCAGGGCAGCAGGGTGCGCAGCGCCACGACCGTCTGGGAGCGGTCGCCGCCCGCGTCGTGGAAGAGGATCGTCGGACCGTTGGCCAGCTCGCGCTCGACGGTCGTGACGATCGCGCCGCTGCCCGGCCGCTCGAAGTCCTTCGAGTCGACGTTCCAGCCCAGCGGCCGCATCCCGTGGGAGGCCGCCAGCTTCCGGCTGTACGGGGTGAACGCGCCGCCCGGGGCCCGGTAGTACATCGGGCGCACGCCCCCCGAGGCCTTGGTGATCTGCCGTTCCGCGTCGACTATCTGCTGCGACTGGTAGGACTCGGGCTTGGTGTCCATGGTCGTGTCGTGCGACACCGTGTGGTCGCACAGCCGGTGCCCGGCGGCCACCACCTGCTTGACCAGGTCGGGGTGCGCCTGGGCCTGGGTGCCGACCATGCAGAACGTCGCCTTGACGCCGTTGTCCCGCAGCACCTGGAGCACCTGCGGGGTCCAGACCGGGTCCGGGCCGTCGTCGATGGTGATGTTGACCGCGTGCTCGCCCCGGTCGGAGGAGTGGGCGATGACCGCGGACACGGGCGCCGCCTTCGCGGCGGGCCGGGCGGCCTTGGGGGCGGAGCCGCCGCCGCTCTGGCCCGCTTGAGCGGTCCACACCGAGGTGGCGGCGGCTACCGCCGTCACCCCCACCGCCGCCGCGACCACCCGCCCGTACCATCCCCGTCCACCATGCCGCGCCATGTCCGTCCCGCCCCCTGCCGTGTCCGCGTTGTGCCGTGCCGATGTGCTCGGCACCTGGCAGGACGGCGACGGTTGAGCGGAGGATCCCGCTGTTACGGATCACGGACAATTCCGCGGCACTTCCGCGACAGTCACCCGGCGCGCGGGGCCGGCAACCGTGGGCAGCAGCCGTGCGGAGGCGGAGCGTTGGGCGGGAGTCGGGGGCGGGACGGCGTGGGCTCGCCGTACCGACGGCAAGGACGGACCCGGACGGTGACGAGGCACCGACGACGGTCGCCGGCTCCACGCATGACCGGCGGCCCGCCGGACGCTCCTCCGGTGGGCCGCAGTGGGGTGCCCGCCGCGGCGGGCACTGAGATCAGCGCCCGCCGGGAGGGATCACATGTCGCCGCTCACCAATAGTGGCGCCGTCCGGCGACCGCGTGGCCCATGGCTCCCATGATCCACAGGATGGCTCCCACCACCAGCAGGATCACGCCGATGGTCCACAGGATCGATATGCCTGTGAGGAAGCCGATGATGAGCAGGATGATGCCGAGGGCGATCATGTCGTGCCTCCAGCCGGTGAAGGTGGTGCTCCTGACCTACGGGTGCCCCGAATCCGGGTGGATTATCAGGCCGTACGTTTTTCAAAAGTTCTGTCCGCAATGTTGACTCCGCTCCGCGGCGGCCTCACATTGCCTAGCGGTAGTACCCGACGGTAACCCCGTCGTACCCGCGGCCGGCGTCCCACGGCCGGCCCGCACACCTCTGCTCGATCGAGCCGCCCCGTTCTCGCGATCCACCCCACCCACGGCACCGCCATGCCCGGCCGTCCCGTGTCCCCGTCCCGAGAAGGGAGAGCACCACATGCCCCTGCACGCCCTGCGCCGCCTCCTCACCGCGGCCTCCGCCGCCGCCGGCGCGCTGGCCCTCGGCCTCACCACGGCCCCCGCCCAAGCCACGACACCCCTGAACTACGCCGCCCTGGGGGACAGTTACAGCGCCGCCTCGGGGGTTCTCCCCGTCGACGTCACCAGCCCGCTCTGCCTGCGCTCCACGGCCAACTACCCCCACGTCATCGCCGCGCGGACGGCGGCGCGTCTGACGGACGTCACCTGCGGTGCCGCCCAGACCAAGGACTTCACCGAGGCCCAGTACCCCGGCGTCGCCCCGCAGGCGGACGCGGTCACCGCGGACACCGACCTGGTCACCCTGACGATCGGCGGCAACGACAACGGCACCTTCATCAATGCCATCGTCGCGTGCGGCACCGCGGGCGTCCTCAGCGGCGGCCACGGCAGCCCGTGCAAGGACCGGTACGGGACGTCCTTCGACGACCAGATCGACGCCACCACCTATCCGGCACTGAAGTCCGCCCTCCGCAGCGTCCGCGCCAAGGCCCCCCACGCCCGGGTGGCGGTGCTCGGCTACCCGTGGATCACGCCCGCCACGGCCGACCCCTCCTGCTTCGTCAGACTGCCGGTCGCCACCGGCGACGTGCCCTACCTGCACGCCCTCCAGGCACACCTCGACACCGTGGTCCGGCGCGCCGCCGAGGAGACGGGGGCCACCTACGTCGACTTCGCCGAGGCCTCCGCCGGGCACGACGCCTGCCAGCCCGTCGGCACCCGGTGGATCGAGCCGCTCCTGTTCGGGCAGAACGTGGTCCCGGTCCACCCCAACGCCCTCGGTGAGCGGCGCATGGCCGAGCACACCCTGGGCGCCCTCGGCCTCGGCTGACCGCACGCACCGCCGCACCGGGGGTGCCGCGCGGCACCCCCGGTGCGGCGGTGGTGCCGCGCGGCACCCCCGGCAGGTCGCCCCGCTCGCGGGCCGCTCACGCGTCGGCGAGCAGCGGGTCGTAGGGCGTCGAGCGCTCCCGGCCCGACATGAAGGCCAGGAAGCCCCGCACGAACTCCGCGCGCGTGTACGTGCCGTCCGCGCCCGGCACGTCCCGGCGGAACCCCGTGCGGAACAGCGCCCGGTACTCGGCCGCGTCGACCCGCTGGTCACCGTTGGCGTCGGTGACGTCGAAGAGCACCTCGGCGACCCTGATCAGCGCGGGACCGGCGAGGGAGGGCACGGCCGCCGCGTACTCCGACGCGCTGACCCGGCCGTCGCCGTCGGTGTCGAGAGCCGCCTGAAGCTCCCGCCACCAGGCGGCGAAGGCGTCGTAGAGCCGGGTCTCCGCCGGCTCGTCCAGGTCGAGGCGGCCGGCGATCTCGCGGGCCATGGCGGCGAGGTCGGGCCAGTCCAGGTAGCCGTTCCCGGTCTGGTCCAGCACCTCCCTGAAGAACTCCTCCGCGCTGCGCCACGACACGGTCGCGGTTCCGGGCTCCCGCTCGGGCGGAAGCGGGGCGAGCAGCCGCACCAGCGCCCCGGCCCGCTTCATCCGGTCCCGCAGCGCGCTGATCGTCCGGGCCCGGGGGTCGTCGCTGTCGGGGGAGAGGGTGAGCAGATCGATGACGGCCTCGGGCCGGAGCCAGCCGTCCGGGAGGAACCGGGCGAGGCCCGCGCCCAGGTAGACGCCCTGCATCAGGGTCTGCGCGCCGGGCAGTTCGGGCAGCCCCGCCTTCCGGCGGAACGGCTCCGGAAGGGACGCCACGGTGACCGCACCGAGCAGCGGACCGGCGACCGCGCGGCCGGCCGCCCACAGGGTGGGCAGACCGTGCAGCAGCGGGGGCGCCGGCAGATGGTCGAAGAGCCGGTAGAGGATGATCCGCATCGCCTCCGTGTTCTCCAGCTCCTGCTCGATCACCCGGTCGTAGTACGGCCAGAACTCCTGCAGCGTGGGCGGCAGTTGATCGGCATCGCCGTCCAGTGCGGCCAGATACGCCCGGAACCCGGCGTACAGCCGCTCCATGACGTCCTGCTCCAGCGGCTGCCCGCTCAGCCGGAACATCGTGACGCCGCTCTCGAAGAGCGTCGCGACCACCCAGGCCCGCACCGCGGGGTCCAGCGCGTCGTACGGCCGGCGGTGCGCGTCGGTGCCCTTCAGCCGGGCGTGCAGCCGGTTGAGCCGCGCCGCCTCCCTGCGCCGCACCTCGTCGTCGGGCCCGAACATGCGCTGCAGGCTCACGACCGTGTTGCGCAGCCGGCGCCACGGGTGGGTCACGAACGTCGAGCTGTCGATGAGGGCCGCGCCGACCTGGGGGTGCGCGGCCTCCAGGACGGTCGCCCGGATGATGGCCGGCGCCCAGCGCGGATCGCCGAATAACTCCTCGAACTGACTGCCCGTCTCGGTCACGCCGGCCGTTCTCCGTCCACGATAGGTGGCACGCCGCCGAACCGGCGGTCGCGCTGCTGGTAGGTGTGCAGGCACTCCAGGAAGTGCGGCGCCCGGAAGTCGGGCCAGAGAACCGGCGGGAACATCCACTCCGCGTAAGCGACCTGCCAGAGCATGAAGTTGGAGATCCGCTGCTCACCGGAGGTGCGGATGACGAGGTCCACGTCGGGTGTGTCGGGGAAGGGCAGGTGTGCGGCGAAGCACCGCTCGTCCACCGCCTCGGCCGGCACCCCGCTGCGGATCAGGGACCGTGCCGCCGCGACGATGTCACTGCGCCCGCCGTGATCGAACGCGACGGTCAGCGTCATGCCCCGGTTCCGCTCGGTCAGCGTCATCAGATCGGCGAAGTCCTGGGCCAGCGCCGGCGGAATGCGCGGATCCGCCACGCCGAGGAACCGGCAGCGGATCCCGCGCGCGTGCAGCAGCGGGGCGTGCTTGCGCACCACGCGGCGCACCAGCCGCATCAGGAAGTCGACCTCGGCGCCCGGCCGCCGCCAGTTCTCGGTCGAGAACGCGTACAGGCTCAGCCACGTGACGCCGGCCGTCCGCGCCGCCTCGATGACGTCGATGACCGTCGTCTCCGCCGCACGGTGACCCGACGTACGCGGCAGCGACCGCCGGGCCGCCCAGCGCCCGTTGCCGTCCATCACACAGGCCACGTGCCGTGGCACCCTCCCGACGGCACCGCCGTCGGCCTCGCCCACCGTCATGCCTGCCCCCAGCGGCCACGAGCGCACCCCTCCGTCCCGTCCAGGGTGTCAGCCCCCCGGCCCCGGAGGACGGTGCGTGCGCCCAGGTTCACCCTTGGTACGCCTGTCTGACGGCGCGATCCGCTGCCGGGCCCGGGGGTTCGCCTCCGGGCGCGCGCTGGTGCTGCCCCCCGCACCGAATCGCCTGCCTGCCGGAGTGAGCGCGGTGCGGGCGGTGCCTAGCGTGAGGTCCCATGGCGATCTTCTTATCGAGTTCCGCGGTCCGCCGGCGTACCGGGCTCGCGGCCATGGCGCTGGCCTGCCTGCTGACCACCGCCCCGGCCGCCGCCGCACAGTCCCCGCAGCACACGCCCCGCGCGTGCGGCCCCCACCCGGCGCTCAGCCGGTCCGTGCACCACCTGGTGACGCACGACCGGATCGCCGGCGCCGCGGTCCTGGTCACCGGCGCGGGCCCGGACGCGCCCTGCGCCCGCTGGACGGCGAGCGACGGCGTGGCCGATCTGCGCACCGGCCGCCCCATGAACACCACCGACCGGCTGCGGGTCGGAAGCGTCACCAAGACGTTCACCGCGACGGTCGTCCTCCAACTCGCCGCCGAGCGGCGGCTGTCCCTGGACGCGCCCGTCGAGCGCTACCTGCCGGGTCTGATCCGCGCGGGCGGTCACGACGGCCGCCGGATCACCGTGCGGCAGCTCCTCCAGCACACCGGCGGGCTGCCCGACTACCTCGACGCCCCCGAGTGGCAGCACATCGAACGGCTGCGGTACCGCCACTCCGAGCCGCGCCGGCTCATCGCCCGCGCCCTGCGGCTGCCGCCCCCGCGGCACACCTGGCACTACGCGACCACCAACTACCTGATCGCCGGGCTGATCGTGCGCCAGGTCACCGGCCACAGCCCGGAGACGGAGATCACCCGCCGCATCATCGGCCCGCTGGGCCTGCACGACACCTACTGGCCGGGCGACGCCGTCCGCATCCGGGGCCCGCACTCGCGCAGCTACTTCACCGCCGGGGACGGCCGCCGGGTGGACGGCACCGACTGGAACACGACCTTCGGCGGCGTCGGCGGCGCCCTGGTGTCCACCCCGGCCGACCTGACCCGGTTCGCCACCGCGCTGTCCGCCGGCCGGCTCCTGCCCGCACCCCAATCCGCCGAGATGCGGCGCACGGTGGCCGCCGACCCCGACCGGCTCTGGCCGGGCGCCCGCTACGGGCTCGGCCTGATCTCCTCACCGCTGTCGTGCGGCGGCACCTGGTGGGGCCACGCCGGGACCGTGCCCGGCGGCCACCGCGCGCTCGTCGCCACCGGACCCGGCGGCCGGGCCGTCGCCGTCGCCCTGAACGAGGTGCCCGCCACCCTCCAGGCCGAACTGGACTTCCTCGACGTCGTCGACAAGGCCCTCTGCGAGGGCACGTCCACCGAAAGGACACCCGCATGACCCGCCCCACCCCACCGGCCGCCGGCCGGCGCCCGCGCCGCCTCCTCTCCCGGGGCGCGGCAGCCCTCACCCTGTCACTGGCGGGCGCGCTGACCCTGGGCGCCGCCCCCGCAGCCCCCGCCGCGGCCCGGCCGGCCGCCGACCCCCTGGCCCGCTACCACCACCAGCACCTCCACTGGAAGAGCTGTCTGCTCGGCCCCGACGACACCACCGGCAAGGAACTCGAACAGGCCGGCGCCCGCTGTGCCGACGTCACCGTGCCGTTGGACTACACCCGCCCCGCCGGCCGTACGATCACCGTCGCGATATCCCGGATCCGGGGCACCGACACCGCCCACCGCGCCGGCGCGCTCCTGCTCAACAGCGGCGGACCCGGCGGACAGACGATCGGAGACCCGCCGTGGGTCCGCAAGGCCATGAAGGACGTCGCCGCCCGCTACGACGTGGTCGGAGTGGACCCCCGCTTCGTCGGCCGCAGCACCCGGCTGGACTGCCGGTGGCCCACCGGCAGCATGATCCGCGGAGCCGGCAGCGGCCGCGCCGGCTTCGACCGTATGGTCTCCTTCGCCGCGGACCTCGCCGACCGCTGCCGCACCCACGCCGGTGACCTGCTGCCGTACGCCACCACCCGCGACACCGCCCGCGACATGGACGTCGTCCGCGCCGCCCTCGGCGAGCGCAGGATCAGCTACCTGGGCTACTCGTACGGCACCTACCTCGGACAGGTCTACGCGACGATGTTCCCGCAGCGCGTCGACCGGGTCGTCCTGGACGGCGTGGTGGACCCCGCCCGCTACAGCCCGCGGCTGCTGCGGGGCTCGGAGGAGGCCAACCGGCACGCCCTGCGCGGCTGGGCCGACTGGACCGCCGCCCACCACGCGGCCTACGGGCTGGGCCGCACCCGCGGCGCCGTCCTCGGCACCGTGGAGGCGGTCCGCGGCGCCGCGGCCCGCACACCCCTGCGCCTGGGCGGCTACCGGGTGGACGACCACCTGCTGCCCGTCCTCGTCTTCAACGGGCTCTCCCAGGACAACCCCCAGGCCTACGGCGACTTCGCACAGGGCGTCCGGGACCTGCGGCGCGCCGCCGGGGGCCGGACGGTCACCCCGTCCCCGTGGCTGGCCTCGGCACTGGAGTTCCTGCTGACCGGGCACGAGTCCGCCTACGGCAGCGCGCAGGCGGCCATCCTGTGCGGGGACGTGGCCGCACCCCGCGACCCGGAGACGTACTGGCGCGATCTGCGGCGCGCCGGGGCGGGGGACCGGCTGTTCGCGCCCGTCGCGAACGGCATCAACGCGTGCGCCTTCTGGGACGCGCCGCGCGAACGCCCCACCACGATCCGCGACGACCTGCCGGCCCTGCTCGTCAACGCCACCGGCGACCCGCGCACCATCTACCGCGGCGCCCGGTCGGTCCGCCACCGCTGGCCCGGCTCCCGCCTGGTGACCCTGCGCGGAGCCGACCAGCACGCGGTGTACGGCGTGTTCGGCAGCGCCTGCGTGGACACCACCGTCAACACCTACCTGGCGACCGGACGCCTCCCGGTCCGCGACGTGACCTGCGCCCGGCCCACGACCTGACGGGCCGCCCGCTACCTGAGGCGGTTGGCGAGTCCCTTGACGAGGTCGGTCCGCGCGACCTTGAGCGCGAAGCGGTCGGTCGTGCCGGGCAGCGGCCGGGCGTACCAGGGCAGTGCCCGGCGCCGCCACTTGGCGGGGGCCAGATCCGAGGGGAGGGCGGGCAGCGGCACGGCCCACGGGCCGAGCCGCAGCTCCGCCGTCCAGACCCCGGCGGGGAGCGCGTCGACCGGCACGGTGACGTGGAACGCACCGTCGGCGGCGACCTCACGGACCGCGAGGGCGACGGTGTTGCCGGTGCCGTCCTCCAGGACCAGGACGAGGGCGTCCGCGGGGTGCTCGGCCAGGCCCAGCCGTCCGCGGACGCGCAGCCCGGTGGGGGAGCCGTCGGCCCAGCGGATGTCCTTGTCGACGCGCAGCAGCGGCCGCACCTTGTGCTTGAGCTCGCCGATTTCGAGCGTGAAGTTGCCGTACGGCTTGGTGGTGTAGAGGGTGACGGCACGCAGCTCCTCGCCGGTGCCCAGCACACGGGTGCCGGGCTCCCCGGAGACGTCCCCGGCGCGCCTGCTGCCGATCCGGACCTGCTTGCTCAGCCCCTGCGCGCCGACCGCGAGGGAGATGTCCCACAGTCCGTCGGCGAGCGGCTCGCCGCCGGCGGCGGTCGCGATGTCGACGGTGGCCTCGAACCCGGCCAGGTCGTACGCGTACTGCCCCTCGTCCTCGGCCGCGCCGAGCCCCGGCGTCGGGGTGTGCGTGACGGGCAGCCGGTACTCGGTCCCGCTGTCCCGTTCGCGCAGGACCAGCTCGGTGGTGACGTCCCGGGTCTCCACACGGTGCAGGTAACCGTGTCCGGCCAGGCGGAGCACGCCGCCGTCCATCTCGGCGCGGCTGACGTGGTGGCGCAGGCCGAGCTGCGCGGTGACGTCGTAGTACGCGTCGGGGATCGCGCGCTCGGGGTCGCGCAGGAACGGGTAGCGGGCCAGTGCCCGGCCGTTGTCGACCAGCACCGGGGTGGCGACCTTGGAGCGGGCGAGCCGCTTCTCGAACGCGACGAGTTCGAGCACCTCGTCCAGCATGCGGTGGCGCACCAGGTGCAGCCGCAGCCGGGCCATGGCCGAGAGCTGGTCGCTCATGCCCTCGTGCCACAGGGGCTCGATTATCTCCGCGAGCCGGTCCAGCGTCTTCAGCTGCGTCTCCCGCGGCTCGTGGACGAGGTGGCCGGCGAGCAGCTGCTGGACCTCCACGGTCAGATGCCGGTGCGCCAGGTGGTCGCGGCCCGGACCGGGCGGCACGAGCTCCAGGATCATGTCGACCATGCGCGGCAGGAACTGCAGCCGCCGCTGCGTGCCCTTGAGCCGGAGCGTGATGTTGCCGCCGTCCTCGCGCTGCATCCAGTACAGGCAGTCGTAGTCGGCGACCACGGAGATGCCCGAGGCGTGCACGTAGGCCGGGCCGACGAAGAGCTGGTCCTCGCCGATGGCCAGATCGGTGGGGAAGCGCAGCTTGTGCCGCTCCAGCAGTTCCCGGCGGAACAGCTTCATCGGGTTGAGCGTCCAGTACACCCGCGAGGAGAACACGTCCGTGCGCGGCTGGTTCCGCTTGAACATCGACGTGGGCGCGCCCCGTCCGCCGACCCCGACCATCTTGCCGAGCACCACGTCGGTGCCGTTCTCCTCGGCCATCCGCACCATGCGTTCCAGGGCCTCGGGGCCGAGCCGGTCGTCGGCGTCCAGGAAGAACACGAACGTACCGGTCGCGTGGTCCAGGCCGAGGTTGCGCGGGGCCGACGGGCCGCCCGAGTTCGCCTGCCGGAAGACGCGCAGCATCTCCGGGTACACACCCTTGAGGCGCTCCAGCTCGTCGGCGGTGCCGTCGGTCGAACCGTCGTCCACGACGATGACCTCAAGCCGCTCACGGCCGATGCTCTGGTCCGCGACCGAGGTGATGCACTGCGTCAGATACGGCATCGCGTTGTACGCGGCGATGACGACCGAAACGGTGGCGCCAGGCATGAATACGCGCTCCAAAATACCGGGCAACCCGGGGCTTCGATTTTTCTGTGAACCTACCATGACCAGGGAGTGTCGGTAGAACGGATGAACAGTGAACCGGCCGGGGCGAGGGGGACCGGCACCGGCGGTCAAGGCCGTGTCGACGGCGCGCCTGCGGGCGCACGTCCCCCGGATGCACGACACCGCCCGCAGCGGAAGGATCGGACCTACGGGGGCATGCTCTACGACGCTGCGTGGAGCCGGGCCTCCACCGGTCGCTCGGCAGCCGTCCGAGCTGGGGAAAACGCCCGCTCTGGCCTTCCCACCGGAGCACTGCCATGTTGATCAAGCGCATCATGAACCGTTCCGCCCCTTCCGGCGGACCCGCCACGCATCCCGCGGCCCCCGCCCCCTTCGCGACCGCCGCCGACTGCGGCCTGCTGCTCATCCGGCTGGTCTTCGGCCTGTACATGGCCGGGCACGGGGCGCAGAAGGTCTTCGGACTCTTCGGGGGTCACGGCCTGTCCGCGACCGCGAGGGGCTTCGAGGCGCTGGGCTACCGCCCGGGAAAGCTCTTCGCCGTGATCGGGGGCCTGTCCGAACTGCTCGGCGGCCTCGGCCTGGCCCTCGGTCTGCTCACCCCGCTCGCGGCCGCCGCCCTGATCGGCGTCATGATCAACGCGATGGCGACGGTCACCGCCGCCCACGGCGCGTGGGAGACGGACGGCGGCGTCGAGTACAACGTGTGCATCGCCGTCGTCGCCCTGTCCGTCGCCGCCATCGGCCCCGGCCGCCTGTCCGCCGACCGCCTCTTCCTCTTCCCCTGGGGCAGGGGCGGCTGGGGAGCAGCCGCGGTCGCCCTCGGCCTGGGGGGAGCCGGGGCGGCGATCACGCTCGTCGTCTAGAACGAGTCCGGCGCCGTGGCGGTTCTCGTGGGAACGCGTCAGCCGTCCGGTGCCTGCCGATGTCTCCGTCTCCTGACCAGAACGGAGGCCGCAGGGGCGAAGGCACAGCGCTGTCGGAGCAGGTGGTGACCGACCGCGAACGGCTGCTCGGCGCGGGCCGCCTCCTCACGCGCGCCACCCGGGCCGCGCACGGTGGCCACGCGTCAGCCGGGCGGCGTGAAGCCGATTCCGTTCCGGCACTGGCGAGTTCACGTGGCTGTTGTGTTTCCTTCCGTTCGCGAGACAGTGGATGTCACGTACGGCCGGTGAAGTGGACCACCGTTGTCAAGGTGTGCTCGGGGCACGGTCGCCCCCCGACCCTTCGTGAGGTGCATGCGCATGCGTCGTACCCGTATCCCGGGTGCTGCACGGTGCTCCGCCGGTGTCCGTGCCCGACTCGCGGCGGCCCTCGTGCTCGCCGTCACGGTCCCGGCCTTCCTGCCCGGTGCGGCGGAGGCGGGACCGGCGCGCCGGGCGGCGACCGAGCAGTGGACGACGCAGACCGTCGCCTCCGGCGTCACGGTCCGCACCGGTGTCATCCGGCACCCCGGCTCGCGGCACGCCTGGACGGTCACCGTGCAGGCGCCGACCAGCAGCCGGTGGAGCTCGAACGACCCGGACGCGCCCGTGACCTGGGCCGAGGTCTCCACCCGAGCCTGGGCCGACGACACCGCCCGCAAGCTCACCCAGGCGGGCTTCCGGCCGCGCGTCGAGAGCGTGCAGTGGCCGCACTACACCGACACTCCGCACGGGCTGATGGGGTACCGGGTGCGGGTCGGCCGGTACGCCACCCAGGAGGAGGCGCGGACGGCCGCCTCGGCGGTCACCGCGGCCGGGGTACGCACGACCCTGTCCTGGACCGGGTACGACGTCCAGGAGCCGGCCGACCTGGAGAACGTCCACGTGGCGGTGATCGACCCGAAGTCCTTCCACGGACGCATCGAGGCCACGCACGACGGCAACGTGGCACAGCGTGAGACCACCTCGGCGGTGGCGCGGAAGCTGCACTCGCTGGTCGGAGTCAACGGCGGCTTCTTCGTGCTGTCACCGGGCGACGGCGTCCCGGGCACCATGTCCGGGATCGGCGCCTACCGGGGGGAACTGGAGTCGATGGCGGCCGGTTCCCGGTCCGCCCTGCTCATCGAGGACGGCGGCCGCAGCATCCGGATCGCGGACCTGACGAGCACCGTCACCGCCCGGGCGGGCAAGGCCGCCTACGCCATCCAGGGCGTCAACCGGGTGCCCGGCACGGTCCGGGACTGCGGCCGTCCCGGCAGCACGCCCAGCGAGCTGCCCTGGCAGGACGTGACCTGCCGGCTGGCCGACGACATGGTCCAGTTCACCGATGCCTTCCAGGCCGGCCTGCCGACCGGTCCGGGAGCGCAGGTCGTGCTGGACGCGTCCGGCCGGGTCCTTTCCACCGGTGCGCGCGGCGGGCGCGTCCCCGAGGGCGGGCATGTGCTGCAGGGCATCGGCCGGGCGGCCGACTGGCTGGCGGCACACGCCGGGCCGAACCGCCGTGTCAAGGTCGGCGAGGTCGTCCGCACCGCCGACGGCGACCGCGTCACCCTCGACGGCGACGACTCCCTCGTCAGCGCGGCGCCGACGCTGCTGAAGGACGGCCGTATCGACATCGACGCCGCCGCCGAGGGCGTGGTCGACCCCGAGTACACCTCCTTCGGCTACGCCTGGGCCAACGTCCGCCAGCCGCGCACGATGGCGGGCATCGACGGCCGGGGCCGGCTGATCCTCGCGACGGTGGACGGGCGGCTGAAGAACGGCAGCGAAGGGTTCACCCTGCACGAGGCCGCCGCGTTCATGAGGTCGCTCGGAGCCGTGCAGGCGATGAACCTCGACGGCGGCGGCTCCACCGCGATGGCCGTCGACGGCACACTGGTCAACCACCCGTCCGACGCGGCCGGCGAACGGGCGGTCGGAGACACCGTCCAGGTGCTGCCGGCGGCGGACTGACGGCCGCCCGGGGCGCTGCCCCGCCCCGGGCCGTGTCCCAGCCGCCGGTCGGGGTCCGTGATCCGTGACCGTCGCTCCGGGCTCGCCCGACCCCTACCGGGTGACCGGGGCGAGCCGGGGGCTCCGGGTCTGTGTGCCGGGAGCACACAGCACCACCGCCCAGAATTCGACCGTGTGCGCGGAGCCGGTGTTCCGGGCCACGGCGCGCCACCCGTCGGTGGTCGGCGAGTTGGTGCTCACCATGAGGTCGATACCGCCTCCGTCGAAGACGTTGTAGCCGCCGCCGGTCGGCACTTGTCCGGGCGGGCACTGGGCCTCGGAACTGCCGGCCTGGCCGGGAGCCAGTACGGCATGCCTGCCCTCGGCCCAGGTGTAGTCCTCTGCCCGTGGAACCGCTGCCTCCCCTCCCGGCTGATCGGCTGCGTCGAGGGCGGTGGCCGTCCCACCCGAGGCGAGCACCGCGACGGTGACCAGGGCGGGAAGCGCGAGGCGTTTCATACCGGAACCTTTCGGATGGCGTGCGGGCGACAACCCCGATATGCCCGCTGCGCGAACGGGGCCTGCTCCCTCTCACACGGGCGGAGCACGCGCGGGGCGCCTGCCGGAGCACGACGACGGTGGGGAGGCCGTCCTCGACGGCGTCACCGGCCGGGTGGCCGGCATGTGGCGCTACGAGAGGCCGCCGGACGGCGCGGAGCTGTTCCCGCCGGTCCCGTCCGCTCGCAGCGCCGACCCGCTTCCTCGCAGCGGCGGACGACCGGACCGGTGCCCTGTTCCGCACGGAGTCGCCGCGGTCGACCCCGTAGGCCTGCCGGCCCGCGCAGGGCCCGGACGGCCACCGGTACCGGCCGGAGGTCTTCCACGACGAGGCGGGAGGAGTGCTGTGCCGGGGCGACCTCCCCTTTGACATGGAGTGCGCTCCAACAACTAGCGTCCAGAGGAAACGTTCGACGAGCCCAGGAGGCAGCAGCATGACCGACGTCCCCACCCGGTATCTGGGCGAACTGGCCGTCTCCGCGCAGGGACTTGGCTGCATGGGCATGAGCCACGGCTACGGCGACACGGACGACGCGCAGTCGATCGCCACCCTGCACCGTGCCCTCGACCTCGGCGTGACCTTCCTCGACACCTCCGACTTCTACGGCTTCGGGCACAACGAGGAGCTGATCGGGCGGGCCATCGCCGGGCGGCGCGACGAGGTGGTGCTGGCCACCAAGTTCGGCTTCGCCAACCGCCTGGGCGAGCCCACCCTGATCCGCGGCGACGCCGCCTACGTACGCCAGGCGTGCGAGGCCTCGCTGCGCCGGCTCGGCGTCGACCACATCGACCTCTACTACCAGCACCGGGTCGATCCGCAGGTGCCGATCGAGGAGACGGTCGGCGCCATGGCCGAGCTGGTGCAGGCCGGCAAGGTCCGTCACCTGGGACTGTCCGAGGCCGGGGCGCAGACCATACGACGCGCGCACGCGGTGCACCCGATCTCGGCGTTGCAGAGCGAGTGGTCGCTGTGGACCCGGGACCTGGAGGCGGAGGTCGCCCCGGTCTGCCGCGAACTCGGCATCGGCCTGGTCCCGTTCTCGCCGCTCGGGCGCGGCTTCCTGACCGGCCGCTACAGCTCGCTGGAAGGGCTCGCGGAGACCGACGTACGGCGCAGCCAGCCGCGGTTCGCCGACGGCAACCTCGAACGGAACCTGGCGATCGTCGCCAAACTGGACGAGCTGGCCGCCGCCAAGTCCGTCACCGCCGGACAGCTCGCCCTGGCCTGGGTGCAGCACCGGGGCGCGGACGTGGTCCCGATCCCCGGCACCCGGCGGCAGCGGTACCTGGAGGAGAACCTCGCGGCCCTGGACGTCGAGCTGACCGCGGAGGACCTCGCCGCCATCGAGGCCGCCGCGCCGGCCGGCCGGATCGCGGGCGACCGTTACGACGCGAACAGCCTCACCTTCGTCAACCGCTGACCGCTGACCGCTGACCGCTGACCGCTGACCGCGCCCGCGCCCGCGTGCTCCGCTCCCGGACGGGCCGCGGCGGCCCGGCCACCCTGGTAGGCGGTCCGCGTACCGGGGAAGGCTGGGTACACGGCGCATCCGGCCTGCCCCGCCCGGGGACGAACGCACAGGCCACCCCCGTCGTCGCCGTGAAGGAGGCACCCCCTATGCGCTCGATCAGGAGGAGCATGGCCGCGGCCCTGCTGGGGGCCGCGGCGCTGGGCCTCTGGGCCCCGGCCCCCGCGGTCGCCGGCACCGGTGGCGGCGGCGCCGACACCGCTCAGCCATCCGTGTCGTACTGCGGGGCGGACCAGGCCACCGGGCTGGCGGTGTCCGCCGGCCCGTCCGTGTCCTGCGCCACGGCACTGCAGGTGGCGGGTGCCTACACCAGGGCCGCCTCCCGTACGGGCGACGCACCCGCGACCCTCCGCGTCGGCGGGACCGCGTGGAAGTGCCAGGAGCGTCCGGGCGACCCGAACCCCTACCAGGAGTGCGTCGACGCGGGCGACAGCGCCCGCCGGATCATCGTCTCGTCCTGACCCGGACGGGAACCCGGACGCAGGGCATCCGGGCCGCTCAGCCTCTCGGCCACCCCCGACGGCGGCACGCCTTGCCGGTCAGAGGCCGCTGACGGCCGTGCGGGCGGACTCGTCGACCTGGAGGGTGAAGACGTCCGGGCGGGCGTAGTGCCCGGTCGGATCGAAGTCGAAGCGGGCGCGGGCGAGGTCGTCGAGGTCGAGTTCGGCGCTCAGGATGCCCTCGCCGTCGCGCAGCGGACCGGCGAGCACCTCGCCGAGCGGGGAGACGATGACCGAGCCGCCGCCGATCAGGACGGTGTCCGGCTCGTCGCCCTGGACCGGGTGGAGGTCGGCCGGCAGGGCGGCGCGGCGCAGGTACTGGGCGGCGCTGAGCACGAAGCAGCGGCCTTCCAGGGCGACGTGCCGCATGGTGGCCTGCCAGGCGTCGCGGTCGTCCACCGTCGGGGCGCACCACAGGTCGACGCCCTTGGCGTACATGGCCGTGCGGAACAGCGGCATGTAGTTCTCCCAGCAGATGCCCGCGCCGAGGCGGGCCGTCCCGGTGTCGACGACCGGGAGGGTGGAGCCGTCGCCCTGGCCCCACAGGTAGCGCTCGGCGGCGGTCGGCATGAGCTTGCGGTGCAGTCCCAGACAGCCCTCGGGGCCGAAGAACAGCGCGACGCAGTACAGGGTGCCGCCGTGCCGTTCGACGGCACCGACGACGGCGTGGCAGCCGAGTTCCCGCGTGACGGCGGCCAGGGTGTCCACCTCGGGGCCGGGGACGGTGATGGCGGCGGCGTGGTAGCGGCGGAACAGGTCACGGCCGGCCGGGGTCCGGCTGCCGACCGTGATGCCGAAGTCCAGGCCCTTGGGGTAGCCGCCCAGGAACGCCTCGGGCAGGACGACCACGTCGGCGCCCCGCGCACCGGCGGCCTCCCGGATCAGTTCCTCCGCGCGCGCCAGCGCGGCGGGCGTGTCGAACAGCGGGGCGGACGCCTGGACGACGGCGGCGGTCAGGGTCCGGGGGGACGGCTGGGCCGTGGCAGCGGCACGGAGTGGCGAGGTCATGGCATCGAGAGTAGGAGCGCGCGCAGACATCCAGCGGAACTCCCGCAGACATCCAGGGCGCGGGCGGGGACACCCGGGCCGCCGCACCCGCCTGCCGCGCCCCGCCGTACCGCTGAGCCGGCCACCGCCCGCGCCGGAGTCCCGGGCCTGCCGTCCCGGGCCTGCCGTCAGCCCGGGGCCTGCCGGTTACCGGGCCGCCGCCGCCCGTGCCGGTCTACCGCGCCGGATCCTCCTCCCCGCCCCGGACCGCCTTCTTCACCGCCTGCTCCAGCTCGTACCGTGACATGCCCTCGTGCGCCGAATGCTCGGTCACCGCGGCCTGGAACGCCTCGGCCGCCCGTCGCCAGGCCTGCCACTGGGCGTCGTACTCCTCGCCGCTCAGGCCGGCCAGATGCGCGCGCTCCGATTCAGCGGACCGCTCCAGCCTGACCAATTCGTCGGGAATGTCTGCCATACCTGGATGCTATGCACGACGTCACCGACGCGCCCGTCAGCGCGGGAAGGCGCCTTGCGGCCGTGATAGTTTCAACTTCAACAACTCTGATCCGGAGGAGTCCAGGTTGACCAGTCCCGAGCCGGCCGGCACCACGCGGCGGATCTTCATCGACAAGCAGAGCCCGAAGGCGTACCACGCGCTGGTGCAGACCTCCGAGGCGGTCCGCGCGGTCGCCGCCGACGCGGGCCTGGACCGGGTCCTGGTCGAACTGGTCAACCTCCGTGTGTCCCAGCTCAACGGCTGCGCCTACTGCCTGCACCTGCACACCCGGGCAGCGCTGCGGGCGGGCGACACCCCGCAGCGGCTCGGCGTCCTCGCCGCCTGGCGCGAGACCGGGCTGTTCACGCCCGCCGAACGCGCCGCCCTGGCCCTCGCCGAGGCGGCCACCGCCGTGGCGGACACGGCTGCGGCCGACACCGCCTGGGCGGCGGCGCGGGACGTCCTGACCGAGGACCAGATATCGGCGGTGGTCTGGGTGGCCGTCACCATCAACGCGTTCAACCGGGTGTCGGTCATGAGCCGGCACCCGGTGCGGGCCGAGTAGCGACTGGATCAGCCGGCGCCGGTCGTCTGGCGTGCGGCGCATGACGGAACGACGCGCGGTCCTCAGCGGCTCCGCCTTCGAGGAAAAACCGGCCTTGCCCGGCGGCCCGGTCGCGTGGTGCATATCCGGTCAATGTCCGGCCCCGATCCCGTGTGCGGGAACGTGGCGCGTGTCCGCTCTCCACGACCGGGCGTCCGGCATCCGGGCAGTCTTCGCCTCCCGTCACCAGTACGGCAGGTCAGGACCTCGGTCATGGCTCCCGCCTGCCGGGCGATGCGTCAAACCGGAGCGCCGATGATCGGCGAAAGTCCGAAATCGACTGCACGCCAGCGCTTTTGAGCGTCCTCGCGATTAACCGGTGAGCGGCCACGGGAAGGTTCCGGAACGTTGCCGGCACGTGATCTTCTTCACCGGCTCCGTCCGGTCCGACGCGTGTCATCCGTCCGCCCCCGAGGGGAGGTGCAGTGATGAAGCTTCTGTTCGCACTCCGCAACCGCGTTGCCGCCGCCAAGAGCCTCAAGGCCAACGCCTGGTACCTCTGGTACTGATCCCGCACCACCGTGGTGCGCCGACATCGTTGTCCGGCCGACCTGGATGCGGTCCGGCCGGACAGCGGTGCCCTGTCACCCCCCGCCGCCCCATCCCCGTACCGGAGCAGCCATGCCGCCGTCATCCACCGCGCGTGCGCGCGCCACCGTGTTCGCCCCGCGGCTGGCCGCGCTCCTCGACGACCACCTGGGCCGGGACGTCTTCCGGCTCGAACCCGACACCGTCGGCGTCGCGGGACACGAGGTCGCGGACCGCATCCTGGCCGCGCGCCGGGCCACCGAGACCGAGCGCCCCACCTTCAAGCCGCTGCACGGGCGTTCCATCACCCGCACCGAGGCCTCCACGGTCACCCGCACCATCGGCAACGACGTACGCGACGCCCTCGCCAGGCCCTTGCCGAAGGACGTGGACCTCGCCGGCCCCTGGCCGCTGACCGGGCACCTCTTCCTGCGCGACCTCATACTCGGTCAGGATCCGCGCCGGCTGCGCCTGTTGATGAGCCGCAACCTCGAACTGACTCCGAAACTGACCTGGTCGGTGATCGCGGCCGGCGCCGCCCTGCCCGGCTGGCCCCGCCCGGACGCCCGGCTCACCGGCCTCGCGAACCGTGCGGCGCGGGCGCGGGGGTACCAGGATCGGCGGTACGTGATGGGTATGTACCGCAGGGCCGCGGCCCCGGTGTGCTTCACCGTCTCCACGCTGGTGACCAACGCCCTCTGGCTCGGCTTCCCGTTCGACGACGGCACGTCCGGCCGGAACATCATCCTGGAGTCGCTGCGGCTGCTGCCGCCCTCGTGGAACATCCTGCGCAAGGCCTCGCCCGAATACCCGGCCATAGACGGCCGCATCGGCGAACGGGACGACGTCCTGCTGCTGCCGCTGCTGTCCCACCGGGACCCCGCCCTCTGGGCCGACCCCGACACCTTCCGCCCGGAACGCTGGGACCGCCTCGACCCCGACACCGCGCCGGGCTACCTGCCCTTCGGGCACTCCTCGGAGCGCTGCTGGGGCCGGCACATGGTCATGCCGCTGGCCGAGCTGCTGCTGGACCTGATCCGCGGCTCCGGGCTGGTGATCGACCCCGGCCAGCGGGTCGGCCGGGTGCCGCTGCTGGGGCTGCTGGGCGTGGAGGAGGTACGGCTCACGCGGCCGCGCCAGGGGGGCCGGCGGGGGCGCACCTCTCCCTGAGCCGCCTCACGCCGTCGAATGCTGCTCCTCGGCCGGCACCGGCAGCACGGTGATGCGCTGCACGGCCCGGCTGAGGACCAGCACACCCCCCACGATCAGCAGGGCACCGCAGGCCTCCGGCACGAGCCACCAGCCGGTGCGGATCCGCTCGTCGAAGAGGGTGATGCCCAGGCTCAGGCTCACCACCGCGTCGCCGATGGTCAGCGCGGGCTGTGCCGCCGCCAGCGGGCCGGCCTGCAGCGCGTTCTCCAGCAGCAGTACGGAGGCGACACCGGCGAGCGCGAAGCCGTACGTCTGCCAGGACCTCAGGAACGCCGCGAAGCCGTCGTCGGCGAACGTGCCGCTGGCCGACTTCAGGAGCGCGGCGGTCAGGGCGTTGCCCGTCGCGGAGGCGGCGGCCAGGAGCGCCGCGCGCCGGGCCGGCGGGCGGCCCCGGCCCGCCGGCAGCACGGCCGCGGCCATCAGGCCGACACACAGGCACAGGGCCGGGATCCACCGGGCGAGGGGCGCGTGAGCCGTCCCGCCGTGCGGGGCCGCCGCGACGAGCAGCACGGCGAGGCCCGCCACACAGCCGCCCACCCCCCACCAGCCCCACGGGGGCAGCCTGCGGTGCATCAGCGGCGCGGCGACCAGCAGCGCGAACGGCAGCTCCAGGATGAACAGCGGCTGGACCAGCGCGAGCGGGCCGTTGACCAGCGCCAGGCTCTGGAACAGCGCGGCACAGATCACGCCGGCCATGCCGATCACCCAGAAGGGCCGGCGCACCAGATCCGCGAGCAGCCTCAGGCCGCCGTGGCTGCTCGTCGAGGCCGCCTTCCGCTGGAACGCGGTGCCCACGGCGTTGCTCGCGGCTCCCGCGACGGCGAACACCGCGGCCAGTTCGATCACGACCCTCTCCTGCCTGCCGGCAGCCCTCCGCGAGGAGGAACGGCTCCCTCCAGCCTACGAAAGGCCCCGCCGAGCCGCTCTGGCGAACGGGTGGGGGAGGGGGGAGAGGGTGGCCTGGGCCCGTGCCTGGCGGGCAGCTCCGTCAGACCGGCGCAGGCCCGAACCGACGAGACCGGCCGGACCGGCCGGACCGGCCGGCCGAACGGCCGGCGCAGCTGGGCCGTCGGGGAGGCCGGTCCTGGCCCGCCGGATCAGCCGAACTGATCGGACCGTGCGGGTCGGCCGGACTCGGCTGGTCGGTCGGGCCGGCGGGGTGGGCCCGACTCGGCTTTGGCCGGCCGGGCCGGCCGGGCCGGCCGGGCCGGCCGGGCTGGCGGGTCGGCGGGGTCGGCCGGGCGACCGGGCTGGTCGGCCCGGCAGGGATGGCCGGGGCGGTGGGCTCGTGGCCCCGGGTCAGGTGGTGGGCGGGACGGTCGTGCGGAGGGCTGTCTCGGCCTCGTGCACGCGCCACTCCTCCACGGTGTCCCGCTGGTGTTCGGCCCGGTCGAGGAGTGTGTCGAGGAGGACGGGGTCCAGGCGCTCGTCGGCCGGGGCGAGCCGGCGCAGGGTGGTCCACCCGGCCGCCTTGCCCGCCACCGCCAGCCGCAGGGCCTCCAGTTCCAGCACGGTGCTGAGCGGCGAGCGCCGGACCAGCCGGCCGTTGCCCTTCAGCCGGCCCGCCTTCCCGGCCGCCCAGCCGGCCCAGACCTTGCAGGGGCGCACGGGGACGTCCAGGTCCCGCATGATCTTCAGCAGCGCCGCCCGGTCCTCGGCGATCTCGGCGGCCACGCCGTCGAGGGCACGGCCGAGGGCGGTACCGCGGGAGACGCGCGCCAGGTGGCCGACCCGCCGGCTGCCCGCGGTGGCGCCGGCGAGGTGGTCGTTGAGGTAGACGCCGAGCAGCTTCCTGTCGGTGCCGCCGGGGGACTGCGGCCGGGGGGTGCGGGACCGTACCGGTCCGTTCACGACGGTCCTCCCGCGTTGCTTCCGCGGCGCCGGGCGGGGACGTGCACGGCTTCCGGCCGCGCGCGGCACGCTCACCGTGGTGGTGATGCGCACGAGGCTCGGGGTGCGGGGCGCCGAGCCGAAACCGAACCGGACGGGGGGCTCGACCGGGGCGAGGGGGCCGAGGTCACGCCCTTCGTGGACGGCGCTCACCGCGGCGATCCGGTGCAGGTCGCGGGCGCCGTACCACTCGCGCCGGCCGCCGCCCGCGCTCCCACGGGTGCGCACGCCGAGCAGCACACGGGCCGGTGGGTCGGTCAGCGCCGTCCAGCCGGTCCGGGAGGCCAGCGCTCCGGGCACGGCCCGCAGCAGCAGCCCCGGCAGACCTCTGCGGCCGATGGTGAGGCGCAGGTCGAGCAGCGCACCGGCGGTCACCGTCCAGTGGCCGCCGGTGGCCCGGACCCGTACCGGCACGATCCGTACCTCGTCGAAGGCGTAGGTGCCGGCGATGAAGTCCGCCGTACGCCGGGTCGGCGCCAGCAGCAGGCGGTGGCCGTCCTCCCGCTCCAGCATCACGTCGCTGAACGGGCCGAACGGCGAGCGAGGCCAGTGACCGAGCACCACCCGGGTCCCGGACGCCGTACCGAAGCCGGCGATCCAGCCGTCGAAGCGCAGCCGGGCGCGGCCCGGCGGGGCCGCGTTCATCCGTCCGGGGCTACGTGGTGGAGGGCCCGGCCGCGGCGCCGTACCGGGTGCGAGAAGCCCAGGCGCACGTTCCGGACCCCGTCTGAGAAGTGCACGACCGGCTCCGTGACGGGCGGGGGCAGCCCGGCGACCAGGGTGACCGTCTCCGACAGCGCGTCGAGGCGCGCCTCCCGCAGGGGCCACGGGGCGTGTTCCACGGGGGTCTCCCAGAGGGCGCCGAGCCGCCGGGTGAAGGCCCGCCAGCGCGAGGTCAGCCACACGTCCCGGCGGCTTGGCCGGATCGCCTCGCCCGGCCGGACCGACAGGCGGTACCGGGGCCCGCTGCCCCGCCGCGCGCCGCTGTAGGCCACCACACCGTCGCGCCGCGCCAGCTCCAGGCGGCCGACGTGGTACGGCACCCCCACCGCGCGGGCGGCCAGCATCACCGGGCTCGCCACCTCGATGGACAGGAACCACAGCCCCTGCCCGCCGTCCGGGCCCCGCACGTACGTGCGCAGGTTGGTCTCCGCGAAGGGGGGCAGGGCGGCGGGCGAGCCGGGCGGGCGCACACCGGCCATGACGAACGGCGTGAGGCTCACCCACGCCGAGCCGTCGTACGTGTCCACGGTCAGGCCGCGCGGGAGCAGTGGCTGGATCAGAGCGGGCGGGTAGGCCCAGTGCACGAACGTCTGCGTCAGCCAGTCGGCCCGCAGTTCCGGCACGTACACACGGTGAGGGGGTCCGTAGGAGACCACGGGCACCGACTCCCCCGGAGCGCGGCCCCGAAACCCGGAGCGCCTGGCCACGGGGTGCTCAGCCGCCCCACACGAACCAGGACGTGGTGCCGTGCGCGGACGCCAGGACGGCGAGCAGGACCAGGTCCGCGATGCCCAGTCCCAGCCCGAGGAGGGCGCGGAACCGGCGCGGGGTGTCCCGCCGCAGGGCGATGACGGCCAGCACGATGGCGATGGGGCCGAGGATCAGGTTGAGGACGAGCAGTCCGACGAGACCGAGGACGAAGGAGGCCACGGCCATGCCCTCGGTGTCCCGCCGGCCCGTCCGGTACGAGGGAGGAGCGGTCAGCCGCATGTCAGACCCTCCTCGTCCGGTTGCGCCGGCGCCGTTCGCGGCCCGCGAAGACGACCAGCCAGACGGCGATGAGCGAGCCGAGCACCAGTGTGAGCGGCCAGGGGAGATAGGCGGCCGTTCCCACGACGAGACCCAGCAGGAGCAGGGCGACGACCAGGAAGAGCACGGCTACCTCCCCGCTCCGCCGGCCGTCGCGGTGGTGACCGGGCACGGCGGTTTCCGTACCGGTGCCGTCGGCTGCTCGCTCTGCTGTGGCTGCTGGGTCCGCCTCTTCAACGGGTTCATGACATCGCGGGTTACCCGTGAGCGCCGTATCACGCCGCCCTTCCCGGCGGGCCGGCGTCTCGGGCTCAGCTCGCGCGCGTTCCGCCGCCCCGGCGGATACGGCCCAGCAGATCCCGGTGGTAGGCGGCGAGTTGGCCGGCCGGCACCGGGGCGGGACTGCCGGCGAGGGTGTACCAGGTGTCGCTGCCGGAATGCTGGACGGCGACCCGCGCACTGTGGCCGTCGGCCAGCAGGATGGTGGCGATGGTGAGGTCGCCGGTGACGACGCCGACCTCGTCGGTCATCGCCCCGCCGGGACCGGCCGTGACCCGGTCGACGTAACTGTTGATGCTGGGAGGGTTGTTCATGGGCGCAGGTTTCCATCAACCCGGCCGGGATGCCCCGCACCGCGCAGGTGTCGTCCGCGGGTGTCCCCGCGTTGGGCGTGCGGCGGTCCCCCGGCCGAGCGTGGGGCGTGCGGCGGGCCCTCAGCCGAACAGCGGGAGCCGGTCCGCCGCCGCTCCCAGGGCGGCGCGTTCGGCGCGGGTCGGCTCGGCGCGTCCGGTGCTCAGACGGGCGTACCGCTCGTCGCTCCAGTCCGCCGGGGCGGGCCGGCCGAGCAGACCGTCCAGCGTGGCACGCACCGCCGTCAGGCCCTCGGGCGCGGGACCGGCGGCGAGCGGGAGCCGGACGGTCAGGTCGAGATGGTGGACGGTCGCCTCCACCGCCAGCGTGGTGATCAGGTCGCCGGCCGTCAGCACGTGCCCCTGGGTGGTGACGCGCCCGTCCGGATCGGCCGCGTCCGCCGCGTGCACGGCCGCCGCCAGCGTCTCCAGGTACAGCTCCTGCAACTGACCGAAGACCAGGAACATGCTCCCGTTCACCCGCGCCCAGCGCCGCCCGTTCGCCGCGCCCGCGGTGTCCGGCCGCCAGTCCCGCCAGTACGTCACCGCGTCCCGGTCCACGGGCCCGTCCGACGGCGTGTGCAGGGCCACGAGCCCGCGCTGGGCGTCCTGCAGGCAGTGGAAGACGAGGTCGCGGACCGCCCAGCCCGTGCAGCCGGTCGGCAACCAGGACTCCTCGTCACCCAGCCCGGCGACGACGGCCGAGGCGGCCTCGTAGGCGGCGCGCAACGTCCGCGCCGGCGCCGTGATGTGCGCGATGCTCATGCGATCTCCCCGGAGTGTGCTGTGATCGTGGACGCGGAAGCCGGCCGGAACGGCTCTTCGGGGCAGCCCCCTCAGCCGTCGCCGTCGACCGCGTACGTCCATGTACCCGCCCGCGGATTCGCCTGCGCCCTGCGGTACGCCCGCCGGCTGGGAACCTCCGCCTCGGCGTTGTGCTCATCGCGCCGCCCGGTCGACTCCGCCATCACCCGCCGCGCCGTCCAGTGGACGAGGTCCTCGTACGCGGCGAGGGCGGCGTGCGCAGGGTGGTGGCGGGGCAGTTCGTCGATCATCCGGTGTCACCGGGCCGGCGTGCCCCGCTCGTTGGCCGAGAGGGACACCTCCAGCTCGGCCGGGGGCACGCGGTCCAGGAAGCGCAGCGGTACGGGCGGACCGTCCAGGTCGACTTCGAAGGTGCACAACCAGGAAGCGGTACAGGGAGCCGCGTGAGGCGCTCAGCGCCATCTTCACGCCGTTGACGCCGGCGGTGCCGGCACCCGCCATCAGGTCGCGGGGCGCGCCTCCGCTCAACCAGCTGTGGTGGCCCGAGGCCGCCAGGCGCTCGATGAGGGGCGCCGCGAACGGGAGGGAGCCCGGCCCGTGCAGCAACTCCCGGAAGCGGCCGGTCAGGCCGGGACGGAGGTCTTCGGGCCGGTGGGTGCGGGCCGGGTCGACCTGCTCGTACGGCCGCGGTCCGGTCCGGGCCAGGCCCGGCTGGTCGGCGGGGTCCGTGCTGCGCCGCGGCGGGTGGCCGGCGTGCTCCTCGCCGCCCAGGACGAGCTGGTCGCCGGCGGCGGTCGGCAAGGCTCTCGCGGTGCAGGCGAAACCCACGACCGATCGGCCCTCGACCGGTGAGGACCGGTCCCGCCCTGTCGGCGCCCTACTGCTGCCGGGGCAGGGACGGCGCCGAGGCCAAGGCCGCGGAGGCGTACTGGACGCCTGAGCGCATCGCCAACGCCGTGCCTGTCGACATCGGCAAGGACGGGGCGGGTGCCGACGGCAGTGATCCCCAACATCCGCCGATGGCGGGCGGAATGACGCGCGCTGCGTCCCACCCCGACAAACGAGGCGTGGCGACCGCGGGAGTCTTCCTCATCAACAGTGACGACGATCCGCAGTCGGATCCGGGTAAGCGCGACCAGTTCTGCTCGGCGTCCTCCGTGACCTCGCCGACCAAGTCGCTCGTCATCACAGCGGCCCACTGCCTGAACGACAACGACCGGTTCAGGTCCCTCGCCTTCGCCCCCGGCTGGAAGCCGGATCCCGACCACCCGGGCCGCGGCATCGCCCCCTACGGGATCTTCCCCATCAAGAAGGGCAAGGTCTGGATTGACGGCCGCTACCTGGCCCAGGGTCCCGCCAAGGCCGACGACCTGGACTTCGCGATCCTGCGCAGCGGACCGAACTCCAAGGGCCAGTTCCTGGAGAACGCGACGGGCATGGGCAACGAGCTCACCACCCTGCACTCCGCGCAGCTCGCCCAGCGCAACGTCACCCTCATCGGGTTCCCGAGCGACGCGAAGGCGCCCTTGGTGTGCCCTTCGACCAACACCAAGGCGTTCGACGGCCGCTTCCTCGAAATCGCCTGCGACGGCTTCGCCCCCGGCGTCTCCGGCGGCCCCTTCCTGCGCAACTTCGACGGAAAGCGCGGCGACATCATCGGTGTCATCGGTGGTTACAAGACCGGCGGCACCAAAGACGACATCTCCTACTCCTCCCAGTTCGACGCCGACGTCATGCGCCTGTACAACCAGGCGGTCAACGACTACGCACCCGACACCCCCAAGGGCATAGACGGCATGGGAGACGCCAAACTGTGGCGGCACGCCGCCGGTGCCGCCTCCGGGATGTTCCACACCGAGTCGCAGAAGTTCGGCGACTCCGACCTGATCGTGAGGTGGACCGACGGCGAGGTGACCCTCTATCCCGGCGACCAGAACCAGGGTTTTTACACCGGGTGCAAGGCCGGCCAGCCGTGTGAAGTGCAGCTGGCAAAGCCGAACGACATGTGGAGCAAGTACGCCGACGTGATCACTGCCGGAGACTACACCGGCTCCAACGCTTACGACCTGCTGGTGAAATGGGTCGACGGTGAAGTGACCATCTACAAGGACATCGACCAGCACACCAAGCTGCCCACGTCGACGAGCCAGCACCCAGCCAACGAGATAAAGATCGCCGCGGCCGAGTCGGTCTGGAAACACGCCAAGGGCATCGCGACGGGCAAGTACGGCGGCAACAAGTGGCCCGACGACCTCGTGGTCCGCTGGGGCGACGGTGAGGTCACCAAGTACGTCAACGTCGACGGCGGCGGCTTCCACGCGGAGACGCAACTGCTCGCCAAGAACAAGCTCTGGGCCGACCATGCCGACCTCATCACCGGCGGTGATTTCGACGGCTCCACCAGCGACGCCAACCACGACCTGTTCGTGAAGTGGTCCGACGGCGAACTCACCGTCTACCAGGATGTCGCCACCCGGGGCCTGGGCGGCGAGTCCAAACTAAAACCCAAGAACAGCACCTGGGAGCACGCCCGTGTCGTCGCGGTGGGCGAGTTCGGCGCGAACGAGTGGGAGGATGACTTGTTCGTACGCTGGTCGGACGGCGAGGTGACGATCTACGGCAACACCCAGGCCGACGTGCTGGGCCGCGAATACATGCTCGTCCCGCCGCCCGCCGCGGGGTTCGCTGCGGGTATCCGGCGCTCGGACGATCCCTGTGCCCGCGTCTGCGGCCCCGAGCTGTACCGGCGCGCCATCCGTCGCTGAACCCTGTACGACGTGCCGCCGCGGCCCGCGCCCGGGCGCGGGCCGCGGCGGCACCCCTCCCACCGACTGGAGCCCCATGCGTGCACGCCAGAGCGTCGCCCTCGCACTCATCGTCGCCGCAACCGCCCTGACGGGCGGCTGCGCGGAGCAGAACAACCGGGAGACGACGAACGAACCCAGCCCCACGGCCTCGTCGGGCCCGGCCACCGTCACTCCGGCCCCCTCCTGGGAAGGCAAGGCACCCCAGGAAGACGCCATGCGACGCGCCACCCGCGCCCTGAACGCCGTGGAACCCGACAGCGCCTCACGGGTTGACGAGGGAATGGAGAACCTCGCCCAGGGACTGAACAAGACCTTCACCTCGAAGGAGAACCGTCCCCACACCTTCGACATCGCCTGCCAGGCACCAGACGACCACACGCTGACACTGACCCTCGCGCGAGGTGGCGTCGAAAGCGAGTGGGAAGTGAAGTGCGGCGACCGCCAGGCCGACCAGTTCAACATCCCCGCCGGCAGCCGCTTCACCGCCCGGATCCCCGCCGCGGGCCAGCACACCCAGGGACTCATGCAGTGGCGGCTCAACACGGTCACAACCGCCGACGTGGAGGGCTGCAAGGACGACATCGGGGGATGCGAGGAGTGACAGCCCCGCCCACTGCCCTCCATAGCCGGGCTTGTCGCAACGGCGCAACGGGCGTACCGGGATCGCGGTGAAAGGGCATTCCTGCATATCTCTCTGTGAGGCGCGGGATCGCCCTGCCCAACTGGCCAGAAGGCGCAGTCACACACCACGACCGCACCGGCCGGTACGGCTCATTCAGCCGCTTGAAGCACGACCCTTCCACCCCGGCTGCCGTCCATCCCCGCCACTGGCCCGCCACAGCCGGGTCGGTGGTCGACGGGCACTACGTCAGCGGCGCCGCCAGGCCGTGCTCCGTGAACAGTGCCTCCAGGCAGTGTCTTCAAATGATTTTGACCGATTCCACCCGCTTCCCCCGCTTCATCCGCGGCGCGCACGTCGCGACGGCCCAGCTGTCCCATTCCGGCAAGGGCGGCACGGTGTGTCCGGCCGGATGCGCAACCCGGCTGGGCCGCACGGAAGTTCAGACCCGGCTCGATGTGGTGGTGTCGGCGGACAGCCGCTGGGCAACGTAGATCGGTACGACCGAGAGCAGGACCAGTAGGGCGGCCACGACGTTCACCACCGGTGCCTGCTGCGGGCGGGTCATGTTGCCGAAGATCCAGATGGGGAGGGTCTCGACGCCGGGCCCCGCGGTGAACGTGGTGACCACGATCTCGTCGAAGGACAGGGCGAAGGCGAGCAGGCCGCCCGCCAGCAGCGCGGAGCGCACGAGCGGGAAGGTGACGTCGGCGAAGGCGCGGAAGGTGGTGGCGCCGAGGTCCATGGCCGCCTCCTCGTAGGAGGAGGACGTACGGCGCAGCCGGGCCACGACGTTGTTGAAGACCACGACGATGCAGAAGGTGGCGTGTCCGACGATCACGGTGAACAGGCCGAGGCCCACCCCGAGCGGTGCCAGGACCGTGCCGAACGCCGAGTTCAGGGCGACGCCCGTGACGATGCCGGGCAGGGCGATCGGCAGGACGACGACGAAGGAGACGGTACCGCGGCCGAAGAAGCGGTGCCGGGCCACGGCGAAGGCGATCAGGGTGCCGAGAGCCAGCGCGATGGCGGTGGCACCCAGTCCCGCCTTCACCGAGGTCCACAGGGCCGCGCGGGCACCGGAGTTGTGCGCGGCCACCGACCACCAGTGCGCGGTGAGCCCGGGCGGCGGCCAGCTCGCGCTGCGGTCGGGGTTCAGGGAGTTGACCAGGACGAGCAGCAGCGGGACGTAGATCACCGCGAAACCGAGCCCGGCGCCGATGCGCAGGGCGGTGCGCGCGAGGCGGCTGAGATGCATGGCGCTCCTCTCCTCCGGGTTTTCCGGGTCGTGCACCCGCTCCGGGCGGCCGGTTACAGGTTGTTCAGGGCGCCGGTGCGGCGGATCGCCAGCAGGTACAGGACGATCACGGCCACGGGCACGGTGCCGAGCGCGGCGGCCATGGGCAGGTTGAGTTCGATGTTGGAGTACACGAGGTTGCCGATCAGCTGTGTCTTGCCGCCGACGATCTGCACGGTGATGTAGTCGCCGAGGCTGAGCGAGAAGGTGAACACCGAGCCGGCGGCGACGGAGGGCAGCACCATGGGCAGGACGACCGAACGGAAGGTCCGTCCCGGCCGTGCCCCGAGGTCGGCGGAGGCGTCCAGGAGACCGGCCGGAAGCTGCTCCAGGGCCGTGTGGACCGGCAGGATCATGTACGGCAGCCAGAGGTAGGTCAGGGTGAGGACCGTGGCGGGCAGGCCGTAGCCCGGGCCGCTCAGCCCGATGGGCGCGAGCATCCAGTCGGCGAGGCCGCCCTCGGAGAGGATCAGCCGCCAGGCGTACACCTTGACGAGGTAACTCGCCCACAGCGGGGTGAGGATGGCCACGACGAGCAGCGGACGCCACCTCGGCCGGGCCACGCGGGCGGTGTAGAACGCGAGGGGGAAGGCGATCACCGCGCACAGCACGGTCACCGCGAGGGCCACCCCGACGCTGCGCAGGACGACCTGGCGGAAGACCGGGGTGGTGAACAGCGCGTGGAAGTTGTCCGTCGACCAGACCTTCACCACCTGGGAGGTGAAGGAGTCCGTGGTCCAGAAGGCGGAGAGGAACAGGACCGCCAGCGAGCCGAGGTAGAGGACGGTGAGCCACAGCAGCGGGGCGGTGAGCAGGAGGGCCAGACGCAGCCGGGGCCTGCGGTGCAGGGTTCCGGCGAGCCGCCGGGCGGTGCCCCGGCCGGCGGCGGGCGGCACGTCGGTCGTCACGGCTCAGCCCTTGATCTCGGTCCAGGCCTGCACCCACTTGGCGTACGGCACGCACTTCACGTCCGTGCGGCCGTCCAGGCACTGCTCGATGGGCGTGTTCCAGAAGGCGATCTTCTTCCAGTAGTTCTCGTCGGCGGCGTGGTAGACGGTGCAGAAGTTCTTGTCCGCGGTCTGCGCGCACGCCTTGGAGTTGGCCGGTGCCTCGCCGAAGTACTCGGCGACCTGGGCGTTGACCTTGGGGGAGACGATCCAGTCGAGCCACTTGTAGGCGCAGTTGGGGTGCTTGGCCTTGGCGGAGACCATCCAGGTGTCCGACCAGCCGGTCGAACCCTCCTTCGGGACCAGCGCCTTGACCTTCGCGCCCTCGGCGGCGGCGAGGTTGGCGATGACCTGCCACGTCGTGCCGACCACCGAGTCGCCGCTCTTGAAGGCGGAGACCTCCTTCAGGTAGTCGCTCCAGTACTCGCCGACGTCCGCGTTCTGCTGCTTGAGCAGCGCCACGGCCGCGTCGAACTGCTTCCGGTCGAGGGCGTACGGGTCCTTGATCTTCAACTCGGGCCTGGTGGCCTTCAGATACAGGGCCGCGTCGGCGATGTAGATCGGCGAGTCGTACGCGGTGACGTGTCCCTTGTACCGGGAGGCGTCGTCGAAGACGGCGGACCAGGAGGTGGGCGCGGGCCTGACCTTCGTGGTGTCGTACATCAGCAGGTTGGCGCCCCGGCCGTGCGGGATGCCGTACATCCTCCCCCGTACGGAGTTCCAGGCGCCGTTCTTCAACCCGCTGAAGATGTCACGGTAGTTGGGGACCAGGTCGGTGTTGACGGGGGCGGCGTCGCCGGAGGCGATCAGGCGCAGGGAGGCGTCGCCGGAGGCGGAGACGGCGTCGTACTCGCCGGTCTTCATCAGCTTGACCATCTCGTCCGAGCTGGCGGCGACCTTGGAGTGGACCTGGCAGCCCGTCCGCTTCTCGAAGTCCCCGACCCAGTCGGCCTTGGGGTCGTTGGAGCCGTCCTCGACGTAGCCGGCCCAGGCGATCAGGTTGACCTGGCCCTCGGTCGGGCCGAGCTTTACCGGTGCCTTGAGGTCGGGCGGATGGAGGCCGGTGGCGGACGGACCGCCGGAGCCGGAGGAGTCGCAGGCGGCGGCGAGCAGCAGCGCAGCGGCGCAGACGGCCGAGGAGCGCAGGGTACGGGTGAGGCGCACGGCGTTCTCCAGGGGTGGGGACGGTGTCAGGAGGGCAGGCGGACGGCGTGCCGGCGGTGCCACTGGAGGCGGACCCGGGTACCGCGGTAGGCGGCGACGTCCGCGGAGGAGGTCTCCAGGTTCTGCTGGAGCGCGGTGAGCCGGCCGCCGCCGTCCAGGTCGACCAGGAAGCGGGTGGCGTCGCCGAGGTAGACGACCTCCGCGACGGTGCCCGTGGTGGTGGTGTGCTCCGGCTCGTCCGGCTCGGCGGCGTCCTTCAGGACGCGGATCTTCTCGGGGCGGATGTTGTAGGTGCCGGGGGAACCGGTGATCCGGTGGGCGGCCTCGCCTTCGAGGAGGTTGGAGGTGCCGATGAAGGAGGCGACGAAGGGGGTCGCCGGACGCTCGTAGATCTCCGCGGGGGTGCCGACCTGGGCGACGCGGCCCTGGTCGAAGACGGCGATCCGGTCGCTCATCGTCAGGGCCTCCTCCTGGTCGTGGGTGACGAAGACGAAGGTGATGCCCACCTCCCGCTGAATCGCCTTGAGTTCGACCTGCATCTGCTCGCGCAGCTTCAGGTCGAGGGCGCCGAGCGGCTCGTCCAGCAGCAGCACGCGGGGCCGGCCGACGAGGGCGCGGGCGAGGGCGACGCGCTGGCGCTGCCCGCCGGACAGCTGGGCGGGCCGGCGCTGGCCGTAGCCGTCGAGGCGGACCTCGGCGAGCGCTTTGCGGGCGCGGACCAGGCGTTCGGCCCTGGGCACCTTGCGGACCTTGAGGCCGTAGGCGACGTTCTGCTCGACCGTCATGTGCGGGAACAGGGCGTAGTCCTGGAACACGGTGTGCACGTCCCGTTCGAAAGGGGCGAGGCCGGTGACCTCCTGTCCGGCGAGTTCGATCCGGCCCCGGTCCGGTGTCTCGAACCCGGCGACGAGCCGCAGGACCGTGGTCTTGCCGGAGCCGGAGGGGCCCAGCATCGAGAAGAACTCGCCGTCCCGGATCTCCAGGTCGACCCCGGCCACGGCGGTGGTCTCGCCGAACGACTTGCGCAGGCCCTGCAACCGGATCGCCACTGCCTCCATGCGGAACCTTTCTGGCGCGCTGAACGTTGACCGCAAACATATGAAGTCATAGGTCATAGCTCAAGGTCCCCTTAGGGTAAAGCTTGAGTCAACGCACGAGGTGGTGACCGTGAGGCAGCACGAGACCGACGCAGGTGCCCGCAGGGCTGTCTTCAGCCCGGTGGACAACCGCGCCCGCGTGGACGCCGTCGTCCACCGCATAGGCGACGCCATCGAACTGGGCCTCCTGGCCGACGGCGAGCAGCTGCCCGGCGAGAGCGAACTGGCCGGCCGGCTGGGCGTCTCCACGGTGACCCTGCGCGAGGCGCTCATGGCGCTGCGGCAGCAGGGCCTGGTCACCACCCGCCGGGGCCGCGGCGGCGGCAGCTTCGTCTCGCTGCCCGAAATCCCCGCCGACGACCGGCTCAAGTCCCGGCTGCACGGCTGGAGCCCCGAGGAGCTGCGCGACCTCGGCGACCACTGGGCCGCCCTGTCCGGCGCCGCCGCCCGGCTCGCCGCCCAGCGCACCGAACCCGCGGACCTCCAGCCGCTGCGCCGCACGGCCGAGGAACTGGCGCGGGCCGCGGACGCGGCGGCACGCACCCGGCTGTACGGCCGCTTCCACGTCGAACTCGCCGCCGCCGCCCAGTCGGCCCGGCTCACCCGGGAACAGGTGGCGCTGCAGAGCGAGGTGGGCGCCCTGCTGTGTCTCGTCCTGGCCGACGACCCATATCGTGAAGAAGTTGCGGAGCGTCACCGCTGTGTCGTCTCCGCCGTGCAGGATGGGGCCCACGAAACGGCCGGCACGCTGGCCGAGCGGTGCGTCAGGGAGTCGACGGCGCGGCTCGTCGCCGTACGTCTCACGCTCTGACCGCGCCGCGACCGGTTCCCGTCCGCTGGAGGACACGATGGGCGTCTGCCTCGGGGCCACCGTCGCCACGGACCCGGCGACCCGGGTGGCCGCGCAGGTGTGCGGCGTGCTGGAAGCCGTCTTCGCGGCGGTCGCCGCCACCCGTGCCGACACCGCGGCCCTGCTGCGCCGGGTGGCCGCCGAGGGCCGCCGGCCCGCCAGCCGCGACCTCGCCGCCCTGCGCCCCGGACTGCATCTGCGGCTGCGCCAGGAGGAACTCGTCTCCGGCGTCGGCTTCGTCGCGGCCCCCGGCCTGCTGGCCGACGTGCCGGCCTGGCTGGAATGGTGGCAGACGGGCGCCGACGGCGCCGTCCGCCCGCTCCTGCTGGATCTCGACCCCGGCAGGTCGGCCTACTCCGACTACACGCACTGGGACTGGTTCGCGCTGCCCCGCGACACCGGGCGCCGGGCCGTGGCCGGACCCTACGTGGACTACCTCTGCTCCGACGAGTACAGCCTCACCCTGTCCCAGCCGGTACGGAGCCACGGGCGGTTCGCCGGCGTGGCCGCGGCCGACGTGTACCTGCGGCACTTCGAGGCCGCCGTGCTGCCGCTGCTGCGGGGGCTGTCCCGGCCGGCCCGCCTGGTGAACGCCCGCGGCCGGGTCGCCGCCTCCGCGGACCCCGCCCACCTGGCGGGCTCCCTCACCAAGGGCCCGGACTTCGGCGGGGTCCTCACCGCCGCGCGGCCCGGGGAGTACGACGGCCTGCGGCTGGTGCCGTGCCGGGGGGTCCCCCTGGTGCTCGTCCTGGCCTGAACGCGGCCGTACGCAGGCGTGAGACCCCGGGCCGGCGCGGCGCCGGCCCGGGGTCCGTGGTGCAGTGCGGTGCGGTGCGGGAGGGTGCTCAGGCGGCGAGGCGCTCCGCCAGCTGCCGGGCCCTGGCGGCCGCGGCCTCGAAGGCATGGTCCCGGGAGGCCTCGTACAGCGGGACCAGCTCGGCCATCGCCGGGTTCTTCGACGCCATGGTCAGCTCCGGGACGATGAACTCCAGGTCCAGGCCCAGGGCGTCGGCCAGCACGGCCTTGAGGTAGTTCTGCACGTACTCGTAGCCCTCGCGCGGGGTGCCCGGCGCGTACGAGCCGCCCCGGCTGGCGACGACGGTGACCGGGGTGCCCTTGGCGGACGGGTTCTCGCCCGCGGTGCGGCCCATCAGGATGATGTTGTCCAGCCAGGCCTTGAGGGTCGACGGGATCGTGTAGTTGTACATCGGGGCGCCGATCAGGATCGCGTCGGCCTGCTCCAGCTCCTCGATCAGCTTCACGCGCTCGGCGAAGACGGCGGCCTGCTCGGGCGTGTGCGCGCTCGCCGGGAGGAAGCCGGCCAGGTGCGCCTCGGCGGTGATGTGCGGAACGGGCTCGGCGGCCAGGTCGCGGTAGATGACCGTGCCCTGCGGGTGCTGCTCCTCCCAGTGCTTGCGGAAGGCCTCCGTCACGGGGCGGGACGCCGACGCCTCGGCCGGGAAGACGGACGAATCGATGTGCAGCAGGGTGGCCATGGAGGTCTCCAGGGAAGCTCAGGACGGCCGGACGCCGCAGCGCCTTCGGCTCACGTTTCGTACTGGACTATGTTTAACACATCGACTTACTTTTTCTCAGCCCCATACGGTGAAGTAGTACCCTGAGGTCATGGCGGCGGAGCAGAACCACGACAGCGCGGCGTGCAAGCGGGTGGACGATGGCATCACCCGGGTCTTCCAGCTGCTCGGCAAACGCTGGAGCGGCCCGATCGTGGCCGTCCTGGTGGAGCAGCCCGCCTACTTCACCGACCTGAGGCGGGCCGTTCCGGGCATCAGCGAACGCATGCTGTCCGACCGGCTCGCCGAACTCGGCGCGGCCGGCCTCGTCCTCCGCGAGGTCGACGAGGGCCCACCGCTGCGCGTGTCCTACCGGCTGACCGACGCCGGAGCGGCCCTGGAGCCCGCCCTCCGCGCACTCGCCGAGTGGGCGAAGTCCCATCTGCCGGAGGCGTCGGCCTGCCCCGAGACGAGCCTGGAGCGACCCGCCGTACACCGCTAGCGGCGGCCGCGCCCCGGGGCTTTCCCCCCGGGTGGGGCCCGTGCCGCCGACCCGGGTCAGTCCACCGGCCAGGTGTGCACCGGGGCGTTGAGATGCATGTAGTCGATGTACACCTGGGTCATCCGGCGCAGCGCCTCGTGCCGGCCGGCGTGCGCGGTGCCGGCGATGTGGTGGAACATCTCCTTCTGCCACACCGCTCCGTTGCGTGCCGTCACACAGCGCTGCTCGATGACGCCGAGCAGCGGCTCACGCCACGCCGCGTCCATGCCCGAGAGCTCCAGGCCGCGGTGCGCGAGCGGCAGCAGCCGGCGCAGCACCAGCTCCGGCACCGGTACCTCGCCCATCCCGGGCCAGTACAGCGGCGCGTCGATGCCCTGCCGGGCGGCGGTGTGCAGATTGTCCTGGGCGGCCGCGAAGGACATCCGCGACCACACCGGCCGGTCCTCCTCCACCAGGGCCCGGGTCAGCCCGTAGTAGAACGCGCCGTTGGCGAGGGTGTCGGCCACCGTCGGGCCGGCGGGCAGCACCCGGTTCTCCACCCGGATGTGCGGCAGGTCGTTCGCGACGGCGTACACCGGCCGGTTCCAGCGGTAGATCGTGCCGTTGTGCAGGGTCAGTTCGGACAGCTCGGGGGTGTCGCCGCGGTCCAGAGTCTCCACCGGGTCCTGCTCGTCGCACAGGGGGAGCAGGGCCGGGAAGTAGCGCAGGTTCTCCTCGAACAGGTCGAAGACGCTGGTGATCCACCGCTCGCCGAACCACACCCGGGGCCGCACCCCCTGCACCTTGATCTCCTCCGGGCGGGTGTCGGTGGCCTGCTCGAACAGCGGGATCCGCGTCTCGTGCCACAGCTCCTTGCCGAACAGGAACGGGGAGTTCGCCGCGAGCGCCACCTGCACCCCGGCGATCGCCTGCGCCGCGTTCCAGTAGCCGGCGAACTCCTCCGGCGACACCTGCAGATGGAACTGCGTGCTGGTGCACGCGGCCTCCGGCGTGATCGTGTCCGCGTACGTCCGCAGCCGGTCGGCGCCGTCGATCTCGATGCGCAGGTCCTCGCCGCGGGCCGCGAAGATCTGGTCGTTGAGCAGCCGGTAGCGGGGGTTCTCCGACAGGGCCTGCTCGGTGATGTCCCCCTGCCGCAGCGTGGGCAGGATCCCGATCATGAGCAGCCGGGCGCCGACCGACCGGGCCCGCTGGTCGGCGTGGTTCAGCGCGGCCCGGATCTCCGACTCCCAGGCGTCCGGACCACCCGCCGTCAGCCGCCGGGGCGGGACGTTGATCTCCAGGTTGAACCGGCCGAGTTCGGTGGACCAGGCCGGGTCGGAGATCGCCTCCAGCACATCGGTGTTGCGCATCGCCGGTTCGGCCTCGTCGTCCACCAGGTTCAGCTCTATCTCCAGGCCGACCTGTGGCCGCTCCGACTCGAACCGCGCCTCGCGCAGCATCTGCGCCAGCGCCTCCAGGCACTCGTGCATCTTGATCCGGTACCGGCGGCGGTCCTCGCGGGTGAAGACGAGCGCCGGGACGTCGCGCCCCATCGGCCCTCCAGGTCCCCTCGTAGGACACCTCTCCACCCAGCGTCGCACCATCGGCCGAGGGGCACCAAGCGAGGGGGAGCGCGCAGGAGGGAAGGGGTGGGAGCGCGCAGGAGGGAGGGGGCGGGAGCGCGCAGGAGGGAGGGGATGCGGGCGGTGTGCGGGCACGACCGAGCGGAAGCGCGGATTCTCCTCATGGGGCGGGCCGGCCACGCACCGGCCCCTTCCTTCCCGTGATCACTCGTCAGTAGGGTGCGGCAGTCCGCCCGCACCACCCGCTTCGAAGGAGCCCTCGTGTCCGCGCCCTCCGCCCGCCCCTCCCGCCGCCACCTGCTGACCGGAAGCGCCGGCCTGGCGCTCGCCGCCTCCGCCGCGTCACTGGTCTCACCGCCCCGGGCCGCCGCGGCCGAGCCGAAGTCCGCCGCGCTGTACCCGCTCAAGCCGACGCACCTGCTGGAGGCCGAGACGCTGGTGGAGTACCTGCGGCTGCGCACCAACCCCTGGGACCACAACCGGTACAACGTGGAGACCGACGGCAGGACGCTGGGCAGAACCACGGTGACCTGGGGCCGTCCCGGCCACCCGGAGGAGTTCGAGAACCTGTCCCAGTGCGCGTCGTTCATGACGCTGCTGCTGGAGCGCGCCTACGGCGCCGACACCGCCTACGGCTGGGCCACCTCGTCCTACTTCGACCAGTACTTCCCGACCAAGGGAGCCCCGGCCGGCACCACCCGCACCGGTACCTACCCCACCGCCGAGGACCTGCAGGCCGGCTTCCTCGGCGCCTCCGCCGTGCCGCACTTCGACCCGGTGACCAAGCCGGTCAACCTGCGCCCCGGTGACATCGTGGCGTGGGACAAGGACCCCGACGAGAAGACCGTCCCCTACACCGGGCACACCGTGCTGATCCGCGCCTACCTGGGGACCTACGCCTCCTCCGTCGACGGCAAGCTCGGCATACCCGGTGTCGTCCCGCACCTCTTCCAGGTCGTCGACTGCACCGACAACCCGCACGGCGGCCCGGACCTCGCCAGCCAGACCAGCATCGACCGCTACCGGGCCTACCCCGACACACGGGCCGAGCTGAGCGACGACAACGCCACCTGGACGCAGCACAACGGGGTGGGCTACGGCCACATGGTCTTCTACGCCGACCCCGGCACGGGCCTGTTCGTGGGCTACCGCTGGAGCCTCAACAGCTCCCAGCCGTACCCGGCGGTGGCGCAGGCGGTCGACGGCAAGCGGCAGATCGCCGCCGGCCGCGTCAACGCGTTCGTGGTGTAACGCCGGCACGGCGGCCCGACCGGGGTCCGGCAACCGGCGCCCCGGCCGGGTCAGGCGGTCGTGCGGGCCGCGCCGCCCGCTCCGGCCAGGCCAGGCCAGGCGGGCGTGCGGCCCGAGCCGCCCGCCCGGGCCGGGTCAGGCCGTCTTGCGGGCCACGCCGCCGTAGAAGCCGATCTCCCCGGACCGGGGCGGCGGCGGGGTGTCCGGGCGCCAGAACGGGACCTGGGCCAGGCCCGGCTCCACCAGGTCGAAACCGTCGAAGAACCGCTCGACCCCGGCGCGGGTGCGCAGGTTCAGGGAGGCGCTCGCCTTGCTGTAGACCGCCTGGGCGGCGCTGCGGTCGGCGAAGTCGCCGGTGGCGTGCGAGAGCACCAGGAAGCTGCCGGCCGGCAGCGCGTCGCGCAGTGTGGCGACGATCTCCTCGGGCCGGTCCGCGTCGGTGAGGAAGTGCAGGACGGCGACGAGCAGCAGGGCGACCGGCCGGTCGAAGTCGATGAGCTGGCGTACGTCGGGGTGGTCCAGGACCGACCGGGGGACCCGCAGGTCCCCGAGGAGGATGCGGGTCGTACCCGACCGGCTGAGCAGGGCGTTGCCGTGCGCGGCCACGATCGGATCGTTGTCCACGTAGGCCACGCGGACGTCCGGTGCCACCGACTGGGCGACCTCGTGCACGTTCGGCGACGTGGGCAGGCCGGTACCGATGTCCAGGATCTGGCGGACCCCGCCGCCGACGACGTACCGGACGGCGCGCCGCAGGAAGGCACGGTTCGCCCGGACACCGATCCGCGCCTCGGGGGCCGCGGCGGCGAGTTCGTCGCCCGCCCGCTGGTCCACCTCGTAGTGGTCCTTGCCGCCCAGGAGGTAGTCGTAGATCCGCGCGGGATGCGGTCTGCTGGTGTCGATGCCCACGGCCTCGAAGCCGTCCTGTGCCACGCCGGACTCCTCTCCCCGACCGGCACGGCCCCGGTCCGCACCTGCCGCGCACAGCCTCGCACACCACCTGCCAACTTCCGCGCACGCCTCGGGAGTTCCCGCAGGGATGAGCCGTTCGAGCGCTGCCGCCGGCGGTCCGGCGGTGCCGGCCGGCCGGGCCGCCTCACCCGGCCGGGCCCCTCCGGCTGGCGGGTGCGGGCGCGGTGCCGGAGGGTCGGAACGAGAACGATCATCGGAGGGTCCGCGACGGGACCGGTGGTTCCGTACGTCCGCCGAGGTCGTGACCCCACGGACCGGCACGCCGCCTCGGCCCCGAGCGGCGGTGGGCCGACCGGCAGGGACGGGGAACGGCGAATCCATGCGCTCGGGCCGTTCCCCGCCCCGTCGGACCCCGGCCGGCCCCCGCCGACGGCT
Source organism: Streptomyces sp. NRRL S-1022 (assembly GCF_000720135.1). Taxonomy (GTDB): domain Bacteria; phylum Actinomycetota; class Actinomycetes; order Streptomycetales; family Streptomycetaceae; genus Streptomyces. The sequence continues at coordinate 5,842 of NZ_JOIU01000024.1, read as the reverse complement.
CGCCCGGGCCGGCCCGCCCAGGCCGCTTTCCGCGGGCGTCGAAGAGAATTCCGCCGGTGATGTCGAGAACTCCCGACCGGCTGCGTCCCAGCGTCGAACGCGACCACAATGGGTCGCACGACCACCAGGGAGAACCACGATGGCCAAGTACCTGCTGCTCAAGCACTACCGCGGCGCTCCGGCTCCGGTCAACAACGTGCCGATGGACCAGTGGACGCCGGAGGAGATCTCCGCGCACGTGCGGTACATGCAGGAGTTCGCCGCCCGGCTGGAGAAGACCGGTGAGTTCGTCGACGGTCAGGCGCTCGCCCCCGAGGGGGCGTGGGTCCGCTACGACGGTGAAGGGCGCCCGCCGGTCACCGACGGCCCGTTCGCCGAGACCAAGGACCTCATCGCCGGCTGGATGGTGATCGACGTCGACGACTACGAGCGCGCCGTCGAGCTGGCCGGGGAACTGTCGGCCGCGCCCGGAGCGGGCGGGAAGCCGATCCACGAGTGGCTGGAGGTCCGCCCGTTCCTGGCCGCGCCGCCCACCGTCACGGAGTGATGCCACCGATGGACGAGGCCCTGCTCAGGAGCCTCACACCGAGGGTGCTCGGGATCCTCGTCCGCCGCGGAGCGGACTTCGCGGCGGCCGAGGACGCCGTGCAGGACGCCCTGGTCGAGGCGATCCGCGTCTGGCCGGCCGACCCGCCGCGGGACGCCAAGGGCTGGCTGGTCACCGTGGCCTGGCGCAAATTCCTCGACCAGGCCCGGGCGGACAGCGCCCGCCGCCGCCGTGAGGACCGCCACGACGAACAGCCGGCGCCCGGGCCCGCGCCCGCGGCGGACGACACACTGCAGCTCTACTTCCTGTGCGCCCACCCGTCCCTGACACCGGCCGCCGCGACCGCACTCACCCTGCGCGCCGTCGGCGGCCTCACCACTCGGCAGATCGCCCAGGCCTACCTGGTGCCGGAGGCCACCATGGCCCAGCGCATCAGCCGGGCCAAACGCACCGTCTCCGGCGTACGGTTCGACCAGCCGGGCGACGTGGCCACCGTGGTGCGCGTCCTGTACCTCGTCTTCAACGAGGGCTACTCCGGCGATGTGGACCTCGCCGCCGAGGCGATCCGGCTCACCCGGCAGCTCGCCGCCCGGATCGACCACCCGGAAGTGGCGGGCCTGCTCGCCCTCATGCTGCTGCACCACGCCCGCCGCGCCGCCCGGACGGCGCCCGACGGCAGCCTGGTACCCCTCGCCGAGCAGGACCGCGGGCGGTGGGACACCGGGCTGATCGCCGAAGGAATCCGGATCCTGCAGGCGGCCCTCGCCCGCGACCGGCTGGGCGAGTTCCAGGCCCAGGCCGCCATCGCGGCACTGCACGCCGACGCACCCACCGCCGAGGAGACCGACTGGGTGCAGATCGTCGAGTGGTACGACGAACTGGCCCGCCTGACCGACAGCCCCGTCGTCCGGCTCAACCGCGCGGTCGCCGTCGGCGAGGCCGACGGCCCGCGCGCCGGCCTGGCCGCGCTCGCCGGGCTGGACGCCGCACTGCCCCGCCACACCGCGGTGGCGGCCTACCTCCACGAGCGCGACGGAGACCTGGCCACGGCGGCACGGCTGTACGCCGAGGCGGCCCGGACAGCGCCCAACCTCGCCGAACGCGACCACCTCACCCGCCGGGCCGCCCGCCTCAACACCCACCGCCGCGCCTGACGAACGCGGCCGCGCCTCACGAGCGTGGCCGTGTCCGACGAAGGGGGGCCGTCGGCCCGGGGGCGTTGTCAGTGGGTCCCTCTACCGTGAACAGCAGTTGAGGACCTGCGGGAACGGCGCGGGTCCGCACTTGGGGAGGGGTCTGCCATGTCCACGGGGTCCACGGTGTCGACGACGTACCTGGAGCTGTCGCAGGAGGGCGGCGGCGCCCACAAGTTCTACGAGGTGACGGTCGACGGACAGGTGGTGACGGTGCGGTACGGCCGGATCGGCGCCGCCGGACAGACGCAGACGACGAGGTTCCCGACCCTTGAGAAGGCACGGGCCGCCGCCGCGAGGAAGGTGGGGGAGAAGGTCCGCAAGGGCTACGCCCCCGCCGTCCAGGGCGGGCGCGCACCGCGCGCGGTGACCCGCCGTCAGGTCAGCTCCGCCCCGTCCACGGCACGGGCTGTCGCACCGGTGCTGTGGCGGTTCCGCACCGGCTCCGCCGCGTTCGGCATCCATGTCGACGACGAGCGCTGCTGGGTGGGCAACCAGGCCGGTGACGTCTACACGCTGGACCACGAGGGCGCCGTCCTGGCCCGCTTCAGCCTGCCGGACGGGGTCAAGTGCCTGGTCGCCGACGACTTCTGGATCTACGCCGGCTGCGACGACGGCAAGGTCTACGACCTCTCCTCCAAACTGCCCTTCGCCGCCTACGACATCGCCGCCGACGTCGACATCTTCTGGCTGGACATCCACGAGGGCGTCCTGGACGTGTCCGACCGCGAGGGCCGGCTCACGGTCATCGACCACGAGGACGAACACCAGTGGTCCCGCCGCAGTCAGGGCGAGCACGCCTGGATGGTCCGCGCCGACGACCGCGCCGTCTACCACGGCCACCACCGGGGCGTCACCGCCTACGTGCCGGACGGCGGCGGCGAGTTGTGGCACACGCCCACCAAGGGCGGAGTGCTCTTCGGCTGGCAGGAGCAGGACGCGGTGTACGCCGGTACGGCGCACCGCGTGGTCCAGCGGCTGTCGAAGGCCACCGGCGCCGTCGAGGCGACGTACGCGTGCGACAGCCCGGTGTACTCGTGCGCCACCTCGCCCGGCGGCCGGTTCGTCTTCGCCGGGGACTCCGCATCCTCGGTCTACTGCTTCGACCAGGACGGCACACGGCTGTGGAAGCTCGGCACGGGCAGCGGCTCGGCGCTGTCCATGCAGTACCACGACGAGCGGCTGTACCTGGTCACCACCGACGGCTCGCTGGTGTGCGTCGACGCCGGCGGGGCGGCGGTCTCGGCCGCCCAGCAGGGCACGGTGCCGGTGGTGCGGGACGTCAAGCTCGCCGCCGCCCTGCCGACGTACGCCCCGGCCACGGCCGTGGCCGCGGTGTCCACGGTCGCCCAGGCACCCGCCGGAGCGGTGGTGGTCCAGTGCGTCCAGGAGGCGGGCCGGCTGCGGGTGCACGTGCTCTCCGACGGCTACGACGCCTCCTGGAACGTCCAGTTCCCGCGCGCGATACGCGAACCCGGCGCCCGGTACGTCGTCGATGCCCTGCACCCGGCGGCGGGCGGCTTCTACCGCGTCCGCGGCGACATCCGCCGCCTGCTCTGACGCGAGGTCACCGCCTGCTCCGGATGCGCGTCCCCGATGCCGGACGATGCCGGGGCGGGGCGGCCGGGTCAGGGGTGTACCGGCGCCGTCCTTCCGAGGATCTCCCGGGCCACGGGGAGTGCCTGGATGCGGTCCTCCGGGACCACGCCGATGCGGGTGCGGCGGTCCAGGAGGTCGGACTCGTCCAGGGCGCCCTCGTGGTGGACGGCCCACAGGAGTTCGGCGCGGGTGACGGGGTGGCCGGGGAGTACCGGCTCGGCCAGGGCGGGGTCCTGGGCGGCGAGGGCGTGGACCGCCACGGCCTCGGTGCCGTAGCGGAGAACCAGGCGGCGGGGCACGGGCAGCGCGCGCAGCCGTCCGGGGTCGGCGGCGCCGATCAGCGGCAGCGCGGCGGTGGGGGAGGGCGCGGCGCGCAGGCCCCGGGCCGCGGCCGCGGCGTCCACGGCGTCCTGTGCCATCCGCCGGTAGGTGGTGAGCTTGCCGCCGACCACGGTGGTGACCCCGTCGGGGGAGGTCAGTACGGCGTGCCGGCGGGAGATGTCGGAGGTGCGGTCGGGTGCGCCGGCCGGGGAGGTGTCGAGCAGCGGGCGCAGTCCGGCGAAGGCGCCGATCACCTCGTCGCGGCCGACGGGCGCGTCCAGGGCCGAGCCCAGCACGTCCAGCAGGAAGCCGATGTCGGTCTCGGGCACCTCCGGCACGTCCGGTATCCCGCCCTCGACCGGCTCGTCGGTGAGACCGACGTAGACCCGCCCGTCCCCCTGCGGCAGGACCAGTACGAAGCGGTTGGTCTCCCCGGGGACGGGGATGTGCAGGCCGGCCGGCAGGGCGCCGAGCCGCTCGGAGCGCAGGACCAGGTGGGTGCCGCGGGAGGGCCGGATCCGGATGCCGTCGGCGAGGGTGCCCGCCCAGACCCCGGTGGCGTTGATCACGGCGCGCGCCCTGATCTCGCCCTCCTCGCCGGTGAGTTCGTCCCGGATGCGCGCGCCCGTCCCGGTCAGCTCCAGTGCGCGCACCCGGGTCAGTACCCGGGCGCCGTGCGCGGCGGCCGTCCTGGCCAGGGCCGTCACCAGCCGGGCGTCGTCGGTCACCTTGCCGTCCCAGGACAGCAGTCCGCCGCGCAGCCCGGCCGCGCGGACCGAGGGCGCCAGGTGCCGGGCCTCCGTCGCGGTCAGCCGGCGCGGAGCGGGCAGCACCCGGCGCGGCGTCCGGGCGGCCAGCCGCAGCATGTCCCCCGCGCGGAACCCGGTCCAGGCCAGCGAGGCCTGGGACCGGGAGACCAGCGGGGTCAGCGGCAGCACGAACGGCTGGGCGGCCACCAGGTGCGGGGCCGTCCGGGTCATGAGCACGCCGCGTTCGACCGCGCTCTCGTGGGCGACGTCGAACTGCGCGGAGGCCAGGTAGCGCAGCCCCCCGTGGATGAGTTTCGAGCTCCAGCGGGAGGTGCCGAAGGCCAGGTCGTGGGAGTCCACCGCGACGACGTCCAGTCCGCGGGCCGCCGCGTCCAGCGCGACTCCGGCGCCCGTGGCGCCGAGCCCGACGACCAGGACGTCGGCCGTCCGGCCGTCCGCGGCCTCGGCCAGTTCCCGGTGGCGCCGGTGTGCGCTCAGGGACGAGCCGGGCGCGGCCTCGGTGTGGCTCATGGCGTCAGGGTCCTCTCCAGGAGGGTGCGCAGCTCACCGAGGAACGCGGCGGAGTCCAGCTCCGGATCGTCCTCGTCGGTCATCGTGCGCAGGGACAGGGTGAAGGACTGCACGGTCAACAGCAGGGCGCGGGCCTGCCGTTCGGTGTGGCCGGGCCGTACCGAACCGTCCGCGTGGCCCTCGCGCAGCGCGTCGCCCAGCAGGGCCAGCAGCGCCTCCTGGCTCGCGCCGCGCCGGTCGAGGACGTACGGCAGGAGCAGTTCCGGATCGACGTCGACGATCTTCCGGAAGAGCGGGTGCGCCCGGAACGCCTCGACCCCGGCCACGAGTCCGTCCACGATCCGGGCGCGCGTCCGGGTGCCGGGCGCGGGCTCCGGTATGGCCCGGGTGGCCACCTCGATCCACTCCCGCGTCATCAGATCGCCCACCAGGGTCCGCAGGTCCGGCCAGCGCCGGTAGAGCGTCATCCGGGAGACACCGGCGCGGCGGGCCACGTCGGCGAGCGTGGTGCGCCGCACCCCGACGGCCAGTACACAGTCGCGTACCGCGTCGAGCACGGCGTCGTTGTCCGAACCGCTGCCCGAACCGTTGTGACGAATAGGCGTCATGTGTCACAGTGTAACGCCCCGGGGCCCGGACGGAAGCGGCCCGGCCCCGGAAACGGCAGCAGAGCCGCGCGGACCGGCCACCCGACCGACCCCCGACCAGCACACCGACCTGTGAGGACGACCGTTCAATGGACATGCTGTGGAACGGCTGGGGCGACCCGGCCAAGGCGGCACCGCTGCCCGAGACGGTGACCGGGCTGCTGCGCGACCTGCTCGGTGTCAAGCCGCGCAGCACCCCCGCCCTCGGCCTGGAGGACATCCGCCCGCCCGCCCCCACGGCCGCCCCCGCCGCCC
>NZ_JOIU01000023.1 GCF_000720135.1 Streptomyces sp. NRRL S-1022 | reverse complement strand
CACCTGACCGAGGTGCTGCGCGCCGCCGCCGACCACCCGGGCACGGCCCTGATCGAGATCTACCAGAACTGCAACATCTTCAACGACGGCGCCTTCGACGCACTGAAGGACAAGCAGCGGTCCGAGGAGGCGCTGATCCGGCTGGAGCACGGGCAGCCCATCCGCTTCGGGGCGGACGGGGCGAGAGGCGTCGTCCGCGACCGGCGGACCGGCGACCTGAAGGTGGTGACCGTGACCCCGGAGAACGAGGCGGACGTCCTGGTGCACGACGCCCACTCCGCGTCCCCGACCACGGCCTTCGCGCTGTCCCGGCTGGCCGACCCGGACACCCTGCACCACACCCCGGTCGGCGTGTTCCGCTCGGTGGAACGGCCGGTGTACGACGCCCAGATGGCCGAGCAGCTCGACACGGCGGTCGAGCAGAAGGGCAAGGGTGACCTGGCCGCGCTGCTGGCGGGCGGGGACACCTGGACGGTCGTCGGCTAGCCCGGCCGCCCGCCTGTGATCACGAGGCCCGGGACCGCGCGTCCCGGGCCTCGTCGTACGCCCGGCGGGCACCGAGTACGTCGTCCATGCGCTGCTCGGTCCACGACGCCAGCGCCCGCACCTGCTCCGCCGCCTCGCGGCCCAGCTCGGTCAGGGAGTAGTCGACGCGCGGCGGGATGACGGGCTTGGCATCCCGGTGGACCAGGCCGTCGCGCTCCAGCGTCTGGAGGGTCTGCGTGAGCATCTTCTCGCTGACGCGGCCGATCGCCCGGCGCAGTTCGCTGAAACGGTACGGGCGGTCGAGGAGCTGGATCAGGACCAGCACACCCCAGCGGCTGGTGACGTGCTCCAGGATCAGGCGGTGGGGGCACATGGCCTCGCCGTCGCCCTGCCACTCACTTACCGACATGCACGTACCTTACTTCAAAGTGGGTACTTTCCCACAGTTAGCGCTCCTTCTAAGGTTAGTGACAGACACACCCGAGAAGGAGATCGCAGATCATGAGCATCGTCGTCACCGGAGCCACCGGACACCTCGGCCGGCACGTGGTGGAGCAACTGCTGGAGAAGGTCCCGGCGGAGCGGATCACCGCCGTCGTACGGGACGAGGCGAAGGCCGCCGCCCTCGCGGCCCGCGGCGTGCGGCTGGCCGTCGCCGACTACAACGCGCCCGAGACCTTCGACGGCGTGTTCGCCGCCGGCGACCGGGTGCTGCTGATCTCCGGCAACGAGTTCGACAAGGGCCGGGTGGGCCAGCACACCGTCGTCATCGAGGCGGCCAGGGCGGCCGGCGTGGCGCTGCTCGCCTACACCAGCGCCCCCGGCAGCCTGACGGCCGCGCTGGCGGACGACCACCGGGCGACCGAAGAGGTGCTGCTCACCTCCGGCCTGCCGTACAGCCTGCTGCGCAACGGCTGGTACCACGAGAACTACACGGAGAACCTGGCGCCGGTGCTGGAGCACGGCGCGGTCGTCCAGGCCGCCGGCGAGGGCCGGATCTCCTCGGCCTCCCGCGCCGACTACGCCGCCGCCGCGGTCGCGGTGCTGACCGGCGAGGGCCACGAGAACACCACGTACGAACTGGGCGGGGACGAGGCGTGGAGCTTCGCCGAGTACGCGGCCGAGCTGAGCCGGCAGACCGGCAGGGAGATCGCCTACAACGCGGTGTCGGTGGAGGCCCTCACCGGCATCCTGACCGGCGCCGGGCTGCCCGCGCCGCTGGCCGGGATCCTGGCCGGCGTGGACGCCTCGATCGCGCGGGGCGAGCTGGTCGTCTCCTCCGGCGACCTGTCCCGGCTGATCGGCCGCCCGGCGACCCCGCTGGCGGAGGCCGTCACGGCCGCCCTGAAGGGCTGACGCGCACGCGCGCCCGGCTGTCATGACCGTATGGCAATACGGGCATGACAGCCGGTGGCCTGCGGCGCTACCTTCGTTCTCGTGCGTCCAGGGAGGACGCGCGCGAGAAGGAGGGGCCGTGGCCGGCACGTCCGATGGTGAACACCGAATAGGCCTGCTGAACGGCTTCGCCGCCTACGGGATGTGGGGGCTGGTCCCCCTGTTCTGGCCGCTGCTCAAGGCCGCCGGTGCCGTGGAGATCCTGGCCCACCGCATGGTGTGGTCCCTGGTGTTCGTCGCCGTCGCGCTGCTCTTCGTGCGGCGCTGGGCCTGGGCCGGAGAACTGCTGCGCCAGCCCCGGCGGCTCGGCCTGGTCACCGTGGCCGCCGCCGTCATCACCGTGAACTGGGGCGTCTACATCTGGGCGGTGAACGCGGGGCACGTCGTCGAGGCCTCGCTCGGCTACTTCATCAACCCGCTGGTCACCATCGCGATGGGCGTGCTGCTCCTGAAGGAGCGGCTGCGGCCCGTGCAGTGGGCGGCGGTCGGGATCGGCTTCACCGCCGTCCTCGTGCTGACCGTCGGCTACGGCCGGCCGCCGTGGATCTCCCTCTGTCTCGCCTTCTCCTTCGCCGTCTACGGGCTGGTCAAGAAGAAGGTCGGCCTCGGCGGCGTCGAGTCGCTGACCGCCGAGACCGCGATCCAGTTCCTGCCGGCGCTCGGCTACCTGCTGTGGCTGACCGCGCACGGCGAGGCCAGCTTCGTGAACGACGGCACCGGGCACGCCGCCCTGCTCGCCTCCACCGGCGTCGTCACCGCCCTGCCCCTGGTCTGCTTCGGCGCGGCGGCGATCCGTGTGCCGCTGTCCACGCTGGGCCTGCTGCAGTACCTGGCCCCGCTCTTCCAGTTCCTGCTCGGCATCCTCTACTTCCACGAGGCGATGCCGCCCGAGCGGTGGGCCGGGTTCGCACTGGTCTGGCTGGCGCTGATCCTGCTCACGGGCGACGCCCTGCGCGCCGCGCGCCGGCCGGCCCGGCTCGCCGTGCCGGCGGCCCGCTCGGTCGAGACGCCCACGTCGGCGGGAGCGGACGTCTGAGGGCTGCGCCCGCTCGGCGGACGTTTCGGCCGGAGAGGCCGGAGCCGGCCCCTCCGCCGGTGACTCCGGCTATAAGTGGGACGCATGACCACACAGGCACCCGCCCCGCTGCACTGGAAACTCGTCATCGACGCCGCCGACCCGCACACACAGGCCGACTTCTGGGCCGCCGCGCTGCACTACACGGCCGAGGACAACAGTGCCCTCGTCGAACGGCTGCTGACCGTCGGTGCGCTGTCCGGGGAGGCCACCGTCGAGTACCACGGGCGGCCCGCCTTCCGTGACCTGATCGCCGTACGGCACCCCGACGACCCGTACGACCCGGAGACCGGCACCGGGCTCGGACGGCGGCTGCTGTTCCAGCGGGTGCCGGAGCCCAAGGCGGGGAAGAACCGGCTCCACCTCGACCTCCACGCCGGCCCGGAGCGGCGCGCGGACGAGGTGGCACGCCTTCAGGCGCTGGGCGCGCGGGTGCTGCGGGAGGTGAAGGAACCCGCTGGTCAGTGGGTGCTGATGGCCGACCCGGAGGACAACGAGTTCTGCGTGCAGTAGGCCCGTCTCCCGCGCGCGGGGCCGGTCACGCCCGCGCCGCCGCCTTGGCCGCGCGGTCGGTCAGGCGGACCATGCGGGCGCGGGCGGACTCCAGCGGGCGCGGATCGTCCGCGGCGGGGCCCGGCTCGGCACTCAGGTCCGTCCACAGGTCGATCAGGTCGCGGCCGAGCCGCAGGCCCTCCTCGGGGTCGCGCACCGCGCGCCACGCGGTGGCCGCGCTCTGCACGTTGCCGTAGGCGGCCTCCCCGTCCCGGGCCTGGCGGCGCAGCCGGGCGAGGTCCAGGGACAGCCGGAAGGCGCGGACCGGGTCATCGGCCAGGTAGGCGATGTAGGCGGACAGTTCGCGCAGGTGGAGCACCTCGGCGTGGTCCGGGCCGAACACGGCGGACGCCTCGGCGAGCGTCCGGTCGGCCAGGTCCGCCGCCGCGTCGATACGGCCCGCCCGAACGGCCTCGTTGATACGGCCCATCGGCTCGCTCAGCAGCTCCGCGCCCTCGGCGGTCTCGGTCAGCGGCCCGTCCCCGAGCACCTCCTCGGCGACCGCGTCGAACCCGCGGGCCGGGGTCGGCGTGGTGGTGGTGACGGGAGCGGCCAGGTCCGACGGTACGGCGGTGAGCGGCACCGGCGGTACGGCCGCGGCGGGGGCCGGGGCCTGGGCCGCAGCCGGGGCTGCCGGGAGCCGGACGGCGGGAGCCGGAGCGGCGGGGAGCTGTGTGTTCGTGGCGGGCTCGGTCATCATGGGCGCCGGTCCGAACTGCCCGGTCGGGGCCTGCACGGTGCCCGGCGGTACGGCCGTCGGCCGCTGGTCCGGTACGCCCCCCGGCCGCTGGTCCACACCCGTCAGGCGCACCGGCTTGCCCGTCATCCGGCTGGAGCCGTCCGCCGCGACCTCCAGGGGGACGACCCAGCCCGCGCGGTTGTCGTGGATGGTCGCTCGTACGGGGGTACCGAGGCTGATGGCCAGGCGCTGGAGGTGGTTCAGCACGGCCTGCTGGATCTCCTCGCCCGGCGCCGCCACGACCGGCGTCCCGTCCACCGACGCGGAACCCGCGCCGAACACCCGGACGGGCACCGCCGCCGGGTGCTCCACGAGCTGCGGTGCCCGCTTCTTCTCGAAGCTGAGTCCAGCCATCGGTGTTCCCTCACTCCTCCGGCGTCGCGATCCGGTCGTACGCGTCCTGGCCACCAGTGTGTCGCCTACCCCCTGGCTTCCGCGTCACCGCGACGTCACAGCCTCGCACCAGCCGTACGCTGAACCCCCTGGCGCAATTTGGTTGCACATGCATAAGATGCACACGCCTTAAATGGTTCGACGACACGCACCTGGGGGACCCATGAACCGCCGCTTCCTCTTCGTCCTGGGCAGCGCCCGCCCGGACGGCAACACCGAGCTGCTGGCCCGAGCGGCCGCCGAGCAGTTGCCCGCGGAGACCGAGCAGCAATGGATCCGCCTCGCCGACCACCCGCTGCCCGACTTCGTGGACCGGCGCCACGACAGCGACCACGTACGGCCGCCGGCGGACACGGCCACCGGCCTGCTGCTGGACGCCACCCTCGCGGCCACGGACATCGTGATCGCCTCGCCGCTGTACTGGTACTCGGTCTCCAGCTTCACCAAGCGCTACCTGGACCATTGGTCGGCCTGGCTGCGCACCCCGGACATCGACTTCAAGGCGGCGATGGCCGGCCGCACCCTGTGGGGCATCGCCGCGCTGGCGGACCGCGAGCCGTCCGTCGCCGATCCGTATGCGGGCACCCTCAACAACTCGGCGGCCTACCTGAGGATGCGCTTCGGCGGAGTCCTGCTGGGCAACGGCAGCGGGCCCGGCGACATACGCCAGGACACGGAGGCGCTGACCCGGGCGAAGACGTTCTTCGCCCAGGAGGCGCCGCCGGCACGCTTCCCGCACGAGACCGCGTAGGCGGGGGCTAGGCGCTGATGTCCTTCGCCGTGAACCGCGCCCAGGCCGCCGAGCCGAACACGGCCGCGTACAGGCTCTGGAGGCCGAGGTTCTTCACCAGGTCGTCCCAGTAGACGGGGTCGCGCATCAGGTCGGCGAAGGACAGCCAGTAGTGCGGGAACAGGTAGGGCTGCACGGCGTGCAGCTGGGGTATCTGGTCGACGATCTGCACCGTGATGAGCAGCCCGACCGTGGTCGCCATCGCCGCGATGCCGCTGTTGGTGAGGGTCGACACGAACAGGCCGAGGGCCGCCACACCGACCAGTGAGGCCGCGACGACCAGGGCGATCAGCAGGGCGCGGCCACATCCCTCGGCCAGGCCTATCCGGGTTCCCGAGATCGTCGTCAGCTCGCCCATGGGGAAGAGCAGCGCTCCGGCGAGCAGCGCCGAGACCGTGACGACCAGGGTGGCCAGCAGACAGAAGGCCAGCACGCTCGCGTACTTGGCGAGCAGCAGCCGGGTGCGGCCGGCCGGGGCGACCAGCAGATAGCGCAGGGTGCCCGCGCCCGCCTCCCCGGCGATCGCGTCGCCCGCGACGACACCGACCGCCATCGGCAGGAAGAACGGCAGGGTCGCGGCCAGCGCGGTGAACACCAGGAACAGCCCGTTGTTGGTGATCTGCGTCAGGAACGCCGGCCCCTCGCCGTTCCCGCCGCCGACCGTCCCGCCGCCCCGCGTCTCGATCCGCACCGCGGTGCCGACCAGCACCGGCACCGCGGCCAGCACCCCGAGCAGGGCGAGCGTGCGCCAGCGACGAATGGTGGTGACCAGCTCGCTGCGCAGCAGTCCGAAAGTCCACAGGGGGTTCGGCCGGCGTGCGGCACCCGCCTGCGGCACGTCAGCCCGCGACATCGAAGCCCTCCCCCGTCAGGGCCACGAACGCGTCTTCCAGCGAGGCCCGTTCGAGTGTCAGGCCGCGGACGCGGACGCCCGCGGCGACCAGGGCCGCGGTCACCTCGGCGAGGTCCCGCTCGGGTGGTTCGCCGGTGACCCGGTCCCCGTCGGCGGTGACGTCTCCCACCCCCAGTTCCTTCAGCGTACGGGCCGCCTCGGCCCCGTCCGGGGTCGTCACCACCAGCCGGCCGCGCGCCCCCGCCGCCAGCTCGGCCACCGCGCCCTGGACGACGAGCCGGCCCTGCGCCATGACCGCCGCGTGGGTGCACACCTGCTCGATCTCGTCCAGGAGGTGGGAGGAGAGGAAGACGGTCGTACCGTCGGCGGCCAGCTCCCTGATCAGGGTGCGGATCTCCCGCATGCCCTGGGGGTCGAGGCCGTTGGTGGGCTCGTCCAGGACGAGCAGTCTGCGCGTCTGGAGCAGCGCGGCGGCCAGCCCCAGACGCTGCTTCATACCGAGCGAGTACGCCTTCGCCTTCTTGCCCGCGGCGGCCGCGAGGCCGACCCGGTCCAGTGCCGCGGCGACCCGGGCGCGCCGGGTGCGCGGGTCGGCGGCCGGGTCGGCGGCGTCGTAGCGCAGCAGGTTGTCCCGGCCGGAGAGGAAGCCGTACAGGGCGGGGCCCTCGATGAGCGCGCCGACCTGCGGAAGGACCGTACGGGCCGCCCGGGGCATGGGCCGGCCGAGCACCCGGGCCGTGCCCGCGGTCGGCTCGATGAGGCCCATCAGCATGCGGATCGTGGTGGTCTTGCCCGAGCCGTTCGGGCCGAGGAAGCCGAAGACGCTGCCCGCCGGGACGGTCAGGTCGAGACCGTCCACGGCGAGCTGTCCGCCGCGGTAGCGCTTGGTGAGTCCGCGCGTGTCGATCACGGGTGGTTCGTCCATCGGCTTCCCCCTCGGTTCGTGCTCCCGTGAAGGGTCAACGTGCGGTCACGCTGTGTAGTGCCCGGGAAGGGTCACTTTTCCGCGTCGGCCGCCTTCACCAGAGCGTCCTTGGTCACCGCGCCGGCGTACACCTTGCCGTCGTCGGTGATCAGGGCGTTGACCAGACGGGTGGAGAAGACCGTGCCCTTGCCGAACTTCCCGGAGACCTTCTCGCCGAGCGAGCCCAGGAAGCCGCCGAGGTCGCCGCCGCGGGAGCCGTTGGGCAGGCCGCCCTGGGCGCCGGTGTCGAAGGTGGCGACGGACGTCCAGCCCTTGCCGAGCACCTTCGGGCCGCCCTTGCCCTCCAGGCCGCCGGCGAGGCCCCCGCCGTGCCCCGGGGCGTGCTCGGGCGCCTTGGCCCCGTCATGGTCCTCGGTGACCTTCGCGCCCTTGGGCGGGGTGAAGTCGAAGGTGGAGGCGGCCGGCCTGGCGAAGGAGACCTGGGTGAAGCCGGCGTCCAGCACGGCGGCGCCGCCGCTCTTCGGGGTGAGCGTGAACTTCAGCGGCAGGCCCGTCTTCGCGTCGACGGCGATGCTGATCGCGCCGACCGTGGTGCCGGACTGCCTGGGCTGGATGAGCAGCTTGTAGGCGTCGCGCCCGGCGACGTGCGCGGTGCCGTCGACGGTGACGGACGTGGTGTCGTCCACCGACTTCAGGGCCTCGGCGGCGAAGTCCTCGGGGGTGGCCGGCGGCTCCGCGCGGCGGTCCTTCCCGGAGCCGGCGGCGGTGGAGTGGTGGACCTGGTTGCTCTTGCTGTCGTAGCCCCAGACGTCCTTGCCGTCGTGGATCAGGCTGTACTCGGCGCCGCTCTCCAGGAGGGACAGTTTCTGCCGGTCGGGGCCGTCGGCGGCGACGCGCAGGGTGTGCGTGCCGGTGACCAGTTCGGTGAGCTTGGCCTGCGGGTCGGCGGAGTCGTCGCCGGAGCCGCCCCGGCCCGCGCCGGAGAGCAGGCCCTTCTCCAGGCCGCCGAGGTCGGGCAGACCGAGGTCGGTGCTGATCTTCACGGTGCCGGACAGCTGCTGCACGTCCGACTTGGCGATCTTGTTGAGGAGCTGCTGTGCGCTGATCCTCGGCAGGTCGGGGTCGCCGGAGTCGGCGAGCGCCGGGACCAGCCCGATCGTGGCCGCCGCCACTCCCACCACCGCGACCGGGACGGCGTACCGGGCGGCCTTGCGCCGGCCGGAGCGGGGGTCCTCGTCCCGCGCGGCGCCCACTGCGTCGTCGGATTCGTACGGTGCCATGTGTGCCTTACCTCCGTCGTCGGCGGCGGCTGCCCTCACGCTGGTCCACTGGTCCGCTGGTCCACCTGAGCCGCCATTCTCACCCGAATCGGTGAGGAGTGGTGATTTCCGTGGTTTCCATCTGACCAAATCGGCCGTGAGGAAGCGTCAGCCCTCGGAGCCAACTCCGTGTACGCCTGCGGTATGACACGCGACGGCGGTATCTCCACCCGACCCGTAGGGGTCGGGCGGGCGCCGCCGTCGGTAAGCGGTCCGGCCGGGTCAGCCGGCGCGGTGCACCACCGCGTCGCACAGCTCCAGCAGCGCCGCCTTGGCGTCGCACTCGCGCAGCGGGGCGAGCGCGGCCCGCGCCTCCTCCGCGTACCGCACGGTGTCCCGGCGGGCCTGCTCCAGCGCGGGGTGCGCGCGCAGCGCGGCCAGCGCCTCGGCGAGCCGGGCGTCGTCGCCGAGGTCGGAGTCGAGCAGCTCGCACAGCGCGGTGTCCTCGGGCATGCCCAGCCGGGCGGCGCGCTCACGCAGCCGGAGCACCGGCAGGGTGGGGATGCCCTCGCGCAGGTCGGTGCCCGGGGTCTTGCCGGACTCGTGCGAGTCGGAGGCGATGTCCAGGACGTCGTCGGCGAGCTGGAAGGCCACCCCGAGCCGTTCGCCGTACTGGGTGAGCACGTCGACGACCGTCTCGTCGGCGCCCGACATCATCGCGCCGAACCGGCACGACACGGCCACCAGGGAGCCCGTCTTGCCGCCGAGCACGTCCAGGTAGTGCTCGACCGGGTCTCGTCCGTCCGAGGGACCTGCGGTCTCCAGGATCTGGCCGGTGACGAGCCGCTCGAACGCCAGGGCCTGCACCCGGACCGCCTCGGGGCCGAGGTCGGCGAGGATCTGGGAGGCGCGCGCGAACAGGAAGTCGCCGGTGAGGACCGCGACGGAGTTGCCCCAGCGGGTGTTGGCGCTGTCCACGCCCCGCCGCACGGCCGCCTCGTCCATGACGTCGTCGTGGTAGAGCGTGGCCAGGTGGGTCAGCTCCACGACCACGGCCGACGGCACGACGCCGGGCGCGTACGGGTCGCCGAACTGGGCCGCGAGCATCACGAGGAGTGGCCGGAAACGCTTCCCTCCGGCGCGTACGAGGTGCTGCGCGGCCTCCGTGATGAACGGGACCTCGCTCTTGGTGGCTTCGAGCAAGCCTTCCTCGACAGCCGCCAATCCGGCCTGGACATCGGCTTCCAGAGCCTGGTCCCGCACGCTCAGCCCGAACGGCCCGACGACGGTCACGAGGGGTCTCCTGTCTGCTGGTGTCTGCTGGCGATTACACGGTTTGTCGATAGGTCGCTGCCATCACTCAAGTCAGCGTATCCGGTCCCTGTTCGATCACCGCTAGCGCCCACCGGTCCAGCCCGGGCGGTACCCCGTCACGACCGGCATAACGGTGATCACATGATCAGACCGGACATTCGCCCCTTTAAGAGTAATCCGAACATTCCACCGCAACCTCCCCATGCCTTTTTCGCCACCCCTTATCGCGCCGGCCACTACGGCAACGACGCGCGCCGCATCCCGGGTTCCGCCATCACCCGACTTCCTCCCTTAATCCCCCTAATCCCCCATGTCCGATTTGAAGCATTTTGCTATTTCGTGAGTTGGGTCACGCTCCCCGTCTACCCGACCCACCCTCAGAAACCCCTGGGAGCCCTTGTCCTGTCGGCGAGTTGAGTATTGGCAACCGCAAAGGATCAAGCACCCCATACACCGTCGATCAAGGTCAAATCACATGTTGTGTGAATCCGGCACTTGTTCCCGACATGTGCTCTCGCATACGTTCCGGGCCGTCGGGCGGACGCCTAATCCTGCCGCCGCCCGCATAACCCATCGACGAACTCATTCGTACGGCAGGAGCGGGGGACCCAGGTAAGCCGCCGGGCCGGACGGCACACGCCGCACCGGTACGGCTCGGGGTGAAGCCGTGCCTCTTCCAGGGCACGGCCGGGCACCTCCCCGCCCGAACCCGACAGCTCACCTCGCAGGCGACGGAGAGGAACACCCCCATGCCTGCTGCCGCTCAGCCCCGCCGCACCCGCCTCGTCCGCGCCCTCGCCGCCGCCGGCACCGGAGTCGCCGTCCTCGCCCTGCCGCTCATCGGCGCGACCAGCGCCTCCGCGGCCACCGGCACCACCGCGACGGCCGCCACCACCACCGCTGGATACGCGAACAACCTGGACGGCTGGATCCGCGAGTCGCTCGCGATCATGGCCGAGAAGCACATCCCGGGCACCTACAACGGCATCTACCGCAACATCATCCGCGAGTCCTCGGGCAACCCGAACGCCATCAACCTCTGGGACTCCAACGCCGCCAAGGGCATCCCGTCCAAGGGCCTGCTCCAGGTGATCGACCCGACGTTCAACGCGTACCACGTCGCCGGAACGTCGTTCAACATCTACGACCCGGTCGCGAACATCACCGCCGCCTGCAACTACGCGGCCGCGCGGTACGGCTCCATCGACAACGTCTTCGGCGCCTACTGACGGCCCCGGGCCGCGCCCGGCGCCACCGGTGTCCCGGTCAGCCGGCCGGGAAGAGTCCTTCGAGGACGACGGCGACGCCGTCGTCCTCGTTCGACAAGGTGATCTCGTCGGCCACCGCCTTCAGCTCGGGGTGCGCGCCGGCCATGGCGACACCGCGCGCGGCCCAGTCGAACATCGGGATGTCGTTGGGCATGTCACCGAAGGCGAGGGCCCGGTCGGCGCCGACCCCCAGCCTCTCGGCGGCCAGTGCCAGCCCGGTCGCCTTCGTCACCCCGCTCGGCTGGAGCTCCACGGTGCCCGGCCCGGACATGGTGACCGTCGCCAGCGAGCCCACCGCCGCGCGCGCCACCGCCGCCAACTCGTCGTCCGACAGGGATGCGTGCCGCAGCAGCACCTTGCTGATGGGCTTCGCCCACAGGTCGTCGCGCCGGCCGACACGCACCGCGGGCAGCGTCGGGTGGGGCATCCGGTAACCGGGCTCGATCAGCGTGAGCCCGTCGACGCCGTCCTGGTCGACCGCCGCGTAGACCTGCCCCACCTCCGCCTCGATCTTGCCGAGCGCGGTCTCGGCCAGCTCCCGGTCCAGCCGGACCGACCACAGCAGACGGCCGGTACCGGCGTCGTAGACCTGCGCCCCCTGTCCGCACACCGCGAGCCCCGCGCAGCCGAGGTCCGCGAGCAGCGCCCTCACCCGCGGGGCCGGGCGGCCCGTCACCACCAGGTGCCGGGCACCGGCCCGCGCCACCCGCGCCAGCGCGGCGAGCGACCGGTCGGAGACGGTGTCGTCGTCGCGCAGCAGCGTCCCGTCCAGGTCGGTGGCGATCAGTGCATATGCCGGGGTGGGTGCCATGATCAGAGAATACGGACACCGCGCGCCGCAGACTCACCTGTCAATCCACGCACTTACGTGCCACTGCGCCCCAACTCGCGTGCGCGGGTGCCCCGATGGACGGTTCCGCTGCGGCTCGCCGGCTCAACCACGCGCTACGGCGGGCTGCTTGACCAGTCGCGGCGGATCCCCGTACCGCCGCGCCCGGCGATCAGTACCACCGCGCCGGCGATCGGTCCCGGCACCTCGCGGTCGGCCCGCAGGGCACGCTGACGGCGCTTGCGGCAACGGGCCGCCCCGGACACCTCGCGAGCAACCTGCCGGGCACCGCCTGAGGCACTGCCCAAGACACGCGAGTGGGCCGTAACGTGTGGCCCGACCACATGGAACGCAGTGCCATGCATGGCCCGGATGAGAGTGAGGCAGCACCCCATGCCCCCCTTCGACGTCCCCGAGGGCGACCCCTTCGGTCCGCACAACCTCCCCTACGGCGTGTTCTCGCCCGCCGGCAGCACGGAGCGGAGGATCGGCGTCCGCCTCGGGAACCACGTCCTCGACGCGGGAGCCGCGGCCGCCGCGCTCGGCTCGCCCCACCAGGCGGTGCTCGCCCGGCCCACCCTCAACCCGCTGCTGGCCGCCGGCCGCGCCACCTGGTCGCGGGTGCGCAGTGACGTCACCTCCTGGGTCACGGACCCGGCCCACCGCGAGGCCGTCGAGCCGCTCTTCCACCCCCTGTCCGAGGTGACCCTGCACCTGCCCTTCGAGGTCGCGGACTACGTCGACTTCTACGCCTCGGAGAACCACGCCCGCAACGTCGGCCAGATCTTCCGCCCGGACGCCGAGGACTCCCTCACCCCCAACTGGAAGCACCTGCCGATCGGTTACCACGGCCGCTCCGGCACGGTGGTCGTCTCGGGCACGGACGTCGTACGGCCGTCCGGGCAGCGCAAGGGTCCGGGCGACCCCGCGCCCGTATTCGGCCCGTCGGTCCGGCTGGACATCGAGGCCGAGGTCGGCTTCGTCGTGGGCGTGCCGTCCCGGCTGGGCAGCCCGGTCGCGCTCGGCGACTTCCGGGAGCACGTCTTCGGGCTGTGCCTGCTGAACGACTGGTCCGCGCGGGACATCCAGGCCTGGGAGTACGTCCCGCTCGGCCCGTTCCTCGGCAAGTCCTTCGCGACCTCGGTGTCGGCGTGGATCACCCCGCTGGAAGCGCTGGAGCACGCGCGCGTGGCACCCCCCGAGCGCACCCACCCCCTCCTGCCCTACCTGGACGACTCGGCGCCCGACACGGAACCCGACGGCTACGACCTGCGCATCTCCGTCGCGATCAACGGCCATGTGGTCTCCGAGCCTCCGTTCTCCACCATGTACTGGACCGCCGCCCAGCAGCTCGCCCACATGACGGTGAACGGCGCCTCCCTGCGCACGGGCGACCTGTACGGCTCGGGCACGGTCAGCGGCCCCTCCGAGGACCAGCGCGGCTCCCTGCTGGAGCTGACCTGGAACGGCCGAGACGCCCTCGAACTCCCCGACGGCAAGCGGACCTTCCTGGAGGACGGTGACGTGGTGACGCTGTCGGCGTGGGCCCCCGGCGCGGACGGGCGCCGGGTCGGGCTGGGCGAGGTGAGCGGACGGGTCGTGGCGGGGTGACCCGCGGTCCGGCGGCGACGGATCCGCCGGACGGCTCACAAGCCGGAGGCGGCCTCCTTGGGCCGCCGCACCCGGCGCGGCACGGTCACGCGCGTGGCGGCACCCAGCCGGCGGAGGAGAAGCCAGGGTCTCCGCCGGTTCACCCACGCGCGCGTGCCGCGGTGCCGGGTGCCGGGTGCCGGGTGCCGGGTGCCGGGTGCCGGGTGCCGGGTGCCGCGGGATCGTCGCCGACACCTGACTCGGGGCGCCGGTCTTCGTCATACTGACGGGGACACGCACCACGCGCGAGCCGCCGTCGCGTGACGTGTCCCGGCACCACCGACACCGCACACCTCTCCGACCAGGAACCGGAGCCCCGGCATGACCGTCTGCCTGCTCCTGCTGAGCGTCGTCGCCCTGACGGCCGCCGTACCGGCGCCGCGCGCGCTGACCCGTGCCGCCTGGCCCGAGCGGGACCCCGTGGTGGGGCTGTGGGTATGGCAGTGCCTGGTCGCCACCGTCCTGCTGTGCTGCCTGACCGCACTGGTCCTGGGCGCGGCGGCCGTCTTCCACACCGTCCGCGACCGCGTGTTCGCCCCCGCGCCGCCCGCCGTCACCGCCGCCTACGACCTCTCCACCGCGCCGGTGTGGGCGGTGGCGCTCACCATGCTGCTGGCCTGCGGGGCGGCGTGGACGACGGCGATGCTGGCCCGCGAACTCGTCGAGGCCCGCCGCAGCCGCGGCCAGGCCCGGGCGCACCTGCGCGAGCGCGCCCCCGAGCTGCCGGCCGGACTGCCCGCGGCACGCGGGCCGATGCTGGTACTGGAGGACGAGTACCCGGACGCATGGTGGATGCCGGGACACCCGCCGCAACTGGTCGTCACCACGGGAGCGCTGCACCGCCTCACCGACCTCCAGCTGGACGCCGTCCTCACGCACGAGCGCGGACACGCCCGCGCCCACCACGACTGGCTGCTGCACCTGTCGACCGCGCTCGCCACGGGCTTCCCGCGCGTGCCGCTCTTCGCCCACTTCTGCGACCAGACGCACCGCCTGGTCGAGCTGGCCGCCGACGACACGGCGTCCCGGCGCTGCGGACACCTCACCACGGCCCTCGCCCTGATCGAGCTGAACCAGCACCGGGGCGTCCTGTCCTGCGACTCCAGCCGCCGCCTCCTGGGCGAGCGCGTCGACCGCCTGCTGGAGCCGCCGCCGCGGCTGCTGCGCCGGCACCGGGCCCTGACGACGACGGTGGCCGCGCTGGTGCCGCTGCTGCCCCTGCTGATCACCTTCGCTCCGGGGCTGACGGCACTGTCCTGACCGTCCCCACGGGGTGGCAGATCTTGCTCCATCGAACACGAACACCCAGGTCAGCGGCCTGCTCTGGATGACCGCAGCTGGCGCAACACTCCAGCAACACGCCATTTCCTACCGCGTAGGTATGGTTCCAGCCATGCCACCCACCGACCGCCCCCGAGACCATGCCGGGCAGGGCGCCGCGAGCACCGTCGCCGCCCACCGCGCACGGCACCGGCTGCGTGCGGACCGGGCCCGGCAGCTCGCCGACCTGCTGCGCCGCCAGATCCTCACCGGTGCCTTCCAAGACGGCACGCTCCCCCACGAGTCCACCCTCGCCACCGACTACCGCGCCTCCCGCAACACCGTCCGCCAAGCCCTGGACCTGCTCCGGGCCGAGGGCCTGGTGGACCGGCTGCCCGGAGTCGGCACCGTCGTCGTCGCCCGGAAATACCCGCACGGGCTCGACCGTCTGATGGGCCTCGCGGAAACCCTCCGCGAACACGGCCGCGTCACCAACGAGGTCCGCACCATGGGCCCCGCCCCCGCTCCCGTCCCCGTGGCCGAACGCCTGGGCGTCCCGGCCGGCGCCGACGTCCTGTACATCGAACGCCTGCGCCGCCTGAACGGCCTCCCGCTCTCCCTCGACCTCACCTACATCCCGCTCGACATCGGCACCGCCCTGCTCGGCGCCGACCTGGAGAACACCGATGTCTTCCGCCTCCTGGAAGCCATCACCGGCCAGCCTCTCGGCCACGCCGAGATCACCCTGGAGGCGGTGAACGCGGACGCCCACTCCGCAGCCGTGCTCCAGGCCCCGCGCGGCGCCGCCGTACTCATGCTGGAGCGCCTCACGCACCTCGCCGACGGCCGACCCGTCGACCTGGAGTTCATCCGCTTCCGCGGCGACCGCATCACGATGAGCGGCCTGCTGCACCGGTCGTAACCGCCCCGCCTGCACATTCCCTGGAGACAGCCATGCCCTTGGCGCCCCAGCGGGCCGACGTGCCCGTGACCATCGACGAGTCGAAGTGCATCGACGGCTGCACCCTCTGCGTGGACATGTGCCCGCTGGACTCCCTCGCCATCGACGAGAGCAGCGGCAAGGCGTACATGCACGTCGACGAGTGCTGGTACTGCGGCCCCTGCGCGGCTCGCTGCCCCACCGGAGCCGTCACGGTCAACATGCCCTACCTGCTGCGGTGAGAGGTACACCCATCATGAGACGCACGACAGTCGCCCTGTCCGCCACCGCGCTCCTGCTGCCCCTGTCCGCCTGCGGCGGCAGCGCCGAGGCGGGCAGCGGCTCCACGGTCACCGTCACCGTCGGCTACCAGTCCAAGACCATCAACACCGTCACCGCCGGCACCCTGCTGCGCTCCCTCGGATACTTCGAGAAGCAGCTCAACTCCCTGCACGACGGCCACACCTACAAGGTGGACTGGCAGGACTACGCCACCGGCGCTCCGATCACCGCCCAGATGACCGCCGGGAAGATCGACATCGGCTCGATGGGTGACTTCCCGCTGTTGCTCAACGCGGCCCGGGGCAAGCAGCTCGACCGGCCGACCCACCTGGTCTCCGCCACCGGCTACAACCTGCGCGGCGGCCTCAACACCATCGTCACCGCAGCCGACTCCAGCCTCACATCGCTGAAGGACCTGAAGGGCAAGAAGGTCTCCACGAGCATCGGCTCGGCCGCCGACGGCACCCTCGTACGGGCCCTGCAGCGAGCCGGCATCGACCCGGACAAGGGAATCTCCAAGCTCAACCAGCAGCCCGCCGTGGGCGCTTCGGCGCTGTCGGCCGGCAGCGTGGACGCGCTGTCCCAGTTCGTCGCCTGGCCGGGCCTGCTCGCCTTCCAGGGCAAGGCCAAGGCCCTGTACGACGGAGCTCGGCTGAACCTGCCCACCTTCCACGGCGTCACCGCCCGCGAGGACTTCGCCCGGCAGCACCCGGCCGTCCTGGAAGCCTTCCTCAAGGCGCAGGCCCAGGCGACGGACTACCTCAACGGCCACCCCGTCACCGCGGCCGAGAAGGTCGCCGAGGCCACCGGGCTGCCCGCCGAGGTCGTGTACCTGTACAACGGCGCCCACGGCATCGCCACGTTCAGCCCGGCGCTCGCCCCGCGGCTCGTCTCCGCCCTGAAGCAGGACGTGTCCGTGCTGAAGTCCGCCAAGCTGACCGGCGACATCGACGTGGACTCCTTCGTCGACGACCAGTACGTGAAGAAGGCCCTCGGCACGTCGTACGCCAAGCGGCTCGCCACGTCGCCCCCGCCGGCCGCGAGCGAGGTGTGGCCCAGGGGCAGCGAGAAGACGCTCTCCTACAAGTCCCCGGAGCAACTGCTGGCCTACCTGGCCGCACACCAGGACGGCATCCGCGCCGCCTACGTGCCCGACTCCACCACCGGCACCCTCTGGTTCGCCGACAAGGCGGTCTGGGTGGCCGACGGCGACCGGCTGCTGCCCTTCGTCACCCCGGCCACCGCGAAGGACTACCTCTCCGCGCACGGCGGCGCGCGCACGGTGTCGTACCGCGAGGCTCTGGAGCGGGCCTCATGACCCGGCGGCCCCTGGCCCGGTATGCGCTGCGGGCGGTGTCCCTGGCCGCCGCCCTCGGCGTGTGGCAGTTGCTGACCAGCCTGAACGTCGACCTGTGGCTGCGGTTCTCGCAGTTCCCGACGGTCACCGACGTGGCCCGCGCCTTCGCCGACCGGCTCTCCGGCGACGACTACTGGACCGACCTCACCGACAGCCTCACCCGCATCCTGACCGGCTTCGCGCTGGCGGCCGTCCTCGGTGTGGCGACCGGCGTGCTCGTGGCCCGCTCCCGCCTGGCCGAGGACCTGCTCGGACCGGTGCTGGAGGTCGTCCGGCCGATCCCGGCGATCGCCCTCGTCCCGGTCGCGATCCTGCTGTTCCCCTCGAACGAGCAGGGCATCGTCTTCATCACCTGCACCGCCGCCTTCTTCCCCGTGCTGGTCTCCACTCGGCACGCGGTCCGCGCGCTGACCCCGGTCTGGGAGGAGGCGGTGCGCACGATGGGCGCGGGCCGGCTCCGGATCCTCGGCTCGGTCGTGCTGCCGGGAGCCCTGCCCGGCATCTTCGGCGGCCTGTCGGTGGGCATCGGCGTGTCGTGGATCTGCGTGATCTCCGCCGAGATGATCTCCGGCCAGTACGGGGTCGGCTACCGCACCTGGCAGGACTACACGGTGGTGAACTACCCCGGTGTCTTCGTCGGCATGGTCACGATCGGCGTGCTCGGCTGGATCACCTCCACGGCCGTGGAACTCCTCGGCCGCCGGCTGACCCGCTGGCTGCCCCGCACCTCGTACGTCCCCGGCGCGCGGACCCGCGCGCCCCGGGCGCTCGCCGCCCCAGCCCGCCCCGACGGCGAGCCCGAGCAGCAGGCCGAGTCCGAGCAACAGGGCCAGAACGACACCGAGGAGGCCCGTGATGAGCACCTCGTCTGAGACCGCCACCGCTCCCGCCGCACCGGTGACGGAAGGCGTGCGCGGCACCCGGCTGGCTTTCCGCTCCGCCGTCCTCGGCCGCCCGGACGCGCCGGTCCTGTCAGGCGTCGACCTGGACGTCGCCCCCGGCGAGATCCTCACCGTCGTCGGCCCCTCCGGCTGCGGCAAGTCCACGCTGTTGCGGACGCTCGCCGGGCTGCTGGCGCCGCTGGGCGGCACGGCCGAGGCGGACGGCAGCCCGCTGACCGGGCCGTCGGCCGACCGCGCGCTCGTCTTCCAGGAGGACGCGCTGCTGCCCTGGCGCAGCCTGCGCGGAAACGTCGAACTCCCCCTGGCCATCAGGGGCGTCCCGCGCGTGGAGCGGCGTTCCCGCGCCGCGTCGTGGCTCGCGCGGGTCGGGCTGAGCGAGCAGGCGGGGCAGTTGCCGCACCGGGTGTCCGGTGGGCAGCGCCAGCGGGCCCAGTTGGCCCGGGCCTTGGCGGACAGTCCGCGCGCGGTCCTCATGGACGAGCCTTTCGGCGCCCTCGACGCGCAGACCCGGTCCGGCATGCAGGACCTGCTGGTGGAGGTGTTGCGGGGCACGGGCGCGACCGTCGTGTTTGTCACGCACGACGTGGACGAGGCGCTCTTCCTCGGTGACCGTGTGGCCCTGCTCGGTTCGGGCCGGGTGTCCGCCGTACGCGAGGTGCCGCGTCCCCGGGACCGTGCGGCCTTCGACGATCCGGCCCGTGTGGCGCTGCGCCGCGCCGTCCTCAGCTCGCTCGGCTCCTGAAAGGCATCCCGGTGACCACCCTCGCGCCCGCCCCCCTGCAGATTCCCGCCGTCACCGATGCCGAGGAGCTGACCTGCGATGTCCTCGTCGTCGGCGGCGGCACCGCCGGCACCATGGCCGCCCTGACCGCCGCCGAGCGCGGTGCGAACGTCCTGCTGCTGGAAAAAGCCCACGTCCGGCACTCCGGCGCGCTCGCCATGGGCATGGACGGCGTCAACAACGCGGTCATCCCCGGCCGTGCCGAGCCCGACGACTACGTCGCCGAGATCACCCGCGCCAACGACGGCATCGTCGACCAGGCCACCGTCCGCCAGACCGCCACGCGCGGCTTCGCGATGGTGCAGCGGCTGGAGTCGTACGGGGTCAAGTTCGAGAAGGACGAGCACGGCGAGTACGCGGTCCGCCAGGTCCATCGCTCCGGCTCGTACGTACTGCCGATGCCAGAGGGCAAGGACGTCAAAAAGGTCCTGTACCGGCAGTTGCGGCGGCGCGAGATGCGGGAGCGGATCCGGATCGAGAACCGGGTGATGCCGGTCCGGGTCCTCACCGCCGGCGGGCGGGCCGTGGGTGCGGTCGGGTTCCACACCCGTACCGGCGCGTTCGTCACCATCCGCGCGGGCGCGGTGATCCTGGCGACCGGTGCCTGTGGCCGGCTCGGCCTGCCCGCCTCCGGTTACCTCTACGGCACCTACGAGAACCCCACCAACGCCGGTGACGGGTACGCCATGGCCTACCACGCGGGCGCCGAGCTGACCGGTATCGAGTGCTTCCAGATCAACCCGTTGATCAAGGACTACAACGGTCCGGCCTGCGCCTACGTCGCCAACCCGTTCGGCGGCTACCAGGTCAACCGGCACGGCGAGCGCTTCGTCGACTCCGACTACTGGTCGGGGCAGATGATGGCCGAGTTCGCCGCCGAGGTCGCCGGCGACCGGGGTCCGGTGTACCTCAAGCTCAGCCATCTGCCCGAGGAGTCGGTCTCCGCCCTGGAGTCGATCCTGCACTCCACCGAGCGGCCCACCCGCGGCACCTTCCACGCCGGCCGCGGGCACGACTACCGCACCCACGACGTCGAGATGCACATCTCCGAGATCGGCCTGTGCGGCGGCCACTCCGCCTCGGGTGTCCGCGTCGACGACCACGCGCGTACGACCGTGCCCCGCCTGTACGCCGCCGGCGACCTCGCCTGCGTCCCGCACAACTACATGATCGGCGCCTTCGTCTTCGGCGACCTCGCGGGTGCGGACGCCGCCCGGTACAGGGCGTACGACGGTGAGCTTCCCGCGGACCAGGTGCGCGAGGCCCACGAGTTGATCTACCGCCCGCTGCGCAACCCGGACGGCCCGCCGCAGCCCCAGGTCGAGTACAAGCTGCGCCGCTTCGTGAACGACTACGTGGCACCGCCGAAGTCCGGCGCGCGGCTCTCCCTCGCGCTGGAGGCGTTCGAGCGGATGCGCGCCGACATCGCCTCCATGGGTGCCCGCACCCCGCATGAGCTGATGCGCTGTGCCGAGGTCACCTTCATACGCGACTGCGCGGAGATGGCCGCCCGCGCTTCGCTGGCCCGCACCGAGTCCCGCTGGGGCCTCTACCATGATCGTCTCGATCATCCCGGGCGCGACGACGTCTCCTGGTTCCACCATCTCGATCTGCACAAGTCCCCCTCTGGTGCGATGGAGTTCACGGCCCGTCCCGTGGCTCCGTATCTGGTGCCGGTGGAGGAGTTCACGCCTGTCGGCGGTCCCTCCCGGCATCTGGGCGAGGTCCGTCCCGAGCACGTGGCCACGGCCGGGCCCCGCGAGGTGGCGCCGGTGGCCGTGCGGCCCGCGTCCGCGCGTGCCGCCGATGCCGGTTCCGTGGACCGGGCGGACGCGCGGGACGCCGCCTCTCCCCGGCTGCTGGAGCTGCTGGGCCTGGCCGAGGCGGAGCCCGAACTCGCGATGGTCGAGCCGTACTTGGCCGACCCGGATCCCGCTGTGCGCCGTATGGCCGTCGCGGTGCTCACGGAGACCGTGCCGCCCGGCACCGGCCAGGCCCTGGCCGGTGCGCTCGCCGACCCCGATGCCGAGGTCCGCGCGGCCGCCGCGGCCTCGTTGCGGGAGCTCGTGGAGACGCTGCCGCCCGAGCCGGCTCTGGGGGCCGCTCTCACCGGTGCGCTCGCCCAGGCCGACCCCGTGGTCCGGGCCGCTGCCCTCGATGTGCTGCGGGCCCTGCGGCTCGGCGAGGCGGCGGTGTTCGCGGCGGCACTGGACGACCCCGACATCGCCGTCCGGACCGAGGCCGTGCGGGCGCTCGTCTCGGTGGACGCGGTCCGGCCCCTGGCGGGCGCGGCGGACGATCCCTCCCGGGAGGTCCGGGTCACCGTGGCGAAGGCCCTGGCCACTATCGGCTCGGCCGCCCTCGCCCCGGCCGACCGGGACCTGCTCACCGCCGCCCTGGACCGGCTCACCGAGGACGGCGACCCACTGGTGCGGGGCGCCGCGCTCGGCGCGCTGGCCGCCACCGGCTGCCCGCCGCCGCTGGCCGCGCGGGCCGTGGCCGCCCTGTCGGATCCGGCCTGGCAGGTACGGTCCGGTGCCGCGACCGCGTTGTCGGCCGCGCCCGCCGGCCCGGCCGTCCCCGCCCTCGCCAAGGCCCTCGCCGATCCGAACGCCGACGTCCGTAAGTCGGCGGTCCTGGCCCTGAGCGGGCACCGGACCTCGGCGGAGGCCCGCGCGGCCCTCGCCGCGGCCACGGCCGACTCGGACGCGGACGTCCGGGCCTACGCGGCGCGGGGGCTGTGAGCCCCGCACCGCGCGAGGCCGCCGCGGGCTATATCCAGTCGTCGGGCTCCGGCTCGTCCGACGGCTCGGGCCAGTGGTCGTCCGGGCTGTCGTCGGGGGCCGGGGCTTCGCCGGATGCCTCGGCCGAGCCGTTCAGGGACGCCAGCACCTCCAGCACCCCTTCGCCGTACGTCACCAGCTTCTTCTCGCCGACGCCGCCCACCGTGCCCAGTTCCCGCACCGAACCGGGCCACCGGGTCACGATCTCCCGGAGGGTGGCGTCGTGGAAGATGACGTACGCCGGGACGCCCTGCTCCCGGGCCTGCTCGGCGCGCCAGGCCCGCAGGGCCTCGAAGGCGGGGAGCAGCGCGTCGGGCAGCTCGGCCGCGGCGGCCTTGGCCTTGCGGTCGCCCCCGGAGGCGCCGGCGGACCGGGACCGGGAGGCGGCCGGCTTCTTCGGTTCCTTGCGCAGCGGCACCTCGCGCTCCCGCCGCAGCACCGAGCCGCTCGCCTCGGTGAGGACCAGCGTGCCGTACTCCCCTTCGACCGCGAGGAGCCCTTGGGCCAGCAGCTGCCGGACGACGCCGCGCCACTCGCCTTCGGTGAGGTCCTGGCCGATACCGAAGACGGACAGCTGGTCGTGGTCGAACTGGATCACCTTGCCGGTGCGTTTGCCGAGCAGGATGTCGACGATCTGCATCGCACCGAACTTCTGTCCGCGTTCCCGCTGCAGCCGTACCACCGTGGACAGCACCTTCTGCGCGGCGATCGTGCCGTCCCAGGTCTCGGGCGGGGTGAGGCACGTGTCGCAGTTGCCGCAGCCGGCGGCGTCGGGGTCCTGGCCGAAGTAGGCGAGCAGCTGGCCGCGGCGGCACTGGGCGGTCTCGCACAGCGCGAGCATGGCGTCGAGGTGGGAGGCGGCCCGCCGGCGGAACGCCTCGTCGCCCTCGCCGGACTGGATCAGCTTGCGCTGCTGTATGACGTCGTTCAGGCCGTACGCCATCCAGGCCGTGGACGGCAGCCCGTCGCGGCCCGCCCGGCCGGTCTCCTGGTAGTAGCCCTCGATCGACTTGGGGAGGTCCAGGTGGGCGACGAAGCGTACGTCCGGCTTGTCGATGCCCATGCCGAACGCGATGGTCGCCACCACGACCAGGCCGTCCTCGCGCAGGAACCGGGACTGGTGTGCCGCGCGCGTGGCCGCGTCCAGGCCCGCGTGGTACGGCACCGCCTGGATGCCGTTGGCGGTCAGGAACTCCGCCGTACGCTCCACCGAGTTCCGCGAGAGGCAGTACACGATGCCGGCGTCGCCCGCGTGCTCCTCGCGGAGGAAGGTGAGCAGCTGCTTCCGGGGGTCGGCCTTGGGCACGATCCGGTACTGGATGTTGGGGCGGTCGAAGCTGGCGACGAAGTGCCGGGCCGTCGGCAGGTTCAGCCGCTGGGTGATCTCCTGGTGGGTGGCGTGGGTGGCCGTGGCGGTGAGGGCGATCCGCGGGACGTCCGGCCAGCGCTCGCCGAGCAGGGACAGGGAGAGGTAGTCGGGGCGGAAGTCGTGGCCCCACTGGGACACGCAGTGCGCCTCGTCGATCGCGAAGACGGAGATCTTGCCGCGGGAGAGCAGGTCGAGCGTGGCGTCCAGGCGCAGCCGCTCCGGTGCGAGGTACAGCAGGTCCAGCTCGCCGGCCAGGAACTCGGCCTCGACCACGCGCCGCTCGTCGAAGTCCTGCGTGGAGTTCATGAACCCGGCACGGACGCCGAGGGCCCGCAGGGCGTCCACCTGGTCCTGCATGAGGGCGATCAGGGGCGAGACCACGACGCCGGTGCCGGGCCGGACCAGGGCCGGGATCTGGTAGCAGAGCGACTTTCCGCCGCCGGTCGGCATGAGGACGACGGCGTCGCCGCCCGCCACCACATGCTCGATGATCGCCTGCTGTTCGCCCCGGAAGGCGTCGTATCCGAAGACCCGGTGCAGCGTGGCCAGCGCCTCGCTGTCGGCCGTGCCCGGCCCTTCGGTCACCTGTGGCATCTCGCTGATCCCGCCTGTCACGCCCATTGTCCTGTCCCCCGCCGGTCCCCCGTGTGTCGTCTCTCGACCGCTGCCTCCACGATAGGGGCCCGGACCGACAGCCCGGAGTTATCCACAGGTTTCTCACTCACATCAAGCCGCGCCGCGACCGTCAGCAGTGATTCCGTGTACATGCCGCTGCCCGGCACCCCGCTCGGGGTGCCGGGCAGCGGCATGTACACGGTGAACGTCAGCGCACGAACACTCCCGCCTGGTTCGCCAGGTCCAGGAAGTACTGCGGTGCCACGCCGAGGACCAGCGTCACCGCCACGCCCAGGCCGATCGCGACCATGGTCAGCGGTGAGGGGACGGCGACGGTCGGGCCTTCCGGCCTCGGCTCGCTGAAGAACATCAGCACGATCACCCGGATGTAGAAGAACGCGGCGATGGCCGAGGAGATCACACCGATCACGACCAGCGGTGCCGCGCCGCCGTTCGCCGCCGCCTTGAACACGGCGAACTTCCCGGCGAAGCCGGAGGTCAGCGGGATACCGGCGAAGGCCAGCAGGAACACCGCGAACACGGCCGCCACCAGCGGCGAGCGCCGGCCCAGGCCCGCCCACTTGGACAGGTGGGTGGCCTCGCCGCCCGCGTCGCGGACCAGCGTGACCACGGCGAAGGCGCCGATCGTGACGAAGGAGTAGCCCGCCAGATAGAAGAGAACGGACGACACGCCGTCCTTCGACGTGGCGATGACACCCGCGAGGATGAAGCCGGCGTGCGCGATGGACGAGTACGCCAGCAGCCGCTTGATGTCGGTCTGGGTGATGGCGACGATCGCACCGCCCAGCATGGTGATGATGGCCACGGCCCACATGACCGGCCGCCAGTCCCAGCGCAGGCCGGGCAGGACGACGTAGAGCAGGCGCAGCAGCGCGCCGAACGCGGCCACCTTGGTCGCCGCCGCCATGAAGCCGGTCACCGGGGTGGGCGCACCCTGGTAGACGTCGGGCGTCCACATGTGGAAGGGCACCGCGCCGACCTTGAACAGCAGGCCCATCACGACCATGGCGCCGCCGATCAGCAGCAGCGCGTCGTTGCCCATGGTGTTGGCGAGCGCCGGGTCGACGTCGGTGGCCGTGCCGTCGACGACCTGGGCGATGCGGGCGTACGACACCGAGCCCGCGTAGCCGTACAGCAGCGCGATGCCGAACAGGGTGAACGCGGAGGCGAACGCTCCGAGCAGGAAGTACTTGACCGCGGCCTCCTGCGACATCAGGCGCTTGCGGCGGGCCACCGCGCACAGCAGGTACAGCGGGAGGGAGAAGACCTCCAGGGCGACGAACAGGGTCAGCAGGTCGTTCGCCGCGGGGAAGACCAGCATGCCGCCGATGGCGAAGAGGAGCAGCGGGAAGACCTCGGTGGTGGTGAAGCCGGCCTTCACGGCCGCCTTCTCGCTGTCGCTGCCGGGGACGGAGGCGGCCTGCGCGGCGAAGGAGTCGACCCGGTTGCCGTGCGCCGCCGGGTCCAGGCGCCGCTCGGCGAAGGTGAACAGGCCCACTAGGCCGGCCAGCACGATGGTGCCCTGCAGGAAGAGGGCCGGCCCGTCGACCGCTAGCGCGCCCATGGCCGCGATGTGCGCCTTGGTGGTGCCGTACCCGTCGGACGCCAGCGCGACGACCGCGGCGAACGCGGCGCACAGGGCCACGACGGACACGAAGACCTGAGCGTAGTAGCGGGACCTGCGCGGCACGAATGCCTCGATGAGCACTCCGACCAGTGCCGCGCCGATGACGATCAGGGTGGGCGACAATTGTGCGTATTCGATCTTCGGCGCGTCGATCTTGGAGATCGGGTCGGCCGCGGTTGTCCACAGGCTGTGGACGGCTGGTGCGCTCACTTGGCCGCCTCCACTGCGGGCTTGGGGTCCTTCTTGTGTACGTCGGACATGGTCTGCTTGACCGCCGGGTTGACGATATCCGTGACGGGCTTCGGGTAGACGCCCAGGAAGATCAGCAGCACGATCAGCGGCGCGACGACGACCAGCTCGCGCGCGCGCAGGTCGGGCATCGCCGAGACTGCCGGTTTCACCGGGCCCGTCATCGTCCGCTGGTACAGCACGAGGGTGTACAGCGCGGCGAGGACGATGCCGAAGGTGGCGATGATGCCGATGACCGGATAGCGCGTGAACGTGCCGACCAGGACCAGGAACTCGCTGACGAACGGCGCCAGTCCGGGAAGCGACAGGGTGGCCAGGCCGCCGATCAGGAAGGTGCCGGCGAGCACCGGGGCGACCTTCTGCACGCCCCCGTAGTCGGCGATGAGCCGGGAGCCGCGCCGGGAGATGAGGAAGCCGGCGACCAGCATCAGCGCGGCGGTGGAGATGCCGTGGTTGACCATGTAGAGCGTGGCGCCGGACTGTCCCTGGCTGGTCATCGCGAAGACGCCCATGACGATGAAGCCGAAGTGGGAGATCGACGCGTACGCCACCAGGCGCTTGATGTCCCGCTGGCCGACGGCGAGCAGGGCTCCGTAGACGATGCTGATGAGCGCCAGGACGAGGATCACGGGCGTCGCCCACTTGCTGGCCTCCGGGAACAGCTGGAGGCAGAAGCGGAGCATCGCGAAGGTGCCCACCTTGTCGACGACCGCGGTGATGAGCACCGCGACCGGGGCGGTGGCCTCCTGCATGGCGTTGGGCAGCCAGGTGTGCAGCGGCCACAGCGGCGCCTTCACCGCGAAGGCGAAGAAGAAGCCGAGGAACAGCCAGCGTTCGGTGCTGGTCGCCATGTGCAGCGAGCCGGCGGCGCGGGCCTCGGCGATCTCGGTGAGCGAGAAGTTCCCGGCGACCACGTAGAGGCCGATCACCGCGGCCAGCATGATGAGGCCGCCGACCAGGTTGTAGAGCAGGAACTTCACCGCGGCGTACGACCGCTGGGTGGCGGCCGTCTCCTCGCCGTGCTCGTGCGCGTGGTCCCCGAAGCCGCCGATGAGGAAGTACATCGGGATGAGCATGGCTTCGAAGAAGATGTAGAAGACGAAGACGTCGGTGGCCTCGAACGAGATGACCACCATCGCCTCGACCGCCAGGATCAGCGCGAAGAAGCCCTGGGTGGGCCGCCAGCGGCGGCTGCCGGTCTCCAGCGGGTCGGCGTCGTGCCAGCCCGCGAGGATGATGAACGGGATCAGTACGGCGGTCAGCGCGATCAGTGCGACCGCGATGCCGTCGACGCCCAGCTCGTACCTGACGCCGAAGTCCTTGATCCAGGCGTGGGACTCGGTGAGCTGGTAGCGGGCGCCGCCCGGGTCGAAGCGGACCAGGACGGTGACGGCCAGGGCGAGCGTGGCGAGCGAGACGACCAGCGCCAGCCATTTCGCGGCGGTGCGCCGGGCGGCCGGTACGGCGGCCGTGGCGACGGCCCCGAGGGCCGGGAGCGCCGCCGTCGCTGTCAGCAGAGGAAAGGACATCGGTATCAGACCGCCCTCATCAGCAGGGTCGCGGCGACCAGGAGTGCCGCACCGCCGAACATCGAGACCGCGTAGGAGCGGGCGAAGCCGTTCTGGAGCCGGCGCAGCCGTCCGGACAGGCCGCCGAAGCCGGCCGCCGTGCCGTTGACGACACCGTCGACCAGGGTGTGGTCGACGTACACCAGGGAGCGCGTCAGGTGCTCGCCGCCGCGCACCAGGACCACGTGGTTGAAGTCGTCCTGGAGCAGGTCGCGGCGGGCCGCGCGGGTGAGCAGCGAGCCGCGCGGGGCGACCGCCGGGACGGGCTTGCGGCCGTACTGGGCCCAGGCGATGGCGACGCCGACGACCAGGCACACCATGGTGGCGCCGGTGACGGTGGCCGCGCTGAGCGGCGAGTCGCCCTCGCTGTGGCCCGTGACGGGCTCCAGCCAGTGCAGGAAGCGGTCACCGATGCTGAAGAAGGCACCGCCGAAGGCCGAGCCGACGGCCAGCACGATCATCGGGATCGTCATGACCTTCGGGGACTCGTGCGGGTGCGGCTCGGCGTGCTCGCCGCGGGTGTCGGCGGCGGGCTCCACGCTGGGTTCGGCCGGGGACGGGGTGGGGGCGTTGCGCCACCGTTCCTCCCCGAAGAACGTCATCAGCATCACGCGCGTCATGTAGAAGGCGGTGATGGCCGCGCCGAGCAGGGCCGCGCCGCCGAGGATCCAGCCCTCGGTGCCGCCCTTGGCGAAGGCCGCCTCGATGATCTTGTCCTTGGAGAAGAAGCCGGACAGGCCCGGGAAGCCGATGATGGCGAGGTAGCCGAGGCCGAAGGTGATGAAGGTGACAGGCATGTACTTGCGCAGGCCGCCGTAGCGGCGCATGTCGACCTCGTCGTTCATGCCGTGCATCACGGAGCCGGCACCGAGGAACAGGCCGGCCTTGAAGAAGCCGTGCGTCACCAGGTGCATGATCGCGAAGACGTAGCCGATGGGGCCGAGGCCGGCGGCGAGGACCATGTAGCCGATCTGCGACATGGTGGAGCCGGCCAGCGCCTTCTTGATGTCGTCCTTGGCGCAACCGACGATCGCACCGAACAGGAGGGTGACCGCGCCGACCACGGTGACGGCCAGCTGGGCGTCGGGGGCGGCGTTGAAGATGGCGCCGGAGCGGACGATCAGGTAGACACCCGCGGTCACCATCGTCGCCGCGTGGATGAGGGCGGAGACCGGGGTCGGGCCCTCCATGGCGTCCCCGAGCCAGGACTGCAGCGGCACCTGGGCGGACTTGCCGCAGGCGGCCAGCAGCAGCATCAGGCCGATCGCGGTGAGCCTGCCCTCGGAGGTGTCACCGGTGTGACCGAGGACCGGGCCGAAGGCGAAGCTGCCGAAGGTGGTGAACATCAGCATGATCGCGATGGACAGGCCCATGTCGCCGACCCGGTTGACCAGGAAGGCCTTCTTCGCGGCCGTGGCGGCGCTGGGCTTGTGCTGCCAGAAGCCGATCAGCAGGTACGAGGCGAGGCCGACGCCCTCCCAGCCGACGTACAGCAGCAGGTAGTTGTCGGCGAGGACGAGCAGCAGCATCGCCGCGAGGAACAGGTTCAGGTAGCCGAAGAAGCGGCGGCGCCGCTCGTCGTGCTCCATGTACCCGACCGAGTACAGGTGGATCAGCGAGCCGACGCCCGTGATGAGCAGGACGAACGTCATGGACAGCTGGTCGAGGCGGAAGGTGACGTCCGCCTGGAAGCCGGCCACCGGGACCCAGCTGTACAGGTGCTGCGTCAGGGTGCGGTGCTCCGCGCCCTTGCCGAGGAGGTCGGCGAAGAGGATGAGGCCGAACACGAAGGAGGCGGCCGACAGGAGCGTGCCGATCCAGTGGCCGACGCGGTCCAGGCGCCGGCCGCCGGTGAGCAGGACGGCCGCTCCGAGCAGGGGCGCCGCGATGAGCAGCGCGATCAGGTTCTCCACGATTCTTCCGACCCCTTACAGCTTCATCAGGCTGGCGTCGTCGACCGAGGCCGAGTGGCGGGTACGGAACAGCGACACGATGATCGCGAGGCCCACCACGACCTCCGCGGCGGCGACGACCATCGTGAAGAACGCGATGATCTGGCCGTCGAGGTTGCCGTGCATCCGGGAGAAGGTGACGAACGCGAGGTTGCAGGCGTTCAGCATCAGCTCGATGCACATGAAGACCACGATGGCGTTGCGCCGGATCAGTACGCCGGTCGCACCGATCGTGAACAACAGGGCGGCGAGGTAGAGGTAGTTGACCGGGTTCACTTCGACGCCTCCTCGGGCCGCTTGAACGTCTCCGGCTCGATCGCCCTGCGCTCCAGGCGCTCCTGCGCGCGCTGCTCCAGCGCTCGCAGGTCGTTGAGCGCCTCCGCGGACACGTCACGGATCTGGCCGCGTTCGCGCAGCGTCTTGCTGACGGTCAGCTCGGACGGGGTGCCGTCGGGCAGCAGGCCCGCGATGTCCACGGCGTTGTGCCGGGCGTAGACACCGGGGGCGGGCAGCGGCGGGATGTGCGCGCCCTCGCGGATGCGTTGTTCGGACAGCTCGCGCTGGGTTTTGACCCGCTCGGTGCGCTCCCGGTGGGTGAGCACCATGGCGCCGACGGCGGCCGTGATGAGCAGCGCGCCGGTGATTTCGAAGGCGAAGACGTACTTGGTGAAGATGAGGGTGGCGAGGCCCTCCACGTTGCCGTTCGCGTTCGCCTGGCCGGTGCCGTCGAACTGCTTCAGGGAGGCGTTGCCGATGCCGGCGAACAGCAGGACACCGAAGCCGACGCCGCACAGGAGGGCCAGCCAGCGCTGGCCCTTGATGGTCTCCTTCAGGGAGTCCGCGGCGGTGACGCCGACGAGCATCACCACGAACAGGAACAGCATCATGATCGCGCCGGTGTAGACGACGATCTGCACGATCCCGAGGAAGTAGGCGCCGTTGGCGAGGTAGAACACCGCCAGGACGATCATGGTGCCGGCGAGGCAGAGCGCGCTGTGCACGGTCTTCTTCATGAAGACGGTGCACAGGGCACCGAGCACCGCGATCGTGCCGAGGGCCCAGAACTGGAAGGCCTCACCGGTGGAGGTGGTGTAGGCGGCGAGGTGCTGCGCGCTCATCAGCCGATCACCTTCCCGGAGGCCGGCTCGTCCTCGCCGAACGTGGACGCGGCCTCCTGCGGGACCTCTCCCTTGGAGACGGCGGTCTGGCGGACGGTGCCGGGCGCGGCCTGCGTGACCAGGCCGCGGTAGTAGTCCTGCTCGTCCGTCCCCGGGAAGATCGCGTGCGGTGTGTCGACCATGCCCTCTTCGAGACCGGCGAGCAGCTGCTCCTTGGTGTAGATGAGGTTGGCGCGGCTAGAGTCGGCCAGCTCGAACTCGTTGGTCATCGTCAACGCGCGTGTGGGGCACGCTTCGATGCACAGGCCGCACAGGATGCAGCGGGCGTAGTTGATCTGGTAGACGCGGCCGTACCGCTCGCCCGGCGAGTAGCGTTCCTCGTCGGTGTTGTCGGCGCCCTCCACGTAGATGGCGTCGGCGGGGCAGGCCCAGGCGCACAGCTCGCAGCCGACGCACTTCTCCAGGCCGTCCGGATGGCGGTTGAGCTGGTGCCGTCCGTGGAACCGCGGAGCCGTGGTCTTCTTCTGCTCCGGGTACTGCTCGGTCAGCCGCTTCTTGAACATGGCCTTGAAGGTCACGCCGAAGCCGGCCACGGGGTTCTGGAAGCCGGGCTTGGGCTGCCCGGTCTCCTGAGGCTCCTCAGCCATCGGACGCCTCCTTTCCATCCGAAGATCCGTCACTGACAGTGTCCGGCCCACCACTGACAATCAGCTCCCGCTCCCGGCTGGAGCGGCGCCTGGGCACCGGCGGCAGCTGCTGTCCGGGCAGCGGTGGTACGGGGAACCCGCCCGCCATCGGGTCGAAGGCCGGCTCCGGGCCGGCGGGCTGCTCGGCGGTCCTCCCCTTGTCGCGGAACATGTCGGCGACGAAGGAGATCAGCAGCAGGGCGAGGACACCGCCGCCGACGTAGAGCGCGATGTCGGCGAAGTCGTAGTTCTCGTTGCGCAGCGCGCGGACGGTCGCGACCAGCATCAGCCAGGTCACCGAGACCGGGATGAGGACCTTCCAGCCGAGCTTCATCAGCTGGTCGTAGCGGACCCGCGGGAGCGTGCCGCGCAGCCAGATGAAGAAGAACAGCAGCAGCTGCACCTTGATGACGAACCAGAGCAGCGGCCACCAGCCGTGGTTCGCGCCCTCCCAGAAGCTGCTGACCGGCCAGGGCGCGCGCCAGCCGCCGAGGAACAGGGTGGTGGAGACGGCCGAGACGGTCACCATGTTCACGTACTCGGCGAGCATGAACATCGCGAACTTGATCGAGGAGTACTCGGTGTTGAAGCCGCCGACCAGGTCGCCCTCGGACTCCGGCATGTCGAAGGGGGCGCGGTTTGTCTCGCCGACCATCGTGACGATGTACAGGATGAAGGAGACCGGCAGCAGCAGGATGTACCAGCGGTCGTGCTGCTGCTCGACGATCGTGGACGTCGACATCGACCCCGAGTAGAGGAACACGGAGGCGAACGCGGCGCCCATGGCGATCTCGTACGAGATCATCTGCGCGCAGGAGCGCAGGCCGCCGAGGAGCGGATAGGTGGATCCGGAGCTCCAGCCGGCGAGGACGATGCCGTAGATGCCGACCGAGGCGACCGCGAGGATGTAGAGCATCGCGATCGGCAGGTCGGTGAGCTGCATCGCGGTGCGGTGACCGAAGATCGAGATCTCGTTGCCGGCCGGCCCGAAGGGGATCACCGCGATCGCCATGAAGGCCGGGATGGCCGCGACGATCGGCGCGAGGACGTAGACCACCTTGTCCGCGCGTTTGACGATGAGGTCTTCCTTGAGCATCAGTTTCACGCCGTCGGCGAGGGACTGGAGCATGCCCCAGGGGCCGTGCCGGTTGGGGCCGATGCGCAGCTGCATCCAGGCGACGACCTTGCGCTCCCAGACGATGGAGAACAGCACGGTCACCATCAGGAAGGCGAAGCAGAACACCGCCTTGACGACGACCAGCCACCAGGGGTCGCGGCCGAACATCGAGAGGTCTTCAGCGGCGAGGTACGGGCTCATGCCTCCACCTCCTTGGGGGCCTCTCCGGCGGCAGCCGCCGGGCCGATACGGACGAGGGAACCGGGCCGCGCCCCGGTGTCGGAGGCGACGCCGGAACCGGTGGAGTTCAACGGGAGCCAGACCACCCGGTCGGGCATGTCGGTGATCTGGATGGGCAGTTCGACCGTGCCGGCGGGGCCGGTGACGGCCAGGGGTGCGCCGTCCGCGACGCCCGCCTCGGCGGCGGTCGCGGCGGACACGCGCGCGCGTGCGGCGTGCCGGGTGCCGGCGAGCGCCTCGTCGCCCTCCTGGAGGACGCCCTGGTCGAGCAGCAGCCGGTGTCCGGCGAGTACGGCCTCGCCGACGGCCGGACGGGGCAGCACGCCCGCGGACTCCATGGGGCCGCCGGCGCGGGGGCCGTCCCAGGGGCCGAGCCGGTCGATCTCCGCGCGCGTGGTGCGCAGATCCGGCAGGCCCAGGTGGACGTCCATGGCGTCGGCGAGCATCTGCAGCACGCGCGTGTCGGTCGGCGCGAGCCGGCGGGTCATCTGGTCGGGCTTGAGCGCGGTCTCGAAGAAGCGCACGCGGCCTTCCCAGTTGAGGAAGGTGCCCGCCTTCTCGACCACCGCGGCGACCGGCAGGACGACATCGGCGTGCTCGGTG
This sequence comes from Streptomyces sp. NRRL S-1022, assembly GCF_000720135.1. Lineage (GTDB taxonomy): Bacteria > Actinomycetota > Actinomycetes > Streptomycetales > Streptomycetaceae > Streptomyces. Next base: position 103,440 of record NZ_JOIU01000023.1, on the reverse strand, counting down.
ACCTCGCTGGGCCGCAGCTCCAGCGAGACCAGGAAGCCGACGCCGTGCAGCGCCTCACGCGCGTGTGCCGGGTCGGGCAGGTCGGCGACCTCCACCCCGGCGACCACCAGCGCGGACAGTTCGCCGTTGGCGGCGGCGTCGATGATCTGGTGGGTGTCCCGGCCGTAGCGCGGCGGGAGTTCGGCGAGCCCCCAGACGGCGGCGACCTCCTCCCGCGCGCGCGGGTCGGTCGCCGGGCGGCCGCCCGGCAGCAGCGAGGGCAGCGCGCCCGCCTCGACGGCACCGCGCTCACCGGCCCGGCGCGGGATCCACACCAGTTCGGCGCCGGTCGCGGTGGCGGCGCGCAGGGCGGCGGTGAGACCGCCCGCGACCCCGGCGAGCCGCTCCCCTACGACGATGACGGCGCCCTCGGTGCGCAGGGCCTCGGCGGCACGCGTGCCGGGCTCCTCCAGACCGACGCCGGCGGCGAGGGCGTCCAGCCACTCCGTCTCGGTGCCCGGTGCGGCCGGCAGCAGCGTGCCGCCGGCCTTCTCCAGACCCCGGGTGGCGTGTGTGGCCAGCGCGAACACCTGCTGCTTGTGCTTGCGCCAGGCCTTGCGCAGCCGCAGGAAGACGCCGGGTGCCTCCTCCTCCGACTCGAAGCCGGCCAGCAGTACGGCGGGTGCCTTCTCCAGGGACGTGTACGTGACGCCCGTACCGTCGAGGTCACGGCCGCGGCCGGCGACCTGCGCGGCCAGGAAGTCGGCCTCCTCACCGCTGTGCAGGCGCGCGCGGAAGTCGATGTCGTTGGTGTCGAGTGCCACGCGCGCGAACTTGCTGTACGCGTAGGCGTCCTCCACGGTCAGCCGGCCCCCGATGAGGACGCCGGCCCGGGAACGGGCGGCGGTCAGGCCGCGCGCCGCCGCCTCCAGTGCCTCGGGCCAGGAGGCGGGTTCCAGCACGCCGTCGGCGCTGCGCACCAGCGGGGTGTCGAGGCGGTCCCTCTGCTGCGCGTACCGGAACGCGAAGCGTCCCTTGTCGCAGATCCACTCCTCGTTGACCTCGGGGTCGTTGGCGGCGAGGCGCCGCATGACCTTGCCGCGCCGGTGGTCGGTGCGGGTGGCGCAGCCGCCGGCGCAGTGCTCGCAGACCGACGGCGAGGAGACGAGGTCGAAGGGGCGGGAGCGGAACCGGTAGGCGGCGGAGGTGAGCGCGCCGACCGGGCAGATCTGGATGGTGTTGCCGGAGAAGTAGGACTCGAACGGGTCGCCCTCGCCGGTGCCGACCTGCTGGAGCGCGCCCCGCTCGACCAGTTCGATCATCGGGTCGCCCGCGATCTGGTTGGAGAAGCGGGTGCAGCGGGCGCACAGCACGCACCGCTCGCGGTCGAGCAGCACCTGGGTGGAGATCGGTACGGGCTTCTCGTAGGTCCGCTTCTTGCCGTCGAAGCGGGACTCGGCGTTGCCGTGCGACATCGCCTGGTTCTGCAGCGGGCACTCGCCGCCCTTGTCGCAGACCGGGCAGTCCAGCGGGTGGTTGATGAGCAGCAGCTCCATCACGCCGTGCTGGGCCTTCTCGGCGACCGGTGAGGTCAGGTGGGTCTTCACCACCATCCCGTCGGTGCAGGTGATCGTGCAGGACGCCATCGGCTTGCGCTGGCCCTCGACCTCGACGATGCACTGGCGGCAGGCGCCGGCCGGGTCCAGGAGGGGGTGGTCGCAGAACCGGGGGATCTCGATGCCGAGCTGCTCGGCGGCCCGGATGACCAGGGTGCCCTTGGGCACGCTGATCTCGATGCCGTCGATCGTCAGCGTGACGAGGTCCTCCGGCGGGACCGCCGCCTCTCCGCCACCCGCGGGAGCGTTGGTGGTCACGGTCATGCGTTCACCTCCGGGCGGTCCGCCCAGGCCGTCGACTTGGCCGGGTCGAAGGGGCAGCCCCGGCCGGTGATGTGCTGCTCGTACTCCTCACGGAAGTACTTCAGCGAGGAGAAGATCGGTGATGCTGCACCGTCACCGAGGGCGCAGAAGGACTTGCCGTTGATGTTGTCGGCGATGTCGGCGAGCTTGTCGAGGTCGGACATGACGCCCTTGCCGGCCTCGATGTCCCGCAGCAGCTGCACCAGCCAGTACGTTCCTTCGCGGCAGGGCGTGCACTTGCCGCAGGACTCGTGGGCGTAGAACTCGGTCCAGCGGGTCACGGCCCGCACCACGCAGGTCGTCTCGTCGAAGCACTGCAGCGCCTTGGTGCCGAGCATGGAGCCGGCGGCGCCGACGCCCTCGTAGTCCAGGGGGACGTCGAGGTGCTCGTCGGTGAACATCGGCGTCGAGGAGCCGCCCGGTGTCCAGAACTTCAGGCGGTGGCCCGGCCGCATGCCGCCGCTCATGTCGAGGAGCTGGCGCAGGGTGATGCCGAGCGGGGCCTCGTACTGGCCGGGGCTCGCGACGTGGCCGCTGAGCGAGTAGAGCGTGAAGCCCGGGGACTTCTCGCTGCCCATCGACCTGAACCATTCTTTCCCGTTTTTCAGGATGGCGGGAACTGACGCGATCGACTCGACGTTATTCACCACAGTCGGACAGGCGTAGAGGCCTTCCACCGCAGGGAAGGGGGGACGGAGCCGCGGTTGACCACGGCGGCCTTCGAGCGAGTCGAGCAGTGCGGTCTCCTCACCGCAGATGTACGCGCCCGCACCCGCGTGCACGGTGAGCTGGAGGTCGAGTCCGCTGCCCAGGATGTTCTCGCCGAGGTAGCCCGCCGCGTAGGCCTCGCGCACGGCCTCGTGCAGCCGCCGCAGCACAGGGACGACTTCACCACGCAGATAGATGAAGGCATGCGACGACCTGATGGCATAGCACGCGATCACAATGCCCTCGATGAGGCTGTGCGGGTTCGCGAAGAGGAGCGGGATGTCCTTGCAGGTGCCCGGCTCCGACTCGTCGGCGTTGACAACTAGATAGTGCGGTTTCCCATCACCCTGAGGAATGAACTGCCACTTCATTCCGGTCGGGAATCCCGCGCCGCCGCGGCCTCGCAGCCCGGACTCCTTGACGTACGCGATCAGGTCGTCCGGCGACATGGCGAGGGCCTTGCGGAGCCCCTCGTATCCCTCGTGCCTCCGGTAGACGTCCAGCGACCAGGACCGGTCCTCGTCCCAGAAGGCCGACAGCACGGGTGCGAGCAGCTTCTCGGGGCTCATGTCCTTCAGCTCGGATGCCACGGTCATCACTCCCCCTCCTCGGCGGTAGGCCCTGCCGGGTGGGCCGGGTCGGAGGCCGATGTCTCCTGCGGCGCGTCATGGGAACTGAGGTGCTCGGCCGGCGACGGCTCGTGCACCCTGTCCTGCGGTTCCCCCTGCGGACCTCCGCGCGGATGGACCACGCGTGCGGATGCGGCCTCTCCCCTTGCCAGGCGAAGGCCCACCAGCGACGCGGGTCCCGCACTGCCGCCCTCCTCGACGGCCCCGGGCCGCTCGTCGGGGAAGCCGGCCAGGATCCGCGCGGTCTCCTTGAAGGTGCACAGCCGCGCCCCTCGCGTGGGCTGTGCGGGGCGCCCCGCGCGCAGTTCGTCGACCAGGCGCTTGGCGCTCGCCGGGGTCTGGTTGTCGAAGAACTCCCAGTTGACCATGACCACCGGCGCGAAGTCGCAGGCCGCGTTGCACTCGATGTGCTCCAGGGTGACCTTGCCGTCGTCGGTGGTCTCGCCGTTGCCGAGGCCCAGGTGTTCCTGGAGGGCCTCGAAGATCGCGTCGCCGCCCATCACCGCGCACAGCGTGTTGGTGCACACGCCGACCTGGTAGTCGCCGGAGGGCCGGCGCCGGTACATCGTGTAGAAGGTGGCGACGGCGGTGACCTCGGCTGTGGTCAGGCCCAGCATGTCCGCGCAGAACTGCATGCCGGTGCGCGTGACGTGGCCCTCCTCCGACTGCACGAGGTGGAGGAGCGGCAGCAGGGCGGACCGCGAGTCGGGGTAGCGCGCGATGATCTCGCGCGCGTCCGTCTCCAGGCGGGCCCTGACGTCGTCCGGGTAGGCGGGCGCGGGCAGTTCGGGCATGCCCAGGCTGACGCCCCGCTCCGAAGAAGAGGTGGTCACCGGTCGACGCCTCCCATCACGGGGTCGATGGACGCGACGGCGACGATGACGTCGGCGACCTGGCCGCCCTCGCACATCGCCGCCATGGCCTGCAGGTTGGTGAAGGACGGGTCGCGGAAGTGGACCCGGTAGGGGCGGGTGCCGCCGTCGGAGACGGCATGCACCCCGAGTTCGCCCTTGGGTGACTCGACGGCCGTGTACGCCTGTCCCGGCGGGACGCGGAAGCCCTCGGTGACCAGCTTGAAGTGGTGGATCAGGGCCTCCATGGAGGTGCCCATGATCTTCTTGATGTGGTCGAGGGAGTTGCCGAGCCCGTCCGGTCCCAGGGCGAGCTGGGCGGGCCAGGCGATCTTCTTGTCGGCGACCATGACCGGGCCGGGCTGGAGCCGGTCCAGGCACTGCTCGACGATCCTGAGGGACTGGCGCATCTCCTCCAGGCGGATGAGGAAGCGGCCGTAGGCGTCGCAGGAGTCGGCGGTCGGGACGTCGAAGTCGTACGTCTCGTAGTCGCAGTACGGCTGCGTCTTGCGCAGGTCGTGCGGGAGGCCGGTGGCGCGCAGGATCGGGCCGGTCGCACCGAGGGCCATGCAGCCGGCCAGGTCGAGGTAGCCGACGTCCTGCATGCGGGCCTTGAAGATGGGGTTCCCGGTGGCGAGCTTGTCGTACTCCGGGAGGTTCTTCTGCATCTTCTTCACGAACTCGCGGATCTGGTCCACCGCGCCGGGCGGCAGGTCCTGGGCGAGTCCGCCGGGCCGGATGTACGCGTGGTTCATGCGCAGGCCCGTGATGAGCTCGTAGATGTCGAGAATCATTTCACGATCACGGAATCCGTAGATCATGATCGTGGTGGCGCCCAGTTCCATGCCGCCGGTGGCGATGCACACCAGGTGCGAGGAGAGCCGGTTCAGCTCCATCAGGAGCACCCGGATGATCTTGGCGCGCTCGGTGATCTGGTCCTCGATGCCGAGGAGCTTCTCGACGGCGAGGCAGTAGGCGGTCTCGTTGAAGAAGGACGTCAGGTAGTCCATGCGCGTGACGAAGGTGGTGCCCTGCGTCCACGTGCGGTACTCGAGGTTCTTCTCGATGCCGGTGTGGAGGTAGCCGATGCCGCAGCGGGCCTCGGTGACCGTCTCGCCCTCGATCTCCAGGATCAGGCGGAGCACCCCGTGGGTGGACGGGTGCTGCGGACCCATGTTGACGACGATGCGTTCGTCGTCGGCGCGGGCCGCGGACTGGACGACCTCGTCCCAGTCGCCACCGGTGACCGTATATACCGTGCCCTCGGTGGTCTCGCGTGCGGACGCGGCCGACGCGGCGGATGCTGACTGCGTGCTCACGAGTACGACCTCCGCTGGTCCGGAGCCGGGATCTGGGCGCCCTTGTACTCGACGGGGATGCCGCCGAGGGGGTAGTCCTTGCGCTGCGGGTGGCCCTGCCAGTCGTCGGGCATCATGATCCGGGTCAGGGCCGGGTGACCGTCGAAGACGATCCCGAAGAAGTCGTAGGTCTCGCGCTCGTGCCAGTCGTTGGTCGGGTAGACGGAGACCAGCGACGGGATGCGCGGGTCGCTGTCGGGGGCGCTGACCTCAAGGCGGATCAGCCGGTTGTGGGTGATCGAGCGCAGGTGGTAGACGGCGTGCAGCTCGCGGCCCTTGTCGTTCGGGTAGTGGACGCCGCTGACGCCCGTGCACAGCTCGAAGCGCAGGGCCGGGTCGTCGCGCAGGGTGCGGGCGACGCGGGGCAGGTGCTCGCGTTCGATGTGGAAGGTCAGCTCGCCGCGGTCGACGACCGTCTTCTCGATGGCGTTTCCGGGCAGGAGGCCCTGCTCCTCCAGGGCGCCTTCCAGTTCGTCGGCGACCTCGTCGAACCAGCCGCCGTAGGGCCGGGCCGCCGGCCCCGGGAGCCGGACCGAGCGGACCAGGCCGCCGTAGCCGGAGGTGTCGCCGCCGTTGTCGGCGCCGAACATGCCGCGCTGGACGCGGATCTCCTCGCCGCCCCGGCCGCGGTGGCCGGGGAGGTTGGAGGCGGAGAGGTCCTTCTCGGGGTTCACCCCGTTCGCGGAGCCGTTCACCCCGTCGCCTCCGTGGGTGCCGTTGGCGTCGCTCACCGCAGCAGCCCCTTCATCTCGATCGTGGGCAGGGCCTTGAGCGCCGCCTCCTCCGCCTCGCGGGCCGCTTCCTCGGCGTTCACGCCGAGCTTGGAGGACTGGATCTTCTGGTGGAGCTTGAGGATCGCGTCCATCAGCATCTCGGGGCGGGGCGGGCAGCCGGGCAGGTAGATGTCGACCGGCACGATGTGGTCGACGCCCTGGACGATCGCGTAGTTGTTGAACATGCCGCCGGAGGAGGCGCACACCCCCATGGAGATCACCCACTTGGGGTTGGGCATCTGGTCGTAGACCTGCCTCAGGACGGGCGCCATCTTCTGGCTGACCCGGCCGGCGACGATCATCAGGTCGGCCTGGCGCGGCGAGCCGCGGAAGACCTCCATGCCGAAGCGGGCGAGGTCGTAGCGGCCGGCGCCGGTGGTCATCATCTCGATGGCACAGCAGGCCAGGCCGAAGGTGGCCGGGAAGACGGACGCCTTGCGCACCCAGCCCGCGGCCTGCTCGACGGTGGTCAGCAGGAAGCCGCTCGGCAGCTTTTCTTCGAGTCCCATGTCGTTAAAGGCCCCTCAGTCCCATTCCAGACCGCCGCGCCGCCATACGTACGCGTAGGCGACGAAGACGGTGAGCACGAAGAGCAGCATCTCCACGAGCCCGAAGATCCCCAGGGCGTCGAAGGTGACGGCCCAGGGGTAGAGGAAGACGATCTCGATGTCGAAGACGATGAAGAGCATCGCCGTCAGGTAGTACTTGATGGGGAAGCGCCCGCCGCCGGCCGGCGTGGGGGTCGGCTCGATGCCGCACTCGTAGGCTTCGAGCTTGGCGCGGTTGTACCGCTTCGGACCGATCAGCGTGGCCATGACCACGGAGAAGATCGCAAAGCCTGCCCCGAGGGCTCCCAGTACGAGGATGGGCGCATACGCGTTCACCGCTCCTCGCTCCTCTCAGTCGGCGCTGACTGCTGGCGGTTGCACTGGGCTCACGTCCGCCTCACCGGTCCCACGAACCCCGCGCGTCCCGGGCGAAGATCGAGAACATGTGAAGCAGGTCACAAGCCCAACTGCCTCGCATCTTATGCCTGCCGCTCTGTGATCTGCGACACGGGGTATTGCACAAGCTTTGTGATCTCCACCACCTGACGAAGGATCATGAAGTCGGATGATGAGTGATCTTCATACGCGAAGCGTTCAGTTGATCACCAGAAGTGACAATCCTGCCTGTCATCGCAGGCCGGAGGGGGCGTCTCCATATCAAGAGAGTTCCGCTGCATGCAAATTGGTGCTGGACGCGGGGGGCTGCTAATGGGCCGCGTTCACACATCAGAGGGAGGCGGCGGCCAGGTGTGGACGCGGGTCGGGGTGCGTGCACGCGTTCACGAGCGCGGTGCGCGCGGGACGCCCTGGTTCCGGTGACCGTTGCGTGACCTCTGCCACATTCATGAGAGGCCCCTGAGAACCGGGCTTGGCCAACGACCTCAACCGATGGTAAGCGGGGGGCAATTCGGACGTAATGATCAAAGACCGTGATCAAGGGCTTGATCACGGGCGTCCACAATGTCCGTTACGGCGTCAATAAAGAGCGACACGCCCGGGACTTGAGGGCTCGATTGAGTAACTGTGGCGCAGCACACGTTTCTTGAAGATATGAAGGAGCCCCTGGTACCGGTTGTTCCCATGTCCCACACCGCTCACATACGCAGCCACCGGAAGCCCCGCCGCAGCGCGTCGACCCTCGCGATGCGGGCCGGAGTTGCCGGTGGCGTTCTCGGCACCCTGGCAGTCGCCGGGGCGTCCGGCTCGGCGAACGCGGCCGAGCCGGTGACGCAGACCCTTGAACTGCCCACCCTGACGGCCGACCTGGCCGCCCAGGCGGCCCAGTCCGCGGACGCCACCGAACAGGCCGCCGCGAACTACCAGCTGCAGGCCGAGCGTGACGCGGCTGCCGCCAAGGCCGCCAAGGAGGCCCGGGCGGACCTCGCCGAGGCCAAGCAGAAGGCGGCCGAGGCCAAGAAGAAGGCCCAGGAGGAGGCCCGCAAGCAGGCCGCCGCCCGCGCCTCGCGCACCGCGGACCGGACCACGCTGTCCACCACGGCGGGTTCCGACTCCACCTCCACCTCCACCTCGACTTCGACCTCCACCAGCACCTCCACGGCCACCGGTTCCGCCGCGGCCGTCATCAGCTTCGTCAAGGCCCAGGTCGGCAAGGCGTACGTCTCCGGTGCCACCGGCCCGTCCGCCTACGACTGCTCCGGTCTGGTGCAGACGGCCTTCAAGCAGGTCGGCATCAGCCTGCCGCGCGTCTCCCAGGACCAGTCGACCGCCGGCACCCAGGTCTCGCTCAGCAACCTGCAGCCGGGCGACATCCTGTACTGGGGCAGCGCGGGCAGCGCGTACCACGTCGCGGTGTACGTCGGCGACGGGATGTTCGTGGGCGCCCAGAACCCCTCCACCGGCGTCGTGGAGCGCCCGCTGTCGTACGACCCGCCCACCGGCGCCGTGCGGGTGCTCTGACCGCACTCCGCACCTCTCACGCACGCAGGGCCGCAGCCGCTCGGGGGCAGCGGCCCTCGCGGCGTTCCTGGCATGCTCGGCCCGGGCCGCCGTCCGGCGGTCCGACGCCGAGTGGAGGAGTCCACGCGATGCCACGCGTGTTCGTTCAGGGAGTTCCCGCCGACCACTACCCGCGCCACGCCCCCGAGGCCGGGCGGGGTGCGGTGCGCCGTATCACCGAGGTCGGCGAGCAGGTGCTGCACAAGCCGTGCCGGGACGTCACGGAGTTCGGACCCGACCTCGCCGCACTAGTCGACGACATGTTCCGCACCATGTACGTGGCCGAAGGAGCGGGACTGGCCGCGAATCAGGTGGGTGTGGATCTACGCGTCTTCGTGTACGACTGCCCCGACGACGACGGAGTCCGGCATGTCGGACACATTGTCAATCCCGTGCTGGACACGCCCACGAGCGGGCGACGGCTGCTGGACGAGGGCGAGGGCTGCCTGTCGGTGCCCGGCGCCGTGATGGCCGTACCGCGGCCGGACCGGGCCGTCGTGCGCGGGCGGGACAGGGACGGCCGTCCGGTCGTCGTGGAGGGCACGGGGTACTTCGCGCGGTGCCTGATCCACGAGACCGACCACACCAACGGGTACGTCTATCTGGACCGGCTCTCGAAACGGGACAAGAAGGACGCGCTGCGGCAGATGGCGGACCGGCGGGACGAGGTGTACGCCCGCCGGGCCGCCAACGCCGCGGCTCTCAGCGCCTAGTCACGCCTTCGGGGCCACCTTGCTCAGTCCGTTGATGATGCGGTCCATCGCGTCGCCGCCCGTGGGGTCGGTGAGGTTCGCGAGGAGCTTGAGGGTGAACTTCATCAGCACCGGGTGGGTCAGGCCGCGCTGGGCGGCGATCTGCATGACCTTCGGGTTGCCGATGAGCTTCACGAAGGCCCGGCCGAGCGTGTAGTAGCCGCCGTAGGTGTCCTTCAGGACGCGCGGGTAGCGCTGGAGGGCGATCTCCCGCTGGGCGGGCGTCGCACGCGCGTGGGCCTGCACGATGACGTCGGCGGCGATCTGGCCGGACTCCATGGCGTAGGCGATGCCTTCGCCGTTGAAGGGGTTCACCAGGCCGCCGGCGTCACCGACGAGCAGCAGCCCGCGCGTGTAGTGCGGCTGGCGGTTGAAGGCCATGGGGAGGGCGGCGCCGCGGATGGGGCCGGTCATGTTCTCGGGGGTGTAGCCCCAGTCCTCCGGCATGGAGGCGCACCACGCCTTGAGGATCTCGCGCCAGTCCAGCTCCTTGAAGGAGGCGGAGGTGTTGAGCACGCCGAGGCCCACGTTCGAGGTGCCGTCGCCCATGCCGAAGATCCAGCCGTAGCCGGGCAGCAGCCGGTCCTGGGGGCCGCGCCGGTCCCACAGCTCCAGCCAGGACTCCAGGTAGTCGTCGTCGTGGCGGGGGCTCTCGAAGTACGTCCGGACCGCGACGCCCATCGGGCGGTCCTCTCGGCGGTGCAGGCCCATGGCGAGGGACAGCCGGGTGGAGTTGCCGTCGGCGGCCACCACCAGGGGCGCGTGGAAGGTCACCTCGCGCTTCTCCTCGCCGAGCTTGGCGGTGACGCCGGTGATGCGGCCGGTGCGGTCGTCGATCACCGGGCCGCTCACGTTGCAGCGCTCGTACAGCCGCGCGCCCGCCTTCTGGGCGTTGCGGGCGAGCTGCTCGTCGAAGTCGTCGCGCTTGCGGACGAGTCCGTAGTTCGGGTAGGCGGCGAGATCCGGCCAGTCCAGCTGGAGGCGGGAGCCGCCGCCGATGATGCGCAGGCCCTTGTTGCGCAGCCAGCCGGCCTCCTCGGAGATGTCGATCCCCATGGCGACGAGCTGCTTCACCGCGCGCGGGGTGAGGCCGTCGCCGCAGACCTTCTCGCGCGGGAACTCGGTCTTCTCCAGGAGCAGCACGTCGAGACCGGCCTTGGCGAGGTGGTACGCGGTCGTGGAGCCGGCCGGCCCCGCTCCCACGACGATCACATCGGCGGTGCTCTCGGAGAGGGGCTCGGTCACGACGGTCACGGCGGGATCTCCCCAAGTCAGAAATCAGTGTGCCGACCGGCACTGGACATGGGCAGTCTATTCAGCACAATTGATCACCCGGCTGAAGGGCTGCCCTGTGAACCGACCTCTCCCCGCGGTACGGCTGCGCGTCCCCACCCACGAGGACGCGGTCGCCTGGCACCGGGTCTTCGCCGACCCGGAGGTCATGGAGTTCCACGGCGGCAGGCCGGCGGAGCTGTCGGCGTACGAGGAGCTGACCGCGCGCCAGCGGCGGCACGACGCGGAGCACGGCTTCTGCCTGTGGACCCTGCTGGACGAGTCCGGGGAGGTCATCGGCTTCACCGGCGCGCAGCCGTGGCCGAGGGACTGGGGCCCGGTCGGCGAGACCGAGATCGGCTGGCGGCTGGGGCGGGCGCACTGGGGCAAGGGGTACGCCACCGCGGCGGCGCGGGAGACGCTCAGGCGGGTGCGGGCGGCCGGGGTGCCCGGTGTGGTGGCGATGGTCCGGCCGGGCAACGAGCGGTCCCTGGCGGTGGTCCGGCGGCTCGGCATGCAGCAGGCGGAGACCTACCCGCACCCCACGCCGGCCGAGCCGGCACTCTGCTTCCGGCTGGACCTCACCGACAACTACGCACAGTAGTCGCCTGTCACGGAAAGACACCGACGCCTTCCGGGCGGCGCGGGCGGGAGTTACCCTGCCAGTACCGCTGGGGGTGACATCTGTGCGTATAACACCCAAAACACCCGAAGTGCGCGTTCCGCGTCTGGTCGGTCTGATGGCCGTGGACGCGCGCGAAACGGCCCGGGCGCGGGGGCTGTCCCTCAACGCGCCGGACCGCCCGGACTTCCACCGCACGGTCGTCGACTACGTCGTACGCCAGTATCCGCAGCCCGGCGCCGAGGTGCCGGCGGACTCGATGGTGTACGTGTGGTTCGACTTCGGTGAGGGCGGGGGCGGCGGAGGCGTGCGTGAGCCGCGCGTCCCGCGGCCCCCGGCGGGCGGACTGCAACGGGAACTGGACCAGCCCGGCGCCCCCTGCGGGGTGGCCGGACTCAGCTCTCCTTGAAACCCCGGTGCAGCGCGACCACACCGCCGGTGAGGTTGCGCCACGCCACCTTCGACCAGCCCGCCTTGCGCAGCCGTTCGCCGAGGCCGGGCTGGTCGGGCCAGGCCCGGATGGACTCGGCGAGGTAGACGTACGCGTCCGGGTTCGAGGACACCGCGCGCGCGAGCGGCGGCAGCGCCCGCATCAGGTACTCGGTGTAGACGGTCCGGAAGGGCGCCCAGGTCGGGTGGGAGAACTCGCAGATCACCACGCGTCCGCCGGGCCGGGTGACCCGGTACATCTCGCGCAGGGCCGCGTCCGTGTCCTGCACGTTGCGCAGCCCGAAGGAGATCGTCACCGCATCGAAGGTGTCGTCCCTGAAGGGCAGCTTCGTCGCGTCGCCCGCGGTGAACGGCAGCCAGGTGTGCTTGCTCTTGCCGACCTGCAGCATCCCGAGGGAGAAGTCGCAGGGAACGACGTACGCGCCCGTCCGCGCGAAGGGCAGCGAGGAGGTGGCCGTGCCGGCGGCCAGGTCCAGGACCTTCTGCGCCGGGCGCGCGTCGACCGCCTTCGCCACCTCCTTGCGCCAGCGCCGGTCCTGGCCGAGCGACAGCACGGCGTTCGTCAGGTCGTACCGTTCCGCCACGTCGTCGAACATCGAGGCGACTTCGTGCGGCTGCTTGTTCAGGGAGGCGCGGGTCACCCGCCCATTCTTGCAGCCCGCCCTCCCGGCAGGAGCGTCGGCTTCCCGCGTGCCGCCACGTCCTCCGCCAGCCGCACAGCAGCACGAAGCGGGCGACCTGAATCCGGCCGGCGCCGGCCGGCCGGATGGCCTGCCGCCGCGGTGGGCGAAGCCGGGGATCCGGGTGCCATGTCTCCGGCGGCGGCCGCGCCGGGCGGCACGACTTTCGACGGCGGCTTCGGATTGCGTTCCCCGGATATCAGGGAGCCTTTGCGCGTGGCGCTTCGCCGGGAATTCGTGTGAGTCACCGGAGATTCTCGTCCGACCGCCCGCGAAAGGGCCTGCCACCTGTCGGCCGGCCGAGAGAACCGGCGGAACTCACGGTGCGGTGTGAGAACGGTGCGGTGTGAGAGATTCCCCTTCATGAGGAGACCACCGAGGCCGGCCGCCGCGTTCGCCTGTGCCGTCGCACTCGCGGCGACCGGCTGCTCCGGAGGGAGCGGGAGCACGGCGGCCGTGAGCACGCCCCGTTCCACCGCATCCTCCCCCGGTTACGCGCCCTACGTCAGCGCCACCGAGGCCGCCGGCACGGACTCCGCGGGTTCCCCCGGCACCTACAACCTGGCCTTCGTCCTGTCCGGCGACAGCGGCTGCACCCCGAAGTGGGACGGCACCGAGGCCGTCAGCGACTCCGCCGTGACGTCCCGGATATCGGCACTGAAGAAGAACGGCGGCACCATCCGCGTCTCCTTCGGCGGGTCCTCCGGAAAGGAGTTGGCCGCCACCTGTGACAACGCCGCGGAACTCGCCACCGCTTACGCCGAGGCGCTGGACGCGGCCGGTTCCACCGCTGCCGATTTCGACATCGAGGGTGACGAACTGACCGACTCCGCGTCCGTCGGCCTGCGTTCGCGTGCGATTGCCCGGCTGCAGGAGGAACGGCCCGACCTGGACGTCTCCTTCACCCTTCCGGTGATGCCGTCGGGGCTCGACGCCGATGGCCTGGCACTGCTGGAGTCGGCCAACACCCATGACGTCCAGGTGTCCACGGTCAATCTCATGACCATGAATTACGGCGAGTCGTACGACGGGGACATGGGCGACTACGCCGTGACGTCCGCGAAGGCCGCGCACGCGCAGTTGAGGAAGGTGTTCGGACTGTCGGACGCCGGGGCGTGGCGGGGGATGGCGCTCACGTCGATGATCGGGGTCAACGACGTGGCCGGTGAGACGTTCACGCTCGCCGACGCCGGCCGGGTGCGGGCGTTCGCGGAGCGGAAGGGCATCGCGTGGGTGTCCATGTGGTCCGCGGTCCGGGACCGGCCGTGCGGGGGCGCGTCCGCCGCGGCGGACGCGTCGACCGTGTGCAGCGGGGTGAAGCAGGAGAAGGGGGCGTTCGCAAGAGCGTTCACGGGGTGACGTACGGGGGAGGACGCTTCTCAGCGCCGCCGGAACACCAGCCGGCCCGCCACCACCGTGGCCACGCACGTCCCCGCACCCCGCTCGGTCAGCTCCGCCTCGTCGCGGACGTCGAAGACGGCGAAGCGGGCCGGGGAGCCCGGGGCCAGGGCGGGCGGGGTCGCGGGCGGGAGGGCGGAGGCGAGCGGGTCCAGGGCGGGGACGCCGCTGGAGTCCGGGCGGCGGGGCAGGAGTTCGAGGCCGGTGCGGTGCACGGCGTCCCGTACCGCGCGGTTGCGCAGCGGTGCGCAGGCCGCCGCGACCGTGCCGTGGGCGAACATGCGCTGCACCCCGCGCCGGGCGCTCGCACCCCAGCGGGCGTCGTCGGGGGCGAGGGCCGTCAGCGCGTCCCCGGTCAGCGGCTCGGTGCCGAGGGTGTCCGCCTCCCGCGGGTCGGGGTGGTACGTCTCCTCCAGCAGTTCGGTGCCGTGGAGGTTGACGAATCCGGGCGTGAGGATGCCGGGCCAGCTGCGCACGCGCGCGTGCGGGTGCGCGGCGGCCAGCTCCTCCAGGGGCCCGACGGCCTCGATCCACTCGCCCTTGACGAGGACGGCGTGGCCCCGGGAGTCCGCGTGGATCGTCAGCACGGGGCGCCTAGTTGGACGCGAGGAGCTTCAGCTCGGGGTGGGCGGTGCCGCCCTCGATGGCCGTGGAGGAGATGTGCGAGACCACGCGGTCGTCGACGGGGTCGTTCGCCGGGTCGTCGTGCACGACCAGGTGCTCGTACGTCGTGGACCGCTGGGCCGGGACCCGGCCGGCCTTGCGGATCAGGTCGATGATCTCCAGGCGGTTGGAGCGGTGCCTGGCGCCGGCCGAGGAGACCACGTTCTCCTCCAGCATGATCGAGCCGAGGTCGTCGGCGCCGTAGTGCAGGGACAGCTGGCCGACCTCCTTGCCGGTGGTGAGCCAGGAGCCCTGGATGTGCCGGACGTTGTCCAGGAAGAGGCGGGCGATCGCGATCATCCGCAGGTACTCGAAGAGGGTCGCCTGGGTGCGGCCCTTCAGGTGGTTGTTCTCGGGCTGGTAGGTGTACGGGATGAAGGCGCGGAAGCCGCCCGTACGGTCCTGTACGTCCCGGATCATCCGCAGGTGCTCGATCCGTTCGGCGTTGGTCTCGCCGGTGCCCATCAGCATGGTGGAGGTGGACTCGACGCCCAGCCGGTGCGCGGTCTCCATGATCTCCAGCCAGCGCTCGCCGCTCTCCTTGAGGGGCGCGATGGCCTTGCGGGGGCGCTCGGGGAGCAGTTCCGCGCCGGCGCCGGCGAAGGAGTCCAGGCCGGCCTCGTGGATGCGGGTGACGGCCTCCTCGACCGACACCCCGCTGATCCGGGCCATGTGCTCGACCTCGGACGCGCCCAGGGAGTGGATGACCAGCTGCGGGAAGGCTTCCTTGATGGCGCGGAAGTGCTTCTCGTAGTACTCGACGCCGTAGTCCGGGTGGTGGCCGCCCTGGAACATGATCTGGGTGCCGCCCAGCTCGACGGTCTCCGCGCAGCGGCGCAGGATGTCGTCGAGGTCGCGGGTCCAGCCCTTCTCCGTGTCCTTGGGGGCCGCGTAGAAGGCACAGAACTTGCACGCCGTGACGCACACGTTCGTGTAGTTGATGTTCCGCTCGATGATGTACGTGGCGATGTGCTCGGTGCCCGCGTACATGCGGCGGCGGACGGCGTCGGCGGCGGCGCCCAGGGCGTGCAGCGGGGCGTCGCGGTAGAGGACGAGGGCCTCTTCCGGAGTGATCCGCCCACCGGCGGCGGCACGGTCGAGGACAGACGTGAGGTCGGCCTTCTCGGTCACCAGGGCGTCCCTTTCGTCAAGGGTTGTGGACGGACGGAGTCAGCCTACGCCAGCCCTTCCGGCCGCCCGCGCTCAGGCCGTGTACGCGCCGATCAGCAGCCCGGTGAGGGCGCCGGCCAGGAGGAACGGGCCGAACGGCACGGCCGTCTTGCGGCCCGCGCGCCGGGCCAGGACGAGCACACCGCCGTAGAGCGCGCCGAACAGGAACCCGGCGAAGGTGCCGAGCAGCACGGTGGGCCAGCCGTACCAGCCGAGTACGGCACCTGTCCCCACGGCCAGTTTCACGTCGCCGAAGCCCATGCCGCCGGGATTGAGGCGGTACAGCACGTAGTAGCCGGCGGCGAGCGCGAGGGCGCCGTAGAGGGCGGTGCGCCAGTGGCCGGCGTGTTCGGGGAGCAGGGCGGCGAGGCCGAGCAGGGCGAGGGCGGCGGCGGCGAGCGGGAGGGTGAGCGGGTCGGGCAGCCGCTGCACCCGGAAGTCGACGGCGGCGAGCAGCACGCCGACGGGCGCGAGCAGCAGCCAGACCGCCAGCTCGGGCCGGGTGCCGGTGGCGGCGGCGAGGGCGGCGCAGACGAGGGCGCCGACGGTGGCGAAGAGGAACGCGGAGGGGGCGTACGGCTGGTACGGCAGGACGCCCGCGCGCTCCTGAGCGCCTGCGCGTTCGCCGGGGCGCCCGCTCCCTTCGGCCGCCGCGCGTCCGTCATCGCGGGCGCACTCCCCGCACCGGGCCCCGCCCAGCCAGCCGCGGACCGGGTGCCGGCCGTCCGGGCAGCGGTCGTGCCAGGGCTCGCCGGACGGGACGGCGAAGCGGTAGGCGGCGCGGGGCAGCAGCGTGCCCGTCAGCGCGCCCCACACCGCGGCGACGAGCACCAGCATCCCCGTGGTCACCCCGCCCACTCCCCTCCCCCTCGGCCGGCCGTGCCGGGTTCCTACCCCGTTCAGGGCCGGAGCAGCTCCACCTTCACGTCGGCCGGGAAGCCGGTGGTCGGCCCGACCCGGCGGGCGAACTCGGCGACGGCCTCCAGCTGCGGGGTGCCGAAGCTGAAGTCGAGGGTGGTGAAGTACTGCTCCAGGGTGGCCTCGTCGAATTCCTCCCAGCGGGCGGCCTGTTCGGCGACCTTGTGGACCTCTTCCAGGGAGAGGTTGCGGGACTCCAGGAAGGCCTCGTGCACCTTGCGGGTGATGAAGGGCTCGCGTTCGGCGTAGTCGCGCCGGGCCGCCCACACCGCGAAGACGAACGGCAGGCCGGTCCACTCCTTCCACAGCGCACCGAGGTCGTGCACCTGGAGGCCGTAGCGGGGGCCTTCGAGCAGGTTGGCGCGCAGGGCCGCGTCGCCGATGAGGACGGCGGCCTCCGCCTCCTGCAGCATCACGCTGAGGTCGGGCGGGCAGGTGTAGTAGTCGGGCTGGACGCCGTAGCGGTCGGCGAGCAGGAGCTGGGCGAGCCGGACCGAGGTGCGCGAGGTGGAGCCGAGGGCGACCCGGGAGCCGTCCAGCCGGTCCAGCGGGACCTGGGAGACGATCACGCAGGACATCACCGGGCCGTCGCAGCCGACGGCGATGTCGGGGAAGGCGACGAGGTCGTCCGCGTTGCGCAGGAACTCGACCAGAGTGACGGGGCCGATGTCGAGGTCCCCGCGCACGAGCTGCTCGCTGAGCTTCTCCGGGGTGTCCTTGGTCAGCTCGAAGTCGAGGAGCGTGCCGGTTCTCGCGAGCCCCCAGTAGAGGGGCAGGCAGTTCAGGAACTGGATGTGGCCGACGCGCGGCCGGGTGCGAGAATTGTCCACATCGCGAGACTAGACCTCGTGCGCTACGGTGCCGGGACCGGCCCCACCCCCGAACGGGCTAGCGGGTGTTCAAACCTCCGGGTGAAGTGATCTTGACCTCTATTGCTTTCGGCTGCCCGGATGCTAGGCTTGCCGCAAGTTGCAGTTTGGTTTCCCTTGCAGTACAGAGCCTGCGGAGCATGTAACCGCAGGCTCTCGTCGTTTTCAGACGAATGCAGTCGTGCAGCACCGTTTCGCACTTGCAGGTTCTGGAGCAGGGCAACCCTTTTGAGCCCAAGGAGGGCTTATGGCTACCGGAACCGTTAAGTGGTTCAACGCCGAAAAGGGCTTTGGCTTCATCGCCCAGGAGGGCGGCGGCCCCGACGTCTTCGTTCACTACTCCGCGATCAACGCCACCGGCTTCCGCTCCCTGGAGGAGAACCAGCAGGTGAGCTTCGACGTGACGCAGGGCCCGAAGGGTCCGCAGGCGGAGAACGTCACTCCCGTCTGATCACTGCCTGATCGCAGAACCTGAGTGCAGTACCCAAGGAGCCCCACGCCTTCCGGCGACGGGGCTCCTGCCTTTTCCCGTTCATTCCGTGTTCACGAACACTCACGCCTGCCGCATACGCGTGAGACGCGTCTCCCCCAACGCGCCCACCGAGTCCGGCGGCCTCGGTCAGGCGGCTTTCCGCCAGACGGTCAGGTCGGCGGTCAGGAAGGCGATGTCCGGCATCGCGGTGGACTTCGTCTGGATCACGTACAGGCCGATGTTCCCCTCGGTGTCCTTCATGCAGAACTCGGTGCCGGCCGCCGCCCCGGCCAGCGTCCAGCTGTGCCGGTGGGCGCTCCTCAGCATGAGACGGCACTCGTCGAGGGTGGTGCCGTGGGCGCCGAACATCTGCATGAAGACCACGCTGTCGCTCTTCAGTTCGCAGCCGGTCGCCCGGCAGTCGAAGCGGATGTCCCCCGTACGGTCCTTCCGCCCGGGATTCTTGTCCTTGAGGCTGAGCGAGGTCTTCGCGTCCAGCCACACCTGCGGGAACCCCTCCGGCCGCGGGTCCCGGGGCGAGGCCGGGACCGAGGGCGTGCCGCCGCCGGTCCCCGGGTCCTGCTTCCGGGCGGAGCCCGACGGGGAGTCCGCACCGGAGCCCGCCGAGGACGCCGACGCCCGCGCGGACGCCACCCCGTCGACCGGCGTGGAGGCGGTCGCCACGGACCGCCCGCTCTGCCGGTCCCGCGTGTCCATCACCGTCCACGCCAGCAGCCCCGCCAGCAGCGCACCGCCGAGCACGCCGGCCACGGAGATCAGCGCGGCGCGCCGCCGCCGGGCCGCGGGCTCCCGCGGAGGCAGCCGGGGCCACCCCGTCAGCGGCTGCGGGTAGGTGGTGAGCTGCTGCGGGATGGCCCGGGTGGGCTCGGCCACCGGCGCCGGGACCGCGACCTCCGGGCCCGTGATCTCCCGCCACACGGCCGGTCCCCCGCCCGCGTCGGCCTCCGCGCCCAGCCGTTGCCGGCACCACTGCACGATCTCCGCCGGCGTGGCCCGCTCCGCCGGGTCGGCGGCCAGACACCGGGCGAGCAGTGGCCGCAGCGGCTCGGGCAGCAGGTCCAGGTCGGGAGCGGAGTGCACGATCCGGTACAGCACGTTCAGGGCCGGACCGTCGCCGTACAGCGGCCTGCCCAGCGCGGCGAACGCGGCCGTCTGCCCGAGCGCGAAGACGTCCGTCGCCGCCGTCACCTCGTTCCCGGCCGCCTGCTCGGGCGCCATGAACGACGGCGTGCCGATCGTGCCCCCGGTGGCCGTGTACGAAGTCCCGTCGGCGGCCAGCGCGATACCGAAGTCGATCACCCGGGGCCCGTCGGCGGCCAGCAGCACGTTCGACGGCTTCAGATCCCGGTGCACGATCCCCTCGGCGTGGATCGCCTGCAGCGCCTCGGCCACCCCCGCCATCAGCCACAGCACCGCCGGCACCGGCAGCGGACCGCGCCGGGCCACCGCCTCCGTCAGCGACGGCCCCGGCACGTAGAGCGTGGCCAGCCAGGGGGGCACGCCGTCCGCGTCCGCGTCGATCAGCTCGGCGGTGTACGCCCCGCGGACCCGCCGGGCCGCGGTGATCTCCCGCCGGAACCGCCGCCGGAAGTCCGGGTCGTCCGCCAGCTCCGGCCGTACGACCTTGAGCGCCACGGGCCGGCCGCCCTGCGTGTGCGACAGGTAGACCCGGCCCATTCCGCCCGCGCCGAGCCGGGCGGCGAGCCGGTAACCGGCCACCGCCGGCGGATCGTCCGCCTGCAGCGGCTGGAAGATGTCCGTCGCGTGGTTCACGGCCTCGTACCCCCCGGTGTGATGCATTGGCCAAGGGCAGCAGCCTACGGGGGCATGTCCATGCCGTCCGCTACGGTCCCTGCCCATGAGCGACACGCGCACCTTCTACGACGCCATCGCCGAGGACTACGCCGGCCACTTCCGCGACCCCCTCGCCGAACGGCCCCTGGAACGGGCGCTGCTCGCCGCGTACGCCGAGCAGGTCGGCCCGGGCGGCCGGGTCGCCGACCTCGGCTGCGGGCCGGGCGCGGTCACCGCGTACCTGGCCGGCCTGGGGCTGTCCGTCCTCGGCCTGGACCTGTCCGGGTCCATGATCGCCGTCGCCCGTCGCGACTTCCCCGGGCTGCGGTTCGCGCAGGGCTCCATCCGGCAGCTGCCCCTGGCCGCCGGTTCGCTGGCCGGGGTGGTCTCCTGGTACTCCAGCATCCACACGCCTGCGGACGAACTCCCCCGGCTGTTCGCCGAGTTCCACCGGGTGCTGGCCCCCGGCGGCCGGCTCCTGCTCGCCTTCCAGGTGGGTGACGTACCACTCCGCCTCGAACGGCCCTTCGGCCACGACGTGTCCCTGGACTACCACCGGCGCCGCCCCGGGCACATGGCCGGGCTGCTCTCCGGCGCCGGATTCACCCTCCACTCCAGCACCGTGCGCGAGCCCGAGGTGACGCGCGGCGAGTCACCCGTCCCGCAGGCGTTCCTCCTCGCCCGGAAGGGAGGCTGACCGGGCGGGCGCCTGCGCTCGGCGCAACGCGGCGACCGTGTCCGCGAAGGCCCGGGCCGGCGGGCTGAGGGCGTCCCAGCGGCGCACGGCCCAGCCGACGGGGAGGGGACGCAGGCCGGGCAGCGGGACCAGGCGCAGCGGGCCGTCACCGGGGACCGGCAGACCCGGTACGGCCGGTACGACCGCCCGTCCGATCCCCAGCTCGGCGAGCAGCAGGGCCGTGTCCCAGTCGGCCACGCTCGGCTCGTAGGCGAACCGCACGCCCCGCTCGGCGCACGCCGCCTCCAGGTGGGCGGCGGACGTGGAGTTCGGCGGGAGCCGGATGACCCGGGCGCCGGACAGCTCCGCCGGGTCCAGGTGCGGGCGGCCGGCCAGCGGGTCGTCCGCCGGGACCGCGAGGAGCCACGGCAGCTCCACGACCGTCCGCTGCTCGATGCCCCGGACCGGCGGGCCGATGGTGATCCAGGCGAGGTCCAGCGTGCCGTCGGCCAGGGCGTCGAAGCTGCCCCGGCCCGAACTGACCGTGCGGAACTCCAGGTTGACCTTGGGGTGCCGGCGGCGGAACGCGACGACCGCCTCGGACATGAAGTGCCGGACGGTCGTCGCGCCGGTGGCCACGCGGACGTATCCGCTGTGGCCCTCGACCAGGTCGCGGAGCTGTCGTACGGCGACGTCCAGGGCGTTGATGCCCTCGCCCGCGGCGGCCTCCAGTATCCGGCCCGCCTGGGTGGGCACGACCCCGCGCGGCCGGCGTTCCAGCAGGGCCGTGCCGGTCTCCCGCTCCAGCCGCTTGACGTGCTGGCTGACGGCGGACTGGGTGCGGCCGAGGTCACGGGCGACCGAGCTGAGGCTGCCCGCACGGCACACGGCGATGAACACACGGAGGTCTTCCAGGGTCACAAACCCCAAGCTAACACTGGGGGTTGGCGAGGAAACCCAAGGATTGACCGGGCTCGGCGCCTCGCGCGAGGATCATTCCCGGGCCGCGACCGACCCAGGCGGCAACCCGCTCCCCGCCCCACCGAGTCCGGACGAGGTGGGATGAGCGAGGAGCGGGTGCCGACCTCCACCGCACCGCCGGGTGCCCGTGGGGCCGCTCCCTTGCCCTCAGCGCTCGTACAGCCCCTCCACCTCCGCGGCGAAGTCGCGCAGGATCCGGTCCCGGCGCAGCTTCATGGAGGGGGTCAGGTGGCCCGCCGCCTCCGTGAAGTCCACGGGGAGGACGGTGAAGCGGCGGATGGACTCGGGGCGGGAGACCATGCGGTTGGCCTCGTCGACCGCTCGCTGGAGAACGGCCGTCAGTTCCTCGTCGCCGACGAGGAGTTCCGGCGGGACCGGGTGTTTGCCGATCATCTGGCGCCAGTGCGTGATGCCGTCCGGGTCGAGGGTGACGAGGGCGGCCACGAACGGGCGGGCGTCGCCGACCAGCATCACCTGGGAGATCAGCGGGTGCTGGCGCAGCCAGTTCTCCAGCGGGGCCGGGGCCACCGACTTGCCGCCTGCCGTGATCAGCAGTTCCTTCTTGCGGCCGGTGATGGTGAGGTAGCCCTCGTCGTCCAGTTCGCCGAGGTCGCCGGTGGGCAGCCAGCCGTCCCGGGTCGCCGGGACCACCCCGCCCGCCCCCGGGTCCCAGTAGCCCCGCAGCACGTGGTCGCCGGCGAGCAGGATCTCGCCGTCCGCCGCGATCCGCACCCGGGTGCCCGGCAGCGGCCAGCCGACCGTGCCGAGGCGGGGCTTGAGGGGCGGGGTGACCGTCGAGGCGCCGGTGGTCTCGGTCAGGCCGTAGCCCTCGAAGATCTGGATGCCGGCACCGGCGTAGAACGCGGCGAGGCGCCGCCCGAGCGGTGAGCCGCCGCAGATGGCGTACCGGACGCGGCCGCCCATGGCGGTGCGCAGGCGGCGGTAGACGAGGGGGTCGTAGAAGGTGCGCTGCGTCTTCAGGGCGCGTCCCGGACCGCTGCCGGTGCCGGTCTGGTGGGCCTCCAGCGCCTCGCCGTAGCGCTGGGCCACGGCCGCCGCGCGGTCGAAGACGGCCGCCCGGCCGCCGGCCTCCGCCTTGGCGCGCGCGGAGTTGTAGATCTTCTCCAGCATGTAGGGGATGGTCAGCAGGCAGGTCGGCCGGAAGGCGGCCAGGTCGGGGAGGAGGTCGTCGGCGACCAGGCTCGGCGCGTGGCCGAGCCGGACCCGGGCGCGGACGCAGGCGATGGCCACCATCCGGCCGAAGACGTGGGACATGGGCAGGAAGAGCAGGACGGACGGGTCTTCGTCCTTCGCCTTGAAGACGGGGTGGAGGAGCTCGATCGCGTTGTCCACCTCGGCGAAGAAGTTGCCGTGCGAGAGGGCACAGCCCTTGGGGCGGCCGGTGGTGCCCGAGGTGTAGATCAGCGTGGCGAGCGTGTCGGGGCCGAGCATGCCCCGGCGGACGCCGACCTCCCCCTCCGGTACCGGCGCGCCGGTCTCGGCGAGCCGGGTGACGTGGTCCTTCTCCATCACCCACACGTGGCGCAGGTCGGGCAGGTGCGCCAACTCCGGGCCGATGGCGGCGGCCTGGGCGGCGGTCTCGGTGACCAGGGCGACCGCGCCGCAGTCGTGCAGGATCCAGCGGGTCTGGAAGACCGAGGAGGTCGGGTAGACGGGGACCGTGACCAGGCCGGCGGCCCAGGCCGCGAAGTCGAGCAGGGACCATTCGTAGGTCGTACGGGCCATGACGGCGATCCGGTCGCCGGGCATCAGGCCCTCGGCGATCAGGCCCATGGCCACCGCCTGCACCTCGGCGGCGAACCGGGCCGCCGTCACGTCCGTCCAGCCGCCGTCGGACCGCTTGCGGCTGAGGACGACCTGGCCGGGTGCGGCCTCCGCGTTCTCGTACGGCAGGTCGGCGAGGGAGCCGTGGGTGACCGGGGGCGCGAACGGCGGGACCACCGCCTCCCGTACCGCGCCGTCCAGCCGGCGTACCTCGGGTTCCACCAGGACCGGGCGGCCGTCGTAGTCGGTGGCGGAGACGTGGGAGCCGGAGGAGGCGGGCGGGGTGGGGTACGGCGTGGACACGGGCGGCTCCTCTGGCGTGCGTGCACCTGCGGCCGGCCCCGGTGCGGACAGGGGTTACCGCCGGTCAGGCAGGTGATCGTACGACTCCACTGTGAGGGGATTGTGCGGGTTCGGGAATGGTCCGGGGCCGGGGATGTGCAGCCTCGCGGGTTATGTGACGGGGGTTCAGCTTTGCCTGGGGGCCGCGTCCGTTCCGTGGCCCCCGTCGGCTTACCTCCGGTAACCTTACTCTCCAGTAAGCTAGAGATCCCGCTGGAGGCGTGATGACCGCCGTCACCCTGACCGCGCCCCCCGCGCTGGCCCCGCTGCTGGCGCGGGGCGCCCTGCGCTCGCCCTTCAAGCGCCCGGCACCCGACGCGGCCTTCCCGCGCACCCGGCTCGTCCTGCCCGGTGTGCGCGTGGACCTGGTGAAGCTGGCCGCCTACGAGCGGGTCTGCGGCTTCCCGACCGGCGAGCCCGACCTGCCGGTCACCTACCCGCACGTCCTCGGTTTCCCGCTGGCCATGCGGCTGATGAGCGGCCGGGACTTCCCGCTGCCGCTGCTCGGCCTGGTCCACACGTCCATCGAGATCGTGCGCGGCACGGCACTGGCGGCCGACGGGGAGTACGAACTGTCCGTCCGGGTGGACGGGCTGGCCCCGCACCGGCGCGGGACACAGGCCGCGGTGGTGACGGAGCTGCGCTCGGGCGGGACGGCGGTGTGGGAGTCCCGCAGCACCTACCTGGCCCGGCACCGCACCGGCCCGGGCGCGTCGCCCGAACCGCGCCGGGAGGCCGGCGCGCGACTGCCCGTCGTCGCGGAGTGGAGCCTCGCCGGGGACGTGGGCCGGCGGTACGGGACCGCGTCCGGCGACCGCAACCCGATCCACCTGTACCCGCTCACCGCCCGCCTCTTCGGCTTCCCGCGGGCCGTCGCGCACGGCATGTGGACCGTCGCCCGCTGCCTGGCCGCGCACCGCATACCGGACGCGACCGGGGTGCGGGCACGGTTCCGGTCCCCGGTGCTGCTGCCGGGGACGGTGGCGTACGGGGCGGACGGCAGCGGGCGGTTCGAGCTGCGCGGCGGGGGCGGGCGGGTGTGCGTGGAGGGGGAGGTGTGGGCGAAGTGAGCGCCGTCGCCGGGTGCGGGCGAGGGGATGCTCCACCGGGTGGGTGAGGGGGTGCTCCGCCGGGTGCGTGTGAGGGGGGTGTGGGGGTGTTTCGCCGGGTGCGGGCGAGGGAGTGCTCCGCCGGGTGCGCGTGAAGGGGGTGCTCGCGCGGTCCCGCGCGCTCCCGGGCCGGTGAGGGGCGCTCGCGGAGTGCCGCGTGCTCCTAGGCCGGCTCGGGTGACGGTGTCCAGACCTGGCCCCGCATCAGGTTGCCCAGGCCCGCCCACGCGAAGTTCATCAGGGTGGCCGCGGCCTGCCGGGCCGTGACCCCGGGCGTGGCGTTGGCCCACGCGGCGAGGGACTCGGCGGCGCCCACCAGCGCCTCGGCCAGCCCGGCGACCTCGTGTTCCGGCAGGTCGGGGTCCCGGTGCGCCTCACGGGCCGCCACCGCGACCAGCCGGGTCACGAACGCGACGATCTCCGTGCGCATCGCGGCGGCCTCGGCCGCGAAGGGCTCCCCGTGCGTGCGGGCCTGGAGATGCAGCACCGACCAGCCGTCGGGGTGTTCGCCGGTGTGCGCGAAGAACGCCTGCACGCCGTCCCAGAGCTGCCGGTCGGCGGGCAGTCCCGGCCGGACCCCGGCGCGGACGGCCTCCGTGAGCGCGGCGGCCTCGCGGCGGATGCAGGCGGTGAAGAGGTCTTCCTTGGAGTTCAGGTACAGGTAGACCAACGGCTTGGACACGCCCGCGAGTTCGGCGATCTCGTCCATCGAGGCGGCCATGTACCCGCGTTGTCCGAAGATCCGTACGGCGGCGTCGAGCATCTGCTGCTCGCGCACCGCCCTCGGCATCCGTTTGGTCTTGACGGCACCCATGGGGGCAAGACTAGTTGGGCCGGGGCCCGCACTAGTGGGGCGCGGCGGCACCGCCCTGCGCCCGCGAGGCGTCGACGGCCTCGTCCTCCTGGCTGCGGTTGGCGTCCAGGTTGGCCTTCATCCGGTCGACCTTGCCCACGATCTGCACGGACGCCCGGTCCCGCTCCTTGCGCAGCGCCACCCAGCTGATCGGCGCCGACAGGACCAGGGCGAGCAGCAGTACCCACAGCCCGTTGGAGTCGCCGAAGCCGCGCGGGAAGAGGCCCGAGTAGACGGCACCCCAGACGACCACGAGGCAGCCCGCGAAGATACCGAGGCGCATCAGCGTGTAGCGGAGCATCTCAATCCACCCGTCCGATTCCAAAAGGGGTCATCGTCCAGTGAAGCACGGACCAAGGGTGATCTTGCAGGGGGGTCGGTTCAGCCGAGCGGCAGCAGCATGAACACTTCGTCGCGGTCGTCGCCGGGCGCGGCCCGGATGGCGTCCGGAACGCGGCCGACCTCCTTGTAGCCGCAGGAGGCGTAGAACCGCTCCAGCCCGTGCCCGCCCCGGCAGGTCAGCCGGACGGCCTGGACGCCGTCGATCCCGCGGGCCGCGTCCGCGGCGGCGGCCAGCAGGTCACGGCCGTAGCCCCGGCCCTGGTGGCGGGGGTGGACCATCACCGTGTACAGCCACACCCAGTGCGTCATCAGCCGGTGCGTGTTGTGGGTGAGGAAGGCGGTGGCCGCGACCTCGCCGGCCTCGTCGTGACCGACCAGCAGCCGGGTGCGCCCCTCGGCCATCTGCACGAAGTGGCGCACCAGCTCCGGCCGTATCTCCTCCCGGGTCACCGGCGGGACGAAGCCGACGGCGCCGCCCGCGTTGGAGACGTCCGCCCACAGGCCGAGGATGCCGTCGCGGAGGGCGGGGGTGATGGCGGGGTCCAGGGTGAAGGTAAGAGCCACGATGGGAGTTTACTTATTACCCGACCTGTTGCCCAAGGGCTCGTGCGGCCACCTTCAGGTCGGCGACCAGCCCCTGGTACGCCTGCTCGCGGTCGTCCGCGCGCAGCACCGCCGACGGATGCACGGTCGGCACCAGCCGCTCCGGCCGGCCGTGGATCTCCTCCTCCAGCACGGTCCCGCGCACCTGGCTCACCCGGAACGACGACCCCAGCAGCGCCTTCCCGGCCGTCGCGCCCAGGACCACGATCAGCTCCGGCTCCACCAGCGCGAGCTCCGCCGCCAGCCAGGGACCGCAGGCCGTCATCTCGCGCAGGCTCGGCGCCTTGTGGATACGGCGCTTGCCGGGCTCCGCCCGGGTGAACTTGAAGTGCTTGACCGCGTTGGTGACGTAGGCCTCGGAAGGGTCGATGCCGGCCTCCGCCAGGGCCCGGTCGAGCAGCTTGCCGGCGGGGCCGACGAAGGGCTTCCCCTGCCGGTCCTCCTGATCGCCGGGCTGCTCCCCCACGAGCATCACGCGGGCCCCGGTGCTCCCGGTGCCGAAGACGGTCCGGGTGGCGGCGCGGTGCAGGGGGCAGCCGTGGCACTCCGCGGCGGCCTGGCGGAGAAGGTCCAGGCCGGCTCCCTCGGGAACGAAGGGAGCCGCGTCGTACCGGTCTTCGGGGGCCTTCGTGGGCATGCGCCCCGAGTACCCGCCCGGGGGCGCGGGGAACTGCGCGGCCGGCCCCCGCGCTCCCGCACCGGCACCCGCTCCCGCACGACTGCCTGCCGTGCCTCAGACCCGCATCGGCTGGGGGGACTCCCGGCGCTCCGGGTCCGGACCGTCGTACTCGCGGATGATCTCGTAGCGGGTGTTCCGCTCCACCGGGCGGAAGCCCGCGTCGCGGATCAGTTCCAGGAGATCCTCGCGGGTCAGCTTGTTCGGCGTGCCGAAGTTGTCCGCGTCGTGCGTGATCTTGTACTCGACGACCGAGCCGTCCATGTCGTCGGCACCGTGCTGGAGGGCGAGCTGGGCGGTCTGGACGCCGTGCATGACCCAGAAGACCTTGACGTGCGGGACGTTGTCGAAGAGCAGCCGGGAGACGGCGAAGGTCTTCAGGGCCTCGGCGCCGGTGGCCATCTGCGTCCGCGCCTGGAGGCGGTTGCGGACCTTGCCGTCCTTCATGTCCACGAAGTCGTGCTGGTAGCGCAGCGGGATGAAGACCTGGAAGCCGCCGGTCTCGTCCTGGAGTTCACGCAGCCGCAGGACGTGGTCGACGCGGTGGCGGGGCTCCTCGATGTGGCCGTACAGCATGGTGCACGGGGTCTTCAGACCCTTCTCGTGCGCCAGGCGGTGGATGCGGGACCAGTCCTCCCAGTGGGTCCTGTGGTCCACGATGTGCTGCCGGACCTCCCAGTCGAAGATCTCCGCGCCACCGCCGGTGAGGGACTCCAGGCCCGCGTCGATCAGCTCGTCCAGGATCTCCGAGGCCGACAGACCGGAGATCGTCTCGAAGTGGTGGATCTCCGTCGCGGTGAAGGCCTTCAGCGAGACGTTCGGCAGGGCGGCCTTCAGCTCGCGCAGGGACCGGGGGTAGTACCGCCACGGCAGGTTCGGATGCAGGCCGTTGACGATGTGCAACTCGGTGAGGTTGTCCGACTCCATCGCCTTGGCGAGCTTGACGGCCTCCTCGATGCGCATCGTGTACGCGTCCTTCTCGCCCGGCTTGCGCTGGAACGAGCAGTAGGCGCAGGAGGCCGTGCACACGT
The DNA here is from genome assembly GCF_000720135.1 of Streptomyces sp. NRRL S-1022. Lineage (GTDB taxonomy): Bacteria > Actinomycetota > Actinomycetes > Streptomycetales > Streptomycetaceae > Streptomyces. The sequence continues at coordinate 75,240 of NZ_JOIU01000023.1, read as the reverse complement.
TGGTCATGTTGAGGTGCCGGTTGACGTTGAAGTGGACGACGTCACCGTTCTTGCGGGTCCGCACCTCGTGGGCGAGCCCGCCGAGCCAGGCCAGGTCGTCCGACTCGTACAGCGCGATGCCGTCCTCACGGGTCAGCCGCTCACCGGAGCGGACCTTCTCCTCCAGCTCGCGCTTGAGTCCGACGTCCATGCCCACACCTTTCTACGACAGCAGCGCCAACGGTATCCCTAGACCTCTTCGGGCAGCTCGCCGACCCGGTTCTCCCACTTCGTGGACAGCACGATGGTGGTCCGGGTGCGGGAGACGCCCTTGGTTCCGCTGAGCCGGCGGATGATCTTCTCCAGGCCGTCCACGTCCGTCGCCCGCACCTTGAGCATGAAGGAGTCGTCGCCGGCGATGAACCAGCAGTCCTCGATCTCCGGCAGGTCCCGCAGCCGCTGGGCGACGTCCTCGTGGTCGGCGGCGTCGGAGAGCGAGATGCCGATCAGCGCGGTGACGCCGAGGCCGAGGGAGGCCGAGTCCACCGTCGCGCGGTAACCGGTGATGACACCGGCCGCCTCCAGCCGGTTGATGCGGTCGGTGACGCTGGGGCCCGACAGGCCGACGAGGCGCCCCAGCTCCGCGTAGGAGGCCCGGCCGTTCTCCCTCAGTGCCTGGATGAGCTGCCTGTCCACCGCGTCCATGCGATCGAAGCCTTCCGGTGAAAGTTCCTGAAGTGATGAGAGGTACTGCTGCTTGCCTTACTCGCCCGCCGTGCCGCCGCCGAGTTCGCCCTTCCACCGCCGGTACAGGCCGTGTCCGACGCCGGCCGCGTCCAGCACCCGCCCGGCGACGAAGTCCACCAGGTCCTGGATGTGGGTGGCGCCCGCGTAGAAGGCCGGCGAGGCCGGGACGACCGTGGCGCCGGCGTCGTCCAGGGCGACGAGGTGGCGCAGCGTCTGCCCGTTCAAGGGGGTCTCCCGTACGGCCACGACCAGCGTCCGGCGCTCCTTCAGTGTGACGCTCGCCGCACGCTGGAGCAGATCCTTGGACAGGCCGAGCGCCACGCCGGCCACGCACGCGGTGGAGGCGGGCACGATGAGCATGCCCTTCACCGGGTACGACCCCGAGGACGGGCCGGCGGCGAGGTCGCCCGCGCTCCAGTACCGCACCCCGCTGACGTCCGCCTCGAAGGTGCCCGGCTTGCCGTCGGCACCCCGGGCCAGCCATTCCCGCAGGTCGTCCTGCCAGTGGGCGTCCCGGAAGGAGATCCCCGTCTCGTCCAGCAGCGTCAGCCGCGAGGCCCGGCTGACCACCAGGTCCACCGCTTCCCCCGCCGCCAGCAGCGCCCGCAGCACCGCAGCGGCGTACGGCGTTCCGGAGGCTCCGGACACCCCCACGATCCAAGGCACGCGCTGCGTTTCTCCTGCGTTCACATATTGAGCGTACCGGTGGGCCGGGCAGGGCTCAGGCCGGGTGGGGCGCCTCGGGGCCGACGGGGAGGGAGGCGGTGGGGACGGCCGGCTTGCCGAGGGGGGAGCCGGCGGTCGGCTCGTGACCGGTCACCACGAGCTGCGCGTGCGGCCGGTCCCTGCCCGGGACGGTCACGCCGGCCTCCCTGGGGTCCCGCACCCGGTGGCAGGCCGACCGTGCTCAGACGGTCAGACCGCGCACGAGGAGATCGAGGAGCGCGCACACGAACAGGGCAATGCCGATGAAGCCGTTGACCGAGAAGAAGGCCCTGTTCAGGCGGGAGAGGTCGTGCGGCCGGACGATCGAGTGCTCGTAGAGGAACGCGCCGGCGACGACCAGCAGGCCGAGCCAGAAGAACGCGCCGGCGTGGGTGGCCAGGCCGTACCAGACGAACAGGGCGGTCGTGAGGGTGTGGCAGGCCCGCGCGCCCCGGATGGCGGCCGGGATGCCGAAGCGGGCCGGGACCGACATGACGCCGATCTCCCGGTCGGTCTCGACGTCCTGGCAGGCGTAGATCAGGTCGAAGCCGCCGATCCAGATGCCGACGGCCAGGCCCAGGATCACCGCCGTCCAGGACCACTCGCCGCTGATCGCCAGCCAGCCGCCGACCGGGCCCATGGCCTGGGCGAGGCCGAGGATGGCCTGCGGGAAGTTGGTGAACCGTTTCCCGTAGGGGTAGACCACCATCGGGACCACCGCGACCGGGGCCAGGGCCAGGCAGAGCGGGTTGAGCAGGGCCGCCGCGCCCAGGAAGACCACCAGGGCGACCAGGGCGCCCGTCCAGGCGTGCCGGACCGACATCGCGCCGGTCACCAGCTCGCGGTGGGCCGTGCGCGGGTTCCGGGCGTCGATCTCGCGGTCGATGATCCGGTTGACCGCCATGGCGAAGGTGCGCAGGCCGACCATGCAGACGGTGACCAGCAGCAGGCGGCCCCAGTGGATGTTCCGGTCCCACTCGTACATCGCCGTCAGGGAGGCGATGTAGGCGAAGGGCAGCGCGAAGACCGAGTGCTCGATCATCACCAGGCGCAGGAAGGCCTTGGTGCGTCCCGGCCCGGGGATGGCGGCGGATGCCGACGTCACAGTCCGTACTCCTTCCAGCGGCGGTCCACCAGGGCCGCCGTATCCGGGTGCGGCAGGACCATGTCCGGCCAGCCCCCGTCCCGGGTGTAGCCCTCCTCCGGCCACTTCTTCGTCGCGTCGATGCCGGCCTTGCCGCCCCAGAACTGCTGGTAGGAGGCGTGGTCCAGGTGGTCGACGGGGCCTTCGACGACCGTGAGGTCGCGGGCGTAGTCGGTGTTGCCGAGGGCCCGCCAGGCGACCTCGTGCAGGTCGTGGACGTCGCAGTCGGCGTCCACGACGACGATCAGCTTGGTGAGGGACATCATGTGCGCCCCCCAGATCGCGTGCATCACCTTCTGCGCGTGCTTCGGGTACTTCTTGTCGATCGAGACGATCGCGCAGTTGTGGAAGCCGCCGGCCTCGGGCAGGTGGTAGTCCACGATGTCCGGGACGATGATCTTGAGCAGGGGGAGGAAGAAGCGTTCCGTGGCGCGGCCGAGGGGGCCGTCCTCCGTGGGCGGCCTGCCCACGACGATCGACTGGAGCAGGGGCCGCCTGCGCATCGTCACGCAGTCGATCGTCAGCGCCGGGAAGGGCTCCTGCGGGGTGTAGAAGCCGGTGTGGTCGCCGAAGGGGCCCTCGGGCAGCATCTCGCCCGGCTCCAGCCAGCCCTCCAGGACCACCTCGGCGTTGGCCGGCACCTGGAGCGGGACCGTCTTGCAGTCGACCATCTCGATGCGCTTGCCGGCGAGGAACCCGGCGAAGAGGTACTCGTCGATGTCGCCGGGGAGCGGGGCGGTGGAGGCGTACGTCACGGCGGGCGGGCACCCGAAGGCGATCGCGACCGGCAGGCGTTCGCCCCGGCGGGCGGCCACCTGGTAGTGGTTCCGGCTGTCCTTGTGGATCTGCCAGTGCATGCCGATCGTGCGCTTGTCGTGGCGCTGCAGCCGGTACAGGCCCAGGTTCCGCACGCCGGTCTCGGGGTCCTTGGTGTGGGTAAGGCCCAGGTTGAAGAAGGAGCCGCCGTCCTTCGGCCAGGTGAACAGCGCCGGGAGCCGGTCCAGGTCGACGTCGTCGCCGTGCAGGACGACCTCCTGCACCGGCGCCTCCTTGACCTTCCGCGGCGGGACGTGGGTCATCGAGCCCAGCTTGCCGAAGGCCTCGCGCACGCCGACGAAGCCGTGCGGCAGCTCGGGCCGCAGCAGGCCGCCGATCTTCTCGGAGATCTCGCCGTACGACTTCAGGCCGAGCGCCTTCAGCAGGCGGCGGTCGGTGCCGTACACGTTCATGGCGAGGGGCATGTCCGAGCCGCGCACGTTCTCGAAGAGCAGCGCCGGGCCGCCGGACTTCTGCACCCGGTCGACGATCTCCCCGACTTCCAGGTACGGGTCCACCTCGGCCTTGATGCGCTTGAGGTCTCCCTCGCGCTCCAGCGCCCGCAGCAGGGAGCGAAGATCGTCGTAAGCCATGTGTCCCAGTATCTGCCACCCGCTACCCTGGCCCGGTCACCAGGGTCGGATCACAGAGTGGGGGGTACGCGCGGCCATGCTCAGGTATCTGCCGTTCCTGCTGGTCATGGCGCTGCTGGTCTACTCCTCGGCCTGGCTGTTCACCGGCCGGACCCGGCGCGGCCCGGCGAGCGGCTCCACCCCGGCCGAGTGGCACCGCGATGCCGCGGCGGACTGGGTGGCCCCGGACGACAACCCGGAGTTCCTGAAGTCCCTCGACGAGCGCGCCCGGGGCGGGGACGACGACCCCCGGCAGGACTAGCGGCCGGCCGTCCACCGACACGCCCGCGCCACCGCCGGCACCGGGCCCGGCCCGATCACCGTCGGGCGGCCCCGTCCCGGTCCTGCCCCCACCGGTCACCGAGGGTTAATCACTTCCGCGTTCGGCCTGCCATCCGTTCCGTTGAAATGGCCCGGGCGGGCATGTCCCGGCCGCGTCTGACGGCATTGCCTTGCAGGGGGCCCGAGCACCGGGCCCTTCGGCGATGGGAGACGCGTGCGAATCACTGACATCCAGCGCTGCGAGGTCCGGCCGGGACGGCTCGTCGAGTGGACGCTGAGCCCGGCGACCGTCGCGGCGGCGACGGCGCTCCCGGAGGACTCCCGGCCGCCCGCCTACATCCAGGAGTCGCACATCAGGACGGCCCGGAGCGTCCGCGAGTCCGGGCTGTTCGTGCCGACCTGGCTCGGCACCGCCTTCGACCTGCCCGGCCCGCTCGACCTGGACGTGCTGGAACGGGCCCTGCACACCTGGACCCTGCGGCACGAGACGCTGCGCAGCGGCTTCCGCTGGGCCGGTGACGAGCTGCGCCGGTTCACGCTCGACCCGGCCGAGGTGTCCCTGCACCGCGAGGACGCGGGCGACTTCCCCGATGCGGACGGCCTGGTCCGGCACCTCCAGCACCGCTTCGACACGGTCGCGGACGCGCTGCGCTGGCCCAACCTCATCTACACGGCGGTGGTGCGCGACGACGGCGCGAGCGTGTACATGGCCTTCGACCACAGCAACGTCGACGCCTACTCGGTGCAGCGGATCGCCGCCGAGATCCACGAGCTGTACGCGGCGGGGCTGGCCGGCACCGAACCGGAGGACCGCGGGCCGGTGGCCAGTTACGTCGACTTCTGCGGGATCGAGCGGGCCGGCGCGGACGGTCTCGACGGCCGGCACGCGATCGTGGAGCGCTGGCGGGAGTTCATCCACCGCTGCGACGGCACCCTGCCGGCCTTCCCGGTCGACCTGGGTCTGGCACCGGGCGGTCCGCTGCCCCGGCAGCAGATGCTGTGCGAGCCGCTGGCGGACGCGGACGCGGCGGCGGCGTTCGAGGCGTACTGCCGGCCGTACGGCGGCAGCCTGGTCGGACTGCTGGCCGCGACCGGACTCGTCGTGCACGAACTCGGCGGGCAGCCGGTGTACCGGACGGTGGTGCCGTTCCACACCCGGGTGAAGTCCCGGTGGAGCGACTCGGTGGGCTGGTACGTGGGCGGCGCCCCGATCGAGGTCCCGGTGGGCCGTACCCGCGGCTTCCCGGAGGCCCTGCGGGCGGTGCGCGCCGAGCTGCAGGCGAACCGGTCGCTGGCCCGGATGCCGCTGGCCCGGGTGCTGCGCCTGCTCGGCTCCGACTTCCGGCCGACCTCCCCGGACCTGCACTCGATCGTGTCGTACGTCGACGCCCGCGGCATCCCGGGCGCCGAGCGGTGGCCCGAGCTGAAGGCGTACGGGCTGATGCGGGTGTCGTACGGCGACCAGGTGTGCGTGTGGGTGAACCGGCTGCCCGAGGGGCTGTGGCTGGCGAGCCGGTACCCGGACACGGACGTGGCGGTGAAGACCATGCGGCTGTACGTGGAGCGGCTGCGGGACCGGATCGCCTCGGTGGCCGACGGCAGCCTCTCCGCGGTCTCCTAGGCGTTCGGGCCGAGTGTCCCGATCAGGCGTTCGAGCCGGTCGCGCCAGCGCTGCTCGGACTCCTCCTCGCCCTGGAACTCGTGCGTGAAGCGGAGCACGCTGGCGTCCTCCCCTTCGCGCTCCAGGTGGAACCGGAGCCGGCCGGCGCTCTCCAGGGTGTACTCCGCGACCCGGTCCACGTCCCAGGCGGTCACCTGCCCGCTGCCCAGGTCGCGCAGCGTGACCGCGCCGCCGAGGCGGTGTTCGAGCACCTCGGCGGCGGTGAACCAGGACGCCAGCCCCTCGGCCGTGGCCACCGCGGCCCAGACGTCCTCCATCGGCCGCGGGAGCTGCACCACGAAGTGCAGGATGTGCATGTTCCCGTGCGTCTGGCTGGTGCCCTGTGCGATGGAACCGCTCATGACACCAGCCTGCTCCCGTCCCGGGGCACCCGCACGCGGCGGTTACACGCCCGCGTAGGAGTGCTTGCCGCTCACGAAGATGTTCACGCCGTAGTAGTTGAAGAGCCAGCAGCCGAAGGCGATCATCGCCAGGTAGGCGGCCTTGCGGCCCTTCCAGCCGGCGGTGGCGCGGGCGTGCAGGTAGCAGGCGTAGGCGATCCAGGTGATGAAGGACCAGGTCTCCTTCGGGTCCCAGTTCCAGTACCGGCCCCAGGCGTCGCCCGCCCAGATCGCGCCCGCGATGATCGTGAACGTCCACAGCGGAAAGACGGCCGCGTTGACGCGGTAGGCGAACTTGTCCAGGGAGGCGGAGGCGGGCAGCCGCTCCAGCACGGAGGACGCGAACCTGCCGGGCGTGCCCCCGGCCTCCAGCTTGGTCTCGTACGAGTCCTTGAACAGGTACAGGATCGTGGCGACCGCGCCGACGTAGAACACCGCGCCGCAGAAGATCGCGGTGGAGACGTGGATGTACAGCCAGTACGAGTGCAGGGCCGGCACCAGCTGGTCGCTGGCCGTGTACAGGACGGTGACCGCCAGGCCCAGGTCCAGCAGGACGGTCGTGACGAGGAACAGGCCGAGCCAGCGCACGTTCTTCTTCAGGGCCAGCAGCCCGAGGTACACACCGACGGCGACCGTGGAGAAGGTGATGTTGAACTCGTACATGTTGCCCCACGGCGCCCGCTCCACGGAGGCCGCGCGGGTCACGACACCGCCCAGCTCCACGAGGAACGCGAGCACGGTGAGGGAGATGGCGATCCGGCCGTACAGGTCGCCCTGCTCGTCGCCGCCGTGCGCGCCGGGCCCGTCGGGCACGTCCCGGGCGCCGGACGCCGAGCGGACGACGACCTTGGGCCGCTCCAGCACGGCGGTGCCGCCGGCCTGCCGCACGGCGACGGCGGGGGCGCCCGCCGTGCGCTCGCGGCCGGCGGTGAGCGCGGCGGCCGTACGGGCCACCTTGCTGCGGCTGCCGAACAGCCACTCGGCGATGTAGGCGAAGAAGGCCAGGGTGTAGACGGCCATCGACGAGTAGATCAGCGTGTTGCTGATGCTCGCGAGGTGTTCGTTTGTTGCGGCGGCGAGAGTCACTTCTCAGCCCCTTCGGCAGGTACGACTGGGGATTCGGAGGCGTCGTCGTCGGGGTCGGGGGCCCCCGGCGCCTGGTCGTAGAGGATTCCGGCGAGGTCGCCCAGTTCCTCGGGCACCTTGGCGGACTCGCTGCGGCCGAGCCCGGCCATCTCGACCACCGTGACGCCGTCGGCACCGCGCACCGCCCGCACCCACACGCGGCGGCGCTGGATGAACAGGGACGCGGCCAGGCCGAAGATCGCGGCGAGGGCACCGCCGAGCGCCCATCCGCTGCCCGGCTCCTGGACGATCTCGAAGCCGGCCCACTCCTTGATGTCCTTCTCGAAGGTGAGGGACCCGGCGCCGTTCGGCAGCGTGAGCGTGTCGCCCGGCTTCAGCAGCTTCTTCAGCAGCTGGCCCTTGCCGTCCTTGAACGCCTTCATGTGCTTCTTGTCGAGCTGGTACACGCTCTGCGGGATGCCCGAGTTCACCCCGAGGTCGCCGTGGTAGGCGTTCACCGCGAGCAGCGGGTTCAGCAGCGCCGGGAACTGCGAGAGCATCGTGCCGCTGCGGGCGTCGAACGTCGGCACGAAGAACGCCTGGAAGCCGAGCTGCTCCTTGTTGCCCTTCGGGTCGCGGTAGCCGTCCATCACCTTCACCACGCCGTTGGAGCTGACGTTGCCGTCGAGCGGCAGCAGCGGTACGGCGTCCTGGTAGACGATCTTCCCGGTGCCGTCGCGGACGGTGACGACGGGCGCGTAGCCGTGGCTGACCAGGTAGACCTTGGCGTCGTCGATCTTCAGCGGCTCGTTGACCTTGACGGTGGTCGTCCGGTCCTTGCCGTACGCGCCCTCGCTGTAGCGGATCCGTGCCTCGAAGGTGCGCGGGGTGCCCTTGTTGGGGCCCGTGAGTTCGTAGGTGCCCTTGAAGTCCTTCAGGTCGAAGCTGAAGGGGACCAGGTCGTCGCTCTGGAACAGGCTGCCGGACTTGATGTCGTCGTACATCGGCAGCGCGTTCGAGAAGCCGTCGCCCTCCACCATCAGCTTGGTGCCGTCGGCCTTGTACAGCTGGCCCGAGGCGAAGGCGACGAGCAGCACGATCAGGGCGATGTGGAAGACCAGGTTGCCCAGCTCGCGCAGGTAGCCCTTCTCGGCGGCCACGGCGTCGCCGACGACGTGCGCGCGGAAGCGGCGCTTCTTCAGCAGGGCGAGCGCGGCCTCGCGGATCTGCTCCGGGTCGGCCTGTGTCCGCCACGTCGTGTACGCGGGCAGCCGGGTCAGCCGCTTGGGCGCGCCCGGCGGACGGCCGCGCAGCTGGCCGGTGAACTGCCAGGTACGCGGGACGATGCAGCCGATCAGGGAGACGAACAGCAGGATGTAGATCGCGGAGAACCACACCGAGCTGTAGACGTGGAACAGGCCGAGCTTGTCGTAGACCGGCGCCAGCGTCCGGTGCGCGGCGCGGAAGTCCTCGACCTTGCTCGCGTCCGCGCCGGTCTGCGGGATCAGCGAGCCGGGGATGGCGGCCAGCGAGAGCAGCAGGAGCAGCAGCAGCGCGACCCGCATGGAGGTCAGCTGCCGCCAGAACCAGCGCACCCAGCCGATGACGCCCAGGGACGGCGGAGTGGAGATCTCCTCCTGCGGGGCCGTGGACAGCTGGGAGCCGGCGGCCCCGAGGTCCTCCTGGTCCCGGCCGAGGCCGGTGTCGGTCTTGCTCATCGATCAGATCCCCACAGTGAAGCCGTCGGACCAGGTTTGCATCTGCTGGATCAGACCGTTCCAGGCGCCCGTCATCAGCAGCACACCGGTCAAGATCATCATCGAGCCGCCGATGCGCATCACCCACACATAGTGGCGCTTGACCCAGGCGAAGGCGCCGAGCGCCTTGCGGAAGGCGATCGCGGTGATGACGAAGGGAAGGCCGAGACCGAGGCAGTACACGACCATCAGCAGCGAACCACGCGCGGCGCTCGACTCCTGGAAGGAGAGGAAGTTCACCGAGGAGAGTGTCGGGCCCATGCAGGGCGTCCAGCCGACCCCGAAGAGGGCGCCGAGGACGGGCGCCCCCAGCAGGCCGCCCGTCGGCCGCTTGTGGAAGCGGAACTCGCGCATGGTGAACCAGGGCAGCAGCCCCATGAAGAAGACGCCCATGACGATCATGAGCAGGCCGAGCACCCTGGACAGGGTCTCCTGGTACTCCAGCAGGTTCGAGCCGAAGTAGCCGAAGAGCGCGCCGGTGGAGACGAACACGGTGCTGAAGCCGAGTACGAACAGGGAGGCACCGGTGATCATCCGCCCCCGTCTGGCCTCGGCGAGGTCGGTGCCGGCGACGCCCGTCACATAGGAGAGGTAGCCGGGGACAAGCGGCAGCACGCAGGGCGAGAAGAACGAGACGAGCCCGGCGAGCAGCGCGATCGGCAAGGAGACCAGCAGGGCACCGTGCAGCACGGTCTGGTTGCGCCCCGGCCCCGTCTCCGCGGCCAGCGTCAGCAGTGCGCTCACGTCACTTCTCCGCGAGCACCGGCTTGATCATCTTCAGCAGGGTGGTGTCGTCGAGCGCCTCCAGGGCGCGTGCGGCGACCTTCCCGTGCCGGTCGATGACGAGCGTGGAGGGGATGAGCTGGGGGTTGAGGGTGCCCTTCTTGAAGCGGAGCATCAGCTTGCCGGTGGGGTCGTACAGGCTCGGGTACTCGACCCCGTGCTCCTTCTCGAAGTTCACGGCCGGGGTGGTGCTGGTGTCGCGGGTGTTGATGCCCACGAACTGCACACCCTTGCCCTGGTACTCCTTGGAGACCTTGGCGAAGTACCCGGCCTCCTCGCGGCACGGTCCGCACCACGAACCCCAGACGTTGAGGACGACGACCTTGCCCTTGTAGTCGGCGACGTCGAGGGCCTTGCCGCCGATCGTCTTGCCGGACAGGTCCGGGACCGTGGCGCGCTTGCCCGCGGACACGGTGTCGATGCCGTTCTTGCCGGTGACGAAGTTGGTGTCGCCACCGCCTCCGGAGATGCCGCCCTTCCCGCACGCGGACAGGGTCAGGGCCGCGACGGCGGCCACAGCGGTGAGCAGGACGGCGCGGCTGCGGATACTCATGTGAAAAGTTTCGCATGCCTGTTCCGGGGATTTCGCGCGCCCCCCTGCCGGGCGGAAAACCGCATTTCAGGGCGTATTTACACGGGACATTCCGGGCGCCCGGCCGGGATCACGCGGCATTGGAGGAGGCGGACCCGGTGCCCCGCAGGAACTCCTTCCAGCCGCCCGCCGGCCGCTGCCCGACGCCCAGCGTGCGCAGCTTGGCGAGCACCTCGGGCTTCTGCACGTCCATCCAGTCCACGAACTGCCGGAAGGAGACCAGCCGCACGTCGGCACCCTTCTCCTTCTCGCGCGCGATGTGCTTGAAGGCCTCCTCGACGGAGTCCATGTAGATGCCGCCGTTCCACTGCTCGAAGTGGTTGCCGACGAAGAACGGCGCCCGGTTCGTCTCGTACGCCCGCTGGAAGCCCTGGATGTACGCCTGCGCGGACTGCTTGCGCCAGCCCGGGTAGTTGTAGGCGGGCGCCTTGGTGGAGTTCACGGACTGGTTGGCGAGCATGTTGTAGTCCATGGACAGGACCTCGAAGGAACGTCCGGGGAAAGGTATCTGCTGCAGCGGCAGGTCCCAGATCCCCTGCTTCTTCTCCGGCCACGTCTGACGGCCGCCCGGCGAGGAGGCGTCGTAGCGCCAGCCCAGCTCGCGCGCGGTGGGCAGCAGGTTGTTCTGGCCCAGCAGGCAGGGCGTACGGCCGCCGACCAGCTCCTTGTCGTAGTCGAACGGCAGGGAGGGCAGGTCCGTCCAGCCGGTGTTGGTGCGCCACTCCTTCACGAACGCCTTGGCCTGCCGGATCTCGCTCGCCCACTGCTGCGGGGTCCAGTTGCCGACCGTGCCGGTGCCGGCGCAGAAGTGCCCGTTGAAGTGGGTGCCGATCTCGTGGCCCTCCAGCCAGGCCCGGCGCACGTTCGTCAGGGTGGCCTTGATGTGATCGTCGGCGAGGTAGCCGATGTCGGAGGCGCCGCGCGGGTTGTTCGGGGGCTCGTACAGCCGCTTCTTCGACTCGGGCAGCAGGTACAGCCCCGAGAGGAAGAAGGTCATGGACGCGCCGTGCTCCTTGGCCAGGTCCAGGAAGCGCGGGAAGAGGCCGTTGCCGACCTCGCCGGCGCCGTCCCAGGAGAAGATCACGAACTGCGGCGGGGTCTGCCCCGGCTCCAGCGGCTCGGGCTTGCCCGGCTGGTGCGGCTGCTTGCCGGTGAAGGAGGTCGAGCCGTCACCGAGGGGCCGGGCCGGGCGCGCACCGTTCCCCTTCCCGTCCCCGTGTCCCGGCCGGCCCTGGCCGGAACCGTTCGGGTGCCCGCCGCCGTCCGAGGACGTGAGGCTTCCGCAGCCGGCGAGCGAGGCGGCGGCAGCCGCGCCCGCGCCGAGGCCGAGTGCTCCCCGCCGGGAGAGGGTCCGGGAGAAGGTGCGCATGGAAAACCCCGATTCGTCGCGCCTGCTGGTGTTCACCCAGACAGAGGACGCGACGATCGGGGAGGTTCCGATCATTCTTATGTTTTTCGCAACGCTTCCGGCAAAAACACCCTAAGTCACGTCAAACGGACTGTCAGTGCACCGGAGCCGGGCCGGTCAGGCGCCGAAGGCCTTCCCCTGCGCGGCCCCCTTGCCCTTCTGCGGCCGGGCGCCGGCCCGCAGGTGGACCGGGACCAGATCGATGGCGGGCTCGCTGTAGCCCACGGACACGATCTTGTCACCCTGGTAGGTGAAAGTCGTCAGGGAGGCGAGGGTGCACTGCCGCCTGCGCGGGTCGTGCCACAGCCGCCGCCGCTCGATGTACGACCGCACGATCCAGATCGGCAGCTGATGGCTGACCAGCACCGCCTCGTGCCCGCGCGCGTGGTCCCTGGCCGCGTTCAGCGCGCCCATCATCCGCACCACCTGGTCGACGTACGGCTCGCCCCAGGACGGCCGGAACGGGTTGACGAGGTGCTTCCAGTTGTCCGGCTTGCGCAGCGCGCCGTCGCCGACGCCGAACGTCTTGCCCTGGAACACGTTCTCGGCCTCGATCAGCCGCTCGTCGGTGTCCAGGTCCAGCCCGTGGGCCTTGGCGATCGGGGTGGCCGTCTCCTGCGCCCGCTCCAGCGGGGAGGAGCAGACGTAGGTGACGTCCCGCGGGGCCAGGTGCTCGGCGACCCGCTCGGCCATCTTCCGGCCCAGCTCGGACAGGTGGTAGCCGGGCAGCCGGCCGTACAGGACGCCGTCCGGGTTCTCGACCTCGCCGTGCCGCATGAGGTGGACGACGGTGATGTCCTTGTTCTCGGGGGAGGTGCTCATTCCGCCGTGGCCTCCGCAGCCGCCCGGGCCGCCGCCGGAAGGGCGTCGGCGATCTTCTGCACGGCCCGCTCGTCATGGGCCGTGGACACGAACCAGGACTCGAAGGACGACGGCGGCAGGTACACGCCGTTCGCCAGCAGCGAGTGGAAGAACGCGGTGAAGCGGTACGACTCCTGCCGCTTGGCGTCCTCGTAGGTGCGCACCTGCCGGTCCGTGAAGAACACGGAGAACATGTTGGACGCGGTCTGCACCCGGTGCGCGACACCCTCCTTCGACAGCGCCTCGCCGACGAGGGTGCGGATCTGCTCGGAGACGGCGTCGACCGTGTCGTAGGCCGCGTCGTCCAGCAGCCGCAGCTGGGCCAGACCGGCGGCGGTGGCGACCGGGTTGCCGGAGAGGGTGCCGGCCTGGTAGACGGGCCCGGCGGGCGCGAGGTGCGCCATGACGTCGGCACGGCCGCCGAAGGCCGCGGCCGGGAACCCGCCGCCCATGACCTTGCCGAAGGTCATGAGGTCCGGCTTCACGCCCTCCACGCCGTACCACCCGGCGCGGCTGGTGCGGAACCCGGTCATCACCTCGTCGGAGATGAACAGGGCGCCGTTCTTCCGGCAGGCGTCCTTCAGCCCCTGGTTGAACCCGGGGTCCGGCGGTACGACGCCCATGTTCCCCGGCGACGCCTCGGTGATCACACAGGCGATCTCGCCGGGGTGCCGGTGGAAGGCCTCCTGCACGGCCTCCAGGTCGTTGTACGGCAGCACGATCGTGTCGCTGGCCTGGGCGCCGGTGACACCGGGGGTGTCCGGCAGCGCGAAGGTGGCGACACCGCTGCCGGCCGCGGCGAGCAGCGAGTCCACGTGCCCGTGGTAGCAGCCGGCGAACTTGATCACCTTGGAACGCCGGGTGAACCCGCGGGCGAGGCGGATCGCGGACATGGTGGCCTCGGTGCCGCTGCTGACGAGCCGCACCTGCTCCACCGGCTCGACCCGGGCGACGATCTCCTCGGCGAGCGCGACCTCGCCCTCGCCGGGCGTGCCGAAGGACGTACCGCGGGCGACGGCCTCCTGGACGGCGGCGATGACCTCGGGGTGCGCGTGCCCGAGGATCATGGGACCCCAGGAACAGACCAGGTCGACGTACTCGCGGCCGTCGGCGTCGGTGAGGTAGGCCCCCTTGCCCGACACCATGAACCGGGGGGTGCCGCCGACGGCGCGGAAGGCGCGCACCGGGGAGTTCACTCCGCCCGGGGTGACGACGGAGGCGCGGTCGAAGAGCGCCTGTGAGACGGGCGCGTCGTAGGGATAGGGCGTTTCGCTCATGGCACTCATGACGTGCGGCTTCTCCGGCTTCTCGGACTCCGGTTGCGGGGTGACCTCCTCAGGGTAGGCCGCGGGACGGGCCGACCGCGGTCGGCCTCGGGATCGGAGCGGCGCCATCCCTCATCTGCGAGACTGAGACCTGATACACACAGCTCATACGCACGTAATGATCAGAGGCCGGGAATTTCCCGCGCGGCCTGTTGTTCCACCGTACGTTTCGGCGGGCGGCCGTGGGGGAGGTCACTGACACGATGATCGGGTTGCGCGGCGGGGGCCACGCGTCCTAGAAAAGCAGTCGGGTGGAGATATGCATCGCGGTGGCGGACTGGGCGAGGGGACTGATGACCTGGGTCCTCGACGTGCCCGGCGGGGAAGGCACCGGCGCGACGCGGAGGAAACGACCGAGACACGTCAGACCGACGCACGTCAGACACAGGGTGTACCGAGTGAGCCCGAGCGGTACGACCGGCAGATCGACGGCCGGCTCGACCACCGGGCCGACCGCCTCCGGGCGGGGAGCAGGAATGGTGGTCGAGTGGGGGTGACGTACAAATACTTCGGCGCGCCGGACGGTGCGACCGCGGCCCGCGTTCCCATCTCGATGCGCCCCGAGGAACTCGGCGGCGACGAACTGGGCATGAACGGCATGTTCACCAAGATCAAGCCGGAGACGATGGCCGCGATGGTCCTCACGGGCATCGAAGGTGTCCCCCTGCACAAGGTCCCGCCCCTGGAGCTCGTCGTCCTGCACCCCGACTACGCCGTCGTCAAGCTGCCCATGACGGTCGTCGACCCCCTCCGCGGCATCGGCGAGGAAGCGGTCGGCGCGGCGGCCTTCATCTGGTCGACGGTCCCGGACCGGGGCGGCCCGCGGGACGCGTTCAACGTGTACCAGCTGCTCCACGAATGGCAGGACTTCAGCCATCGGCTGCACGAGGCGGGGCATCAGCCTTATTGCCTCGTGTGGCCATGAGATCGGGGTCGGGCGAGGCCTTGGGCCTCCGCCCTCGCCAGTGTCCGAGAAGTTCCGCTGGGCGGCCGGGATGTGCTTCCGGCCGCCTGCGGTGAGGACGCGCTTCGGTCGTCGGCCCGCTCAGCCGGCAGCGCGGAAGGACGGCTGGTTGCCGGGGCTGTTCCGTTCGATCCAGCCCTTTCCGTCCGCCGCGATGCCTTCCAGCAGGCGGAAGGTGTGGATGAAGCCGGCCGCACTGAGGTTGATCTCGGCGATTTCCTGGGCGTTCTCGTCCGGCGCGAGGTGGTGGGTGTCGGCGTCCGCAACACGGATGTTCCTGGCCGGCCCGTTGGTGAGGACGAGCTCAAGGTCGTAGCCGGCCGTGCTGCGTTCCGTGACCTGCACCGAGGACAACGCGTCGAACCGGTAGTTGCTCCGCTGCTCGCTCCCGCGTCGTGCGTCGGCGAAATCGAACTCCGAGCTTACTTCGCGAACGCCACCCTGTGTGACCAGGAAGAGGCGGAAGCTGTAGCGCGAGTAGCGCCAAGGACCGCCCTTAACACGGCCTCGTTTGTAGGGGCGTGCGGATGTCACCAGGATGGTGTGGGTGATCAGGTCGCGCCAGGAGAGCTGGTAGTGGCGCAATGCCTCGTCGACGAACAGCGTCTTGTCGCAGGTGAGCCAGGTCTCCATCTCCTGCTCACTGGGGCGCGTGGCGTCGAGGAACGCCTTCCAGTTCTCGTAGGCGGCTCGCCGCGTGGCCAGCCGCTCCTGGTACTCCTTGGTTTCCTCGGCCAGTCGGCGTTCCTCGCCCCGGGCCTCCAGCCACGAGGACGCGGCCGCGCGTCCGGACCAGACCACGCCGGCTACGGCCAGGACGGCCAGCACCACGTGCGACGCACCGGCACCCGAGGCCACCGTGCCGAGCAGGGCCAGAGTGGTGCAGCCGAGAACGACGAGGGCGACCACACACAGTGCCTTCGCCGACGCCGGGGTCTGGTCCGTGTGGCGGTGATCGAAAAGAGTGCCTCTGCTGTACCGGTCCCGGGCATCCTCAGCGAGATGGCGGATCAGCCAGTCGACCCGGTCCACGCCGATCCGGCTCTCACGGTAGAGAACCGAGATCTCGGCGACGAGGCTGTGGCGGATGTGCTCGGTATGGCCGAGCCACTCGTGCGGGGTCATTCCGAGAGGCACACGAACACTGAAGTAGTGGTCGAACGAATGGCGGACACGGTTGGTGAACCCGTCCCCGGAAGAGGCGGGATCGCGTGCGTGCGGTACCTGCAACATCCGGTTTCTGGTTTTCAGCTGATGTTCCTGGTACCACCATCGGCTGCCGAAGCGAGTCGCGGCCACGCCCGCACCGAGCGCCACCAGCAACTCGACGGCTGCCTCGGCCGGATCCGCGACCAGGGACAAGACGCAGAGGAACGCGGCGGCGACGACGAACAGGCCCATTCGGACCGGGAGGGCCGCCTGGGCGGCAGCGGCAGTGCTCGGACGGGGCGGCAGGGTCCGCGGCCCGATGGGGTCGGGTTCGAAATAGGCCCAGACCCGCTGGACCCGGTCGTTGCCGAAGCGAGCCGCCTCGGCCCGCTCTCGGTTCTCGGTCCACAGGCTGTCTTTCAGCCCCCCGGTGAGCACCAGGTCGAAGTGGTGGAGGATCTCGTCACGCCGGCGAGGTGACAGAGAGCGCAACCGCTCCAATACGCGTTCCGTGGCGCCGTCCGCGGTGCTGAGCATCGCCAGCAGTTCGAAGGCGACGCGCAGAGCGTCCTTCCATTCCCCCTCGGCGTACGTCCGTACGAGCCCGGAGGCGTGGTGCAGCTGCTGGAGTTCCTCGGCGCTGAGGTCGTGGTAGGCACGGGCACTGAGCATGGCGAGCACCCAGTGGAACCGGACCTCCGCGTTGTCGTGTCCGTGGGCGATGGCGTCACTGATCATGTCGCGCGCACGACTGGGGATGCCGTCCTCCAGGAACCGCACACCGACCTTGTACTTCTCCTGCGGCGACGCATCGGGGTGGACGAAGTAGACGTTGGAGTTGTGGACGGTCCCGGCCTGGATTCCGACGGTGGAGTCGTACGCGGCCGCGTTGTGCGTGACGCTGCTGCCGTCGATCACGACAGATCACCCGCCGCAGCAACAAGCGGGGCCAGCCTGCCCACCAGTTCGGGAGACTCCGCGATCAGACCGCGTAACCTCTTGAGTGCCATGACCGCCTTCTTGGACGGCTCGGAGGTGTTCTCCACCACCGCCCGGCGCGCAAGGACCAGCTCGGCCAGTGCCTCCCGGTGGGTGTCGTCGTCGAGGGCGCCCTCGGCGTGCTGACGCTTCAGGTGCGCACGGAAACCGTCCAGTTCCGCGACCAGGTCGACCGGACCGGACGCCTTCGCGTCCCCGTTCAGGTGGACGCTGCTGCCCTGGACGGAGCCGGCCATGATGCCGACCGTGCTGTTGTGCGCGCTGTTGCTTACGTTGCCTTTGAGTCTGTCGGCCGCACGGGCCCTGTCCGCCTCGGACATTGCGATCTGCTCCTGTTCCCGAACCAGTTCCACGGCCAGCCGTACGGCGAAGGCCGCCGCGTTCGCCGCGGCCCGTGGCTGCCGGTCGCGGTCCTTCGCGCTGTTCTTCGTACCGTCCGCCCGGTCGCTGATTCCCCGGATGATGGCCACCGGAGCGCCGTTGAGATGACCGGCCTGGGCGACACCGGCCGCCTCCATCTCGATCGCGAGCGCGTCGTTGTAGTGCTGCCGGATCCACCGCGCCTCGGCCGAAATCCTTGAGTTCTGAACAATCTCGCCGGCGGCGATCGCGCCGAAGCGCACCTGCGGCGAGTGCCCGTGGCCGGCCGTGTCATCGACCCAGTCGTTCACGCGAGCCAGATGTGAGCCGAGCTGGCTGATGCCGTGCGCCGTCTCCCAGACCCGGGGGCGGGACTTGAGTCCGTCGTCCTCGCTGGTCCCGCCGTGGTAGGCGTACACGTGTGTCGCCATCACCACGTCGCCCAGCCTGGCGGTGTCCCACAGCGCACCCGCGACGCCGACGAACAACACGGCCACCGGGGAGAACTCCTGGATCGCACGCTCGGCGATCACCGCGGCGGAATGGTTCCCCTTGTTCGTCAGGCCGAGCGCGACACGACACGAAGTGCCCGGCACGGTTCCCAACTCGAACAGTGTTCCCCGCTCGTGACGATGCACCTGTACACCGGTCAGTTTCCGACGCACTGCTTGGAATTCGAGATTGAGGGCGGTGAGAATCACCACCAGGTCTTTCGACATCTATTCCCCTTCCTCTCCCGCTCCCTCTTCCTTTGCGGAGGGCACAGGCCGGATCAGTGGCGGGATCAACACCGTCGTCGGCCCGGCCCGGTACAGCCGCGCAGGCCGTCCTCCGGTGCTCCTGCGTCCGGAGCCGGCAGGGGTGATGAATCCCTCCACGGCCTGGACCTTCCGGTAGAAATTTCGGGTGTCGAGTTCGGTGCCCCATACCGCCTCGTACACCTGTTGCAACTCAGCTATGGTGAATACTTCTCCGCAGAATGCCGTGGCCAGCGCCGAGGATTCGAGCTTGGTACGGGCGCGTTCGATTCCGTCCGTCACGATTCGGCGGTGATCGAAGGCCAGTTCCACCTCGCCGGACAGGACGGCCTCCGCAGGAACCCACGCAGCGTCCATGGCATCCGTTCCTGCGACCGGTTCGGGAAGTCCCGGCGCGATCGCCAAGTGGGCCACGGACACGACTCGTCCCCGTGGATCACGGCCTGCCTCCCCGTAGGTGGCCAGCTGTTCGAGGTGCACCCACCCGGCAGTCAGAGCGGTTTCCTCACTCAACTCACGGTGGGCCGCGTCGAGGATCTCCTCACCGGCGTGATTGAGGAATCCGCCGGGCAGAGCCGGCATGCCTCGGAAAGGATCTTCGCCCCGCTCCACGAGCAGCACACACAGTCGCCCCTCCCTCAGCGTCAGGATCACGAGATCGACCGTCAACAGCACAGGCGGGGGTGACCACGCGTCATGTTGCATGCCGCCTAAGCTACTTCGATTCCTGTCACTTTGACAAGAACGGCGCCATGGAGGCCGGCGGTGCGGTATGGAGACGTGTCGGGTTCCAGGAACGCGTGGAGGACTGTCCGAGCCACCGGCCGGGCGGACGGGGGTGGCTCGCCTACCGCGATGCCCAGTTCGCCCTACGACCCGCACCTGCGGCGGCGGGAGCATCTGTTCGGCGGCCTGTACTCGGCCTTCCCCGGGGTGAAGTCTGTCCCGGTGAGCAACGGGCGGGCGGGTACCGCCCGGTTCCGGGAACCGAGCCCGCACCCGGCCGGTCCTCCTCCCTCACCGGCTGGGACGGTCCGGCGCGAAGGGCGTCACCGCGCCATGCCGACGAGGGGCTCCAGCAGTTCCAGGGCCTCCTCCCAGCGGAAGCGGTCCGTGTCGCCGTCCGCGCCGGAGCCGATCAGGACGCCCATGTCCCGCAGCCGGGCCAGGCTCTGCCGGTAGGCCGGGTGGGCGGCCTGGGCGGTGTTCAGGCAGGGCAGCGCCACGGTCGGGACGCCCGTGCCGTACGCCTCGCACAGGATGCCCAGGGCGAGGGTGTCGGAGATCCCTGCGGCCCACTTGTTGAGGGTGTTGAAGGTGGCCGGCGCGACCGCGATGGCGTCCGGGGGCGGCAGCGGGCGCGGGTCCCCCGGCCTGCGCCAGGCGGAGCGGATCGGGTAGCCGGTCTGCGCCTCGACCGCCCGGGCGTCGATGAAGCCGAGGCCCTGCGGGGTGGCGACGACTCCGACGTCCCAGTCCGCCTTCCGGGCCGCGGTGATCAGCTCGCCGACGCCGGGGGCGATGCCGCTCGCACAGACGACGACGTACAGGAAGGGCTTCTTGTCCGGGGGGATCGTCGGCTCGGTCACGCGGGCACTCCCGGTCGGCGGCTGATGCGGCGAGGTTCCGGCAGGTTACGCCGATGGGGCCGGGGAGGGGGAGCCGCCGCCGACGCGCGCACATCCACGGGCGCCGCAGGTGCCCTCGGACACCGCGCCCGCTCCGGCCCGGGCTGACGCCGGTGACTCCCGCGCCTCAGGCCCCGGCAGCGTGGACGACCGTGATGTGCTGGTCCCCGCCGGGGGTCTCCAGCTCGTCCACGGCCGCTACGGCCAGGTCCTCCGCGCTGATCCAGGAGCGGCCGTCGGGCGCGGTCAGGAGGGTGGTCGTACCGCGGCGGTAACGGGCGGTGCGGGGGCCGGGCTCCAGGAGGGCCGGGGGGCTGAGGTAGACCCAGTCGGTGTGGGGGTGGGTCCGGCAGGTGCGGAGCTGGGCCACTCCCGCCGCCGCGACCGGCTGCCACTGTTCCGGGACGTAGCCGGGGTTGTCGGCCACGAGGACGTCGGGGGCGCCGGGGCTGCGCAGGGCGCCGGCGCCACCGATCACCAGGACGCGGATGCCCAGCCGTGCGGCCGCGTCCAGAACCGTCCGGGTCGTGCCGAGCAGGAAGTCCTCGTCGACCGGCTGGGTGCGTACGGTCAGTACGGCGGCGTCCGCGCCCGAACCCGCCAGCGCCTCGTGGACGGCGTCCGGATCGTTCGCGTCGACCGGGACGGGCGTCACGTTCGGATGCTCGCTCGCCGGCTTGCGGGACAGGGCCAGGACCCGGTGTCCGCGGGCGGCGGCCTCGGCGGTCACCCGGCCGCCGACCATGCCGGTGGCGCCGATGACGGCGATGGTCAGGCGTGGGCTCATCGGTGTCGCTCCCCTTGTCGTAGCGGACTTCTTCGTCGGTGGGTTCAGTTGCGCGGCGAGCATCGCCGTGAGGGCCAGGGCGAAGCCGGCCGTCTGGAGCGGGCTCAGCGACTCGCCCCGGAACGTGCCGATGGCCGTGGCGACCAGCGGCGAGAGGAGGACGAGCGGGGCTGAGGCGCCGACCGGGAGACGGGCTATGCCACGGAACCAGAGCGTGTACGCGATCAGGCCGCCCATGCTGCCGAGCCACAGGTAGCCGGCGGCCGCGCCGGCGTCGATCCGCGGCGGCGGCCCCTCGACCGCCAGCGTCGGCGGGAGCAGGAGCAGGCCGCCGGCCGTGAGTTGCCAGGCGGCCAGGGTGAGGGGGGTCGCGCCCGGGGGGCGGCCCCAGCGTTTGGTGAGGACGACCCCGGCGGCCATGGCGGCCGTGCCGCCGAGGCCGGCGAGTACGCCGACGGCGTCCAGGCGGGCCTGCGGGCCCAGGACGACCAGTCCGACGCCGGCCATACCGAGCACACCCCAGGCCCAGCGCCGGACGGTCGGCCGGTCCTGGAGCACCGGGATCGCCAGGGCGGCGACCAGCAGCGGCTGCGCGGCCCCGAGGGTGGCGGCGACCCCGCCCGGAAGTCGTTCGGCCGCCAGGAACAGCAGCGGGAACAGGGCGCCGATGTTGAGCGCGCCGAGGACGCCCGCCTTCCACCACCAGGCGCCGTGCGGCAGGACACGGGTGAGGGCCAGGCCGAGCAACCCGGCGGGCAGGGCGCGCATGAGGCCGGCGAACAGGGGGTGGCCGGGTGGGAGGAGTCCGGTGGTGACGACGTAGGTCGTGCCCCACGCCGCGGGGGCGAGGGCGGTCAGGAGGACGGTTGCCGCTCTGTCGGCGTCAGCAGGCATGGGACGAGTCTCGGCACCGGCCGCCCATGCGTCCAACACATGCTTGTCATCCCAGTCATGAACGAGAACGATGGATAAATGGACCTTCAGCAGCTGCGGTACGTCGTCGCCCTCGCCGAGACCCGCAACTTCACCCGCGCCGCCGAGCGGTGCTTCGTGGTGCAGTCCTCGCTCAGCCACCGGATCGCGGGCCTGGAGCGCGAGTTGGGAGTACGGCTGTTCGCGCGGTCCAGCCGGCGGGTCGAACTCACCAGCGCGGGCGAGGCGTTCGTGGCCCGGGCGCGCGAGGCCCTGGCCGCCGCCGATCTCGCCGTCGCCGACGCGGCCGCCGCGACCGGGGTGGTACGGGGGCGGCTCTCCGTCGGCGTGATCGTGACCGCGGCGGCCGTGGACGTGCCGGAGCTGTTGCAGCGGTACCGGGACCGGCACCCGGAGGTCCGCGTGATGCTCCGCTCCGGACGCAGCGACGAACTGGCGGCGGCCATCCGGGACGGGGACGTGGACATCGCCTTCCTCGGACTGCCGGAGGGTGAGCGGCCCTCCGGGGTGGAGAGCGTGGTGCTCGACCGCGACGAGCATGTGCTGGTGGCGGCGGCCGGGCACCGGCTGGCCGGGGCGGACCTGGTCACGCTGGAGGACATCGCCGGCGAGACGTTCGTCGACTTCGTGACCGGTACGCCGGCCCGAGCCCAGTCGGATCAGGCCTTCGCCGCGGCCGGTCTGGTCCGTGATGTCGCGTACGAGGCCGGGGTCGTCGAGCTGATCACCCGGCTGGTCGAGCGCGGGCTCGGCATCGCGCTGCTCCCCTCGGCGTTCATCCGCCCGCTGGCCGCGGACGACCCGGGCCTGGCACTGGTCCCGGTGGTCGACGGACCCCGCCGAGCCGAGTACCTGGCCTGGAGTCGCTTCAACCCGAGCCCGGCCACCCGCGCGATGCTCGACGTCCTCGGGGTGCGGCCGGCTGCGTAGGCCGCCGGGCGGCGCGGGCGGTCAGTGGGCGTCCCGCGCGGGCAGTTGCCGCTCGGTGGGGGCCGTGGTGGCGGTCAGGAGGCGCAGGGCCGCGTCGGACGGGGTGCCGGGCTCGGCCGTGTAGGCGATCAGGCGCTGGTCCGCGGTGCCGGGCAGGCACAGGTTCTCGAAACTCAGCTCCAGGGCGCCGACGGCCGGATGGTGCAGGGACTTGGTCCCGGAGGTGCAGGTGCGGACCGGGTGCCGGGCCCACAGGGCGGTGAACTCGTCGCTGTGGATGGACAGGTGGCCGATCAGCTCGGCCAGCGCGCGGTCCTCCGGATGCCGGCCGGCGACCAGGCGCAGGGAGGCGACCGCGAGGTGGGCCTCCTCCTGCCAGTCGGCGTACCGGGCCTGGTAGTGCCCGTCGAGGAACAGCATGCGGACCAGGTTGGGGCGGGCGGCGGGGGTGTCCGGGGCCTCCCACGGCAGGTGCGGGGCGAGCAGGGCGTGGCCGAGCCGGTTCCAGGCCAGGACGTCGCTCCTGCGGTCCAGGATCAGCGCCGGTACGTCCGTCATCGCGGCGAGCAACTGGCGTGCGGAGGGCGACGCGTGGGCGGCCCGGGGTGCGGGCGGGCGGCGCCGGACGGCGGGCCGGGCCAGGTCCCTGAGGTGGGCGGTCTCGTCCTCGGTGAGCCGGAGGGTGCGGGCGATCGCGTCCAGCACGGAGTCGGAGACGCCGGCCGCGCGGCCCTGTTCGAGACGGGTGTAGTGGGTGATGCTGACGCCCGCGAGCAGCGCCAGTTCCTCGCGGCGCAGTCCGGCGACCCGGCGGCGGCCCGGCCCGGTCGCGAGGCCGACGTCCTGCGGCCGTACCGCGGCACGGCGGGACTTCAGGAAGTCTCCCAGCTCGGACGACGCGTCCATGTCTGCCTCCGGGGAAAGGGGCGTCGGCCCTCCGGGTGTGCGGCGGCCGTCGTCCATCCTGCCCGGCGGACGGTGCGGACGGGATGCCCGAGGGTGGTCGTGCGATGACCACCCTCACGGTGGCCGGTCGCAGGGGGGTGCTGGCCGGGACGGGCGGGAGGGAGGAGGTTCGAGGGCGTCAACCACGGAATCGGCCGGTGACGTGGCCGCACACCGGTGGCTTGGCCGTTCTCCGGCCACAGCGCCGTACGCCGGTGGCTTCGCCGTGCTCCGGCCACTCCGCCGCATAGAGGGGACCGTCTCGTCATGTCCGTCGCCACCGTCCGGCCGGACGGCGCATCCGCCGTCCTGACCCCCCGGCTCCGCCTGGTGCTGGTGCTGCTGCTCGCGGCCCAGTTCATGCTGGCCGTGGACTTCTCCATCCTGAACGTGGCCCTGCCGGTGATCGGCGCGGGCCTCGGTTTCCCGCTCGCCCGGCTGCAGTGGATCGGTACGGCGTTCGCCCTGTGCGCGGCCGGGTTCACGCTGCTGTTCGGGCGGGTCGCCGATCTCTTCGGCCGCCGCCGGCTGTTCCTGGGCGGTCTCGTCGTCCTGGGCGCGGCCTCGCTGGCGGGCGGGCTGGCGCGGAGCCCGGAGGTGCTGCTCGCGGCCCGGGTGTTCCAGGGACTGGCCACCGCCGCGGTCACGCCGGCCGGTCTGTCACTGCTGACGACGTCCTTC
This sequence comes from Streptomyces sp. NRRL S-1022, assembly GCF_000720135.1. Taxonomy (GTDB): domain Bacteria; phylum Actinomycetota; class Actinomycetes; order Streptomycetales; family Streptomycetaceae; genus Streptomyces. The sequence goes on along the minus strand of NZ_JOIU01000023.1, from coordinate 50,949 downwards.
CCGGAGGGCCCGCTGCGGGAGAAGGCGCTCGGTCTCAACGGGGCGCTGATGTCGGCCGGGTTCACCACCGGCGCGGTCCTGGGCGGGCTGCTCACCGACCTGCTGTCCTGGCGCTGGGCGTTCTTCGTCAACGTACCGGTGGTGCTCGCCGTGCTCCTGGTCGCGCCCGCGGTCGTCGCCGAGTCCCGGCCCGCGCGGCGCCCGCGGCTGGACGTGCCGGGGGCGGTCACGGTGACGCTCGGCCTGCTGGCGGTGATCCTCGGGCTGACGCAGGCCGGTGAGCGGGGCTGGGGCGCACCGGCCGTGCTGCTGCCGGCGGCGGCCGGGCTGGTGCTGCTGCTGGTGTTCGCGGCCGTGGAGCGCCGGGTGGCCGCACCGCTGGTGCCGCCGCACGTGCTGGGCAGGCGGTCGGTGGCGTGGGGCAACCTGGCCGGGCTGGTCGCGTTCCTCACCGAGACGTCCCTGGTGTTCCTGCTGACCCTGTATCTGCAGGAGGTGCTCGGTTTCTCGCCGCTGGCCGCCGGGCTGTCCTTCGGTGTGCTGGGCGCGGGGACGGTGGTCGGCGGTGCCCTCGCCCCGCGGTGGATCGGCAGGTACGGCGCCACCCGGGCGCTGCTGTCCGGCGGGCTCGCCCAGGCCGTGTGCACGGCGGCGCTGCTCGGGCTCGGCACCGGCCGTTCCTCGCTCTGGCTGCTGCTGGCCGCGACCTTCGCGGGCGGGGTGGGCAACATGCTGGTCATCGTGGGCTTCATGGTGACCGCGACCTCGGGTCTCGCCGACGACGAGCAGGGGCTGGCCACCGGGCTCGCGACGATGACCCAGCAGATCGGCATCACCATGGGCACGCCGGTGATGAGCGCGGTGGCCACCGCCGCGATGACCGGTACGGGGGCCCTGGCCGTCCTCGGCGGCCTGAGGACGGCGATCGCCCTGAACGCGGCCCTCACCCTCCTCGGCACGCTGACCAGCGCGCTGTTCCTGCGAAAGAGGGCCCGCTGACCGGGGGCCGGCGGCGCCGGTGGCGGCCGGGCCCGCGCGCCCCCCGCCTACGCCCGCCGCTCCCGCCCCGCGAGCGAGTGGTCCTGCCGGCGCGGCGGCACGGCCGCGTCACCCGGTCCGCCGGCCCGGGGAACTCCTCGCGGGCCAGTGCCACCAGCGCCGCGGCCGGCTGTCTCCGGCCGGGCACGAACCGTTCGGCCGCCGCGGTCCGTCCGGGGTCCGGGCGGCGGGGGGGACCGGCACGCCGTGGGCATCGGCCGCCTCCAGCGGGCCGGTGGTCTCCCCGGCGGACGGGAAGGCGCCGAAGGACACGAAGTCGACGCCGTCCCCGTCGTCGTGGTCGAAGGGGTGCGCGAGGGCGGCGGCGCGCTCGGCCGGGAAGGCGCGGCCGTCGGTGGTGGTGATCAGGCGGGCGGCGTGGCCGCGGGCACCGACGGCGCCCGGCCGGCGGGCGTCAGCAGTACGGCGGCTGGTTGGTGAGGGAGGCCGCCACCCGCATCCACACCCCGAACTGGCGGTAGAGCGCGGGCAGCGGGCCGGTGGCCCGGACCGTCCGGGCGTCCTCGGCGGTCACCCCGGGGATGCCGGGCAGCGTGGCGGCGACCGACGCGGACTGCCAGCGGACGGTGAGGGTCGCCTCGCCGGCGGGCGGCGCGGGGCGGGCCGGGGCCGGGGTCAGCGCCCGGGTCACCGCGTCCTCGATGGCCTGCCGCGCCTCCGCCGCCGGCCGCAGCTCGGCCGCGAACCGGTCGTGGGCGTACTTCACCGGGACGGTCCCGACCGACGCGTCCCACTCCGTCATCTCCGCGCACGCCGTGTCGTCACCCGTGAGGGCCACGACCGGCACGCCGAGCGAGGCCGCCGTGGCGTGGGCGAGGCCGATCTCGCCGACCGGGCGGCCGTCCAGCCACATGTCCTCGATCTCGTGGCCCATGAAGCTGTGGCTGAGCACACCCGGCGCACCGGCCCGGGCGTGGTAGCCGACGCACAGCGCGGCGTCGAACTCCCTGGTCAGGCCCTCCAGCATGCCCATCTGCTTGGGCTTGCCGCGCACCAGGCGGGCCGCCGGGTGCAGGGCCTCCGGGAGCAGGTTGCGCATCGGCCCGTGGGCGTCGTTGACCAGGATGCCGGTCGCTCCGGCCGCCAGCGCGCCGCGTACGGCGGCGTTGACGTCCTCGGCCATCATCGCGCGGCCCCGCTCGTAGTCCCGGCCGCCCGGCTGGACGTCGTCGGCGTCCACGAGCCCGGTGACGCCTTCCATGTCCACGCTGATGTAGATCCGCACGGCGTCGACCCTAACCAACCCTACGTATCGTAGGTTCCCGACCGCCATCGGCCACCGGGCTGTTCACACGTCTGTTCAACGGGGGACCCATGCAGGACACCACGGAAGCGGAGCCCGATACGCAGGTGTGCGCGCGCAGTCTCGCGCCGACGCTGGCCCTGCTCGTCGTCAGCCTGGCCATCGCCGCCGTCGGCGTGTACGAGCTGTGCGGTTTCGGGCTGCACAGCCTGGACCGGCGCCCGCACCTGTTCAGCGACGGGCTGGCGACCGGCGGGGTGATCGCGGCCACGGTGGCCGCCGGGGCGGCGGTCGGCAACCTGGCCTGGCACCTGACGGCGGCCCGGCGGGGAGCCGGCGACTGAGCACGCGCACCGGACCCGGACCCGGCGACCGAGTCCGGGTGACCACGTGCCGAACCGGTGACCGGACGCGGAACCGGTGACCGCGCGCGGGTGACCGGCCGCGGAACCGGTGACCGGATGCGGGCTGCGGATGAGAAGCTGTGTGCCGGCTGTACGGAACCTCGCCCCTCGCTTTACCCTACGAGCTGTAGGGTCGACCGTGCCCCGTCCCCGTCCCCAAGGGTGACCCGTCAGCATGCCCGCTCAACAGACGACCCTGATGCCAGCACCGGTTCCCGCACCCCGCTCCCCCCGCCGGGGCATCCGCTTCCTCCCGCCCCCGCTCCGCACCCGCCCCGGCGGCCGGCGGCTGCGCTCCCGCGCCGCCACCGCCACCGTCTGGTACCTGCGGCTGCTCGCCGTACTGAACATCGCGGCGGTGGTGTCCCTCCCGTTCCGCGAGGAGGTGCACGAGCACAACGCGGGCGAGTACTTCACCCCGTACCTGGCCACCGCCGGCCTGGTCTCGGCGGCCCTCGCCCTGTTCCTCGCGGTGGTGATGCGCCGCCGCAAACGCGCCGCCTGGCTCTTCAACCTCCTCCTCGCCGGCCCCCTCCTCGGCCTCTACGCCGTCGCGCTGACCCGCGCCCCCTACCGCGAGCACCCCTTCAACTGGGTCTCCACGGTCCTGACCGGCCTGTTCGTCGCCGCCCTGCTGCTCGGCCGCCGCGAGTTCGACGCCATCGGCGACCGCTCCAACCCGCGCCTGGCGCTCGCCGTCGGTGTGGGCGGCACCCTGGTCACCGGCGGCCTCGGCGCCCTGCTGGTGCACGCGACGAACAAGGTCACCGGGGCCACCCTCAAGGACGAGATCGCCTACACCCTGCTGCGCGGCATCAGCGTCGGCCCGCTCGCCGACCGCGTCCCCGCCGTCCACGCGCCCCGCTGGGCGGACATGACCGTCAACGTCCTGATGGCGGTCACCTTCCTGCTGGTCCTCTACGCCTGCTTCCGCGCCCCGCGCGGCGCCCGCCTGCTGGCCGAGGAGGACGAGCAGAGGCTGCGCGAACTGCTGGACCGGCACGGCGAGCGCGATTCCCTCGGCTACTTCGCGCTGCGCCGCGACAAGTCCGTCATCTTCTCCCCCAGCGGCAAGGCGGCCGTCGCCTACCGCGTCGTCGGCGGGGTCAGCCTCGCCTCCGGCGACCCGCTCGGCGACCCCGAGGCCTGGCCCGGCGCCATCGACGCCTGGCTCGCCGAGGCCCGCCTGCACGCCTGGACCCCGGCCGTGATGGGCGCGAGCGAGGAAGCGGGCACGGTCTACGCCCGGCACGGCCTGGACGCGCTCGAACTCGGTGACGAGGCCATCGTGGACCTCGCCGACTTCACCCTGGACGGCCGGGCCATGCGCGTGGTCCGCCAAGCCCACAACCGGGTCCGCCGAGCCGGCTACACGGTCCGCGTCCGCCGTCACGAGGACATCCCCGCCGAGGAGATGGCGCTGCTCGTGGACCGCGCCGACCACTGGCGCGACGGCGCCACCGAACGCGGCTTCTCCATGGCCCTCGGCCGCCTCGGCGACCCCTCCGACGGCCGCTGCGTGATGCTGGAGTGCCGGGACGCCGACGGCGCACCCCGCGCCCTGCTCAGCTTCGTCCCCTGGGGGGAGCGCGGCCTCTCCCTGGACCTGATGCGCCGCGACCGCGACTGCGAGAACGGCCTGATGGAGTACATGGTCGTCGAGCTCCTGCTCCAGGCGAAGGAGCTGGGGATCGACCGGGTCTCGCTGAACTTCGCGATGTTCCGCTCGGTCTTCGAACGCGGCGCCCGCCTCGGGGCCGGCCCGGTGCTGCGCCTGTGGCGCTCGGTCCTCACCTTCTTCTCCCGCTGGTGGCAGATCGAGTCCCTGTACCGCGCCAACGCCAAGTACCGGCCGGTGTGGGAACCCCGCTTCCTGCTGTTCGCCAAGAGCAGCGACATCCCGCGGATCGGCCTGGCGAGCGCCCGCGCGGAGGGCTTCCTCACCCTGCCGGGCCGCTGATACCCCCGGGGGGCGCTCAAGGCCTCCCGGGCCCGAGGGCCGGCGGACTCACCGAGGCGGCGGCGTCACTGGGGAACCAGGTTTCGCCGTCGCCCTCCGTCCACCCCGGGTCGTAGGCGCAGGGTGCGGTGGCGCCACCGGTGAAGTACCGCCGGTCCGGGAACCAGGTGAAGGACATCCGCTCGTCTCCGCCGTCCCGCTGCACGAACAGCGACCAGTCCTGCCCGTCCTTCCCGCCCTCTCGGTACGACGACACCTCCCAGCCGTCCTCCTGCAGCCGCCGGTGCAGCCGGCGCAGACCCGGGACGGCCTGGCTCGCCGGCACGTCGTCCAGTGCCCAGTCGTGGCCCATCCGGTAGGCGCCGTCGATGGTCTCGTCCTCCAGCCCCAGCAGGCCTCCGTCGTAGCAGTCGCCGGCGTCGAGCGTGTTCTGCGCGTCGACGCCGATGCGCCCGGCCCCGGGCGGCACGGTCCGCGTGAACCCCAGGACGTCGTACGCCTCCTGGGAGTGCCGGACGGCGCGGCGCGCCATCTCCCCGGGCGCGGTCCGGGGCAGGTCCCTCGGGGAGTCCCAGGTGAGCTGGATGAACAGGGCGACGACGGCGACGAACACGAGCCCGGCGCAGCCGAGGCAGCCGAGGCCCCGGGAACCGGTCCCGGACGCGGCGGGCGGGGTGCTGGGCGAGGCGGGGGGCGCGGCGGCGGGCGGGGTCTGCTCGGGCATACGGCGACGGTAGGGCGGCGGGTGCCCCGGCCGGATGGGCACGCGTACGGCCATCGGGTAGGTACCCGTACTCAACGCCGGGCGTCGTCCGTGCCCGGTCAGGCGCCGGTGCCGCCCGGGACGTAGCCGCCGCCCACCGTGAAGCCGATGACCGCGCCGCCGCCCTCCCGGCGGAAGGCGAAGGGTGCTCCGCCGTGGGCCATGGCGACCTCGCGGACGATGGACAGGCCGAGGCCGGAGCCCGGCAGGGAGCGGGCGTCGGCGGCGCGGTAGAAGCGGTCGAAGATGCGCACGAGGTCGCCCTCGGCGATCCCGGGCCCCCGGTCCAGCACCTCCACCCGCACCGTGCCGGGCCGGGCCGGCCCGGTGACGCTGACCTCGATCGGCGCCTTGCCGTCCCGGTCGAACTTGGCCGCGTTCTCCACCAGGTTGGAGATGGCCCGCTGGAGCATCCCGGGCCGCCCGTCGGTCGTCGTGTCACCACCGACGTGCAGCACGACGTCCCGGCCGGTACGGCGCCGGGCCAGCCCGACGACGTCCTCGGCGAGGTCGGCGAGGTCGAGCCGCTGCGGCGGCTCGCCGTCGGACTGCCCGGCGGCCAGGTCGACCAGTTCGTTGACGAGGTCGGTCAGCTCCCGGGCCTCCTGGGAGAGGTCGGCGACGAGTTCCTCGCGGGTCGCGGGCGGGAGTTCGTCGATCCGCCGCAGCAGCGAGATGTTCGTGCGCAGCGAGGTGAGCGGCGTCCGCAGCTCGTGGCCGGCGTCCTGCACCAGCCTGCGCTGGTCCTCCTCCGACTGCGCGAGCCGGCCCAGCATCCGGTCGAAGGCGCGGCCCAGCCGCCCCACCTCGTCCAGGCCGGCCACCGGGACCTGGATGCCCAGCTGCCGGGTGCGGGCGACGTCCTCGGCGGCGGAGGTGAGGACGACCAGGCGCCGGGTGATCCGCCGGGCCAGCCACCACCCGAACAGCCCGGCCGCCACCACGACCGCCGCCATCAGGATCAGCGTGCGCTGCTGGAGCGCCCGCAGCAGGTCCTCGGTGTCGCTGAACTCCTGCGCGACCTGGACGGCGCCGCGTCCCCGGCCGAGCGAGACGGTGGCGATGCGGAACAGGTCCGCGTCCACCCGTACGTCCTTGTGCTCGACCACCCTGCCGGCCGTCCGCGCGAGGGCCATGGCCCGGTCCCGGGAGGTGACCGGCAGCACCGGGCTGCCGTGGTCCTCGATCTCCCCCCGCGCGCCCAGTACCTGCACGTCCGTGCGGGCGGGGCGGACCACGTCGTGCCCGGGGCGGGAGGAGGAGAAGTCGTCGGGGCGCATCGGGTGCTGCCGTACCTCGTCCCGCACGTCCTGCACGACCTGCGTGAACACCGACTGCTGGTCGACGCGGACGAGCCGGGCGGCGGAGTTGTACGACAGGATGCCGACCAGGATGGTGACGGCGGCGGTGACGGCCGCGAAGGAGACGGCGAAGGTGGTGCGCAGGGAGACCAGCTTCGGCCGGGGCCCGGCCGGCAGCCGCCAGCGGCGGCCCACCTAGTCCTCCCGCAGCACGTAACCCACGCCCCGCACGGTGTGGATCAGCTGTGGGGCGCCTGGTTCGTCGAGCTTGCGGCGGAGGTAGCCGACGTAGACGGCGAGGTTCTTGGAGCCGGGGCCGAAGTCGTAGCCCCAGATCCGGTCGTAGATCGTGGAGTGGTCGAGGACGATGCCCGCGTTGCGCGCCAGCAGTTCCAGCAGTTCGAACTCGGTACGGGTCAGTTCCAGCTCGCGCCGGCCGCGCCAGGCCCGGCGGGCCTGGAGGTCCATGCGGATGCCGGCGGCCTCCACCTGCCGGTCGGAGACCTGGGGCTCGCGGACCGGGCCCTCGGGGGCGGCGCCGCCGGCGGGCACGGGGCTGGTGCGGCGCAGCAGGGCGCGCAGCCGCGCGAAGACCTCCTCGACGTCGAACGGCTTGACCACGTAGTCGTCGGCGCCGGCGTCCAGGCCCGCGATGCGGTCGGCGGTCTCCACGAGGGCGGTGAGCATCAGGATCGGGGTGCGGTCGCCCTCGGCGCGCAGCACCCGGCAGACCTGGAGGCCGTCGATGCCCGGCATCATCACGTCCAGGACGAGGACGTCCGGCGGGTTCTTGTGGGCCTGCGCCAGCGCTTCCACGCCGTCGGCGACCGCCGTCACCTGGTACCCCTCCAGCGTCAGGGCACGCTCCAGGGCATGGCGGATGGCACGGTCGTCTTCGGCGAGCAGCACAGTCTGGGGCACGCCCTCAGTGTGCCAAGCCCCCCACCGGTCCGGCCGGGCCCGATGGCCCTACGATCACCCTTTTTACCCCCCTCTCACCGTCACGGAGGCAACCCGGCCCCGGCCGGCCGCCGGCGGCGCTCGGGAGGCCGGAGCCGTCCCCGGTGCCGGGTGCGCGCCAGGGAGGCCGCCGGCCGGCAGGGCGATGCCGGTCCGGGCGAGCGACGCGGCCCGGGCGGCCGAGGCCCCGCCCGACCCGCGCCCTGCCACCCGCCCGGACGCCCGCCCACCGAATCGGCAGCCTCCCGGCCGGGCGAGTGGGGTGGGCGGGCGAACAGGATCAGCGCTGCAACGCCGCCAGCTGTTCGGCGAAGGGCACCACCACGTCCTCGCCGGCCCGCGGAGCCAACGGCATGAGCGCGGCCAGTTCGGCCGCCGCCCGCTCGGTCCGGGCGGCCAGCCCGTCCGCGCCCCAGTCCTCGGACGCCGCGTACACCCCGGTCGGCACGACCACGGCCCGCAGGTAGGCGAACAACGGCCGCAGCGCGTGTTCCAGCACCAGCGAGTGCCGCCCCGTACCCCCGGTCGCACCGATCAGCACCGGCTTCCCGGCCAGTGCGTCCTTGTCCAGCACGTCGAAGAACGACTTGAACAGCCCGCTGTAGGACGCGCTGAACACCGGCGTGACGACGATCAGTCCGTCGGCACCCGCCACCGCGTCCTGCGCGGCGGCCAGGCCCTTGCCCGCGAACCCGTTGGTGAAGTTGTGCGCGATCTCGACGGCGAGCTCGCGCAGCTCGATCACCTCGGTGTCCACCTCCGCCTGCCGGCCGACGGCGGCGGCCAGCCGGTCGGCGAGCAGCCGGGTGGAGGACGGGACGCTCAGTCCCGCCGACACGACGACGAGCTTCATGCGGTCGTTCATACGGTGGCCGCCTCCTTCTCCTTCGCGGCGAGCAGCGACTGGTGGGTCGGCGCCTCCGGCACGTCCGCCGGGCGCCCCTTGGCGAACTCCTCGCGCAGCACGGGCACGACCTCCTCGCCGAGCAGGTCGAGCTGTTCCAGCACGGTCTTCAGCGGCAGCCCCGCGTGGTCCATGAGGAACAGCTGGCGCTGGTAGTCGCCGGCGTACTCGCGGAAGGCCAGGGTCTTCTCGATCACCTGCTGCGGGGACCCCACGGTCAGCGGGGTCTGCTCGGTGAAGTCCTCCAGCGAGGGCCCGTGGCCGTACACCGGCGCGTTGTCGAAGTACGGCCGGAACTCGGTGACCGCGTCCTGCGAGTTCTTCCGCATGAACACCTGGCCGCCCAGGCCGACGATCGCCTGCTCGGGCGTGCCGTGCCCGTAGTGGGCGTACCGCTTCCGGTAGAACTCGACCATCCGCTTGGTGTGTTCGGCGGGCCAGAAGATGTTGTTGTGGAAGAAGCCGTCGCCGTAGTACGCGGCCTGCTCGGCGATCTCCGGCGAGCGGATGGAGCCGTGCCAGACGAACGGCGCCACGTCGTCCAGGGGTCGCGGGGTGGAGGTGAAGCCCTGCAGCGGTGTGCGGAACTTGCCCTCCCAGTCCACGACGTCCTCGGTCCACAGGCGGCGCAGCAGGGCGTAGTTCTCGACGGCGAGGTTGATGCCCTCCCGGATGTCCTTGCCGAACCAGGGGTAGACCGGCCCGGTGTTACCGCGGCCCATCATCAGGTCGACGCGCCCGTCGGCCAGGTGCTGGAGCATCGCGTAGTCCTCCGCGATCTTCACCGGGTCGTTGGTGGTGATCAGCGTGGTGGACGTGGAGAGGATCAGCTTCTGCGTCCGCGCGGCTATGTAGCCGAGCATGGTGGTCGGGGACGACGGCACGAACGGCGGGTTGTGGTGCTCACCGGTCGCGAAGACGTCGAGCCCGACCTCCTCGGCCTTCAGCGCGATGGCGACCATGGCCTTGATCCGCTCGCGCTCGGTCGGGGTCCGTCCCGTGGTGGGGTCCGGCGTGACGTCGCCGACCGTGAAGATCCCGAACTGCATGGTCGCTCACCCTCCAGGTTGTTGACCGTTCAACTATACCCCTCCAACGGTCACCCCGCCCCGGGTATTCCACCCCCCTCCCCACCCCTCCCACCGGCGCCTTTCCGGCCGCTACGGCACCAGCACCAGCCGCCCCCGCACCCCGCCCTCACCCAGCCGCGCGTGCGCCTTCGCCGCCTCCGCCAGGGGGTAGGTCTCGGCCACCCGCAGGGTCAGCACCCCCTCGTCCACCAGCCGGACCAGCTCCGCCAGCCCGGCCCCGTCCGCGGCCACCTCCACGGCCCCCGTCCGCACCCCGCGCACCGACCCCGGGAACGCCCCGGGCCGCACCCCCGCGTACGCGCCCCCGTCCCGCACCCACTCCAGGGCCGCCTCGCCGAGCACCGCCGCGTCCAGCACCGCGTCCACACTCCCCGGCGGCACCCCCTCGGACGTGAAGTGCGCGGCACCCAGCGAGCGCACCAGCTCCTCGTCAGCCGCCCGTGCCTGCCCGGTCACCTCGATTCCCCGGTGCGCCGCCAGCTGCACCGCGAACCCGCCGACCGCCCCCGCCGCCCCGGTCACCAGCAGTGACTGGCCCGGCGCGAGATCCAGCAGCTCCAGCGCCTGGAGCGCGGTCAGCCCGTTCAGCGGCAGTGTGCCCGCGTGTACGGCGTCCACCGCGGCCGGCGCCACCGCCACCGCGTCCGTGGCCACCACCACGTACTCCGCGTGCGCCCCCACCGGATCGGCCACCCCCGCCGCCAGCGCCACCACCGGGTCACCGACCTGCCAGGCCGCGGCCACACCGACCGCGTCCACCGTCCCGGCCACGTCCCAGCCGAGCCCGAGCGTCTTGCCGGCCCCGCCGAAGAAGCCGCTGCGCACCCCCGCGTCCACGGGGTTCAGCGCCCCCGCGGCCACCTTGATCCGCACCTGACGCGACCCGGGCTCCGGCACCGGAACCTCGGCGATCTCCACCGCTTCGGGACCACCGAACGTCCTCACCACAGCAGCACGCATGACAACTCTCCCTGAATGAACGGCACTTGCGGATCCCGCAGCCGGTCTTCCGGCCGCGACACCAACCGTAGGAGAGGTACTATCCATTGGTAAGTAGTTACCTGAGAGTGCGTAGCTGCCCCGGAGGGAAGAGCCCATGGCCACCACGACCGCCGCCCAGCGCCGCGAACAGGCCCGCGCCGACTACGACGCCTTCCTGCGCGAGTGCCCCACCAACCAGCTCCTCGGACGGCTCAGCGACAAGTGGGTCAGCCTCGTCGTCGCCGCCCTGGCCCCCGCCCCCCTGCGCTACAGCGACCTCGGCCGCAAGATCGCCGGCGTCAGCCCCAAGATGCTCACCCAGACCCTGCGCGCCCTCGAACGCGACGGCATCCTCAGCCGCACCGTCACCCCCACCGTCCCCGTCCGCGTCGACTACGCCCTCACCCCCCTCGGCGCCAGCCTCGCCGGCCTGCTCACCGCCGTGAAGGACTGGGCGGAGACCCACTTCGACGAGGTCCGCACCGCCCGCGAACGCTACGACGCCGACACCCCCGCCTGACCCCGCCTGACCGGCCAGGCCTCAGAAGGCGTACTCGTCCCCGGTGTCCAGCACCAGCACCGCCATCCGGTCGTTCGACCGGTCCTGGTCCACCGCACCCGCGCTCCACGCGGTGTCGATCTCCAGCGTCACCTCCGACGGCCGCTCCCGCAGCCGCACCGGCACCCGCACCTGCTCCCCCGCCGCGTCCACCACCAGCGCCCCCGTCCCGCACACCACCGTCCGCGCGTCCTCCCGGGCACACCGGGCCGGCAGCTCCTGCTCGTCGGCCAGCTCCACCGACCAGCGCAGCCGGACCGTGGCGTCCGCGACGGCGGCCGGCCCGTTGTTCCGCGGAGTCAGCCGCACCTCCACCCGGTCCCCGTTCAGCACCGCGGTCCCGTGGAAGGCCAGATCGGCCTCCGGAACCGGAGCGGCCACCGCGGTCCCCGGCACCAGGACGGCACCGGCACACACACCGGACAACACCCACGCCCGCATCCGCACGCCCTCACCACTCCTCGCTCGCGCCGGCACCGCCGCACACCCGGCCGCCGCAGCGACGACCGCCGTACGGATGTATGCCACGCGAGCCGCCCGCCAGGCGCCCTCCAACAAGGTGACACCACCCCCACATGCGAAGCTGCCCCCATGCCGGTCCTGCGCTCCGCCGCCCTGTTCGTCGTCGCCGCCCTCTTCGAGATCGGCGGCGCCTGGCTGGTCTGGCAGGGCGTACGCGAACACCGCGGCTGGCTGTGGGCGGCCGGCGGCGTCCTCTCCCTCGGCGCGTACGGCTTCGTCGCCACCTTCCAGCCCGACGCCCACTTCGGCCGCATCCTCGCCGCCTACGGCGGGATCTTCGTCGCGGGCTCCCTGCTGTGGGGCGTGATCGCCGACGGCTACCGCCCCGACCGCTGGGACATCACCGGAGCGCTGATCTGCCTGGCCGGCATGGCCGTCATCATGTGGGCGCCACGAAACGGCGGATGAGGCTCACTTAGGCTGGACGGAACCGACCGAGCGCACCACCCCGACGCAGCCCCAGGAGCAGCCATGGCCACCGCCGCCCCGTCCGCCGCCTCCCGCATCGCCGTCGTCACCGGCGCGAGCAGCGGCATCGGCGCCGCCACGGCCCGGCAGCTCGCCGCGGCCGGCTACCGCGTCGTCCTCACCGCCCGCCGCAAGGACCGCATCGAAGCCCTCGCCGAGGACATCACCAAGGCCGGCCACTCCGCCGTCGCCTACCAGCTCGACGTGACCGACCGCGCCGCCGTGGACGAGTTCGCCACCGCCTTCAAGACCATCGGCGTCCTCGTCAACAACGCGGGCGGCGCCCTCGGCGCGGACCCGGTCGCCACCGGCGACCCCGCCGACTGGCGCACCATGTACGAGACCAACGTCATCGGCACCCTCAACCTCACCCAGGCCCTGCTGCCGAAGCTGGTCGCGAGCGGCGACGGCGTCGTCGTGGTCGTCTCCTCCACCGCCGGCCACGGCACCTACGAGGGCGGCGGCGGCTACGTGGCCGCCAAGCACGGCGCCCACGTCCTCGCCGAGACCCTCCGCCTGGAGATCGTCGGCCGGCCGGTCCGCGTCATCGAGATCGCCCCCGGCATGGTCAAGACCGACGAGTTCGCCCTCACCCGCTTCGGCGGCGACAACGAGAAGGCCGCCAAGGTGTACGAGGGCGTCGCCGAGCCCCTCACCGCGGACGACGTGGCCGAGACCATCACCTGGGCGGTGACCCGCCCCAGCCACGTCAACGTCGACCTCCTGGTTCTGCGCCCGCGCGCCCAGGCGTCCAACACCAAGATCCACCGGGAAGGGTGATGGACGACGGCCCCCCGCCGGACGGCTCCCCGGCACAGGACACCTTCGAGCAGCGGCGCCTGGCCCAGGAGACGAGGAACGAACGCCAGGTCTGGTACTTCCTGGCCTACTTCCTCTTCGGCATCCACCTCGTCGCGTTCGTCATGATCTACGCCGTACGGCACGCGAAGTAGCCCGCCGGGCCGGGCGGGCTCAGGCGAACGCCGGCAGGTTCCGCGTGACCCACGCCGCGAACGGGGCGGCCGGCCGGTGCAGCACGGCCGCCACATCGGGGCCGGGCCGCCGCTCGGCCGGCAGCGGCGCACCGAGGACGTCCAGCGTGCCGGCGACCACCGGCTCCGGCATGAACCGCGCCATCCCCGCGTGCGCCTCCTCCCGGGACAGCTCCACGAAGGCCACCTCCTCGCCCAGGGCCGCCGAGAGGACCTCCGCCTGCCCGCGCGGACTGATCGGCTCCGGGCCGGTCAGCTCGTACACCCGGCCCGCGTGCCCGTCCTCCAGCAGCGCGGCGGCGGCCACGGCGGCGATGTCCGCCGGGTCGACCACGGGCAGCGCGACATCGCCGAAGGGCGCGTACACCGTGCGCCGGGTACGCACCGACTCGCTCCAGGCGAGCGCGTTGGACGCGAACCCCGCCGGCCGCAGCACGGTGAACTCCCGCCCCGACGCCCGCACGGCGGCCTCGAACTCCCGCAGCCGGGCATGCGAGAGCGCCTCCGGCCGAGTGGCGCTGACCTGCGACGACACCAGCACGATCCGCTCGGCCCCGGCATCCGCGACCGCCTCGACCACGGCGCCCGGGCTCTCCCCCCGGAAGTTCGACTCGCCGCCCAGCACGAGGAACACCGCGCGGGCCCCGTCCAGGGCGGGCCGCAGGCTCCCGGCGTCCCCGACCCCGCCCCGCACCCACCGCACCCCGTCCCGGACCGCCCCGTCCCCCCGAGACACGGCCACGACCTCCTCCCCGGCCTCGGCCAGCATCCCCACCAACACCCGCCCGATGTTCCCGGTGGCCCCGGTGACAACGATCATTGCTCCCCCTCTGCTTAGTCAGTCAACTAACTAAGTGAATAGTCAACACGCGGCCACCCCCGCCTGTCTATAGTCAGTCAGGTGACAAACTCAGTGGATCGGCGAGCACGGGCGTCACAGAAGCGCCGGCGACTCACGGCCGCGGCGGCCCGCGTCCTGCACCAGCAGGGCGTCGAGCGCACCACCCTCGCCGACATCGCCCGCGAGGCCGACGTCCCGGTCGGAAACGTCTACTACTACTTCAAGACCAAGGACGAACTCGTCCGGGCGGCACTGGCGGAGCACCAGGCCCACCTGGACGAACTCACCGCCGCCCTGGAGGAGTTGCCGGCCCCCCGCGACCGCCTCAAGGCGCTCGTCGAAGCCTGGGTCGCCCAGCGCGAGACCGCCGCCCGCCACGGCTGCCCCACCGGCACCCTGGCCGTCGAACTCGACAAACGCACCGACGGCACCCTGGACGCCGAGGCCGGCGCGGCCATCCGCCGCCTGCTGGACTGGACGGCCGCCCAGTTCCGCCAGTGGAACCTGCCCGACCCGGACGACCACGCCCTCACCCTGGTCTCCGCCTACCAGGGCATGTCCCTCCTGGCCAACGCCCTCCGCGACCCGGACATCATGACCAGAGAGGGCGAACGCCTCCTGCGCTGGCTGGACTCGCTCCAGGTCAGCCCTTGACGCAGACGACCTGCTTCAGCTTCGCCACGACCTCCACCAGGTCCCGCTGCTGGTCGATGACCTGGTCGATCGACTTGTAGGCACCCGGGATCTCGTCCACCACACCGGAGTCCTTGCGGCACTCCACGCCCCGGGTCTGCTCCGCCAGGTCCTGGGTGGAGAAGCGCCGCTTGGCCGCGTTCCGGCTCATCCGCCGGCCCGCGCCGTGCGAGGCCGAGTTGAAGGCCAGCTCGTTGCCGAGGCCCTTCACGATGTACGACCCCGTGCCCATGGAGCCGGGGATGATCCCGTAGTCGCCGGAGCCGGCCCGGATCGCGCCCTTGCGGGTGACGAGCAGGTCCATGCCCTGGTACCGCTCCTCCGCCACGTAGTTGTGGTGGCAGGAGATCTCCTGCTCGAAGGCCGGCTTCGCCTTCTTGAACTCCTTGCGGATCACGTCCTTCAGGAGCGCCATCATGAGCGTGCGGTTGTACTTGGCGTACTCCTGCGCCCAGAACAGGTCGTTGCGGTAGGCCGCCATCTGCGGGGTGTCCGACACGAAGACGGCGAGGTCACGGTCGACGAGGCCCTGGTTGTGCGGGAGCTTCTGGGCCACGCCGATGTGGTGTTCGGCGAGTTCCTTGCCGATGTTCCGGGAACCGGAATGGAGCATGAGCCATACAGAACCGGTCGTGTCCGTGCACACCTCGACAAAGTGATTGCCCGATCCGAGCGTTCCCATTTGCTTCCAGGCGCGCTCCTGACGGAACTTGACCGCATCGGCGACCCCGTCGAACCGTCCCCAGAAGTCGTCCCACCCGGCCGTGGCCAGTCCGTGGAAGTCTGCCGGCTCGACCGGTTCGTCGTGCATCCCCCGCCCCACCGGAATGACCTGCTCGATCCTCGACCGCAGTCGGGACAGGTCCCCGGGGAGGTCGTTCGCCGTGAGGGACGTCTTCACCGCCGACATCCCGCAGCCGATGTCCACGCCCACCGCCGCCGGGCACACCGCGCCCTGCATCGCGATGACCGAGCCGACCGTCGCGCCCTTGCCGTAGTGCACGTCCGGCATCACGGCCAGGCCCTTGATCCACGGCAGGGTGGCCACGTTCTGGAGCTGGCGCAGGGCCACGTCCTCGACCGTCGCCGGGTCCGTCCACATCCGGATCGGGACCTTGGCGCCCGGCATCTCCACGTACGACATGTGTTCCTCGTTCCCCCGGAAGCGACAACAAAAGGCTTGAAAGCAGCAAAAAGCAAAAGCGGCGCCAAGGTCGACGAAAAGGGACAAGGGACCGGCGTCCACAGCAGTGCGTGCGATAGACATTGTCTCCAGGGGGCGCCCCGCTGCGGCAAGCGAATAACCAGCGGGGACACTGGACCACCGAGCGAGCACAGACCGTCGAGAGGAGCCCGACCGTGCAGCGGAAGGCGTACGTAACCGGCACCGCCGCCCTCCTCGCGGCGCTGCTGGCCGGCTGCACGAGCGGTTCCGGGAGCGACGGCGCGACGGACGACGCCAACCCGGGCGACGCCGGTACGGCGACGGTGGCGGCGCAGCCGGGCAGGTACCGCACGCTCCCCGAGCCCTGCGGTGCGGTCGACCACGACACGCTGGACGCGCTGCTGCCGGGCATCCGGCAGATCACCGACCCGGATCAGCGGGACAAGGCGTACCAGGGCGAGGCCGCGCTCACCTACGACACCGATCGCAAGGTCGGCTGCCGGTGGAAGGTGGAGTCGGCCGACGCCACGGACCGGCTGTCGGTGGACTTCGAGCGCGTGGTGTCGTACGACAACACGGTCAGCGACGACGATCAGGCGCAGAAGCTGTTCGCGGAGAAGGAGACGGCCGCGGATCTGCCGGCGCCGAGCAGTTCGCCGGCGCCCGCTTCCCCGACGCCCTCCTCCTCGGCGCCGTCCTCCTCGGCGTCCTCCTCATCGGCGTCCGCGCCCTCGGCCGCGCCCTCGAAGGGGGCCGCGAGCGGCAGTGCCTCCTCGTCCGCGTCCCCGGACGCCTCTTCGTCCGGTGCCACGCCCACGGATCTGCAGCCTCGTGCGCTGTCCGATCTCGGTGACGAGGCGTATCTGGACGACCAGCTGAACGCGTCCGGTTCGACGGCCGAACAGCGGACGGTGACTGTGGTGTTCCGCACGTCCAATGTCATCGTCACGTTCCAGTACGAGGAGCAGCCGATGGCCCTGGGGGCGGTGCCGGACAGCAAGGAAATGCAGGACAGGGCCCTGAATCTGGCCTCCCGGCTGGATGACGCGCTGGGCGGCTGACGACCCCGCCGGTCCCGTCCGCACCTGTCCGCGAAGCGCGGGAACGGACGGCCCACGGCTGCTTCACCGCGTACCGTGGCCCCCGCAGGAACCCGCACGAACACCGAGCGTCATGAGTGAAGGAACCATGCAGCGAGCAGCCCAGCGAGACGACCGTGCCCAGTCCAGCCGGCGAGCCGAGCGCCTGCGCCGCGCTCTTGTCTGCGCGGCAGCCGTTCCCGCGGTTCTGATCACGGCCGCCTGTTCCTCGGACTCGGGTGATTCCAAGGCCAAGTCCGGCGAGGAGAGCACGCGGTCGGCGGAGGCCGGCAGTACGCAGCCGTCGGCGAGTGCGTCGCCGACCGTGGAGGCCGCCGCGTACCAAAAGCTTCCCGACGCGTGTGCGGTGCTGGCGAGGAAGAGCCTGGAGGACCTGGTTCCGAAGGGTGTGAAGTCGGCGAAGAAGGGCGGTTCGGACGATCCGTCGTCGCGGGCGTCCTGTTCGTGGAACAGCCTGGACAACAACGGGGTGAAGGGGTCGCAGTTCCGCTGGCTGACGGTCTCCCTGCTGCGGTTCGACTCCGATGCCACGCGTGGCTCCGGCGCGGACCAGGCGCACGCGTACTTCACGCGGCAGGCCAAGGACGTCCAGTCGGTGGACGGCGCCAGGAACACCAAGGTCGTGCCGTTGTCGGGCACGGGTGCGGAGGCGACGGCGGTGCGGTACGACCTGAAGAAGAAGGAAGGCCTCTTCAAGCAGCAGACGGTCGTCGCCCGGGTGGAGAACGTCGTGGTGACGCTGGACTACAACGGTGCCGGTCTGGCGGGTGAGAAGACTCCGGACGCGGACGATCTGGCGAAGGCGGCCCAGAAGGCGGTCAAGGAGGTCGTGGCGTCGGTGTCGTCCGCCAACGGCGTTGGTGGTGCGGGGAGTTCGCCGAGCGGGTCCGCGGAGCCGTCGAAGCCGTCGGCGCCGTCGAAGTCGCCGTCGAAGCCGGCCTCCTCCAGTGCGTCTCCGTCCAAGTCGGCCGCGTAGGGGAGCCGGCCGGGGGCGTAGCGGCTGACCGGCACCACGTTCGCCGCACACGTGTGCCACTCTGTTGCGCGCAACAACACGCAATGGGAGGGGAGTACGAGTGGCCGCGCCACTGCAGCTGACTCGGATGCACCGCGTTCTCATCGGCGTGGTCGTGACCGGCGCCTTGATCATCGCCGGCATCGGCTTCGCCGGTTCGTACGCGGCTGTCCGCGAGCTGGCCATCAAGAAGGGCTTCGGGAACTTCTCCTATGTGTTCCCGGTGGGTATCGACGCAGGTATCTGTGTTCTCCTGGCCCTTGATCTGCTGCTGACCTGGATCCGGATTCCCTTCCCGCTGCTGCGCCAGACGGCGTGGCTGCTGACGGCGGCGACGATCGCGTTCAACGGCGCCGCCGCCTGGCCCGACCCGCTGGGTGTCGGCATGCACGCGGTGATCCCGGTCCTGTTCGTCGTGTCGGTCGAGGCGGCCCGCCACGCGGTCGGCCGGATCGCGGACATCACGGCCGACAAGCACATGGAAGGCGTCCGCCTCACCCGCTGGCTGCTCTCCCCTCTGCCCACGTTCCTGCTGTGGCGCCGGATGAAGCTGTGGGAGCTGCGCTCCTACGACCAGGTGATCAAGCTGGAGCAGGAACGTCTCGTCTACCAGGCGCGGCTGCGCAGCCGCTTCGGCCGGGCGTGGCGCAGGAAGGCTCCGGTGGAGTCCCTGATGCCGCTCCGTCTGGCGAGGTACGGCGTGCCGCTGGCGGAGACGGCCCCGGCGGGTCTGGCGGCGGCGGGCATCGAACCGGCGCTCCTTCCTCCGGTGGCGCGGCAGCCGCAGCTGGCGACGGCGGGTGCCGCGGCAGCGGGCGGACCGGCCGCCGGGGTCGCGAGCGGACCGGCCGCGGCGGCGGGTGGCCGTGCGGCCGGGGCCGCGCCGGTGCCGAGGCAGGCGGCGCCCGCCGGAGAGCAGCGCCCGGCGGATCCCGCGGAGGACGAGCAGAGCCCCTGGTTCCAGGCGCCGCGGGAGATCGAGTACCACGGCGGGTACGACCCGACGTACGACCCGATGATGCAGGAGCCCCAGTACGCCCCGGAGGAGGAGTACGGGGAGTGGTACGAGGAGCAGCCGCCGGAGCAGTTCCAGCAGCCCTCTCCGGAGGAGACCGGCAGCTTCCCGATCCCGGTGAGCGCGACCCGGACGCGGGAGCTGGGCGAGGGCGGCGGCACGACGGAGCCGGAGCCGACGGAGGAGGACTTCTACCAGGTCTTCCGCAAGTCGATCGACGGCAGCTACCCCACGGGGCCGCAGCTCAGGGAGGACGTGGAGGCGACCTACGGCGTCTCGCTCCCCCGGGGCGAGGCCGAGCGCCTGGCGAAGGTCTTCGCCGAGCGGCACTACCAGGAGATGCAGGACGAGCACATCGCATGACGGCAACACGAAAGGGGCCCTCCGCCGAGGAGGGCCCCTTTCGTGTGCCGCTTACTCGCCGAGCAGGCGCCGTACCCGGTCCTGCCCGACCGCGAGCAGTAGGGTGGGCAGTCGGGGGCCGGTGTCGCGGCCGACGAGCAGGTGGTACAGCAGGGCGAAGAACGTCCGCTGGGCCGTCTTGATCTCGGGCGGGAGTTCCTTGGGCGTGGCGTCGGCGGCGAAGCCGGCCTGGACCTTCGGGACGCCGTAGACGAGGTGGGTGAGTCCGTCGAGGGACCAGTGGTCGGCGAGTCCGTCGAGGAGCAGGCGTACGGACTGCTGGGAGGCCTCGTCGAGGGACTTGAGCAGGTCGACGTCGGGTTCGTCGCGCACGATGGTCCGCTGGTCGGCGGGGACGTGCGTGTTGATCCAGGCCTCGGCCCGGTCGTAGCGCGGCCGGACCTCGTCCAGGGTGGCCAGCGGCTGCTCCGGGTCGAGCTCGGAGAGGATGCGCAGGGCCTGGTCCTCGTGTCCGGCGGTGATGTCGGCGACGGAGGCCAGCGTGCGGTACGGCAGCGGGCGCGGCGTCGCCGGCAGTTCACCGGCGGCGGTGCCGACGGCACGGGTGTACGCGGCCACGTCGCCGGGCAGGGCGGAACCGTCGGAGACCTTCGCGGCGAGCTTGTCCCACTCGTCGTAGAGCCGCTGGATCTCCTGGTCGAAGGCGATCTTGAAGGACTGGTTGGGCCGGCGGCGGGCGTAGAGCCAGCGCAGCAGCTGCGGTTCCATGATCTTCAGCGCGTCGCCCGGGGTCGGGACCCCGCCGCGCGAGGAGGACATCTTCGCCATGCCGGAGATGCCGACGAAGGCGTACATGGGGCCGATGGGCTGCTTGCCGCCGAAGATGCCGACGATCTGGCCGCCGACCTGGAAGCTGGACCCGGGGGACGAGTGGTCGACACCGCTGGGCTCGAAGATCACGCCCTCGTAGGCCCAGCGCATCGGCCAGTCGACCTTCCAGACCAGCTTGCCGCGGTTGAACTCGCTCAGCCGGACGGTCTCGGCGAAGCCGCAGGCGGTGCAGGTGTACGCCAGCTCGGTGCTGTCGTCGTCGTAGGAGGTGACGGTGGTCAGGTCCTTGCCGCAGCCGCCGCAGTACGGCTTGTACGGGAAGTACCCGGCGGAGCCGGAGCTGCCGTCGTCCTCGGAGGCGGCGCCGGAGCCCTCCTCGGCCTCCAGCTCGGCCTCGTCGGCGGCCTTCTGCTGCTGCTTCTTCGGGACCTTCTTCGTGCGGTACTGGTCGAGGATGGCGTCGATGTCGTTCCGGTGCCTCATGGCGTGCAGGATCTGCTCGCGGTAGGCGCCGGAGGTGTACTGCTCGGTCTGGCTGATCCCGTCGAACTCGACGCCGAGCTGGGCGAGCGACTCGATCATCGCGGCCTTGAAGTGCTCGGCCCAGTTCGGGTACGGCGAGCCCTTGGGCGCCGGGACGGAGGTCAGCGGCTTGCCGATGTGCTCGGCCCAGGCCTCCTCGTCGACGCCGTCGATACCCTTCGGCACCTTGCGGTAGCGGTCGTAGTCGTCCCAGGAGATCAGGTGCCGGACCTGGCGGCCGCGGCGGCGGATCTCGTCGGCGACGAGGTGCGGGGTCATGACCTCGCGGAGGTTGCCGAGGTGGATCGGCCCGGAAGGGGAGAGTCCGGACGCGACGACGACCGGTTTGCCCGGGGCCCGGCGCTCCGACTCCTCGATGACCTCATCCGCGAAACGGGAGACCCAGTCGGTGGTCTCGGTGCTCTGAGCCACGATCGGCACGTCCTTCTTTCTGAACGGGGTGACACTCCATTCTCACAGACGGGAACGCGGCCGGGAAAACGGCTTTACCCCCCATGGGATACTGAGTGGGTCTATCCATCCCCACGAGGAGAACGGCACCCCTTCCTATGGCCTCGGTCACGTCCCTCAGCGACAGCGTCCAGCAGCACCTCGGCTCCGCTCTCTCGGCCACCCTGCCGGAGGCCGCCGGCGCGGACCCGCTGCTGCGACGAAGCGACCGGGCCGACTTCCAGGCCAACGGCATCCTGGCGCTGGCGAAGAAGGCGAAGGCGAACCCGCGGGAGCTGGCGGCGCAGGTCGTCTCCCGGGTGGTGACGGGTGACGTGATCCAGGACGTCGAGGTGTCCGGCCCCGGCTTCCTCAACATCACGATCGCGGACCGGGCGATCACCGCGAACCTGGCCGCGCGGTACGCGGACGAGACGGGCCGCCTCGGCGTGCCGTCCGCCGAGCAGCCGGGTACGACGGTGATCGACTACGCGCAGCCGAACGTGGCGAAGGAGATGCACGTCGGCCACCTGCGGTCCGCGGTGATCGGCGACTCGGTGGTGCAGCTGCTGGAGTTCACCGGCGAGAACGTGGTCCGCCGGCACCACATCGGCGACTGGGGCACCCAGTTCGGCATGCTCATCCAGTACCTGGACGAGCACCCGCACGAGCTGGACCACGAGGCCGCCGAGGTGACGGGCGAGGAGGCGATGTCGAACCTGGACCGCCTCTACAAGGCCGCGCGGGGGCTCTTCGACTCCGACGAGGAGTTCAAGACGCGGGCCCGCCGCCGGGTGGTCGACCTCCAGGCCGGGGACGAGCACACCCTCGCCATGTGGCAGAAGTTCGTGGACGAGTCGAAGATCTACTTCTTCTCCGTCTTCGAGAAGCTGGACATGGAGATCCGGGACGCGGACATCGTCGGCGAGTCCGGTTACAACGACATGCTGGCCGAGACCTGCCGCCTCCTGGAGGAGTCGGGCGTGGCCGTCCGCTCCGAGGGCGCCCTGTGCGTGTTCTTCGACGACATCAAGGGTCCGGACGGCAACCCGGTCCCGCTGATCGTGCAGAAGTCGGACGGCGGTTACGGCTACGCGGCCACCGACCTGTCCGCGATCCGCGACCGCGTCTTCCACCTCAAGGCGAACACCCTGCTGTACGTGGTGGACGCCCGGCAGGCCCTGCACTTCCGGATGGTCTTCGAGACCGCCCGCCGGGCCGGCTGGCTGAACGACGACGTCACTGCGGTGCAGCTGGCCTTCGGCACGGTCCTCGGCAAGGACGGCAAGCCGTTCAAGACCCGTGAGGGCGAGACGGTCCGCCTGGTCGACCTGCTGGACGAGGCGGTCGACCGCGCATCGGCCGTGGTCCGGGAGAAGGCGCAGGACCTGTCCGAGGAGGAGATCGCCGAGCGGGGTGCCCAGGTGGGCATCGGCGCGGTGAAGTACGCGGACCTGTCGACGTCGGCGAACCGGGACTACAAGTTCGACCTGGACCAGATGGTCTCGCTGAACGGCGACACGTCCGTCTACCTCCAGTACGCCTACGCCCGTATCCGGTCCATCCTCCGCAAGGCCGGCGAGGTCGCCCCGGCGGCCCGCCCCGAGCTGGCCCTGCACGAGGCGGAGCGCGCCCTCGGCCTGCACCTGGACTCCTTCGCGGAGACGGTGCGGGAGGCGGCGACGGAGTACGCCCCGCACAAGCTGACGGCGTACCTGTACCAGCTGGCGTCCCTGTTCACGTCGTTCTACGACAAGTGCCCGGTGCTGAAGGCCGGTTCGCCCGAGCAGGTGGAGAACCGCCTGTTCCTGTGCGACGTCACGGCCCGCACCCTGCACCAGGGGATGGCCCTGCTGGGCATCCGCACGCCCGAGAAGCTCTGACCGGACTCGCGCCGGCGCCGGCGGCCCGCCCTCACTCCGGGGGCGGGCCGTCGGCCGTCTGCGCGGCCAGGAGTTCCCGGGTACGGCGTACGAAGGCCTCCCGCACGGTGTCCGGGGCCAGGACGCGCAGGGGGGTGGCGAGGCCGAGCAGGTAGCGGGCGAGGCCGTCCGCGTCGGGGCCCCCGATGTCGACGACGGTGGCGTCCGGGCCGTCGGCCCGGTGGGTGCCGACGGTGGCGGGCACGACCCGCAGGGCGTCCGCCAGGGGCAGCGGCAGCCGGATGGTGACCGACAGCGGGTAGGGGCCGTTGGCGGTGTTGCGGGAGACGAGCCGGGCCGGGTCGGGCGGGTCGGTGATCTCCACCGGGTGGCCGGTGGGCTGGAGCCGCTCGACGCGGTCGACGCGGAAGGTGCGCCAGCCCCGCTCCACGTCCCGGGCGACGAAGTACCAGCGCCGTCCGGTGTGGACGAGCCGGTACGGATCGACGTCCCGGACCGTGCCACGGCCCTGCCCGTCGCGGTACGACAGCCGGGCCCGCTCCCCGCGCCGGCAGGCGGCGGCCAGTTCCAGCAGCATCCCCGGCCGCAGCCGCGGCGCGTCCGGCCAGGGAAGCCGTACCAGGGCGTCGTCCCACTCGCCGAGCCGTTCGGCGATCCGGGGCGGCAGCACCTGCCGCAGCTTCAGCAGCGCGGACAGCGCGGCCTGGTCCCCGCCGAGTGCTCCGCCGAGCGCGGCCTCCCGCAGCCCCACGGCCACGGCCAGCGCCTCCTCGTCGTCCAGGATCAGCGGCGGCACGCGGGAGCCGGCCCGGAGCCGGTAGCCGCCCCAGGGCCCGGCGTCGGAGTCGACGGTGTAGCCGAGGTCCCTCAGCTTGGCGATGTCCCGCCGCACGGTGCGGTCGGTGACGGCCATCCGGTCGGCCAGCTCGGCGCAGGTCCACGAGGGCCGGGCGGCGAGCAGCGCAAGCAGACGCAGCAGACGGGCGGACGCACTCAGCACGGGCGAAGCTTTGCACACGGGCCCGCACAACCAGGACCGTATCTGTCCGGGTCGTGTCCTACGGTCGCCCCCATGAGCACAGACACCGCTTCCGCACCCGTCCTCCGCTACGCCGCCGTCACCTTCGACTGCGCCGACCCGCTCGAACTGTCCCGTTTCTACGCCGAGATGTTCGGCCTCTCCGTCGTCTACACCTCCGCGGACTTCGTCTTCCTCGGCGGCAAGGACGGCGCGCCGGGCCTGGGCTTCAACCGCCTGGCCGACTACCGCCGCCCCACCTGGCCGGACC
The DNA here is from genome assembly GCF_000720135.1 of Streptomyces sp. NRRL S-1022. Lineage (GTDB taxonomy): Bacteria > Actinomycetota > Actinomycetes > Streptomycetales > Streptomycetaceae > Streptomyces. Next base: position 26,575 of record NZ_JOIU01000023.1, on the reverse strand, counting down.
CGGCCCAGGAGAAGCAGGCCCACATCGAGGTGGGCGTGGACGACCTGGAGGCGGCCGAGGCCCACCTGCTGAAGCTCGGCGCGACCAAGCCGGAGGCGCAGCCGCAGCCGGACCGCTGGCGGGTCCTGCTGGACCCGGCGGGCCACCCGTTCTGCATCACCACGCTGGTCTGACCGCCCGCTGTCACGGCAACGGCCGTGACGGCCACGGGCGTTGTCAGTGGGGGGCCGTACAGTCGGCGGTATGGCGACTCTTCCCAATCCGCTGCCCAAGCTGGCCACCGACCCCAGTGGGCGTTCGCTGGGTCTTCAACTGCCGCCCGGCAGGCTCGTCGACACGGCGTACGACGGCCCCTGGCCCGAGCCCCTGTTGTGGTACGCGGAGAAGCCGGCCGCGCCGGGCTCCTGGAAGGCGCTGGGGGCGCCGGGCGCGCGGGTCGGCCTGCTGCCGGTGCTGGTCGACACCGGCGCCGGCCCGGGCGGCCTGGACGGCTGGGTGCTGCTGCCGGGCGAGGCGTCGTACCCGGGCGACCACGACGGGGCGGACGTCCTCGCGGAGTACTGGGAGGAAGAGACGGAGGACGGCGAACTCGCCGAGGAGATCGAGCCGTTCGGGGACGAGTGGCCCGGCCTCGCGCCCGCCCCCGCCGCCCTGTCCGCCGACCCGGACACCCGTGCCGCGCAGGTCGCCGACGTGCTGGCCGCCGATCCGGACCGGGGCGTGGAGGTGGCGCACCTCGCGCTGGTTCCGGCCCGGCGGTCCGCCGACATACCGGCGGCGATCGGCTGGACCGGCGCCGTGAACTACGAGGCCGACGTGGCCCGGATCTGCGCGGTGCTGCGCTCCTGGGAGGACCGGTTCGGCGTCCGGGTGGTGGCGCTCGGCCCGGACACCCTCGTCGTGTCCGTCGCCGCGCCGCCGGCCACGCAGGAGCAGGCCGAGGCGGTGGCGGCGGAGCACTTCGCGCTCTGCCCGGACAACGTGCTCCAGGGCGAGCAGGACACCCTCGCCGCGTACGCGAAGGGCCTGATCGGGGCGCCCGCCTGGTCCTTCTGGTGGGACTGACGCGGCGCCCCCGCGGGCCGGCGGTAGGTCAGCGCAGCTTCCGGGCCGCCTCGGTGGCCCAGTAGGTGAGGATGTTGCGCGCCCCGGCCCGCTTGATGCCGGTGAGGGTCTCGAAGATCGCCTGGTCCCGGTCGATCCAGCCCTTCTCGGCGGCGGCCTCGACCATCGCGTACTCGCCGGAGATCTGGTAGGCGGCGACGGGCACGTCCACCGCGTCCGCGACCCGGGCGAGGATGTCGAGGTAGGGACCGGCCGGCTTGACCATGACCATGTCGGCGCCCTCGGCCAGGTCCAGCTCCAGCTCCCGCAGGGACTCGCGCCAGTTCGCGGGGTCCTGCTGGTACGTCTTGCGGTCGCCCTTGAGGGAGGAGGCGACGGCCTCGCGGAAGGGGCCGAAGAAGGCGGAGGAGTACTTGACGGTGTAGGCGAGGATCGCGACGTCCTCCCGGCCGATCTGGTCGAGCGCGTCGCGGATGACGCCGATCTGGCCGTCCATCATGCCGCTCGGGCCGACGACGTGGGCGCCGGCGTCGGCCTGCACCTGCGCCATCTCGGCGTACCGCTCCAGGGTGGCGTCGTTGTCGACACGGCCCTCGGCGTCCAGCACTCCGCAGTGCCCGTGGTCGGTGAACTCGTCCAGGCACAGGTCGGACATGACGAGCAGGTCGTCACCGACCTCGGCCCGGACGTCCCGCAGGGCGACCTGGAGGATCCCGTCCGGGTCGGTGCCGGCCGTGCCCAGGGCGTCCTTCTTGCCGTCCTCCGGCACGCCGAACAGCATGATCCCGGAGACGCCCGCCTCCACGGCCTCCAGCGCGGCCTTCTTCAGGCTGTCCCGGGTGTGCTGCACGACCCCGGGCATCGCCCCGATCGGCACCGGCTCGCCGACACCCTCGCGGACGAACGCCGGAAGGATCAGATCGGCGGGGTGCAGCCGGGTCTCGGCGACCATACGGCGCATGACGGGGGTGGTGCGCAACCGTCGGGGACGCGTACCGGGAAAGGATCCGTACTTCGTCATGCCTCCTACGCTACGCCCGCCCGGGCGGTGCCTTTGCCGACGCGGAGTCGGCCCGGCGGTCGGCCCACCACGGTCCAGAGCCGACTCACAGACAGCCCGTCCCGGGCATGGCTGCGGCCTGAGCCGACAGCAGGTCGGCGGATCACCGGCCCAGCCCCGACCCGGCGGCCGCTCAGCCCCCGCCGAACTCGGTGAGCACCCGGTCGGCGAGCTGACCCCGGTCGCTGTCGTGCGGCATCCGGGAGCGGAACTCCTCCAAGCGGCGCACCACACCGAGCGGCACGTGCTCCGCTCCCATCTCCTCCACGTTCCTGCCGATCACGCGCAGCCCCCAGTACTGGTTGAAGGCGAGCGGTTCCGCGGTCACCACGTCGACCAGGGTGCCCAGCAGCTCCGGCTCGGGCAGCGCGTACAGGCGCGCGTAGGCCGCGAGCCGCAGCCCGGCGTCCTGCGAGCACAGCGGCGTCTTGGCGTCGAACTCCCGCACCCGCTGCGTCGCTCGTACCAGGCGGGCGAAGATCTGGTCCATCCGGTGGGTCCGCGCGGCACTGGGGGGCAGCTCGTCGCGCACCTTCGTGTACTCGGCGGCCAGTTCCCGGACCGCGTCCCAGGCGGCCCTGCCGTCCCCGGCCCCACCCTGCGGACCGTCACCGAGCAGAGCCGCGTCGGCCGTCCGCTGTACTGCGTCGAGCTGGCGTTGCATCTCCCGGAATTCGATCCGCCCGAGGCCCGGTACGTCGATACTGCGGACCAGATCCCCGAGCCACGGCACGACCGCCACCGCGAGGAGCATGACGGTGACACCGTCGATCTTCAGTCCGGGCGCCGTGACATGCACGAGGGCGACCCCCACCCCGACACATGTCAGCATCACCGCCACAGCGCGCCGCCGGAACCAGGCAGCACCGCCCTGGACCCGTCCCCGACCCCCCTCACCCATGCCGTTCAGCATCGCAGACGTGCGGTTGCCGGGAAGGCGATTCGGCCACTCGGATGGCTCCGAGGCCACCGGGTGCAGACGTTCGGGGGGCCGGTACGGCAAGCTCAGGCGACGCACACATTCTCCCCCGGCACCGTTCGGGCGGTGCGGCAGTCACGGCAGCTTCCAGGAGCCGCGGCCCGGAAGGCGCGATCGCAGCCGTCGCAGTTCTGCAGGGGGTCGGACCGACGGGTGGCTCCGACCGGCTTGGCGGTGGGCTGCGAGGCTAGGGGGCCGGCCGGGAGCGACACCGGCCGCATCGCGTCGAGCCGATAGGCGAGCACGCCGGCCGGGTGCGGCATGTGCACAGGCAGACCGGCGGTCAGAGCGTGGTGGACAACGGTCTCCGCAGCCCCCGCCTCGAACCACGCGGCGACGGCGGGAGCGAGTCGGTCCACCTGCCGCTGGGAGAGGATGAGGCGTTCGTCGGTGCGGCGCAGGCCTGCCAGGAGGGCTGCGGCCCTGTCATGCCGGGGGTCGCGTGGCCCGCTCGCCCTGGTCGTGGGCGTCGGCGGTTCGGGCTTGGGCGACGGTTGGGGCGGGGCTTGTTCGTCCTCCTCGGGGGCTGCCTGGACGTCCGTACCTGCCGGGGGCCGGCGGTCGTGGGTACGGGGCGGGCGTCCGGCGAGACGAAGCGACCTGGCAGAACCGGCATCGACATCCGGCGCTGGCGTGTGGTGGACGTACGTCCGTGTGACCAGTCGGCCCGACTCCGTGTGCTCGCGGACCCGCGCCAGGTAGCCGTACGCCTCCAGCTCGCGCAGGGCGGAGGCGATCCGCTCGCGCCCCTCGGGGAAGCGGCCGGCGAGACTGCGGATGTCGACGGGGGTCCCCTCGGGCACCGACAGGATGTGGGTCGCCAGCCCGATGGCGGTCAGCGACAGCTCGCGGTGCTGGGCGAGGTGGTTGCCGACGACCACGTACTGGCCGGACTGGTACGTACGTACGTGGGTGACACCGGAGGGGGTGGCGGATCGCCGAACGCCCTGAATCGGGCGCAGGGCGGCGTTAGGCTTCTTCTCAGCCATAGGGAAGGGCTCTTCTTCCTCGTTGGTCAGGCCCTCGCACTGGGATTGCCGTCCCGGCGGGGGCCGATGCATGTGTGGCGTTGTGAAGTGGCGAGGCGCATATGCCTCGGGCTGAGACTGCACGCCCGAACCGCCGCTGCGCCAGCCGGACCGACCCGTTTCACCCGCGCGAGTGACCTACGCGGGGTTTGGTTTGGTTGGTTGGTTTTTTCCCCGGGTTCTTAGGTCTTTTACGGCCCGCAGCCCCGGCTGCGGAGCGGCCGCGTCACGTGTTCCCCGGCTCCGGTGCGAGGTGCGCCGATGGCCCGGCCGTATCGATTTCGGCCCACACCGTCTTGCACGGCACCGGCCCCTGCCGCACACCCCAGCGGTCCGCCAACTCCTCGATCAGCAGCAGCCCGTAGCCGGACTCGGCCGACCCCGGGGCGACGGCCCGCGGAACGGGCAGCGCGTCACCACGCGTATCGGTGACCTCGATCCGCAGAACCCCCTCGGCCGTCACCGCGATAGCCAGCCGGAAGCTCCGCCCGAGAACCCGGCCGTGCAGCGCGGCGTTCGCCGTCAACTCGGCGACGATCAACCGGGCGGGGTCCAACGGCATTCCCCAGGAGCGCAGCTGCTCGGTTGCGAGCAGCCGGCCGAGGCGGGCGCCGCGCCGGGTCGAGGAGAGAGGCACGCAGAACTGCCGCGCCGGAAGGTGGAGGGTGGAGATTCGCTCGTTCACGTCACTCAGCGTGTCCGCACGTGTTTAGCCTGTGAAGAACGGCGGCCCGTGCGGACGGAGGCTGTCCGTGCCGTGTCCGGGCGCGTCCGGGCCGTACGGGGTGAGTGGTGACGGGACGACGGCTTACGTGAGCGACTGGGATGCGGGGCTGGAGGACGACGAGGCCGGGGCCGTGATGCGGACGGTCTCACGGCAGCTGAAGCTGTGGCGGGAGGCGGCCGGCCTCACCCAGGCCGAGTTCGGGGCGGCCATCGGGTACGGGGAGGAACTGGTCTCCTCGGTGGAGCGGGGACGGCGGATTCCCCGGCCGGAGTACCTGGACGGAGCGGACGAGGTGTTGGGGGCGGCCGGGAAGATCGCCGCGCTCAAGCAGGACCTGGCGGAGGTCCGGTACCCGAAGAAGGTGCGGGACCTGAAGAAACTGGAGGCGGATGCCGTCGAGCTGTGCGCGTACAACAACTCCGTCGTCCATGGGCTGTTGCAGACGAAGGAGTACGCACAGGCGGTCTTCAGCGCTCGTCGGCCGCCCTTCACCGCAGAAGAGTTGGACCAACGGCTGGCGGCCCGAGTCGCTCGTCAGGGGATCGTCGACGAGACGACCGCTCGGCCTGTCTTCAGCTTTGTCCAGTGCGAGTCGACGCTCCGTCGGCCCATCGGCGGCAGGATGGTGATGCGAGCGCAGCTGGAACGCCTGCTGGAAGTCGCCGGGTTCTGCAACGCCGACCTCCAGGTACTGCCGCTCGGGCGTGAGCAGAACTCCGGCCTCGCCGGGTCGTTCAGGTTGCTCAGACTGAAGGACGGCACCACGGTCGGACACGTGGAGGTGCAGCACATCAGCCGAGTGATCGTGGACCCGAAAGAGGTGCAGCTCCTCGATATGCGTTATGGGATCATCCGGGCACAGGCTCTCGACCCGCGGGAGTCGACGGCCCTCATCGAGAAAGTGCTGGGAGAGACATGAAGCTGGAGTGGATAAAGAGCAGCTACAGCACGGACGAGGGCCCCGACTGCGTAGAGGTGGCCACCCCCGACGAGACCCACGTCCTCGTCCGCGACTCCAAGAACCCCACCGGCCCCCGTCTCACCCTCACCCCCGACGCGTGGGCGACCTTCCTGCCGTACGCCTCCGCCGACTGACGGACTGCGCACACGGCCCGCCACCCGGGGCCGGGTAGCGGGCCGCACGTACGCCGTGACTCACCTGCTGGAGCCTCCTCCGTACGAAAGGGAAGTCGCAGACCTACGGTTTCTCGGACCGGGGCAGCCGACCCAGGTCGTTCACAGGCTCCTGACGACCCGGGCCCTGCCCTGCGTGCGGAAGCCGAGGGCGTGACGGTAGATCTCGGGCATGCGGTAGCGCCCGTCGGCGTCCCTGGTAAGGGCGCCCCACTGCTCAAGGGCCTCCACACCGTCGCTGGCCAGATCCACATCGGATGCCTCGAACGGCATTTTCACCGACTCCGAGAAGCTCGACATGCTACGCAGCAGCTTTCCCAGGCGCGGATTCTCCTGGTTGATCTCCTCGATCTTGGCCCGGCTGCACTCCCCCAGCGCTCGGCGCATGGCCGTGGGAGTCAGCACACGGTCGGACCATCGGCTGTCCCCCACAGAGGCCTTGGCCGCCTCGCACAGGAAGCGCACCACGTCGCGAGCCTGGATCTGCTCCTTGAAGTCCGCGAGGGCCGCGGGCACCCACCGCTCGGTCCACGCCTCACGGGAGGCGTCCGTGCCAAGCTTCGCCCCCCACAGCGGAAGCAGGGCCTGGACGATCTCCTCATAGCCCATATCCGCGATCGACCGCGCCGGTTCGGTGACGGCACGCGCGTTCACCGCCACCCACAGGGACAGCCGCAGCGCGTCCTCGGCGTCCCAGCGCAGTTCGTAGGGTGAGTAGCGGTCGAGGAACTGCCCGAGATTCTGCCGGATCGCGGTGCGGACCAGGTCCTGCCGCACGAACACCACGAGTCCGAGCGAACGGCTGCGCAGCTGGCGCAGCCAGGCAGGGACCTCGATGAGCAGGGTGCGCAGGGCGATGCGCTTGGATTCCGTGTCCGGCGACTCCAGCCAGTCCTCTAGGCCGTCGATGACGAAAAGAGAGCCGACGGAGTCATACCGGTTGAGTGCGAAGAGGAACTCGTCGGCGCGCTGGTCTCGTGCCGCACCAGCCGCCCAGGCCAGACACTCCAGCCAGCGGTAGGTCCAGAATTCAGGGTCGTCCGCCCGTTCGTCGCGCAGACCGGAGTTGAGATGGCTGCGGAGCTCGCCCGCAGTGATGCCGGTACCGTCCGCCGCCAGGTCACGCAGGTGCTGCGGCGACGCCACGCCTTCCCTCGGCTCCGCCATGTTGGCGGGGTCGAGGACGGGTACGACCCGCGCCGACCGCTCAACACGCTGGTCGTTCTCGGCGGCGAAACCCTCCCAGGTCTTCTGGGCACACATGCGCGCGAAGGTGAACGTCTTACCGGAGCCCTTCGCACCCACCACGACCGCGACCGGCAGGTCCGTGCTGTGATCGGTGATCAGCCGGCGTACCGGCTCGGTGGTGAGAAAACCGAGACCGGCGTCCATTCCGCGCTGCTCAGCGAAGACGAGGCGTCCCGCGCTGTCCTTCAGCGCGCGTCGGCGACTGTCAAGGGTGTCCGGCTCCTCGGCGGGCGCGGCGGACGGCGTCGTACCAGGGGCGAACTCCACCAGCAGGTCTGGAAGGCCGCAGCGGCGCACGACCTCCGTGACCGCGTCCCAGCTCTGCGGCAGTGCCAGCAATTCCTCACGGAACGGGCTCAGCACCGGTTCTGTCAGGACTTGCTCGTCGACCGCCAGATCGTCCGGGGGGAGCCCGTCGGAAGACGTCCCGGGCAGGGCGATGGTCGACGCAAGCGCCGCCGAAAGCCGTGTGCAGGCCTGCTCAGCGTGACCGTCGTGGACGTCAAGCCGGTATTGGGTGACGATGGCGCCCGGCGTGGGATCGGTCCCCGCTACCGCCGGCGACTGCAGACCGAGCTGCCGGATCAGCGCCTCGGTACCCTGGAGTGACTGGCTGCTGATCGTGGTGACGAAGACCCGCATGACGCGTGGGTCCAGCAGGATCGGAGCGGCCAGTTCAGAAGCGCCCGCCCGCAGATCGAGGACGACCGTGTCCGCGTCGGCGGCGACAGCCAGCGCGGCGAGGGACTCGCTCAGGAAGTACGGCGACCGGTCCTCGGTCAGGAGATCCGCAGGGGCGATCCTTGGCGGGCCGAGCCGCGTCCGTCGACTGGTGGGCAGGACCGTCACGCATCCTGTGCCCGGATACCTCGACACCCGCTGGTTGGGCAGGTAGGCGGCGGCGATCTGTACCGCCTGCGTCGGATCGCCCTGCTGGGCGGAGTGCAGGAGGGCGAGGACGTCCTCGTACGCGATGTCGCAACGCCCTCCCTGCGCCTGGTACATCCAGGTGACGCCGGGTGCCTCCAGATCTGCGTCTACGAGCAGCACGTGCTGTCCCCGCATGGCGAGGTGATCGGCCAGCGCCACAGCATGCAGCGTGCGGCCCACGCCGCCCTTAAAGGAGTGGAAGGCGATCAACTGCCTGCCATCGGCGAACTCGGCGGCCTGCGGGCGCGGCAGCGCCTCGCCCAGCTCCCGCGTGACACGACGTTCCCTGAGGCTGGGACGGCGTGTGATGCGCTCTGGCTGCGCGGCCTCGACCAGCCGCACCTCCAGCGCGTCCGGAGCGTGGGAGCTGGGGCGGTCCAGACCCAGTTCCAGAACACCGCCGCGCTCCGCGGTTGAGCCGAGCCCGAACAGCGCGTCCAGCCACTCACGGACCTCCGCGTCGGTGACGTTAGGAAGCACGGTGAGTTCCAGGCCGTCCCACCAGGCGTCGGCTTCCAGCAGCCACACGGGCCACTCACCCTCCACTGCGGCCTGGGCCAGTTGGGAGTCGACGTCGACCCAGGTGAAGAGCTTGCCCGCCATCACGCTCACGTTCCCTTCCTGGCGTCGTTCAGAAGCGACTTCAGGGCTTCCAGCGCCGCTTTCTGATCATCCGCTCGCAGCTCCGCACCATAACGCCACGCCTCGTGCAGTTCATGGCACTCGACCCAGGTACCACCCCTGTGCCGACGGCACCTCAACGGGTCGGGCCCCGGCCCCGGGTCTTTGAGGTTCAGTGCCTTGGCCAGGCGGCGCAAATCGTGCGACCGCAGATCCTTCGGCAGAGCGGCCGTGTCGTTGCGGTTCAGGACGCTCCGCAGCAATTCGGCCTTCAATCCGCACTCGACCGCGTAGAAGAGCAGCAGGCCGCTTGCCGCCCTCTCTCCAGCCTGCTCCGCCGCCTGCGCCTGCCGCCCCAGTCTGTCGCGGCTGCGGCGCAGCTCGCTCACCCCCACGTCGACCATTGGGCCAGACTACTGAGCGGGAGGGGGCGCCAGGAACGTCTTACCGACACCTCGCAAGCCCCGCAGACACCCGCACAGGAAAACACGCCCCGTACCGCAGTACGGGGCGTGTTCGCCGGGACCGGGCGTCGGCCCCACTCCGAGAACCTCGCGTGAGCCTGACGGCGCGAGCCTCACGGCGTAGACCTCACGTCGTCGAGCGGCGCCTGCGTGCTCCCGGCCGGCGTTCGCTCGGCCGGGTCACCGGGTCGCCCGCCTCCAGGGCGGCGGCGCGGCGCTTCATGCCGAAGTCGGCCAGGGCCTCGGCCAGCTTGTGCACGGACGGCTCCGGGGCCATGACGTCGACCCGCAGGCCGTGTTCCTCGGCCGTCTTCGCAGTGGCGGGGCCGATGCACGCGATCACCGTCACGTTGTGCGGCTTGCCCGCGATGCCGACCAGGTTGCGGACCGTGGAGGACGAGGTGAACAGCACCGCGTCGAAGCCGCCGCCCTTGATGGCCTCGCGGGTCTCCGCCGGCGGCGGCGAGGCCCGTACGGTCCGGTAGGCCGTGACGTCGTCGACCTCCCAGCCCAGCTCGATCAGACCGGCCACCAGGGTCTCCGTGGCGATGTCGGCGCGGGGCAGGAAGACGCGGTCGATCGGGTCGAAGACCGGGTCGTAGGGGGGCCAGTCCTCCAGCAGGCCGGCCGCCGACTGCTCACCGCTCGGCACCAGGTCGGGCTTCACGCCGAAGGCGACCAGCGCCTTGGCGGTCTGCTCGCCCACCGCGGCCACCTTGATCCCCGCGAAGGCACGGGCGTCGAGGCCGTACTCCTCGAACTTCTCGCGGACCGCCTTCACCGCGTTGACGGAGGTGAACGCGATCCACTCGTAGCGGCCCGTCACCAGGCCCTTGACCGCCCGCTCCATCTGCTGGGGCGTCCGCGGCGGCTCCACCGCGATCGTCGGGACCTCGTGCGGCACCGCGCCGTAGGACCGCAGCTGGTCGGAGAGCGACGCCGCCTGCTCCTTCGTGCGCGGCACGAGCACCTTCCAGCCGAACAGCGGCTTGGACTCGAACCACGACAGCTGGTCGCGCCGGGCGGCGGCACTGCGCTCACCGACCACGGCTATCACCGGCCGGCCGCCGTCCGGCGACGGCAGCACCTTCGCCTGCTTCAGCGTCTGCGCGATCGTGCCGAGCGTCGCCGTCCAGGTCCGCTGCCGGGTCGTCGTACCGGCGATCGTCACCGTCAGCGGGGTGTCCGGCTTGCGGCCCGCCGCGACCAGCTCGCCCGCCGCGACGGCCACGGAGTCCAGGGTCGCCGACACCACCACCGTGCCGTCGGACGCGCCCACCTCCGCCCAGCACCGGTCGGAGGCGGTCCGGGCGTCCACGAACCGGACGTCCGCGCCCTGCGCGTCCCGCAGCGGCACACCGGCGTACGCGGGCACGCCGACCGCCGCCGCGACACCGGGGACGACCTCGAAGGGCACCCCGGCGGCCGCGCAGGCGAGCATTTCCTCCGCCGCGTACGTATCAAGTCCCGGGTCCCCGGACACCGCACGGACGACCCGCCTGCCGCCCCGCGCGGCCTCCATGACAAGATGAGCGGCATCCCGAGCAGCAGCGGGGACAGCGGCGGGTGTTGACGTGCCGTCAACGACCGTCAGCTGGGGCGTGCCCGTGCCCGGCGGGGACACCGGTGAGGAGTCCGCGTCCGTCGGCACCACGGAGACGCCCTGTCGGGCGTGCGTCCGGATGACGTCGAGCACCTCGTGCTCGGCGACCAGGACGTCCGCGTGCGACAGCGCCTCCACGGCGCGCAGAGTCAGCAGTCCCGGATCTCCGGGTCCGGCACCGAGGAAGGTGACGTGCCCGTGTTCCGGACCGGCGGCAGGAAGGGCGGTGGGGCTCACTGTGCTCGCTCCCCCATCAGACCGGCCGCGCCCTGGGAGAGCATCTCGGTGGCGAGTTCGCGACCGAGTGCCCACGCCTGGTCGTGCGTCTGGGGCACGGGACCGGTGGTGGACAGCTGCACCATGCGCGTGCCGTCGGTCGTGCCGACGACGCCGCGCAGGCGCATTTGCTTGACAATGTGCCCGTCGGCCAGAAGGTCGGCCAGCGCGCCCACAGGGGCGCTGCAGCCGGCCTCCAGGGCGGCGAGCAGTGACCGTTCGGCGGTCACGGCGGCCCGCGTGAACGGGTCGTCGAGCGCGCCGAGTGCCGCGATGAGCTCCGCGTTGCCCGCGGGACACTCGATCGCCAGGGCCCCCTGGCCGGGGGCGGGCAGAACCGTGTCGACCGACAGGAAGTCGGTCACCTCGTCGATCCGGCCGATCCGGTTGAGTCCGGCGGCGGCCAGCACGACCGCGTCCAGCTCGCCGTCGCGGACGTACCCGATGCGGGTGTCGACGTTGCCCCGGATCGGGACCGTCTCGATGTCCAGGCCGTGGGCGCGGGCGTACGCGTTCAGCTGCGCCATGCGGCGCGGCGCACCGGTGCCGATGCGCGCTCCGCGCGGCAGGTCGGTGAACTTCAGCGCGTCCCGCGCGACGATCACGTCCCGGGGGTCCTCGCGCACCGGTACGGCGGCCAGGGCCAGCTCCTCGGGCTGCGCGGTCGGCAGGTCCTTGAGCGAATGAACCGCGAAGTCCACCTCGCCCCCGAGCAGCGCGTCGCGCAGCGCCGTGACGAACACGCCGGTGCCGCCGATCTGCGCGAGCGCCTCCCGGGAGACGTCGCCGTACGTGGTGATCTCGACCAGCTCGACGGGCCGCCCGGTCACCCGGCGGACGGCCTCCGCCACCTGGCCGGACTGGGCCATGGCGAGCTTGCTGCGCCTGGTCCCCAGCCTCAAAGCCTTCTCACTCATGCCGGTCGGTCCTTCGTCTGTGTACTGTCCCCGGCCCGGGAGACGGCGGCCACCGTCTCGGGGTCGAGGTCGAACAGGGTGCGCAGCGCGTCCGCGTACCCGGCGCCGCCGGGCTCGGCCGCGAGCTGCTTGACCCGTACGGTCGGCGCGTGCAGCAGCTTGTCGACGACGCGGTGCACGGCCTGGCGGATCTCGCCGCGCTGGCGCTCGTCCAGGTCGGGCAGGCGGCCGTCGAGGCGGGCGATCTCACCGGCGACGACGTCGGCGGCCATGGTGCGCAGCGCGACCACGGTCGGCGTGATGTGCGCCGCCCGCTGTGCCGCGCCGAAGGCCGCGACCTCGTCGGAGACGATACGCCGGACCTGGTCCACGTCGGCCGCCATCGGGGCGTCGGCGGAGGCTTCCGCGAGCGACTCGATGTCCACCAGGCGGACCCCGGCCAGCCGGTGCACGGCCGCGTCGATGTCGCGGGGCATGGCCAGGTCGAGCAGGAAGAAGAAGGGCGCGGGCCGCTCGGCGACCGGTTCGGGCCTGCGCCGCTCGGGGATCCGGCCGACGGTGGCCACGGTCGCGGCGAGCGCGGTGATCAGCTCGGCGTCCGTCTCGGGCGTACGCCGCTCGCGGCGGTCCACCGTCGTGCCCTTGTCGACCCAGGCCGCGTGCTGCTCCAGGGTGGCCGCGTCCAGACCGGCCACGGCGGCCTCGCCCATGACGGAGAAGCCGGGCTGTACGGCGGCGAGGTCCAGCGGGCAGTTCTCGTCGGCGCCGATGCCGGCGGGGCGCGGCGGGACGGCGGGCCGTCCGGCCGTGCCGCCGGTGTCGGCGGCGGGCTGCCCGGTGCGACCCTCGACCGCCTGCGCGACCGTCTCCGCGGTGAGCACCAGACCCGTCGCCCCGGTACAGGAGACGACGACGTCGGCACGTGTCAGCTCGGCGGCTACGGCGTCCATCCGTACCGCGCGGGCACTCACCCCGGTGTCCCCGTCCTCGGTGAGGATCCGGGCGAGCCGCTCGGCGCGGTCGAAGGTGCGGTTGGCGACGACGACCTCGGCGACCCCGGCACGCGCGAGGGTCGCGGCGGCCAGCGACGACATCGACCCGGCGCCGATGACGAGGGCCTTGCGGCCGCTCGCCCAGTCCGGCACGTCCCCGCCCGCGGCCAGCTGCTCCAGGCCGAAGGTGACCAGGGACTGGCCGGCGCGGTCGATGCCGGTCTCGGAATGGGCGCGCTTGCCGACCCTGAGGGCCTGCTGGAACAGGTCGTTCAGCAGCCTGCCCGCGGTGTGCAGGTCCTGGGCGCGGGCCAGGGAGTCCTTGATCTGACCGAGGATCTGGCCCTCGCCGACGACCATCGAGTCCAGACCGCAGGCCACCGAGAACAGGTGGTGGACGGCCCGGTCCTCGTAGTGCACGTACAGATAGGGGGTCAGCTCTTCCAGGCCGACGCCGCTGTGCTGGGCGAGCAGCGTGGACAGCTCGGCGACACCGGCGTGGAACTTGTCCACGTCGGCGTACAGCTCGATGCGGTTGCAGGTGGCGAGCACCGCGGCCTCGGTGGCGGGCTCGGCGGCGACCGTGTCCTGGACGAGCTTGATCTGGGCGTCCGCGCCGAGCGCGGCCCGCTCCAGCACGCTGACCGGTGCGCTGCGGTGGCTCAGTCCGACGACGAGGAGGCTCATGCCGGCATCACGGCGGGGACGTCCCCGTCGGGTCCCTGGTCGGCGGACTTCTCGCGGGTGGCGGCGGGCAGCGCGCCGTCGCCGGCGGCGGTCTCCTCGCCGGCCTTGCGCTGCTCGTGGAAGGCGAGGATCTGCAGCTCGATGGAGAGGTCGACCTTGCGCACGTCGACGCCGTCCGGGACGGACAGCACGGTGGGCGCGAAGTTCAGGATGGAGGTCACGCCGGCGGCCACGAGCCGGTCGCAGACCTGCTGGGCGGCACCGGCGGGGGTCGCGATCACGCCGATCGAGACGCCGTTGTCCTTGATGATCTTCTCGAGGTCGTCCGTGTGCTGGACGGGGATGCCGGCGACCGGCTTGCCGGCCATCGCCGGGTCGGCGTCGATCAGCGCGGCGACCCGGAAGCCACGGGAGGCGAAACCGCCGTAGTTGGCCAGGGCGGCGCCGAGGTTGCCGATACCGACGATCACGACCGGCCAGTCCTGGGTCAGGCCGAGTTCGCGGGAGATCTGGTAGACGAGATACTCCACGTCGTAGCCGACACCGCGCGTTCCGTAGGAGCCCAGGTACGAGAAGTCCTTGCGCAGCTTGGCGGAGTTGACCCCCGCCGCCGCGGCCAGCTCCTCGGAGGAGACCGTGGGGACCGAGCGCTCCGACAGTGCGGTCAGGGCTCGGAGGTACAGCGGAAGCCGGGCGACGGTGGCCTCGGGAATCCCTCGGCTACGGGTCGCCGGTCGGTGTGTTCGGCCAGTTGCCACGGTGCTCCTGCGGGTAGAGCGGGGCTGCAGGCGGTCATACGTCCCCAGACCGCCCCGTCGACAGCAGGCTATGTCTTTGTGAACGCGTGCACAAAGATGGTGTCCGATTTGCCCGGCAGAAGTGACCGGGGTCACGCGGGTTTCGCGCCCTCGCCCGGAACCGGTGCCTACGCACCGCCGCTCCTTCATTACTGGGGGCAAAACCGCACACACTCCTCACGAATCCCGCCCCCGAGACCAAACCGCCGTCGATCCTAAGCGACTTTCCGGCCAGTTTGGACTACTCGGTCAGTGCCCGCCGCAGCCGCTCCTCGTTCACGCGCCAGAAGGTGTGCTGCTCACCGTCGATCAGCACGACCGGGATCTGCTCCCAGTAGCGGTCGTACAGCTCCCGGTCCTCGGTGATGTCCTTCGGCTCCCACGGCACACCGAGGTCGCCGCACACCTTCTCGATCACCACCTGCGCGTCGTCGCACAGATGGCAGCCGGGCTTGCGGACGAGCGTGACCTGCCGCGCGCGCGGCTCGGACCTGCGTCGGAAGAGGGGACTCATGCGGGCCATTCTCGCGCGCTCCGTGCCCATTCCGGATCGCTTCTTTTACGGCCCGGTCAAGCAGAGTTCACACCGCGCCCACCTTGCGGCGCCGGAACCGCCGAACCGACTGGCTATGCTCACGTCATGGCCGCTCTCGGATGGCTCACTCCCCGTAGGCGCTCCGCCACGGCGCGGAGCGTGTTGGCAGGCGAGGCCTCGGCGGAGGCCGCCCGCAAGTCCTCGCAGGAGGCCCCGCCCACCACCCCGGAGGAACCGCAGTTCCCGGTGATGGGCGACGACCGGGCCGCCGCCTTCTTCGACCTCGACAACACGGTCATGCAGGGCGCCGCGCTGTTCCACTTCGGCCGGGGACTGTACAAGCGGAAGTTCTTCGAGACCCGCGACCTCGCCAGGTTCGCCTGGCAGCAGGCCTGGTTCCGGCTGGCCGGCGTCGAGGACCCCGAGCACATGCAGGACGCCCGTGACTCCGCGCTGTCGATCGTCAAGGGCCACCGGGTCGCCGAGCTGGAGTCGATCGGCGAGGAGATCTACGACGAGTACATGGCCGACCGCATCTGGCCCGGCACCCGCGCCCTCGCCCAGGCCCACCTGGACGCCGGCCAGAAGGTGTGGCTGGTCACCGCGGCCCCGGTGGAGATCGCCCAGGTGATCGCCCGCCGCCTCGGCCTGACCGGCGCCCTCGGCACGGTCGCCGAGTCCGTCGACGGCGTCTACACCGGCAAGCTGGTCGGCGAGCCGCTGCACGGACCTGCCAAGGCGGAGGCGGTGCGCGCGCTGGCCGCCGCGGAGGGCCTGGACCTCTCCCGCTGCGCGGCCTACAGCGACAGCCACAACGACATCCCCATGCTGTCCCTGGTCGGCCACCCCTACGCCATCAACCCGGACGCCAAGCTCCGCAGGCACGCCCGCGAGCAGGACTGGCGGCTGCGCGACTACCGCACCGGCCGCAAGGCCGCGAAGGTCGGCATCCCGGCCGCGGCGGGCGTGGGCGCGGTCGCCGGCGGCACCGCGGCGGCCATCGCCCTGAGCCGCCGCCGCCGGTAAGCCCTGAACCGGTCCCTCCCGCACGTCCCGTTCCGGTCCCGCGCGCACGGAATTATGCCGCGGCCACTTCAACACGCCCTGTACCTCACCGAAACCGGCACCATTCCGGTCAACAACCGATCATCTTGTGGCACTTGACCTGGCATCAAACGGCTATAGATGCGACGCAATCGATGATTTGAGCAACTCGGTGTAGCAGGGCCTGTACGAAGCGTTATTCTCCTCAGACGCATACCGGTACCCCTCCGTCGCTACGACGGGTGAAAGGTCCCGCACTGCACGTGATGGAAGCTCTGCCTCTGGGAGTCCCGTGTACCCACACGTCGGGGTTGACGCCTCGGGCCTGGCTACGCTGCGCGCAAGGATCGCGACGGTCAAAGAGACGCTGCGCGGCTTCGTCCCCCCCGCGTACGCCGTCCCGGCCTTCGCCGCCGCGCCCGCAGGCCCGTGCTACGCACTGGCCGACGGCAGCGCCGCCGTCGGCAGACGAGGGCGTGCCACCGGCGCGGCCACCGCCCGCCGCCCGGCCGCCGACAGCGACAGCGCCCGGATGATGGACCTGGTCGAACGCGCCCAGGCGGGGGAGGCCGAGGCCTTCGGACGGCTGTACGACCAGTACAGCGACACCGTCTACCGCTACATCTACTACCGCGTGGGCGGCCGGGCCACCGCCGAGGACCTCACCAGCGAGACCTTTCTGCGGGCGCTCAGGAGGATCGGCACCTTCACCTGGCAGGGCCGCGACTTCGGCGCATGGCTGGTGACGATCGCCCGGAACCTGGTCGCCGACCACTTCAAGTCCAGCCGCTTCCGGCTGGAGGTCACCACCGGCGAGATGCTCGACGCCAACGAGGTCGAGCGCTCCCCGGAGGACTCCGTCCTGGAGTCCCTGTCCAACGCCGCCCTGCTCGAAGCCGTACGGCGGCTCAACCCGCAGCAGCAGGAGTGCGTGACGCTCCGCTTCCTCCAGGGCCTCTCGGTCGCCGAGACCGCCCGGGTCATGGGCAAGAACGAGGGCGCCATCAAGACCCTGCAGTACCGCGCCGTCCGCACCCTCGCCCGGCTGCTGCCGGACGACGCCCGCTGAAGCCCGCCACCCAGGGCAACGTCCAACTCACGTCCGGTGAAGCAACGTTGCCTCTTCAGAACCGTTCATCCGCCGTCCGTAACCCAAGTGCCGCGCCAGTCGTTGTGCGGGATACAGGCTCCCTGTGGTCACGTCCTGGCCGACCTTGATCGCTCGATCGGGTGGAAGTGGTCGTGGGCGTGCAACCCTCAGGACCCCCTGGGGAGTCGACCGTCATGACGAGAGGAGGTGCCGCCAGTGATCGCGAACGTATCGGCGCACCGGCGGGCGAACGCCTTCGCCCAGGCCCTGGAGGAGCAGTCCGACCGGGACACGGCGGCCGAGCAGTCCGCAGCACCGGCGGAATCACCGCCGGCCACCGAGGAACACACCGAACGGGGCACACTGCTGGCCCTGGCGGCGGGACTCGGCGCACTGCCCAAGCCGCAGCTCGACCCGGAGGTCAAGGTCGTCCAACGGGCCCAGCTGGTGGCCGCGATGGAGGCCATGCTCCAGGAGGGAACCGGGGCGGCGGATGCGTCGGTACCGGAACAGCGGTCCCACCGGGCCAGGGGCGCGCACCGGGCGAGCCCGCTGGGCAAACTCCGCCCGCGCACCAGACTGACCAAGGGCCTCGCGGCCGGCGGGCTGAGCGTGGGCGTGGCCGCCGGGGCCTTCGGCGGCGTCGCCGCCGCCAGCTCCGACGCCCTGCCCGGCGACTCGCTGTACGGCCTGAAGCGCGGCATCGAGGACTTCAAGCTCAACTACCTGAGCGACGGCGACGACCAGCGCGGCGAGACCTACCTCGACCAGGCCTCCACCCGGTTGAGCGAGGCCCGCCGGCTGCTGGAGCGCGGCCGGGGCGGCCACCTGGACCACGAGTCCATCGGTGAGATCCGCCGCACCCTGGCCGGGATGCAGCACGACGTCACCGAGGGCCACCGGCTGCTCCACGCGGCCTACGAGGCCGACCCGGAGTCCCTCGGCCCCATCCAGACGCTGTCCGCGTTCTCCAGATCCCACCGGGAGGCCTGGAGCGCGCTCAGCGACAGGCTGCCCGTCCAGCTGGGCGACGTCAAACAGCAGGTGTCCTCGGTCTTCGACGCCATAGACGAAGAGGTCGCCCCGCTGCAGTCCCTGCTCCCGCAGCCACCCGCACCGCCGGGCGGCGGCAGACACCCGGGCAGCTCCGGCCCGGCGTCCACCGGCTCCTCCGGCAGCCACCGCTCCACCGAGCCCAGCTCCTCCGGCAGCACACCCTCCGCCGGCAAGCACAGCGGCACCGGCACACCGAGCGGACCGGCCACCGGAAGCAGCGGTGACGGACTCATCGGCGGCGACACGGGCGGCCTGCTCGACCCGCCGCGGACCGGGTCGGAGGGCGGCAGCTCCCCGTCCGCCGGCAAGTCCCCCACGGGCCAGCCGGACGTCACCATCCCGCCGCTCATCCCGGACCTGCTCCCGGGCCTGGGCATCGACGGGCAGGACGCGGACTAGCGCGGGCACGGCGACGGCACCGGGGGCGCCCCTTTCCGAGCGGGGGCGCCCCCGGTGCCGGACGTCAGAAGAACACGGAGCGCCGCTGCACCAGCAGCTTGTACAGCGTGTGCTGGATCTGCTCCCGCACCTGATCGGTCAGGTTGAACATCAGCATCGGATCCTCCGCCGCCTCCGGCGGATAGCCGTCCGTCGCGATCGGCTCGCCGAACTGGATCGTCCACTTGGTGGGCAGCGGGATCGCGCCCAGCGGACCCAGCCACGGGAAGGTCGGCGTCAGCGGGAAGTACGGGATGCCCAGCACCCGGGCCAGCGTCTTGGCGTTGCCGATCATCGGGTAGATCTCCTCCGCCCCGACGATCGAGCACGGAATGATCGGCGCGCCCTGCCGCAGCGCCGTGGAGACGAAGCCGCCCCGGCCGAACCGCTGCAGCTTGTACCGCTCGCCGAACGGCTTCCCGATGCCCTTGAAGCCCTCCGGCATCACTCCGACCAGCTCGCCCTGCCCCAGCAGCCGTTCCGCGTCCTCCGCGCAGGCCAGCGTGTGCCCCAGCTTGCGGGCCAGCTCGTTCACCACCGGCAGCACGAACACCAGGTCGGCCGCCAGCAACCGTAGGTGCCGGCCGGCCGGATGGTGGTCGTGCACCGCCACCTGCATCATCAGCCCGTCCAGCGGCAGCGTCCCGGAGTGGTTGGCGACGATCAGCGCGCCGCCCTCGGTCGGGATGTTCTCGACGCCCTTCACCTCGACCCGGAAGTACTTGTCGTACACCGGCCGCAGCAGCGACATCAGGACCTGGTCGGTCAGCTCCTCGTCGTACCCGAAGTCGTCGACCTCGTAGTCCCCGGTGAGCCGGCGCCGCAGGAAGGCCAGTCCGGCCGCCACCCGCCGCTCCAGGCCGCCGTCCCGCCCGCCGGTGTCCGGCGCCTCCGGCGGCTCCTCCTCGCGGCCCACGGGCCCGTCCTCCTGCGCCCGCTCCCGGCCGGGCAGGGGCTGCACGGCCCCGATCTCGCCCGGCTCCCCGAGCGCGCCGCGCCGGATCCCCGCGCTCCGGCGCCGCGCCGGGCGCTGTGCGGCGCCCCCGCGGGACCGGTCGTCGTCGAACGGAATGACCTTGGCGTCCGCCATCGTTGCCGCTCTCCTCAGTTGGCGCCGTGCGTCTGGGGTTGGCCGCCTGCCCGCGCGGTCAGCGCGGCGAGCCGGTCCACGGCTCCCGCGAGAGTCTGCGGCGGCAGCAGCCCGGGGGCCTGGCCGCGCGCGAAGTCGGCGAAGGCCTCGGCCGTCGTGTAGCGGGGCGTGAAGCCCAGCGTCTCGCGCATCTGGACGGTGTCCACCACCCGTCCGTGGGTGAGCAGCCGGATCTGCTCCGGCGAGAAGTCCGTCATACCGAGCGTACGGACCAGGGAGCCGGCCCAGGTGACCGCGGGCAGCAGCAGCGGCACGGTGGGCCGGCCGAGCCGCCGGGAGCACTGCGAGAGCAGCAGCACGCCGTCCCCGGCGATGTTGAAGGTGCCGCTGTTGAGGGTGCCCCGGCGCGGTTCGTGCGAGGCGAGCCGCAGCACCTCGATCACGTCGTCCTCGTGCACGAACTGCAGCCGCGGGTCGTAGCCGAGCACGGTCGGCAGCACGGGCAGCGCGAAGTACGAGGCGAGCGGGGTGTCCGCGGCCGGCCCGAGGATGTTGGCGAACCGCAGCACGCACACGGCGACGTCCGGCCGCCGCCGCGCGAACCCGCGCACGTACCCCTCGACCTCGACGGCGTCCTTCGCGAAGCCGCCGCTGGGCAGCGACTTGGGCGGGGTCGTCTCGGTGAACACGGCCGGGTCGCGCGGCGCCGCGCCGTAGACGTTCGTACTGGACTTCACCACCAGCCGCCGCACGGCCGGCGACTTCTGGCAGGCGCCGAGCAGCTGCATGGTGCCGATGACGTTGGTCTCCTTGACCGTGGCCCGGCTGCCGCCGCCCAGCGCCGTGCCCGTCACGTCCATGTGGACGACCGTGTCGGCGCCCGTCTCGGCGAGCACCCGGGCGATCGTCGGCTGCCGGATGTCGGCCTGGATGAAATCGGCACCGCCCAGGTGGTGCGCCGGCGGTACCGCGTCCACCGCGATGACACGGTCGACCTCCGGGTCCCGCTGGATCCGCCGTACGAACCGGCCGCCCAGCTGCCGGGCCACTCCGGTGACGAGCACGATCCTTCCCAAGATCAGCGCCTTCCTTCCGCGTAACCGGTATCCCGCGTTCCCGTGTGCGGCCAACCTAGCCGGTCGATGTCGCGCTGTGACGACCCCAGGTGCGCGAGGTGACGGATTTTCCCCCTTCGGAATATGCCGGGACCGCCGGAACATGCCTGTGGCCCCCCACCGGTTCCGGTGGGGGGCCACAGCCGTCACGCTCTCGCGGCGCCGCTTACTTCTTGTTACGGCGCTGAACGCGCGTGCGCTTGAGCAGCTTGCGGTGCTTCTTCTTGGCCATCCGCTTGCGCCGCTTCTTGATAACAGAGCCCACGACTACCCTCGCTCACTTCTCATCACTCGGTTGTTTGGGCGCCATGGGCCCACACGACCTACGAGGGGCTAGCCTACCCAACCGAGCGCCGAGGTCGTAATCGAGGGGGCACCCCCTGATCATCCGGGGGTGACCGTCAGACCGTCTCCACCCCCACGTAGCTGTCGCGGAGGTACTCGTGTACCGCTTGCTCCGGGACGCGGAACGACCGTCCCACCCGGATCGCGGGCAGATGACCGCTGTGCACCAGGCGGTACACGGTCATCTTCGACACTCGCATCACCGAGGCGACTTCCGCCACGGTAAGGAACTGAACCTCGTTCAGAGGCCTCTCGCCAGCTGCAGCCATGACACACCTGAACCTTCCGCACTCGACGGCCACCGGCTTCCCCTTCCGGTGACTCTTCGTCGTTGCGTGCTCACTCCCCAGACTAGGGGCGGGTGATGCGAGTGGGGAAGAGGTGCACCCATCGGCGGCCTACTGTGACAGACATGCTCGATTGAGCACGTAGCGGGCCAGCGGTCCGTAGTGAGCAGACCGCACTGCGTCATCAACCGGAACGACGACGGACACCCGCCCCTCGGCCTCCCCGACGAACAGCGCGGGATCGTCGGTGTCGGCCAGCCCGATGGCCTCGAACCCCAGCTGACCTGCACCGCAGACCCAGCCGTGGTCCCCGACGACCAACTCGGGCAACGGCCCGCCGGCGTCCGCCGCGGCGTCCAGCGCGACCCGAACCGGGAGGGGCGAGTGGGTGTGGGAGCCCGGCTCACAACCGGGGCGCCCGCTCGCCGGTTCCCGCACCAGGGCAACCCCTCGTACGTAGTCGAGACGATGGGTGCGTAGGCCGAACCGGGTCAATATGTCGACACGGCGACCCTGCGCCGGTGTGAGGACCTCACATCCTGCCGTCGACAGAGCGTCCGCGAGGACGGCGTAGAAACCCAGCAGCCGGTGCGGGTGCCCGGTGCCCAGCAGCACGGGCGCACCGCGCCGGGCCGCCTCCCGGAGCCGCCCCGCGAAAGCGTCCAGCGCGGCAAGCGTCCGGTCGGGATCGATCACATCCGGTCCGGATGTGTACTGCGGATCGGCCGAAACCCCACACCTGTCCGCCATCAACCCGAGCAAGTCCCGGACCTGCCAGGCGCCTTCGGGATCGATCCCGATCAGCACCCGCGGATCCCGGGCGGCGAACAGCCGGTACCTGCGCAGGCTGTCCTCCCGCGGCGTCGCCACGACCCCGGCCAGCCGAGCGGCCACCAGATGCGCACGGAGACGGGCGGCGGTCCACACGGATGCGATGGTGGCCGACGGCGGGCGGGGCCGGGGCGGAAACCGGGGAATTCCGCACGGTTGGCCTAATCGGCGCCCCTGATCGGCGGCCCTGATCGACGTGCCTGATCGGAGGCCCCTGATCGGCGCCCCTAGGGGAGCAGCCCCCGCAGCGGGAACGCCGCCCGCCGGGTCGCCAGTACCGCCTGGTCCACGCGGTCGGCGGGGTCGTAGCCGTCCTCCCACGTCCCGTACTCCACCGGCCACCGCCCGTCCGTCATCCGCTGCGGCCCCAACTGCCGGGTCCGCGCGAACACTGCCCGGCGCCACTCCTCCGGGATCATCGCCTCCGGCGCCACCGGCCTGCCCGCCGCGATCCCCACGAGATGCGTCCACGACCGCGGTACGACGTCCACCACCGCGTAGCCACCCCCGCCCAGCGCGACCCACCGGCCGCCGGCGTACTCGTGCGCCAGCTCGTGACACGCCACCTGCACCGCCCGCTGCGCGTCCAGCGAGACCGCCAGGTGCGCGAGCGGGTCCTCGAAGTGCGTGTCGGCCCCGTGCTGGGAGACCAGCACCTGCGGCCGGAACTCCGCGAGCAGCTCCGGGACCACGGCGTGGAAGGCCCGTACCCACCCCGCGTCCCCGGTCCCGGCCGGCAGCGCCACGTTGACCGCGGCCCCCTCCCCCGCGCCCGCCCCGGTCTCCTGCGGCCACCCGGTCTGCGGGAACAACGTACGGGGGTGTTCGTGCAGCGAGATGGTCAGCACCCGCGGGTCCTCCCAGAACGCGGCCTGCACCCCGTCCCCGTGGTGCACGTCCACGTCCACGTAGGCGACCCGCTCGGCCCCCAGCTCCAGCAGCCGGGCGATCGCGAGCGAGGCGTCGTTGTAGATGCAGAACCCGGACGCGCCCCCCGGCATCGCGTGGTGCAGCCCGCCCGCGAAGTTCACGGCGTGCTCGGCGTCACCCCGCCACACCGCCTCGGCCGCGCCCACCGACTGGCCCGCGATCAGCGCGGACACCTCGTGCATCCCGGCGAACGCGGGATCGTCGGCCGTACCGAGCCCGTACGACCCGTCCGCCCCCGCCGGATCCGCCGACGCGGCCTTCACGGCGTCGATGTAGTCCTCCCGGTGGACCAGCCGGAGCGTCGACTCGCCGGCCGGCTTGGCCGCGACGACCTCCAGTTCCCGGTCGAGCCCGAAGGCACCGACCAGCCGGCGGGTCAGCTCCAGCCGGACCGGGTCCATCGGATGGTTCGGACCGAAGTCATAGCCCGTTACTGCCTCGTCCCACATCAGCTGTGCGCGGCCGCTCATGCCCGCCACCGTATCGGTCCGGTTGAGCGGCGAACGACCTGGCGTACCCCAGTGTCACCAGGACCAACACCATCGGCACGAGCATGGCCCCCCGGTAGCTCCAGGCGTCCCCGAGCGCCCCCACCAACGGCGACCCGATCAGGAAGCCCACGTAGTTGAAGATGTTCAGCCGAGCGATCGCCGCATCGGAGGCATGCGGGAACAGCCGCCCGGCCGCCGCGAACGTCTGCGGCACCAGCACACAGAGCCCCAGCCCCAGCAGGGTGAACCCGAGCATCCCGATCCACGCGCCGGGCGCCACGGCCACCACCGCGAACCCGCCGGCCGCGACCAGTGCCCCGAGCCGGACGACGGCCGCCGCCCCGAACCGCCGCACCCCGAGGTCCCCGAGCGACCGCCCCACCAGCGTGGTCACCATGTACACGTTGTACGGCACGGTCGCCAGCTGCTCCGAGCTGCCCAGCACGTCCTTCAGGTACTTCGCGCTCCAGTTGGAGACGGTCGAGTCCCCGATGTAGGCGAAGGTCATCACCAGGCACAGTGGAAGCAGCAGCTTGAAGACGACGCTCCCGCGCTCCCCGTGCTCCTCCGCCACCGGTGCCGGTGCCGGCTCCCCGTCGACGTACCACCGGCTGCCCGCCAGCGCCGCCGGCAGCAGTACGGCCACCACCGGCAGGTACGACACCCACAGCGCCAGGTCCCAGTGCGCCCCGGCCCATGCCAGCGAGGCCCCGAGGATCCCGCCCAGGCTGTAGACCGCGTGGAAGCCGAGCATGATGCTGCGCCCGTACGACCGCTGGAGGCTGACCCCGAGCATGTTCATGGACGCGTCCAGCACCCCCACCGCCAGGCCGAAGACGCCCAGCGCCACCGCGAG
This sequence comes from Streptomyces sp. NRRL S-1022, assembly GCF_000720135.1. Lineage (GTDB taxonomy): Bacteria > Actinomycetota > Actinomycetes > Streptomycetales > Streptomycetaceae > Streptomyces. The sequence continues at coordinate 1,939 of NZ_JOIU01000023.1, read as the reverse complement.
CACGGTCACCTCCCCGTGCCCGCCCGCCCCGACGCCGAGGAGCGCCAGCAGCACCACCGGCTGGGACCAGCGCAGCAGCCGGCTGGGCCGTATCCGCTTCACCAGCTGCTCGGTGGTCACGCTGCCCACACCGGCGAGGATCGGCACGGCGGCCAGGAAGACCGGCAGCAGCGCGTCGGAGACGCCGTACCGGTCCTGGATGGCCGGGATCCGCGTCACCAGCAGAGCGAAGGCGACGCCCTGGGCGAAGAAGCCGAACGCCAGCGAGGCCCTACCGCGCCGCAGCACATCAGTCATGGCGGCGAGAGTAGGGCCCCGGGCTACCTGTGGGTAGATCCAGCCAAAGATGAATTGGCCTCAACTTCGGTCTTGGAGTCCCGCGTTCAGGCGGCGACGGCCGGCGTGGGCTGCTGTGCCCGGCCGGCCTCCACCTCGGCCTCCAGCATCCGCTCCATCGGCCCGGCGGCCAGGCCGCCGCCGACCACGAACCCGATGGCCATCGCGCCGATCAGGATGACGGTGCCCAGCCACACCATGGTGTCCACCGGGACGGTGTAGGCACCCACAGCCCGCACGAGGCACTCGGTGAGCAGGGCCAGCCCCCACACCACGGAGAACGCCCGCTCCTTGGACCGGAAGGCCGCCGACCCGGCCGCCGCCCCGGACACCAGCCGCTCCCAGGCGGCCTCCTTGGCGACGTCGCCCTTCACCAGGAAGGGCTTCATACCGGCGGTCATCATCGGCTTGCCGAGCCGGACGGAGACCAGGATCCCGATGGCGACCGTGCTGCTGACCGCGCTGTCCTTGGCCAGCATCAGCCGCGGGTCGCCCGAGACGAAGCTCAGCAGCAGCGAGACGACGTTCACGACGAGGATGAGACCCGCCAGCGCATTGGTCGTGCGCTCCTTCAACAGGCCCCACACCGTCCGCACCGCGGGCACCACGCTGCTCCAGGCGAGCGCCGCGAAGGTGCTCATTCCGAAGGCGTCCTTGAAGAGGTAGTAGGAACCGAGCGGCACCGCCACATCGATGAGCAGCGGCTTGAAGTTGTCGAACGCGCTCGGCTGCCGGTCCTGGTTCCCCGTGTTCTTCGTCATGCCCTCAGCTTCCCGCGCGGGCGGGGTCCCGCAGTAGAAACGATCGTCCGGTGCTCCGCATGACAAATGTCAGCGCGGGCCGGCGACCGGGGTCATACCAGCAGAACAGCCAACTCGCCCAGGTCCGCGAACAATCGGCCTGCACCAGCGAGCCGCGCCGCCGGTGTCATCGCGGTGAACCCGAACACGTCCATCCCGGCCGCCACGGCCGCCTGTACGCCCAGCGGTGAGTCCTCCACGACCACGCACCGCTCGGGGGCCACGCCCATCCGCTCGGCCGCGTACAGGAACAGGTCCGGCGCCGGCTTCCCCCGCCCCACGTCCTCCGAACTGAAGATCCGCTCCTCGGGGAACCACTGGTCGAGCCCGGTCGTCCGATGCCCGACCCGGATCCGCGCATGACTCCCGGAGGAGGCCACGCAGTACGGCACCCCGTCCGCGGCCAGCTTCTCCAGTACGCCGGTCACCCCGGGCACGGGCTGCAACTCCCGCTCGAACGCGGTGAACACCCGCTGGTGGAAGACCTCGTCGAATTCCGCCGGCAGCCGCTGGCCCGTCCGCTCCAGGATCAGCTCGTGGATCCGGTGCATCGCCGACCCCATGTAGTCGCGGACGGAGTCCTCGTAGGAGGTGGGATGCCCCAACTCGGTCAGATAGGCGGCCAGGAGCCGGTTGGATATGGGCTCGCTGTCCACGAGGACACCGTCGTTGTCGAAGATGACGAGGTCGTATCTCATGAAGTCACCCTAAACGCAGAAAACCCCCGCACCGAAGTGCGGGGGTTTCCTCAAAAATTGTTCGGCGGTGTCCTACTCTCCCACAGGGTCCCCCCTGCAGTACCA